>NVWV01000016.1 GCA_002746305.1 Bacteroidota bacterium | reverse complement strand
GTAAAGTTAGAAAGCCTTTGATTAAGTAATTTTTTTTGTTCATTATTTACGTCTTATTTGATATATAATTAGAAACAAATTTCTAAAAAGGTTGCAACTTTCCTATTAATTATTGATTTTTTTTCAGTTTTATCTTTTTTATACCTATAAAAAATAACAATCTTGCTACAGCATTATGGGTTTTACAACTGTATACAATACACTTAATAAGAATCAAAAAGTGGCTGTTGATACTTCTGATGGAGTAGTCATGGTAGTAGCCGGACCGGGTACTGGGAAAACACAAGTTTTAGGAGCAAGAGTGGCAAGTATTTTAAAAAATACAGACACAAATCCAGAAAATATTATGTGCCTTACTTTTACTGAGGCTGCCACTACTGCATTACGCAATAGGCTTAATCAATTTATTGGTTCTGAGTCCTATAAGGTGAATGTTTATACTTATCATGGTTTTTGCAATACGGTTATTCAGGAAAATAAGGATCTATTTGGCATTCAAGACCTAGATCCTATATCGGAGTTAGAAGTGATAGAGGTTCTGAGAGAAATAATTGATGAACTGCCACACAAAAGCTTACTAAAAAGGTACGTAGGGGATGTATACTATGACTCTTTCAATCTCAAAAAACTCTTTGGTTTGATGAAGAAGGATAACTTAAACCTTAAAGAGATTCAATTGAGAATTGAAGTAGCAATTGAAGAAATACTATCAAATTCTGATTTCTATTATAAAAGAAAGTACAAAGAGTTTAATGTAGGAGATTTAAAACAAAAAGCCTTTGACGATGTAAAGAAGTCTTTGGATAAATTGGAAGAAGCTTCGAGTTTGTTGGTTAAGTATGATGCTAAACTTAAGGCAAGAAAGCGATATGATTTCAATGATATGTTAGCTTGGGTACTGAATGAATTTAGAACGAACAATGATTTATTGCTAAAATATCAAGAAATGTATCACTATTTTTTGGTAGATGAGTATCAAGATACCAATGGAATTCAAAACGATTTACTCTACTCTCTAATCAGTTTTTGGGACAACCCAAACGTATTTGTAGTCGGTGATGATGACCAATCTATTTATAAATTTCAAGGAGCCAACGTAGAGAATATTTTTGAGTTTTATAAAAAGTACGAGAAACATATTAAACTAGTTATTTTGGATAAGAATTACCGTTCTAGCCAAAATATCTTGGATGGTAGTAATGCCATTATTAAACACAATCAAGAGAGATTGGTTGGTAAAGTCCCTAATCTAAATAAGGATATTAAGGCAGCTAACGACGAAGTGGCAAGTATAAAAGGGTCCCTAAAAATAATTGAATACCCAAACACCTTTCAGGAGATAGTAAGTATTACTTCCAAACTAAAAACACTCAAACAGAAAGGCATTTCTTTGAGTACAGTAGGAATAATGTATCGCAACCATTCACAAAGTGCAGAGCTTATAAAGTATTTGGAGTCAGAAGGAATCAGTTATAATGTGGCAAAGACGCAAGACGTACTAGAAGTTCCATTGGTACATCAACTTAATAATTTCTTAACCTATTTAATGCTTGAGTCGAGTAAGCTTGATAGTGGTCAACATCTTATGTTTGAGATTTTGCATTATCATAATTTTCAAAACATTTCGGCTTTTGATATTGCTCGTATTAGCAATCAGCTTTCAAAAAATTGGGATAAAGGTTGGCGAGAACAGTTAAATACCACTGCGGAAAATTTGGATTTATCAAAAGAATCAAAAACAGAACTCAGAAAATTTATTGCGGATATAGAATACTGGTTAAAAGAGATGCATAATGTGACATTACAAATCTTAATTGAAAGAATAATGTCAAAAATAGGATTTGTAGCTAGAGCTTTATCAAGTAGGGATGCAACATACCAAATTCAATGTTTGAAAACCTATTACAATTTCCTGAAAGAAGAGACTGCTCGTCAGCCGTATCTTTCCTTGGCAGAGTTCCTAGATAAAATAAAATTACTACGAGCGAATAAATTAGGTCTTAAACTTAATAAAATAATACATGGGATTGATGGCGTAAATCTAATGACTGTTCATGGGTCTAAAGGTTTAGAGTATGACTATGTATTTGTTCTAGGGTGTACAGAAAAAAAATGGGAAAAAGACAGTACCAGTCTCCCTTTTAAACTTAATTTATTAATTCCAGGGGAACCTAAGAAAGCGACAGAAGAAGAGTCCAGACGACTGTTTTACGTGGCTCTTACTCGAGCAAGAAAAGATATTGAAATAAGCTACGCGGTTAAAGATGATAAAGACAAGGATTTAACTAAAAGTTTGTTTGTAGTAGAGTTGGAAGAGAGTGGAGCAGCGTCATTTCAGCAACAAGAGGCTGCTGAAGAAGATTTGTTACATTTTTTCGACTTTATGTTAACCCCTCAAAACAAAGAATATATAAGTTTAATTCATCAAGACTTTGTTAAAAAAGAAGTAGAAAACTTTCGACTTAGTGCTACTAATCTTAACAGTTATTTGAGATGTCCAGTAGCATTTTTTTATCAGAATATACTAAGAGTACCATCGGCCAAAGGAGAGAGTGCAACATTTGGTACAGCTATACACTATGCATTGGATGGGTTATACAAACAGTTATTTTCTCTTAAGGAATCATCCGATGCGAAAGAGTTGCTTAAGAAGAGATTTTCAGCCGCTATGAACAGCAGTAAAGAAGCTTTCACAAAAGAGGGGCTGGAACGAAGATTATATTATGGTATTGAGATATTGAACAAATATTATGACAAGTATGCTGAGAGTTGGAAGAATGAAAAGGAAATACATACTGAACTTTATCTTAAGAATTGTGAGATAGATGGAGTTCCAATACGGGGCCAAATTGACAAAGTTGTTGTAGATCAAAGAGCGGCTCATGTTGTTGATTTTAAAACAGGTCAAGTAAAGTATGGTATTAAAAAAGTAAAACCACCAGTCAGTTTAGAGGACAATCCGAATGAATCTAATTTCGAAAAAAGATTTGGTGGTGATTATTGGAGACAAGTCCTTTTTTATAAAGCTCTTATTGAGAGTGATACCACACAGAATTTAAAGGTAATTTCCGGAGAAATAGATTTTATTGAGCCAGATAACGAAGAATTAAAAAAAGTAAAAATAGTTATTAATGAAAATGAATATGCCTTTGTCCGCAGTCAAATTAAGAGTACATTTAAGAAAATTCAGAACCTAAAGTTTGAGCAAGGATGTGAACAAGAAGACTGTCAATGGTGTACCTTCAATTCATTTTACAGTAAAAATAAGGAGTATAGAGGCGAGAGCTTACTCCATCAGTCTTATGAAATGGACTAAAGATGACGATTAATGGTCTTTAGCTTAAAAAACATTAACTACCTTTGAAACGTTATAAATAACAAATGGAATTAGCTGACGTAATAACTATATACTCGGAGAAGACTCCGAATCCTGAGTCGATGAAATTCGTCGCGAATAAGATGATACTGCCAAATGACAGTATTGACTTTCGGGTCAAAGAAGGATTGGATGAATGCCCGATGGCTAAAGAGTTATTTAATTATGACTTTGTTAAGGGTGTTTTTATAATGAACAACTTTGTTTCTGTAACTAAGAAGGAAAACTATGAGTGGTTCGATATAATTCCACAATTAAAGAAGTTTGTTCAAGAGTACTTGGAAGCTGAGAAGCCTATAGTGGTTGTTAAAGAAAATTTAACCCCAGAAGAAGAATCAGATGTAGTGACCAAGATAAAGCAATTGCTTGAGGATCATGTTCGTCCTGCTGTGGAAATGGATGGTGGAGCTATCGATTTTAAGAGTTTTGAAGAAGGAGTGGTTACTGTGACAATGAAAGGGTCTTGTAGCGGTTGTCCAAGTAGTACATTGACTTTAAAGGCGGGCATAGAAAATTTACTAAAAAGAATGATACCAGAAGTGGAAGCTGTAGAAGCTGAAGCGGCTTAATTTTTAAAAATATGAAAAAACAACTTACTTTACTTTTAGCTCTTGTAGCTTTATCTTTTACCTCAAATGCACAGATTTCGTTTGATGCTGACACGCTAGTCAATCAAAATGCTTTTAGTGGTGATTTCGACTATTCTGGCAAAAGTTATTTGTCTAATAATACTACTGATGCGAGTGATACCGTATTTATTTGGCATGTTGTGAATGTAAATAAACCAAGTGAATGGGAGCTTACAGTTTGTAATGGAGATTTATGTATTTCAAGTCCAAGCGGTGATTATACGTTCAATTTAGGAATGGGAGAACAGGAACAATTCAAGCTTGGTTTTTCTTTTTTTGATATGCATGGTGACGGACTTGTAACTATCGAAGTTAGGTCTGCTAAAGATGGACTAATAAAGGATTCATTAACATTAGATTTGCATGCAAGAACTGCAAATGTTGACTTACCAAGTCAATCGAAGTTTAGAGCATATCCGAACCCAGCAAGTGATTTTGTAACGATAGAATTGGAAAATGGCGGAACAGAAGTTGTTAAAGTATATGATATATTAGGGAATCTTCAGATATCTAGCAAAATCAATTCAGGTGACCAGTTAAACATTGAGTCACTAACAAAAGGTATTTATATACTGAGAATTGAAGGGAATCAAAATTTTTCAAGTGTATTGCATAAGCAATAAGATATTGTATTATAAAAAAAGGGTTGGATGTAAAACATCCAACCCTTTTTTTATATGATTACCCAAAGGACAATATTAACAACTACTAAAGCTGCTAGTATATACACTAGACCCAAGGACTTTATTTGTTTAAAATTCCTAATCATTTATCTAGCACAAGTATAATTTAGAAGGAGGTATTCTTTATCTAAATATGGTGAGTGCCCATAAAAATATGGTGAAATGCAGGCTTACAATGACAAATGCTTAGGCATTGATGTCAAAAGTTTCCATAAACTTCGTTGTAAAATTACCGGCCCTAAAGTCAGGATCTTTCATAAGTTTAAGGTGCAATGGAATTGTAGTTTTAATTCCCTCGATGGTAAACTCAGAAAGGGCTCTTTCCATTTTGACAATGCACTCCTCTCTTGTTTGAGCTGAAACAATAAGTTTGGCAATCAAAGAGTCATAATGAGGTGGGATTGTATATCCAGCATATATGTGTGAATCAATCCTTACGCCATGCCCTCCAGGCTTATGTAGTACTTCAATCTTACCAGGACTAGGCCTATAATCATTAAATGGATCTTCTGCATTTATACGGCATTCTATTGAGTGTTTCAGAGGGAGATAATTTTTACCACTCATAGGTATACCTGCAGCTACTTTAATTTGTTCCTTTACAAGGTCAAAACTAATTATTTCTTCGGTGACTGGGTGCTCTACTTGAATACGTACATTCATTTCCATAAAGTAGAAATTCTTGTGTTTATCAACTAGAAATTCTACTGTTCCAACACCTTCATAACCTATAGCTTCACCTGCTTTAATAGCAGCTTCTCCCATACGGGTACGTAGATCATCATCTGCAAACGGAGAGGGAGCTTCTTCAAGAAGCTTTTGGTGCCTACGTTGAATTGAACAATCTCTTTCAGATAAGTGACACACCTTACCGTATTGATCACCGACTATTTGAATCTCAATATGTCTAGGTTCCTCAATGAATTTCTCTAAATACATTGCATCATTTCCAAATGCAGCCTTAGATTCCTGTCTAGCACTGGACCATGCGTCAGAAAAATCTTCCTCTTTCCAGATTAGACGCATTCCTCGACCACCACCTCCAGCAGTGGCTTTTAGCATAACTGGATATCCTATTTTTTTTGCAGTTTTCAATCCATCTTTTTCATCTTTCAAAAGACCAATTGAACCAGGAACACAAGGAACTCCAGCGGCAATCATAGTTGCTTTTGCATTGGATTTATCACCCATACCATCAATCATCTCTGCACTAGCACCGATAAACTTGATACCATGATCTTTACACATTCCAGAAAAAATGGCATTTTCAGATAGGAAACCATATCCAGGATGTATTGCATCAGCATTGGTTATTTCTGCTGCTGCTATTATATTGGGCATTTTTAAGTAGGATTGCGGACTTGGTGCTGGACCAATACATACTGCTTCGTCGGCAAACTTTACATGTAGACTGTCTCGGTCTGCAGTGGAATAAACAGCAACTGTAGAAATACCCATTTCTTTACAGGTACGAATAATCCTAAGGGCTATCTCACCTCGATTAGCAATTAATATTTTCTTGAACATTAGGATTTAGTTAGGTTCAACTAAGAAAAGTGGTTGATCGTATTCGACAGGTTGAGAATCATCAACCAATACTTTAACAATTTTACCACTCACTTCTGATTCTATCTCATTGAATAATTTCATAGCTTCAATAATACAAATCACTTGACCTTTTTCTATGGTGTCACCTACTTCAACAAACAATGGTTTATCTGGTGAAGATTTACGGTAGAATGTACCAATCATGGGAGATTTTATCTCTTCAGTATTGGAAACCGCAGGAACTTCCGTTTTGGGAGCTTCTGTAGGAGCATTTACTGCTACTGGTGGTGCTTGATAAATAGGAGCCGTAACTGTTTGTGTGGGCACAGTGCTGTTCCTTTTTATTTTTATTTTAAAATCTTTTTTCTCAATTGATACTTCATCAACTTTAGATGATGAGATAAATTTGATTAAGGTTTGAATTTCTTTTAAGTCCATGTCTTATTTAATCTTTAACGAAAATAGTATAAAATGTTAGTTTATGAATTGTATGCCCACTTCAGGTAAATAGCTCCCCAAGTAAAGCCTCCGCCAAAAGCAGCAAGAATAATATTATCACCCTTTTTAAATTTAGATTCAAAATCTGACAATAATAGTGGTATGGTTCCAGCGGTAGTATTTCCATACTTTTGAATATTTATAAGAACCTTTTCTTGGTCCAATTCCATCCGTTTAGCGGTAGCATCTATTATTCTTAGATTTGCTTGGTGTGCAGCAAGATAGTCTACATCGGCACCTGTTAGGTTATTCCGATCCATTATGTCTCTACTAACCTGTGCCATGTTTGTTACTGCAAATTTGAATACGGTTTTCCCTTCTTGGAATACAAAATGCTCACGAGCGTCTATTGTTTCATGTGTTGGAGGATTCATAGAACCTCCAGCTTTCTGATGTAGGAATTCACGCCCTGAGCCATCTGATTTCAATATACTATCTATTATGCCTATGTTTTCGTCTTCAGATGGTTCTAGAAGTACAGCACCTCCTCCGTCTCCAAAAATGATGCAGGTATTTCTATCTTCATAGTTGACAATTGCTGACATTTTATCTGCCCCACATACAATGACCTTCTTGTGTTTGCCACATTCAATAAACTTGGACCCAGTCTCAAGGGCATATAAGAATCCAGAACAAGCCGCACTTACATCAAATCCCCATGCATTTATAGCTCCCAATTTATCAGAAACAATGTTTGCCGTGGCGGGAAAAACGTGATCAGGTGTAACAGTGGCAACGATAATTAAATCAATGTCTTCTGCCTTAAGACTACGTTTTTTTAAGATTTTTTCAATGGATGCAACACAAATATCACTTGTGGCGGTTCCATCTTCCATAACCCTTCGTTCTTTTATTCCTGTTCTGCTTTGTATCCACTCGTCAGAAGTATCTACAAGCTTTTCTAAATCCTTGTTTGTTAAGACCTTTTCAGGTACATAGCCACCTACTGCTGTAATAGCTGCTCGCATATAATAATATTTAGTTTTTGATTATTTAACCACTCGTTGCTTCAGAAAACGATAGTTCAATCTTAGAAATTAATTTTGAATCTACAACATTTTTAGAGAGTTTTATCATATTTCGAAATGTTTTGGCTTTGGTAATTCCGTGGCCAATGATTACTGGCTTTTTAATTCCAAGAATTGGAGTACCACCATAATGCTCAAAGTTGAATTTATTCAAAAAGTCATCTTCTACACCTCGTTTCAATAGATTGTAGAAAAAGCCTTCGCAAGATTTTACAATTACATTGCCAGTAAAGCCATCACAAACGGCCACATCAACAAGATCATTGAATAAATGTCTCCCTTCAATGTTTCCTATGAAATTTATTCCTTTTTGAGCTTTAAGCATTGGGAATGCAGCTTTTGTTAGAAGATTTCCTTTTTCTTCCTCCTCACCGATGTTTACTAGTCCTACACGAGGATTATCAATGTTGTAAACTGCCTTTGCAAACTCGCTACCCAAAACAGCAAATTTTGCTAATGTTTCAGGCTTTAAATCACTATTAGCACCAACATCAAGAAGTACACCTGTGATTCCACTCTGTTGTGGTAATACTGAGGATAGAGCGGGTCGATCAATACCATCGATGGTTTTAACTTGATAGAGTGCGGAAACCATCATAGCTCCAGTATTTCCAGCACCTAGAAAAGCATCAATTTTATCAGTTGCCAAATAGTGCATTCCAACATTTATGCTAGAATCCTTTTTGGAAGCAACTGCTTTGGTAGCGTGTTCTCCCATACCAATGCTCTCACCAGTAAATATTACTGTGATGTTTGGATGGTCTAAATCATCCGCATAAGAACTTAAAGAGTGTTCTTCACCAAAAATAAAAAACTCGTACTCACAGTTTTCTATACTTGCTTCTTCAAGTACTGCTTTTATACACTCTTCAGGGGCAAAATCACCCCCCATGGCATCTATGCCAATTCTCATAAGCTATTACTCAGCGTCTTTAGGTTCCAAAACCTGAACACCTCTGTACATGCCAGTTTCAAGATTTAGTCTATGATAAAGGTGTACTTCACCTGTAGACGGATCTCTATGAAGCTGTCTATTGCCTAATTTGTAATGAGTTCTTCTTTTGTCTCTTCTCGTTTTGGAGATTTTACGTTTAGGATGTGCCATTTTCTTATTTTATTAATTTTTTTAGTTCTGCCCATCTCTCATCTACCTCTTCTTCTTTTTCGGTAATGGGATGTTCTATTTTACATGTTTTTTGATCTTTGGAGATTTCGCATATCATTCTTGAAGGCATATATAAACAAATTTGCTCGTAGAGCGAATCGTATACATTGTATACTTGATTGTTAATAGATATGTAGCTTTCCTCTTTCAGCAAATCTTCATTAGATGTAAGTCGTATGACTTCATTTCTATCAGTTTTCACCTCAATTTTGATGTTGTTTAAACATCTGTCACATTGTGAATCCATGAAACCAACAAGCTCAAAATCAAGAGTTATGTTGTTTTCATTTCTAGTACAATGTACCACAGCATCTATCTCACAAGAGTGATAAAGGCTATTCTCTTTTAATCCAAAGAACGTATTATTCAGTTTGTAATTAAAACTGTCTTTTTCATTTTTAAATTTAATAAAATCTATATCAAAATCAGACAACTTCATCGCAAAAAGTCCGCAAAGGTAAATATTTTACTTGTAAACCAAGTATAATAAGCTGGTTATCTTAAATCGGGAACTCCAATACTGAATTTTTCTCTTCTATGCTCTCGAAACTCCAACTGAGGAATACTCGAATCATAGTAACTAAGTCTATTTCGGTGAATCTTATTAATCAAGTAAAGAGCATTTACAAAAGACGATGTATCTGCGATTCCTTTTCCTGCAATATCATATGCGGTGCCGTGATCTGGAGATGTTCGTATAATGGGTAACCCTGCAGTATAATTAACGCCGTTAGAAAATGCAATCTGCTTAAATGGTATAAGAACTTGGTCGTGATACATTCCGAGAACACCATCAAAATTTTGTGAATTTGAGGAACCAAAAAAACCGTCTGAAGGATATGGACCAATGGCCAAAATTCCTTCCTCTTGAGCTGCCTCTATGGCGGGTCTAATTTTATCAATTTCCTCAGAGCCCATTAATCCATTATCTCCACCATGTGGGTTAATTCCAAGGATTGCTATTTTTGGTTTACTTATTCCAAAGTCTGATTTTAGGTTTTGGTTTAAGGCTTTAATGCTTGTTAAAATGTTGTCCGTTGTAATTTGCTCAGTAACGTTGGATAAGGCCGTATGGCCTGTAACCATGGCAACTCGAAGACTATCATTGAGCAGAATCATTTGAACCTCAGATTGAAATTCACTTGCAAAATATTGGGTATGACCATTAAACTCCATCCCAGACTCTACAGTGCTATTTTTATCTATAGGGGCTGTGAGGATATTTTGGATATACCCTTCTTTAACATCGTGTACTGCTAACTGTAATGCGTCATAAGCAAATTTTCCAGCTTCGACACTTGCAGTTCCAGGTGTAATATTAATTTGATCATGGCTGCAAACTCTTAAGTTTACCATACCCGTTTTGATGTCCTCTTTCCGTTTGACAATGTTAACATCAAGTGAGGCTAGCTCCAATAAACTAGTATAAAAATTTAGGACGTACGTATTTGCATACACTATTGGGGTGCAATAATTAAACACAAGCTCGTTGCTCAGTGTTTTAAGAATAAGTTCAGGACCTATTCCATTAAAATCACCTATAGTAATACCTACACATGGTTTATCGCTCATAGATAGGCAAAGGTACGGTTTCTAACTAATCTTAGGATATTAGTTTTTGTCGAAGCATAAACTCCAATTGTTGATTGGTTTCAACCAATTTAGTAGCAACTAAACTCTCGTTTTGTTTCTCAAGGTTTTCTTGGTATGAAGCCTGAATAGTTTCTGTTAAATCATCTTTTACCCAAGGTTTAGTTAAAAAACGGAAAACCTCACATCTATTGATGGCTTCAATTACAATATTGATATCATTACAACCTGTAATTAGAATTCGACCAATGTATGGATGAGATTCTTTTAATTTTTCTAATAAATCAACTCCTGAAATGTCTGGCATCATGTGGTCAGTAATGACAACGTCAACCTGATCTGAATTGATAATAGACAACGCCTCAGTGGCATTATTAGCAGTTATAACGGTAAAAATTTTTCGGAAATTTGCTTTGAAAGCAGTTAAGTTTTGCGGCTCGTCATCGACGTAAAGCACACAGATTTCATTGTTTAATCTCATGTTCATCTATAATAGTAGTTGTACAAAGATAAATGAATTGTGGATAACTACAAATTTATTTTCAAAAATAGCTTTAGCTTCTCAAACACAATGCTCAAATTTAATGGTCTGATAAATAGCAGCTTACATTTAAAACCTTGGAAAAGTCCAAATGTAATACCACTTTCGCAGGAACTACTGCTAAAGCAAACTATCATGAAAAATGTGTATAAACCTGTATTGTATAGGTTAAATGTCGGTGCAGAAAATTCTGCATTTGACACTATGGTAACGTCGTTAAAACCCATAGTTTATGACACAATAGAGTCTCAAATAATTGAACTGATTTTGTGTCAAAATCCATCTCTTACTAAAGAAGAGGTAATGGATAAAAAGTTATTAGAAAAACATCTTGAAGAACGCAATTCAACCAAAGTAAAGTATGGGGTATGGGTTTATTATCCTTGGAAAAATCAGGTAGTTCATATACTTGATGAGGAAGAGTTTATTGAAGTAAGAACCAATAGGAACAAGTATAAAATAACACAAGAGGAACAGGAGATACTTCGAAAAAAAATTATTGGAATTGCCGGATTATCGGTTGGGAGGTCTGTGGCTTTGACAATAGCCTTGGAGAGAGTTTGTGGAGAGATTAGATTGGCTGATTTTGATGACTTAGAATTATCCAATTTGAATAGAATAAGTGCACCTTTAACTGACATGGGTGTCAACAAAACAGTTTCAGCGGTTAGGGAAATTTTAGAAATTGATCCTTTTTTAAAGGTAAAATGCTACGAAAAAGGTCTGACAGCAGATAACATGGACTCCTTTTTCTGCGAGAATGGGAAATTGGATTTGTTTATAGAAGAGTGTGATGGATTAGATATCAAGGTGTTATCTCGAATGAAAGCGAAGGAGTTGGGTATTCCAGTTCTTATGGAGGCAAGTGATAGGTCCTTAGTTGATATAGAACGATTTGACTTAGAACCAGACCGGGAGCTTTTACACGGCAGAATGAATAATCTTAGTGTTGAGAAGCTAGCTTCCCTCAAAACCAGTGAAGAGAAAATACCTTATATGTTGGATATTGTTGGTTATGAGACTTTGTCCAGGAGAATTAAGGCTTCAATGGTTGAAATTGGTGAATCGATTAGAAGTTGGCCACAACTTGCTTCTGCAATTAACTATGGTGCTGGATTGTTAACGGATGTTGCTAGAAGAATTTTATTGAATCAAATCCAAATTTCAGGTAGATTTTATAATGATATAGAAGATCAAATAAATAATAACTCAATTAGCAGTGGAGAGGATCTAAAAAGTCGAACTCAGGGCCAAAATGTTAAAGAGGAGACAGGGTTTGACCATTATTTAAGTTTAATAGACAATTCAATGTCAAGTGATGTTAAAATAGATAATGATATAATCAGAGATATTGTTGAAGAAGCTTGTCTCGCAGCTTCTATCGCAAATTCACAACCTTGGAAATGGGTTTATAAGAACAATGTATTATTTCTATTTCTGGATAGAAAATTGGCAGAATCATTTTGGGATAGAAATTTGATTGGTGCACAGGTTAGTCTTGGAGCAGCCATACGAAATCTTGGAATTGCATCTAGTTATAGAGGTATTCAGGCTTTAATTGAATACCCCAATTTTGCCGAATCTGATTTAGTTGCGTCTATAAAGTTTAAGAATAATCATGAAGTTTCCGAATCTGATCAAAAATATTATTCATTAATTTTTAAGAGATTTACAAATAGAAAAAGAATTATTGATTCAAAAATAGGGGTAGAGCAGCTTGCATACCTCAAGTCACTTTCCAGTGATTCCTATAAGGTACATACAGTTTGTGAGCCAAGTTTGTTAAATAAACTATCTAAGTTATTAGGCAAACTGGACCGCATAAGGTTATTGAATAAAAATGGTCAAGTTGATTTTTATAAAGAAATCGATTTTTCTAAGAATGGAAGTTCGGGATTAGGTATACCAGTAAATGAGTTACTACTTACTGAAAAGGAGTATGCCGGATTACGTTTGGCTAAAGATCCTTCAGTATCAAACAACTTGACAAACTGGGGGTTAGGACAGGGATTGGATTCTATCACAAGTGAGTACGTGCGTGCTTCGGGAGGTATTTGTTTTGTGACGGCGAATAGTTCTATTGCGAATAATTATTTAAAAGCTGGAGAGTTTATACAACAACTCTGGCTTGACTGTACTGATAAGGGTATAGCAATACACCCGATTACAACAGCTATTTTTATGTTTAATATGCTTGAGAATGACTTATTGGATGGCTTATCAATTAAAGAAATTGACCAGATTACTTCTGTAAAGAATGATTTTTATAAAATTTTCAAGGAAGAAGTTGGTGAAATTCCAATTTTCTTATTCCGATTTTTTGATGAAAATGGTGAAAGAGGAATGTTTACTAGAAGGGAGATTTCGAAAGTTTTATATATAAAGTAAAATTGAAGGAAATTTGTAAAATAATAGGTTTTTGGGCACCAGAAAACAAAAAGTATTGTGAGGAATTTTCTGCGGGTCATGAAGCGGTACTAATAGATCACGGATTTTCGCATTTTAAATCGAATGAGGATAGTTGGCACGAGAGTAAAGATACATTTGTTTTTGTTGCTGTAGTTGACGATGAGGTAGTTGGAGGAATACGTTTAGAAAAGAAAGTGTCAGGACGACTCTTGTCCCTTGAAAAGGCGATACTTCCGATTGACAAAAGGATTATTGTTTTAATGGATGCTTTGAAAAATCGAACCGTTGTAGAAAGTTGTGGCCTTTGGAATTCAAGAAAAATAGCTGGACGAAACATTAGTCAAATTCTTACAAGACTGTGTACAGTAGTATCTCCAATGATTAGTAATGACATAGTTTCTTTTTGTTTTAATGCTACATATACTTTTAGAATTACTAGAAGCTTAGGTTACAGCATTGTTACAAGTCTAGGCACCGATGGGTACATGAACTATCCTACTCCAAATTATAAGGCTGCTTTATGGATGAATGATGACTTAGTAGACTTAGAATTGGCAGATGATTTTGAAAAGGAACGAATATTATCTCTTAGAGGCAACTTAACTCAAGAGTACAATGAACCCAATAAACGTGGACAGATTTTAATCCAATATGAAATTAATATTTAACATTCTTTTTAGTATACTTTTTACCATACAGGTATTAGCTACAGATAAGGTTATAATTCATCCATCAGATAATTATATTGATGGGGCCAATATTGGCGTATCAAGTGGGGGTATTGATTATCTGGAGTCAAAGGAATTACTTAATGCAGAGTTCAGCTACGATAATTCTAAACTCCTGAATTTGGGAATATCATCTAAAATGCATTGGATGAAACTAACTGTAAAGAATACTTCTGAGGAAGTTTATCTGTCTCTTAAAATTCCTGTTTCCTATCTGGATAGGGTTATACTCTATGATAGCATTGAATTTGGCAGTATGCATAAGATTGAGAATGGTGAATTCATTCCATTTAATGAAAAGGATAATAAACTACCATATCCTAATTTCGAAATTAAAATTAATAAGAATGAAACCCGAATTCTTTTTCTTCAGGTTCAGTCACATGAACAATTAATATTTCCTTTAAGAATTCAAAGTTTAAATACAACAGATGATACTCGTCACTTTCTGTTCATTGGGTTGTTTTTTGGGGTATTTATGGCCATGTTTCTATATAACTTTATTCTCTTTGTTAATACCAAAAACAAAACCTATTTATACTATGTATTGTATCTTTTAGCTGTTTTCTTTACTCAGTCTTGTGTTGTAGGTCTATCCCATTTTTTGTTTCCAAGTAGCCCATTTTTATTAGATGCTAGTTTTTATTTCGGAACTGGTTTTGTTGGAATATTAGGGTCCCTTTTTATATATGATTTTCTTAATGTCGCTGAAGAGCAACCTAAAACACGACCTGTAAGGATTTTCTTTTATATATCCTATGCCATTTCTCTTGTTTTAGCAGTTTTTGGAATGTATTCACTTTGCTATATCATGCTGCAAATTAATGGTGTGTTTATCTCTGTTTTTCTTCTTTACCTTGGAATTAAAAGTATTTTTAGCGGGAAAATTATAGCAAGATATTTTGTGATTGCTTGGTCTGCCTTTCTAACTGGAGTTATAATATTTGTATTGAAAGATTATAACTTAGTTCCATTTAATTACTTCACACTCTTTATAATGCCAATTGGTGCAATGATAGAAACGGTATTACTATCTGTAGCTCTTGCTCACCAGATAAATATTCTGAAAAAGGATAATGAATTGGCTCATAAAAGGGTAGTGGAAGAAGTTCAAAAGAATGAAGAGCTTGTTCTCAATCAGAATGCAACCTTAGAGGAAAAAGTTAAGGTCAGAACTTCTGAGCTCCAGCAGGCTTTAGATGACCTTAAATCTACTCAATCACAATTAGTACAGTCAGAAAAAATGGCTTCATTAGGTGTTCTTACAGCGGGTATTGCGCATGAGATAAATAACCCCATAAACTTCGTTACAGCTAACGTGATTCCTCTTCGTGAAAATATAGATGATATAAATAATCTCTTGAACGAGTATAAAAATATTGATATCAATGACTTGGAAAATGAACTTTTGCGAATAGCGGAGTTGGAGAATAAGATGGACCTATCCTATACGGTACAAGAGACAAAGCAATTGATTAACGGAATAGAAGAGGGAGCCCGAAGGACTCATTCCATTGTGGATGGTTTAAAGACCTTTAGTCAAGGAGATGCGGGTCAGAAGGCGTTTGCAGATATCAATAAGGGTATTCATAGTACGATTTCTGTTCTTAAAAGTAGGTTAAATAGTGTGCAAGTTGAGTTAGATCTTGAAGAGAATATACCTTTGGTCAATTGTCAAATCGGTAAAATTAATCAAGTAGTACTAAATTTATTGAACAATGCCATAGACGCATTAGATGAGAAGTATGGGGCAAATTCAAAACGGTCTAAGCTAGGAATTAGAAGTTACTCGCAGAAAGATAGCCTTAAAATTTCTGTGTCAGATAATGCAAATGGGATGAGTAAAGACATTCAAGGTAAAATTATGGAGCCCTTTTTCACAACTAAAGAAGTAGGCAAAGGTACAGGTCTAGGATTGTCTATTTCCTATAGTATAATAGAAGATCATAAGGGAGAATTACTCTTGGAATCTATTGAAGGAGAGGGTACTACTTTTACGTTAGTTTTACCTAAATTAGATGTTACTGTTTAACGATTTTTTGAATCCAAAGAGGAAATATAATTATCCCTGCTATTAGGTAGGGATAGTAACTTATTAACCTCCAAATTACAGAGGTCGTTTCTGCCAGAGATTGATTTGAAAAGTATTCTCCTAAAAATGATGAGAAAAGCAACTCCGCCATCCCGCTTGCTCCAGGAGTAACAGGTATCATAAGTGCTCCCCACATGATGAGTTGTTTTACAAAAATTGAAAGAACAGCACTTCCATCTCCAAAGGCTAGAATTAAAAAGTTAACTAACGTAAAGCGTGCAATCCAAGAAAATAGGGTAGCTCCAAAGGATTTCAACCAAAAGCTCTTTGGTTTGGTCTTAAATTCTAATGCAGCAATCTCAATTTGATGACTCCATATCTCAATCTTTGGACGCCATTTTGCCAAGAAAGGTATTCTAAATAAAAGTTTTAGGGTATTCCCAAGTATCTTAGGTTTTACAAACAATCCCCAATAGACTATAGAGGACCAAGCAACAAAAAAGATATAGGCAATTAAAAAATAGCCTAAAACAAGGGATTGGTCAAAAGGTCCAATTTGTTTCGGAATTTGAGAGGTAAGACCTGTAAAAATTAGCAAGCAAGGGACACATAGTACATAGAACAAAACATCTAGGTAGGATGTTGCCATTACTATTGCTGTAGATTGACCTGTATTTAGTTTTTTTTCTTGTGCTAGAAGTATAAATGCGGCGGCCGTGCCTCCTACAATACCGGGGCTGATGGCTGAGGAGAACTCCCAAAGAAGAATGAGTTGGAAACACGATTTCCAAGAAAGTTGTCGGTCGCTCAATATGCGAAGACGATATACGTAACCCATTAATCGGAATAGAACCATGACAAATGCTAAAGAGAGCCACAGAAGAGTGTTGTAGCCCCAATTGATGCTATCAAAAGCACTAGGGTCAAAACTTTTAAAGAAGAAGTAAAATGCAACTGCAAGTCCTATCCCAATTGGAATAATGAGCCTTTTACCTGTAAAAAGCTTTTGCAGTGTGCGAATAGAACTCAACTCAATTCTATTACTTTTTGTCCTTGAGCAAGGGAATACTTTCGTAGTCCGTCTATAGTTAGAAGCATCTCAATCGATCCAATATTCAAGTGGTCGTACAAATGAATTGCTTGTTCCATAAAACGTTTTTTCTTTACTTCAGATTTGGTGTTTTTTTCTATTCGAACCACATAGGTGTCCACAAGATTTGTGAAAACTGAACCTTCTGGCCATACTTGGGTGCCGCGATTGGTAATGGTGGTAAGTTCCATATCAGTATCTAGATGTGCATGGACTATCTGGGCGATTTCATCTGCTTGTGTTTCGGATTCAATAAATAAATCTATGCCCACAGTTTCAACGATTTCATTACTCGAAACCATCATTTTATTTGTGGCTAACAGGCTTGGTTTATGGTATTTATCTGGATCTGAATCTGTTATTTTGGATAAGTCCAACTCTTGAATAATAGCCTCTGAAAATTCTTTAGTCCCTATTGATTGAGTTCTATCTACTCCAAAATCTCCAGTATGGAATCCCTTGTCAATAGCAGATAATAGTGCTTCACGAATTGCTGAGCCGTAATGTTCAAGTCCCATTTGATTTAACATTAGTGCTCCGCTTAGTAGTAGTGAAGTTGGGTTAGCTTTATTTTGACCAGCTATATCCGGAGCTGTACCATGTACAGCTTCAAATATTTTAATGTGGTCCCCAAGGTTAGCTGATGGGGCAAAGCCAAGACCCCCTACCAGTCCAGCACAAAGATCTGAAACAATATCTCCTTGAAGGTTGGTAAGCACAATACACTCAAATTGTTGAGGTGCAGATACAAGTTTCATACAAAGAGCATCTACAATAACATCTTCAGCTATTATTTGAGGATATTCCTTAGCTATTTCATAAAATGTATCTAAGAACATTCCATCGGTAAGCTTCATAATATTTGCCTTATGACCACAAGTTACCGTTTTGTATCCCTCTTTTATGGCTGTTTCAAAGGCTGATCGAATCACCTGTTGTGAGCCTGGCCTTGAAATTATTCTGCGGCTTACAGCAACGTCCTTAGTCATATAGTGCTCTATTCCTCCATAAGTATCCTCAATGTTTTCCCTTACAATGGTTAAATTAATGGGTATGCCTGCTTTACTAAAAACGGTATCTACTCCCTTAATAGTCTGAAATTTACGGATGTTAGAATGTGTATTCCATGTTTTACGAGCCGTTACATTAATACTCTTTACTCCTCCTCCCTTTGGAGTTTCCATAGGACCTTTAAACAAAATACCGGTGGATTCAATGCTTTTTTTAGCATCATCGGTCATACCAGTTGTAAAACCTTGGTCGTAAACGCCTTTTCCCATTGCAACAAACTCGTACTCTAATGGAACTTTCGCTGCATCAAATATTTTGAGAACTGCATCCATTATTTCAGGTCCTATTCCATCTCCTTTTGCAACCGATATTTTAACCTTAGTCATGCTCTTATTTTTAAAGTGAGACAAAGGTAGCAAAGTTGTATCTAATCGATAAAGTAAGGCACACTTTTTGTGGTTTGTTACAGGCTTAGGACCTAGGTTTTTTATTAGTTTTTTAATGACATAAACTTATCTTTGCAGGTTCTTAATAGAAAGTGATATTTTTAGATAGTAAATGAGACAACTTAAAATTTCCAAACAGTTTACCAATAGGGAAAACAAATCGTTAGATAAATATCTTAACGAGATTAGTAAAGTGTCAATGATTGATGCTCAAGAGGAGGTGGTTTTAGCAGGAAGAATTAGAGAGGGTGATCAAGCTGCTCTTGAAAAACTGGTAAATGCCAACTTGCGTTTTGTTGTATCCGTATCCAAACAATATCAAAACCAAGGATTGACTCTTGGAGATTTGATAAATGAAGGAAATTTAGGTTTGATTAAAGCGGCTAAACGTTTTGACGAAACACGTGGATTTAAATTTATCTCTTATGCTGTATGGTGGATTCGTCAATCTATCCTTCAAGCTTTAGCAGATCAATCTAGAATTGTTCGTCTACCATTGAATAAGGTAGGTAGCATTGGCAGAATTAGTGCTGCTGCTGCTCGTCTTGAGCAACTTCAAGAGCGTGAACCAACTCCTGAGGAAATAGCAAAAGAACTTGAAATCAGTGTTACTGAAGTGGAAAATGCATTTAAATCCAGTGGACGTCATTTGTCTATTGATGCTCCACTGATAGAAGGAGAAGACAATAGTCTTTTAGGTGTTTTAGATAACAATGATGAACCGAATCCTGATCAACCATTGATGGATGAATCACTTAGAAAAGAAATTAACAGAGTAATATCTACGTTATCTGAAAAAGAAAGAGATGTGTTAAAGTATTACTACGGGTTAGATGGTGGTCCTGCTCATACATTAGAAGACATTTCTGATAAAGTTGGTCTTACACGTGAGCGTGTACGTCAAATCAAGGAAAAAGCTCTAAGAAGACTTCGTAAGTCAAGTAAAAGCAAAATATTAAAATCTTACTTGGGATAGTCCTAAAGTGATAAAACAAAAAAAAAGGCTACCCTATGGGTGGCCTTTTTTGTTCTCTCAAAAAAAAGCCAATTTTTATTTTATAAAAAAAGTGCTCTTTTCAAGCACTCTTTTTATAAGTTAGAAAGCCAATTTAACTTATTTCATTAACAAGAATTTGGTATAAAATCCATTGTTCTTTTTCTTTTTTTCATTTGAGGATTTCGGTTCCTTTGCAGGCATTTCCGATTGTATTATGTCCAGTTCTTTTTTGTGATTTTTGACAACTGGTTTTAGTAATTTTCTAATTTGTATGTGTGCTTCTTTACGTTCAGTCTTCTGTTCAGGGGTAAGTGCTCCTTTTGTTTTTTTACCTTTTATTCTTTCAGGTTTTAATGTTCTTGCTTTTTCAATAATAGCTTTTTCATCTATGGACAACAAGTTCTCAAAACGGTGCCTTTTGGCTAAAATAAGATCTCTTGTCTCTGTTCTGGTATTTCTTTGAATCATACGGTCGTTTTTTCTCTTTTGATGTTCCAAATGTCTAGTTTCATTCGCTTCTTTGAGTGTAGTCAATTGTTTGGAAGTGAGTTGCGACTTAATCAAATTTCTTTCCTTTTTTTTAAGCTCCTTCATTTCTTCTCTTTCAAAACTTCCAGATTTCTTTAGTGCTATCATCTCAGTAGCAGATGCAAAGATGATTTCAGATATTTTGGATTCTTGATCATCAGTAAGGTCTACCTTACTATCAAGCCTTTCCATTCTCTTCGTTGTTACTTCCTTCGCTGTCTTGGTTTGAGCTATTACTGCCTGGCAGATAATCAGCATCATTACTGTGATTTTAATTCCTTTCATATTGTTTTTATTTATTATTTGACTTGTACAACACAAATTTGATTCCGTTTCGTACAGGTTTACATGAAAAAAGCCTATAAACAAAGGTTTATAGGCTTTTAAGGGCATTGTTATTCTTCTAATTCACTTATGGTGCTTTGACATACGACTCCTCATTCTGTCTAGCTGCTTGGTTTGTTTACTATTCAGTAAGGGTCTTATTTTATCAAACATTACACTTCTAGTAGCATGCATTTCAATTCTATGTGCTTTTCGCAGCTCGATTTGAGAAGGTATCATACTGTCTAGAATAGGAGAAATTTGTTCTATTTGCTTGTCATCTAAATTTAGTCTTTTTATGAGAACTTGCTTTTCCGCACCTGGCTGATGCATCATAGCTCTTCTATGCATCAATCTGTTTTGAGTAAGTCTTCCTGACAAGAAAAATCCAATGATTAATCCAATAATTAAAGTGCCTATGATTGTTAATATTACTTTTTTGTTCATGATTAAAGGTAATTAAGGTAGTCTGTTAGATTATCATCACTAATGTTAGCAAGACCTAGAACGCTGTCATACGATATGGTTCCATCTTGAAAATAGATAAATGCTAAGCAAAAAATTAAGGATGCAGCTATGCCAGTTATGAGCCATTGAAGTTTGGGAATCCAAGTATTTTTGGATTCTTTAATTGTTCGTAATATGTCATTGCAAAAATTTGCATCAAAGTCATATTTCTGGTTTTTTAAATGTGATTCTATGCTATGTGTATTCATAATTGAAATCATTTATTAATATTGTTTTTAGCTTGTCCATTGCTCGTTTTAGCCTTGAAAGAACTGTCCCCTTAGGTATCCCCAATATTTCAGCTGTTTGTAATGTATCATAGCCCTGTATCATTCTTAATACAATAACAGCTCGATGAGCCTCTTCAAGTTTTTGCAATGCTATATTAACTATCTCTTTACTTTCTAAGTCCTTGGACTGATCTGTGACGCTGATATTGGTTGCGACATCTAGATGATATGTTCGAGGCCCAAATGTTTGATTTCTTTTAAGGTGATTCAGGCATAGATTTATGGTGATTCGGGTTAGATAGGTACTAAGTTTAGCCTCTTTTTTGAAGCTACTCATTGATTGGTAAAATCGAATAAAAACTTGCTGACCTATTTCTCTTGCTTCCTCCATATCTCCGAGCATGTTCATGGCAGAAGAAGCGACAATTGATTGATGACGATTTACTATTTCAGCGAAATACTTGTCGTTGCCCTGTATAGCAAGGTCTATCAGTTCGAAATCAGTATAAGACGAGGCAACTCTCAATTCTTCAGTATTACTTAGACAACGAGTTGAGTTATAAGATTCCCGGAAAAGTAAAGGAATATTACATCCAGCCCATTTCTACCTGCTTTTTGTTGCGAGTACTACATTTCTTTTTGGATGAGCATGCACTAAATGTAAGTGCTATGGTAAAAATAACTACTAAAAATGTTGCTGTTTGTTTGCGTGTCATGTGCTTATTGTATAACGAAATTAGTGATTGTTTTGTTGTCAAGTATTATTGTAGACGCTTTATTGCATTCATATAACGTTGAGGTAATTCTCCTGATGCAGAAAACTGATAGTCCAGATAGGAACAAGGAAATGTGAGTTTGAGTTTATCTTCCGAGGGATTGGTAGGATGCTCTATCTGCATCCACCATCTATTTGTTCGTTTACTTTTTAAGAAGAGTATAGGGGGTTGGTTATCATTTATATCACATCTGTATTTAACAAATTCATCATGTAGTTGGGGTGCATCATTTGCTCTACCAACGAAACCATCCAAAAAATACCATAGCAATTGTGCTATAGTTTTAGCAGTTAGGTGGTTTTTGTCATTTTCAGGATAATACTCAAATATCCCAAAGCATTTTGTAGAATCACTAACACCTGCATATCGTGATATTTGACAGGCTTCCTCTCCAGTTAGTCCATTGGGTTGTGTCTGTGTTGTAGCAGGTGCATCACAGTGTTTTATCGCGTTTAAGTCAAACAAAACTACCTCTGAATTTCTAAGATAGATTTCTGATTCTTCAATATCAGATTTTAAAGTTCCAAGTCGAAGATGTCCAAAATTTAGATTCTCAAGAGTATCTAGAGCTTTAGGTGGGATATAATGAGACTGAAAAGCAATTGCATTTATATTGCTTAAATAATTGGGTTTGTATGTACAAATTCTTCTAAGTAGTTGGTACTCTAAAAGGGGTAGATGAGAAGAGATGAGGGACGTCTCTATACTAGTTTCTGTATTTTCAAAAGAATGGTAAAGAGCTTCTCCCTGGTCCAAACTAGTGCCAAGTAGAATTGTAAGTATTTTTTTTTGTTGAAGCTCCTTGGTCACAGACTTAATAATAAGATGTGTTTCTGCTGGAGTTGCACCTTCTGTAATATCTCCAAGATCTGCTATTTTAGTTTCAAGAGATGTATGTGTTACTAGTTTATACAGCTCTTTTCTAATATTAGAACAGCCGTTTGTATGGAGATCAGAAACAACTCCTAGTATGGCAATACTAATGTTTTTTAAGTCTGGAAAGATTTGGGTATTCTTTTGTATAACACTGCCTAGTTCATAAGGTCTATAATCCTCGTCCAGCGTTATTTTGGTAAAGTATTGTTCTAACATTAAATATATTCGTACCAACAAAGATAAAATAAGCATTACGTGACTTTTGCCATAACAGGAGCTAATGGGTTTTTAGGTGTACACATTATACATCACTTGCTGAATCAGGGACATCAAGTTAGAGCTATTATTAGACCTCGAGCTTCCCTATCGGAGTTTGAATTAGTAAGTGGTTGGTATACTATGGATGAAGCCACTAAATCGAATTTATCTTGGCATGAATGTGAATTATACGATGTAGTTGGTTTGGAAGATGTCATACAGGGGTGTAATTATGTCATTCACTTAGCAGGTGTCATTTCATATTTACAAAAGGATTTGGAACGTATGATTACTGTAAATCAAGAATATACAGCTAATGTTATAAATGTTGCAAAAGATGTTGGCGTTATCAAATTACTATATTGTAGTAGCATAGCAGCTATATCTAAATCTACCAAGGGAGATCTTATTGTTGAGGATACAGAATGGGACAATGAGATTGCACATAGTAATTATGGGTATACAAAGTACTTAGGCGAATGTGAACTTTGGCGAGCCAAAGAAGAGGGATTATCAACTATAGCAATCAATCCAGGAATTATACTTGGATATGGTAACTGGAATAAAGGGTCGAATAAACTTTTTAAGAATGCAGCTACAGGTTTTCCATTTTATAGTAATGGAGAAACGGGATGGGTAGGGGTACAAGATGTCGCAAGAATAGTAGAACAATTATGTCTTTCTGATATTTCAGGGGAACGCTTTATTTTGGTTAGTGAAAATAAGAGTTTCAAAGATGTTGCATTTAATATGTCCACTAGTTTAGGAAGGAAAAATCCTTCGATTGAGATAAAAGGGATACTATATAGGCTTGTTTACTTGATAGTAAGTCTGAAGGAATTCTTGGGCCTTGGAGGCATGCTTAGTAAAGAGACCGTTAGGGCCAGTGTTGCTGTTAATAGTTTTTCTAGCACCAAGATAAAGGATGTACTGAAGTTTGATTTTGAATCTATAAATAGGGTTATAAATAGTGCTTGTGAAGAGTACAAAAAAAGCCCTCCTGCATAGTGCAGAAAGGCTTTTAGTAGATTATTGTATAAGGAAGGATTAATTTATTCAGCAGCTGCATCTTCCGCAGCTTCTGCATTGCCTTCTTCTTCTTCTCCTTCAGCACCTGCGGCACTCTTAGCAGCTCTAGTTACGATACAAGACACAATTGAGTTGTTTTCAGAGTCTAGAAGTGTAAGATTATTGACAGAAATATCCTTTACTTTAACGCTCTTGCCTATTTCTAATTCATCAATGTTTACCTCAATAAATTCTGGTAGATTTGCTATAAGCCCTGAAACTAAAAGTTTCTTAATCTTTAACTGTAGCTTTCCTCCACCTCGAACACCAGGAGCACTACCTACGATTTTCACTGGTATGGGAATTGAAATTTCGTTGTCCGCATCTACTTCTAAGAAGTCAGCGTGAATAATATCTTCAGATACAGGGTGAAACTGAATGTCTTGAACTTTAGCAAGCTTATTCATAGCTCCTACTTCAATTTTAACCAAGTATGTATTTGGGGTGAAAATCAAATGTTTGAAATCTGCTTGATAAACGGTAAAGTGATTGTTTTCACCTTTTCCATATATAACGCAAGGTACTTTACCTTCGTTTCTTACTTTTTTAGTAGAAGACTTACCAAGTCCGTCTCTTACCTCGCCTTTTAATGCAATTACTTTCATTATTAAAAAATATTAAATTTCGTTGTTAAATTAATTCTTGTTGGTATGAATCTGAGATGTTGAACAAGGAGCTTATAGAACCAAATTCACTTACATTTCTGATTGCGTTGGAAAACAAACGATCTACACTTAGAACTTTTATTTTCTTATAGTTTCCTGATTTTATTGGAATGGTATCACAAAGGATAATCTCTTCTAGAACTGAGTTCTCCAAATTGTCATAGGCTTTACCGCTTAGTACGGGATGGGTACATACCGCTCTAACAGAATTGGCTCCTTTTTCTTTTATTAAAGCTGCTGCTTTACATAAAGTGTTTGCTGTGTCACAAATGTCATCAATTAGGACAACGTCTTTTCCTTCAACATTACCAATGATAGTCATAGAAGCAATTTCATTTGCTCTTTTACGTGCTTTGTCACAAATAACCATCTCTGCACCTAGGTACTTGGCAAATTCACGTACTCTTTTAGTTGCACCAACATCTGGAGCCGCTAAAACAAGATCTTTAACCTCTAAACTTTTGATATATGGGATAAATATTACTGTAGAATCAAGATGATCAACAGGGATGTCAAAAAATCCCTGAATTTGAGGAGCATGTAAATCCATTGTCATTACTCTATCTGCACCTGCAGCAGTTAGAATATTAGCTACCATTTTGGAGCTGATAGGTACACGAGGTTTATCCTTTCTGTCTTGACGTGCAAGACCAAAATAAGGGATAACAGCAACTACTTTGTGAGCTGATGCACGTTTTGCGGCATCTATCAGCATCAATAGCTCCAAGAGGTGGTCCGCAGGCGGCATGGTTGATTGAATAATGAAAACATCGCATCCGCGAACAGTTTCTTCTATACAAGGCTGAAATTCTCCGTCGCTAAATGTATTGAGAGTAACATCACCTAATTTTTGACCATAAGCTTGAGCAATTTTCTCAGCGAGGTGAGTGCTGCCGGAACCGGCAAATATTTTTACTTTATTTATAAAGGATGGCATATCTTGTCTTACTGTCACTCGTCAATGCGAGATATCATAAACTGCTTGAAACTTTTTACAGGTTTCAAAAAATTGTTGGCCGACCAGGTTTCGAACCTGGACTCTTCTGCACCAAAAACAGACGTGTTGCCAGTTACACCATCGGCCAATTCGGGCTGCAAATTTAATATTCTTTTTTAATTCGCAACATCACTCATGAATTGAATTTGAAATATTTTCATTTCTTCATGGGTAAATTCTCCATCGTATGCGTCTACAGCAGCATCTATACTACCTGTATCGTCAGATTTATAGTAATCGTAAATGTCCTCCCTACCCTCATCATCAATAATTTCATCTATATAATAAAGAAGATCTACCTGTGTGCCCGAAAAAACAATGGCTTCAAGTTCTTCCAGAAGCTCTTGATAATCCATTCCTTGCCCTTTGGCAATATCCTCAAGGGGAACTTTCTTGTCTATATTTTGAATAATATGAATTTTTTTAGCACTTTTATTTACAACGGACTTTAGAACTAAGTCATCTGGTCGTTCAATATTATTTTCAGTAACATACACGGAGATAAGCTCTATGAAAGACTTACCAAACTTTTTGGCTTTATTCTTACCTACACCTGAGATGTTTTCCATCTCAGCCATGGTCATTGGATATTTGAAAGCCATGTCCTCTAAAGATGGTTGCTGAAATATAACGTAAGGAGGCAGCCCCATATCCTTTGCAACTTCCTTTTGTAGTTTTTTCAGTTTCGCATAGAGCTCTTGATCGAATACTGCTTCTAATTGAATTTTTTCAAAATCTTCATCGTTTACAGCATCAAACTCCCTATCTGGAGCTATGGCTACTTTGGTAGGTTTTTTCAAATAAGCTAAACCCTCTTCGCTAATAGAAAGTAAACCATAAAGGTCAATGTTCTTTATGATTAGGTTGTTAATTTGTCCAAATCGGATTAGTGTTTTCCAGTAGTTGGGGCCATTTTCTTTCCCTTTACCAAAAAGCTCAAACCCATTGTGTTTATAGGCCTTTACCTCTGGAGATGCTTTACCTGTTAGAATATTTACGATATGTTGTAATCCCACTTTTCCATCGGAATGTTCAATGGTTTTAAGTGCCATTACCAATTCTTTAGTGGCATCATTCGCTTCTCTCGGATGACGACAATTATCACACATTTTACCACAATTATCAGAAGGGAAAGTTTCTCCAAAATAATGAAGCAGAGATTTACGTCTACATTGAGATGATTCTGAAAAAAATGCCATTTCAGAAATAAGCTGTGTGCCAATTTCACGTTCTGCAACGGGCTTGTCCTTCAAAAACTTTTCAAGTTTTTCAGTGTCTTTAGGATTGTAGAAAAGCATACAGTCGCCATCTAATCCATCTCTGCCAGCACGTCCAGTTTCTTGGTAATAGCCTTCTAGCGACTTTGGAACGTCATAATGAATGACAAAGCGAACATCAGGCTTGTCAATCCCCATACCAAATGCAATGGTAGCACAAATCACGTCAGCTTCTTCCATCAAGAATTTATCTTGATTCCCAGCTCTAGTTTTAGCATCCAATCCTGCATGGTATGCCAATGCGTTTATTCCGTTAGCCTGAAGTATTTCAGCAACTTCTTCTGTTTTTTTACGGCTTAGACAGTAAATAATTCCACTTTTTTCTTTTCTTTTATTTACAAAAGAAATAAGGTCCTTCATGGTCTGAGCTTTGCTTCCTTTAGGCATCACTTCATAGTAAAGATTATCCCGATTAAATGAAGACTTAAAAACTTCTGCCTCTAGCATGTTTAGACTTTTTTGTATGTCCATTTGCACCTTTGGAGTAGCTGTAGCAGTAAGAGCAATCATTGGAACATCATCTATCTCCTTAACTATCTGCTTAATTCTCCGATACTCGGGTCTAAAATCATGCCCCCATTCCGAAATACAATGGGCTTCATCCACGGCAACAAAACTTACTTGAACGGATCTTAGAAAATCGATTGTTTCGTCTTTCTTGAGTGTTTCTGGAGCAACATAAAGCAACTTAGTTCTTCCAGCTGACACATCACCTTTTACTTTTTCCGTTTGAGTTTTAGTAAGTGAGGAATTTAGGAAATGTGCTATTGAATCACTATCACCAAAACCTCGAATAGCATCTACCTGATTTTTCATCAAGGCAATAAGCGGTGATATAATAATTGCAGTACCAGGGCTAATTAAAGCTGGCAACTGATAACACAATGATTTTCCTGCCCCTGTCGGCATAATTACGAAGCAATCATTGCCTCGCATAATAGTAGAGATAACCTCTTCCTGCATCCCTTTAAAAGAATCAAAACCAAAAAATTCTTTTAAACTCTTCTTTAAATCCACAACTTCTGCTGCCATTTCCTTCTCCTGTCTAACTATTTTTTCTTAATGAGTGACTAATATAATACTTCTTTAACTACTTGCAGAAATATATTTTTAATTTGCAGTACATTATTTTGTTAAATTCTACAGACATACTACAAATAGGTATAGATACTATTCAACTTGAAAGTACTACACTTAATAATCTTAGTTCAAAGTTAGATAAGACTTTTGCCAATGTGGTAAAAAACATTCTAAAAAGTGAAGGACGAGTTGTAATAACCGGCATTGGTAAAAGTGCGATTATTGGCCAAAAAATAGTTGCTACTTTTAATAGCACAGGAACACCTGCATTATTTATGCATGCGGCAGATGCAATTCATGGAGACCTAGGAATGATGCAGAAGGATGATGTGGTCATTTGCATCTCCAAAAGTGGTAATAGTCCTGAAATAAAAGCTTTGGCTCCTCTTATTATTAAAGGAGGCAATACTTTAATTGGAATTGTTGGAAATATGACGTCTTATTTAGCCGAGCACAGCAATTTTGTATTGGATACAACTGTGGAAGTCGAGGCTTGTCCCAATAATCTAGCACCTACAACCAGTACAACTGCACAAATGGCTATGGGTGATGCTTTAGCTGTGGCTTTGATTAAATGTAGGGACTTTAAATCAGATGATTTTGCAAAATATCATCCTGGTGGAGCTTTAGGTAAAAAATTGTATTTGACTTTAGCTGATATTGCTAAAGAGAACGCAACTCCATATGTAAGTAAAGATGTCAAATTGCCGGAGTGTATTTTGGCAATGACTAAAGGAAGAATGGGTGCCGTAGTGGTCATTGAGGAAGACAGGATTGTAGGTTTAATAACCGATGGTGACCTTAGAAGAATGCTGAATAATCACACTGAAATCGGTCATTTTACTGCTAAGGATATTATGACAGCAGACCCTTTGACCTTGCAAAGTGACACTCTGGCTGTGGATGGTGTTGATTTTGTGAAAAAAAATAAGATCAATCATATAATTCTGAGAAAGGAAGCTAAGCTTGCAGGAATAATACATATCCAAGATTTAATTAGAGAGGGATTAATTTGAAAATACTAAAAGATACATATGTGGTAATACTTGCTGGCGGAATTGGGAGTAGATTTTGGCCAATAAGTAGAGAGAATAGACCAAAACAGTTTATTGATATTCTTGGTACGGGAAATACACTAATTCAAGATGCGTACAGTAGGTACAGAGTTTTGGTTCCCTCAGAGAACATTTTTGTAATTACGAATGCCAGTTACAAGGATTTGGTAAAAGAGCAACTTCCTGAATTATCTGACAATCAAATATTAGGAGAACCAGTTGGTAAGAATACTGCAGCATGCGTGGCATATGCTGCTAATAAAATTGCTGATTTATCAGATAATGGGGTGCTTATAGTTGCACCCAGTGATCATTTAATTCAGGATGAGAATAATTTTGTTAATCAGATGCACATTGCTCATGCGTATGCGAAGGACAATGATGCATTAATTACTTTGGGTCTAAAGCCACATCGACCGGATACCGGATATGGGTATATACAGTATGATGAGAAAGAGGTAAGTGTAGGTGTAAATAAGGTCAAGACTTTCACAGAAAAGCCTCCCCTAGAGTTAGCAGAAAAATTTTTAGATAGCGGTGATTTTTTATGGAACAGTGGCATGTTTGTTTGGAGTGTGCCAAGTATTTTAAAGGCATTAAACGAGTATTTACCGGAAATGAATTTAACATTTGGTCAAGGTAAAGGGGCTTACAATACAAATATTGAGGGACAACACATAGAGCGTATTTATAGTGAAATTGCAAGTATATCCATTGATAATGGGCTTTTAGAGAAAGCGGATAATGTTTATGTACTCCCTTCAGATTTTGGATGGAGTGATTTGGGGACATGGAAAAGTGTTCATGAAAAATTAGAAAGTAAGGAATCCAATACTACTCTTAATGCAATACTACACGCGATTAACGCTAAGGATAATTTAGTGGTGACTGATACTGAAAAATTGGTTGTTATCAAGGATTTAGATGGCTATTTTATTGTAGACTCCAAGGATGCACTTTTAATATGTAAAGCTGACCAAGAACAAGAAGTTAAAAAAATTTCTGTAGATATTCGAAAGAAGTACGACGGTAAATTCAGTTAATGATTAGATGGGAAGAAACCTTCTAATAGCTATAACATTAATTGTTAGTTCTTTCTCGGAGAGTATGGTGGAAAAAGCTTCTTCCAATTGGATAGTTAATCCGGGTGCATTAACTACTTTTTTTGATCAACTTCAGCACTTGCAATCTGAGAAAGAAGGTATAGTTTCAATTGTTCATATTGGTGATTCACATGTTCAAGCAGATTTTTTTTCAGGAACTGTTCGAAAAAATCTTCAAAATAGGTTTGGAAATGCGGGAAGAGGATTTGTCTTTCCTTACAAAATTGCAATGAGTGGAGGAGCTTTAGACGTTCGATTTAGGTACAGTGGAAACTGGCAGTATTGCAACATAATGCGAAATGCTGATGTTTGTAATCTAGGGGCTGCAGGTTTCACATTAACATCAAGTCCCAATTCTACATTTGTTTTAGATGTTATTTCCAAGGCAGAAACAGACGCTGCTTTTAATAAAATTACGTTGCTGGATTATTACGGCAGTTTTTTACCATCACAGGTTATAGGAGATTTTGAACCTCAAAGGGTGAATGATAGAACTGTAATCTATTTTGATGAGTTCCAAGATAGTCTGGAGTTTAAGCCTTTATATGAAGGGAATATGAGGCCTGAATTACAGGGTTTAGTACTCGAAAATGGTTTGCCGGGTGTCCTCTATCATGCAATGGGAGTAAATGGAAGTAGCACTACACAGTATTTAAAAAGCAATGGATTTGAGAAACAAATAAGAGAGTTGAGTGCCGACCTAGTAATCATTAGTTTTGGTACAAATGATTCCTATGTTCCTACAGGAAATTTCTCAGCCCAGCGAGTAAAAGAAAGATACAGAACACTTATTACTCGTTTGAGAACAGAGAATCCTAGTATTTCTATTTTACTAACCACACCTCCTGACCATTACTATAAACGAAAATATTCAAGTAAGAATGTTCCCAAGTTGGTAGATGCATTGTATGAATTGGCTGCCGAAGAGGGAGTGGCTATTTGGGATTTTTATCATGTAATGGGAGGAGAAAATTCTATTCTAACATGGAAAAGTGAAGGAAATGCAAGAGGAGATTTAGTGCATTTTACACAAGAGGGATATATCAAGCAAGGAAACTTGCTTTACGAAGCATTAATGGGTCACTTTACAACAAGATAATATGTTTAGTTGGGAGCAGATATTAAGTTACTCTGATAAGGCTCCTTTGCTTTTTAATCAATATTTATTTCTTTTCTTATTTACAATAATGTTTGCAGGATATAGTCTTATCCATAAGCAGGTAAGGATAAGAAATTTATATCTACTCATATTCAGCCTGTTTTTTTATTTCAAGTGCAGTGGTTTTTACTTTGTCTTACTACTTTTCAGTACCCTAGTTGACTATGGTTGTGGATATGGTATTTATCTAGCTAAACTAAAATGGGAGAAAAAACTGTACCTAGCACTAAGTCTAGTAGCTAACTTAGGGTTATTGGCTTTCTTTAAGTATTCATACTTCTTTGTGGATACTGTCAATGGTTTCTTGGGAACCGATTTAGAAGCTGTTAATTTTTTGGCTGCCTTTACCAATGGGACATTTGGCACCAGTTATGACATTCACGATATTATCCTTCCAGTAGGTATTTCTTTCTATACATTTCAGACTCTAAGCTATAGTATTGACATTTATAGAGGTAAGATTAAACCCTGCGGAAATATCTTTGATTTTGCCTTTTTTGTATCCTTCTTTCCACAGCTTGTTGCTGGTCCTATAGTACGAGCTGCCGAGTTTCTTCCTCAAGTAAAAAGACCTTACTATTTAAGTAGTAGTGGTTTTGGAAAAGCTGCTTTCCTAATTATGGCAGGGCTAATCAAGAAAGTTGTTATTAGTGATTATATCAGTGTGAATTTTGTGGATCGTGTTTTTGAAACTCCAGAAATGTATAGTGGTTTTATGAATCTCATGGCAGTTTACGGATATTCCATTCAGATATACTGTGACTTTTCTGGTTACTCGGATATAGCCATAGGTTTGGCAGCTTTACTTGGATTCAGGCTTCCTATAAATTTTAATAGTCCATATAAAGCCCAAAATATTACAGAATTCTGGCGACGGTGGCATATTTCACTTTCAACTTGGTTAAGAGATTATTTATACATTTCTCTTGGAGGAAATCGCAGAGGAAGAATTAGAACGTACTTCAATCTCTTTATGACGATGGTTTTGGGAGGATTGTGGCATGGAGCTGCACTCAAATTCATTATTTGGGGATCACTTCACGGTTTTGCTTTGCTGCTTCATAAGCTTTGGATGCGTTTTGTTAAAATAGACACTGGAAGATGGGGGAGGTATGTAGGAGTGCTTATAACTTTTCATTTTGTCGCATTTTGTTGGATGTATTTCCGTGCTGCTGACATTCAGACTGTTAGACTAATGCTGGAGAACATATTTACAGACTTTAATTTTGGAGGTGTAGCATCTAGAGTAGTAGCATACTGGAAGGTTTTTGCATTGATTTTGATTGGGTTTATTATTCATCTGCTTCCAGGTAATTTAAAAAACAGAGTACAGTGGTGGTTTACAGAAGCCCCTATTTATGTAAAAGCTCTCATTTTTGTTTGCGTTATTTTTGGCATCTATCAAGCTACATCTGCTGATATTCAACCGTTTATTTACTTCCAGTTTTAAAAAATACTTTTTGTTATTTTTAGATTCATGTACTTTTTTACATCTTTAAAAGTATATTTGTTGCGAACTATAAAACTTTAAATTCACGCTTGCTTGAACTCTTCAAGTAGGAAAATATACTTATTCTGGGTCACTACGCCATTGAGTTTTTAATTGAACTGGTATATGTCTGTGCATTAAATTTTTATTGTTTTTAAAGTGCATAAATATGAATCTAAAAAATATGAAAAAACAAATCAGAATGGCTGTTTTGGCCGTAATTATGACTTGCTTTGGGTGGTCCAATGCTCAGTATTGGAGTGACAACGGGAATAACGTAGGGTTGTCATCGGTTAAACTTGGTACCTTAAATGATAAGGATCTCCCTATTTTTACGAATAACATCCAACATCTTACCTTGAAATCAAATGGTAAGCTAGGTCTTGGGACGAATAACCCAAATGCAACATTTGAAGTAAAATATTGTCTCACACCTCATGCTAATAATGGTGGGATTTTAGTTACTAAAAGCTTGTGCCCTACTGGTTTTTTACCTGTTATGTTTGATCCGAATCGAAGTGTTGAAACTATTGGAGGACCTTTGGTAAAAGAGGGTGAAAATCTAAATGAAGGGAATGAAATATTCTTTCCTTTTAGCTATAGAACTGGACATACTACCAATGTTTTTCAGCCCCTAATGAGTAAAGAAGGTCCGCTTTTATGGGCTAGAACTCAAGGAGACAATGGATGGTTTTTGAGTCAACCGGATAACTTTGATACAAAATTTATAGTGATGCCAGATGGGAGTTGCGGTATAAACATAGCACAACCAAGAGCGGCCTTGGACATTCGGGGAGGTCAAGGTGTAAACAGACCAGCTGCAATAATTGGGTCGCTTGCTCAAGGAACATATAGATTGGATGAATCCACAAAATTGCCTCAATACTATACTCAATAAGTTCAATTCATTCCAATTCTTTCTGCCAATGGTTTCAACAGAATTAGTAATGCTGGAGATCAGGGAATGTTCTTTTCTGATGGTAAGGGTACCGATGGCTCCAACATAGAAAGTTCGTTTATTATAGCTCCATGGGCTCAAGAGGCAGATGCAGCAGAAGTGGGTGGTATGCGAATGGATAGATTTGGGAATACAGAGTTTCATGGTACACTCACAGCTACCAGATTGAATATAGAAGCGAAGTGGTGGAGCGATTTTGTATTTGACGATGATTATAAGCTCTTAAGTATATCTGAAGTAGCGAAGTACATACAAGAGAATCATCATCTGCCAGATGTTCCCAGCGAGATGGAAGTACTAGAAGAGGGTATAGACGTGGCAGAAATGCAGGCAATACAGCAACAGAAGATAGAGGAACTAATGCTTTATATAATTGAACAGCAAAAGCAAATAGAGGCGTTAGTAGAATCTGTAAACAAACTTAAATAGAAACAAACCATTGAATACTTCCTTTAAATATCTGGCTCTTCTTCTTTTAGGTTCAGTTTTAACGCTAAATAGCTGCAAAGAAAAATGTCCTTGTACGGATGAGACCAATCCTGAATGTGATAATTACAATCCATGTTGGGATCAAAAGCCTGTAACAGCAGATTTTGAAATGGGTAGATTTAAACCTGGAGGATGGCCAGATCAA
>NVWV01000004.1 GCA_002746305.1 Bacteroidota bacterium | reverse complement strand
GTACATTCCAGAATCTAGGTGACTTAAATCCAACTTCTGAAGACCTTGAACATTTAAAACCTCTTGTTGCATCACTTGCTTACCTTCTATATTTAATACTGAAATCGAAATATCACTCTCAGAGATACCGCTCACATTTACATAAACTTGTGAAGTAAAAGGATTTGGGTAAACATGGATTGTTTGCTTGTCGATATCTTGGTTAAATGAAACCCTTCTTATTTCAGAGTATTCTTGTGCTCCATCGTAATCTACCTGTAGTAATCTATAGTAAGCGAATTGTGTTCCCAAAGCAATCTCTTTATCTAAATAACTGTAGGTTAACACTTGATTGCTATTGTTATGGCCCAAGACTTTACCGATGAATTCAAAATTCACCCCATCATAACTACGTTGTATATTGAAATGGCTGTTATTGAGTTCTGTTGCTGTAGCCCAATCCAACCTAGCTTCTGTATTACTTGTTGCTTGAGCAGTAAAATGAATCAATTCTACTGGAAGTTGTGCAACAGAAGCTCCTCCGCCTCCTCCACTTCCTCCACCTCCTCCGGAGAATGAAGATACAGTAAACTCTGCTTGATGACTGAAAAAATTAAAAGTACTATGCTTCCAAACACTATCGTTTGGAATACTTCCATTTAGGATAACGATACCATTGGTGGTATGAGGATCTGCATAGGTCGCTCCACTAGTATCCTTAAACATACTTAGCTCAGTAACAGAACTAAGTGTTGATTTCCATACTCCTGCTGTACCATGATTCAACAATTTGGAGGCTAAACTATCATACTCTTCTTGGGTGAAATAATATCTCACTCCTACATTTCCGCTACCTGGCTGAGTAGTGGGATCTACATCCCATCTTCTATCTATCATCACGTATCCTTTATCCCTTGTACTAATCATTCCTCCATCTGCTCCTAAGTAACTATACGTTTTATTAGCTCCTGTTTTTAGCTCTACTTCATCTGCTGCTACTACAGCTCCACTTGTTCCAATTTTAAGACTCAAAAGAAGTTCTTCATTCTCTGAGCAGTAATGTGTCCAACCACTATAATCTGTTATGTTATACGCTCCCGTATAGGTAGTACTTGCCCCTGTAGGTAATATTCCTGTAAAGCCGCAATCATCGTATTGCGTGATTTTTCTGATTCTATGGTTATCATAATCTGCCACATATACATTCCCACTAGTATCTACTGCCACTCCGTAAGGACTGCTAAACTGTGCAGCACTACCTGTACCATTAGCAAAGCCAACACTACTTCCTGCAAGTGTCGTCACCACTCCTGCGGGGGTGATCTTTCTGATTTTATGGTTATAAAAATCTCCTACATATACATTTCCACTAGGATCTACCGCTACTCCTACAGGCTTACTAAATTTTGCAGAACTTCCTGTACCATCAACATGGCCAGCACTACTACTTCCTGCAAAGGTCGTCACCACTCCGGCAGGGGTGATTTTTCTGATTCTATTATTACCATAATCTCCTACATATACATTCCCACTGGCATCTACAGCTACTTGAATAGGCATATTAAATTTTGCGGAACTTCCTGTACCATCAGCATAGCCTTGACTACTCCCCGCTAAAGTGGTAACCACTCCTGCTGGTGTTATTTTTCTGATTCTATGATTACCAAAATCTCCTACATATACATTCCCACTATCATCTACAGCTACTCCGTAAGGAGTGCTAAACTGTGCAGCACTACCTGTACCATCTGCATAGCCTTTACTACTTCCTGCAAAGGTTGTCACCACTCCTGCTGGGGTGATTTTTCTGATTCTATGGTTACCTCTATCTGCAACATATACATTGCCACTAGCATCTACTGCTACTCCTCGGGGATAATCAAACTTTGCAGAAGCACCTGTTCCTTCGGCGTAGCCTTGACTACTCCCCGCTAAAGTGGTAACCACTCCTGCTGGTGTTATTTTTCTGATTTTATGGTTGTTAGCATCTCCTACATAGAAATTCCCACTGGCATCCATAGCCAGTCCTGAGGGTCTCGAAAATTTTGCGGCACTACCTGTTCCGTCTGCATAGCCAACACTACTCCCTGCTAAAGTACTAACGTAATAAATTTGAGGAACAGGCAGCGTTATTTTTTTGATTTTGTTGTTATAGTGATCTCCCACATAGAGATTCTGCCCACTGGGACCCAACACCACAAAGTAAGGTTTATAAAATTGGGCGGCACTACCCGTACCATCTGCATCGCCTTGACTACTCCCCGCTAAAGTGCTAACCACTCCTGCTGGGGTAATCTTTCTAATCCTATGGTTAAATCCATCTCCTACATACACATTCCCACTCGCATCTACCGCTACTCCTAGAGGTCTATTAAACTGGGCGGCAGCTCCTGTACCATCTGCATAGCCTTCTGTACTTCCTGCAAACGTAGTAACCACTCCTGCGGGGGTAATCTTTCTAATCTTATGGTTACTATAATCTCCTACATATATATTCCCATTGCCATCTAGTGCCAACTCATAAGGTTTATTAAACTTGGCGGATGTGCCCATACCATCTGCATAGCCTTCTGTACTTCCTGCAAACGTAGTAACCACTCCTGCGGGGGTAATCTTTCTGATTTTGTGGTTTTTATAATCTCCTACATATACATTGCCACTGGCATCGAATGCCAGTCCTGAAGGTCCATTAAACTGGGCGGATGTGTCCGTACCATCTGCATAACCTTGACTACTCCCTGCAAACGTAGTCACTACTCCTGCGGGGGTGATTTTTCTAATCTTATCGTTATCTCTATCTCCCACATAGAGATTTCCACTGGCATCGAATGCCAGTCCTGAAGGAAAGTTAAACTGGGCCGATGTTCCTGTACCATCAGCATAGCCTTGACTACTCCCTGCAAACGTAGTAACCACTCCTGCTGGGGTAATCTTTCTAATCTTATGGTTACTATAATCTGCGACATATGCATTCCCATTAGCATCTACTGCTATTGCTGTAGGTTTATAAAACTGTGCGGATGTTCCTGTACCATCAGCATAACCTTGACTACTCCCTGCTAAAGTGGTCACTTCTTGTGCTCTAGTTTCAAAAAACAAGAGACTCAAAAAAAGGACGGCTAAAAATGTAATTTTTTTCATGATTAAAGTTCGTTATAATTATTTTGTACAGCAAATGAACAGTCATGAAATTTCATGACTGCTACACGTATGAAAATCAGCGGATTCACACCATAGATACTATGGTGGCATTGCACCTGACAGACTCCTTGTTCTGTTTTTTATTGCTAATTATCCTCCCGACATTTGTTATTATGCTGAGCCGTAGTCGAAGCATAGACAAGCAACAAAAACCCAACTAATGAACTCAACCTTTCGACTGTCGCTCAAGGTGACTTCTTATCACTAATTTTAGTTATGCTGAGTGGCAGTCGAAGCATAGACAACTAACAAAAACCCAATTAAAGAACTCTAACCTTTAGACTAAAGAATAGAACAAGATCTTGTCGACTTAATCCTACAGGATTAAACACAACCTAAATCTCAACAAAACTGTACCTTTGCTGCCGAGTTAAAGTCAATGAGAGAACGTCCACTATCGGCTTGGTTGCCTATCACCAAGAAAGAAGTAGAAGATAAAGGCTGGGATCAGCTAGATGTAATACTTATTACTGGAGATGCCTATATCGATCACCCAGCTTTTGGTGCTGCGGTTATTGGACGAATTATAGAGAGTGAAGGTTTCCGAATAGCAGTCATTCCCCAACCCAACTGGCAAGACGACTTACGAGATTTTAAGAAACTAGGTGCACCCAAACATTTCTTTGCTGTGACTTCGGGAAACATGGACTCCATGGTAAATCACTATACAGCTGGTAAACGTAAGCGTTCTACAGATGCATATTCTCCGGGAGGAGAGGCTAATTTTAGACCCGATTATGCCTTGACCGTTTATTCCAAAATAGTCAAGAAACTATATCCTGATGTACCCTTACTCATAGGCGGCATCGAAGCTTCACTCCGAAGAGTAACACACTACGATTATTGGAAGGATGAACTGATGCCTAATATTCTAGAAACTACAGGGGGAGATTTGTTGGTATATGGTATGGGTGAGAAACCACTCCGTGAGATACTTCAATTGCTAAAAAAAGGCGTTCCTTTTCATCAATTGACCATGGTAAAACAAACTGCATATCAACGGCCAACAGAACATGGAATTCCTAAAAATAAAAACTGGAAGGATATAGAACTGAATTCTCATGAGGTATGTTTGGAAGACAAAAAGGCTTTTGCTTCCAATTTCAAATTTGTAGAACAGGAGTCGAATAGCACTTATGCCAAGCGAATTATCCAAAATACTTTTGATAGAAACTTAATTATCAATCCGCCATTTGAAACCATGACGGAGAAGGAAATAGATGGTTCATTTGATTTGCCTTACACCCGAATGCCGCATCCCAAGTACAAAAAAAGAGGACCTATTCCTGCGTATGATATGATTAAATTCTCTATCAATACGCATAGAGGATGTTTTGGCGGATGTAGCTTTTGCACTATATCTGCTCATCAAGGCAAGTTTATTGCCAGTCGTTCTGAGGAATCTATTTTGAAAGAAGTAGAAGCGGTAACTGAAATGCCTGATTTCAAAGGCTATCTTTCTGATATAGCAGGCCCATCGGCCAATATGTATAAAATGAAGGGCAAGGATTTATCCATCTGTGATAGATGTAATACTCCTTCATGTATACACCCCGTAGTTTGTGACAATCTGGATACCAGCCACAAGGCTATGACGGACTTGTACAAGAAAATTGACGCAAATCCTAAGATAAAAAAGGCTTTTATTGGCTCAGGAATTCGTTACGATTTACTTACAGAATCATACAATAAAAAAGGTGACAAGAAGGACATGTACGAATACTTGGAACAAGTACAGACCAGACATGTTTCAGGACGACTCAAAGTAGCACCAGAGCATACTTCAGACGACACCCTAAAAATAATGCGTAAGCCTAAGTTTGAGCATTTTAAATCATTCAAAAAGCTGTACGATAAAATTGACCTGAAGCATAACCTCAACCAAAAACTAATACCCTACTTCATATCAAGTCATCCAGCGTGCAAAGAAGAGGATATGGCCAACCTAGCGGCGGAAACTAAGGATATGGGTTTCCAACTGGAACAGGTACAAGACTTCACTCCCACTCCTATGACGGTTGCCACAGTTATCTATTACTCGGGTTATCATCCCTATCGATTGGAAGAACATTATGTACCTAAGTCCAAAAAAGATAAAGAGAACCAACATCGTTTCTTTTTTTGGTATAAGCCCGAGAACCATCAATGGATTCGAGATAGATTAAATGGCACCAAACAATCTGGTTTAATCAATGTGCTATTAAAATCTACCCACAAGAAAAAACGGTATAAAGGAAAGGCGGATAAATTTATCAAGAAACATGGTAATCCCAACAATCAAGGAATGGAGAAATACTTTGGGAAGAAAAAAGGCGGTAAGGGTAAGACGTAATAGAAGTTTATCCGGCAGCCCTTACAACTTCATTCTTAGATGGCCTGATATACCCAAATAAGTCTGAGGTTTTAACCTCGTAAATTTGACTCTTAAGTAAACTACTAAAGAATGAAGCTAAGACAAGCTCAACTTTCTGACTTAGAAGAAGTACAAACTTTATTTGTTCAGACCATAAAAAATACTTGCAAAAGCGATTATGATAAAGATCAAATTAATGCTTGGATAACTTCCGTCGAAAACAAAGAAAGATGGGAAGATCTTTTAATTAATCAGTATTTCCTCATCGCTGAAATAGATGGTAAAATTGTTGGCTTTGGCTCATTGAAAGATGGAAGTTATTTAGATTTCATGTACGTGCACAAAGATTACTTACGACAAGGTATAGCTCACTTTCTATTTGAAAACTTGAAAGATGAGTCCATCCGACTTGGATTTGACATCTTAACTTCTGACGTAAGTAAAACCGCCAGACCTTTCTTTGAATCCAAAGGGTTTAAAGTGACTAAAGAAAATAGAAATATAATACAGGGAGTTGAACTGATCAACTATCATATGACCACTGAAAAACAAACTAGAAATGAATAAAAACAAGATAGAAAGCTCTAGACTAATTTTAAGATTGATTAAAACATCCGATTTAGATTCTATCCATGAACTACTTTCTTTACCCGAAACCGATAAATACAATGCTCTGGGAATTCCTAAAAACAGCCTAGAAACTAAATCTCTAATTGAACCTTGGGTTACTGAAAATGAATTGAGCGAAATCAATAACTACACATTTGCAATTGAAACCATTCAGAACAATCAATTTATTGGTCTCTTCGGGCTAAAACTTGGGAATAAAAAATACAACAGAGGGGAAATATGGTATAAAATCCACTCTGATTTTTGGAACAATGGCTATGCAACTGAATCATTAAAAGCAATAATAAATTTTGGATTTAACACTCTCAACTTGCACAGAATAGAAGCTGGATGTGCTGTAGACAATATAAGTTCAGTTAAGGTTCTAGAAAAAGTAGGAATGATTAGAGAAGGAAGGGGAAGACTAATGCTACCCTTAAAGTCTGGATGGTCTGATAATTATCAATATTCTATCCTTGATACAGATGAAAGAAAGAACTAAAATGACTTCTTTAATAGTATGACAGACTAACTTTGACTTATAATTCCTATTAAAATATAAAATCCAGATGATGAAAGATGAATTTAGAAAGTTCATATCCAATTTCCCCTTCTTAACTTCTGATGAAGCTGAAATCATTGTTGAGAATACTGAACTTAGAGAATTTAGCAAAGGAGATATACTGCTTAATGAAGGAAGTATATCTACCAATTGCTATGCAGTAATAAGAGGTTGTGTAAGAGAATATTATATAAAAGATGGATTGGAGAAGACAACTGGATTTTTCACTGAAGGTCAATCAGTCAACTCGTTTTCTAGCTATACCAATCAAGTCCCTTCCAAGCATTTTTTGGAATGCTCAGAAGATTCCCTTTTAACAATAGGTAATCAATCTTTGGTGGACCAAATGTGTGAACGAATTCCAAGACTTATGGAATTTATAAAGAACGAAGTAGAAAAGGATGCTGGAGCTCTCCAGGAGAGAATGGCCACCTTTATGACTTCCTCTCCCGAAGAACGATTCTCAGATTTAATGGATAACAATCCTAGCCTGTTGAATCGAGTACCTCAGCATCAAATAGCTAGCTACTTGGGCGTAACTCCTGAATCTCTAAGTCGTATTAAAAAGCGAAATCATCAGAAGAAAGGATAACACAATTACACCTCTACTTCATTCTTAAACCCTTTAATCAGTAGCCAAAAAGCAAACCAGAATTCCGCAATTACAGCCAAAACAAGTAGGGATGAAAATAGGATAGAAAGTACCTCTATATTCATTTGTGTAAACCGGATGATACTGTCACCTCCATAACCTACTCCACCAAAAAGCATTAGCACACCTAGCCATTTCGAAACATACCCAGACTTACGAACAACATAACCGAGGGTAAAAAGATGAATAGCAAAGAATATCTGCCAAGCTAGCACACCATATTCATGAACATTGAAAAAAAGAAGGGATAGCGATTCCAATTCTCCTTGACTGAATGCATTCAGGTAATCAGGTTGGGACATTATGATAGCAGGGATCATATAATTAATAAGATTTGCTCCCATAACAATGGCCATTCCTATTCGGGAATAGGTAGCAATAGTCATTCCAGTACTACTGACAGATTTAAACAATCGGTAGAGCATAACCGTCAATAGAATCTCCAGAATCAACACAACAATATCACCTGCAATTCCTAATCTAAACAACTCCTGATTGTTCATTAGGTTCTGGAAGGTCATGGCTGCATTTCCATTAACAACAATTTCACTTGGCATATAACCAATACTAAATCCCCCTATTACTGCAATTATGAGATAGAGCAGACCTGCTAACTTTGAATACGCTTTTCTTTGATTTTTTAGATTTGAAAACATTTTATTTTTAGATTTAATTTCAGGGCAAAATTGGCTGTTCACAAAAATCTTTTCATTGACTTAAGATAAGAAATGGATGTTTGCTGATAAAGAGTACCTACATTTGAAATAGAATTATTTTCTAGCACTATTGAAAACACTTTACGATATATTATTATTTGGGATACTATTTATACTACTGTTAATAGTCTCGACAGCATTTGGAATAATAGCTCCTCCTATTCTCATAATAATGTCCCCATTTGGGTGGATTAAGGCTAAGAAGGATACCAAAGAATTTGACGAATACCTAGTGACTCTAGGTAATAAGAATTTCTTTTGTTACAATAACAGAGTAAAGGGATTTGAATGTATTAACAATGAAATAATACCTAATCTACATGAGGATGTAGAGCCTATTTTTCTAATTGGGAAAAGTATAGAAAATACATCTTACGACACTGGATATTTATCCAATATATTCAGGCATTTCAAAAACTACAATCGATTTCCCCATCTTGTAAAAATTAGGAATGGGGAAATTTTTGATACCTCATTGAATTCTGAGTTTTTCAGCTACTTAGATACTGGAAAAAACAAAAAACGAATAGATCGTAAAATAGAACAGTTCTTTGAATTTAAAGAAATCGGAAAATGACTTTTAAGCTATTTCCTATTTTAGATAAAATGATTGACTTTTATCTAAAACCTGCGGGGATAGATAGGTTTCATGAATATCTTGACATACTAAAAGGTGATTCCAAGGATAACTTGGAAGTCCCGATCCCTAATTTTAATCCCATGGCAAAGAAACACGTTTTGGAAAAATTACTTGAGCTCAAAAAACTTAATGTAGAAGAAGTTATTAAGGAGGTACTTAACAACATCAACCAACGAACTTCTTTGCAAACGTCTGTTGAAATAGATGTGGTTCTTTCCCTAGCAGATGATCTAAAAGGAGGCTGGACCAACCTCTACACCACTAATTATGATAGCAAATTCAAACTAAATGCCTACGTCAGTAGAGATTTCTGTATCCCTATATTTTGGTCGAGTGAAGAATACAATATTGATATCATACAAAGACGAACCGAGGAATATTGCTTTCGAACTTTATACTGGAAGAAATATCAGAAACCAAGGACATTGGAAGAACATGTTAAACAGGAACAATTTGTAAATCAAAACTGCACAATAGACTGTAATAATGAAAAGCTTCTTGACTTTCCATTTATCGACCGTTATTACAAAATCCATAAAGACTCAACTGAACATAGCAGAATCTTTAACTTTATGTATGGCGATGATCCTTGTAGTGAGTTAGGATATGTTAAATATGAGATTAAAGAATCGTTTGCGGGGTATAAATATGCTAGAATAAACCATTCATGACCTTCATACTGTTTTATAAGGGTTTCTAAAACACATCACAGATATTCCAATCCCACCTATCACCACAACTTATACCCAAATTTTTAATTCCTATAGTATAGGCTGTCAGTTTACTTTTAATTTGCCGTTCTATAAAGCAAAACAAGAACAATGGAAAAAGTAGAGTGCTTAATCATTGGCTCGGGACCAGCAGGGTACACCGCAGCTATATACGCAGCAAGAGCAGACATGAAACCTGTAGTATATGAAGGTCTTCAACCCGGTGGTCAGTTGACTATAACTACAGATGTAGAAAACTATCCAGGTTATCCAGATGGGATAATGGGGCCAGAAATGATGGAGAATTTCAAAAAGCAAGCAGTTCGATTGGGGACTGACGTTCGTTTTGGAATGATTACTTCTGTTGTATTTGACAGAAATGGTGGAAACCACATTGTAACAGTTGACGGTAAAACAGAAATAGAGTGTGAATCTGTGATTATCTCTACGGGAGCAAGTGCCAAATGGTTGGGTATGGAATCTGAGCAGAGACTAAACGGTAGTGGTGTTAGTGCATGTGCGGTATGTGATGGTTTCTTCTATAAGGGAGAAGATGTAGCTATAGTAGGTGCTGGCGATACAGCAGCAGAAGAAGCGAGTTACCTTTCTAAAATATGTAATAAAGTATACATGCTTGTGCGTAAGGACGAGATGCGTGCTTCTAAAGCTATGCAGCATAGAGTAGAAAGCTTAGAAAATGTAGAAATATTATTCAATACTGAAACCGATGAGATATTGGGTGGTATGACGGTAGAAGCTGTTCGTGTAAAGAACAACGTTACTGGAGAAAAAAAGGAAATTTCCGTAAAAGGATTCTTTGTTGCGATAGGTCATAAACCTAATACTGACATCTTCAAAGAATATCTTACTATGGATGATGCTGGATACATCATTACACAGCCTGATAGTGCTAAGACAGAAATACCTGGTGTATTTGTATGTGGAGATGCACAAGATAAAATCTACAGACAAGCTGTAACAGCTGCTGGAAGTGGGTGTATGGCTGCATTGGACGCAGAACGTTATTTAAGTTCTCGTGGAATGCCCGTAGAAGCATAAAAACAGACTCAAGAAATTAACATTTAGGGCTTCTTTCGATCTTTGTTTTGTCACAAAATCGTCACAGGAAGCCTTTTTTATGGACTATGAAAAGCGATTTCATCCTGATTTACAGTATTTTATGTCCTATTTCTCAGAATCGGAATAGAATGTGCGTAACATCATGTTGACTACCTAGTTTTTTTGGTATTACCTTTGCAGTACAAATACAATGGGACGACCGTCAAATATATCAAAAAAAACTAAACGTTGTTGTCCAAACGTAAAAAAAATTAAAAAAAATTCTTATGAAACATTTGAGTAAGCACACTGTCGTGAGTACGCTATTGGTTATTGCCATAGTAGCTACGAGTTTTGTGAACAGACAAAACGACAAAAAGAATGAAACGGTTGCAGTAAAGACTACAACAGTAATTAAACAAGCTAAGGTTGAGGTAAAATCTAAATCTGTTTTTGAAGTAGCAGATTCTCTATGTCAAGAAGCTGGGGTTCCTTTTCTCTTGGTAAAAGAGATAGGTCAAAACGAAAGTGGGTGGAGATACGTAACCAACACTAATGGAGGAACTGATCATGGAGACTTACAGGTAATTGATGCCACCTACTGGTACTGGTACAATAAATTGGAGCTAGAAGGAGGGAAAACGCGTAGAAACTACCTAAAAGTAGCTATATACTACCTTAAGAATCTACACAATAGGTACGGAAGCTGGGAAAAGGCTCGTTTTGCTTATGGCAGAGGTCATTGGAGAAGTCCTGATACATGGACTGCCTTGGAAACTAAATTTATGGGAAAAATAGACTTTACCAAGTACGACAACTAAAAGTTAATTGTTAAAGAAGTGAGCTTTGACTTGCTTAATAAATTGAGATAAAGGAGTGGTTTTCACTCCTTTTTTTATGTTCTGATCTGAGATTTTAATAATCATCAACCAGTGAATAGACAAATCTCGATATGCCTTAAAGACATTGCTCATATCATATATATGACCAGGTTCAGCACTTACGCCATTCAGCTCAAATATCTTAATATCCTTTCCCTCTGCAAGCTCCTTGTAGTTTCTCACTTTTAAATCATACCGACCATAGAAAAAGCCGTCTACTTGTTTACCTAGCTTACTAAAGGTATCGTGCAATTGTTCACTTATATGATTATTGCCATTTAAGAATTGGGTCCCTTTTACATGATTCCCTATATAATGAACAATGTATTCCTCTCCCTTTTTTGGAATAATCCGTAACCTATCTGGGAAATCAGCCTTAACCAATTCGAAGTATAACCTATTTCTTGGATGAGCCTTTAGTAATTTCTCTACGTCACTACTTCCATCTCCCTTTACACTTAAAAACTTCTTTTCTGTTATAGAAGTTACTACCCCACCCCTTTCATTAGGTAACTTACTATATAACACTCCTAATTCCAGAGGAAAATCAATGTATTCTTGAATTAAGAAGTCGTCTTCTTCTTGGGCATAGTCAACTACGGCATCAATAGTTCTGACTATTTTTACACCATCACCACGTTCACCCACATTGGGTTTTAACACCAAGGGGAAACTTAAATTATTGGCAGATAATAGCTCAAGAAACTCATTTTTCGTTTTAGCATCAGTAATATGTATCCCATTCACTTTATACTCTTGTGGAATCAGTTGGAGAATATCATCCTTCTTTTCACCAAAGAAACCTCCCATATCAATACTTGGATTTACAGCAGTGAAATAAAGCAATTTGCGGGTATGAAACACCCCATAGAAATACACTGGCAGTACAGGTATGAACATCATATACCAAGGCCAGAACTCATAACGAGTTAGTTTATATCTAAATATGGATAAGTCGCTCAATAATTGGTTGGCTTAGAATGACAAAAGCAAAGATAATAACGAACTGTATATCAAAAACTTACACGCATAAAAAATTATCTATATTTTTGCATAAATCAAGTAAAACAATGGAAGACGAAAATAAAAGTAATTCACAAGAAGAGCGACCAAAGAGTAAAGCTTTACCTCTGTTTATTTTCTTATTTTTGGCTTCTCTAGCACTCTGTGCCTTTCTGTTTTTCAAATATGCTAAAACTGCTAAAATCATTCAACAAAAGAATGTTGACTTAGAAATAGCCTATAAGATCTTGGATTTAAAAGCAGACTCTTTACAAAGCGAGTTAGATTTCACCTTAGAACAATTGGAGAATAGGATCAATGAAAATCTGGCCTTGGAAGATTTAAAGGAAGACCTTCGAGAAAAGCTAGTAGCTCAAAAAGCTACGCTAGCTTCTGCACGAACAAGAATTGGTAGACTCATTGCAGCCGGAGGAGCGTCCTCAGAATCATCTAATGGAGGACCAAAAAATCTGCTCGAAGCAAAAAGTCTAATAACCTCTTTGCAACAATCCAATACTGAATACCTGACCAAAGTGGAACAAGTACAACACGATTACGCCGAAGCCAAAACACTGGCCCAAGAAAATGGTGCTAAAGCCTCTGAGTTCCGAGTTGAAAATGATAGTTTAATTGACATCAATACCGTACTGGAGAAAAAACTGAGTACGGCTAGTATTCTTAGAATAGCAGGACTTACAACACTTGCTATACGTGAAAAGAAAGGAAAACAAGAAATTGTAGATAAAGCAAGTAAGGTGGAAAGGTTGAAATTGTCCTTTTCTGTTCTAGCTTCTGAACTAACGGAAAAAGAGAAAAAAGAAATAACCATTCGAATAATAGAGCCGAATGGGGCTGTTTTAACAAAAAATACTTCAACTCTATCTAGTTCTGATGACCTAATTACACTCTCAGAAACATTAACCTATGACGGAACGGAAAAAGGTATTGCATACTACTATGATCAAGAAGCCAGTTATAAGAAAGGTACGTACAAAGTAGAACTTTATCACAACGACAAACTACTTGACCGCACCACTTTTAAACTACGATAATTCTATCTCTATCTGATTTTGCATCAGATAGTTCAGGTCTTCTCTTTTTCGAATTAAATGAGCTTTACCTTTATAAATCATTACCTCTGCTGGTCTAAAACGAGAGTTGTAATTACTACTCATACTAAACCCGTATGCTCCTGCATTACAAATAGCAAGTACATCTCCCACTCTCACTTCATTCAACCTTCTATCATATCCAAAAGTATCAGACTCACAGATATATCCCACTACGGAGTAAATACGTTCCATTCCTTTAGGATTTGAAACATTTACTATATGGTGATAAGCATCGTACATCATTGGTCTTAACAAGTGATTTTGACCCGAATTAACACCTGCAAAAACTGTTGACGTTGTTTGTTTTACTATATTGGTTTCTACCAATAAAAAACCAGCATTACTCACTAAATACTTACCCGGTTCGAACCAAAGTTGTAAATTCTTTCCATAATCCTTGCAAAATGCCTTAAAACTAGCAACAATTTTTTTGCCTATTTTATTTACATCAGCCACTACATCGCCTTCTCTGTATTTCACCTTGAATCCACTTCCGAAATCCATAAACTCTAGATCTGGAAATGAATTAGCTGCCTCGTAAAGTAACTTAGCTCCCTTCAAGAATACGTCAGCATCTAAAATGTCACTACCCGTATGCATATGGAGTCCATTTACTTTGATGCTATAGTTTTCTACTATTCGCTTAATATGGGGAACTTGATAAATACTAATTCCAAATTTAGAGTCGATATGTCCCACTGAAATATGGCTATTCCCTCCTGCCATAATATGTGGATTGAGACGAATGCAACAAGGAACTTTATTCCCATACTCGTTTCCAAAACGCTCTAACAAATTAAGTTCATCAATATTGATAACTAGCCCAAGATCTACAGCTTGTTTTATTTCATCAAAACCAATACTATTTGGGGTAAACAATATTTCCGAAGCACTAAATCCTGCTTGTAAACCCAGTCTAGCTTCTTGGATGGAAACCGTATCCAATCCTGCACCTTCTTTTTTAAGTAGTTTTAAAACACTAATATTTGTTAATGCCTTACAAGCATATTTAAGATGTACATCCACACCTTTAAAAGCATCTTTAAGCTCGTGATAATTTGCAACTATTTGGTCTGCATCGTATACATATACAGGTGCACCAAATTCTTTTGTAACCTGAAGTAAATTCACGTCACCAATTGTATAACCCTTATTGGTTAATTCCATCTTAAAAAATATTTATTTGAGTATTACTTATTCTGGAAGACTATTTTGAAATGCCTCGTAACGACTTTTAAACGTTTCTCCGACCTTGCCTCCAAGACTTTCCCAATGTGCATTTATAGCTTCTATCCTATTTTCTGGGTTTGGGTGTGTACTTAAAAACTGAGGACCACTACCTCCTCCACTTTCCGCTATTTTTTCAAAAAATTTAGCGGCACCTCTGGCGTCATAAGCAGTTGGGTAGAGATATTCTACTGAACGCAGATCTGATTCCGACTCATTGCCTCTACTGTATTTTAACCCCACAAGACCCTGTGCTATTTGGGCTAATGTCCCTTTATCTTCTCCTAACAAGACGCCTAAAAGTACATCAATACCATACTGTTGTGTTAATGCTGCAGTAGAGTGTCGCTCATCCGCATGGGCTATTTCATGTCCCATTACACCAGCAAACTGATCTTCTGAATCTAGAAACTTAATGATTCCAGTGTATACATATATATAACCACCTGGGGTACAAAATGCATTCAGTGTACTGTCGTCGTGTATAATTCTAAGTCTCCAATCAAAATCATCTTTGTGTACCACATTTCCTGAATTTAAGATACTATCTCTTATTGCATAAAGATATGCATATGCTTCTGGGTATGTAGCACTATCTAAGGTTGGATATGTTTCCTGATCTGCATCTATTTCAGCTGCTACTTGGGCACCAAAAGTTTTATCATCCTCTAGTGAAAAGAAGTTAATTCCTCCTCCTCCAGCTTTATCTTTACATCCTGCTAGTGCTATGCAAATTGTAAAAAGTGTAAGTAGGAAATATTTAATTCTTTTCATTTTATTTTCTAATTGTATTGTTCTTTCTAAAAAGGAAAACCAATAGCAAAATTAACTGCTGTATTGTCAAATATCCATCCTTGATCAAAAAAATTATTGATAACCCATCTATTCGCTTCCAATTCGGAGGGATCATGCAAGGCAATTCCCCAATCCGTTCGGAAGACCACATAGGTTAAATCAAAGCGAAGACCAACCCCACTATTAATGGCTAGTTCCTTATAAAATCGATTAAACTGAAACTCAGCATTCTTAAAATTACTATTCTCTCTGAAATTCCAAATGTTTCCTGCATCCAAAAATACTGCTCCATCTATTAGTTTATCAATAATATCAAATCTAAACTCAGCACTTCCTACCAATGATAGTTCACCCGTTTTTTCAATGGAAATAGTACTTAGCGAATCGCTATAACTTCCTGGCCCAATGGTCCTTGGCCTCCATGCTCTTAAATTAGTTCCTCCTCCTACAAAAAACCGTCGCTCAAACGGAAGAAATTGGGTATTGCCATAGGGTAGACCTGCTCCAAAGTAAACTCGTGCGGCTACTGCATTATTTTCATCAATAATGTAGTTATAAACTCCATCTACGTCTGAGCGTGCGTATTGTGAATACTTAACTCCCAGAATTTCTTTATTTATTCCCGTAATATCTGTAAAAGCTTTAAAATAAAGTGACGCCAAATTACCTGAAAGTTCCAAGGCATTCGACCTAATTTGCCAGTATTTATTACGATCTTTATCCTTATTGTTCCAATAGAGTGAAGCTGTTGGTCCAGCAATAATGTTATTGGTAAGTAACTGGGTAGTATAAAATCGAGTATCTGGGTCAAGAGAAGCTAAAAAACCTGATTCAATCACAGCCTGATTAAGACTAAGTCTAAATGGTGTGATACCAAAAGATGTCCGACCTTTTGAAAAAGCATATGTAAAACTAATCGGAATAACATTTCGAGTATAATTTACATTTCTATCGTGTAAAAAGGAAGCATTAAACCGAGTGCTTTTTCGTACAAATACCTCACTAAACTTTTTACGTTCAAAGTACACTAAAGATGGAATTACCAATTCTGCATTGATACTTTGTCTAAAATTATTAAACACACCTTGATCATCCTTTTTAAGCTGAGTTTCCAAAGCTGTTAATGAGCTGATACTAAATGTCTCAGCCCCACCAAATACGTTTCTATTTTTCAGAGTCAAACTATTGGCCAGACCAAAATTACGCTCTGTTCCTGCCTCAATGCCATTACTTTGTCCTGTGGATATAACCTGCGGTTCCCAACTAAAGTCACGTTTGGGAGCGGTTTGTAAAATAATGAGAGCATCCAGATGCTCTAAACTATCTTCTTGCGAAGGACTAAATCGAATCGTAACGAAATTGAACAAACCCATGGATAGCAAATTAGAATACGTTTTCTGAACCAAATTTGCATTGTATAATTCGTTAGGTCTAAAGATAATATTCTTAGCAAGAGATGTCGGTTTGATGTAATAACTTCCTTCTATAAAATGTATTCCTTTGAAATAAAGTGTGTCTTTTTTGGAAGCATCACCAATTACCACAGTTATTTTATTTACCGTTTGCTGATAATGTGGCTCATAGTTCTTTCTGTTCCTAATATTTACAACTAGGTCCGATCTATGTTTAATCTGATTAGTATCTATTTGGAAATCAATAAACGAACTGTTAAAATAGAAAAAACCATTTGCTCTCAGTAGAACTGTTATCCTATTGCGTTCCGCTTCTATCTTCTCAAAATCAAGACGCTGACCCACTTTTAGTCTTTGCTGGTTTTTGGTTCTTACCAATTGATTATCGATGGCTTTAGAGGCAACATTGTAAACTACGGAATTCAGTAGGTTATAATCGTGCAACTGAACTGAATATATGACTGAGGCTCTCTTTTTAAAAATCTTTTTAGGTTTAACTGAATAAGCTACTTCGTTGTCCAAAAAACCTTTACTAAAGTAATAATCTGACATTTTTTGAGCTGTAACATCCATTTTGGATGAGTCAATCAACACAGGTGCTTCTCCAATTTTTTCGGCAAGTCTTCTCAGCCAGGGTTGTTTTTTTCGAATCCCTAACCCCTTGTTACCATACTGATATGCCCATAAATGAAACTTAACAAAGCCTAATAATTCTCTATTTGGTTTTTGTCTCAAATTATCGCGTTCATCAGAAAGACTAACACCCTTACTATCACCTCTAACGATGACATTCTTTACCAAAAGTTGTTTCCCATCGGGAACTACTCGTGTAATATTACACGCTGTTATACTAAAGAAACAACAAAGTATGAGACAATATTTTAGTTTTGTATTCAAATCTTAAAGACCATTGCCAAGTAAAGCTAAACTAAAACAATACCAGCAACTTCATTCTAAAAAGTTTCGTCAAAAATATGGTCTATTTGTGGTAGAAGGACTAAAATCCGTAAATGAATTAACCCAAAGTTCTTGGCCAATGGAGACTATACTATGCACTCCTGCTTTTTTAGAACGTTATAGTAAAACAATAGAATTTGAATTTGACCTAATTAATCCAGAGGAATTTGCTTCTATATCTCAACTTTCCAGCCCTCAAGAAATTCTTGCAATTGCAAGAATGCACCAATTAGATTTTACGCAATCAGAATGGCAAATAGCCTTAGATGGTATCAATGACCCTGGAAACCTAGGAACAATCATTCGCATAGCTGACTGGTATGGTATTAACACTATTTATTGTAGTAAGGACACCGTGGATTTTTACAACAGCAAGGTTATTCAATCCACCATGGGATCATTCCTGAGAGTGAAGGCCATAGAAGGTGATTTAACAGAATTACTTCAAGGAAAGCAAGTTTATGCGACATTATTAAATGGGGAAAACATCAGAACTATTACACAACCTACCCCTGGTGTTATCTTAATAGGTAATGAGGCCAATGGCATAGCTTCCGAAACACTTAAAACGCTAACATTTAAGTCTGTAACCATACCAGGAAACAAGAATACAGAAAGTTTAAATGCAGCTATAGCCACGGCTATATGTTGTGAAAGACTGCTATATTAAATTTTCGTTGAACGTGTCATACTCTTATTCCATTATTTAATATTACCTTTGCACCCAATTAGCAGAGGAGCACCACTGTCGTAATTAAAAGCCCTATGTCGAATAGGGGTTGGGGAATGTGCTCTATTGCTTAAGAAACTTAAGAAAATATGAGCACATTTAAAGAAATGGGACTGAATCCAGAGATTCTGTCTGCCATTGAAGAGTTGGGTTATGAAAATCCAACACAAATTCAAGAATTAGCAATACCCAAGATATTGGATTCTAGACAAGATCTAATTGCATTTGCACAAACAGGAACAGGTAAAACTGCCGCTTTTGGTTTACCTATTTTAAACAAAATAGATCCCAGTAAAAAGGGAATTAAATGCATTATACTAAGCCCTACTCGAGAACTTGGTCTTCAAATTGCTGAAGATATTAAGACCTACAGTAAAAATATGAAGGGCTTTAAAGTAGTACCTGTTTATGGTGGTGCTGATATAGTAAGTCAAATCAAAAAACTAGAAAGAGGTTGTGATATTGTAGTAGGCACACCGGGTAGAACACTTGATCTTATCAAGCGTAATCGATTGGACCTTGAAGGAGTAGAATTTCTAGTGTTAGATGAGGCAGACGAAATGCTAAGCATGGGATTTGCTGAAGACCTAGATGCTATTTTAGCAAATACTCCTGCAACTAAGCAGACATTACTTTTCTCGGCAACTATGCCACCAGACATGGTAAAGCTAAGTAAGAAGTATATGACTGATCCTGTAGAGATTTCTGCAGGAAGCAAGCAAGAAGCTAACCTTAATGTTACACATCAATATTATAAAATAAACTCAAGAGACAGATATCCTGCTTTGAAAAGAGCCGTGGATTATGCTCCAGATATTTATGGTATTATCTTCTGTAGAACTAGAGCTGAGACTAAAGAAGTAGCAGAACGCCTTGCTGAAGATGGATATAATACAGATGCACTTCACGGAGACTTGTCACAAGCCCAACGTGACTATGTAATGAATAGATTCCGTAACCGTCAATTGCAATTACTTATTGCTACTGATGTTGCAGCTCGTGGTTTGGATGTGAGTGAACTGACTCACGTAATCAACTACAAACTTCCTGATGAAGATGCCGTATATGTGCACAGAAGTGGTAGAACTGGTAGAGCAGGAAATGAGGGTTTATCCATTACCTTATTGACTGCCAAAGAAACGGGAAGACTTCGCTACTTAGAGCGTAAAATTGGCAGAAAATTTGAGCAAGTAGATATTCCAAACGGTCAGGAAATATGCCAAAAGCAACTTTTCAGTATGATAGACAATATCAAAGAGACTGAAATTGCGAATAGCCATATAGAAAGTTTCTTACCTCAGATCTTTGAAAAGTTTGAGGATATGACAAAAGAAGAGGTAATAAAGAAGATTGTTTCTGCTGAGTTTAATAAATTCTTAGAATACTATAGAGATGCTCCTGACTTAAATAAAACTTCTGACCGAAGAGAACGCGATCGTAATCGTGATAGAGATGACAGAGGCGGCGACCGAAGAGATAGAGGAGAGAGAAGAGACGATAGAAGAGATAGAGGGGAAAGAGGCGAAAGAAGAGAGCATAAAACAGCTTCTAACATGACACGTTATTTTGTAAATCAAGGTAAAAAGGACGGATTTAGTCCTAAACTTTTGATGGGTATGATCAACTCTCACTTAGGAGGAGCAACTCCTGAAATTGGTCAAATAGAAATTATGAAAATGTTTTCATTCTTTGAAATGGAATCTGGACATACTTCTGACCTACAACGTGCTGCCAAAGACATGGAGTTCAACGGTAGAGAAGTTTCAATAGAAGAAAGTTCTCCAAAGCCAAGTGGTGCAGGAAGAGATAGAGGCAGTAGACGAGGAGACGGAGATAGAGACCGCAGAGATGATAGACGTGACGGTGGTTATAGAGGTGGCCGTGACAAAGATAGTGGAGGTTTCAGAGGAGGAAGTAAGAGAAGCAGTGGAAGCCATGGTGCTAAACGCAGAACTAGGAGATAATCTCAGATTGTCCTAATAAATAAAAAAAATCCCATCAAGATATCTTGATGGGATTTTTTTTATTTATTCACCTTTTCACTCCTCTCCTATCCAAACTACGTCTATAAGCTGCTGCGTTGCGGTTGTGCTGATAAATACTTGAGGTGAAATTATGTCGATAAGAACCATCTGGCTTTGCACACATAAAAATGTAATTGTGCTTTTTGGGATTTATACTCGCTTCTACAGCTCGTTTATCAGGTAAAAATATAGGTCCAGGAGGCAACCCTTTATTCAAGTATGTATTGTAAGGGTCTTGTCTTTTCAAGTCTCTATTCAATACTCTTCTTCTCCCTTCTCTCCCCACCACATATAATACTGTCGGGTCTGCTTGCATTAAAATTCCTTTTTTTATTCTGTTCAGGTACAAGCCTGCGATGATTGGCATTTCGTCCACATGAATAGCTTCTCCATCAACGATACTAGCCAAAATGCATGCCTCTTTTGTAGTCAGTCCTTGTGCCTCTGCCTTCTTTTTTCGAGATGATGTCCAAAATTTATTGTATTCATCTGTAAAACGGTTTACTGCTTGGTCTGCAGTTGTAGCCCAGTTGAAATGATAATGGTCTGGTAAAAATATACACCACCTGTTTTCTGTTGTAAATCCACTAGTCTCTACCCAAGAACCATTCATTGCTAGGTCTAGTTCTTCTCGATTAGCTTGTAGATTTTTTGCCAAATAATTCAACACTTCATCCCGTGACATCTCTGCCATTATTTTAAGTACGACTTTGTCCCATTGTCCACTTCTTATTTTTCGGACTAGCTTTATATTTGACATTCCTTTGGGAATCGCATAACGCCCTGCTTTATAGGTATTGGGCAAATTCATCTGATTGGCAACTAAATCAAAGGTTTGCACGTTATCAATGACTCCTGCATAAATCAGATTACTTCTTAGCATCTCATAGGTGTCATCGTTGCGGATGTAAAAATATTCATCATCGGAATCTTTTGTATTACCCAAAAAGAGCACGTAATAACCTGCGGCAACTCCAAGGAAAGTGAGTAGGAGAAACAGCCTGAAGAATTTTCGTTGTTTTTTGTTCAAATCTCAGTTTTGAAGTCGCAAATAAAGCGAAGATTAGTGTTAGTTTTGCCCTTTAAACGATGAAGATAGCACTTATAGGGTATGGAAAGATGGGCAAAACCATCGAAGAGGTAGCAATAAGCAAAGGACATATCATTTCTTGTCGTCTGGATTCATCTGATTTTGACCCTTCAGAATTAGCCAATAGCGACGTTGCTATTGAATTTACCCAACCTGATGCTGCTGTTTCGAATATCCTTAAATGCTACGAAGCCAATGTTCCAATAATAGTTGGGACCACAGGCTGGTATGACAAATATGAGGTACTATCGAAAAAGGCCAGAGAAGAAAACAAAGCTCTTTTTACGGCTACTAATTTTAGTATTGGAGTCAATATTCTTTTTCATTTGAATGAGAAACTTGCTGGCATTATGAATAATTTTTCGGAATACAAGGTACATATGGATGAAACCCATCACCTCCAAAAGAAAGACCACCCAAGTGGAACAGCTGTAACCTTAGCTGAAGGTATTATTAATTCGCTTAATAGAAAAAAGAAATACATTGGTCTGCTAGATGGACAAGAAGCAGAAATATCTGCGTTTGATTTGCAAATAATAAGCAAACGACAACCAGATATACCAGGTTATCATAAAGTCACTTATGAAAGTGAAATAGATGAAATAACCATAAGTCACAATGCCAAAAATAGACAAGGATTTGCTCAAGGAGCTGTGCTTGCGGCAGAATGGATTAAAGGAAAGACGGGTGTCTTTGGAATGAACGATTTACTAAACTTTTAATAACGAATACGAATGAAATTTAACTTTAAAGAAGACTGGGAGCTATTAAGTAAGAGAGCTGCTATATTTTATATGGTCTTCACAGTAATCAATATACTGACCTTTATACTTCTGCTGACACAAACCGAGTGTGGCTTTATTTCCGCCCTTGTATATTTTGTCTTTTGGCAAGTAGCTATCTGGGTATACTACATGTTTCGTTACAAGTTTAGAAAAAAAGTATCAGGAGGTGAGTGGATTGACGCTGCTATGTTCGCCATAATTGCTGCTACTCTTATCCGAACATTTTTTATTGAAGCTTACCAAATACCTACGTCCTCAATGGAGAAATCACTGCTTAGAGGTGATTTCCTATTTGTGAGTAAGGCTAATTATGGTCCTCGGATTCCAATGACCCCAATCTCTTTTCCATTTGTTCATCAAGAACTTCCATTCGTCGGAGGCAAGGCATATTCCGAAGCTTTGCAACTCCCGTACTATAGACTTCCAGGAATTCAGAAAATCAAGAATAATGATGTGGTAGTATTCAACTACCCTGGAGAGGATGACAGACCTGTTGACAAAAAGACCAACTATATCAAACGGTGTATTGCAATACCTGGCGATAGTCTAAAAATAGTGAATGGAATAGTTTATATCAATGGGAAAAGAGCTGACGCAGCAGTCCATGGTCAAATGTCTTATCAAGTTACTACAAGTACCGTTTTAGATCGAAAAGTTCTTGAAAAGATAGACATCTCTGAGTACGGATACAATGAATATGCTGGTGGTTATGAAATGTGGATTACCCCGAAAAACAAGCAAGAATTAGCTAAGCTACCTGGAATAGTGGAAATTGTTCCTAAAATTGATAAAGCAGGAAAACATCCTGAAATTTTTCCAAATATCCCTGAAGTTTTACCTTGGAGTAGAGATAACTACGGTACTATATATATACCTAAGAAAGGCGATGTCCTAAAATTGGATAAAGCCAATATGTGGACCTACAAAGAGTTGATTCAAAAATACGAAGGAAATACTGGTTATCGAATTGTTGGCGACAAGGCAATGATTGATGGTAAAGAGATTACGGAATACGAAGTCCAAATGGATTATTACTTTATGATGGGAGATAATCGACACCGTAGTGCTGACTCTCGCTATTGGGGCTTTGTACCTGAGGATCATGTAGTTGGAAAGGCCTTATTCATTTGGATGAGTATAGAACAAGATAAGATCTATGGAAATCGAAAGAAAAATATATTCAGTAGAATACGCTGGAGTAGATTATTCAACAGAATTCATTAGTGTCAAAAGAAAAAAAAGACTTAAGAATTGTCTTTCTAGGAAATCCTGAGTTTGCAAGATTCCATTTGGAACGTATTGTTGCAGAGGGTTTTAATGTTGTTGCAGTAATTTCTGCACCGGACAGGCCCGCTGGACGAGGTATGAAAACACTATCCACTCCGGTAACAGTATTTGCTAAAGAAAACGGTATTCCTTGCCTTCAACCTAGAAATCTAAAAAATCTGGATTTCCAAGAAGAGTTAAGGTCTTACAAAGCCGATTTACAAGTAGTAATAGCTTTTAGAATGCTTCCTGAAACAGTTTGGGATATGCCCCCTATGGGTACGTTTAATCTTCACGCTTCTCTCCTACCTCAATACAGAGGGGCTGCTCCAATTAATTGGGCTATTATCAATGGAGAAAAGGAGACAGGTGTAAGTACGTTTAAGTTAAAACATGAAATCGATACAGGTAATTTATTGGTTCAAAAAAAATGTAGTATTGAACCGACCGACAATGTAGGTTCTCTTCATGATAAATTAATGCACGTTGGTGCTGATGCTATTATAGAAACACTTCAACAACTGCTCACAGGAGAATTTGAAGAAATAGAACAGGACAATGATGCCAATCTTAAATCTGCACCGAAACTATTTACAGACAACACCGGTATTGACTGGAACCAGAAAGGGGAGGATATCATAAATCTAATTCGTGGACTAAGTCCATACCCCGTAGCTCACACTATCTTTGATAATAAGCTTTTAAAGGTTTATCAAACATCTTTTCAATCATTACAACACACCAATTCTATAGGACAGTATATTACAAATGGCAAGAACTCTCTTGGTGTGTACGTATCTGATGGAATTGTATATCTGGAAGATATTAAACTGCAAGGGAAACGGCAGATGAAGATAAAAGATTTTTTGAATGGCTACGACATTAGTCATTTAAAAATCACAAGTGAGTAACTCCACATTAACACTGCTGTATCTTCGTATACTTGTACATTAATATGGTTTCTAGATACATTCTCATACTGTTTGTCTGGTATCTTACCACCTCTTTTCAGGTTGGCAATGATAGAAGTCTTAATTTCTCCTCAAATCAAGACAATACTCAATCTGTAACTTCAGAAAACCAAACCATATATTCTGTTCACACGGTGAATTTATTAGCTGAGGATATTTACCATATTATCTTAGGTCAGAACTACACTGCAATAAAAATAACTCCTCTAGACACGGTAAAAGCATCTATTCGTTTTTCTAGTGATTTTGATTCTTTAAATTTTGGTGCGGTACAAACGGATGAAAATATTGATATTCCTACGTCCTTCGCAATATTTTCTCAGCCAACAAAAAACATTAAACTCATCAGTGATAAAAGTCTTGCAGTAAGAATTGAGTTATTCTATGCTTCTGTATTGCCGTTACGCAGTCCTCAAAAAAAGAACAAAAAAAGCAATTGTGAAAAGCCTATTACTATTTCACAGACTGAGTGGAGACAAGGATTACCAGAACCAATAACAGGAAGAAATGCGACTGTTGTAAAACACTGCGTTATTCACCATTCAGCCGGAAATAATGGTGATACTAATTATTTAAACACGGTAAGGAACATTTACTTATTACATACTCAGAGTAACGGGTGGGATGACATTGGTTATAATTTTTTGATAGCCCCAAACGGAACCATATTTTCGGGAAGAGATGCTCAAAACGTTGCAGACGAAGACAATATTCAGGGAGCTCATTTTTGCGGTAAGAATGGCGGGACTATGGGAGTTTGTCTTCTGGGAAACTACAATAATGTAAGTCCCTCATTGGATATGACAAGTAGTTTGGTTAGCCTACTTAGTTGGAAACTGCATAAAGAAGATCTAGAAACAACAGACGAGTTTCCTCATCCAAATAGTTTGAGTGACCATCTTCCAACTATTACTATGCATCGAACAGGATGCTCAACGCAGTGCCCTGGAGATAGTACGGCCTTACTTATAGATACTATAAGGCAAAAAGTGCAAACCGAAATAGACAACTGTAAAGGGATTACCAAGGTAATCTTACCATCTACAGTTTATAAGCAACTAATCTACCCTAATCCTAGTGATGGACGATTCTATGTAATGATTGAAGCGGCGGCTCATATTTCAACTTATCGTATTGTCAATCTCAATGGCAAAGAATTATTTACAGGCTTTTTTCCGTTCAATGGCAGAATTAATACTGATTTACAAAACGGACAATATATTCTTGAATTGTACTCTGAATTGACGAGAGTATCAAGCAAAAAAATTCAAATAATTAGACCCTAAATCTTGCTTTGATTTAGACAAGTTTTCTAGTGTTGCGTATGCATTGTAATTAACTACTTTTGCAGCCGTTTTTATGTGGGAAAAGATAGCCAATAGCATCCTTAGAAATAGACTTTCATTAATCATATTTCTTGTCCTTATTACAGCTTTAATGCTGTATAAAACAATGCAAGTACAACTTGCTTATGATAACCCCAAGTTCATCCCGGATGATGATGCTGACAACATTGCATACGCCGAATTCAAAAAAACGTTTGGAGATGATGGAAGTGTTATGGTCGTTGGAATCAATGACGATAAAATCAAAGATCTTGACTTTTTTAATGCCTGGTATGATTTAACACTTGATTTAGATTCTACAGAAAATATTAAGCAGGTTTTATCCATTACCAATCTTAAGGAACTTCAAAAGAAAACAAGTATTCAGTACTTCGAAGAAGATTCCTTTGAAACCAGTATTTTTCACGCAACCGAATACGTAAGCTCAAGACCAAAAACTCAGGCAGAACTAGATAGCGTTTTCGATGGCCTAAAGGATCTTCGATTCTATGAAGGTTTACTCTTTAAAGATAGCTCGGACTTCTCATTAATGGCTATCACACTAGAAAAGTCCATCCTTGACACAAAAGCACGAGTGGGTTTTGTAAATGGTTTACAGAAAAAAATAGAAACAGTTTGCAATAAACATGACGTTGAGGTTCACTTCTCAGGTCTTCCATTTATACGTACTAAGATGTCTCAAATGATCAAGCAAGAACTTGTACGGTTCACCTTGGTATCCATGCTATTGACATCCCTAATTCTTCTCTTCTTCTTCCGAAGCTTCCCAACACTAGCCTTCTCTATACTTACTGTCGTGGTTGGAGTTATTTGGTGTATGGGTATCCTAGTCCTTTTAGGATATAAAATCACCATGTTTATCGGTTTACTACCTCCACTCATTGTGGTAATAGGAATAGCCAATTGTATTTATTTGCTCAATAAGTATCACGAAGAGTATAGAAAACACAATAACAAGATGCTTGCACTTCAACGGGTGATATCTAAAGTTGGGAGAGCTGTATTATTTACTAATCTAACTACTGCTGTGGGCTTTGGCGTATTTACACTAACTGGGAGTTCTGTATTACAAGAATTTGGTCTTACTGCTTTCTTAGCCTTAATGGCTGTATTCCTTATATCTATAATATTAATACCTGTATTATTCAGCTACTTACCACCACCCAAAACAAGACATACAAAGCACCTAGATTATAAGTTTTTGAATAATCTAATTGACAAGATTTCAAGCATTGTACAGACTAAACGTAAGCTCATATATATATCAACTGTTATTATAGTAGTGACTTCCATAATTGGCATGTCTCTCTTAAAGAATATCGGATATATGGTTGACGATATTTCAAAAACAGACAGACTCTATGTTGATTTAAAGTTTTTTGAAAAAAATATAAATGGTGTAATGCCTTTTGAGATAGTGATTGACACTAAAAAACCTCAGGGTATATCTAACGTAAGAACGCTATTAAATATCGATCTTTTAGAACGTAAACTTCAGGAATTTAGCGAATTTTCAAAACCCGTTTCGGTTTCACAAACCATGAAATTCTTAAATCAAGCGTATTATGATGGAGACCCAAGAAGATACCGTCCTCCAAGTGTACTTGACATCGGGAATATTATAAGTGCTGTACCCAAAGATGAGACCAATGATGGTATGGTTAGCAGCATCGTTAATGACGATAATAGCAAAGCACGTGTCAGTGTTCAGATGGCTGATGTTGGGAGTGTTCGTATAAAAGAACTTCAATCTCGTGTTTATGAAATAGCTGATACAATCTTTAACTTTAAAAAAAATACAGAAGATATTTTCACCGACTCTATTATTGAGATCACATTATTTGATACATTAAATCAGATATATGACACCACCTATCACTCATACCAAATAGTCAGTTATACTCCTGTAGACTCCAACAATCGAACTGAAATATCCATCACTGGCACAAGTATAATTTTCCTTAAAGGAAATGACTACCTCATTAGTAACTTATTGATGAGTTTGCTAATAGCTTTTGTCATTATAAGTCTGCTCATGGCAAGTATATTTAAGTCTATGAGGATGATATTGATTTCCATCATTCCTAACTTAATTCCCCTTCTGGTTACTGCTGGTATTATGGGCTTTTTCGGGGTTAATTTTAAACCCAGTACAGTATTGGTATTTAGTGTAGCCTTTGGTATTGCAGTAGATTTCTCCATACATTTTTTAACCAAATATAAAATGGAGCTTAAGTCATCTGCCAATATTGCAGAGGCCGTTAAAAAGGTCCAAAAAGAGATTAGCACAAGTATGATTTATACTGCTGTCATTCTTTTCTTCGGGTTTATCATATTTATATTCTCCGACTTTGGCGGGACGATTGCATTGGGCTTATTTACTGCATTGACATTGTTCATTGCACTATTGTCCAACTTATTGTTACTTCCTAGCCTACTACTATCTTATGATAGTGCTAAAGGAAAACGCTCATAAAAGAACTTTCACTTTTTTGTAAATAATAGTATCATTGTAAGAGATGTCAACCACTGAAGCAAATAATTCCCACGCCGCAATTAGCTCTTGGTTTGCCAAGTATGGCGATGACATGTATTCTTGGGCTACCTACAAAACATCAAGTAAAGAAACAGCCGAAGATCTTGTACAAGACACCATGTTATCAGCTTATAAGTCTTTTGACAGATATAAGCCAGGAAGCAACCCCAAAACTTGGTTGTTTACCATACTTAATAATAAGATAATAGATTACTACAGAGCAAGTAATACCACAAAGTCTATAAATGCTACTGAACTACAAGGAAGGTCTGTTGAGGAGGACCACTTCGACAGTAATGGTGTTTTTAGTAAAGTACAAGATCCACTGTGGGGTAATACCGAAGAAAACCTATTAGACAATGCAGAATTCTTAACCGTTCTTGAGTCTTGTTTAGAAAACCTTCCCGTAAATTGGCGTAGTGTAATACTTGGAAAGTACTTTGACCACAAAAAAGGGTCAGAGATTTGTAAGGAATTGGGAATTACCTCGTCTAACCTATGGCAGATGGCACATAGAGCCAAACTGCAATTAAAAACTTGCCTGGACCAAAACTGGAAAGATAATTAAGATGAATCCACTAATGAAAATAGCAATGCTTTCTTGCAAACAAGCGTCAATTCTTGCGGCTAAAAAAGCGTTTAATGCACTCTCATTCGGAGAAACTTTAAAGTTTAAAATGCATTCCAAAATGTGTTCAGCTTGTAAGAGCTTTCAGCAAGATGGAGCTTTAATTGATGAGGCTATTGAAAAAATAATGAAACAAAAGGAAGGGCAAAACCTTAGACTGACCGATACTCAGCGAGAAAGAATATTAAAAGCTCTCGACTAACAATTGCGGTAAGTATTTATCCCCTATCTCGTATAATCTTGAAAACAATCTAATGAAAAACTTATTTCTAATTGTGGGGATTATATCCATTTTTATCAGTTGTAAATCTGCCTCAAATCCAACGACAACAACTCCATCTCATTCAATCACTTGGATGAATGATATTAGCTTAAAAGAAGCACTTGCATCTGCAACGGAATCTAACAAACCCGTCTTCATTGATGTATCAACAAGCTGGTGTGGCTATTGTAAAAAGATGAAGAAAAAAGTTTATACAGACCATGCCGTCTCTGATTATCTTTCAAAGAACTATATTTCTGTTAAAATAGATGCTGAAAAAGGAGAAGGTATACATATTGCAAAACAATTTGATATTAGGGCATATCCAACTCAGATAATAGTAGATAAAAATGGTAGAGTTCAATCAAAGAATGTCGGCTATCAAGATGCTAATGAATTACTGAAATTTATTCGCTAAGGACAAGTCTTCGGATTAAATTAAGTCTGTTTAGAACAAAACCTTAATTCCATTCACCTTTCGCTGTGCCCCATTGATTCCAAAGGAATGCCTCCATATGCAGATGCGACTTCACTGAAACTACTCCAATAACTACCCAGTATCTTCTTTGATTTTGACAATACTAGTAAATCAACGAGAGCCATTCTTATATCAGAGGGTCTATTTCTTTTAAGTCCGATAGGAAAATGAACAATCTTATTTGGGAAGGCGGCTTTAAGTGACAATACTTCTAATTTACTATCTGTGCTAAGATAAAAGATTGTGTTTATATCTGCAGAAACAACACTCTTCATCTTCGAAATAAATGCTGAGGTTGTACTAATATTTATGGAGGTGGCATTATCGCCTCTTCTGATATGAACTCCCATATAATTTGAGTGTTCAATTATGGTCAGACGTCGTTCAATTTCTTGGTTAACCAACTTTTCAGGTATAAGAAATGCTAAAAAACTCTGATCGCCATAAAAGGCCTCGCAGGTGTCAATAAACACACTTTTTGCATCTCGAATTAACTTTACCAAATCGCTTTTCATTTCCTTAAGTTCCCTTATTTCCACATCAGAAAACTGGATATCATAATTCTTAAATGCCTGATAAACTGACTTTTTTCTGAGTTTTAGTCCCAATCGATTCCATTTCGGAATGTATTTCACGTCTTTTATCTTTAGTCCTGAAATTGGCAAAAAAAGTTGATTATAGGGGCAATTTAGTTCCTCATTGTTAACCCAAAGTACTTCAACCTCTTCTCTTAAACGTTCGTGTAAAGCAATACAAGATGCCAAGACCCTCATCCTGTTACCTAATCCGCCATTTGCTTTTACGACAATACCCATAAGACAAATCAAATTTAATCAAAGCCACGATAATAATTCATGACTCAACCATAAAAGTATCAGGACTTTTCAAAACTGATTTACTCCTCTTAAAATATTACCTTTGCACACTTAGTTAAAAACATCTAAAATGTCACTAAAGGCCAACGCCAAAAAATACCAACAATACCCTCAACTTGATGTTCCATCTACAGAGAAAAACGTTCTCAAATTTTGGAAGGAAAATCAAGTTTTTGAAAAAAGTGTAAATCAACGCAGTGCAGAAAACTCATTTGTTTTTTATGAAGGTCCTCCTTCGGCAAATGGAATGCCCGGAATACATCATGTAATCAGTAGATCAATTAAGGATGTATTTTGTAGATACAAAACTCTTCAAGGATACCGAGTGGAGCGTAAAGCTGGATGGGATACTCATGGTTTACCCGTTGAACTGCAAGTAGAAAAAGCGTTGGGTATTACAAAGGAAGACATAGGCAAGAGCATTTCCATTGAGGAATACAATGCAGCTTGCCGCAGTGATGTTCTTAAGTTTAAGGATAAGTGGGATGAACTTACTGAAAAAATTGGGTATTGGGTAGATTTGGATAATCCATACGTTACCTACGAGAATAAATACATAGAGTCTGTATGGAATTTACTTAAAAGACTTCACGACAAAGGTTTTTTATACAAAGGACATACCATACAACCTTACTCACCCGCAGCAGGTACAGGTCTTAGCTCTCATGAACTTAACCAACCGGGGACCTATAAAAATGTAAAGGACACTACTGTAGTTGCACAATTCAAATTAAAAAATCCAGCAGCAATTCATCTTGATCTTAATTGGGGAAGTACATATTGTATCGCTTGGACCACTACCCCATGGACCTTACCCAGTAACACAGCTTTAGGTATTGGACCTAAGATAGATTACTCAGTAGTAAAGACTTATAATCAATATACGTTTAAAAAAATAACAGTAATACTGGCAACTAAACTGTTGAGTAAATACTTTTCTGCTAAGAACGAAGAACTTCAACTTGAAGATTACAATGCTGGAGATAAGGCAATTCCCTTTGAAATTGTTAAAGAATTAAAAGGTTCAGAACTGGTAGGTCAAAAATATGAGCAGCTAATGCCCTATCAACAACCTGAAGATGGGAAGGCTTTTGAAATCATTGGAGCAAATTTCGTAACTACAGAAGATGGTACTGGAATTGTTCATTTGGCTCCAAGTTTTGGAACCGATGACTACATTGTAGCTAAGCAAAATGGGATAGGCTCACTTACCCTTGTAGATAAACAAGGTAAATTTATTGATGGAGTTGGAGAATTTTCGGGTCTTTATGTAAAGAACTACAAGGACGAAGATGAAAAGGCAGATGGCTATATGTCCACAGATGTAAAAATAGCCATCAAGTTAAAAACTGATAATAAGGCTTTTAAAGTAGAAAAATATGAGCATAGCTATCCTCACTGTTGGAGAACCGACAAGCCTATTCTTTATTACCCCTTAGAAAGTTGGTTTATAAAAACAACAGCTGTAAAAGACAGGCTAATAGAACTTAATAAAACCATTAAATGGAAACCTGCTAGCACTGGCGAAGGAAGATTCGGCAATTGGTTGGAAAACTTGGTAGATTGGAATCTTAGTAGAAGCCGCTATTGGGGTACTCCCTTACCTATCTGGAGAACTGAAGATGGTGAAGAGGAACTTTGCATCGGTTCTATAGATCAATTAAAAACTGAGGTCGAGAAGTCTGTTAACGCAGGGTTTATGGACAGTAATACCATAAATGATGATTTTGATTTACATCGTCCTTTTATAGACGATATTTTTCTAGTTTCTTCTGATGGAAAGCTCATGAAGCGAGAAGCAGACCTAATTGATGTTTGGTTTGACTCTGGTGCTATGCCGTATGCACAAGTACATTATCCATTCGAAAATAAGGAGCAAGTAGATGACAGAACAAACTACCCCGCTGACTTCATTGCCGAAGGCGTAGATCAAACGAGAGGTTGGTTCTTTACGTTGCATGCTATCTCTGTTATGCTAAATGATTCTGTGGCCTACAAAACAGTAATGGCCAATGGTCTTGTTCAGGATAAAAATGGTAATAAGATGTCTAAGAGCAAAGGAAATTCCATTGATCCTTTCATGGCTGTAGACAAATATGGAGCAGATATTATTAGATGGTACATGCTGAGCAACGCATCACCATGGGACAATCTTAAATTTGACATAAATGGACTAGGTGAAACCCAACGTAAGTTTTTTGGCACCTTACATAACACCTATGGCTTCTATGCCCTATATGCCAATATTGATAAGTTCACTAATGACTACCCAATCGTTCCGTTGGGTGATCGATCAGAACTAGATAGATGGATTTTAAGTAAACTTCATTCTCTTGCAAAGTTCGTAGAAGATTCTATGGAAGACTATGAACCTACCAAGGCTACTCGTGCAATTCAAAGCTATGTGATAGATGATCTGTCTAATTGGTATGTTAGATTAAATAGACGTCGTTTCTGGAAAGGCGAATTAAGTACCGATAAAATTGCCGCATATCAAACACTAAGTACCTGTTTAGAAACAGTTGCAAAATTGATGTGTTGCTTTAGTCCCTTCTATGCTGATAATATGTATAGAGACTTAACCTTCTCTAACGAGTCCATTCACCTTCAAGATTTTCCAAAAGCAGATGAGTCTATTATCAATACAGAATTGGAAAAGCAAATTGAGATTTCACAAAAGATTACATCGTTGATTCTCCGTATCCGTAAACTTGAGGGTATCAAAGTTCGTCAACCATTAAGCAAGGCTATTATTCCTGCTCTTGACGACGAATTTGCGGTAAACTTAAGAAAAGTGGAAGAGGTCATTAAGTTTGAAGTAAATATCAAAGAAATTGAAATTATAGACAAGAGTTCATCCATTATTAAGAAATCTGCAAAGCCCAACTTTAAAGTTTTAGGCTCTAAGGTAGGTAAGGATATGAAAGCAGTCACTGGACCTATTTTTGGTTTCACCAATGATGAAATTGGAAAGTTAGAAATGGGAGAAACAATTGATATTGAAGCCAATGGTAATTCTTATGCTATATCAATAGACGATATTGAAGTAAAGACTGCTGATATTCCGGGATGGAAGATAATGACCGACAATAACTATACCGTTGCTTTGGACCTAGAAATTAATGCAGAACTGAAAACTGAAGGAGTAGCTCGGGAATTAGTTAATAAAATTCAGAACCTTCGAAAAGATAAGGACTTTGAAGTAACCGATAAGATCAACGTTAAATTAGTTAGTCACCCATATACCGATAAAGCCATTAATACGTTTAATCAATATATTTGCGGCGAAATTTTGGCAGAATCTCTGGTCACTGTTTCAGAAGTAGAAGGTGACAATGAAATTGATATTGATACTAACTTAATTAAGATTAACCTATCAAAATAAAATACAAATGGCAGATAAACTAAGATATAGTGATGTAGATCTTGCAGAATTCAAAGAAAATATTCTTAAGAAATTAGAAAGTGCTCAGACAGAATATAAATATCTTCTGATGCAGATAAAGCAAGGAAACTCTAATGGCACAGATGACACTGCAAGTGCTTATATCTCCATTGATGACGGAAGTGCTTCACAACAAAAAGAGAGTGTGGGCCAATTGGCTTCAAGGCAACAGAAGTTTATCGATAACTTACAAACCGCATTGGTAAGAGTTGAAAATAAAACGTATGGTATTTGTAAAGTTACAGGCAACCTTATAAGCAAAGAAAGACTAAGAGCGGTGCCTCATACTACACAAAGTATTGAAGCTAAAAAGAATCAGTACAAGTAAAAAATATATTTTGGAATTGCACGAAAGCCGTAAGAGTAAGAGACAAGCTCTCTTCGTCCTATTAACCGTATTCACAGTTTTGTTTCTGGATCAATGGTTGAAATTTCACATTAAAACAAACTTTTCACTTGGTCAGAGTAAAACTATTTTTAATGACTGGTTTGAGTTACACTTTACCGAAAATCCAGGGATGGCCTTTGGTTTAGAGTTAGGAGGAAAATGGGGTAAGATAATTCTCACTTCATTTAGAATTATCGCCTCGGTTATTATTGTTTATTACATTAAAAATCTGATCAAGGAGGGAGCCAAAACTGCAATGATCATTTTGGTTTCACTCATATTGGCTGGAGCTTTAGGAAATATTATTGACTCTTTGTTTTACGGTCAATTTTTCTCTGCAAGCTCACACTATCAAGTTGCCTCATTTATGCCTAATGAAGGTGGTTATGCACCTCTCTTTATGGGTAAGGTTGTTGACATGTTATATTTCCCTTTAGTTGACACCTTTTGGCCTGATTGGATACCTTATTTTGGTGGATCCAGATTACAGTTTTTTAGACCTGTTTTCAACATTGCTGATGCTGCCATAAGTATTGGTGTATTTACTATTATTGCTTTCAGAAAGAAGCTATTTGGATAATATCGGCTTTTGATTTCAAGGAAATTTTGATTCTCATTTATTTTTCCCACCTTTGCTTATAATTTAAATCAAATCAAAAATAACTCATCATGAAAAAATTATCATTGTTAATTGTATTTGTCTTTGCATTCGCCTCCACGACTATTGCTCAAGACGGACTACCAACTAATGCTGTGCCAGGTAAATGTTATGCTAAATGCTACATAGCTGATCAGTGGAAAACTGAAACAGAAACTATTATGGTTAAAGAGGCTAGCAAGAAAATTGTAACCATTCCTGCAAAATATAAAACAGTTACTGAAACTGTTATGAAAAAGGAAGCTGGAAAGACTGTAAAAGTAATTCCTGCAAAGTTTGAAACTAGAACTGAGAGAGTACTTATCAAAGAAGAGAGTAAAAAGATCATAGTTGTTTCTCCTGCAAAGTATGAAACCAGAACTGAGACTATGGAAATTAAAGCTCCTTCCTCTAGAATGGTAGCTGTTCCTGCTAAGTTTGAAACCAGAACTGAAAGAGTTCTTGTGGAAGATGCTACAACTAAATGGGTGAAGCAAAAAGACGCCATGTGTAAAGCTGAAAATTCTAGTGACTGTATGGTTTGGTGTCTTATTGAAGTACCAGCTCAATACAAAACAATCACCAAGAGAGTATTAGTATCTGCTGCATCTTCAAAAGAAATTAGTATCCCAGGTAAGTCTAAGACTATTACAAAAAGAGTTATGGTTGCTCCTCCTGTAACAAGAGAAGAAGTTATTCCTGCTCAGTACAAGACCATTACTAAAACTGTTATGGTTCAAGGTCCTAAGACTATTGAGACTGACATTCCTGCTCAGTACCAAACTATAACTAAAACGATAGTTGATGTGCCAGCAAGTACTAAAGCAAGTGATATTCCAGCACAATACAAAACAGTTACTAAAAGAGTTTTGGTAAAGGCTGGTGGATTCTCTGAATACAGAGAAGTTGTTTGTTCTAAAAACGTAACTAGCCAGTTAGTAAGACAAGTACAAAGAGCTCTTACAGCTAAAGGTTATAACGTAGGACCTGCAGGTACTGATAATATCTTAGGTAAGGATACAAGAGCAGCTCTTATCAAATACCAAAAAGATAACAATCTACCTGTTGGAAATATGAACGTTGAGACTATGAAGTCTTTAGGTATCCCAGGTTACTAATTGATAAACAAAAGATATTGTTGATAAAAAGGATGTGCATTGCACATCCTTTTTTCGTTTATATGCAGTATGCTAACTAAGTTATTCACCATCCTATCTTTTTTAATCCTTGCGTCAACGGTTGATAGCCATGCCCAAGTTGAGTTTCAGAAGATTTCGCTGGAAGAGGCCAAAGTACAAGCTAGGGCTCAGAATAAACTCATTCTACTCGACTTCTGGGCAATATGGTGTAAGCCATGTATCGCTATGGAAAGAGAGACTTTTTCAAACAAAGAAGTGGGTGATGCAATTAACCCAAGGTACATTTCTCTAAAGCTTGATGTTGACTATTTCGAAAATATGGATATTAAAGAAGAGTACAATGTCAGTGTAATGCCTACTATACTAATCATTAATTCCCGTGGCGAGGTACAGAATCGCCTCATAGGTCAAAAATCTCCAGAAGCACTGCTATCTGAACTTAATTTGTCATCTTCGAAGGGTACCGTTGTAGATGTAGAACCAACTCGATCCAATAGTGGAGGTAAAATAAAAAAGGAATGCTTTTTAAAAAGATGGTGGCGTAAAATAACGAGTTAGGTTTATAATTTTCATCATCTAGTACAGCTTGAATGAAATAAGCCTTCACTTTAAACAATACCACTAGTCTACAAAAAATGGGTAAGACCCTAAGAGAAAAAATAGAAATCTTATTCTCTATTAAACTACGTTAACTTTATAAACTCACCTGAAACTGTAATACCAAAAAGTACTTGAGTACCCGAAAGATTAGGAATCTCAAATTCTAATTTATTATCGAAAAATTGCACAACAAGATTCAGATTATTTACAAAAGGTTTGCTGATACTAAGTCAATTTAAATCTGTTTGATTCCTCTTCTATATTCTAAAATGGATATTTCGATTTCTAAACTTACATAAATACTAGGTCAGGTTACACGACTACTCATTGATAGATTATTATCACCTGATGGTGTTCTAATATTAGGGTCTAAAAAAATATAATTATGAAAAAGAACATTTATGTAGTTTTACTCTTGTGCTTCACGACGTGTTTGTATGCTCAAAAACGAGTTGTTTTCACAGAGGTAGGAAATCATGACCATCATATTTTCAATGATACTCGAATTGCTTGTCAAGGTACAGATAGCGGACATGTCATGGTAGGTGCCGCATCTTACAATGCAAACTTTGACGAAAGTGCAGCTATTATTATAAGAACTGATGCAAGTAATAATATCAAATGGCAGTATCAGGTATCAACGGAAATTCCAGGTACTAAGGCTTATTTCACTAAAGTCATTCAATCTAACAATGGAGACATATTCGCTATTGGACAGATTAATGAAGATCCCAGTAACCCAGGATCAACACAAGGTTTAATACTGCGAGTTTCTTGTACAGGAGTAGTTTCGCTCTCCATCAAAGAGGAAAATGCATGTACATTCAATGATGTTGTAGCTGATACTACGAACAACGACCTGTATATCTGTGGTAGCTACATGCACCCTGACCCAACTATTGGAATCAAGCCAATGATATATACAATAACTCAATCTGGCGGCTCTCCTCAATTTAATACTGAATGGCCAAATGGTGCTGAGATGGCAGAATTTACCACGTTAGACCTCTATCAGGGATTTCTGTTCATCTTTGGTTATGAGATAAGAAATGGCAGAAAAGACGTCCTCTATTGCAACTATTTTGACAAGAATAGTGGGTTTACAATTGCTTCAACGCCAATGCTTACCTATAATTTTGGAAGTGCTTATTTCAATTTATTTGGGGATCAATTAAATGATTTAGTTCCTAACGAATTATATATTAATCAAACGAATGGCGAATTTCTTTTGTGTGGAGATGTATTCGATGATTTTGACCCCAGTAATATTACAATGAATACCTCTTTTGTCGCTGCAGGCAGAGCCATACAGCTTGGCGGAGGAATAACTGAATTTTGGGAGTACCATACTCCATTCACTAACTATGAAAATAAAACTTCTATCATTCCTAAAAACATATCTATTCAACAACCTAAATTCTACATTGTCCAAAGCAATGGGAACTTACACTACACACAACAGTCCACTACTTCAGTAAGTTCTGATGTAAATACTGTAATCTCTCACGTTACCAATTGGAATAATATTACTTTGTCAAGAGAATTAGTTAACGATGGGGTACAATGGATTTTTGCTTCGGATGAAGGATTATCGTCCACAACTACTGGTACGGGATTACTAGGGGCCGGAATGACTATTATTTCAAGTACACCTTCATCAGCGAAAAGAGATGCTTACAAGATATTTAACGACCCCATATTAAATTTAAAGCCAGCACCTTGTAAAATAATAGATGGGAAAGTAGAGGCCACTCATCCCGATCCAACAATATTTGATCCGGAACCATCTACACTGGAGTATACTTCCATTCCAGAGCCCATTGAATTAGACGATGAAAACTTAATGGTATTTGATATCTGTGATAATGACACTCCAAGTTTACCCTGTGAGGATCCAAATATTACCATGATAGATTCTGGAACAATACTCGTTGGTACGGGCCCATTAAACACTCTCTTCTTAACTGGCAAATATTACCTTCAAGGGATAGTCACTGTTGCTCCTGGTACAATTTTAGATATTACAAATGTAGATATGCTCTTCGCTCCTTGTTCCGAGCTAATCGTCAATGGAAGAATTCGAGCAAATAATTCCGTATTTAGACCATGCATTGACACCTTAACTTGGAAAGGAATTCGTTTTACATCAACTAGTAAGGACAATAAAATAAATGAGTGTACTTTTAAAAATGCTGAAGTAGCATTGTACTTCCAGAGTTCGAATAATCCCATAATAAACAGTAATACCTTCATTAACAATAAATGGAGTATTTATAGTGATTTTACGACATTTTCAAATCCTATTGCAGGGAATAACTTCACACATAATGCTGAATATCCCAATCTGGTCTTCTGTAATGTTTTATCCACCCCAAATATCGGTTCAATTTACTTTAACAACAATTCAAATGTGACTTCGGAAATATTTAACAATGCTTTCAATAATAATGGGTTAACTATGGATAATTACTTCGGGATAATTTGTACGTACAGTCGAATGAGTACTGTTAGTGAAAATACATTTTCTGACATTGCTAGATCGATCTTTCTTACAAATGGTACATCATCACCCATTCCCATGAGAATAAACAACAATAGTTTTGAAAGACAGCATACGGGAGTTATTGTTCCTCAAGTAGTTGTTCAATTGACCAATACACCTGTAGAAATAGAAAACAATACCATTCGAAGCAATGTAGAGAATACAATATCCGGTGCTGTCGACATTGCACTTTGTTCAGGTGTAAATGTTCATCGGAATACTATTGAAGGTTTTTGGTATGGTATAGTTTTCAATAGAACGAACAATTGCTCGGCCAATGAAAACACAATTGAGAATCAAGACGTTGTTGGAATAATTTCTTGGTTCTCCAACAACAACTCCATTCGATGTAATAAAATTGATGTGAACCATAAAAATGTTGGAATTTATAATATTGGGTCCACTGGAAACACAATAGAATCAAACTGTATTTCCAATAGCACCTTCTCTATTTTACTAGCAGGCCCGTGTCAGAACACGAACATCCTAAACAATTACCTGTATAATTATACCCAAGCAGGAGTTTTCAATGCAGGAGAACCCATTTTAAATATAGGAAACAACAGCGTTATGGGACAAAATACTTTTGTCGGTCACAACAACACATTTGATGTGTTCACTGCTATTGGTCTTACAACCTTTTGCTTTGACAATTATGACCTTACCAACATTAACTTTCCCAATACACAAATAGGAGGTCCAAAATCTGTTTACTCGACTTCAAGTTGTGGTCATCAGATTTATAATCTTCCAAATAACCCACAGCCTTTGGTATATAGATGCGATGAAATCATTCAGTTTGATGCACTGACCATCGAAGAATTATTAGAATATGTGTCAAGCACCGAAGGTTTTGCAGATGAGGAGAATACAGTTTATCAAGAGTTAAGACTTAAGGATATTGATAAAGCAATTGAGTTCAGACATCAGTTATTCCAGAGTTCAAGAATGAACCCAAATGAAAAAAAATGGTTTAGAGCCAGAGAATTTGAACACAATGGAGATTTAAAAAGTGCGATTGCAGAACTTAAAAAATTCGTTGCAATAGATCCAATAGAACAGGCAAACAAGATTATCTATATGAATAACCTCGCTACAAAACGGGATGGACAGTTATCCAATATTAGCATGGAAGATCTCAACTTTATTCAATCTGTATATAATTCGGATTCGTTAAGTCACAATAACTTAGGGTTATTATTAATGGAGCATGGACGTGATGCCAAGATTAATTACTCTATCATAGACTATGTAGAACCTAAAGTAAATGGTAAAATACATAAGCTCAACTTAGAGTCCGACTTCGTGTCTATCTACCCTAATCCAGTAGAATCAAAATTAACATTAATCTATTCATTCAATAAGGATTCCGAAGGAGTAACCATTGAAATAACCGATATGCTAGGAAGAATTCAAATGGAAAGTTCTTCAGAAATATTTGAAGGCACAGCCAAAATTAATGTTTCTGATTTAAGTCCGGGTTCATACTTCGTATCTATAAAAGACGGAGATGTGAGTCTGATTGAAAAATTCGTCAAGAAATAGCTTGCTATAGCAGTAGTTAAGCTTAGGGCAGATAGTATGATACTATCTGCCCTTTTATTTTAAGGCATCCATCAGATGTTCCCTTCTACTATCAGACACGCTGACCCTACTGCCATCATTCATAATTAAATCTCCTCCCCTACCTTTTATATACTCTTTTATATGAATAGGATTTACAATATGAGAATGATGGACACGAATAAATTGATGATCCTTCAAAGCGGAGTCAAACTCCTTCATAGTTTTAGACACCAAAACTTTGCTACCATTGGTCAAATGAAAATGAGTATAATTACTATCGGCTTCGCACCTTATTATTGAATCAAAATCAACTAGCTTAAAACCTTCTGAGCTAGGTAACTTAATTTTACTAAATAGTTTTGGGTTAAAGTTGTCAAGCAACTTACGGATAATAGAGGTATTGTCTATTGCCTTTGTTTTTTTTGCCATTTTAGAAATCGCCTCGTGAAATTCTTCCCGATTTAAAGGTTTTAATAGGTAATCTAAAGCATTATGCTTGATAGCCTGAATAGCAAATTGATCGTAAGCCGTGATAAATATAGTTTCAAAGTTTACCTCTTCTAGATTTTGTAAAATATCAAACCCAGTTCCATTTGGAAACTGGATGTCAAGAAGAACTACGTCTACTTTTATTCTTGACAATAACTCAATCCCCTCATGAACCGAGCTGGCCTCACCTACTATTGTTATCTGGGGAAACATATCATGAATAAATGACTTAATAATTCCTCTGCTATCTATTTCATCTTCAACTATTGCTATTTTCATTATTTATTGCCTAATTGGCATATCAATACAAACTAAAGTTCCCTTAGCATTATTGCCTGTAGTTTCTTTATTTATCACAGAAATAGAGATATCCGTGCTATAGAGTTTATTGTAGGTTTCAATTCTCTTATTGGTCATGATTGTTCCAGATGGAACATTATTTTCCTTAGTTGTCAGACGAGAAAATCCTTTACCGAAGTCCTCAATTTTACAGATAACCCGACCACTAGTTATAGTAAAACTTAGTTTAATCTGGGACGTTTTGCCTTCACTAATTTCCATTCCATGCTTAACAGCATTCTCTACTAACGGTTGAAGCAACATGCTTGGGATCAATACATCCATTTTTTGATTTTCGCCTGCTACAATTATTTCATAAGATAACTGATCCTTAAATCTAAGTTTTTGCATATACAGATAGCGTTCCAAGTATTCCACTTCCCTTTCTACGGTGATGAAATCTAACCTTGAAAAATCCAGTGTATCTCTTATCAAATTAGCAAACATACCAAGCTGTTTTTCAGCATCTAAATTCTTCTTGCTAATAATGGTGAATTGAATGGAATTTAGGCAATTATAAATAAAGTGAGGATTAATTTGGGCCTTTATAGCTTCCAACTCAAGACTTGATACAATCCTAGCAAAGGCGTTATTTTCAAACGCTTTTCTCTTTATTTCACGGCTGTTCCAAATGAAAACAGCTACAATTACACCACTAAAAAGAAAAAATAAAACGACCTTAAACCATACTGTTTCATAGAAACTTGGATTAATTCGAAAGGACAATGTTGTAGGAGCACTTTTATTCCCCATTTCATCTATTGCATTTACAGTAAATAAATAATCCCCTGGACCCAATTGATGATAATCAATCGTATTGTTTTGGGTATGATTCCACTCTGTAGACTCAGGGCTAAGTCGGTATTCATAGTCTAAATTTTGCCCAAACTCAAGTCCTGCAAACGAAATCTGAACAGCATCACTTTGAGCAGGAAGTTCAATTGGATTATACAGAGAATACTGTTGTCCGTCACTCGAGAGTCCGGTAATGTTTGTAGTTAGATTCCTATGGTTATCAATATCCTGTACCCTAAAGATACTTAGACCCTGGTCGGTTGCTACCCAAATAGTATCGTTTCTTAACAGCAAATCATTTATATGATTAGAGAGTAATCCCACATGTGTTGTTATCTTAGTTATAGAATAGGTCCGAAAGAATTCGTTATAAGTAATCTGATTTAATCCAGCAACTGTAGCTACCCATATATTCCTAGAATCTAAACATATTCTTGTGCAGTTATTAGTTGTCAAACCATTATTTACCGTCAAGTATTTGACAGCCCTCCCTAATTCTAGGATACACAGTCCTGAGTCAGTAGCCGCATAGATTTTCCCGTTCCCCGTTTTTATGTCCAATACTTTGTGGTTACCTAACTGGTCAACTTTTTCAATAATATCTGTATTTTTCTTTCTGATGTATAATCCATGAATCGTTCCAAGTAATAAGTTGTCTTTGTCATCCACACAAATGGAAATAATTCTGTCCTCCCACATTACCTCTGGCTCTAAATCGTTTCTAGTATAGACTCGGACATCCATACAACTGCCTACATAAATAGAGTCCCCATCATAAAAAATGGTCTTTGAACAATAACTATGGACTGGTTTTGGTGGAGTATCCTTAAAATAGTCTATTTGGAATAACCCCTCATCCGTTGCACACCAAATTTTATTGCCTAGTTTTTCAATGTCTAAAACCCTCCTATTGGTACGTTTCGAGCTTGGCTTTAACATCCAAGTCTCTATAATTCTATTTTTTTTAAACTCAGAAACCACTAGCTTATCAAATCCAATATAAACAGATCCATTTTCTCCATTAGCCAGAGATAGTATGTTCTTTGAAATCTTCAGTTCTTTAATTCCAAAATTACTAATCCCAATATTTTGTAATTTAAAAAGTCCACTTCCATAAGTTCCTACCCAAATATTGTCATCTTTATCTTGGAACACCGAATTGATGCTATAGTCTTCCAAAATAATAGGGCTATAAATACCCCCTTTTATTTGGACCATACCACCTTGTGCTAATGTTATCCAGGTCTCCTCGGGATTTATTTCTGCTATATTCTTTATCTCGAAACCTTGTTCAATAACATCATTAATTTCTAAGGAAAACGAATCTGTTAAAATATATCGAAAGAGTTTAGTCTTATTTAAATCTACACACCATAATCCATCAACTACCCCTAATGAAACAACCGAATATCCTTCGATAGCACCTTTGTTTTTACACTCGGATCCTTTGTAAACACTGTAGTTAATCGTTAAATCATTTGAATAAATAAGTATAACATGCTCCCTAATTAGATATACGTTGATTATTCTATCTTCAGGATCCAACCAAACAGTTGTCGTGTCTGTAACTACACCTTTGTCATACCTTATAAGACAAAAATAATTTGATTCTCTTTCAGAAATAACAAATTCGCCACTACCAGTGTATGTACCAAGGCCTAGTCTTATATTTTTTTTATCAATTTCAGGTAACCTTTCATTCACCACCCTATCCTGATAAATTACGTCACTGGTATTCGAAAAATTATGAGTTATTAGTACATTTTCTCCTAGACTTAGATTAAATATTTCCAAGTCAGTGAGACCGTCAGAAGTTCCATAAGACTTAAAATTCACCCCGTCAAATCTATAGAGGCCATTATCAGTACCCATCCATAGAAAACCTCTTTCATCTTGCTTGATCCCATAAATCGTTGTGGCATCGAGTCCCTGATCAACACCAAATCCAGTGATAGAATAAGATTGTGTCTGACCAAAACTTATTCTCACGAAAAAGCAACAAATGAGAAAAATTAGAGAGGTTCTTATCATTTTCCTCAAAGATAGAAATTGATTGCTTTATCCCCTGCATGTTGAACTAAGCTTGAAAAATATATACTATGAAGGATTAACCAATCTCAGTCCACAATCTTGATTAAATACTCTGAATACGTTTGGCCTTTCCTACAGCCCTTTTCATCCAGATTGACAAAATATAGTTTATGACCTTCCCCACAAAGGAAGTTGAATAATAGCCAATCACCTTTTGATCAATTGTAACTGGTCATTTAAGAAGCCAATCTTTAATCCAAAAGTTGACAGATCCTTTTGTGAAGATATCCCTTCTTAGGTTTAGTCTGACAAACGTTCTTCTGAATTTGAAGATTCTTTGGCAGCTTCCTGATCCTCTTTCTTCTTTCCAAATACAGGTTTAAAAATATAGTAAACACCAATAAAGATAACAAGCGTTATTACTATTTCACTCATGATCCAAAAGAAAGTAGATCCATCGGGAGCACTCCCCTCCCTTTTTTGAGAAGTGGTAGCTTGAAGTACTAGGAAATTAAGTAGATTGTACATGTATCTATTTTAGAATTTTTTTTGTTTACACCGACTTATCTTGAATCATCATCATTCTCAGAAAATGAATCCGGTTCTGCATTGGGTGGGGTTACCAAAACCTTATAAAAGAAATATCCTGTAATCAAAGTTACCAATACCTGAACCGTAACCATTGTAATTAATGCTGATGTACTCATAATTCTTCTTCTGTTTGTTTTAATTTCTTTTTCTCACGAAGTTTGGACGCATGACGTACCATAAGAGCAAGCCCAATAAAAGTTCCTAGTAAAAGTAATCTCGACATATCAATAAAAAAGAAACTTGTTATTTGACCGTCAATAAACCAACTCGAATCTTGTCCAATATGTACCATCTTACCAATAATACTACTACCATCTAGTTCCCAATTCCCACTAAATGCCCTAACCCAATCATTATCCTTCGGGGTAACCAATGAAGATAAAAATATCACTAGAATAAAGATTGGGGTAACCCATTTAATAATGTACTTATAAATCAAAGGCACTTTTATATCAGCACCATAGTTTATTTCTCTCCATCCCTTATCCATGCCAAATACCCACGCAAACAATATCACTTCTGCTAGAGCAAAGACGACCAGCGAGACTGTACCAGTCCAGTAGTCATATTCATCAAATACTCCATACTCGAAAAAGAAAATGGTAGGCATCGCCAATAAGAAAATAAATATACCCAGTGTCCAGGAAGCTTTGTTCCTACTCCAATTAAACTCATCTTCCACAAAACCCATCCACGGTGTCCCCATAGCTAGAGATGAAGTAATTCCAGCAAAGAAAAGTAGACCAAACCAAGCAACTCCTGCTACAACGGCAATAACGTGGCCCCATTGATCAAACAAGTATGGCATTGTCTTAAATGCCATCATAAAACCTGCATTTTCTTTTACCCAGTCCAAACCTAAAAACCCAACAGCTATTGGAATAACTACAGATGCTCCTAGAACAATCTCTACAAAACCATTCATCCAACCTGCACTCATAGCATTAAGAGCAACATCATCTGTTTTCTTTAAATAAGATGAGTAGCAAACAATGGTACCCATACCCACAGATAAAGTAAAAAATATTTGACCCGCAGCTTCTAACCATACTTTAGGATTTTTAAGACTATCGTACTGTGGTGTCCAAAGAAAATCCATTCCTACAAGTGAATTGCAATCCGCACATCTTCCAGTATCACCCATTGTAAAGGCCATAATCGCTAAGAAAGCACCAAAGCCAATCAATAATGGCATTGCTATTTTAGCCACTTTCTCTATTCCCCCACTTAAACCTTTAGACAGAATCCATATATTAATGACTAGAGTAACGGTAAACGCTACTAGAGCTAATATTGGAACATTAACACCTCCACTAATACCTACATAGTTGTCAAACGCCTCACCAACCGCTGCTATATCCATGCCTAGGAAATCTCCATTTAAGGACTTCAATGTATAGGTAAGAGTCCACGATTCTATGTACGTATAATACGCCATAACACCAATATTGGTAAAGATCCCAAAAACACCAAAGTATTTCCAAAGCCTTTTCTTGGCCATACTGTCCAATATAAACGGAGTACTATGATCCCCCCTTGCACCTCCATAACGCCCCATACTCCACTCTATCCAAAGCAAGGGAATGCCCATTAAAAGGAAACTAACGATGTACGGAATGATGAAGGCTCCACCCCCATTTTCCACAGCTTTAACAGGGAATCGTAAAAAGTTACCCAATCCAACAGCATTTCCTGCCATGGCTAAGATTAGACCTACTCTACTTCCCCATGATTGGGTTGATTTACTCATAAATATTAGGCTGCAATATGAACAAAATTTGCAGAAAGCACAAATTTTATCTCAGTCGTTTAGCTGAATGATAGTAATGTGTTTGTAACCCCGAGTCCGAGTTAAAAACACCCTCTTTGGTTAGGCTATCAATACGCACCATACCGTGGGCGTGAATCACTTTACCATTTCCTAAAACTAGGCCTACATGGCCAATCCTTTCGTTCTTATGAAAAAAAACAAGGTCTCCTTCAAATAGGTTATCAAACGCTACCGGCTTCCCCTCTTTTTGTTGTTGAGAAGCATCACGAGGTAATTTTATACCTAGAACCTTATAAACTATCTGCACAAATCCAGAACAGTCAATTCCACTAAAGTGTCTACCTCCCCAAAGATATGGAGTCCCTAAAAACTGTTTTGACAGCCCAGTCACTTGAAGTCTTATAGCATTCAATCCTATAAGAGGCAACTCAGAGCCCATGGATGACAAGACCGTCCCTCCAGCTATGTCATTTATTTCAGATAGATATAGATCTTTTTGGGTGTAAGTTTTACGCTCGATGAATGAATTTATGCTTGAATCACTTAACCAACCTTCGTATCCATCAAAATCCATTTTAATGTAATACCAGTCTCCTTCTTGTTTTAGGATGGCATATGTTTCACCAAAAAGCAATTGAGTTACCATTTCTGAACCACTCCTAGCTTCTCCTCTAACGGGAATTTGAGCTAAATGACAAATTCCTTTTTCCATAAATTAAATATGAAGTTTCTCTTTGCGTGCTAGTAGTTTTTCTTCAGTCTCTTCTCGATCTGGATCTGGCACACAACAATCTACAGGACAAACCGCAGCACACTGAGGTTCCTCATGAAAGCCTTTACACTCTGTACACTTATCTGGAACTATATAATATACTTCATCAGAAATTGGTTGTTGGATATCATCTACTCCTACACTACTTCCTCCTTCAAGAGTATAGCTTCCTTGTACTCCTGTGCCATCAGCTACTTTCCATTCAGCTCCCGCTTCATATATCGCAGTATTGGGACATTCTGGTTCACATGCTCCGCAATTAATACATTCGTCTGTTATGATGATTGCCATACTAGTGCAAAGGAAATCTTTTTTATTCCAAACGTATCAATTCAGATTATGAATTACATCATATCATCCAATATTTGATTGAACTGTTTCCTATTAAGAAAATCAGGTTTAACCTTTAGTATCTTGCTCCCCCAAAAAAGCACCTCCTTTTTGCTCTTGGTACGTAAAAAGTAATTGAAATGCGTAATCCAAACTTGAACGTTATCTGGAGATGCCTGGAATGCTTTTCTCATATAATCTTTTCCTTTTGCTAAATCACCTTTCATAATGTTTAATTGAGCTGCCGCATTTAATATTTTACCATCTAACGGAAACTCTAGTAACAAGGCATTCAGAAGCATTTGAGCCTTTTCCAATTCGGAAACTTGGATATAGTAGGTTAACAACTGGCTAGCAATCATGCGATTAGTGGGGTCTGTATTGTATGACTTTTCAAGGTAGTAGAATGCTTGACTCATTTGTTTTTGTCGAGCATAGCTTTCGCCTAACATGAATTGTTCCCATGGAGATAGTCCTTTTTCATCTAAATCCAAAGAGATTGCTTTATCGTATTCCTCCTTTAAGTAAAAATATTTTAACCAGAGTTCATTAAAATTTGTTCCTTCTAAAAGCTTCTTTGCTTTATTTAGATAGAACGGATTTTTGTCAAACTTCTCCCAGTATTCCAAATGAGCTAATATTTCATACCTCACTTCAGGACTAGCATTATTCACTGCGTACAATCCAACCAACCTTTGACGCTCTTGTACTTCCTTTTGTGGTTTTGGAACTCTTATAAAATGGTCATGAACACTCACATGTGGTATATCTTCTGAACCACTAGATGGCATATGACATTCCACACAATTATTCTTTGCAGCCAGTAATACGGATGTCTCTTCTGTACATTTCTTCTCTTGATGACAATTTTTGCATGCTGAATTGTAGACTTCTATCCCAGTTATCGTAACACTAATATGAGGGTTATGACAGGAAATACACGTAAAATCCAATGCCTCTTTATTTCCTTGAATGAAGCACTGACTCATCTGGAAGCGTTGCGAATGGTTAGCCATGTCGAATGTGTTATTCTCTCCTTCGTATTCAGGAAGATAAATTTCAAAGATGTCACTTAGTACCATTCCTGGCTTAAAGTCTGTAAATTTCTTCCCCTTTTTCAAGACATTAAGTCCCTGTAAATGACATCGTTGACACAAGTCAATTTGTCTTTCCCAACTTAACTTTCTGGGATTGACTATGGTTGGATCAATTTCTTTAGTCACATCAACTCCAATGCCTGCCAATCTCTCTTTTACGTGTAGGGCTCCTGGACCATGGCATCTTTCACAATCAATACCCTTTCCTATAGTTTCAAACTTAAAATCAGAATTATCAACCAACTTCGGCATTGAGTTGTGACACGAAATACATTCTGAATTTAGGATTCTGTCAAACCTAGAATTATTGCCGTTTTCAAAACCAGGGGCTAAATCCCATTTCTGATCTTGAACATAAAAGGTTATTGGTGCTTGATATATATATCCATTCCTATTGAACAAATGCGAATTGGTGTGTTGACCACTTCCTACCACATAGTTAATCTCGACATTTTGTTGATGAATGGTATCTTCTCCCTGCAATCTATACTCCTTGATGAATAATTTATCACTTTCCCAGAACGGCTTGTAGTACATATTCAGGATGGAGTCGTATACTATGTGCTGAGTTCCAAATAAAGCAGAGGACTTCATTCTTGTAGCTTTATCGAAGGATAGACCCATTCCAGTATGAATAAAAGTACTGTGTTTATCTCCATGGCAAGATGCACATGTTTCCATGCCTACATATGCGACATTATCTGCGTGATTTGAATATGAAAAATCGGTTTCAGAAGAAGAACCGCAAGAAGAATAGGCTATTAAGAGAACTAAGAGTAAGAATACTCCTAGAAATGCTATTGTTTTGGTAGAAGCAACACGTTTTATGAAAACTTTGCTTGCCACTCTATCATACCTCCTAAGAGGTTTCGAACATTTTTAAATCCTTGCTTTATCATAAAATCTTTAGCCGCTGCACTTCTGCCTCCCGATTTACAATGAATTACGACTTCTTTATCTGTCCAGTCGTCCAACTCATCAATAGACCCCTGAATGGTACCTAAAGGTATAAGTTTGGCACCTATATTGAAATCTTGATATTCCCAATCTTCTCGAACATCAATGAGTAAAAAATCTTCTTTATTATCCAGTTTTTGCTTTAATTCTTCTACAGTTATATCAGTCATTGGTATTTGATTTATGGTGCAAGTATAACCAGTTTCATAGTGAATTGCTCACCTGTTTCACTTTGTAATTTCACAAAATATATTCCACTTTGTACCCCCTCAATTCTTATAAAGTCAGTTTCTTCCTTATATATTAAAACTTCACCTGTGATAGTTGTTATGCTCACTCGGTCAAATTCTTTATCAAAATGCACCATGTCACGAGCAGGATTCGGATACATTTTAGGATTTGGTGATTTTGGATTAAAATCATTAATCCCAAGATATAAACCAACACTATCACCGAAATGAGGTCGCATCATAAGTGTACCATTAGGTAAGTCTGTATTCTTCCAAATCCCAAAGGTATTATAATACAATTTCGGATTAGAAACTTCAGGATTCTTTATGTTACCATAATTCATATCCCATCCAACATTTAGGTTGAACATATCCTGTTGCCACCAGCCTATATAATATCTTCCTGGAGTCAAAACTATGTTTGTATCCAAGTAATGTGGGCTAAAGGTCCGTTTTCCATTCGCAGTTCTGTACTCTGGCGTCATTTCATCGGATTCATAAATAATTGAATCTGAGGGTGCTCCATCTACACCATTTAGGGCCTTCCAAACCCGGTATTTAAATCTCCTACTCGAAACATCAAAGACAGCTTCATTAAAGTAGGTTCCTATTGCATACAGTCGATCTTGCTTTAGAACATCAAACCCTAAAGCTATTTGTCCTTGAATATTACTGGGATTGGTATTCTGGTCAAAACCAAAACCTCGTTCAGCTGATCCATCATCATACGCATAGTAATCATCGAATATTTGCTGTACTTGGATACTATCATTGGCTTGATAATCATTGAACAAACCATTTTCTCGCACAAATATGGTCCTGTTGATAACGATAGGCTCTGTCCCTGACAATCCAGATATAGAGTAGCTTAGGAAACTACGTGCTGTATCATCCTGAGCGTTGATATTATTAATATTCACAGAGAATAGCGTATTCACTAGTTCTGATGAATTAAAATAAGACTGATGCCGCACCTGCAAAGCCTTATCCCCATTATTTAAATTAGAAATGCGAAAATCAATATCAGTAGCTGTTTGACCAGCAGCATCAACACTAAAATGACTATAAGGCATAGATGAGTAGTTTCTAAGTAAGGAACCTGGCGTGGTTTGTATTGCATAATCATTGTAATAATCGATGTTCACACTTCTATCATTATCCAAAAGGACATAATCAATGTGCCAATGATTTGCATTACCTACTTGCCTTGTATACGTAGTAAAAGCAAACTGAAAACCTTCATGCAAAAAATTCGTATCTAAAATTGGGATAATAACGTGCATAAAATCCTCACTATTGGCTTGCCCTCCAACACTCCACATTTGAATCCAATTTCCATTTTCTGCTTTAAAAAACAGTCGAAGAGAATCCTCCGAATTTAAGTGATATCCATATCCATTGGGTTGATAAAAAAAACTGAGCATAATAGAATCTGACAAAGCGTAGGGAAAACCACTGGAATCCTTTAAGTTAATGGGTTGACTTATTAAACTGTCACCTGCTGCACTTAAATCTTTGTTAATTGTATTTCGATAGGGTCTACCATCTGTATCCAATGCATCAAATGTGGCTACATTTAATGTTGGGGGACGCTTGGGAAAACTATTGTTTACATACACCTGATTATTCAACCATTTCGTGCTATCAGGATAGATTTTACTTTCAGAGAAATCATCAAAAAAGGGCAACTGAAGTGTATCCCTGGTTCCAAATTTATTCTTAAGATTTGGCTGAAATGTATAAGTGGGATTTTCAAACAGAAAATTCTCAATTGCAGCATTATTCCCTACTGGGTATGTCGTTACTTGGGCGGTAGCAGAAAAGCCACCCAACACACTTAATATGATTATAAAACTCTTATATGAAAGTTTAGATATTTTCATAGTTAGATAACGCAAATTCATTTTTTTTAGTACCACAAAAAGGTCATTAAGGAGTTTCATTTTCTTCTGGATTAACTTTCAAACTATCAGGCTTTTCATAATAGTCAGCTGTAATGCCTATTACCAAATCTATTTTTGAATTTCGAGGCAGCATAGTTCCCGGTTTTATGTCTGTTGTTGTACCTGACTTGTATTGAGCGAGTACAGGTTCATCACTTCGAGTGCGTACTGATGAGTTTACCTCTTTTATAATCTTGCCAACCTTTAAATGTCTTCGGAGTAAGATACTTGTAGCCTGAGGTAAAGACGTTCTGTTGGCCAAGTCTGGAACTTCAACCATAGGCACTTGGTCCGTATTTATGACTAAGTACACTTTTCGACCTTGCTTTACATTTAATCCTCCTTCAGGATTTTGATTGATTACAGTAAGTTTTTTAGCCCCATCCTTATAAACCGTGTCAATTACAATCCCTTCTAACCCTACCTCTTCAAGCAATATTAGAGCTTTTTTTGAAGAGACACCTTCTAAATTTTCTACCTTAATCAGCTCACTTCCATGGTTCGTGTAAACATCCAAAAACCATAAAGTGCCAAATGCAAGTAAAACAACTATCAAAGCTATAATACCTAAGTGTATTGCGATTTTCTTCATTTAGAATAGGTAATCCTTTTTTTTAAAATAATGACGCAATATACGTTCTAATATTAGATATGAATTAACAGGAGTAGTACATAAATGAAAGAAATGTACTACTCCTATTTCTATAAACCTTTAAGACTGAGAATGTACTCCTAGGTGTATATATATAAGTACATATGCTATAAAAAATCGAATAAAAATAACATTTCCATAAAAGACATCAATATCACCATACATCTATCTATATCAACTGATTACATCAACAATAGAATACTGCAACATCTTCAAAATTCAGAATAATGAAGATGAAGTTTGTATTGGTACAATAATTGAACTTATTATCGCATACAGATTAAACAAACCATGAAAAAAGTATTTACCTTACTGATGATTCTAACTGCTGGTTTTGCCTATGCACAGTCAGACAGCTCACATAATAAAGCTACAGGAATCTTACCGGACGTAACTCTAAAAAATATAGATGGAGAAGATATTAGAATAGCTGACTATGGCCAAAATGGCAAAATCACTGTTATCTCTTTTTGGGCCACTTGGTGTAAGCCTTGTATTAAAGAGCTAAAAAATATCAATAGCATTTTAGATGAATGGATTGATGAATATGATATGGAGCTTGTTGCAGTTAGTGTTGATGACAGCAGAAATGCGATTAAAGTCAAGCCAACTGTTAATGCATTGAATTGGGACTTTGATGTGCTACTGGACCCTAATGGCGAGCTACAAAGAGCAATGAACGTTGCAAACCCTCCCGTAACTTTCCTTATAGATCAAGAAGGTAAAATTGTTTATACGCATACAGGTTACGTGGAAGGAGACGAATACGAGTTAGAAGACCATATTAAGGAGTTAAGCAAATAAAAAATACAATAAAATGGTAAAAAGCATCTCAAAAAAGAGGTGCTTTTTTTATGTCTTACCTCTCCAAAACTTTGCCAGAGCGGAGATAAAAGCCAGTTGATACCCTAGCCTCCCGGCTAAAAAAGATTTTTTTAGTATATATATTCGGATGAATGTATTAATAGCTGAGAGTAGAGCCCAAAATTGGTTACTAAAGGCTTTCTCCAATTTACAGTATTTCTTTACTCTAGCTATATGATCAGCCTTATCTTTAATGCTATAATGAAGTAAATCACCCTCAAGTAATTGCTCTGAAATGGGGTAGTCAAAAATCAGTCTTTCATGAACATCTCCCTCCCAAATTGCATTTGCGTTTGAGAATAGTCTGACCTTAGTATCTGGATACCATCCTCCATACCTCATCCACATACCGCAATAATTATTCAACCGATTAAACTTGTAGACCTTATGTTCATCCAGTAACTCTTGCTTGGCTTTTATCAAGCTTGTACCTAATTCCTTTGATATTACTTCATCTGCATCTATAGACAGTATGAACGGATAACTCGCCTGTTGATTAGCCCAATTTTTTGTTGAAGAAAAACCTTCCCAAGGTCTTTGTAAGAACTTGACTCCAAGTTCAAGACAAATTTCTTGTGTCTTATCTGTACTAAATGAATCAACCACAATTATCTCCTCAACAACAGGCAACAAGGATTCAACACATTCCCTGATGTGCTCTTCTTCATTGTAGGTGGCTATAACTGCTGATATTTTGCTTGAACTAGTCATAAAAAAATCCTGACCATATTAAATACAGTCAGGATTCTTTAAAATGTATTTTTAAATTAGTGGGAGTGGTTCGGACAGCTATGTGGATCAGACTCACAAGCAGCAGTACAAGCATGAGCTTGTTCCTCTCCAGTTACTTCAGTAGTTCCTTCGTCAGTAGAAGTAGAATCCATAGAAGTAGAATCAACTGGCATTACTTCGTCAGAAGCATCTGCCTTATCCTTGCAGCACTCTTTCTCACAACCTGGTTCACACTCTTTTGCATCTTTCTTTTCACAGCACTCTTTTTTGCAATCAGCTTCACAAGCTTTCTTATCATTACAAGCAACTGTTGTTAAGCTAAGTACAAATACCAAGCTCATTAATTTGATTAAATTTCTCATTTATTTTTAGTTTTGAATTGTATATACTCTTAAAGTGCAGTCGCTGTAATTTTGAACTGCATATCAGCTTTCATTTCTACGTCATCAGTAATAGTCTCATTTGTAGTAACACTAACTCTAGTGCTAAACTCTCCTGCCTTAATATGATCTGCTAATTCTACATCTTGAACATCTAAATCAATTGAAGTTGCTGTTCCATCAATGTTAGATTTTGAAGCAACAAGTTCTTCAGAAAGACCTTGTCCTGTTACATATAATTTAACTTCTGAAATAAACGAAAAGTCTTCATCATTAGGAGCAGTGATTGAAATTGACAATGTTTTCAGTTTAGCTGATTCAATCTTATCTATATTGGTATTGTTATCTCCATAAACAGTGGAACCACTAGTTGAAACTGAAGGTGTGTTAATATCAACTGGAATCCCTCCTGTACTTGTAACACTATTAGCATCTATTGTAAATTCTGTAGTATAGTCTACGTTAAAAGAAATACTAATCCCGTCTTGTTCACAGGCTACAAACGTCATGCAGAATAATGCAAGAGGTAAAATAAATTTATTCATCTGTCCACAAATATAGTTTTAAACTTAAATTTTGAAATTGCTATTGTCAGCCAAATGCAAGATTTTGAATTCAATGCTTAATTGTCAGCCTAAACATTGAATCTGAAATGCATCATATCTCCGTCTTGTACCAAATATTCTTTACCCTCTACTCTTAACCTACCAGCTTCTCTGCACTTTGCTTCAGAACCTAATTCTATAAAATCGGCATATGCTATAACCTCCGCACGTATAAAGCCTTTTTCGAAATCTGTATGTATAACTCCTGCTGCTTGAGGTGCAGTAAAACCTTCTGTTATTGTCCAAGCTCTCACTTCTTTCTCGCCTGCGGTGAAATAAGTGTAAAAACGAAGTAGCTTATAGGCTGCTTTAATTATTCTATTTACGCCACTTTCTTGAAGACCCATGTCTTCTAAGAACATCATTTTATCTTCTTCCTCCATGTCTATCATTTCTGATTCTATTTCAGCAGAAACAAACATTACCTCAGCATTCTCGTCTTTTATCGCATTCATAAAAGCTTCCGTATGATGATTACCATTCACAACACTCTGTTCATCTACATTGCACACATACAAAACTGGCTTTGCCGTCAGAAGATTTAAATCTTTAACCAAATCCCACTTAGCATCTCCCATTTCAATGGTTCTAGCTGACTTCCCCTGTTCCAAGGTACTTTTAAGAAGACTTGTTACTTCATAAATAGCTTTAGCCTCCTTGTTTCCTGAATCCGCAAGTTTTTTAACCTTTACTATTTTAGCATCTATGGCCTCCAAGTCTTTTAACTGAAGCTCAGTATCTATTATTTCTTTATCTCTTACAGGATCTATACTTCCGTCAACATGGGTAATGTTCTCATCATCAAAACATCTCACTACATGCAAAATGGCATTGGTATTTCTGATATTTCCCAAAAATTGGTTTCCCAAACCTTCACCTTTGCTCGCTCCTTTTACGAGACCTGCTATATCTACTATTTCCACAGTTGTGGGAAGTATCTTTTGGGGATTTACTAAATCAGAAATTTTAGTAAGTCTTTCGTCAGGTACTGTAATAGTGCCTATATTAGGCTCTATAGTGCAAAACGGGTAATTCGCACTTTCAGCCTTTGCACTGCTCAAACAGTTAAAAAGAGTTGATTTTCCTACGTTGGGCAAGCCAACAATTCCACATTGTAATGCCATTGTTATTTAAATGGCTGCAAGTTTAGGACTTTTTTACGTTACAAAGTTCCTCCTAGCTAAACTACTTTATACTTTTTTCTATACCACAAGATCAATAACATACAAGTGGAAAGTATCATCAATAGCCATTCATGAGGCTCTGGGGTACCTGTAACTTCCGTAAGGCCTAATTTACCTATAGGTTCACCCCCTGTCTCATTCTCCCGATCGAATCTATCTTCCTGATTTTCCGCATCCTCTAAAGCCTTCTTTTGTCTTTCATTTACCAAGACTATCATGGACGAGTATGGAGTCACAATATGATTCTTTTTGGCAAAATCATGCATGTTGTCTAGTACTGCCAACCTGTTCTCAGAATATACATCTTTGACCATTTTATCTATCATTTTCGCAGCAATAATCTGACTGCCAATAGATGATGGACCAATGATACAAGGGTTCTTAGAGGTTTCATAAAAATCTATATCTACACCACCACTAGAAGAAATATTTTCATGCCTGCTGATGTACTCAAACTTCTTCATTTTTCCTGCTAAATCTTTTATGTTTCCGACAGCACCACCACCATTAAGTTTAATAGTTTCAAATAAATTATCAGGATATGCTTTGGGCCAATTCTCATTTACATGAACAAGGTAAAGAGGATTCTTTAGCTGTAGAGAACTTAATGTATCAGTTAATAACTCGTAGCTTCCATTGTCCGTAAGAAAAATGCAAGTAGCTGAATTTAAAATTGTTTTATTATCATATAATTGAGTGAGTGTTTGATTATCTCCCCAAAACATCGACTCATCCAATAGACCAAACTCCTCATTATTTATGAATGTTCTTACATTCTCCATCCCTAGCAATTCAGTAATCTCTGCAATACCTTTTTCTATGCTACCAATTTGTTTTGACATGCTATAGGAATTATCTACAATCACATTCACCTTTTGCTTTTTAATGCTTGGCTCTTTGGACTTTGAAAACGCAACACACCTTCCATCAAAACTCATCTCTTCAACATCTCGAGGTGAACTAAGTTTAGGCAGACTATATGGAATCCATGTTCCATAATCTTGTTCCATATTCTCGCTCTGATAAACGTGTTCAGTGTAATCATTTTGAAATACATTTCGACGCTCAATAATTCTTGGAGTTGGCCAAGTTTCACCATCTGAATACACACTGTATTCTAACCACAAATGAAAATTTTCACCTTCCTTTATCTTGCGGTCACTTCTAAAATCACCATCATATTCCCAAGTCTTGGGTAGAATCGGAAAAGCTCTTAGTCTGTATTGATTGGGGCCTACTTGTTCTAGTAAAGAAGGATCTACTCTGCGTCTCACCTCATTCTTATACACCTGTTGAGCTGCTCCTCTGGGAGATACTACATATTCATATTGTTTTTCTATACTATCATTATCACTCAACCAAAGTCCCGTAAATACAGCATTGGCTGGTAAAGTAAAGTAATACAAAATTTCTTGTTGCTGGAAGGTCTGATTCTTATACGTTTCGTGAATCTCTATTCTAGCAAAATTGCCATTCTCTTTTACTTTAACATCTTGATGAGTTACCAATACCTTTTTTTCATTAATATCTAGAATACCAGCTTCTACTCTCCTCCTGTTCCAAGTAGAATTCATTGCATGCAGTATTCTGTCCTTTTCTGCAATGTGGAGCGATTCATCAAACAAATTCCCATACAGCTCACGGGCTTTGTCTTCATCATTGTATATGTCCCCTTGATAAATAAAGGGAAATCCTAAACCGTTGAAAATAGTTTTAGCAAATGAGGTAACAAATTCATTTCCAAAAGCCTCATTATACATATACTTCAAGGGTTCATCATCGCTATCACACATATAGCGATACCTTGCTAAATATGCGTTCATGATTCCTTTCTTCATCTTAACTTCATTTTCTCTTACCTCATTCTTCAACTCAGGTTTGGAATCTTTTTCTTCTAATTCCTCCCATAAATCAAACGCATAGTGCTGAGACTGATTAACGTTGAGGGCAAAAAATAATACTACGTTTACACTAACGGTAAGAATAACTGTCAACCATGTTGCGATGTATCTAGATTGTTTGAAATGGTCAAATCCGAACTTGAATGACTTGAAATAAGTGAATACAGCGTATATCGGGTAGACAACTCCTAGCACGCTACTTATTCCCATAAAAACAGCTCCAATTATGGAGAAAAATAAATCTCTTGGGTGAGAGAATATCTCTAGCCACTCAAAACTAAAAAACGCCTTTACAAGAATCCAAAAAGCGGGAATGACAACCAGACTAGCAAGAAGTGCAAAATAAAAAACCAAAAGCAACATGGATGTAAAACCCATCATCTTTAGTTCCATCCATTTATTATTAAAAAACTTAGTGTCTTTTAGTATGTAAACTATAAAGGTAATTATGCCAAGTACTGCAACAAGAAGGAAATGGGAGTTACCAGATGTCAGTTCCTGTAGACCTACAAGTCTCAGGAAACAAAGGAACATAAGTGGGATTTCAACACACAAAAACCATTTAGTAATCGCATCCTTTATTCCAAAAAGTTTAGTCAATGCTAGGATAAGACTCACCAGCGGAATAAGAATCAATACTAGTGATATAAGGAGAATGTTCATGGGCATATCGCCAGATATTGCATCTGCTATCATATAATGAACAAATCCACTTTCGACTTCTAAGGTAATCCAAAGGGTAATAAATAATAGATTCCATATCCAAAAAGTTATTTGGATAAAAACGGAATTAAAAAGTGTTTTTTCGATAAAGCTAGTTAATCTCATTGCAGTTTATATTCTTATTTATATAATTAAAAAATAATCCAAGATCCTCTACTTGATAGTCTGAGTCAAATAGTGCTGTCACTTGTATCCAGTTATTCGTTCTGTTCTTGTTCTTAATATCATACCATACACGATAAGAGTAATCATCAGTATACTCATTACCACTCTTAAACCAATAAATACCGACTTGATTTGATTCTTTAAATGTCAGATACCTGATAGGCTGCCCCTCCACTAAACGGAGTAAATTACTTTTAATCTGGAAACCAATTGACTGTAAACAAAGCGTAGGGTCGTGATGACCTTTGAATGAATTAGATGCAATCACTATTACGCTTCCATGAAGACTCCTAAAATCTAAATGATACTTCCGTGCATCACTCTGCTCAAAATCAAAATACGCCTGCTCCTTTTCGGTAAGTACAATAGGATTAAAATTAAGTGACTCACTCAAAACAACGGACTTATTTGTGAGTACTTCTTTAACTGGCATAAATGCTAATAATGAAATTAATACTGCGATCACTACCATTTGACCAGCAAATGAAAAATATTCACTTCTTGGAACGGGTTCATCTCTTTGATCCTTAATTTTAGTTTTTTTCCAATTCACCCAAAACCACATGATAATCGCAGGTACTACAAAACCAACTAGTCCTAAAGGTACGTGAATGGCATCTGCTAATTGTTGATTTTCAAATACCAATTCGAGACTGACAAGAAGCAATATTCTTAGCCCATTAAAACATAAAAGCATGAGCATAAAAGCACAAAACCAAATTACCCATCGAACTCCAAATTTTATTCTATCAATTATAGAAAATGCTATAAATAATAAAGTACCTGCCCAAATTACGTTTAGTCCACTACACGTGGTGTCTATCTGGGTATATCTATTTTCGAGACTTAAGATAGTTTGATGATCAAGTAAATCAACTCCCATTTTTTGCAGGATATATTCTACTCCAATGGAAGTTTGCATTCGTAGTGGAAAGCCAAGGTAGGTATCTAATAAATCTCCAAAAGGTAAAATCAATGTAAGTAAAAGTACGGGTACTGAAGATCTGAGCCAGTTTCTTTTGTTTACAAAAAGACCAACATAACCGAATAAGAAAAACAAAAACATTAAAGTATTGAATGTTCTGATTCCAAATATTGAATCTAATACTACATACCCTATAATAGCAATAATCATAACTACAATTGGCAATACAGGAGTGACTTGAAGTTTAATAATGAGACTTAACCTTCCATTGATCCGATGATAAGCAAGCACCCCTAAAGCAATAAAAGCCAGTACATTAAATAATTTAAAAACACCAACACCAACTCGTTCTCCAATCCAAAATAGGCTATCCTTGAAGAAAATAAGAGCTACTATTAGACAGACAACATTCAGTACTATTAGTTTCAAGTTAGACCTGCTCATTAGCCTTGATTAAGTAAATTTAAGGCCTTTTCCTCTGCCCACACACTTTCCAACCAATGACGATTTTTTTGGTCTAGTTTAAATTTTCGAATTCTCTCATCAATCTTGGCCTTGTAATTTTCTTCTTTAAAATATCCTCTTTTAACAAAAGGAATTTTTTCTACTTGTTTAGTCTCTATTTCCACAATCTGATCATCTGTCAGCTTCAAATAAGGTAAGGTCTTATCGCTGAGATTAGACATAAAAGGTAAATGTACAAAAGCAGTTTTATAATGAGCAAAATTATATTTAGCAATAATACCGTCCCAATTTACAATGCATAAGGCTACCAAGGTAATGTAAGCAGCAAGTGAATTGGTACGAACAACATAAAAAATACTTTTCACCTTACCAATCTTTATTACCAGAGTAAATAAACCAATCAAACAAAGTAGCAAGAAAAAAACTACTCCAATTCGTTTATATGCGAGTCCAAAATGTTGTATGTAGTACGCGTTTCTTACAAAAACAGAAATTACCAATAGCGAATTAAGTCCCATCCATAGGTAAGCTAAATTTTTAATCAACCTATTACCCTTATAAAAATTGAGATTCTTCCTAAAGTAATAAATGGTTATTACCATGGAAACAAGGATTGCTACAATAAGAATGTAGGTCCCCTCGTGAACCATTTCTTTGAGTAACTGTCCCTCCCATTGAAAATTGATCCAAACGTTTTTAATCTCTAAAAATAATAACATCGAAATCAAAAGACATAATACAGCAAAGAGAAATACCCCTGACTTATGCTCTATCATTAAGTCCATATTTCTAAATCTTGATTTAATGTTAGTCTTAATGTGAGTAAGAAGATCTGAACTATTTGCATCACTCTCAGAGAGTGATGTAGATTGAAATCCTAAACTATGTATCATTGCAAACCAGAGGCCAATCAAGGCGATAAATACAGCGACAATGTCAATGTACTGTGTCACTCTCCGAATTGCTTTACTAAGGACCACCCCCACCTGACCAATTGCATCTGAAAAAAATGAACTTCCCATGCTGTATAATGCAACGAAAAGGAAAATGACAAAAAGCGGCAAAAAAATCACCCTCATTAGTTTAGAAATGCCCGAGTTTCTTTTGTTCTTTTTTCTTAAGCGAAATGATCTAAAAAAATCTTGAATTGAAAGTATATGGTTGGGCATTGCATTGAGAAGTGCATAAAAAAGATTTCTAAAAGGGACTGATACATGCAACCCAATTAGCAATATAAAAGAGAGTATTGAGATAGACAAAGTAAACGGGCTTGCAAATAAGTAGTACAGTACAGAGGTCATAAGAAATCCAATCCCCACAATCTTATTTAGCACAGGTTTAAAGAAAGTAGTTTTGAATGTGACTAAAAGCACAATTGTAATGACTCCGTAAATAGCTACGTTTAATCCGAGGGACTTCTCAAAGAAAAGAATGACAAATAAGACGGTTGCAAAGAGTGTTACAAGATAGCTTGGAAACTTCATGATTTTTAATTGGTTATTAATTCGGTTGCGTAAAAAACGAGAGATTCATGTTCTAAGTATTTCTTTAAACGAGACAATTTGTAGTTTAATAGAGGGGAAACTAAAGCGGTCGATAAAATGAATCTGAGAGCAGATAAACGACATTTAAATTCTCAAGCACATCGGAACGGCAGTTTTGTCAGTAAAAATATTAGGAACGTTTTTTGAAACACATTACTCTGAAATGATTAATTTTCTCATAAAATTAATAAACTCTATAGTATGGCCATTGGTTGTAATGGTAATAATGTGGCTTGTTTTTTTTATGGATCTTAATTTTCACTTAGACCTAAGGGAATATGGGATGCATCCAAGGGAATGGAGAGGACTTCTTGGAATATTTACAATGCCCTTTTTACATGGCGATTTTGATCACTTGATGTCCAACAGTGTTCCTTTGGTACTGTCTATGGGTTTTATTTTCATCTATTTTGAAAAGGAAAAAACACATATTTTAGTATACAACTTTTTGCTTACTGGTATTCTGTTACTATTTATGGGGAAATCTGGCTCCAACCATATAGGTGCAAGTGGTATAGTATATGCTTACGTATTTTTTCTAGTAACACATGCTTTTATATCTCGGAATAAAGAGATGTTGGGTGCAGCTTTCATGCTTATATTCTTGTACGGAGGAATTATTTATGGTCTGTTTCCAGAATATGGTAGGCTTATTGGTAAAAATATTTCTTGGGAAGGGCACCTTTCAGGGGCTATATCTGGAGTATTCTTTGGAATCCTATACCGCAAAAGGGGACCACAACTACCTATGTTTTTTATTGAAGAAGACGATGACGATGATGACGATGAAATTGGTTATTGGAATTTGCCAGAAGAAGAGAATATTGGGACCACGGTTCATTATCACTACAAAAAAAAGGGTGAAAATCACCCCTAACAACCAGCTATTTTCCCTGATTTTATAGCTTATTGATGTCAACCTCACGACAATCACCCATCTTCAGATATCTTCGCTTAGGTGAGACATCTATTCACCACCATATTCTGTGTTATGGTTTTAAGCTCCAACCCATGGGGCTTTTATGCTCATAAGGAGATAAACTATCTGGCGTGTTTCACCTTACCACAAGACATGTTCGGTTTTTACAAGGCGAATATTAGTTATATACGAGAGTTTGCAGTACGAGCCGATCAAAGAAGGTATGCAATCGACGATGAAGCTCCTCGTCATTACATCGATTTAGACCACTATGAACAAGCAGTACCTATTGACACTGTGCCCATAAAATGGAAGGATGCAATAGAAAAATATGGCGAAGAATCCTTACATAAGTTTGGAATCGTTCCTTGGCATGTAAACACCGTCAAATATTGGTTAACAGACGCGTTTAAAAACAAAGATTATGAACGTATAATAAAGCTAAGTGCTGATCTTGGACATTATATTGCTGATGCTCATGTGCCTCTTCACACCACTGAAAATTATAATGGTCAACTAACAAATCAAAAAGGAATTCACGGACTATGGGAGTCTCGTCTACCTGAAGTCTTTGCATCGGAGTATGATTTCTATACAGGTAAGGCACAGTACTTAGAAAACCCTCTTCAAACTATTTGGCAAAGTGTGTCTGAAAGTTTTGCCGCTAAAGACTCGGTACTTCACATTGAATTAGAATTAACGAAACTTATGCCAAATGTCAAATACTCTTTTGAGACCAGAGGAAAATCTACGGTCAAAGTTTATAGTAAAGAATTCTCTAAGAGTTATCATCAAGCACTAAATGACATGGTAGAACGCAGAATGAAAAAAGCTATTTATTTGGTCGGTTGCTTTTGGTATACCGCTTGGGTAGATGCTGGGGAACCCATTTTAGAATTTGACAATTACCAAAAGATGGACTTACAACCTGAAATAGACTCATTAAACATCATGATGCGTAATTCAACAATTAAAGGAAGGATGGAAACACACTGAGATCTTAGAACGTCCTAAAATCAAAAGAGCCAGGACACAAATATGTACCCTGACTCTTTTTAAATATTTTAACGAATTGATTATTTCTTGATAATTCTCATGGACGACTCTTTACCATCAGAAATCACCTGTAAAATATAAATACCTGCATCTAAATGATTAACTGATATGCTTGTAAAATCAACACCCAAAGTACGTTCCATTAACAACTCTCCAGAAATGGAGATTATGCTAATTTTCATTGGCTTAGATGATGTATTTTTCAACTGAAGAATGTCTCCCACTGGATTTGGGTAAACCTCTAGGCCTAGTAATTGTAATTCTTTAACATTACTAAATAAAGGTAGATTAATACTTTCAGTGCTGTCATTCACACAATTGTTTGCAGTCACTACTTCCAAGCTAACATTAACATTTTGACCTTCATCACTAGCATAATCATGCACAGGTGATACATCATTGCTCGTAGCACTTCCATCTCCAAAATCCCAAGTGTATGATGAGTACGTAGAATTATCTGGCACAAAAGTATAGGTAGACCTATCTCTGCTATTTGTAAACGATGCATTTGCAGGCAGTTCTATTTGTACATAGTTCATTTGAGATGTATCCGTACACTTTCCTTTGGATACGACAACAAAAACAGAGTCGTTGTTTGACATACTTGAATTTTCGTAAGTGTTTGAAGCACTTGATTGTACTAGACTTTGATTGTAGTAAAAGTCGAAATTTTCAATACTATCATTTGCTGAGAATGTAATATTTTCACCTTCACAATACGATCCTATTTTATCGGTCTTCAATTCAATGTCATGGATGTCATCCACAACTAATGGGATTTGTATTGGTAATGCAGGACATACCAAATTATTAGAATCTGTTACCATTACCAAATAGGTTCCTGTAATAGTTGGATTAAATTCAAAGATAGTATCAGTAAACACCATTCCTCCGTCAAGAGAGAGTCCATAGGATTCACCATTTAAGCCATTTATCTCTACACGCCATAAATCACCCTTACAAATAGAGTCTACGGCATTAGCTGTTGCATTCAATTGAACACAGCTCTCTGAAAAACATTTCTTGCTCCCAACCAAACTATAATCACATGGAGCATTGTCAATTGCTCTTACCAATAAGGTAACAGAATCCTCTGGTTGTAGCCCACTCGTAAGATGTGTAGTTCCTGCAGCTCCACTTGAAGGCGAAATCCAAGTTGTCCCATTATTTAGACTGACTTGATATCCCATATGTGCTCCCACACTCGTCCAAGAAAACTCAATACTACTTGCAGTTGTTGCAGTACAATTAATAATTGGGGCATCCATCTTATCTCTTGCTTCAACTGTGTAAAAAGTTGTATCACTTAAACATCCATTTGAGTTTCTTACCTGAACCCCATATGTTGTAGTTGCATTAAAAGACACCATTTGCTTATTGCTATCGGTAGATGCTATTAAGCTTCCATTTTCATAGTAGTAAAAACTATCAAAACCGGCAGTTGCCTCAAGCTCGATTGCAGACCCTGCACAACTACTATCTGAAAATACAGATGCATCACTGGTAAGAGTACCAACAGGTTTGGTATAAAAACTTACATGAACTGTGTTACTCACTTTTTCGCAACCATTTGTAGAGCTTACGCTTACAAAATAATCTCCGGTATCCTTAGCCCAAATAGAATTTCCTGAGCCTCCTTTATTCCATGAATAGCTATTCGTAGCACCAAAACTAGTTGACAATTGCACAGAATCTCCTTCACAAATTGTCCGTGTTGCTCCTCCAAAAATAAATGCTGAGGGAGCTGATTTTACTACAATTATTGTTGTATCAGGAGAAGACACTCCTTTTGCGTTTGTTGTTGTAAGTATCGCTCTATAGGTTCCCGGAAAATTATAAACCGCACTTGGGTTTTGGACATTTGACATACTAGGGCTTGCTCCTACCAAACTCCAGCTATATGATATTGGAGAGTTAGTTCCACTACCTGTAAAGTTTACTAAAGAGCTTTGACAAGGATTAGTATTACTAGCACTAGATGATGCTGTTGGTAGTAACGTTGATGGTCCTATTTTGAATTGTCTTTCTGTGATGATATCACCAGCTGTTGATCCTCCACTGTTTGTCGAATTAACAATACTATAAAATACAACCGTATCTACATTGCTAGAAGGTGCAGTCCATTTGAAACTCCATGTTATTGCACCACTACCAGAATTCCCACTACTGGTATGTCTCATATAGCTTCTGCCTGCTCCTCCAATAGTGGCTGTGGTTATACTTGACTTATTATTCCCCGAAATTAAGGAAAAAGAACCTGCCATTGCATTATTTGATTGCTCCAAACATGTCATTTGATATCCAAACTTTGATTTACCACTATGCGTATAGCTAAAGGTAATGGTGTAAACACTATCTGGGATATAACCGTTACCTGTAAAATTAGAACTAAAACTAATATTATTGTAGGTGGACGATCCAACTGTCTGAAGTGTTCCTGAATGACACTGAGTACAATTGTTTTCACCTGGGGCATTGGTATTTCCACCACCTGCACCACCACTATTCGTAAGTGAAACAGTTGTCATGCATAACATGGTAATTAGAATTACGCCTGTAAGAAGACGTTTTGGAGTGTAATGTTTTTTCATTAATTTATTTTTAAATTAGTGCTCAAATTTGATTTAAAAAAATTCTTTATTTGTCATGAACACACTTCGTGACTTTATTATGACTTCTTCTGATTAGACCTTACCACTTTTTCTAAAAGGTCCCATTCTTCTTGAGTAATGGCTTCCATTTGATTGAATTGACCTGCACCTTGCAGCCACTCTCCTCCATCAATAGTAACCACCTCTCCGTTAACATATGCGGCATAATCAGACATAAGGTAAGCTGCTAGATTTGCTAGCTCCTGATGCTCTCCCACCCTTTTCAATGGGACTCTACTTTCTAGATTTATCTTATCTGACATTTCCTTTGGGAATAGTCTATCCCAAGCACCTTTGGTTGGGAAAGGTCCTGGAGCTATGGCATTATGCCTTTGTCCATACTTTGCCCATTCTACGGCCAAAGACCTTGTCATGGCAAGCACACCTGCTTTTGCAGTAGCACTTGGGACTACATAGCCACTGCCAGTCCAAGCATATGTCGTGACTATATTAAGCACGCTTGCTTTAATCTTATTTTCTATCCAATATTTACCACAGCTTAAGGTACAATTTTTAGTACCTTTTAACACAATATCAATGATAATGTCAAAAGCACGATGACTAAGTCTTTCTGTTGGACTTATAAAATTCCCAGCGGCATTATTAACCAGTCCATTAACCATCCCAAAACGTTCTATAATTTGTTTTAATGCAGCATCTACTTCACCGCTTTCTCTAACATCACAAACTACGGGAAATACGTTTTGCTTAGAAATTTCTTCAGCCGCTTCTATAAGCTTCTCTTCTCTTCTTCCAGAAATAGCAACTTTAGCTCCGAGTTCCACAAAGTATTTGACCATTGACTTTCCTAGTCCTGTTCCTCCTCCTGTAACCCATATAACCTTGCCTTCTAAAGACCCATCTCTTAACATTGATTGAGTGTGTTTTGACATATAAGGTCAAAAATATACCAGAAGTTTGAATGAATTGGGATATGCTGATTACTTGTTAGAAACCAATCACGAATAAAATCACTTAATAGAATGCTGCATTATATTCTCAATTAAAATGGTTTCAGCTTCCTTTTCAGTAGAAATTTTGATAAAACTACCATCACCTTTGGATGCCAGAGTTTCTAAAAAGATTAGTGCCTTACTAGCCTTACCAAAACCAATGGTTGATATTCTTACATTGTATAAGTTACGCTGGATTCTAGCCTGTCTAAATAATTTTTTTTCACTAAAGTTCTTTGAGTTAAAAATACCGTCACTGGCTAAAATGATTTCATTGTTACCATCAGCTATGAAATGATCTTTTGCTAAGTCATAAGCCAAATCTATACCCTCTTTGCCATAAGACTGTCCTCTTGCCACAAGCTTTTCTATTGTTAAATTTAAAACATCCTTTTCTGCTCCCGATACGTTACTTAATAGAACAATCACCTTACTTGAATAGGTTATGATACTGACTTGATCTTCTGGTCTCAATACCTCTATCATCTCAAGCATACTTTTCTTTAATAATGGTAAATTTTCAGGATTACGCATACTCGTAGAAACATCAATCAAAAAAACTAAATGATTAAAAGTATACTTCGAAGAGTTAAGTGTTCCATCTTCTTTAAAATCTAAAGTATCTTTAAGCGTAGGTACAACCACAACAGATTGATTTCCATCGATTGTATCCTTCTGAATACCCTCAGATATTATATTCTCATCTTCGTCTTCCTCATCAACCTTGGAAAAGTCAAAATACTCTTCTTCCTCAGACTCGTCTTTATCTTCTAATGTCTCATCACCTAACTCGTCATTATCATTAACCAACAAGTCATTCTCCGCATTCTCAATCACATCTTCCTCGTCATTCGTTATTTCGCTAAAATCAAAGTAGTCATCGTCTTGAAGTTCTGATTCTTCTCTCTTTAAGACAATGACAGTTTCAGAGGAATTTCTTTGAATGTATTTATCTAAACGTTCAATTTCATAACCTTCTTTATCTACAACAAGTTGATAAAAATCAGGTTTCTCTCTTTTCAATGTAAGTAGATATTTAGTATTAATAAGTGTCTCATTACTACTTCTTGTTATAAGAGTTATTTCATAATCTGTCAATGATTCTTTTGTGACTTCATCAATCACACGGATGTTATGAAGAAATCCTCTACTTCTTTGTAAATCCGAATTATCAATTCGAGGACATATGGTAAAAGCATCTGGATGAAAGGACTGTATATTGCCTTTCAAAGTAAACGTAAGTGGTGTATTCTGTGTACTAATAAAGACATTTACAGTTTTACTAAACCTCCCGAAATCTTCTGTATAATATTGAATTTTAATTACTGTAGTCTCACCTGGTTGAAGAATACTTTTCTCAAAATTCACCTTTATATCTTGTTGATACCAGATCGGTAAAAATTGCTGAATTTCCCCAGAGGTGTTAGTATATTGGATCTCGACAATGGGATTATTCCATAGCTTCACCTTACCGAAATTTTGCATATTACCGCTTACTGACTGTCCTTGAACATTCAACACAAAAACAACTAATATGTAGAAAAGTGAATTCCGCATAAAATACTAGAACGACTTATACTATTTTTAATTTCGCCGTTCTCAATTTAATTTGCAATATAAATGCCAAAGATAAATAGCATTTCCAAAACCTAACACGTGGTAAATTATTATAAAATACTAGACTTAGACAATTATGCTTCTGTAGAGGAGGTAAAAACTGCGTATAAGGCAAAAATAAAAATCTATCATCCAGATATTAATAAGGACCCAGATGCAGAGGAAATGTCCAAATATTTTAATTTGGCTAAGACTCATTTAGATACGCAAGAGAAGAAGAATCAGTATGATAGGGAACTAAAATTTGCCTACCTTATTGAAATAAATCGCCTAAAGTCGGCACCAAAGAGAAATTACTTTGACAAACTAAGTAGGCGTGAAAGAAGTGAAAAATTAGAGGAAAGACGAAAAATACAAATCAAAGAAAAATACGAAAGAAGTCTCGAATCCATGCCATTATATATACGAGTTAGTGGAATCATATTGCTAATGATATGGGGACTTCAAATCATTTTCACCCATCATTTCAAGCAGTTTGGAGCGGCAGACTACTTTTATACTATTCTAGGCTATCTCACATTTGCTACAGGAGCAGCAGTGGCTGCTAATGAGGCTTACACCTACTTCCTAGTTAAATCCATTAAGAAACCGGTCCGTTTTAATTTTGAAAAAAAGATTGGGACCTTCTTAGTCGTCGGGTTTATACTTTCCATTTTTTTGGTAGAGGGTTTAAGTGTATTTAGAGGACAGTACTTACTAAACAATCATTTTGCGTATACCGTTGGGTTTGTAGATGCTGAAAGCTCCAATGGTTTCACTGTTGTAGTAGATTATACTGTAGATGGTAAAGATTACAAAAAGGGAATGAATGGGGACGAATGGGAAATCGTAAAACTTTCTGGAAGACGTACAGTCGTAAAATATGCTATCGACAACCCTATAATTAGTAAGTTGGTAAACTATGATGAGAGGTATATCTCCCCTCATTGAGTTTGTTAAATTCGAAGTATAAATCGAAGGTTTAGTCGTCTACCTGTAAGGTAGTTAGGAACCCCATATACGTTATTCTGAAAATCCTTTACCAGCACATACGAAATGGTATTATTTACTTGAAGTAGGTTGAACACTTCTAAACTCACCCATAAAGATTCTGCGTTTCTAAGCCAATTTGTGCGTCTGTTACTTCCTGATTCGATTAATACTTTGGAAAAACCGATATCAACACGTCGATATGGAGGTATTGTAAAACCCTCCTTATGTCGATTCTTAGCATCGTAAAAAAAGGGTACTCTTCCACCATAAACCAAACTCAAATTCATCTTATAGCTAGGATTGTTAGGCAACTCATCCTGGAATAAAATAGAAAAATTAACACGTTGGTCTGTTGGTCTTCTAAGCCAATCACTCAACTGTTCTGAACCATTTTCATCCGTATAATAGAGCCTTTCCTTGGTTTGAAGAAGAGAGAAATTAACCCAACTCTCTACTCCTTCTATAAACTCTCCGTTTACTCTAGCGTCAATTCCAGTAGCATAGCCTTGAGAACTATTTTCAGCCAAATACCGTATTCGCACATTGTCCACTACATAGGGAACCAAGTTATCCAAATGCTTATAATAGACCTCACTAGTAAACTTAAATGGTCTATCCCAAGCCTTAAATTCCATATCCCCTCCAAACACAAAATGAATAGATTTCTGAGCCTTAAGATTAGGATTTAGTTTCCCATCAATTCCTCGTAATTCTCTATAAAAGGGTGGTTGATAGTAGTATCCTGCTGCAAATCGTAGCAACCAATCACGCTTGCTAGATCTATCAAAAAGTGAATCCAAAGTTTCTAGCTTGTATCTTCGATTTATCTCGGACAAAGAATCTCGTATTCCTTTTTTTAGTGTATCGTTAAAAGCTTTATGAGGCTCCCATGCCAGTTGAGTCCTTGGACTTATCACATTCTCATTATTGTAGCTCCAGTAGTTAGTTCGGATGCCATAGGTAGCCTTTAGATTATGTTGCTTACTCAAAATCTGAGTATTTTGAATGTATGCTTTCACCCTATAACTATTCAGATCTATATCTGCTGCTAAAAACTCATCCAAGACTATCTCATTCAGAGGCCCGGTAGTTGTACGAGTAGTTATATTATAGCCACTACTATCGTTATATCTCCATTCCTTGAGTTTATCTACTATACTTTCATTAGTCAAACCAAGTCCCCACTGAACATTTGATTTTTTAAATAAAAACTTCCCTTTATGATTTGCAGCAAAGACCTGAGCGTGCAAGTCGTTTCGTGCATGATCTATAAAATAACCAATGCCAAGAAGAGCCCTTTCATTCGCAAAATCATCCGATCCTAAATTATTGTCTAACTCTGAAAGTCTATATGCCCCCTCTACTGTAAAATGCTCTCTTTCGGACGTAGTGTAACTGGATACATTTAGTTTTAAGTTTAACTTATCTGTAGGCTTGTACTCCAAATTAAGACCATTCATCCAAGTCGTATATTCCATTAGCTCCTGTCCACCAAAAGCGATAAATAAACTTAGGGCACTATTCACATTACCAAAACTTGTTTGCCTACTTTGAGGAGCAACTAAATATCTATTTTGAGACACTGTAGTTAGATAAGAAAGGCTTAAATCTGACCTAAGTCTGTACTTTAAAAGTGCCTGTACATCAAAAAAACGTGGCTTGTAATCCCCTTGGACATCTAAACTTCCTAACAAATACTGATTGCTTCTAAATCTGGCACCTACGATATAAGAAAATCGGTTATTCTTAGACTTATCTTCGAAATGTAGATTGGCACCCAAAAAGCTGGCTTGAACAGTAGCTCCAAAAGAATCCGGTTGTCGATACTTGATATCTAAAACGGATGAAAGTTTGTCTCCATACCTAGCTTGAAAACCTCCAGCTGAAAACTTAATTTCTTCTATCATATCAGGATTAATTACACTTAATCCTTCTTGTTGACCGCTTCTAACTAAAAATGGTCGATATACTTCAATGTCATTTACATATACCAAATTCTCATCATAGTTCCCCCCTCGTACGCTGTACGCCGAAGAAAGTTCACTTCCTCCTTTTTGAACCCCAATAAATACAGTCTTTATAATCTGCTCAAAACCACTAGTATTTGCAAACCGGACTGTTTTTCGAGGATCTAACCTCTCAATAAAGTAGTCACCATCTTTTGTCCCTTTAACAGTAGTTCCTCGAATAACAGATGTTTTAGTAAAGGTAAAATCTCGATAAACTGTTTTTCCAGGTGCAATAGCATTTAGTGTAACGACTTGGGTTTCTCCAGAAAAAATAAGCTGTACTACAAACTTCTTTTTAGAAGGAACCTGAATCTTGAATTTACCCACTGAATCTGAATACGTAAATTTACTAGTACCTGCAATTTGAAGATATGCAGATACAGGGAACTTATCCCCATCAAAGGTTCTACCAACTAAGTATGACTCTGTTTGAGCTTGAACTAAGTGGCCTAAAAAACCGATTAAAAATATTGATAAATAGCGTTTCAAAAGAATACTAACGTGAAAGGCTCTATGCTATTGTTTTAGTGCTAAAATGGTTTCTACCGGATTTGAACTAGCAAATACAGCACTCCCTGCTACAAGAACATTAGCCCCGCACTCCAACAATTTTTGATAATTATCTAGGTTCACTCCTCCATCTACTTCCATGTATGGAGTATGGTTCTTCATCTCGCATATATTTTTGAGTTGTTGAAGTTTACTGTACGTGTTTTCAATAAATGACTGTCCCCCGAAACCAGGATTAACACTCATTAAACATACCAAATCAATTTCTTTAAAAACATCGTTTAAAAGATGGACAGGTGTATGTGGATTTAAGGCTACGCCAGCCAAGCACCCTGCTTCTCGAATAGCTGCAAGTGTACGATGAAGATGTGTACAAGCTTCGTAGTGAACAGTTATTACCTTAGCTCCAACATCTGCACACTGTTGGATATATTGATCTGGATTTACAATCATTAAATGTACATCCAGAGGTTTCTGAGCATGCTTATTAATAGCTTTCATTACTGGAAAACCAAATGAAATGTTTGGCACGAACACACCATCCATTATATCAATATGAAACCAATCAGCTTCACTCTCATTTACCATCTCAATGTCTTTTTGTAGATTGGCAAAGTCTGCGGCCAATATCGATGGTGCTATCTTATGAATCATATTTTAGAAGAATTTTATATCGTTTATTATTTCTTTTTTGGCGTGGTTATTTACTTTCTCAATTAAAACCAGCTTATGGTATCGTAACTCACTTTTCAAGGGTGCAGATGATAATGTGAGGTAAAGTGTTTTTCTATTAATAAATACTTTCGTTGTTTTTTGAGCTATCATCTTGCCTACCACAGTCTCCCAACTATTAACTACTGAAGTTTCCTCGTACTTGTTTCCCTGTTTATATGATTTAAACAGAGTCTGCATGAGGTCTTGTATGGTCTTTTCTTCTTGCAATTATTTGAGCGTGATAAGTTTATATGATTTACCAATAGCCACACAAAACTGATTCAATCTATCCTGATTTGTATCGGTAATAAATATTTGTCCAAAGTTATCATTTTTAATAATCTGAGTAAGGACTTGTGCTCTTTCTTCATCTATTTTTTCAAAAATATCATCTAACAGTAAGAATGGATTCTTATCGCATGTTTTTTGGAGGTATTCGTATTCCGCTAATTTAAGAGCGATAAGTCCTGATTTCACTTGACCCTGAGAACCGAATTTCCTCAGACTTAAATCTCCAATTTCAATATCCAATTCATCCCTGTGAATTCCGACAAAACTTCGTTGTATGGCTAAATCTTTATTTCTATTTACATCAACCAAGTCCATATAAGATGAATGATCCAGTTGACTCGTATACATCAATCTTACACTTTCTTTTTCACCTGAAAGCTGATGATATTTCGCTTCAAAAACAGGACAAAATTCTTCCAAAAACTCTTTCCGCTTAGTATAAATGGACAAGGCTAATGGAGCAATTTGTTCATCTAACGCCAGCAATAATGCCGTATCCACGGATTCTTGCTTCAGATGTTTATTTCGATGCTCTATCAACTTGTTGTACTTCATCAGATCCAAAAGATGCTTCCTATCTACCTGACTAAGAATTTGATTTATAAATGATCTTCTAGTCTCATTGCTTCCATAAACGAGTTCAATATCTCCAGGAGCGATGACAACAGCCAAGAACTGACCAATATGTTCCAATACCCTTTTGTATGCGACACCATTTTTCTCAATAACTTTTCTGCCACCTCTCTTAAACTTTACTTTAAGAGAAACGTCCTCATCCCCTACCAGTTTAGCAATAATACCTGCCTGCAACTCTTCTGTTTGAATGCACTGCACATCTGTAGATGAGAAGTAAGACTTTCCAAGACATAAATAGTGGATGGCATCAAGTATCGTAGTCTTTCCAACGCCATTGAGTCCGGCTATTGCGACCACATCCTCCTGACACTCCAACTTAAAATCGCTGTGATTCTTAAAAAAAATGAGTGCTAGCTTTTGTACCTTCAAGAGTGATTATTGAGCAATATAAATTGTTACTTTTGCCGCTCCAAATATAAAATGGCAAAAGTAAAATACACCAAGGAAACTTACATTGATTGGTATCGATTAATGTTATTGATTAGAAGATTTGAGGAAAAGTCAGCTCAAATGTATGGTCAAAATAAAATTAGAGGATTCTGTCACCTTTATATAGGTCAAGAAGCCGTGGTAGCAGGCATGGTATCCGCTAAGAAAGATGGTGACAAAGTAATTACTGCATATAGAGATCATGGTCATGCATTAGCAATGGGTATTCCTGCAAATGCTGTAATGGCCGAACTATTTGGAAGAATTGATGGATGTAGCAAAGGAAAAGGTGGAAGTATGCATATGTTTTCAAAAGAACACCATTTCTATGGAGGTCATGGAATCGTAGGGGGGCAAATTCCTCTTGGTGCAGGTATCGCACTTGCAGAGCAATACAAAGGCCACGATGGAGTAGTATTCTGCTACATGGGTGATGGTGCCGTAAGACAAGGTGCTCTCCACGAAACTTTCAATATGGCTATGGTTTGGAATTTACCTGTTGTCTTTATTTGTGAAAACAATAATTATGCAATGGGAACTTCAGTAGAACGTACCACAAACATGCTAGATATCTACAAAATGGCCTTAGGCTATGATATGCCGTCGGAACAAGTAAACGGGATGAGCTGTGAGGCTGTTCATGAGAGTATGACAAAAGCTGCAAAACGTGCCCGTGATGGAAAAGGTCCAACATTTGTAGAGCTTAAAACCTACAGATATAGAGGACACTCCATGTCTGACCCTGCAAAATATAGAACAAAAGAAGAAGTTGCAGAGTATAAAAGCATTGATCCGATAGAAGTTGTTAAGGCTACTATTTTAAAGAATAAGTACATGAATCAAAAACAGTTAGATGTCATGGAAGAAGAGGTAGAAAAGGAAGTTGCAGATTCTGCAGACTTCGCAGATAAATCTCCATTTCCCAATGTTGAGGAACTTTACAACGATGTATATGAGTCAGATTATCCGTTTATAGTGGAATAAGTATATTTTTGCAAACTTTTACGGAAATGAGTACAGAAGAACAATCAATTGAAAACAAAGGGATACAGTCTATCTCTGGGTTCTATAACAACAATAAGAACAACGTAACAATAGCAGGTATTGCTTTAATTCTAGTTGCCGCTGGGATTTGGTATTATGGCAATGTTTACAAACCTGAATTAGAATCAGAAGCAAACAAAAGCTTCTTCATGGCAGAAAGATATTTCTCTACAGATTCTACAAATAAAGCATTAAATGGAGATGGGACTAATCTTGGTTTAATAGCAATTGTAGACGAATTTGGTTCAACCAAAGCTGGCCAACAAGCATCTTACCTAGCAGGTAGGGCATTAATGGATCAAGGGAAATATGATGAAGCTTTGGGTTATCTAGAAGATGTATCACTGGATGATGAACTTTTAGCTGCCCAAGTTATTACACTTGAAGGTGACTGTCACTCTGAGCTTGGAGATTATGAAACTGCTGGAGATAAATATATGAAGGCTGCCAATGCCCGTGAGAACACAATGACTACTCCATACGCTTTACTAAAAGCGGGAAAAGCTTATGAAGAAGCAGGAGAACTAAATAGTGCACTCAAGGCTTTTGAACAACTTGAAAAAGAATATATAAATTCTCGTCAATCAAGTAATGTAGAAGCCAAAATTGCTCGCGTAAAGGCTAAAATTGCTGCTAAATAATCTCGCTTATGGCAGACTATTCTAGCCAAATTTTTCTAAACGAAAAAATCAATCTTACAAACACTGATTTAAAAATTGGTGTAGTTACAGCTCTTTGGAACAGTGAAATTACAGGTAAGCTAAAAGAAGGAGCAATTGACACCCTTATTGCTGCAGGAATTTCTAAGGAAAATATAAATATATGGGATGTTCCAGGGTCATATGAATTGATTTATGGAGCAAATAAACTGGCTAATGATGGCTACGATGCTATTATATGCTTAGGCGTAGTCATCCAAGGTGAAACCCGTCATTTTGACTTTATCTGTGATGCTGTAGCCAATGGCATAGCAAATGTTACTCTCAAGCATAACATTCCAGTAGCCTTTGGTCTATTAACAACAGACAACCAAGAGCAGGCTATAGAACGCTCTGGAGGCATACATGGACATAAAGGAAAAGAAGCTGCTTGGACGGTCTTAAAGTTACTTGAAGGATAGCAACTAATAAAAACTTAACCAAAAAGGGTTTGACATGTGTCAAACCCTTTTTGGTTTATCTATCTTCTTATGTTTTAAAACAATCCGTTTATTTCAGCATCAATCTTACTGATGATGCTTCCTAAATGCTCAGGATTATTTTCAAAATCAATATTATCTACATCAATGATTAAAAGGTTACCTTCCTTGTAGGTAGAAATCCAAGCTTCATACCTCTCATTCAGCCTTTTCAGATAATCCAATCGGATAGAATCTTCATACTCTCTACCTCGCTTTTGAATATGATCCACAATATTTCCGATTGAACTTCTTAGGTATATCATTAAATCTGGAGCATCAATAGAAGACTTTATATTCGTAAAAAGTGCTTGATAGGTATCAAAATCTCTTGTACTCATCAGACCCATTGCATGCAAATTCGGGGCAAAAATATACGCATCTTCATAGATGGTTCTATCTTGTACGATTGTTTTAGGGTTTGCTTTGACCTGTAACAAACTGCTAAATCTTGTATGCAAAAAGTAAATTTGTAAGTTGAATGACCACCGCATCATATCATCATAAAAATCTGTGATGTATGGATTGTCATCCATAGCCTCGAAGTGAGGTTCCCAGTCGTAATGTTTTGATAACAGTTTGGTAAGTGTTGTCTTTCCAGACCCTATGTTTCCAGCTATAGCTATGTGCATCTCTTTGGTTTAATTCGTTTTTGGTTATTCAGTTTTATCAGTAGAATTTTTTGAAACCTATGATTTCTCTAACTTCTTTTAATGTTTTTACAGCACTTTCATTTGCCTTCTCTGCTCCTATTTTAGCAGCTTTAGCAAGTGCTTCTTTGTCGTTCTTAAAATGAACTATCCTTTCTCGTATTGGAGCCACAAAATTGACAACATCATCGGCAAGTTGCTTCTTCAAATCCCCATAACGTATTGTTGCATTTTGATGAAGGTCATCAAAATGAGCTATGGTAGATGCATCTGAAACCAGTTCCATAATATCAAATAGGTTTTGAAGTTCTTCCGACTTCTTTTGACCCGGTTCAGTAGGACCCGCATCTGTTTTAGCTCTCATTATTTTCTTTCGAATCACAGACTCTTCCTCATCAAATACAATGGTATCAGCATCACCGCTAGACTTACTCATTTTCCCTTGCCCTGTAAGCCCAGGAACCTTTACGAGTTCTCCCGTATTACTGTAGGCTTGAGGCTCTTTAAAATAATCTGTGCCATACATATGATTGAACCTATTCGCAAATGTTCTAGTCATTTCCAGATGTTGTTGTTGATCTTTTCCTACCGGAACAAAATCTCCATGATGCACTAAAATATCTACAGCCATTAGAACGGGATATGTCAATAAACCTGCATTAATATTCTTAGGTTGAGAGTTCTTTTTTTCCTTATACGTAACAGAGCGTTCCAACTCACCTATATATGCGTTCATATTCATATAGGTGTACAACTCACTAATAGCTGGCACATCACTTTGAATGAACATGGCACATTTGTCTACGTCAATTCCCATTGCCAAATGCTCGGCCAGTACTTGGTGTACATTATTATGTAAGTCCTGAGGAGTTGGATGTGTAGTCAGTGAATGAATATCAGCTATAAAAAAGAAACATTCATGTTCCTCCTGCATTTTTAGAAAACTCTTCACTGCACCAAAATAATTACCTAAATGTAATTTACCTGTTGGTCTAATTCCTGATACTACCCTTGCCATTCCTATTTTAAGAAGGGTCAAAAATAGAAGGACTAGTATATTTTACCAATAGTGTGGATATTTAAAAGAAAGGATATTTAGAATCTCCCAAATCAACACGCTGTTTTTAAGCAAGTTCAAACTGTTTTTGAAATAATTCATGATAAAACCCTTGCTTTTTCATTAGCTCTTGATGATTCCCACTTTCAACAACCCTACCTTTATCCAATACCAAAATGGTATCTGCCTCCCTTATTGTAGATAATCGATGAGCAATTACAATTGACGTTCTTCCCTTCATCAATACTTTAGTAGCTTCTTGAATCAATTCCTCTGTTTCCGAATCGACACTTGACGTGGCTTCATCTAGAATAAGAACACTTGGATTTGCTGCCATTGCCCGAATGAAGCTAATCAATTGTCGTTGGCCTACCGACAACGTACTCCCTCGCTCCATTACATCATAGTCCCAACCTCCTGAAAGACCTTCAATAAATGAATATGCATTAATTGACTTTGCTGCTTCCTTCATTTTTTCATGGGTTATCTGAGTATTCTTTAAATTAATATTATCACCAATAGACCCAGCGAATAAGAAAACATCTTGTTGCACAACTCCAATATTCTTTCGCAAAGATGTTAACTCAATATCATTTACATTTATTCCATCTATTTTAATTTGCCCCTTCTGTACACTATATAATCGAGTAATCAAGTTAACAATACTTGATTTACCTGCTCCTGTAGCTCCAACAATCGCAAGACTCTTACCATTTTGTAAATTGAAACTAATATCTTTTAAGATGTAGTCATCATCAACATACGCAAACCAAACCTTGTCAAAAGAAATATCTCCTTTCACATCAGTCAACTCAACATCCCCTTCTTTCTCTTTTGGAGATTCATCATCTATTAATTCAAAAATCCGTTCACTACTCACCACACCCATCTGCATTGTATTATACCTGTCAGCAATAAATCGAATAGGTCTAAAAATCATATTGATAAATAATATAAATGAAGTGATAAGCCCTATACTAACTCCTCCAGTCCCAGCACTATACCATATCATCAAGGCCAAAGCAACGCTACTTAGTATCTCAACCACTGGAAAATATACTGCATAGTAAAATATGGATTGCTTGAACGCATCCAAATGCCCCTTATTGATCTTCTCAAACTTTCTAAACTCTTGGTCTTCTTTGCCAAAAACTTGTACTACATCCATTCCAACAATCTGCTCTTGAACAAATGAATTAAGCTTTGAAACTTGCTCACGAACTACTTGAAAGGATTTACGTACCCCTCTTCTAAATAATTCCGAAGCTATAAGCAACACCGGCAACACAACTAATGACACCAATGTAAGTTGCCAACTCAAACCAAACATAATAATAAGCACTGTTACTATTTGGGCCAAATCACCAATAATAGAAATAAAGCCCTGTGAAAAGAAGTTGGAAACTGTCTCTACATCAGAAACAGATCTTGTAACCAACATACCAACCTTACTTTTATCAAAGAATGAACTATTTAAAGAAAGAATATGATTATATACTTTCATCCTGAGATCCTTGATTACGTTTTGACCCAATAAGTTTGTAGTATATGTATGCACAAACAATACTACACTATGCACTAGAATATGTATCAGGATATAAATAGTAAAAGTTAATATCCCGTTTGAATCTTTCCCAGCAATATAATTGTCTATCGTATACTTCACTAGTAAAGGACGTATAGGTGCCAGAATGGTAAGAATCAAAGTCAACCCAACAGCGGACCACAACAATCTTCTATAGGGCTTCGCCAGCTTAATAATTCTTGCAATTATTTTAAAATCTAGTGCTGCCCCAGTCTTACTTTCTGAACTCATCCCAATTATATCCTATCTCTTCTAAATAAAGTCCTTTTGCCGCAACACTTTTACCACTTTCACTCCTCTTCTTACTCGCAATAATATCTTGAAGTTGCTCCATAGTTATATCACCATAACCCATATTAAGAAGTGTTCCCACCAAAGCTCTTACCATATTTCTCAAAAAACGATTTGCCTTAACGTGAAATTCATATCCACCATCTACTTCTATCCATTTAGCTTCCATCAAATCACATAAAGTTGTCTTATTATCTGAAGAGCTTTTACAAAAAGCTGCAAAATCTTTATGTTTTAACAACTCAACACATCCCTTGTTCATGAGATTAATGTCTGGCTTTTTAAAAAGGAACAACACCTCATCATTTCTAAATGGGTTTTTAATAAAAGTGGTCTTATAAATGTATTTGCGATAAGTTGCAGAAAAACGAGCATGAAAATCATCATTCACCTTAAACACCTCATACAATGCAATATCTGGAGGAAGCATCTGGTTAAGTCTAAAAAGAAATCTAGGTGGCAACTCATCTCCTGCATCAAAATGTGCTACAAAATTCCTAGCATGAACCTCCGCATCTGTTCTCCCACATCCTAAGATGTTTGTTTTCATTTGAAAAATACGTTTGAACTGAGCTTCTATTTCTTCTTGAATGGTGGTACCATTTACCTGAGATTGCCAACCTCTATAACGTGTTCCTTTATATGCCAGTTTTAATGCGTATCTCACTTGAATAAGCAAATATATTTTGTATCTGTAGTATAGTGTTATTTATTTGGTACGAATTCTATTTTTGTCGTACTGTAAAGAAATGAATCAACAACTTATAGAATGTGTACCCAACTTTAGTGAAGGAAGGGACCTTGGCATTATAAAGCAAATTACCAACGAAATAGAAAGCGTTGATGGAGTAAAACTATTGGATGTAGATCCTGGTGCTGCTACGAATAGAACGGTAGTCACCTTCGTAGGGTCTCCTAGTGCTGTTGTAGAAGCAGCTTATAAAGGAATTGTAAAAGCTGGAGAGCTTATAGATATGAGTAAGCACTCAGGTGAGCATGCCAGAATGGGAGCTACGGACGTTTGTCCATTTATTCCTGTTGCAAATATCACCATGGAAGAAACATCACAATGGGCTATTAAATTAGCAAAACGAGTTGGTGAAACCACCCGTATTCCTACCTACTTATATGGAGCCTCTCAGCCAAATACCAAACGAAATGTGCTCTCGATAATTCGAGCAGGTGAATATGAAGGGTTTTTTGAAAAAATAAAACAACCGCAATGGAAACCCGATTTTGGAGAGGCCGTTTACAATCCTCGAAGTGGGGCAACTACAATTGGAGCTAGAGATTTTCTTATTGCATACAATATTAATCTGAATACCAAATCTACTAGAATAGCCAATAGAATTGCTTTTGACATACGAGAAACTGGTCGTGTTAAAAGAATTGGGAATCCGTACAATGGTAAAATTGTTACCGATGAAAATGGAGAAAGTGTACGAATCCCTGGATCATGTAAGGCTGTTCAGGCCGTTGGTTGGTTTATTGATGAATATGATGTTGCCCAAGTAAGTGCGAACCTTACTAACTTTAATGTAACTCCCATCCATACCTTCTTTGATGCTGTGCAAAAGAGCTGTCTAGAAAGAGGTATCAGAATTACAGGAAGTGAATTGGTTGGATTAATCCCATTAAAAGCAATGCTCGATGCAGGAAGACATTATTTAGTCAAACAAGGAAGATCCATTGGAGTAAATGATTCCGAACTAATCCATATAGCGATTAAGTCTTTGGGATTAGATGAGCTTGCACCCTTCGATCCTCAGAAAAAAATAATTGAATATCAGTTGCAGTCTGTTGAAGATGAAAAATTAGTATCCCTCTCTGCAAAGAAACTCACACATGAAACTGCATCTGAAAGCATGGCTCCAGGTGGAGGTAGCATAGCTGCATATGTTGGAGCCTTAGGTGTTTCTTTAGGAACCATGGTAGCAAACCTGTCTGCAAACAAACCTGGTTGGGAAGAAAGATTAAGCTTATTTTCTGATTGGGCAGAGAAGGGACAAGAAATCAATAAAGAACTTCTATACTTAGTAGACGAGGATACAAGATCATTCAACGGCATAATCGATGCTATACGAATGCCAAAATCAAATGAACAAGAAAAACAAGCACGTAAGGAGGCAATTGAGCTATCGAGTCAATATGCATCAGAAGTACCATTTAGAGTAATGCAAACAGCATTTAAATCGGTTGATTTACTACAAGCAATGCTTGATGTCGGGAATCCAGCCTCTTTAACAGATACAGGTGTAGGAGCACTTTGTAGTCTTACTGCCATAGAAGGTGCATACATGAATATACGTATAAATACAAAAGATTTGAGTGACAAAGACTTTGCTAATGAACTAAATTCTAAGGCGGATAAACTTCTCTTAGAATCCAAAGAAAGGTTCAATAAAATAGTGGATGAAGTTCATCAACGTATCAGCTAATCAACTATTTGATGATAAGATTAACAATAATCATTCGTAAAAATTAGTTAATATTGTACTGCACTGATTTTATAAAAGCCAAAGGCAAAAGATTAATGAAAAAAGCACTTACTATTCTTACACTGTTCATTGGAGTATATTCATATGCCCAACAAGACCCATATTACACACATTTCAAAGATGTTATGCAAGCTTATAATCCTGCTGCTGCAGGCCATAAGTATGGAGAGATTTGTCTAAGTGGTCTTACTCACCATCAGTGGAGAGATTTTGATGATCAAACCGCAGCTAGAGGAACAAATGGTGTAGAAGGTGCTGGTGTACAAAATGTTGCACCTGTTACTTATAATTTCAATGTAGGCACAGTGCTTAACCTTTCTCCATCAAAAGATAAATTTTTAGGAATCGGGATTACGATTATTGATGACAAAATTGGTTACACCAAGTCAACTTCCTTTATGGCGAACATAAATTATAAAATGGACCTTCAGGGTGGATTTAGTCAAATTTCTGGAGGAATTGGTATTGGAGGGACACAATGGGGTTGGGTTAAACCTAAATATAAAGCAAGAGACCTATTGGATCCTAATGTACCTGTTACCGGAGCTAATGAAATGAAACTAGATCTAAATCTTGGCGTGATGTACAAACAAAAAAGCATGGGGCCCAAACTAAAAGATTTTTACGCAGGTTTTTCCATTACAAATCTTAATCAAGCAGAATATAAAGTAGCGGTATCAACCTTGGCGGGAACAAGTTCAGTATTATCTAGACAATACGTACCTCACTATTACACTGTAGTAGGTGCTGACATCCCCTTAAATGGAGTTGTATTAGAGCCTGCAATAATGGCAAAATACGGACTGCTTCAAGGGTCGTATAAACCTCAGATAGACTTGAACATGACAGCACTCTTTCTTGGCAAATTAAGAGGCGGTTTAGCTTTTAGGCAATGGGGTACTAGTGATGCATTATCTATACTTCTAGGCTACGAAAAAGGACCTCTTCAAGTTGGATATTCTTACGACATAACTCTATCCAATGTTCAGCAGGTAAGTAATGGTACTCACGAAATTCTAGTTAAATATTGCATCCCAATAAATTTTGTACCCGATACGCCTCTTATAATAGAAAGCGTTAGATTCTTATAATTTTTATTTTCTATATTTGTGATACTACACTACTAATCAATAACGTTATATATCAGAGGTTGAAATTTATTTAATTGTTTTTTTCAACATTCTAATGTTAATTTGTCAAACTTTTAAAAAGTAAGGTTTATATGAAATACATAGCAAAGACACTTGTTTTGTTTACTTTCCTATCGCTAATAGGTTGCGGAATGGGAGATAATGGAGAATTAATCGGAGTTCAAGGTAGACGTCCTTGGTTCCATCCTCAACCGTATGGTACAGTATACATTCCTACTGGCACATTCCATACAGGACAGAGTGATGAAGATATTTTTCACACTTATATTGCTCCAAACAAGCAAATTTCTGTTCACGCTGTGTGGATGGATGATACCGAAATCACAAATAATGAATATCGTCAATTTGTAGAGTATGTAAAAGATAGTCTAGTTCGTATGGAAATGGAGCAAACTATCGAAATTGAAGATGAACATGATGATTATTCAATTCTTGATTATGAAGATGAAACAGATAGGGAAGAGTTCTATGATGAATACGGGAGTAAATACTTCTATATGAATAAAGAACGATATGAACATCGCAAGCAGTGGGATATTCGTAAATTATACTATGAGTACACATATGTGGACTTTCAGGCTGCTGCACGAGGTAGTTACTTGGATTCGGATAGAGAAGATTACTTGGTAAAGAAAACAAAACCTATCTATCCTGATACACTTGTTTGGATAAGAGATTTTACCTATTCTTACAATGAACCCATGACTCGCCAATACTACAATCATCCTAAATATGATGATTATCCTGTAGTCGGTGTAAACTGGCATCAAGCCAACGCATTTTGTAACTGGAGAACGAGATGGTTAAACAGATACTGGGCATCACAGGAGATGCCTATTACAGAGTATTGGAGATTACCAACTGAATATGAATGGGAATTTGCTGCTAGAGGTGGACGTGATAACAATATGTACCCTTGGGGTGGTCCTTATACTAGAAATAGTAAAGGATGTCTATTGGCTAATTTCAAACCTAACAGAGGTAACTATATGGCTGACGGTGGATTGTACCCCGTAAGAGCTGATTCATATTTCCCTAACGACTACGGTCTATATAATATGGCCGGTAATGTTGCTGAATGGACAATATCTGCCTACGACGAGTCTAGTCATCAATTTACACACGATCTTAACTCGGATTATCAAGTAGATGCAGATGATGCAGGGCCACTTTCTCTTAAACGTAAAGTTACTAGAGGTGGAAGTTGGAAAGATGTTGCATACTTTATCCAGAACGGATCTAGAGCATATGAATACCAAGACACTTCTAAGTCTTATATTGGTTTCAGATGTGTGCAGACATACATCGGTAGATCTGCAAACGACAGACGCTGATCCAATTAATACTACATATTAAAATGTTTTATAGAAATAATTTTACATTTCTATACTAATCTACTTTCAAATACGTTTATATATTTGACAAAAAATTTTTATACATCAACTTTAACAATATTTAACAACAACTTAAAACTGAAAAATTATGGCAAGTTTCTTTGAATCAAAAACGGGTAAAAATGTAATGGCTAAGGCTTACGGACTTGGTGCCGCAGTCGTTATACTAGGAGCACTTTTTAAAATACAACATTATCCAGGAGCAGATATTATGCTTATCGTCGGTATGGGTGTTGAAGCTCTAATCTTTGCTATTTCTGCTTTCGAACCTATTCACGAAGAATGGGATTGGAGTCTTGTATATCCTGAATTAGCGGGTATGGAAGGTGAAGATAGACCTAAAAACTCTTTATCTCAAGGTGATGCTGTATCTCAGCAACTCGACAAAATGTTATCTGACGCTAAAATTGGTCCAGAACTAATCGAAGGACTAGGTAACGGACTTAAATCTTTATCTTCAAACGTTACATCTATGGCCGACCTTTCTGGAGCTACTGTTGCAACTAAAGAATATGCTGAAAATGTTACTCTTGCTACTGAGCAATTAAAAGGAATGAACTCCTCTTATGGAAGAGCCGTAAATGCCTTAGATAGTTTATCAGAGACTACTGAGACGTTTAAAGAAACAACTACTAAAGTTGCTAGCATCAATGCTACTCTTAGTGATAGTCTTATGAGTTTTGATCAAAACATCCAAAACTTAAATAAAGTATATGGTGGAATGCTTAATGCAATGAGACCAAATAGCTAATTTTAACCATTTTTATAACTAATAAATAAATTTAAATAATTATGGCTGGAGGAAAAATGTCCCCACGGCAGAAGATGATTAACATGATGTACTTAGTACTCATGGCTCTTCTCGCCCTGAATGTATCCAAAGAGATACTTAAGTCTTTTCACTTGTTCGAGCAAAGTTTTAATAGTGCTGCTGAGAACATTGATGCAAAGAACACTGCTACCATGGGAGCTCTACGTAAACAAATGGAAGAGAAACCTGGTAAAACAAAACCATACATGGACCGTGCGATAAAAGTACAGAAAATTGCTGATGATTTTGTAGATTATGTCGAAGGACTCAAAAAAATTGTAGAGGACCTTTATGGTGGCGAAGATGCTAGAACTGAAGAAGGAGAAATGATTGCTGCTGACCAAATGGAAAAGCACGCAAATTATTTTGGTCCTGAAAATAAAAATAAGGGTGTAGAATTTCAAGCCAAATTAAACAAGGCTAGAGAAGATATGCTTGCAATTTTGAAACCTGACCCTTCTGATACTAGTTTTAATATTAAAGATGACAAGGTATACCAAGAAGCTTTAGCTGCCTGTCAACTTTGGGCAAAAGAACCCACATGGATTAATGATAATCTAGTGCATGTTCCGTCTGCTGGTGTTATGGCTATATTCTCAAGGATTAAGAATGATGCAAAAACATTGGAGTCTGATGTTTTGGAAAAACTTGCTGCTCGAGTAGATGCAACTGACTATAAGTTCGATAAATTAGAAGCTAAAGTTTTAGCAAAGTCTAATTATGTTATGGAAGGTGAAAACTATGAAGCTGACATTTTGCTTGTTGCATCTAATTCAAAAAGTAACCCTACAATTACAGTAGGTGGTACTTCTGTAAATGTAGAAGGTGGCGTTGGTAAATATACGCAGGGAGCTTCTGGTGTAGGAATCAAGACCTTTGCAGGTAAAATTGTAATTGCCGGTCCAGAAGGAGCTCAAGAGTTTGCTTTTAGCAATGAGTTTACTGTATTTAAACCAGCTGCGACTATTGCTGCAACTGAAATGAATCTTTTATATAAGGGTATTGACAATCCAATGTCTATTTCTGTTCCAGGATTTGCTGCTGCAGATGTTAAAATTTCAGCTCCAGGATTAAACTTAAAATCTCTTGGAGGAGGGAAATACAACGCAAAGGTTCCTAGTAGCACAAGTAGGATGGTTACTATCACTGCTTCGATTACTAGAGATGGAAAAACCAAAACAGTTGGATCACAAAAGTTTCGAGTTAGAAGCCTTCCACAACCGACTGCACAATTGGGTGGTCTTCGAAATGATGGGTTACCGAAAGGAAAGGCATCAATTGGGGCTCAGACGACAATTATTGCTTCTATGGGAGCAGGATTTGCGTATAACTTGAAGTACAGAGTAAACGGATTTAAAATGATTATGGCCTACAAGAGAAGACCGCCAGTAATGGCTTCTAGTAGTAGTGGAGTCCTTACCAGTAAAATGAGAGGTATGATTAAATCTGCTAAAGCTGGTGATAGAATTTTGATAGAAGGTATTAGAGCTACTGAGTCAAAATATGGCTTCAAAGCTAACCTAAGCCCTATCATCATAACAATAAGATAATTTTTTGAAAAATAAATCGTTATTTTTGCGAAGTAGATAAAAGAGATATGAAGAAGACAATTGTAATATTTATGACCTTAATGCTTGTGGCTATGGCCGGTCAAGCACAGGTTAGTAAGTTTGAGGACTATACTTATCCTCATACGGCTGTTAAAGAACGTAAAGCTGTTCCATATCGCTATATTAGAGAAGCTAATGTAAAGTGGAGTAAGCGTATACATAGAGTAATCGATGTTCGTGAAAAGCAGAACAAGGTAATGCATTGGCCTCGTAATCCTTTTTATCTTATTATCTGGAACGCAGCGTTGAATGGAGACGTATCAGCCTATGCAAATGATTCATTGACAACAGTAATAACTCCAGAAGATATTATTAAGGCAGTGAGTATTGAAATGACTGTAATGATTACTAACCCTGATAATCCTGATGATCCTTATGATCTTGTACCTAAAACTGTTAAAGAGACTTACGAGCCTGAAAAAATAGTTAAGTACAGAATTATGGAAGATTGGATTTTTGATTACAATTATTCCGATTTTAAAGCAAGAATAATTGCAATATCTCCATTGATTAAACTACCAACTGAGTCTGGTGTTGAATTAGGCGAAGTACCTATCTATTGGTTAAAAATGGATGACTTGAGAGATAAACTATCTCAAGAGGAGGTATTCAACTCTAAAAATGATGCTGCTCGTATGAGTTTTGATCATTGGTTTCAAATGAGACAATTCACCAGCTATGTTGTAAAAGAAAGTAACATGTACGATCTTGATGTAGCAATGTTTGAAGAGTTTAGAGACGATGGTGTTGAAGCATTATTGGAAAGTGACAGAATCAAAAACGATTTATTTATCTTAGAACACGACCTTTGGGAATACTAATTCTCAATTAGAAATAAGAAGAAGGAGTTAACAATTGTTAGCTCCTTTTTTTATGCCTCAATTTAAATAGGAATAGTGATTACCCATAATTAATGGCATAAGCCTATGGAGTAATTCCCTTTCCTCCACCCCCACTCTTCTTAATTCTGTTTGATATTGTGGGCAAATAGCTAATTAATCCTACAAAGGAAAAAATCTAAAAGTCCGAATATGCTTATTTTTGTACAGTATGATTCAAAGACCACAGACACTTTTCTTTTTGGCCATAATTACGATTTGTATGATGCTTATGTTTTCTGATACAGTATTCTATACCGCTGAAAACACGAATACGAACGAGAAGTATTCCGTTGAATATGATGAGACAGAAATACTAGCTACAGACGGCAATGACAAGGCTCCTAATACATATATTATGGTGTTTATTGCAGCAATTGGGGTACTCAGTATTATTGGATTATTCTTATTCAAAAATAGAAAGCTCCAAACTGCTTTTACTTCTGTTAACTATATTTTTATTCTTGGACTCATAATTATGATGTACCTATACAGTATTCATATGAACTATTTTGAGAATCAACCCAACACAAGTTCATTTTCTTTCTATGCTGTACTACCAATGGCTCTTTTGTTCTTCAATTTCTTAGCTCTCAAAGGAGTTAGAAAAGATGAAAAGCTAGTACGCTCGATGGATAGATTGAGATAATTTGAAAATTCTTGACGTACATAATTTTAGTGTCAAGTTTAAACTTGATAAAGAAGAATATTTTGATGCCGTAAAGAGTATTAGTTTCAGTATTGAGCAGGGACAAATTCTTGGTCTTATTGGAGAAAGTGGTAGTGGAAAATCAGTCGCAAGTCAATGTATAACTCGGTTACTAGATGATGCCTTACTTCAAGGAGATGTACTGTTCAATCTTAAAACTGAGCAAGTTAATCTACTAACTTGTAGAGATGATAAACTTCGGTCAATTAGAAAGAATGAGATATCATACATCTTTCAAGAGCCAATGACTGCACTTAATCCTCTATTACCTTGTGGTAAGCAGATCTTAGAGTCTGCAAAGGAAAAGTCAGATGAATTTTTAACCAATTTACTCTTAAAGGTAGAACTTTCAGATACGACAAGAGTTTCAGAGAGCTATCCTCACGAGTTGAGCGGTGGACAACGACAACGAGTAATGATTGCAATGGCTCTAGCCAAAGAACCTAGATTACTTATTGCAGATGAGCCGACAACAGCTTTGGATATAGCTGTACAAGGTGAAATACTTAATTTACTGAAGAAATTAAGCAAGCAAGAAGAAATGGGTATTCTATTTATCACCCATGACTTACTATCCTTAAAAGGTTTTGCTGATAAAATAGCAGTGATGTATCATGGTAAAGTTGTTGAACAAGCAAGTACAACAGACATATTAAATCATCCAAAACATCCGTATTCAAAAGCTTTAATAGAGAGTAGAGCTACATATAAAAAGAGAGGAACAGTATTGGCTGAAATTGACGATTTATTGGCAACTAACAACAACAGGCTAGAATTCAAATATCCTAAAATTGAGTTACTTCCTATCAGCAAAAATTCCAATGATGTATTAATTAGACTCTCAGATATCAATAAATCTCACTTTAAATCCTCCCTTTTTAGCCAAGAAGAGACTAAAGTACTCCATGATGTAAATTTTGATTTAAATGCAGGAGATACACTTGGACTTATTGGAGAAAGTGGCAGTGGAAAGAGTACAATTGCCAAACTTATTCTGAATATTTGGAGACCCACTTCAGGCGATATTTCTCTTTACGATAAATCAATCTATAATAATGGTGACCTATCCCGAGAGATTCAACTGGTTTTTCAAGATCCATTTTCATCTCTCAACCCCAAACATACAGTAGGAAATGCAATTGCCGAGGTCATACAAACTATTGATAAAAAGACAGTTAAAGAAAAAGTAGTATCTTTGTTGCAAGAAGTAGGTCTAACAGCTTCTGATTTTGACAAATATCCACACGAGTTTTCTGGCGGTCAACGACAACGAATCTGCATAGCAAAAGCTCTTGCCAAAAATCCTAAAATTATAGTATTAGACGAAGCAGTAAGTGCACTAGATGTAAGTGTACAAGCTAAAGTTCTAAATCTGCTGAATGACCTTAAACGAGAAAAAGGCTTAACATACCTCCTTATTTCACATGATATGAATGTAGTAAGCTACTTCTGTAATAAGATAGTAGTACTTAAACAAGGAAAGGTAGTAGAAGCCGGCGAAACAGAAAAATTAATACGTACTCCTACATCTGAGTACACCAAAAGTTTGCTGGAACACAGCATAAATTAAACAATTGAAAAAAAGAAATAAACGCACACGAAAGTCTAATGACTATGAAACTGTGCTCGACGTATTGGTGAGAAACGCCAATAAACCTTTGAACTATAAACAAATAGGTTCACAAGTACCCCAAGTATCCTACAAACAGGTAACACATGAGTTACAACAATTAGTAAGAGATAATAAAATAACACAACCTGAAGAGGGAAAATACCTTTTCACACAATCTACTGAAGAACTCATTGGTACTTTAGATTTTAATTCTAGAGGAGATGCTTACTTAGAGGTGGAAGGTGTAGAAAAAGACATTAAGTTAAAACAAGGGAATACCTTAGATGCCTTCCAAGGTGATGAAGTTGCTGTAAAGATTAACTTTTCAAGAGGTTCAAGAGAAGGTTCAGCTTTTGTTATTCGTGTTATAAAACGAAGTAGAGAGACCTATGTAGGCACTATATCGCAAGGAGGTAATGCATTTTTCATTATACCAGACGGGAATAAAATGCATACTGACTTTTATTTACCCAAAGAAAGAGCTAATGGTGCTAAAGATGGCGATAAAGTAATTTTTAAATACAGGGATTGGCCAGCAAAGGCTAAAAATCCATATGCAACTGTGGTTGATATCCTTGGTCGCTCGGGGGAAAATACCGCAGAAATGCATGCTATAGTTGCAGAATTTGGTTTTGAAACCAAATTTGATGATGCTGTGGAACATGCTGCAGAAGTACTCCCTAAGCAGATTTCAGAAAAAGAAATTGCTAAACGGGAAGATTTCAGAAAGATTACAACCTTCACTGTAGATCCTGCAGACGCTAAAGATTTTGATGATGCATTGAGTTTTCAAAAACTGCCTAATGGAAATTATGAAATTGGAATACACATTGCAGATGTATCTCACTATGTAACACCCGAAGATACCATCGATAAAGAGGCTGTTAATAGAGCTACGTCTGTTTACTTAGTAGACCGAACTATTCCTATGCTTCCTGAAAGATTAAGTAATGAGCTGTGCTCGCTTAGACCACACGAAGAGTCTCTTACATTCTCAGCCATATTTGAGCTAGACAAAAAAGGTATTGTAAAAAAATACCGTTTTGCTAAAACTGTCATTTATTCAGACCATCGTTTTTCATATGAAGATGCCCAAGAGGTAATCGAGAGTAAGACTGGTAAGTATGCTCAAGAGCTAGAGCTAATGAATAACATTGCTTTGGAGTTGCGAAATGCTCGATATGAAAATGGGGCAATTAATTTTGAAACAACTGAATTCAGATTTGTACTTGACGATCAAGGAAGTCCAACAGCAGTGATCCCTAAGATGCGTAAAGATGCTCATAAAATGATTGAGGAATATATGCTACTTGCCAATAAGTATGTTGCAATGCACCTCTATACTAAAAATAATGAGATGCCTCTTCCCTACCGTGTTCATGAGGAACCAAGTGATGAAAAAATTCAGGAGTTTGCTGCTACGGCATCTGAATTTGGTTTCAATATAGATACCAGTAGTTACAAGGCTTACAGTAAATCAATAAACGAGATGGTAGCTAAAATAGAAGGAACTCTAGAAGGAGATATACTTCAACCTCTAGCTATTCGGAGCATGGAGAAAGCATATTACACAAGTAAGAAGATTGGCCATTTCGGTCTAGCCTTTGATTACTATGCCCACTTTACTTCTCCCATTCGAAGATATCCAGATTTGATAACCCACAGAATGCTTCATGATTATCTGACCAAAAGAAAATCTTTTGACTATAGTACGGTTGAAAAGATGGCAAGCCATAGCAGCAAGCAAGAACAAAAAGCAACTAGTGCTGAACGAGCGAGTATTAAATACAAACAAGTTGAGTACATGGGAAACTTTAAAGGACAAGAATTTGACGGTATAATAAGTGGAGTGACAGACTGGGGTATATTCATTGAAATACTAGAAAATAAATGTGAGGGTATGGTAAGACTTCGTGACATGAAAGGGGATCATTATACCTTTTTACCTGAAAAAAAGAAGGTGATTGGTGAACGTACACGTAAGACTTATGGAATGGGCCAACAGGTTCGTATTCGAGTAAAGAATACGGATTTAGCAAAGCGTAATATTGATTTCGTGTTTGTAGAAGAACGACATTCATAGTAAAACTATAAACCACGTTTAAACACCTAAATAGTGAATAAGCTAAAAGAACTAATAAATGACCTTGCTCCCCATGTTGAGGATATAATTAATCAACCAGGTTCTCCAAGAACCGTTTATGAGCCGATTTCATACATCCTCAGTCTGGGAGGTAAACGAATACGTCCAGCAATGGTTTTGGCAGCATATAGATTGTACAGTGACAGTTATAGTCTAGAAATATTCAAACTGGCTCAAGCAGTAGAGATGTTCCACAATTTCACATTGATGCACGATGATATTATGGACAACTCCCCTCTGCGGAGAGGGCAAGATACCGTCCATATTAAGTGGGATGATGCAACAGCTATACTCTCAGGAGACCTCCTTCAAATAGAGGTATATGAAAAGTTAACTGAAATTGGGAATATAGAAATACTACAACTATTCAATAGTATGGCCAGAGAACTATGTGAGGGTCAAATGAATGATATGCAGTTTGAGACTATTGACGAAGTAAGCAATGATTCATATTTGGATATGACTCGTCAGAAAACAGCTGTCTTACTTGGTTTTAGCCTGCAAGCAGGTGCTCTTCTTGGTGGTGCTAATGCAACCGATGCTGAAAAACTATACGATTTAGGTATTTCTATTGGTCTTGGTTTTCAACTAATGGATGATTACCTCGATAGTTTTGGAGAAAAAGCCAAAGTTGGTAAACGAATAGGTGGTGACATTCTAGAAAAGAAGAAAACATACTTATGGAACGAAATGTGGAGTCATTTAGATGAGGGTGCACGTCAAGAAATAAATGAGCTTTATACTCAACCAGAAAGTATGATTATAGCTAGTGTAACTGCTAGTATGGACGATACAGGAGCAAAAGAATACACCCTAGAACTGGCACAACAATACACGCGTAAAAGCTTAAATGCCTTAAACCATATAAATGTATCTGGTGACAAGACTTATTTACAGGAGATTGTAGAGATACTTGCAGGTAGAGAGAGTTAAGCCTCTACCCTTTCTTTCAAAGCTATATTCATGGCCTTGAAACCTGACTTGGTTTCTGTATCTAGTTTCTTGCTTAAAGCTCGAACTAAAATACCATTAAATTTCTCTCTGTGTTCAAAAGTGGTGGTTCCATCTTGGTTTTCCTTTAAAGAAAATATATGCTCACCATCAAATATACCTTTGATCCAAAGTTTACCTTTCCATCTAAATTCTTCATTTTCTAGATATGTCAAAACTTCTGGCTTAAACCTCATTCCTTGGAGATTTACCTCAATGGTAGAGCCCACTTTCACTTCACCTTTTAACATTTTAACAAAGGGATTCCAATCTGGATACTTTTTAAAATCTGTCAATACAGCCCATACTTGAGATGGCCTTGCATTAATTAATATGGTTGTTTTAATTTCTTTTTGCATCGTTTTATTTTACAATACAAAGGTTTAGACTTTATCGTAACCCTCCACTTGATAAAAGTCAAGAAGTTCGCTTGGCCCTAATTCTACTTAAAGTCTCGGGAGACATTCCAAGCATAGAAGCTAAATTATTTAATGGTACATTATTAAAAAGCTGAGGATTAAGAGCAAATAGTTCATTATACCTTTCTTCTGCAGTATTGGAAATCAGACTAAAAACTCGGCTTTCTAACGTTAAAAAACATTTAGCCAAGAATTGTTTCTCCAACTGAGACCATCCGGGTATTTGGGCATTTAGCTGATTATAATCCTTCTTACTAATGCTATATAACCTACAATCAGTTAGTGCTTCTATATTCCACCTACTGGGTTGGTCAAATACCAAACTATTAAGATCTGTGACAAAGTATCCAGGTGTACTAATCCATTGTGTGATTGTCTTATCATCTTTTGAGGCATAAACTCGTAACATACCACTACTTATAAAACTTAGTTTATCACAACTATGCCCAACTCTTGTATAAAAACTACCCTTCGAGATCTTCTCACTTACGAACATAGATTGTAAGTGGTCCATATCCTCAGGACTTACTCCAAAATACGAACGTAAATAGACTTCTAACTCTGACACTTAGCAAACCTAATACAAATTAGTATGACAAAAAAAGCCAAACTTTACAGCTTGGCTTCTAATATGAAACTTTAAATACTCCGAAGAGCAATTTAAAAAATCCTGCCTTCCAAAAGAATCGGAAGGCAGGCGATCTAGTCTTAATGGACCAGATCCTTTTTTAACCCCTGTTTTTATATACGAAGTGGTCTACAAATCATGACAAAAAAAACCAGACTCTACAGTCCGGCTTTTAATATGAAACTTTAAATGCTCCGAAGAGCAATTTAAAAAAAAATCCTGCCTTCCAAAAGACTCGGAAGGCAGGCGATCTAGTCTTAGTGGACCAGATCCTTTTTTAACCCCCGTGCAAACATAATGCATTAATAAAATTTAATGGCATCATGAACCTTAATAAATTAATAAAATATATATAGTCAAGAAATGAACCTTAGATAGTGGGGTGAGTTATTGAAAAATCCTGCTCCCTAAATTAATAGGGAGCAGGCGATCCAGTCATTATAACTGGATCTTTTATTAACCCCCATGTATAAGACGCAGTTTTATAGTATGGTCACATATTATTTTCATTTGTCTAAATTATTGTCAAAACTCGCTGATATAACCAAAACAGAATTACCTAAATACAAAATAGAATGCTGACTAGTTTTTTAACCTTCGGGTCATTTCCTTCCTTTTATTATCACGGTACAGATTATTTCTTTTGCTCCTTCTCAATTAGGTTTACATATGCTTTAAGATTCTATTCTTTCCCGTCATAACTTTTTTGTTATTGATTTGATTTTATTTGTGTTAATATTTCAAGAACAGTGAAAATTATCATTTCTACTTCCAATAATGTGTTCAGTAATCTTGCTTTTGAGGATTACCTTATCACTAACTCAGTTGAGGACTATCTGCTTTTTTATAGAAATAGAGATTCAGTGGTGATAGGGAAACATCAAAATCCTTGGAAGGAAGTTGATCTGAGTATTCAAGAGAATGGGAATCAACATATGGTAGCAAGAAGGTTAAGTGGCGGAGGAACTGTCTATCACGACTTAGGGAATATTAATTTCTCTTTTATAAAGAATAAAGACAAAGACTTCGTAAATTTTAAGGAACATATAAACCCAATAAGTGCAACTCTACAGTCTATGGGAATCAAAAATGAAATTTCCCATCGAAATGACATCTTTATACAAAATCACAAGGTTTCGGGAAATGCTGAACACGTAAATAGTAAATTGAAACGAATTCTACATCATGGAACTCTTTTATATGATAGTGACTTAATTCGGTTAAATGGCAGTATCAGACCTAAAATAGACCTTCTAATTGACACACATGCAGTAGACTCAGTCCGAAGCCCCGTGATGAACATAAGAGATGTAGCTGATTTGGGAACTACAGATCAATTCCTTGATAGTTTCATCCATAAACTAAAGTCACAGATTAAAATAACCCACGTTGAAAGTATTAACCCTGAAGACATACTAAAAGTTCAAGAAATTGTAAAAACAAAAAATATCACTTGGGAATGGAATTTTGGACATACTCCACAGTTCACATTCACTAACTCCCAAGGAGAAATTTATAAAATAAGAAAAGGCTTTATAATTGAAAGCAATAATAAAAAACACATTGGAAAGCGATTTGATTTCATATTAAATGACTAAACAAGAAAGAGCCAAACAGATTTTAGAAATATTAGAGAGGGAGTTTCCAAAGACACCTATACCGTTGGACCATAAGGACTCGTATACACTCTTAATTGCAGTATTACTATCTGCACAATGCACAGATGAGCGAGTAAATAAAATTACTCCTCTCCTATTTGCTAAGGCTAACAACCCTTATGATATGGTAAAAATGACGATTGAAGAGATAAAGGAAATTATAAGACCATGTGGACTCTCTCCAATGAAAAGCAAGGGAATATATGGCCTAAGTCAAATGATTATTGAAAAGCATAATGGAGATGTACCACAAAGCTTTGAAGCGTTAGAGGCAATGCCATCAGTTGGACATAAAACCGCAAGTGTGGTTATGAGTCAAGCCTTTGGTGTGCCCGCATTCCCCGTGGATACACATATACACCGACTAGCATATAGATGGAAACTAAGTACAGGTAAAAACGTAGATAAAACGGAGAGAGACCTAAAAGCGTGTTTCCCAAAAGACCAATGGAATAAAGTGCATTTACAGATCATCTACTTTGGTAGAAAGTATTGTCCTGCTAGAGGTCACAACCCATTATCTTGCCCCATTTGTAAGGACTATGGAAGGGCAACACTATTTGAAAAATAGTAGTAAGTAAACGCTACCTTTGCACCGCAATAAAATGAAACTAGAGGTAATATACGAGGACAACCATTTAATAGCTGTGAACAAACCAGCGGGGTTAGTTGTACAGGATAATGAACATGGTCTAGCTTCATTGGAACACCATGTTAAGGACTATATTAAAGAAAAATACAACAAACCTGGGGCCGTTTTTTTAGGGTGCATTCATAGGCTAGACACTAATGTGACTGGATTGGTTTTATTTGCTCGTACGAGTAAAGCTCTGATACGAATGAATGCTCAGTTCAAGGATCGATTGATTAAAAAGACATATACAGCCCTTATAAGAAGAAAGCCTGTGCCAATGGCTGGAAAACTTGAACATTGGCTAAAAAAGGACCCCAAGCAAAATAAAACGAAACTCTACGATGAAGAACGAGAGGGAAGTAAAAAAGCAGTGTTGTATTACGAATTTATCAATACAGCGAATCATTGCTTTCTTATTAAAGTAAATCCTATTACAGGGAGACCACATCAGATTAGAGTTCAATTAGCAAGAACTTTCACAGGTATAGTAGGAGATGTTAAGTATGGCCAAACAAAACCGACGGCTGACAAAAGTATATACTTGCACGCTTTAGGGCTAACATTTACTCACCCGGTTAGTAAAGAAAAATTAAATTTACACGCTCCAATGCCCAAGTTTGGAAATTGGATTTTTTTTAAAGACATCGAACAAAACTTATTAAGAGAATGAACGGAATAGTTAAAATACCAAAGCCTATTAATGAACCAGTTAAAGTATATGCTCCAGGTAGTGCTGAAACACAAAGTTTAAAAAGTAAACTTCAAGAAATGAAGAACAATACTGTTGATATTCCTATGTATATCAATGGTAAAGAAGTTTACTCTGACGAGAAGATTACCATACACCCTCCACATGAAAAAAATCACACTTTAGGCACCTACAATAAAGGGAATGCTAAGCATATACAAGATGCAATAGATGCTGCATTAGCAGCCAAAGAAAACTGGGCAAACATGCCATGGCAAAGTAGAGCTGCTATATTTTTAAAAGCTGCAGACCTTCTTGCAGGACCATTCAGAGATAGGATGAACGCTGCAACCATGTTGGCTCAGTCCAAAAATGCAATGCAAGCGGAAATAGATGCTGCCTGTGAAATGATTGATTTCTTTAAATTCAACGTGCAGTATATGAGCGAAATTTATGCTCAACAACCACCTGAAAATTCTCCAGGAGTTTGGAATCAATTGGAATATAGACCATTGGAAGGGTTTGTATTTGCTTTGTCACCATTTAACTTCACCAGTATAGCAGCAAACTTATGTTCAGCTCCTGCTATGATGGGTAACACGGTAGTTTGGAAACCATCAGAGACTCAAATCTACAGTGCACAAGTCATTATGGAATTATACAAAGAAGCAGGACTTCCTGACGGAGTTATCAACCTTGTATATGTGGATGGGCCTACTACTGGAGATGTAATATTCAATCACAGAGATTTCGCTGGAATTCATTTTACAGGCAGTACGGGAGTATTCCGTCATATATGGAAGACCATTGGAAACAATATTGAAAAATACCGCAGCTATCCAAGAATCGTTGGTGAAACTGGAGGTAAAGACTTTGTTATGGTTCATAAAAGTGCAAATGTGGACGCTGTAAATACTGCATTGGTTAGAGGTTCTTTTGAGTTTCAAGGGCAAAAATGTTCTGCTGCTTCAAGAGCGTATATCCCAGAAAGTATGTGGGCTGAGTTAAAACCGAAGCTGGTTGCAACTACCAATTCACTAAAAATGGGAACAACTGAAGATTTCACTAACTATATTAATGCTGTTATAGATCAAAAGGCTTTTAATAAGATTACATCATTCATTGCAGCTGCTAAAGAAGCTAATGACGCAGAAGTTATAGCAGGAGGCGACTATGATGATAGCGAAGGTTATTTCATTAGACCAACAGTAATTGTTGCTGAAGATCCAAAATACTCGACCATGTGCGAAGAGTTATTTGGTCCAGTTCTTACTCTTTACGTATATAAAGATAGCGAGTACGAACAAACGCTAAAAATGCTTGATGATACATCTGAATATGCTCTTACAGGTGCAATACTTTGTAAGGATAGAGAACAAATTAATGTTGCCTTAAATGCCTTAAGAAATTCAGCAGGTAATTTCTATATCAATGATAAACCAACGGGTGCTGTTGTAGGTCAACAACCATTTGGTGGAGCTAGAGGTAGTGGCACAAATGACAAGGCTGGAGCTCCAGCTAACCTTATGCGTTGGACTTCAATGCGAACAATAAAAGAGACATTCGTCTCTCCTACATCGTATGAATACCCCTTCCACAGCTAATCCAGTAATCAGATGCTAGTTTCATTTTGGGAAAAATACATGCTGTATTTTCCAGTAACGAACCTCAATTAAACGAAAGAAGGTCAGTCGTAATCGACTGACCTTCTTTCGTTTAAACATCTTTTAGAGTACCAAACAGCCATTCACATAAAACCCGTTTTTAGTGGCACATACTTTGTGTATTCTAAATTACCTTATTTATGTCTAGAGAGAAACAATTTAACTTCCTCAATTTCTTTTATGGAGTTGGTGCTACTATAATATTGGTGGCAGCCATGTTCAAATTCCTCGGCTGGCAAAATGCCAATGAAGTATTCATAGTAGGCATCATTGTCGAAGCTGTCGTATTTTTCATATCGGCATTTGACTGGTCCACAGGTGAAAAAGAATACGATTGGGAGAAAGTATTCCCACAATTGAATGAGAATAACGAGCATCTTACAAGCACTAACCTCCCACTTGCAGAAGGTACTCAACAACAGCAAGTTCAAAAAATTATGGAAACGGTTACTACACTAAGTAACTCTGTAAATGAATTGAACAATGCTACCCAAAAACTGACTAAATCAGTTGAAATGATGGAAAAGAATTATGATATCGTTTCAGAAAGCACTTTAAAATATCAAGTTCAAATAGACAGCTTAAGAACTAAGGTAGCTGCCGCTAATGAGAATTTAAAGGACTTCGATAAGTTTAATCTAAATAAGTAAGGTCATACAAACCTAGTAACTTGAAATTATTCAGAACATATATTAGTGGAGAAAGTAGTTTAAGGCAAAAAGCCGTTAACCTATTTTATTTGATTTTCTTAATCTTAATATTTTCTTTCATTCCTTCAGGTTTTGTGGATTCTACCTTCCATACCAATTCATCATTGGACAGAATTAGTAATGAGGTAAATCATCTTAATAACACAACCACAAAGTACTTCTTACATCTTCTTAAAAATGAGCCAGAACTACTGCGTGAAACCAAAGACAAGCTAGTAAGAATTGAAAATATTACTAAGAATACCACGAACTATATCGACAACCTTAAACTCAAGTTAATAAAGGTTGATAAAATAGATGATTATGGCTTCTTTAAGTTCGGACGTGACGAAAATACAAGCAATCAGATTATGATTCGCGGTAAGCAGGCTGATAGCTTGTTTAATAAATTAGCTGCTTATAAGAAGACGGTTTCTGAGTTTTTAACACCTGGAGAGGTTGAAGAAATAAATGAGATTTTACCCTTACCGAAATACGAGATGAATAGTGAGGGTAACTACATTCTAGCTACAGACTTCTACTTCAAGAGAACACCTTTAACAGTAGCAGTACTAAATTTATCACATTTCAAAAGCAGAGTAGAACGAATAAAGGTCTTTGCACATCAAAAAATGATAAAGACTGTGCTTTTCGAGAATGCTACTATTGCACCTTTTGAATCTTTAAAACTTGCAAAGGGAGAGACATTTGGTGATATTCTTGGTAATTCTTCAATTCAAGAATTTTTTGAAAAGTTGGAAACCAATGGTTACTTAGAATCAGGACTTCAAGAAGATGACTTCGCTAAAAACAAATACTATATAGAATCACTAACCGATACGATTCATCCAATAGGTAAAGCTATACAGTATTATGCCCATTTTGATACCTCTGGAACTGAGAATCTTAAAATTCAAGTCTCATCGGACGATGGAACACAATATTTCAGTTTATCTAAACCAGGACCATTCTATTTTTTCCCATCCTCAAAGGGTCGATACACTTTCTCTTTTAACAATGGCATAAAAGTAACTACCAAAAAAATCACTGTAATTGATGCAGACCCCATAATCCAGAATACACGTTTATCTACTTTGTATATTGGACTGGATAATCCATTGAATATTAAAACTTCAGAGTTTGATGAGAATGACAATCTTATAGCTGAGATAACAGATGGACAGATAATACAACAAGGCGAAATTTTTTATGCTAGGGTATTTAAAAAGGGTATAACTCAGGTTAAAATATATGCTAAAATGCCTTATGGAAGGATAAAAATCGCTGAAAAATCGTTTGTTATTAGAGAACTTCATAAGCCAATCCCTTCTATCAATGGAATAATAGGTGGCGGCATTGTTAAAAAAGCTAATCTGAGTCAATTTAAAGTAATGTCTCTTCAGACTGATGAGTATTTAGTAGATGAAGAAGTTTACATCGCAGACTTTGACTTTATGCTAGTCTACAATGATTACAATGGAGTAATAAAGCCCATTAAAAATATAGGATCTTCTTTTAATGCTAAAATTCTTGATGTTTTAAAAAAAGCACAACCTGGGGACGTCCTTATTTTCAATAAAATAAAAACCCTTTCAAGCAGAGGAGTTGAAACAATAATACCAACCCTTACCCTCACAGTTATTTGAGTTCCTTCAAAAGTGCATATCGTCATTTCGTTAAAGCTTTTAGCTTAATGATAATGCTATGTCTAACTTTTTTGAGTAATGGTCAAATAGAATTACCTAATCATATTCGAGAAAATCTTACACTTGAACATGGAATATATAAAGTCTCTGGGACACACTATATTAAAAAGGATGTTGTTCTTACTATAAACTCAGGAGTTACTCTCTTATTTAATGCCAATGCGACAATACGAATTGATGGAGGACTGATTATAAAGGGAGTTCCCAACAAGTTGGTGAATATTTTGAGTAAGAATAAAACAACTCCAGGTAATGGGTTTGTTATTAATGGTGTAAGTACAAACCAAAACATTGAAATAAGTTACACTCGTTTTGATTTCATTAAGAAACCTGTAACTTTTGAATTTAGGTGGTCAAGAAACAACGTAAAAATAACCCATAACGTGTTTAGGAGATCACTGTATGAAGGTGCAGCAATTGAAGTAAAGGAAATTGATAACTTACTTACCCCCTCTAAAATTTACTTTGAGTTTAAAGACAATACTTTTAGCAATAGCACTTCCAGTTTACTTCTTAGTAACATTACGTCTGACCTTCTTACGATTAACTTCGACAATAACGTAATTACTCGAAACGAATATACCGGTAGAAGTAGAAATGGCATTTTCACCTCACCATTGTATTTAACCTACAATAACTACCAAAATAACGACAAACCTAAACTGAATAACAACTCAATTTTCGATAATTTTTATAGCCTATTTTACGATGACACCTTTAGCATTGGGCGAACTAATATCAGTGTTATAGGCAATGCAGACGAACTAGATCTTAGTGGAAATTATTTCGGAAATTCCGAAAAAAGAGAAATAGAGGAGTCGTTTGACTTCATTTCAGCTAATTACCAAGCACCCTTTCTGTTTTATGAAAAAAAATTAGACAGACCAAGCAATGAATTAAATGGTCACTTTTATGAGGTTTTTATCAATGGTAAAGAGTTCAATGAGAATTTTATTTTCTCCAAGTACGAAGAGGAAATAAAAAATGTAGAAATGCGATTTAATAGACCAGTTATGGATGGTGCAAATTTCGGATTAACATACATCTATCTTGACAATGGTATAGTAAACTCAATCCCAGTGAAAGCCATCTTAAAGTGGAGCGAAGGAAATCAATATGTAAAAATTGCCATTAGTGAAAAGCTTAAGAAATATGGTTCTGAAGGATTTTTGGAAATAGATGGTCTCTATGACAGTAATGGAATGGATGTGCCGATTTTGACCATTGGAAAAAAGGCATTATTAGATCCAGACCTACGAACGTTCATCCCAATCCGTAGTACCTCTGGTCAAGATGCATCTACAAAAAGTAATGTTGACATAAGTAGAGATGATACTCTAGTAGTGTTTGACCCTACAGAAAAAACCTACTTAGAATTTCAACAGTTAAACGACTCATTTATTAATGCCAGAGACAAGTATTGGGACTATGGTTTCTTTATCGGCAACAGTATTTATTTTGGAGATGTAAATCAGACTACTGTAAGTTTTAACCCTCGAAATATGAGACCAAATGGTGGAATAAGATTGGGGTATCAAGCCACAGAAAAATTCAGACTTAGCTTACGAAGTAATTATATGCTAATCTCAGGATCAGACCGTCCACAAAACAGCAAGAACAACAATGTACGTGGGACTAACTTTGAAAGAAACCTGAGTTTTAGAACCACTATAATAGATGCTGCAATAATTGCAGAATATAACATCACTCGTTTCAAACTAAAGAGTTCGATTGTGCCTAGCGTATTTGCAGGTGGGTCTGCATACTACTTTAAACCTACCGCTCAAGTTAATAACCAAGGACAATGGTATGATCTTCGTAAAGTTGGGACGGGTGGACAGACTTTACCCGGTGGCAGTGGTTTTGAAACAAAAGACGGCACCAAGCTAGCTTACAAAAGAGTTATGTATGGCATTCCATTTGGAGCTTCTATCAAAAGACATTTATCTCAGAAAACCATTCTTACCCTCTCCTATACCTATAATAAAATTTTCACTGACTACTTAGACGATATTAGCACAGATGCTTACCCTGAAGGTGAGGCACTAAAAACGGCAAATCCAGACCTCGGCCCAATTGCTGTGATTCTTTCTAATCCGGGAGATCAACCCCGCCAACGTTCATACTCTGCAAAGAATGACGGCTATGGCTACTGGGGATTCACATTTACCTTTAAAATATACTAGGTTTTCGACCAAATCATTCGTTGTATTATGCGTGCTGTTGTAAACTTGCACTCGTTACATTTTACATCTTGGTCTACTCATGAAAAAATATATTTTAAGCATTGCAATTCTTTTCGTTTTATTATTCGCTTCTGCCATTTTTCTTCCCTACCTCTTTAAGGATAGAATTATAGAATCTGTAAAAACGGAAACCAATAAAAACCTAAATGCATCGCTAGACTTTTCGCCAGATATTGGCATCAATATTTTTAAGTCTTTTCCTAATTTAAATTTATCTTTTAAGGAGTTATCCCTAATCTCAAAAGATACTACCTTTCAAAACGATACTTTTTTTGCTGCTAAAAAATTAGAAGTATCGTTTGACTTGATGAAGTTCTATAAGGAACAGAAGTACATCTTTAAAAGCATTACGATTCAAGAACCTTTACTTCACTTAGAAATGACCAATGATTCTACTTTTAATTGGGATCTTGTCAAAAAAACAAGTGAAGAGTCCAAGAATGACGAAACCCTAAACTTTGAGTTGGAGGCGGTTAATATCACAAATGGGACATTTGACTATCTTGACAACCAAAGCAATGTAGACATTCAACTAAAGGGCCTTAACCACTCTTCTTCTGGAAATTTCAACACTGACCATTTTTCTTTGGCTTCCAAAACGTTCATTTCTGAAGCACTGATAATCTCTGACGATGTAGCTTATCTGAACAACTGGTCAATTGAACAAAATGGTACCATTGAAGTAGACCTAACCAACGGCAAATACGCATTCCCAAAGAATAATTTAACCATCAATGGTCTTGGAGCCTTTTTGGATGGTTTCATTCAACTGCAAGAGGACGACATCATTTTCAATCTTGCAATGAATTCTAAAAGTCCAGACTTGAATGAGTTCCTAACTTTAATCCCAGCTATCTACACCTCAGATTTTTCTTCGATGGAAACCAAAGGTACAGGAAATCTTAGTGCTACTTTTAAAGGTATATTTAACGATATTTCCTTCCCTGCTTATGACCTAAAGCTAGGAATTACCCAAGGATGGTTTAAATATCCTGACCTTCCTCTACCAGCTGAGGACATCAACCTAGACCTGCATGTATACAGTTTAGATGGCAACATAGATAAGACCGTAATTGACATTCCTAAAATGCATTTCAAGATTGCAAATGATCCATTTGATGTAAAGCTAAATATGCAAGACATCTTTAGTGACGCACTGGTAGAAGTAGAAGCAAAAGGAAAAATAGATTTAGCTAATGTTTCTAGAATAGTTCCGTTGCCCGATACAGAACTTACTGGAAATCTAGCTTCCGATTTTAAAGTTAAAGGAAGAGCGAATGACATCAGTAATTCTGCTATTGATAAATTCACGGCAAGTGGGACTTTAGAAACTGACAACCTTGTTTATAAAACTACTGATATGAATGAGAAATTGGTCGTATCTAATGCCCAAATTATACTCAAAAACCAGCGTGTCACTATCCCTGAATTCAAGGGAATTCTTGGATCGAATGATGTTGATTTTTCAGGTGAATTCGACAACTTCTTTGGATATATTCTAGGAGATCAAACTTTAGAAGGTCGAGCTACTTTAACATCCAATATGTTCAATGCCAATGATTTTACTTCTGAGGACGCAGATGAGTCCGAACAGACAAAAATGACACTCATTGAGGTTCCAGGAAATGTAAGTATAGACCTAACTACAGCTATTAAAAAACTAAAATATGACGACTTAGTTTTAACTGATTTTGCAGGTAAAATTGGCATTAAAAACAGAATACTCACACTCAATGACATCTCAACTGAACTGCTTGGAGGACGTGTAAATCTTACAGGTTTGTATGAATATAATACCCAGAAACCTTTCGCCAATTTTGACATAACCTACTCAGACATCAAGATTGCAGACTTATTATCCAAATTCAAAGTAATCAAAGCCTTTGCTCCCATCGCAGCACAAGTCAATGCAATGACTACAGCTAAATTTAGCTTTTCAACGGTATTGAACAATGACATGTCTCCCAAACTGGAGAATATGAATCTTGGAGGATCGCTTAACTTAGAGAACATTATAGTTGATAAATTAGAAGTATTGAAAGGGATAGACTCTAAATTGGGAACAAATCACTTTAACGTAAATAAGCTAAGAGACTTCTTGGTAAAGTTCAACATCAAAGACGGTAAACTATTGGTGAGCCCATTTGATCTTTTTATAGACAGCTCCAAGCTAACCTTAAATGGACTGTCAAAGCTCGATGGATCAATTGACTATTCTGGATTTTTAAGCATCCCAAGCTCTTATGTCAAAAATGAAACAACCCTTGCTAACAATCTCACAAAGGGCACTGCATTTAGCAACCTACAATTAAGTCCCAAAGATTTTTTAGATGTAGCTATTCGTATTGGTGGAACATTTAAAAAACCAGAGATTAAGCTAAATCTTAAAGAGATTAAGAAATCCTTAAAACAATCCTTAACGAATTCGGTTATCTCTGAAGTAGATAAGAAAAAAGAAGAGGCAAAAAACACGGCTACCAATGAGTTGAACAAAATAAAGGAAGAGACTCAACGAAAGGCAGATGAAGCTAAGGAGAATCTTCAAAAGGAATTGGAGCAAAAGAAAAAAGAGGCAGCTGAGAGACTACGACAAGAGGCCGAAGACAAGAAGAAAAAACTAAAAGACGAAGCCGCAAATAAATTAAAAGGACTATTCAAAAAATGAAATATACTATCATATTATGCATACTTGCCATGAGCCTTTGGGCTTGTTCTGGAAGTTCCAATGAATCACATTCACAAACAGAAACGACTGCGGCCCCAGTTGCAACAACTCCTATCAACGAAAATGATACGATTGAGATAATAGCCTCTGGTGCTAATATGACTGAAATGCGTTTTAATATTAAAACATTGAAAGTTCCTGCAAATAAGATTTTGACCATTGCCTTGGTGAATGAAAGCACCGATGCTACAATGCCACATAACATTGTTTTTGTGCAACCAGGTACTGCAAATGATGTGGGACAAGCGGGTTATAAATTTGAGGATAATGGTTATGTCAATCCAGATGATATAAATGTGATAGCGAGCTCTCCTGTGGTACAAATTAATGAGACGGTATACTTCCAGTTTACTACTCCTGATGTGGGCGAGTATGAATTTATCTGCTCCTACCCCGGTCATTGGGGAAGAATGAAGGGAAATTTTATAACGGAATAAAAAAATTAAAACGGCATATCTTCTCCCGGTTCAAAAGGAGACATGTCATTCATCTTACTGCCAAATGTGACACTGGTATCTTCAAAGGTTTCTGAACCGAAATCACCATGACCCCAATCTGCAAACTTACCAAAGTGCTTGATGAACTTCAGATTAACAGTACCTGGCGAACCGTTTCTATGCTTACGTATAATAATTTCCGTCAGTCCTGTAGTATCATTACCTTCTTCATCTTGGGTAATTCCGTAGTACTCTGGACGGAATATAAAGGTTACCAAATCAGCATCCTGCTCAATGGAACCTGACTCTCTAAGGTCAGAAAGCATTGGACGTTTATCTTGACGTTGTTCTACAGCTCTACTTAACTGTGAAAGTGCAATTACAGGAATATTCAACTCCTTCGCCAATCCTTTTAACGAACGTGAGATATAGGATATTTCTTGCTCACGATTACCTGCAGATTTATTACCTTCTTCGGCACGCATAAGCTGTAAATAATCAATGATAATCATGTCCAATCCACGTTTTCTGTGAATTCTTCTTGCCTTGGCTTTAAGGTCTAATATGGTAAGAGCAGGCGTATCATCTATAACTAATTTAGCATCCTCAATGGTACTAATCTTTGTATGAAGCTGTTGCCACTCATGTTCTTCTAGCTTACCACTTCGTATCTTTTCGGATGATAATTCTGCTTCGGATGCGATCAATCGTTTCACCAACTGTAAACTACTCATCTCCAGTGAGAAGATAGCTACACTTTTATTTGCCAGTACTGCGGCATTACGGGCCATAGCAAGAACAAAAGCAGTCTTACCCATACCTGGTCTCGCAGCCAAAATAATCAAATCACTTTTTTGCCAGCCTGATGTCATTCTATCCAACTCGGTAAAACCAGTTGGAACACCCGTTAAACCATCTCCATTCGCCTTTGACTGTTCAATATCCTTAATCGCCTTTGCGATTAAGTCACCTACATCATCATAGCTTTTAGACATGCTGCTATTCTTGATATCAAAGAGCTTTTTCTCTGCTTGATCCAGTAATTCAAAAGCATCTGATGTTTCTAAAAATGCTTCTTCTCCTATTTCTCCTGCTACAGAAATAAGTTGTCGCTGGATACTTTTTTGCATTACAATATGAGCGTGGTACTCAATATTGGCTGCACTACTCACTTTGTTGGTAAGTGTTGTGATATAGTATGCTCCTCCTACCGTCTCTAGATTCCCACTCTTTCTCAGTTGCTCTGTAACTGTTAAAATATCAATTGGGTTTCCTTCTCCAAACAGATGGATAATAGCTTCATAGATTAACTGATGGGATTCTACATAAAACGCATTGGGTTTCAAGAAATTTGCAACTTTCTCAGGTGCATGCTTTTCAAGCATCATAGCTCCTAACACTGCCTCCTCTAAGTCACGTGCTTGTGGCTGTAGTTTTGACATATCTAGGTTTCCAAAAGTTGATTTCTTTTTAACCGTTACTCGTTTTTTATCCATTCTTTATTACCAGTTATTGCTTACTTGACTATTCTCTTATCTGAATCGATAGGTTCAAAAGTATTCATCCAAATAGGTGAACAATACTCATCACCAGTACCTCTATACTTATCAACAGCATTTGTTAAAATGTGTGTGAAACGTTGATAACCTCGAAAAAACAATGTAAAACACTGAACATCACCCCTGTCTTATCAACACCCTCAATCCTTGTTACTAAATGTTCCACAAACTTACGTCATTTAGAGCACAAATCATTCTAAATATAAACACCTAAGACTCACCTGTTTTATAGTTATCAACCATTATGGTCTTATAACTCCTTACCTCTTAATTCCCGTTTATCTAAAATTATAGTCAGTTACAAAATGTGATACTAATATGGTAGACTGTCAGATCATTTTGGTCCTATATTTGTTAGACTTAATATAATGGAAGCACAGTTTTCACCAGGAGTAAAAGAAGTAATTCAATTTAGCAGAGAGGAAGCCATACGATTGGGCCATAGCTACATAGGTACAGAACACCTTTTGTTGGGTCTTATTCGTCAGGGCGACGGTAAAGCTATTAGACATCTTAAGTCTATGGGCATTGATATGCTTAGACTTAAAAAAGCAGTAGAGGATAGTATTCGTGACACCACAAGTAAGTCGACAAATATTGGCAACATCCCATTGACCAAACAGGCAGAGAAAGCTCTCAAAATCACGTATTTAGAGGCGAAAATATTTAAAGACGACGTAATTAGAACGGAACATTTACTCCTCTCTATTTTAAGAGACGAAGATAATGTTGCTTCACAAATCCTCAATCAATTTGGGGTAGATTATGATTTATTCAAAAATGCAATGGAAGATAAACTTCCAGATACTACAATAGAAATGAGCACAGATTCTCCAGAAGATTTTTACCACGAGGAAACAGGAAAAACAACTCCTCCATCTAAAAATCCGAAGAGTAAAAGTAAGACTCCTGTATTGGACAATTTTGGCAAAGACCTGACAAAATTGGCAGAGGCTGACAAATTGGACCCTATTGTGGGAAGAGAAAAGGAAATTGAACGTGTATCTCAAATTTTGAGTAGACGTAAAAAGAATAATCCCGTATTGATAGGTGAACCCGGTGTAGGTAAAACAGCAATTGCGGAAGGACTTGCACTTCGCATATCTCAGCGGAAGGTATCTCGTGTTTTATTTGACAAAAGAGTTGTAACACTAGATCTCGCAAGTCTTGTAGCTGGAACTAAATATAGAGGTCAGTTTGAAGAGCGAATGAAGGCTGTTATGGCCGAGTTAGAAAAAACCGATGATGTAATCTTATTTATTGATGAGATTCATACCATTGTAGGAGCTGGTGGAGCAAGTGGATCACTTGATGCATCCAATATGTTTAAACCAGCATTGGCAAGTGGTGAGATACAATGTGTAGGAGCTACTACCTTGGATGAGTATAGACAGTACATAGAAAAAGATGGAGCTTTAGAGAGAAGATTTCAGTCTGTAATGGTAGAACCAACTTCTCCAGAAGAAACACTTGAGATACTTATCAATATTAAGGATAAGTATGAAGACCACCACAGTGTAGAATACTCTGACAAAGCACTTGATGCTTGCGTAAAAATGAGTATCCGTTACATCACGGACCGCCACTTGCCAGATAAGGCCATTGACGTATTGGATGAAGTGGGTGCAAGAGTTCACCTGAGTAATATTCATGTTCCTCAAGAAATTTTAGAACTAGAGAAAAAGATTGAAGAAATAAAAGAAGAAAAGAATCGTGTAGTGAAAAGCCAAAAATATGAGGAGGCTGCAAGACTACGTGATAAAGAAAAGTCTCTTTTAGAAAATCTCGAATCTGCAAAAACTGTTTGGGAAGAAGATAGCAAGACACAACGTTATCGTGTAGAAGAAGATGATGTGGCTGATGTTATTGCAATGATGACAGGAATTCCTACAAAAAGAATTGCTCAAAAAGAAGGTAACCGTTTGCTCAAAATGGGTGACGAACTAAAAGCCAATGTCATAGGTCAAGATCTCGCAGTTGAAAAACTTACAAAGGCTATACAACGAACAAGAGCTGGGCTAAAATCACCCAACAAACCTATTGGTTCATTTATATTTTTAGGAAGTACCGGTGTGGGTAAAACAGAAATGGCCAAATCTTTGGCTAAATATCTGTTTGACTCTAAAGAAGCCTTACTCAGAATAGATATGAGTGAATACATGGAGAAATTTGCCGTATCTCGTCTTGTAGGAGCCCCTCCAGGATATGTGGGTTATGAAGAAGGTGGTATTCTTACGGAAAAAGTAAGACGTAAACCTTATGCGGTAATTCTTTTTGATGAGATCGAGAAAGCTCACCCAGATGTGTTTAACTTATTACTTCAAGTACTTGATGAAGGTTACTTGACGGATAGTTTAGGTAGAAAGGTTGACTTCCGAAATACCATCATAATTATGACTAGTAATATCGGTAGTCGTCAATTGAAAGAGTTTGGTGCAGGAGTAGGATTTGGCACATCAGCTAAAACGGGTGCTGCAGACTTTAACTCCAAAGGATTGATAGAAAATGCGTTAAAACGTTTCTTCTCTCCAGAGTTCCTAAATAGAGTTGATGACGTAATTGTATTCAATTCTCTTGAAAAAAAGGACATTGAAAAAATACTTGAGTTATCTATAGCCGAGCTGGTTGTACGAATTAGGCAAATAGGTTTTGATATCAAATTATCCAAATCTGCTAAGGAATATCTAGCAGAAAAAGGCTTTGATTCTAACTTTGGTGCACGTCCTCTAAACAGAGCTATTCAGAAATATTTAGAAGATCCACTTGCAGAAGAAATCTTAAAATCGGACATCAAGGGAGGTGACATCATCAAAGTAGATTTCAATAAAAAGAAAGATGAATTGACTTTCAAAAAAGAGAAAGGCAAAGCCAAAAAAGAAGAAAAAGAAGTAGAGTAATCTACTACCACTACTCAAAATGATATAAGCCAATCTCGAAAGAGGTTGGCTTTTTTATTTTCTATATTTGTCTAAATGAAAACACTTATACCCGTCCTCTTGCTATTTGCTTCCTTCCAAAGCATGGGGCAATGCTCTCCTACATTAAAAGAGATCTATGATTTTGAGGTAGGTGATCAATTTATATATAAAGAAACAGCACTAATACCCAGTGACAAACCTGAGTTCCAATATTATTTTTTCAGTTACACCATAACAAAAAAATTATCGTCAGGCGATACCATATCTTATGAAAGGCTGTATTTGGATGGTAAAACAGACACTCTTTTCCTAATGCACTCGAATAATCCCCATTTGAATAATTGCGATGGTGATTATTACAAATTAGCATTTGAAGACTTCCTCTATCACAGAGACACACTGAACCAATACCTTAAAGTCTCTATACACAAGGATAGTATCCATCGTAAAAGTTTTGGAGATGACATTTACCAGTCTTAGTAGACTTACGAATACAGGGTTTGCTCCCCACTATGGGGAAAATATTCAATTTGAATACGGGCGAGGTTTAGGTTTAATCAGAAGATATAACTTCCACTTTGAATCTAAAACTATAGTCGAGTTAGCTAGATTCATTCGTGGAACTGATAGTACCGATTTTATAAATCTTGGGACTATTAATCATGACAACATCAATATCTCCATCTACCCCAACCCAACTTCATCTGTAATCAACATCTCTTCGCCCTACCCAATTGAGTCCATTGAACTTATTGATTTGTCGGGAAAAATTGTTCTGCATAGGACAACAGATACACAACTAGAAATAAGCAATCTACCAAGGGGTATTTACACACTACAAATTCAAACTACAGAAGGTGTTTTTCGAAAAAAAGTATCCAAGAAATAGCTCCTTTCTATTGTTCCTATTCTATTAACTTTGCCGTAAGATGGAAATAGGCGAAAAACTGTTCAAATTTGAGTTAAAAGGAACCAAAGGAAGAAAGTATGATAAGTTCACCTTTGCAGATAGAACTGCATTGGTCATTGTAATTACTTGCAACCATTGTCCATACGCTCGAGCATACTGGAATAGATTAATCAAACTACATAATCAATACGAGGAGGACAACTTGGGTATCATTGCCATTAATTCGAATGATGCTGAACAGTATCCTGCAGACTCTTTTGATGCAATGAAGGATTTGGCCAATCAACTTAAACTTCCTTTTCCATACTTACACGATGAGGATCAGTCCATGGCTAAAAAGTTAGGAGCAACCCGCACTCCCGAAGTCTTTGTCTTTAATAGCAAACGTGAGCTTGTATACAAAGGTGCCATTGATGACAATTGGGAAAATGAATATATGGTAACACGGGTGTACCTAGAAGATGCCTTAGAATATACACTAGATGGTATGGAGCCCGATTATACGGAGTTACCTGCAGTAGGTTGCAGCGTAAAGTGGAAGAAATAAAAGCTAGTGGACTCTCTTTTCGGTAAAAATATCATTATTACAGGGGCGTCTTCCGGAATCGGAGAGGCTATTGCACGAGAAGCGGTCAAAGTAGGTGCTAACATAGCTATAGCAGCACGAAACATTGAAAAACTAGATAGTATAAAGTCAGAACTAGCAGATTTTGAATCACAAATAGTTACCGTTAAATGTGATGTAACTAAGCAGTTGGATTGTCAAAATCTCATTGACACTACACTATCAAATTTAGGAAGCATTGATATTCTGATTAACAATGCTGGAATCACCATGAGAGCTCCATTTGAAGAAGTAAAACTTGAAGTTTTGGAAGAAGTAATGAATGTCAATTATTGGGGTGCAGTATATTGTACTCAAGCCGCTCTTCCCCAATTGATAAAAAATAAGGGTAGTTTGGTAGCTGTTTCATCTGTTACTGGATTTAAAGGTCTTCCCGGCCGTACAGCTTATGCTTCATCCAAGTTCGCCCTGAATGGTTTATTTGAGTCTCTTCGAATGGAATACATGGGAAGAGGTGTACACACATTAATTGCCTGCCCAGGATTCACAGGAAGTAACATACGTTTTAATGCTAGGACCACAGATGGATCTTTACAAGGCGAAACTCCTGCTAATGAATCTAAAATGGACAAAGCTTCAGATGTAGCTCTTGACATTCTTCAAGCCATTCGAGATAAAAAAGATTTTATGCTGACCAATAAGCAAGGAAAAATCATCTATTGGGTCAATAAGTTTTTTCCAAAATTCGTAGAGAGACGAATACATAAAGTAATTTCACAAGAACCAAATTCACCCATCTTAAAATAATGGATATATTATCAGTACTTACTGAGAAAACACAAGCTGCTTTAGCCAGTTTGTATGAAATCAACGAAGCCGAAATAAGCTTCGAAAAAACCAATGCAAACTTTAAAGGAGATTACACCTTCGTAGTATTTCCATATTTAAGATTTAGCAGGAAAAAGCCAGAAGATACGGCCTCAGATATTGGGGAGTACATTCAAAAAGAAGTAGAACAGGTTTCCGGTTACAATGTAGTAAAAGGCTTTTTAAACCTAGAACTCAGCAATGATTATTGGCTGGATGTGGCAAAAAACCAAGCTGCCAATGGTATTACTATTCCTAATATTGGTAAGGATAAGAAGGTCGTAGTAGAATACTCTTCTCCCAATACCAATAAACCACTTCACCTTGGACATATTAGAAACAATGTTCTAGGATTTTCCTACTGCCAAATCTTATTAGCCAACGGATATGAAGTAATTAAGAATAACCTGATAAACGATCGTGGAATTCACATCTGTAAAAGTATGCTTGCGTGGCAAAAATGGGGAAATGCGGAGACTCCAGAAAGTAGTGGAGTTAAAGGTGACCACTTGGTAGGCAAGTATTATGTCGAGTTTGAGAAACAATTTCAAGCCGAATTTGCCACATGGATTGAAACTCCTGAAGGGAATACTGAACTGGATAAACATAAAGAAGCTAAAGTCTTAGAAGAATCAAAGAAAAAAGACTCAGATGCTGACCTTTCTAATGACGGAATCCTGAAATCCTTCAAATCAAATTATAAAAACAACTATTTCAATAACAATAGTGGCCTAGGCTCTGAAGTAAAAACAATGCTTCAAAAATGGGAAGATGGTGATGAAGAAGTCATTGCTCTTTGGAAGAAGATGAATGGCTGGGTGTATGATGGTTTTGATAGTACCTACAAAAGAATGGGTGTGAGCTTTGATAAAATCTATTATGAATCGGACACATACTTATTGGGTAAGGCGATGGTTCAAGAAGGTCTAGAATCAGGTGCTTTTTTCACCAAGGATGATGGAAGCGTTTGGATAGACTTAACGGATGAAGGTTTGGATGAGAAGATTGTACAACGGGCTGATGGAACTTCTGTATACATAACCCAGGACATTGGTACAGCTGACTTAAAGTACAAAGACTTTGGAATGGATAAGTTTATTTATGTGGTAGGCAATGAACAAGAGTACCACTTCAAAGTATTGCAACTCATCCTTAAAAAACTTAATAAACCTTATGCAGATGGACTCTATCACCTAAGCTATGGAATGGTAGACTTACCAGAAGGTAAGATGAAGAGTAGAGAAGGCACTGTAGTGGACGCTGACGAGCTTATGGAGGAAGTTGTAGCTACTGCTCAAAAACAGACGGAAGAACTCGGTAAAACAGACGGGATGAGTTCTGATGAACTAACAGAATTGTACGAGACTTTGGGTATGGGTGCGTTAAAATACTATCTGTTGAAAATAGATGCCAAAAAGAGAATTATGTATGATCCAAAGGAGTCTATTGACTTCCAAGGGAATACAGCACCATTTATACAATTTTCCTATACCCGAATTGCTTCAATGCTCAAAGCTGCTAATGAAAAAAAAATAGACGTTACATTTGAAATGCCGAATGAACTAGCGGCTGAAGAAAAAGAACTGATTGTATTGTTGAATGCCTATCCTGAAGCTGTGAATGCTGCAGCCAATCATTACAACCCTTCGGAGATAGCCAATGCGGTATACGAGATAGCAAAGGCTTTTAATAAGTTCTATCACGAACATATTATCCTTGGTGCCAAAGAGACCAACGTTAGAAACTTTAGACTTTCTTTGTCCAAGACCTGTGGTGAAACCATCAAACATGGATTTAGTCTATTAGGAATAGGTGTTCCTGAGAGAATGTAATTCTTTCATCGAAATTTATGAGTTCGAGTTTCGCGTTCTGCTATTTTTGAGATATGAGCAAATCAAAAACCCTATTTTCAGGAATTATCATCATCTTATTTTTTGCTTTCGGCAGCTTATTTACAGGAACTGAAGAATCCATTGTAAGTGAGATAGATGAAATGGAAATGGCATTAGAAGAACATTTCAATTGTGAAATAAACGGGTCGTTCTATTATATAATGTTTAACCATCATAGACTAAACTTCACATTGGCTTTGGAATCAACTAGTAAACTAACAACTCAAGAAGCCCAAATGTATCTTTCTTCAAAATTTGAGAATTTTGATTTGGTTGATGATTTCGAAATACTCTAGATAGAATTGGCTAGAATCGATATTCTATTCCTAGCTTGGCCTTATTTAATCTAGCCATTTGGTCATAGTTTGTCATCATACTGGTTCTATACATCGTATATTCATAACTACTATAAAGACTTAACTCTTTAGTTAATCGATACTTTATTCCTAAAGCAACTTTCGTACTCCAAAGCATTTTGTTTACGTCTTCCTTCTGTACTTGAGCTATACGGTATGTCCCACCATTCTCACTCATTGCGTTTTCCATAAACGCGGTTGAATAGTACCCTTTGGCCTTTTGTAAAAAAGACAACCCCACTCCTATTTCCCCAAAACATCGAAGCCTTGATTTACCCACCTCATATTGAATGGACATTGGAATTTCAATATAGGAGAAGGTCGTTTTACAGTCCTGGCATAAAGACATACTACTAGTATCTACTGTGCTATTGATAATCTCTTTGACTAAGGCGGTTGTCTTTCCATGCGAAGTTATATTGTAATTCCTTTTTACAAGAACAAAGGATGTGTCATAGGTGTAGTCATACATTTCTCCTATATAATTATTCTTCTCACGTAAATTCAATTGCCCAACTCCCAGTTTGAATTTCCATCTTTTGTATCCTACAAAACCTCCCAGTCCGTAGCCTATTGAACTCACCTCCTTTTCGGAATTTATAGCATTTGCATTCCTTTTATCTCTGTTATATACATTATACGTTCCATAAACATCCACGCCATAGAACCACACCGCAGTCTTTGGTATAAATGGAATTGAAGTATGACTAGAAGTTTCGTTTACCCTTTCCATTTCAAATCCCTGAAAACATCTAGAAGTTAAACCCGGCAGGTTTTCAAGCAGTATTATTTTTCTTGTTTCCAGAACGAGGTTTGGAGCTACAACTAGCTCAGCACTCAAGACTCCACCCATATCCAGTATGGGTATACGTGGTATAACAAGGGGATTGGTACTGACACCTTCCAGAGAAATGACTGGGTCTTGATCACTTACTGTATAATCAATATCCTGAACCTCAAGTATAGATTCTTCGATATCAATAACTTCATCTATCAATTCTTCGTTTGCATCATTATTCGTGGCTCTATCTTGAACCAGTGTACTTATGTTGTTAGTGGCAATAATCTCGTTTGTATTCTCTCTAGGAGAATAAGTGGATACATCGTTTTGAGTTGATACTATTTCATGGTCGACAACGTCTGACTCTGTTTTATTACCCAACGTAAAGAACCCTATAGTGCAGATAAATAGGAGTAATAAAAGTATGGATGCATACTTATTTCTCTGCCAAAAACCAGTACCCTTATCAGCATCAAGTATCTGCTCCATGGCCTTCCAATCTTTTGCAGCATTTGATCCATCGAGTGTACTCAATTTCTCTCTAAAAAAATTATCAATTTTCATCTTATTCTTCATTTTGCAACTCCCAATAACATTGTCCCTTTAACTATTCCTTCTGACAATAGTTCTTTTAATTTATTTCTGGCAAAGTTCAAATGCCATCTACTCGTCCCTGAACTTATGTCCAGCATATCTGCTATCTCTTTGTGCTTATATCCATCAATAGCATATAAATTAAATACCATCTTTGAAGTCACTGGAAGTATATTTAACAGAAGTAGAACTTCTTTTTCTTCCATACTTCTAAGTGCATCATTGTACTCCAAGTAAAGTTCATTTTCTGACACTTCATCCAAATGAACATTAAGCATCTTATTTTTTTGCTTTCTGAACTCATCAATGGTACTATTTACCAATACTCTTCGAATCCATGTAGAAATAGGAAGAGATTGATCGTACTTATCCAAATTTTTAAGCACTTTTAAAAAACCTGTGTTAATCAATACAGATTTATCGTCTTGACTAGTTGTATACCGTGAAATCACCGAATTCATTAAGGGATAGTATTGTTTGTACAAAGCACTCTGAGAACGCCTGTCACCTTTTATACATCCCTGTATGATTTCCTTATTTTTCATGGTAAAAGGCGGACCACAATATGCGATCCACCTCGTAACTTTTTGTGTTAGCTAATATACTACTTATTAATGCTCACTTTGTAGGTCTTCACTTTAGTACCCACAGCCACTTTAACAAAATACATTCCATTGCTCTGCTCAGATAAATCTACATTCAAAGTATTACTTCCTGCAGATGTCAATTCATTAGAGCTCAACACTTCAACTCCCAATGAATTTATTACTGTGAGTTTTGTTAAACTTGCTTTATTTAAATTTAGTTTCACTGAGAATTTACCTGTAGATGGATTAGGATAAACTGAAACATCTAAACGTTGCTCAATTTCCTGCACACTTATCAAATCTCGTTGATCCAATACTTGAAGTGTAAAACCTTCTTTCTTGAAGAACACACCATTTGAATCCATACCTATTGTATCACAGAAGGTACTGGAGCAGCTTGTTGCACTATCCGTAATAGTTAAGCATAACCAGTAATACCCAAAGCTATCATAGGTGTGTCTAGGTGTAGCACTTGTAGAAGAATTTCCATCCCCAAACACCCAACTAAACGAAGTATTTGTGGTAGTTCCTGTGCTGTTATTGACGATATAAAGATTAAATGGATTTGACGTATCAACAGCAACATAGTAAGAAGCTTGACAACCAAAACCTTCATTCAAACTAAATTGAACACATTGAGAATCACATACTTGTCCAAGATTGTTGTATACATACATGCATGCCTCATAATACCCTGTACTATCATAAGTGTGCACCACGGTACCAGAATATACTGTATCAGCAGCAGTTCCGTCCCCATAATTCCATACTATATACCCACCTCTGTAATTTGAATCTGTAAACGTTATAGTCATGCCATCAAAGCTATATCCAAGGTTTGGAGTAGGACATGAGTCACTCTCCGAGCAGTCTGATGTTGCAGTATCAGATAAGAAACCTGTGTAATTCGCCATTCCGTAGATTGTAATATCATCGTTATAGTCCGTTATCATGGTATCAATATCAGCAGAATTAGTTGTACCCCAATAATTACTAGTGAAGTCAAGAGCTTCAAATCTTGCAGTATTCGGGTTATTACCGGAAATAACAATCTTACGAGGCCCATTTAAGAAGTTATTGTTATTAATACTAATTGCAGGATGGATAAATGCGGTTGAGTATCGAAGAAGCAACATCGCACTAGCAGAAGTTCTTGCAGTAAAAGAATCGAGTAAATTTCCCTCAAAAACAAAACTCACACCTGCGGTCCTATTATATAATTCGACTTCTATTCCATTAGAAATATTTAGGAAAGTATTACATCTCATAGAGACATCAGCATTTACCCGAATTTCAATATCTTGAAGATCATAGAAATTACACTTAAAAACATCCACTATTCCACGAAGAAATACTGCCCGACCATTACTAAAGTTTGAATTAGAAACAATGCATGTTGTAGTGGTCGGACTTACATATACTAGAGTTCCTGAACTACCTAGTCCTTGTATATCACAACTGTCTATAGTTAGAGTATTGGTATCTGTAGATCCTGAAGAATACGAGTAAATAGCATAATAAGCACCCGTTAATTTACAGTTGGTGATATAAAAGTCTGTAGTTTTCAAACTGATACTTCTATCAGCTCCTAACCCAGATCCTTGAATATCTGCAAACTGCATATACGCCCCTGTACCAGAATTGGCATCATAATCTAAACTGACGGCAGAATAATCCATTTTCAAATTGCTGATTTCAACAATAGAGCTTGCAGTTCCCATAACTCTAAACTCTCCGTCAATAAGTAAGGTAGGATTTACACTTCCTCCTATTATTTCAGTTCCGGGCATGACCACTACAGATACACCCGAGTCTATAAGCGTATTTTGGTTTATGAGGTAAGGGCTTCCTGCAGAATTCCAAACTTGATTACTAGAAATCACAGATGTCACAGTGGTTTGTGCCATTACCTGATTGAAAAAGAAGAAAGCTAATGTTAGAAGTACTATTTTTAATTTCATTTTATTAAGTCGTTATACTAATAAGTACGTGTTATAACCATCCGAATGTTGGGTTAACTTAAAAGAAATAAAATAAAAACAATACTTTAGCTCAAAAATTGACCAATATGATTACTCAAGAACAACGCTTGGAATACTGTAAAATCTGTACTCGCAGAAAAGTAAATTATGAAAAAGGCTTATTCTGTGAACTTACTGGAGAACCTGCAGCTTTCGAAATAGAATGTTCAAACTTCGACTTAGACGAGGCACGGCGAAGACAAAAACAACAAAATGAATACGAAATAGAACATGGATCTATAGATGAGGTTAACGATGGTAAGAGTGATATGCTCTGGGGTGCTGTCTGGTGTGTTGGTGGCATTGTAGCTACTGTCGCTGATGTTGGCTATATTTTTTGGGGTGCAATTATTTTTGGAGGAATTCAATTTGTAAGAGGACTAATGGCTTCCAGCGAATAGAAAAGACATCATGAAAGATTATTATGAAACCTTGGGTCTAAAAAAGGGTTGCAATTCCTTGCAAATCAAAAAGGCGTATAGAAAGTTGTCTCTAAAACTTCATCCTGATGTAAACAAGAATGCTAACGCTCATGACACATTTATTGAAATAAATGAAGCCTATCAAGTATTACGAGACCCTGTAAAACGGAGTAAGTACAATTACTTGCTAAAGAATCATAAAAACATCTTGAATGCCAAACGACAAAAACGATATGAGAACAGTGTAAATAGACAAACACAAAAAGGAAACAGGCAGGGGAAACGATATGCTCAAGAAGATGACAAATCTTTTCAGAAGAAATATAAGTGGACAGACTGGATGCTTTGGTCAGGATACGTTTTTGAAATTATACTCTGGACACTTCAGCTACTCCTCGAAGTTGTAGTAAGAATCTTTTTTGGAATTCTAGCTGGTTAAAATAAGAGTGGACCATTTATAGTTATATATCCTATGAGATTCTTATACTTTTTCTTCTTCTTTATAATACTATTCTCAGCCCAAGCTCAAACAGAGATTCAGTCACAATTACTAGGCACTTGGAACTTAACAGGAATAGAATCTTCCAGATATAATAATAAATCTGTGGATGAATTGAACACGGAATTAATCAAGGATACACTTATCCAAATAACAATTTCTGAACATACTATTTTCATTAATAAATTCCTCTCTGGACACTCTCGTCTCAATGACACCACAACATTCAGTTATGAAATAAAGGATGAAAAAGGTCAATATTTCACTTTGGAACTACAACAGACTAATAAAAAAAGTAAAAGAAGAGATAGACATACGTATAGGACACTCTATGTACAAAAACTAAATATAAACACGCTCATTTTTGATTTAGGTACAATTGACCACAACAGTCCCTTCATTAAATACCTTGACACCAGATACCATTTCAAAAAAGAACTACCGCAAAAAACAGATGATCTCTTAAATCAACTTTCCAAATCTTGGTTTTATCATACAACACCAACATCCTATAAAAACCTATATGATGCAGACACACTAATTCTAAGTCTTGACTCATTTATTTTCCGTTCAACAATTGATAGCAATAGATGTCTTCAACCTACTCAAAGAATAAATGAGTATTATGTCTTAAGGTTGAATTCTAAGAAATTTACATTTGATTTTGAAATTGAAATGGACACCTTGGATTATATCACCGAACCATGTGTCAGGACAGGGATGCCAATTTTTGAAACCTATACTTACTCTTACTTTAGCAAACACATAACCAAATGGGACCTTAATATTGGTTCAAGTACTCTTATTCTCTATCCCTCAAAAAACAAAGATGGTTTAAGGTTTACTTATTCCATTGACGGAAATGTCTTACTCTTAGTCAAACAACAAAATTGAAATCCATCCTAAAAATACCATTCTACCTTATTCTAGTGCTTCTAGTATACTTGAACATGAGACTTTATCATACCCAAGAGTACAACTCAGAAAAACATTACGATGAAGATGTGTATGCCCAACTACAGCATCTCAAACACGAAATGCATGAAAATAATGCAGCAGTAAAGATGCAACGCTTCTTCCCTGAAGGTTTTCTTTTTCAAAATGCATTGTATGGTCTTACTTGGAGCGAATTGGTTTCTCCCAAGACACACGCTAGTATAAAACAAGAGGCTTTGAAAGAAATAGATTGGGCGTTGAGTGAGATGTCTTCGACCAATGGCACGCAAATATTCAGCGAAAATCTTCCATTGAACTATGGTGTCTTTTACAGAGGCTGGTCCAACTATTTACTTGCAAAAAGAGTTTCCATTGAAGGAGACTCTAGCCTACTCCATCTCCTCGACCAAAATTGTATTGATATTGAAAAGGCTTTAGGGAATTTTGAAAGACCTTATTTGGAATCCTATTCCAATGCGTGTTGGCCTGCTGACAATATCCTCGCTCTAGCTTCATTGGATATTGCAAATGAGTTACTTGAAAATAAATATGGTGGCACTCAGGATAATTGGATTGTAGCGGTGAAAAGCCATTTGGATGAAAACGGCTTAATTCCACATAGCACAGATTTTATAACAGGTAATACCCAACAAATGGCAAGAGGAAATTCGCAAAGCTTAATGCTTTGTCTACTTTGGGATATAGATAGCAATTTTGCACAGCTGCAATTCGACATTTATAAGGAACAATTTGTAGACTCCAGACTTGGGCTCCCAGGCATTCGAGAAAACAGAAAAGGTCTTGGCGGTAACGGAGACGTGGACAGTGGGCCTGTAATTTGGGGAATTGGCGGAGCAGCTAGTGTTGTTGGTCAAAAGACCATGGCTCAATATGGTGAATGGGATATTTACGAGGGTTTAAGGAATAGTGTTGAGACTTTTGGGGCTGCTTATACTGTAAATGGTAAAAAGAAGTATGTATTCGGCTCACTCCCTATGGCTGATGCTTTTATTGCTTGGAGCAATGTCTCTGCAACAGAAGCTGAGATTCAATCATCAAACTGGCGATGGAAGTTTCAATTGATTTCTCTTGGAGTTGGTTTTATCCTGTTTTGGCTTATTCGAAAGTTGAAATAGTGTACCTTGCACGGGTGACTCTAGAAAAAGGTTTTTTAAGACCTCAAAACCAACTTAGTCTTTCAAAAATAAGCATCTTTTGGGGACTCTTTTTGGGTTTATTGATTGCCTTCTGCCTGTACAGCGGTGCTTTTATTCTTTTTGAAAAATTCAGATGTGCTGATGTATTTGCCCCTTCTGAATTATACATTTTCACAGAAGATGAAATGTCCTTCTATAAATGGTTTTATGCTAGTGTATCCGTTATCATAGGGCAAGCTATGGCATTTAAGTATTGGGTGGCAAAGTCGAGACAGCAGTTTAAAACATTCAATTCTTCGCGAATCAGATTGCGTAACATAGGCAATGACCAAAGTAATCTTATCAGCAGTTTTTTACATTGGTTCTCCCATTGCTCAGTTCTTTTCACCCTTTTTTTTGGACTAGGTATAACATACACTTCCTACGATGATTGTGATTTTTATGCAAATCATCAATACTTTTTCGTCTTAATTCCAATAGTTCTCTGGCTTAACTCTTGGGTCGGTTTAGCCCGCCTTTTCAGAACGAAAATATTTATTCCCATGACCTACTCAGCCATTGTAGTTGCTCTTTTATCCTTTGGAATATCTAAAATCAACATTGTCGATTACAAGAGTTATAATTCTACCTATCTCAAAAACCATGCATTTGCTAATTATGAGTTCAACCTACCATCTTCCATCCTTGGATGGAAACTTAAAAGAATTTCTATTCATACTATGATAGACATTGGCTATAAAAAGAACAATAGTCAAACGTCTCCTACCATTTTTTATCAAAAAGAGGTAATATCTATAAATGACATTCCTAACATTTTGATAGATGAATACGACCGGAAACAATTAAGTAGTTACCCGTTTATTACCATATCCCTTATGGCGGACCAACGAGTTCCAATGCATCTGATTGATTCCCTTAAGAATATCTCTAGGTCTTTGGGGGTTAATAATATTATATATTCACTTTCAAACGGTAAAACACCGTCTAGAATCCAGCCCGTTCGTTTTAAAAGCTTTTATGAAAATATTCCGCCACCTCGATCATACAACTCATCTTTAGGCATTTCTCCTCCACCTCCTCCACCTCCCTTTGACATAACCAACTATTCTAATCGAATTGATGTTCATTTAACAAATCAAGGAAAAATTATTCTGAATGGTCTTCAAACAGACATGGACAGCATTAGCCTTAAAATCAGGTTCCTGTTATTGTCTGATTCCAATTATGTAATTAATTTCACCAAGGACAGCACATGCACTTTGGGCCAGTATATTAATGCACAAACAGAAATCCGTCTTCCGATTTATGCCCTAAGACATGAAGCTAGTTCTGTTCAATTCAACAAAAAGTACCATTGGCTAAATAGTAATGAACAACGTATTATTAAACGTCGTTACCCTTTAATAATTCGGGAAGAGTTTTAAGATGGATTACTACTCCAACCTCTCCCATAACTTCACGCATTCCACGGCCTCTTTAACATCGTGCACTCGTAAAATGCTTGCACCTCCTTGCAGGGCATAAGCATGCAAGAAAGAAGTCCCGTTCAACGCTTCTTCAGCAGACGAATCTAGGACCTTATAAATCATGGACTTTCTTGACAAACCTACTAGTATCGGAATGCCCAATAACTGAAAATGGTTCAAGTTTCTGAGCAATTCATAGTTATGCTCTATTGTCTTTCCAAATCCAAATCCTGGATCTATTATGAGGTCTACAATACCCGCATTGAGACATTCTTCTTTCTTGGCTAAGAGATACTCAAAAACATTCTTCAATACATTATCGTATTCTGGATTGTCTTGCATGGTAAGTGGTACTCCTTGCTTGTGCATGGCGATATAAGGAACTTTAAGCTCAGCAACAGTAGTTATCATTAACTCATCATCCTCTCCCGCACTAATGTCATTTACAATATTTGCTCCAGCATCCACAGCAGCTCTTGCCACCTTACTTCTAAACGTGTCTATCGAAATAGGCAAATCGCAGACATCATGCAGTTTTTCTATGACAGGCACTACCCTTTCTAACTCTTCTTCAACACTAACTTCATCAGCTCCCGGTCTTGAACTGTATCCGCCAACATCCAAGATATTAACTCCTTCTTTTACCATCTTTTCAGCCTGCATTATTGCAGAATCTAGGTCGGTATACTTACCTCCATCAGAAAAAGAATCTGGGGTCACATTTAGTATACCCATTACCTTAGGTGTACTTAAATCCATAAGTGTTCCTTTTATGTTGATGCTTCGCTTCATCCGTATCGCTTCAAAAATTACTTTTGTGGCAAAAGTATATTCATTTTGCAAACTGATACACCTTTACTCTTCGACAAAGCCATTTCTCAATGCCGAGAAATATTTAAGAAAAAAACATATGACTATGGCACTGCTTGGAGGATACTTAGACCCATCTCTATAACTGATCAAATTTTCATTAAGGCTCAACGCATTAGGAGCATTGAAGATAAGAAAGAAAACAAGGTAGGTGAAAGTATCGAAAGTGAATTTATGGGTATCGTAAATTACTGCGTAATTGCTCTTATTCAACTGGAACTTACAGAAAGTGATGACATGGAGATGGACCCTGAGAACGTAGTTAAACTATACGATCAGAAAACAGAGATGTGCAAGCAATTGATGATGACTAAAAATCATGACTACGGTGAGGCCTGGAGAGAAATGCGAGTAAGCACCTATACAGACCTAATTTTAATGAAAATACTAAGAACAAAACAGATAGAGGATAATGGCGGAAAAACACTGATTTCAGAAGGAATTGATGCTAACTTTAGTGATATGCTTAACTATGCTATATTTGCTTTGATACGTATCAACAACTTTTATAAATAATGAAGTATCTGGCAAACATATTACGCGTATTTGTAGGCTTACTATTCATTTTCTCAGGTTTTATAAAATCCAATGACCCTACTGGTTTTAGTTATAAACTGGATGAATATTTCTCTGTGTTTTCAGGAGATGTAGAAGCAATTCAAGACAGCATTGAAATAAACATCACGGCAAACGGAGAAACGGTTTCTAGCACACACGCTATCTCTCCCAATAGAAATGAATATCAGATTATAGCTAACTCTTCACCTTGGATTTCCAAGCCCATTATGGATGGGATAACTGATAGTGTACATTTTGCAGATGCAACACTTAGTCTAGGTAGTAAGCAACTCTTCACCTCTTCCATCAATTCTCAAATGAATGATTCTGTGCTACTGGATGCTACAATAACCTACGGCATAGCAGGGAACTTACTTGGAGAAGAAACAATTAGCTTCTTAGCATCATCCGAAAACAATAGAATTATCAATATTGATGCTAGTAAATATGTCAAAGAGAATTCTTGGTTAGTAGACTTCTTTCAAGGCTTGCGACCCTACGCTCTTGCACTTGCTATTTTCCTATGTGTTTTGGAAATAGTCTTAGGCATTGCACTAATCATAGGATGGGCTCCAAAGTTTACCATTTGGCTTCTTATTATTATCATAATCCTGTTTACTTTTTTAACGGGATATAGTGCTTACTTCAATAAGGTTACCGATTGCGGTTGTTTTGGAGATGCCATAAAACTTACTCCTTGGGAAAGCTTCAATAAAGACATCATTCTTAGTGTGTCAATCTTATTAATACTCTTGGGTATTAAATACGTGAAACCTATTTTCAGCAATCCATTTTCCGTAAAGGTACTCACTACTTTCACCATCTTGTCTGTCAGTTTCTCACTGTATTGCTGGCACTACCTTCCTGTAAAAAACTTCTTAAAATTCAAAGAAGGCAATAACATCATGAATTTGACAGTAGTACCAGAAGGTGCTCCGACAGATGTTTATGAAAATGTCTTTGTGTATGCCAAAGATGGTGTGGAAGAAGAGTTCTCATTGGAGCAAATGAGTGGAAGGGACTTGAAAGAAGAAGGATATTCATTCGTAGACCGAAGAGATAAGTTAATCTCTAAAGGTTATGACCCAGAAATCCATGATTTTAAAATCATGGATGAGTCCAGATCAAATGATTACATAGACGATTTCTTTGCAGATTCCAGCTATAAGATTCTTATTGTCATGAATGACGTAGAGAAGGTCAATTTGAAATCGATTGATGAACTCAAGAAAATCATTAAAATGTGCCAAAAAGAGGGATTCGAAATATATCCTTTAACAGCAAGTGCAAGTGAGAAAGTAGATTCCTTTAGGCATGAGCACCAATTTGACATTCCTTTTTATTATGGAGACAAAACCAACCTAAAATCAATTATACGTTCCAATCCAGGTTTGGTATTGTTTGATGGAAATGTTGTAAAACGCAACTGGCCATCTACAAGACTACCATCGGTCAAGAAGTTTATGAAAGCTGTGGCTAAATGATAAACTTTCTTGTAAAGCGAATTCTAAACGGTATACTTATTCTATTCAGCGTAGTTACTGTAGTTTTCTTTTTATTTAGCTTTTCGTTTCCAAGTCCAGAAAAAATGGCTGTAGGTCAACGAACTGATATAGAAACTCAGGAAGCCATCAAAAAGGAATTTGGTTTGGATAAACCTAGATTTACTCAATACCTACTATTTCTCAATGACCTCTCTCCTATCTCTTTTCATACAGGTGTAAGTCCAGAACAACTGAATGAGAAATATGGTGGATTCAAGATGACCATTGGCAAAACGACGACACTTTTAAAAAAGCCATTTCTAAGAAGAAGTTTTCAAACTAGAGAGAAAACCGGAACATTAATCATTCAATCTTTTAAAGGAACATTCATACTGGCTTTACTGTCCATAATTATTGCTGCCTTTTTCGGCATATTATTAGGAGTACTTTCAGGGATAAAAGCCAATTCTTTTATGGATCAAGCCATTGTTTTTGTTAGTACGCTCGGTATTTCTGTACCCTCATTCTTCTCTGCAATTATTCTTGCATGGTTCTTCGGCTATCTATTACATGACATAACCGGTCTTAATATGACTGGCAGTTGGATAGACATCGACCCTTTTACAGGGGAATACTACCAATGGAAAAATTTGATTCTCCCTGCAATAGCTCTTGGAGTAAGACCTTTGTCTATATTCACTCTACTAACCCGAAGTTCCATGCTGGAAACCTTGAATAAGGACTTTATTAAAACAGCAAAATCTAAAGGACTTTCACCTCGTGAGATCCTAATAAAACATGCACTTCCAAATGCACTAAACCCAGTTATAACGGCAGTATCTGGCTGGTTTGCATCTTTATTGGCTGGTGCATTCTTTGTAGAATATATTTTCAATTGGCGTGGGCTTGGCAAACTTACCATCGAAGCTTTGGAGATGAATGACCTTCCCGTAGTGATGGGAAGTATCTTATTTATTGCATTACTTTTTGTCGTCATTAATATTATAGTAGATATTCTATACGTCAAACTCGACCCCAGAATAAAATTATCCTAATGCACATATTTCTAACAGGCTTTATGGGAGTAGGAAAAACTACCATAGGAAAAGAGTTAAGTGTGATAACCCATTTACCATTCATAGACTTGGATGAGCAGATTACTCAAATCACAAGTAAAAGCATACCTGAACTTTTTAAAGAAAAAGGAGAATATGAGTTTCGCATTATAGAAAGGAACGCTCTACTTGATATACTTAAAATTACCAAAACCAAAACTATAATAGCGTTGGGAGGAGGTACAATGGCGTCATCTACCAATGCTATTGACATTATACAAAATGGCGTTTGTGTTTACCTCCATAAACCATGGGAAGAAATAGCAAAAACTTCCTCTCGCCTGGAAGGTCGACCCTTGATTAAACAGAAATCTCTTTCTGAATTGGAATCAATTTTCAGGAAAAGGGAGGCATTTTACGAACTTTCTCAACTCAAGATGCCCATTAACAGTGGGTTTACACCTTTAAAACTAGCTCAAACGCTGAGATTATCAACAAATAGGTAACAACCCTTGTATTCATTAGGGTCTTCACATTAACATTGAGCTTATAATAACACGTAACATTTAAACTTATGAACAAATCAGATTTAATATCAGCTATGGCTGATTCAGCTAGTATCTCTAAAGCACAAGCTGGTGAGGCACTAAATGCATTTATGGACTCAACTACTTCAGCACTTAAAAAAGGTGAAAAACTTATCCTTGTAGGATTCGGTACTTTCTCTGTAAACAAAAGAGCTGCAAGAATTGGTAGAAACCCAAGAACTGGTAAAGAAATCAAAATCGCTGCTAAGAACGTTGTTAAGTTCAAAGCAGGATCAGGTCTTTCTGAAAAAGTTAACTAGTCTAAACCTTAGTTAAAAAAATTAAAAACCTTCACAGTTTTCTGTGGAGGTTTTTTGTTCGTAAGGAACACGCCTCAAGGCGTGTTCCAACAATATACTCAAGGCGTGTTCCAACAATTATAAATATCTTCGCACCATCAAAAAGTCATTCTTAAAACACCTAGCTCAGACCTCTCCTACTCCACCTATGTACGAATTTGTTCGTGGTGATGGTATCTATTTATACGACAAAGAAAACAAGCCCTATGTAGACCTTATAAGCGGAATAGCTGTAAATAACATTGGTCATAACAACAAACAAGTACGAAAGGCTGTCAAAAAACAAATAGACAAGTACAGCCATCAGATGGTGTATGGTGAGTATGTAATTGGACCACAAATAAAACTGGCAAAACGATTATCAAAACTTCTGCCTGAACAACTCCAATCTTTTTACTTTCTAAACAGTGGTAGCGAAGCTGTAGAAGGTGCTATGAAACTGGCTAAGAAACATACAGGAAGAGGTAAGATAGTTGCAATGCGAAATGCCTACCATGGTAGTACAAGCGGTGCATTAAGTTTGATGAGTGACGAATATTATTCTGGGCCGTTCAAACCACTACTACCTAATATTCATTTTGCGGATTTCAATGAAATAGATTCTCTAGACGTAATCGACCATCAAACTGCTGCAGTATTTATAGAACCTGTTCAGGCAGAGAAGGGCTACGTCCCAGCAAATCCAGCCTTTATAAATGCACTTCGAAAAAAGTGTGATGAAACAGGTACTCTTCTCATATTTGACGAAATACAAACCGGTATAGGTCGTACAGGTAAACTTTACGCATTTGAACATTACAACGTTATTCCTGACATTTTACTAAGTGCAAAGGCCTTGGGTGGAGGAATGCCAATCGGGGTATTTATCTCATCACATAAAATAATGTCTAGTTTGAGCGATAACCCAATTCTTGGACATATTACCACCTTCGGAGGACATCCGGTATGTTGTGCTGCAGGAAATGCAGCTCTAAAGTTTCTTACAAAAAGTGGGTTAATTGATGAAGTAGCAGAAAAAGAAGCCTTGTTCAGAGAATTACTGGTACACCAAAAAATAAAAGGAGTTAGTGGCAAAGGTTTGATGCTCGCAGTACAGCTTGAAAGCTTTGAAGAAGTGGAACGTACTATGAAACGCTGTATAGAACGTGGTGTAATTATTGACTGGTTCCTGTATAACTTGGAATGCTTAAGAATAGCTCCTCCGCTAACCATTACAAAGAAGGAAATACGGGAGGTATGCAGTGCTGTTACAGAAGCTCTAACAGATTAACAAACGCTAAAATCTGTCTTTGCCTAAAATTTAAACGGTATTAATTAACTATCTTGCAAATTGAATTCAATCCTTCAATAATCTAAGCAAGAGTAACACCATGGAAAATAAAAGAATAGACTCCACAACCCACCGTCCCAATGGAGAACGTTTGTTATATGCTCCTCTTGTTCAAATGAATATCAATAAATTCATTAAACAACTCAAAAATGAAGAGGCTTGGAAAAAGGAGAAGCACAATACCATTACCATTTATAAATCGGACTCGGTGACTATTGTATTGAGAGGAATGCACAAAAAGAACACTCGAAAACCGAGTAGGGTAAATGGAGATGCTACCGTACAAGTTTTAAAGGGTAAAATAAAAATACACGTTGACGGTTCCTTTATTCAATTGAAAAAAGGGCAAATGCTAGGGATTACCTCAGACACACTACATAGTGTTGAAGCTGTTAGAGATAGCTTTTATCTACTTACCGTGATCGGGAAATAGGTAAGGTTGGATTAATGAACACTCAAATTCTAAGAACTACTTCTCAAAATCCTGATTTTATAAACCTTGTTAAACTGCTCGACTCTTACCTTAAGATTGTAGATGGAGATGATCATGCGTTTTATGACCAGTATAATTCGATAGAAGATTTAAAGATGGTTGTGGTTCTGTATAAAAATGAACAAGCTGTAGCCTGTGGTTCAATAAAAAAATATGATTCAGATTCTGTTGAAGTCAAAAGGATGTTTACGCTACTAGAAGAACGAGGTAATGGTCTTGCATCAGTAGTCTTAACAGAACTCGAAAACTGGGCAAGTGAAACAGGTTATGCTTCTTGTATTTTGGAAACTGGGCACAAACAGGTTGAAGCTATTGAACTTTACAAAAAAAACGGATATACAAATATCCCAAACTATGGGCAGTATGCCCAAATTGAAAATAGCGTTTGTTTTAAAAAGCTTTTAACAATCTAATCTCGTTAAAAATTCTAAATCCAATTACTTCTCCATTTGTTACCTTTACACAACGTGAAAGGATTTCTATTTTCCAAGTACATACCCAGTAAAATTGAAGGCAGCAATTTTGAGAATTTGCTAGACCTATTCAAGCAGCTGTTGCTCTATACAAGCGGTGACATGAGTGAAGCCTTTGATTGGATGAATGAACTGGATAAAAAGCACAACATTACCAACAGTGATTATGGAATGGGTGACTTCATCCAAGACCTGAAAGACCAAGGTTACATGGATGAAAATCAACGCTCAGGGGAGTACGAAATAACAGCCAAAATGGAGCAAGCCATTCGCAAGAATGCACTGGAAGAGGTTTTTGGTAAACTCAAAAAATCAGGAAAAGGAAATCATAAAACCCGTTTTACAGGTATTGGTGATGAACCTACTCCAGATATGCGGAGCTATCAGTTTGGTGATAGTATGGACCAAATTGCTCTTACTGAAAGTATCAAGAACGCACAACTGAATCATGGTCTAGAGGACATCATGACGCAGGATGACCTAGTCATTAATGAAAAGACGTATAAAACCCAAACTAGTACCGTTCTAATGATTGATATTAGTCACAGTATGATTCTCTATGGAGAGGATAGAATAACACCTGCAAAACGTGTGGCTTTGGCTCTGGCAGAATACATTAAAACTCAATTTCCAAAAGACACCTTGGATATTATTGTTTTTGGAAACGATGCATGGCAAATTCAGCTAAAAGAATTGCCTTATTTAAAGGTGGGGCCCTACCATACCAATACGGTTGCAGGACTTCAACTGGCACGGGAAATTCTGAGAAGAAAGCGAAATCTAAACAAGCAAATCTTTATGATCACAGATGGGAAACCCAGTTGCCTTAAAGAAGGAATCAAGTACTACAAAAACAGTTTTGGATTGGATAAAAAGATAGTGAATAAATGCTACAATGAAGCGGCAGCCTGTCGTAGATTGGGTATTCCTATTACAACATTTATGATAGCCCAAGACCCATACTTACAACAGTTTGTAGAAGAATTTACAGAGACCAATAATGGCAAAGCATTTTATACTGGTCTTCAAGGGCTGGGGGAAATAGTCTTTACTGATTATGCTAAAAATAAAAGAAAGAGATTTTAGCTAATAACTGACTAGCAAAAAGTAATTAATCACTAGTTATTGATAATTAAAAATACAAAAGAAAAGGGGAAATTACATTTGAGATAGATTTTGATGCAAAAAGCTATTCACAAGATGCTTCTCCATATACAAAAAAGATGACAAGACCAACAACACTAGGTGAGTTAAAAGCAAGCGGATATCAACCTAAAAATATTCATGAGGAATTGAAAAATAATCTCCGTGAAAGATTAATGGCTAAAGAACCCATATTCACTGGTATTTTAGGATATGAGAACACCGTTATTCCAGATTTCGAAAGAGCTATATTGAGTGGCCACAGTATTAATCTTTTGGGACTTAGGGGGCAAGCCAAAACCAAAATGGCTCGTCAGCTTACGGGTTTATTGGATGAGTATATTCCATATGTAGCAGGAAGTGAGATAAATGATGATCCTTTTGCTCCTATCTCCTTCTTTGGTAAACAACAAGTAGCAAAGCTTGGAGACAAAACTTCAATATCTTGGCTACATAGAGATGACCGGTACGTTGAGAAACTAGCAACACCGGATGTATCTGTAGCTGATCTTATTGGAGATGTAGATCCTATTAAAGCAATCAACGAGAAGCTAAGTTACAATGATGAACGAGTGATTCACTATGGAATAATTCCGCGTGCAAACCGATGCATTTTTGTGATTAATGAATTACCAGATCTACAACCCCGAATTCAGGTAGCCTTATTCAATATTTTGCAAGAGGGTGATATTCAAATTCGTGGATTTAAAATGAGAATGGCACTTGACATGCAATTTGTATTTACTGCAAATCCTGAGGATTACACCAATAGAGGAAGCATTGTAACTCCACTTAAGGATAGAATTGGAAGTCAAATTCTGACACATTATCCCAAGACATTGGCCACGAGTAAAGAGATTACAGCCCAAGAAGCTAAGTCCGACAAAGAAAAGGACAAAGTCGTGCTGTACCATGATCTTATTCCTACATTGATTGAACGCCTTGTCATAGAAGCACGCTCAAGCGAGTTTGTAGATGCTAAGAGTGGGGTATCGGCTCGACTGGCTATATCTGCTCTTGAAAATATTTATAGTAGCGTAGAACGACGCGTATTGATTAATAATGACAAGAAGTCTATGGTACGTGTGAGCGATATGATTAGTATCATTCCTGCCATTACGGGCAAAATAGAAATGGTATATGAAGGGGAACAAGAAGGACCATTAAACGTAGCCAACCAATTAATTGGCAAGGCAATACGAGCTGAGTTCATTCAGCACTTTCCCAATCCAGAAAAGCTTAAAAGAAAGGCAAACCAAGAAGAAGGAGATCCTGATAGTTATCCAGATAAGCCAGAAAAAGAGGATGCATTCAGCAGAGTTACGGAATGGTTTGAAAGAGGTAAGACCGTAGAATTGACTCATGACTGTTCTGACAAAGAATATGGAAGAATCTTAAATTCCATTGATGGCCTAGCTTTATTTATAGATGAGCATATGCCTAATGTACATCCCAATGAGAAAATGCTCTGGATGGAGTTTGTTCTTCATGGTTTAGCCGAATATTCCAAGCTGAGTAAGCACCAAATGGATGAAGGTCTACAATTCAAGGACCTATTGGGTAGCATGTTGAGCTTTGATAAACAATAGTCCATCTCCAATAAATAAAACTGTTAGCCAATAGATTTAGTAGATAAGTATAGCAAGGAATTTTTTCCATACGAAATGTAGTAAGTCACTTAAAGGCTTCTACGCAACCTATCACAGCTATTTCAAAGATAGTAATGAGCTATATCAAACAGTATTCTTGGGTACAGAAAAACATCAAACTCTATTCTGAAGCTTTAGTTTTTAGAACATGGATTAATGAATCCACTTCCTGAATACTATTAAAGATGGCAAAAGATATTCTAAGTCCATTGATATCGTTCTCATGAATTAGTCTAACATGAATATCGTTTTCTCTGGAAATTTGATTTCGGATAACTGAGTTGTCTTTATTCTTTATTCGGATAGTAATCATCGAAGCTGAAAAGTTTGAATCCTCTGGAGTTAGTATTTCAATTTTAGGGTGTTGAGAAAGACCTGTACGAAAATATTTAGCGAGTTCTTTGCCACGAGCTTCTATATTTTCAATGCCAATAGTCGAAATGAAATCTATTGCACTCCCCAAACCAGCCATTATGGGTATGTTTCTAGTTCCATATTCTTCCCTTTGAGCTGTTATTTTGTATTCCAATGTTAAGGAGACTAAATCGAATTTACTATCTGAGTAAGCACCAACAAATACAGGAGAGCATTTTTCAATTACTCGCTTGTTTATGAACAAAATCCCAGTTCCTTTTGGTCCAAACAACCACTTGTGTCCGCTACAAGTGTAAAAATCTGGATTTATATCTTCCAAGTCTATGGAGATCATTCCCAAAGCTTGTGCACCATCTACACAAGAGTAAATTCCCTTTTTTCTACAATATGCAACAATTTTCTTAGCAGGTAAACACATCCCTGTCGTGCAGGTAATATGGGAGAAAGAAACTACTTTGGTTCTCTCAGTAATGTGGTCTTTTATAATTTGAAAGTTATCCTTCCCTGTTAAATCTAAATCTATTAATTTAATAACTACCCCGATATCTTTTTGAAGAGCTATCCAAGGGGCAGAACCCCCAATATGTTCATGGCTAGACAATAAAATTTCATCCCCAGCTTTTAATGGTAAACTACGTGCTATGATGTTCATTCCTTCGGTTGCATTTCTGGTAATTGCAATCTCATCAGGACTTGTATTCAAAAATGTGCTCACTTTATCATGGATAGAAGCCGTTAGTTCATGTCCCGTATGAACCTCACTTTCAAGGTATCGTAAGGTCTCGCAGACATGGTCAATAACAACACGTGGAGAGGGGCCATAGCTGGCCGAATTAAAATAGTGTTTGCCCTTCTGAATAACAAATTGTTCACGAATTTCATCCCAATTCATTTTTTTGTTTGCTGGAGCAATAGGAAACATCAAGGAAGTGGCATTTTCTGATTTAAAAATGTTGCCAAAAGAGAGCAAGGGAATACCGGCAGCAAAAAATAACCCTCCCAGTATTTTCTCTTTGATAAAGTTGCGTCTTGTTTCCTTGGGCACAATAGAATTGGATTTTTTATTCATTTATGTACAGTATGTATTGGATTTTATAAGTCTTATTTACAATGGGAATATACGTCTATATGGTTGACTAGTCCGATTTAGAAATGCATTCTTTGTTCCTCTCGCTTGCGAATTATTGGATCCTTCGGGTTGAATGTAATGTCTACAAACTCGACCTCCCCTTCCCGTGGAATTTTAAGTATCACAGATTGATAAGGCTTAAATTCAATGTTAAGTGTACGTTCTTGTCCGTTTAAATTAAATGTCAATTTTTTAAACTGAGACGCTCTCATGAAAGATTGACCAGAGTATACTGGGTATTTCAGATTTTTGGAAGACCATTGGGCCAAAAATAAATAAGCAGTACCATCGTTTTCTATTCTACACCAATATTCTGGCAAGCTATCTCCTTGAATGAGAGGAGAATGGGCAATTACTTGCTGAAAATCTTTAGAGACATTTCTTAAGGAGACTAACTGATTAATCAAATCAGAGAAAACACCTGATTTTATTTTTCCAGGTTCTTTAGGGTGCTGTTTCAGGCATATGGGTAAACCTTCTTTTGCTAATTGCAGTACTCGTTTCAGTGACCTAATATCCATGTAGTTTACATCAACATAAAGGAGAGAAAATTGTGCGTCACCTACCATCAATTTATCATTCTTAAATTTTGCTTTTTCAAGAAAGTGTCTGTTAATCCATAAAGGGTGATATCCTTCTACTTCCTTCGGAGGATTGATATATCTCAACTCATATTCTCCCCAAACCCATACCCTTTGTTTTTCGGCAGGGTATGCTCCTTTCATAACTCCGTCTTCATAGGGGATATACATAGCAACATCGCTGTAAGTTTTGCCTTTTTGAAGGATGCCTGAGACTTTTCCAATATATGAGTTGAAAGCTGGCAGCTCAGGAGATAGGCTACCGCCAGGCCCAAAATAAGTAGTTGCAAAAAATTCTATACTATCTGATCCTTCAGGATTATATGGCATTCCATGATAAAAATGGTGATTAACCCCTTGTGCAAACATTGCATCGGCTACCATTTTCAGATCTGCAGTTTGCTCTTGACGAAGGTATGTGCTGGGGAATCCATACATACAGGTAAATGTTTCACTTGATATAAGTCTCTTAGAAGCCAAGCAAGCAGATGAACTAACTACTCTAGAATAATTAGGATTGTTCAGCATCGATTCAGTCTCTGGAATATCAACAAGTGAATAAGTGGTCATAACATCTGTTGGTGAACTTAGGCATTGTACCCGAGACCATGCACCTAATTCTTTGCATTTCTCTACATAAGGTTTGTAGAATCCGTTGGTTACATATTCATCCAGATGAAGCATATAATCATAACGAACATCTGGAAATGAGTCCAGGCCAGATTCCATGTATGGAATCAAATTGTAACCAAAGCTTTCTTTAAATGTGGAGTCAAAACCAGGAGTCCAAATCTTATTTGTAGCGTTCAGCTTAATTTCCCAAGAATCTGTAAATAAAGCTGATTTAGATCCTCTGAGGGCACTTTTCAAAGCATTGCCAATAGGGAGTGAAAAGCGGGCAAAAGCATTTTTATCCAGATGGTTAATCACCTTTTGATTTGTTGGCCAAGACCATGCAAAAGTGAGTTCTTGATTAAATGAAGAATCGCCGTAAATCTGAGTACTATGTTCCTTATCGATATTGCTTCCAGCAACAGGCCAAGCACTGCCAAAGGTGAAATCGCAGGCCAAACCAATTGAATCTGCGTATGACTTGGTATATGCAACAATATCAGACCAAGCTGGGCTGAGCCATTTTTGAGCAGTTGTATCTTCAGGATAATAACGGTTGTATTTCTTTGCATACATTTTCTGGTATCGGTAAAGTGGGTATACCCATGCAATTTCCACTCCACCAAAATTGTTCTTTTTTGCCCAATCCAGCTGGTGTTTAACATCAGACTCCTTGATTTTGGTTGCAAACCACCACCAACGAGTACAAGGTTTGGATGAAGGATAAAAAGCAATTACTTCTTCTTTATTACTGTGGCTAAAACCTTGTTCGCAACCCATAACGGTAAGCAATAGGATGGTACCAATTAATAAAGGGTATTTCAATTTCATGAAGTAAAAATAAGCAATATTATGAAGGCGTAATAACTACAAAGAGTTTGTAAGCAAGATAAGAAGATTAAAGGCATTTAAATTTTCAGTTTGTCCGTTTAAGTTTACTCGATTTTCTACTATTTACATAACTCAGATAGAAAGTTATCTTTACCACATGAATCGAAAAATGTATCGTTTAATTGGCCTTACGCTCTGTGTTTCAATGGGTTGGGCTTTAGGATACCTTCGATTACCTTATATAGAAAGAGACTATTCTTTTTGGCTAGGTTTTATGGGATGTTTGGGTTTTATTTCGTTCTTAGGGATGCTGTTCTTTATTTGGAACAACAAAACAGGTCTTGCTTCCTTATTCCGAAACCATAAAACGACAGGTTCTTCTAAGAAAAATAGGTATTCTTTTATTTGGGTTGTGTCTGTGTTAATTATCGTGAGTGTTCTGGTTTTTAGTATAGGTGTATACAAACAGAATACGATGTACAAGAATCAACTTCAAACTCAAAGCATAAGACTAAAAGAACAATCACAAATGATTGTTTCAGTGAGACAAAGTAAACTAATGTCTTTAATGAAACATATTTTGGATAAGGTTGAAAATGAAGTAAATAGTAATCCAAATAAAGCGTTGAGTGATGAAACAATTGACAGAATAGTAACTTTAAGTTCTTCTTTTAAACCGTACAAGTCTTTCGAAAAAGACAGTGTATCGGAGAAAGAGTTGAGTCCTGAAAGAGGTCAGTTGTTGTTAGCATTGTCTATCATAAAAATGGATTCAAACTCCTTTTCTAGGATAAGACAAAGTACCTCTTTTTCTCAGGCAGACTTAACGAATGCAGATTTACAAGGAATAGATTTGAGTGGTATTGATTTAAGTGGTGCTAATATAGAGGACGCAAATTTGAGTTGGGCAAACTTAAAAGGAGCAAACCTAAGAGGAGTAAATTTAAGTAGGGCCAATTTAACAGGGGCAGATTTAACAGGGGCAGATTTAAAAAGGGCAAATTTAAGTTGGGCTGAGTTGAATGAGGCTGATTTAAAGCAAGCTGTTTTAAATGGGGCAGATTTGACCAATGCTAAACTAAGAAAAGCAGATTTACGAGATGCCACTATTCATTGGGCAGAATTAAATGGTGTTATGCTAAACGAAGCAGATTTAACGGGTTGTGATTTGAAAGGAGTAGGTATGGTCAACACCAACCTTACAAACGCAAATCTTACCGAAATAGCTATGAGTGGTGTAGATTTGAGTGAGGCTATTTTAGTAGGAATGGTAGTCGATGAAGATTGGCTGGACAATTTAAAAGAATGGAATATCACAGGAGCTGAAGAAATAGTAAAACGATACAAAGTATTAACAGACACTCTAGAGGGAAAAGAGCAGTTTAAATATCGATTGGCGAAAGTTCTTAATTGATTAAGGGTTAAATATTTGGCAGAATGCCAAATTCAAATCATACCCCATCTAACACTGCATTTATTTTGTTTGAGAAACGAATCACTAATTCATCTGTAGGTCTAAAAGGCTTTAGGCCAATTTCTAAGGCCCAAATGTAATAGCTTTGGAGGTCATTCAGAAAGTTAGTAAGTAGTTCTGGAGTCCATCGTGTTTCAGAACTTATATTGTATTTTTTTCGGAGTTGAATGCCAATTTCTTGCCCTACCTCATTATTAATCATATCTACGTAATTATCCAGAGGGTAATTTAGCGAATCATTGAGTTGTTCTTCTGTAAATCTTCCAGTTGTTAATTCTGGCATGTGATGACGCTCGTGAACATCTGCCATGAAATCAGCAAGTTCTTCTGAAAAAAAAGTAGTTACAAATGCCTGTGCAGTTACATGATTAAAGGTGTTAATATAGCCCTTCTCTGAACTGTCTTTAGCATTTTGGTATGCTAAATTATAGGTAGTTATGTTTTTTACAGATGCTTCGGCTAAATCATAAAAAGCCACATCTCCTTCTCCAAAGATATGATGTCTTCGTCTAGCAAGCATATAAATTTTACCGAGATCTATTCTATTTCTTATAGAATAAGGGGATCTTAAAATAAAACTAGACTGATCCCAATAATCTGCATCTTGTACTTTTAATATATCACCCTGACTGATCCCTGATTTTAATTCACTAATCACTTTTTGGCCATTACTGATATACGTCAATAGTACTCTCGAATTTTCAGAACTTGATTCACCTGAATAAGCGGAGTCATTGTCATATTCAATTCTAATTCGGGATTTAAATTCATCAAGAGACTTAAATCTTGTTGCCAGCAATGCTTTAGATCGAATTAGGAATGAGGTTGTTGTGCTTTTGCTATTCCATGTATTGCTGTTGCTTAAAGAAACAGTTGGGTCAGATGATTTTTTGTTTTCAAGCTCGGACATGTTTTTTGACGAACTACCATTACAGCCCATAGAAATGGTAACCAAAAACAAGGCAATAAATTGAAATAATCGAATAGTCTGCATGGATTAAAGCGTTGTTTACAAAACTAATAAGAAGCGATAAACTTGCCAAATAATTAGGGCCTATTTCTGTCAAAATAAGGATGGTTGTTTCGCCAAGGGTTGTATTGAAAATATATGTACATTGCACGCTAAATGGTATTTGTTTGGTGAAAATATGAAATGTCGACATGCCCTATGTGTTATTCTGTTTTTAATGTATTTTTCTTCGTTTGCGAAGGATTATAATATTTTAGACTATGGTGCTGTGCCAGATGGAAAAACAGTGAATACCCTGTTTATTCAGTCTGCCATAGATCGAGCTCATGAAGAAGGTGGAGGACGTGTAATTGTTCCTTCAGGCCGTTTTATTTCTGGTAGCATTGTTTTAAAATCCGGTGTTGAACTGCATTTAAAAAGCAAGGCTGTGTTATTGGGCAGCGTTGATCATTCACATTATATTACACTCAATAGATGGAAAGCCTTGGTTATGGCTGATGGCGCAAATGATATTGCTATAACAGGCAAGGGCACTATTGATGGACAAGGAGCTCAATTGGCATTAAATATTGATAGTCTTTTTTATGCTGGGGAAATTGATAGCTCTGACTATATCTTTCGAGAAAAAAGACCATATGTGACCGTAAGACCTCAAATTATTGAATTTATGAATTGCCGAAATATAAGGGTTACCGATGTAACGATAAAAAACGCGGCAAGCTGGGTTCAAACTTATGAGATATGTAGAAATTTGATTATTGATAATATTCGAGTAGAAAGTGATACGTATTGGAACAATGATGGAATTGATATTTTGGATTGTCGAAATGTTAGAATTACCAATTGTTATATAAATTCATCAGATGATGGTATCTGTCTGAAGTCTGAAGAATGGGATTTAACAGAATTTTGTGATAGCATTTACATTGCAAATTGCACCATCCGGTCTAGTGGTTGTGCGATTAAATTGGGAACATCATCGGTTAGTCAAATTAAGAATGTGGTGATTAAAAACATAAAAGTATTTGATACTTACCGCTCGGCTATTGCTATTGAGTCTGTACAAGGTGGAATTATCGAAAACGTAATGATAGAGAATATTAAGGCAGTAAATACGGGGAACGCGATTTTTATTAGGATAGGAAAGATACGAAAGGCAAAAAGACCAGGTATATTAAGAAATGTTACAATCAAAAATATAAAAGTAAAAGTTCCATTTAAGCACCCTGATTATGCGTATGAAATCCGTGGCCCAGAACTTCCCTATTTTCATAATGTGTTCCCTTCATCAATTACAGGTCTTCAGGGGTATAATATAGAAAATTTGACCTTGGAGAATATTAAAATTATTTATCCAGGAAGAGGGAGTAAGGCCTATGCCAACATGCCAGTTTATCGGTTGGATGATGTGCCTGAGTTAGAGAATCACTATCCCGAATTCTCTATGTTTGGCGAATTACCCTCTTGGGGATTTTATGTAAGACATGTGGATGGTTTAACCATGAAAAATATAAAGCTTAAGATTAAGAAACCAGATTATCGGCCAGCAATGGTTTTTGATGACGTACAAAATCTAACCATAGAATCAATGCGTATTTATGGAGATAACAAAGCAGACTCCATCGTGCTAAAGGATGTTGAAAATTCAAACATTCATTAATTATAGGAAGAACAGTCGTGGCTCCTTAGTTTGCCACTTATGATGTCCTTGTTCTAAGTGTTTTTTAGGCTACCTGTAAGTCTTAGCAGACCTAATTAATCAGGAGGAAGAATTACATTCAGCACAGTTACACAATGGTTTGAAAGAAGTAATACTATAGAACTGACTCATTATTATTCTGATAAGGAATATGGAAGAATCCTAAATTCCATTGATGGCTGACGAATATATGCCCGATGTCAATCCCAATGAGAAAATGCTCTGGATGAAGTTTATTCATCATAGCTTGGCTGAATTTCCCTCTGAATAAGCACCAAATGGATGAAGGACTACAGTTTAAGATCTATGGGGTAGTACAAAGCTTTTAGATACTTGTCTATTTAGGTAAAGTATACGTCTTAAATTGCCTGATAGCCCAATATTTATTATAACATTGGGCTCTTAATGAAAAACACACATTACTACATCCTTTCGGGTCTTGGAGCAGACGAACGTGTTTTTTCTCGAATCAACTTTCCAGACAATCACACACATTTGCCTTGGATTGAGAACAAACCCAACGAAAGTTTGCAAGAATATGCGGGTAGAATGTCCGAGGGAATCAAGCATCAAAACCCAACTTTAATCGGGTTAAGTTTTGGTGGAATCGTGGCTCAAGAAATTGCTGCCCTAATTGAAGTAAAAGAACTTATCCTGATCTCAACAATTAAGAGTAAAGAAGAAAAACCTTGGTATATGAGCTTAGCTGGAGCAGTTCACTTTCCAGACCTTTTACCCAACTCAATGTTAGAAAATGCAAATAAACTTACTGCCTACGCATTCTCTCTAGTCAATCCTGAAGAACAAGAAGTATTACAATCTTGCTTTGAGAATAGCAGTCCTCAGCATTTGAAATGGGCAATGAATCAAATTGCTAATTGGCAAGGTATTCATTCAGACACACCATTCTTTCATATTCACTCCACCAAAGACCGTGTATTTAGCAGCAACCGCGACAAAGCTGATGCTCAAATTCCTGGAGGACACTTTGCTGTATATACGAATGCAGATGAGTTAAATGTTGTTCTAAGGGATAAGTTAAATTACTAAATCAATAGCGTCCATTTCATGGATTTAGCTTGTAGCTCATGAATGTCCAAACGTTGCAAAACCATCCAAAATATATTTCTAGTTAGTACAACTTATCATTAGACTGGGCTCAATACTTTTACAAGGAGTGATTACGTTCTTATGCAATAATAAAATAACCAGACCCATGAGATTATCATTACTTTTAGCGTTAGTACTTATTTGTTTTTACAATTATGCACAGTCGGATAAAGACTCAACTGGTATAGATATTGAGCAATACTATGAGACCAAAAACACCGCCTTAGAAGCATATGCCATAAGCTTGGATAGTAACATTCTTTTGGCTTTTTATTCCGAGTGTATTAAAACGTATCCTGAAACTTTTTTAGATAACGTCATGTTTGATGACATTAATGCTATCAAGTTAGCCATTTCACTAAAGAAGTACTCCGAAGCAGCTGATTTTCTGGTTTATGAAATGAAAACAGGTTTACGAAAAACGGTGTTAAAATATTACATAACTAATCCATCCATGTCTTCATTTTTCAATACCGAAAAGGCTCAAAATGCTTTGCGTGATTATGATATATATAACAACGTTTACAAAGGCAATTTAGACCTAGATTGGTACACTAATATGAACATTATTATTTCCACAGATCAATTCTCAAGAAATTTTATGGATGGAGGAGTCTCCTTTATTACATCAAGCTCATATTCCGGGTTTACGTTTTTAGATGATTCCATCAAAACAAAAGTGTTTAATACAACGGTTCAGTTGGCAGATAGTCTCAATCTAAATACTATTATAAAGCTTACGAGTTCTAATGGCTTTTTTTCAACAACCAAAAGCGGCGGGTTAGGCTTCGTTCTCGCTCACCTTTTCAATGAATGTGATCCAGTGTATTCAAAGAGTAACGTTAACAGTGCTACCTTTTTAGATTCTGTTCTATTGGCGGCAGTTCACAACGGAGAATTCAGTAACGCTGAGTATTCCTTTTGGAAAGATAATTCTGTATCAAGAGCTTGCAAAGAGCCGTATTCTATTTATGGGTCTCCAATGAACACACACAAAGGAAAGGCTATTTTAAATCCCATAATTGACATTAAAAAAATAGATGCACGTAGATCTGAAATTTACCTTCCACCGCTTTGGGTCTATGCAAGGATTTATGGGTTTCAATTGCCGGAAGGGTATGACAAATCTTCTCAGCAAAAATAAAAATGAATAATAAAGGGATTCTTGCGATTATAGTTGTAATTCTTTGTACTGCGTTTTACTCACCACATGACTCAGAATACGAACTAAATGGCGTTTGGAAATTTTATATGATCTATAATAGAGGAACATTGAGTAAAGAAACTATTCGAAGCATAAAGGAAGTTTATGGAACAACTACTATTAATCTTAAGCAGAATGATTCATTTAGATTGTCAATAATGGGAAATTCTCAAACTGGAATCTGGTGTATTTCTGAGGCAAATGCCATGACCGTGCAGTTAGAATTTAGTACAGGTCGAGTTGGTGAAATATCAACATATCATACGAGTAAAGATTCTTGGAGTATCCATCTAAATGACGTCTCTCTTGTTATGCACAGAGAGAAAGAGTAGTACTGAACTCATTCTAGATGGCCTATTTATCAATGCATTCTACGTGCCATTAACCAGGGATCTGTAGTTATTTATCTTCTATAGCCTCCTCGGATACTCAATACACTACCCTTTTTCGCATTTTATCAAAAAAACATATTTGATTCACTACCCACCATTATCGCCGAATCAAGTAAAAAACTTCTCTGGCATTTCCCATAACTTTCCTGTACTCCGTTTTGTATTCATAATTAACTAAAATAACATACCATCCCTGCTGAGATTTCTTTCCTAAATAAATACCATCCCAACCAGAATCATTTATATCTCCCTGGTAAATTTTCTCGCCCCATGAATTAAAAATTGAATAATCCATTTTTTCTACATCAAATACAACCGGACCATATGTTTCATTTAGATTATCATGATTCGGAGTGAAAGCAGTAGGTAGAAATAGTCTGCAATCAATATCTCTTATTTTAATTTCTATAGTATCTGAATCTGAACCACAAATGTTTGTTGCCGTAACCCAATACCTACCTGCCCAACTTGCTAAAAAAGAAGTATCAGTCGTACCATTGTGCCATTTAAAAGTGCTATTCCAGCTCGGAGTTGTCAATAGAACTGACTCATATTTACAGATTGTTGTATCATTTCCCAAACTGGCATCAGGCAAGGGGTATACTTGAGAATATTGTAGGCTACTGTCTACGCATCCCTCCAAAACAACTACATATTTTACGGTATCCTCCCACAATATTCTCGGTGTATATAGTTGGTCTGCGATATTCTTTCCGTAATAAATTCCTCCTGGGCGAATTGCAACAAGGCTAACTGCAGGTTCATCTTCACAATAAAACGGCTTCATAATTTCAAACTCAGGATTCGGCATTGGTTTAACCCTAACACGTATGCTTGTTGTATCTTGACAAGCATTTGATGAAATTGTAATTAAATCAACTTTCTTTAATCCTATAGTATTGTAAACTATTTCAAATGTATCAAGCACCGAAGTCTCATTCAATTGATAGAACCACCTATGTCCAGTTATCGAAGCTGAGTCAAATGAATTATCTCTGAAGACAAAATTATTTCCTCTGATACATTGTACTGAGTCATTAACTACAATAGATGCTACTGGTTTTGGATAAACTCTTACTACTTTACTCTTTTTATCAATACAACCACTATCAGAGATTACCTCCAAATAAATGGAATGGAATCCAGAAGTATTAAATTGATGACGCAATGGGCTGATATTATTATAATCTGAAATGCCCGTTGCCCAACTATAATTGACGATATCTCCATCGGGAATTGTTGAAACGTTACTAAAGACATAGTCCTGTACATTAATACATTGTGCACTATCGTTAACTAAGAATTCAGAAATGGGCATTGGATTAACCGTTATTTCTTTTCTTATTGAGTCTAAACAGTCATACTCTGAGGTGACTTTTAACTTTATATGAAATGTATTAAAATTATTGTAAGCATGTATTGGATTTATATCCTGACTTGTGTTACCATCACCAAAAAACCACTTAAAAACTATACTTGTACTGTCGATTGCAGAGAGGTTATTCAAAACAAACTGATTATCCCTTAAGCACTGACTAACATCATTGATATTAAAATTTGCCTGAGGCTGTGGGTAAACTTGAATTGGTACTTGCACAGTATCCCTACAATTATAAATGCTATTTGCTATTAGCGTAATGTTATAACTTCCATTGTTCAAATAATTTACAGTTGGATTTTCTAAAATAGATAGACTATCGTTTCCAAAATCCCAATTATAGGAGAGTTCCCCCTCATCTATTGAACTTGTATTAGTTAACACAAAACTGTTGCCTCTATGGCACTGTTTGGAGTCATTGATACTGAAGCTAGAGCTTGGGGCAGAAACGATATATATGTTTTTTGAGAAACTATCGGTACAACCTTTATCAGAAGTATTTACAAGCACAATATCCAAAGTGTCATGCATATTATATAAGCGTTGAATATTTTCGAAATTTGAAATATCCTGTCCTCCTTCATACCAAGTGTTTTCAAACATTCCGTATGCAATGGTGCTTAAATTAGTGAAGTCGAAACTGTTATCATTCTCACATTGCAACGGATCATTAATTGTGAATTTGGCAACAGGATTTGGGTGAACCGTAACATATTGCCGAGTAGTATCCAAACATTTCTGATCACTTTGAACTACGTACCTTACAGTATACCCTCCTTCCGAAGGAAAACTCAAGCTTGTATCCTTACTCCCCAAAAATGGCATATTGAAAACATCCCACTCATACCCCTCTAGCGTTCCTATCTGTATAGTCGATAATCCCTCAAATTGAAAATTCTGATCTACAAAACACTGAGCACTATCATTCACTGCCAGTAGTGCTTCGGGTTTATGATAAACTTCTAGGGGAATCATCACTGTATCACTACAATTATTTATTGATTCAACTATCAACTGTACATTGTAATCACCTGCCACTAGATATTGATGTTCTGAATTATTCAATGTATCGAAATTATCATCGTCATACTCCCAATAACTAACCAATTGTCCAACCTTAGAACTTGACAAATTTGTAAAAATAAAATTCTGATCATTCACACATTGTCCCGTATCGCTTATTTTGAAATTTGCATTTGGAACAGAAAATACTTGGTTACTAATCTCTGCAGTATCTGTACAACCCCTATCTGATATACTTACTAGCAGATGCGTATACGTGGTATCTTTGGGAAAGCTCAGATTAATTTGTTGTAAAGTATCTGAATCACCATTACTCCACAACCACCTTCTGCGAACGGTGCCATACTCTATCTTACTACTGTCAGTAAATATAAAATTCTGATTATTTAAACATTGATCAATATCATTTACTCTTAAATCAGCACTAGGCATTGGATAAACTTCAATAGATTTAGACACCGAATCCTTACAACCATAAATAGTTCTTGATACCAGTTTTATTGTTTTCCGACCAGTAGAACTGAATGAATGTACCTTATTTACCAAATTAGATTGTGTTTCCCCAAAAAAGTCCCATAAGAACTTTAAACTAGCCCCCTGAACACTACTATTATTTGTAAAGGCAAACTGATTATCTTTATAACATAAACCTAAAGTGTCTATCAAAAAATCTGCATGAGGTTCCGCATGAACTATGATTTGAGCTATTCCAGTATCTCTACACATTTTTGTACTACTGGCTATCAAAACCACATTAAAAGTATCGGCAGTTGTATAGACATGAGTAATACTATCGGCTTCACTACTATCTCCATCTCCTAAATACCATTTTGTTACTAGGTTACTACTATTAGAAATAATGCTGCTATCGATTAATGTAAATTGGTTTCCCTTAAAACAATGTTCTGTACGGTCAATAATTATATTAGCATTAGGTTTGGGATGAATTAAAAGGTCGGTTAAACTAGTATCTGTACATCCATTTGCAAGAACTTTAACAAGCTTTATTTCCTTGTTTCCTGCCGTCTGATACCTATACTTGAATATCGAGTCGTTCGTAATGAACACATCGTTAAACAACCATTTTCTATTTGCTAAAGCAGTGTTTGACCTAATTGTATCCGCAAATTGTATCGAATCTCCATTAATGCATATTTCAGAAGCAGAAACAATAGCGACAGCCTCGGGTGACTCTAATACTTCTATAAATTTCTCTATAGTATCTCTACAATTTCTATTCGTTTTAGATATAAGTGTAACACTAAATGTACCAGTATCGATAAATATTTTAAAAAAATCTTGATCCGCAGTACTATTTCCCCCTCCTGAAGTAAACCATTTGAAATTAGTAATTGTATCTATTGCTATGGTTGAACTATTTACAAACGAAAATTCATTATTTATAAAACACTGTGCTGGGTCATTAACTGTGAACATCGAAACTGGATTCGGATATACCCGTGTTTCTTTAATGATGGAACTACTGCAGCCAAATACAGTGGATGCTTTGCATTTCACAAGATAATTACCTGTATCTGAATATACGTGCATTGGATCTTTACCAGTACCATGTTCCCCGTCACCAAATTCCCAATCAAATGTAATAGCATCTAACTTCGCTGCTGCAATACCATGAAATTGATTTTGTTTGGTATGGCATGCATTTACAAAGTCAAAATCCACTGTTGGAACGGTACTGACTTTTACCACTTTGCTTATGGTATCAAAACAACCAGCCCGATTGGTTACATCTAAAGTGACCGTATAAGAACTGTCTTTCAAGTATAAATGTAGTGGTGTTTCAATATTAGAGATATTGCTATCACCAAAATTCCAATTCCATAAATAAATTACATCGTTATGTGCATTCGTTATATCTACGAATTGTATCTGTTCTCCTAAACAAACATCTTGAAAATTAAAATTAGCATCAGGTACCGGGGAAATAAATATTCTCTTAACTATTGAATCTTGACATCCATGTGCAGTGTATACATACAATACTACCAGATATGATCCAGTATCATTATATTGGTGTTTTGGGTTTTGAACTACACTTGAATCACCATCACCAAAAATCCATAATACCGAATTGATAGAATCTGTATCTAGGATTGTGGTATTAGTAAACTCTGTGCTATTTTTTGTACAATCAGTGACATAGGAAAAATTTACCCTAGGCTTTTCATGAACTACTATATTAATGCCAGTATCCGATGCGTTTAGAGGGAAAGTATCCACGCAAGAAACTACAATGTTGTTATTTAGCAAACTCATTTGAGCAATTAATTGTGGTGAGAATGTTCCATAGTCGAGATATATAAAGTCCACATCATCCCTATTGTTGGTGTTGTATATGTTATTTACAGAATTTCCAAACAACCATGTATAACTATTTGCATTTTCGCTAGTATTCTTGAATGTCATTTGATAAGGTTGACAACCAGAAGTATCTGTAATCGTTTCAAACATAGACACTGGAGAAACTATAAAAAAAGAGTCTACAAAGGAATCTATACAACCCCTTGTGTTTTCAACATGCAATTCTATTTGATGCGTCCCTTTTTCAAAAAATGACACGGGATTATTTACAGCACTTGAACTAGCTCCATTATTAAATACCCAAGTATGCTTAATAATACTATCATCTGGATGTGAAAAGTTAAGTAAGCTATCATATATTGTAGAAGTGCTATTTAGCTGTATTACCTGAGGACAGGTAAATGTATCTGAAAGTTCAGCTATTCCTGATGTTACATCAAATACCCTAAAAGGGTTACTTAGTGAAATAGTATCCATACAGCCTATACTATCCCTAACCTCCATTCTCACATTATAATTACCAATTTCGCTATACTTGAGATATGCGGAAGGGGTGCTACTACTGAAGCCATAGCCATCATTAAAATCCCATCTCGTTCTCTCTTTACCAATCGCGGCCCTTGAGCTATCCAAAAAATTATTTATTGAAGGATTTGTCCAATAATCACTTGTATTTAACACCAACATTGAATCTCCAACACATTGGTATTCTCCTTCAATTTCTATGGCAGCATTTATTCCAATATGAATTTGCATAGTATCTATGCCCTCACATCCATTTATGTGTCTTAAGTAACTGCTCACTTTGTATATGCCAGGTTGAGAATAAGTATGGGTTAGCACTTCCACTATACTCTCTACAGTATCAATAAATCCATCACCAAAGTCCCAGATTATTAAATCAATTGAATCTAGCGTATTATCAATAATAAAAAAATCATGCGAACTGTAGTTACAGTATAAACTATCTGCATTATATGAGCTTCCTATCCTGGGATCAAGTAAACCAAAATGTAATGCCTGATGATAAAATCCGGTATCTCGACATACGTTTCCAAATGAATCTCTTCCATTTTCCAGTATTAATCCTAAAGTCACAAATCCATTCGTATCGCAAGGCGAATTATCATAATCATAGTTGTGCACATCTTGCCTTGTTCGCCAATAAGCATTAAAATTTCCTGACTCCGCTGCACAAAGAGAGTCCCACATGACATAATAATTTTGGATGCCACAGCTTGGTTGAAGTTCATTAAGATTGAGCCGTATTTGTTTATGTAACTCAGGCCCTAAACAAGACTGTATAGATGAAACTATATCTACACCATCAAGAATGTTTGGTGCTAATAGGGGCATTAATAATTGGAAACTATCTGAGCAGCCAATAGACGTATCTGTTTGAATTAAATATCCGAAATAGCACTGCTCATTTCCGGGAGTGAACATGTGCTTGTAGCTTGAAGAATCTACAGAAAAATTGCAGTTTGTATTTAAGTTTATCCCATTCTTAGTATCTGTCGTGCAAGCCGGTGCAGCAAAATCATTGACTCTCCACAATGTTTGGATTTCATTATTTCTAAATAGTAAGGATTGGTTTGTAAAAAAAACAGTATCCATTATCTGACATTGAAATTGATTTTGCATACCCGCTATTGCTCTGGGGCCATAAACAATGGCAGTATCCAACTGTAAAATGGTATCACACCCCTGTTTACTAATTTTTACAATAGGAAAATAGTCTCCTATTTCAGAATATTTTTTAAATGAAGTAAAAGAATTACTACTATCACCCTCTCCAAAATACCAGCTTATGGTAGCTCCTGAAATTTCTGATTGATAAAACCTAAATAAATTATTTGATCTACAATAATTATACACTGAGTCGATTCGAGCATCTACCAAATAACTTATATACGAAACCTCGGTACTATTAACAAAGGTGTCTTCGCAATTATTACTATCCCTGATGTACAAGGCAATATTAAAATTACCATTAGTTGAATATGAATAGGTATGACCATCCCAGTTTGTAGAATCAACATTGCCATCTCCGAAATCCCATTTAAACCCTGTTATTTCTGGTGGCGTCATATTACTGGTATTGTTTAACTGTATTTTGGTATCTTTAAAACACCCTCCTTCTGATGTAAAGTCAAAATTGGCTTCTAGTTTCTGTATTATATCGACGGTAATGGTGTCTTGAAACCTGCTTCCACAACCATGAATATTGCTTACCTCATGGGTAACTTTATAAGTACCTCCATTCTCGTTAGTATAAGTATGACAAACTGAGGTGTCTGGAGTTGGAATATTGGACTGAGATCCATCACCCCATAAAACATTGCGAAAATCAATATCTTCATTATTGTTATCAAACCTAATGCATATCTGATTTCCGTTAAAACATTGCGTTGTATCAGTCAAATAATTAAACCCAACGTTCGGAAGTTCTAAAGTATGTATACTGTCATATTTTAAAAGGCATGTTGAATTATCATCAAATGTTACCAGTACATTAAAGTATTTATATCCTGCAAGACTATATGAATGTTCTGGTGATGATACATTTGAAATAGAGCCATCGCCGAAATTCCAGCTCAATCCTGTGGGCACTTCATTGCCAGTATTTACTGTAAAAATGACTTTATCATCTTTACATACCGAATCTTTGTCAGCAGAATAAGATACTGGTTCTATTACCTTTATACCCCTTACTAGTGTATCTCGACATCCAAATTTTGAAGAAATTATTAGACTAATATTTTTTGTCCCATACGAGCTATAAATATGGTTAGTATTTTCAAGTATTGAACTTGAACTATCACCAAAACCCCATTGATAAGATACGATACTGTCTAGATATGATTTTGAAGACTCACTTGTAAATAGTGCTTCTAGGCCCAAGCATGCATCCTTATATGAAAAATCTGCGTGAATTTCTGCAGCAATATATATCATTTGGTTAAGCGTATCCCGACAAGTTCCTGAAATTGCAATACACCGTATTTCATAAAACCCTGTATCTGAAAATTGGTGCTTAACAGATCGATTTGTATCTATGTTAGAAGCACCGGACAATGCATCTCCAAAGCTCCAACTAATGGAATCACCCGTTCCAGTAAACTCGAAGATCAACGAGTCGCCGAGACATTGAGCATTGCCATAAGAAAATGAACTAGAGCATTGGGCGTGAGTAAATAACGAGACATTAGTAAACACAAAAAATAGAAGTATACGGACTGTCCAGGTCATTAGGTTATCAAAGTTATATCAAAAATTGTTAAATCTTCATAATTTACACAAGAGTGACTATTGCTCTTAAGATAATTCAGGATAAACAGATTGTTGATTCTGATACTCTTTAGAAAATACATTCTCAATAAATAGCTTGGCAAGGAAAAGTCTTTCTTAAAATCGGCAGTAACTTCTGTAATTCATTGACAATTATACATTTCATCGTCTACTGTCTTATTTTCATCTGAAAAACTCGTAATTTGAAAATTTTATTATAATATCTTTGTGATATCATTTTAATATCAACTAAATAAATTATCAATTATGAATAAACAAGAATCTACCTTTAAACCTTTATCAGGCTATATTGGCCTAACCCTAATGTTCATCCTAGGAATAGGAGGCATTGCAACAGGAATTGTATTCCAAAATCCATTCATTGTAGGAATTTCAACACTTCTCTTTATCTTTTTAGCCATAGGTCTTACTGCAATTAGCCCAAATGCTTCTCGTGTACTTACCCTTTTCGGAGCCTATAAGGGAACCGTTCGCAGTAACGGATTCTTCTTTATTAACCCATTTTATAAAAAACTAAAAATAAGTCTTAGAGCTCGTAATTTAGATACTCCACCTATCAAGGTGAATGACAGTTTGGGTAATCCAATTAAAATAGGTGCTGTTGTAGTATGGAAGGTAAAAGAAACATTTAGAGCAGCCTTTGATGTTGATGATTATCAAAACTTCGTCAATATTCAAAGTGAAGCAGCTATTCGAAAATTGGCTGGAGCATATCCATATGATGATTTTGAAGATGAAGATACCGGGGAAGTAAACCACCTTACTCTTAGAAGTGGAGGTAAGGAAATAGACGAAAAATTGGAATATGCTCTTACCCAAAGACTTGAAATTGCAGGTATTGAGGTTATAGAAGCTCGAATAAGTTACTTAGCATACTCCGAAGAGATAGCCAGTGCGATGCTTCAACGTCAGCAAGCTACTGCTATTATAGCTGCACGAAAGAAAATAGTAGAAGGAGCAGTTGGAATGGTAGATGATGCTCTTAAACAACTAAGTGCTAACAACATAGTTGAACTAGACGATGATAAAAAGGCTGCAATGGTAAGTAACTTGCTTGTGGTGCTATGCTCTGATAAAGCAGCTAGCCCTATTGTAAATGCAGGTACGTTATACAACTAACTATGACTAGCTTAAACGTTAGTTTCAAGGAAGAACAAAAATTTAAACAATGGTGGTTACACCTTATAATGGGCGGAAGTCTATTGGTCGTACTCTATAGTATGTACCAAACTTGGGAAGATCCTAAAATCCATGTTAATGTAGTAATTTGGATTTGGCTATTGATTGGTCTTGTAGTAATCTTATGGTTTTGGTTTTGGAGACTCAAAACAACGATTACAAACTACGGTATTGAAATGGTTTGCCTGCCTGTCAAAAAGAAGGTTAATTGGTCAGAAATAGACAACCTAGAAGTGGTAGACTATGGCTTCGTAGGCGGATGGGGAATTCGAACTGGAACCAAATATGGTACTGTTTATAATACCTCTGGCAGAATTGGATTAGCCATTAAACTTAAGAGTGGAAAAAAGTTCCTGATAGGAACGCAAAAAGAAAACGAACTAAAAAAAATAATTGAAAAATGGAAAAATATGTAATCATAAGAGGAAAAGCTTTTGAGTCAATGGATAAGTTTCAAAAACGTATAAATGAACAAGCTTCTAAAGGGTATAAAGCTGTTAACATTGCAGGTAATATGGGAACCATTGTGTTAATGGAAAAGATAAGTCACTAAGTATGAAGAAGCACAGAATATTGCGAAAAGATCTTTTTGAAAAGCTTGAAGTATTTGAGGATAGAGTGAATAATACGCATGGCTATGAAGCCGTAAGTATTTCAAACGAAGGTGCAGTAGTACTTGTTCTAATGAAAAAAGTAAGCTAGCCTATGGCTAAGAAAAAAGCATTTGCATTGCGGGTAGATGAAAAAATGTTAGCAGCTCTTGAAAAATGGGCAGCTGATGAGTTTAGGAGTACCAATGGACAAATTGAGTACCTTCTGAGCGAAGCATTGAAGAAGGCGAAACGAGAACCCAAGAAATAAACTAAATCAAGATTTATTTATCTCCTTTTCTGCTTACCAAAAAGGCCTTCTTGCCTACCTCGTTTCTTCTTGTCTTTTTTTGCATTATATCCTTCCATTGTAGGGTCCATAGCTGTACAATGTTTTGCCTTACATGCAGATATACCAGATAAGACAAAGAAACCAAGAACAGAGAAAAGAATATACTTTTTCATTGCTGCAAATCTAACGCATATTGGCATTCTGTATTGCCTAAAATAATTTCAACATTCTGTTAAGCTTTATTTCCTAGTTTGTAGGTCTATTTCAAATTCAATGTCATCGTTAATCAGATAGTCGGCCAGAAGATCAAAGTAAGAACCACTGCTGTATGTAATTCCCCATAATGTTCTATCAATGGAAAACGATGAAGTTATATAAACTTCACTTTCATCTACTCTATACACATAGGGCACGGTAATAGACCTAGAAATACTTTTAATGGTCAAATTACCGGTTAAACTATCTGATGTCGTTGAGGTGATTTCAAAAGACGCATCTGGATGCTTTTCTACTTCAAAAAAATCCTGGCTATTCAGATGACCTACCAATTTAGATTTCATTTGATCATCCATGATATTACCTGTTATAGCAATCGTGTTCATATCCAAAACAAAAGTCCCAGCCTTGATTTTCCCCTTCTCTAAACCTATCTGTCCTTTTTCTATGGCAATGCTCCCTTTATGATAGTTCCCCGCTGGCTTTGAGCCTTTCCAATTAACTTTACTTTGAACGACATCAACCGTATATATATCATACGATTTTTTCATTCTCATCAACTCTTGAGCCTCACCCACTTTGTTTATTACAGAAGTCTGTTTCGTTTTACACGACACCACAGTGTACACTAATAAACTAAATACAGTAGAGTATAAAATCGCTTTCTTCATCTCTGCAAAATAAGAACTAAAAAAAGCTGCAAGAAATTAATCTTGCAGCTTATCTATTTTAAAATTGCTCTATTAAAAAATTTCTTATTTAGTTGCCTTTAACGTTACATCAAACTGAATAGCATCATCAATCATGTAATCACCTAAATCTTGGAAGAAGTTTCCGCTGTTAAAAGTAATTCCCCATAATGTTCTATCAATGGAGAAGCTAGTAGTAGCTGTTGCTGTTTCACCTTCAGATTGAAAGAAATATGGAACTGTAATAGACTTACTAACTTCCTTAATAGTTAAGTTACCTGTTAAACTATCTGCAGTAGTTGACGTAATTTCAAAAGATGCATTAGGATACTTTTCTACTTCAAAGAAGTCTCCAGTACTTAGATGACCAACTAATTTACCTTGAGTTTCCTCGTCCATTCCTTCATCTGTAATTTTCAAGTCAGCAAGATTCATAACAAAGTTACCTGCTGTTACCATACCTTCTTCAGTTGAAATCACACCCTTTGCTATAGCCACAGTACCTGTATGAGCATCACCTGCTGGCTTGGTTCCTTTCCAAATAACTGTACTTTCAGTAGCATTTACTGTGTAAGTTACATTAGTCTCTGTAGCTTCTGCTACTTCTTGTGCTTCATTAGCCTCAGTTGAAGCACTTGGGCTTCCGCAAGCCATAAATAAAGCCGCGATTGTTGTAAGTAAGAATACTTTTTTCATTATTGTTTTATATTTTGATTAGCAAATTTATATGTATAAACATCTATTTGTAACAATAGTTTTAAAATTAAGGAATATTTTTTGTTCTGATAAGATTAAACTTGCAGCTTGATAAGTAAAATCCGTCTTACAATATTGTCTCTTATCTTACTTTGTAGCCTAGGAACTCTTGGCCAAATAAAGGTTGTAGATAAGAATCTCAATCCTATTTCTGGAGTTCAGCTTTTTGACGGCTCTAATTTTATAGGTGTTTCTGAGGATCAGGGAATCATTAATGTAGACGTTTCTTTTATTAAATTAGACACTTGGACACTATCGCACAATAGCTTCTATACTAAAAACATTACTGCAGATTTACTTGAAGATGGAAGTACCATCATACTGACTAAAAAGACCAATACTTTTAAGACTATCATAGTTTTTCCCAGAGGACGAGCAAAATTATCAAGTGAAATAGCATCTAAAATCGACCTTATTTCTAAGAATAAAATTCAGTTGTACCAGCCTCAAACGGCAGCGGATCTGCTCAATTTAGAGAACAAAGTTTATATCCAAAAAAGTCAGTTAGGTGGTGGGAGTCCAATGATTCGGGGGTTTGCTACAAATAGGATTCTATTGGTCGTAGATGGAGTCAGGATGAACACTGCAATTTTTCGTGAAGGTAACGTACAAAATGTACTCTCCATTGATCCTTTCACCATTGAGTCCACAGAAGTTATTTTTGGTCCCGCGAGTCAATTTTATGGGAGTGACGCTATAGGTGGCGTTTTAAGTTTTCAGACTTTTCAGCCTAAATTCTCTGATAGTATCCCTTTATTATTTAATGGGAATGTTAATCTAAGATACAGTTCAGCCAGTAGAGAAAAGACGTGGCATGTAGACTTCCACGTGGGTAGCCAAAAACTGGCTTCATCCTCTAGTATCACTTTCAATAACTTTGGGGATCTTGTTATGGGTAAAAATGGCCCCAGCGAGTACACCAGACCAGACTATGTAGTTCTTATAGACAATAGAGATTCACTAGTAACTAATTCAAATCAAAATCGACAGGTATATAGTGGCTACTCTCAGTTTAATTTCCTACAAAAGCTAAGTTACAAACCCAGTAATCACTTACGTTTGGACTACGGATTTAATTTTAGCACAACCTCTGTTGTTCCGAGATATGATCGCCTACTTCAACGCTCCTCTAACGATACCCTAAAAAATGGCGACTGGTACTATGGACCACAAAAATGGATGATGAATAGCTTAACCTTAAACTATACAAAACCTTGGTTTGCAGATAGCTTTAGGATAACATTGGCAAATCAACAATTTGAAGAAAGTAGAAATGACCGTAAATTCAACAGTCTAAATCTAAGGATTAGAGAAGAACAAGTTTCTGCATGGAGTGCTAATCTTGATTTTGAAAAGAGCTTGAATTTCAGGACTAAATTAAACTACGGTGTCGAGTACATCTTTAACACCGTAAGCAGTGAGGGATCAATTCTTGATCTTACCAATGGCACAACATCTGTAACATCTAGCCGATACCCCGATGGCTCAACTTGGGCGTCATCGGGTGCGTACTTTAATTTTTTACGTAAATGGAAAAAATGGTACAAAACAGAAGCAGGTCTTCGCTACAACTTCGTAACTACTAATGGAAAACTAGATGAAACTTTTTTTAATTTCCCTGTAACATCAATTAAAAGTGATAATCAAGCTCTAACAGGTTCTATTTCACATGTATTTAAACTTAAAACGGGAAATATTGGAGTTGTAACCTCAACAGCATTTCGGTCACCCAATATTGACGATATTTCAAAGGTATTTGACAGAAACCCCGGATTTGTAATTGTTCCTAATGCTGCTCTTAAACCTGAATATGCTTACAATGGGGAGATTAATTTAGACTACATTTTTGCTAAAAAACTAAAAACTAGTGTTTCATTATTTTACACCTATTTAAACAGTGCTATTGGCATTGTAAATTCTACAATAAATGATCAAGACAGTATAATTTATGATGGCGTTTTGAGTCAGGTTCAGACCTTATCTAACCAAGACTATGCTACCGTATATGGCACCCAATTTTCACTTAGCTACTTATTAAGCGAAGTTATTACTATTAACTCTAGCTATACCATTTTACAGAGTAGTTCGAGCAATGGAGATCCCATTCGCCATATCACACCTAATTTTGGCGGAACCAATATTGAATACAAACACAAGAAGTGGATTGGCACCATGTACTCTATTTACAATCAAGAGTTTAACAATAGTCAATTCACTAAGAGTGAGCAAAATGATAGTTACTTATATGCCAAAGATGAAAGCGGTCTTCCCTTCTCTCCTGCTTGGATTACACTAAATGCCAGAGCATCATATCAACCAACAAATAGATTACTATTTAATCTTGGAATAGAAAACATACTGGACAAACGATATAGACCTTATGGATCTGGGATTACAGCCTCCGGTCGTAATATAATCCTATCATTTAAAGGTAGTTTTTAAACAAAAAAAGAGCTACCGAAGCAGCTCTTTACTATTTTATCAAAACTTAAGTTTACTTCTTTTTACGTCCTGGCTTTGAAATACTATCACGCATATCTGTATCAGCCTCTATATTTTTTATTTTGTAGTAATCCATAATTCCCAAATTACCACTTCTAAAGGCCTCAGCCATTGCTTTTGGAATTTCAGCTTCAGCAAGTATTACAAGAGCTCGTGCATCCTGTGCTTTTGCCTTCATTTCTTGCTCTTCAGCTACTGCCATTGCTCTACGCTCTTCTGCCCTAGCATTTGCAACTTTAAGATCAGCATTTGCCTGATCAATTTGTAATTCAGCACCAATATTCTTTCCTATGTCAATATCCGCTATATCAATGGATAATATCTCAAATGCAGTACCTGCATCCAGTCCTTTTGACAATACCGTTTTTGAAATCATATCTGGATTCTCTAAAACCGCTTTGTGACTTTTTGAAGAACCAATTGTGGTTACTATACCCTCACCTACTCTAGCTAAAATAGTATCTTCACCGGCACCACCTACTAACTGAGCAATATTTGCTCTTACAGTAACTCTTGCCTTCGCAATTAGTTGGATACCATCTTTTGCTACTGCTGCAACTGGTGGAGTATTGATAACTCTAGGATTTACAGATAACTGCACCGCATCAGCAACATCCCTTCCTGCCAAATCAATGGCAGCTGCATTGTTAAATGCCAGTGGAATATTAGCTTTATCAGCAGAAATTAATGCCTTTACAACATTGTTTATATTCCCTCCTGCCATATAGTGAGTTTCAAGTTCATTTGCGGTAATAGGTATTCCTGCTTTATTGCCCGTAATCAAAGCGTTAATGACCAATGAAGGTGGCACTTTTCTGATTCGCATAAATATCAGTTGAATAATACTAACACTTGGTCCCTTAATAGATACTTGAGCGGTAACCCAAAGTCCAAGCGGCACGAAATAAAAGAAAATGAATAGTACAACGACTACAATCACTGCTGGTATTAATAACTCTTGCATATTTATGTTTTTAGTTTTTTTATGTAAATCTTATTTTGAACTTTTTTAATCACTTCAATTTTTTCATTGGCTAAGATAAAATCACCTTCTACAATTACCTCCACCTTTTGATCATTAATCAAGGCGGTACCTGTTGGTCGTAGAGCACTAAGGGTCTTTCCTGTATCACCAATTTCTATTAATAACTCATGCAAGTTATTGGCCTTTCCATCTATTACTTCTTCAATTGCAAACCGATCCCATGCCCCATTTCTAAAGGCTAAAGTTATCGTAATTGCAAGAAAAACAACAGTACTTACAAGGGCTATATTCCCATTGGTAGAACCAAACTCTTTATATGTATTTGCTATTCCTACACCCAAAGATATCAGCCCCAATAGACCTATCACAAAGCCTGGAGTAATAAAAATCTCTATAAGTATCAGTACAATACCAAATAGAATAAGACCAATGATTAAGGTTAAGCTCATACTTAGAATGCAGCCAAGTTAGATATTTTCTTGCAATCTCAGTAGAAAAGTCTGCTTAGATACACGAGGACTTAACTCATTTCGGCATAAGCAGAAAGAGGAAGACAACTACAAACAAGATTTCTATCTCCATATGTATTATCTACTCTTCCAACACTTGACCAGAACTTATTGGTTAACAAGTACTCCGCTGGGTACGCTGCTTTTTCTCGAGAATACGGTTTATTCCAGTTACTGCTTATTACTGAAGCTGCAGTGTGTGGAGCATTTTTCAGAACATTATTTTCTCTATCGGCAGCCCCACTTTCTATCTCAGCAATTTCTGCCCTAATAGATAAAAGTGCATCACAGAACCTATCTAATTCTGCTTTACTTTCACTTTCTGTAGGTTCTATCATTAAGGTACCAGGGATTGGAAAACTAACTGTAGGTGCGTGAAATCCATAATCAATTAGTCTTTTCGCAATATCTTCAACTTGAATGCCCGAAGTTAATTTCAATGGTCTAGGGTCAACTATCATCTCATGTGCTACCGTTCCATTTTTACCAGAGAATAACACATCATAACCTACTGAGAGTCTCTCCTTCATATAGTTAGCATTCAAAATAGCAGTCGCTGTTGCCCTTTTTAAGCCCTCTCTACCCATCAACTTTATATAGGCATAGCTAATCAAAAGGATACTTGCACTACTATAAGGAGCTGCACTTACAGCTTTCATACCTTTATCGGTACTTATGCCTGCTACCACACTATGACCAGGTAAATATGGACTAAGATGTTCCGCCACTCCGATAGGTCCCATTCCAGGCCCTCCCCCTCCATGAGGAATACAGAATGTTTTATGCAAATTAAGATGGCAAACATCCGCACCAATATTAGCAGGGTTTGTATATCCAACTTGTGCATTCATATTAGCACCATCCATATATACTTGACCACCATTCTGGTGAATCAAGGCGGTAATTTCTTTTATTGTTTCCTCATATACTCCATTAGTACTTGGATAGGTAATCATGGCTGCTGCAAGGTTCTCTTGGTGAAGCTCCACTTTAGCTTTTAAATCCTCCAAGTCGATATATCCATTTGAGTGACATTTAATGATAACTATTTTCATTCCTGCCATAACCGCACTTGCAGGATTGGTTCCATGTGCAGATTCTGGTATAACCACAATATTTCTGTGACCTTGATTGGTATCCAAGAAGTATTGTCGAATAGTCATTAGTCCAGCATATTCTCCTTGAGCTCCAGAATTAGGTTGAAGACTAACCCTATGAAAACCTGTAATTTCACATAAGTCTCTTTCAAATTCAGTCAACATTTGAGTATACCCCTCCAACTGATAGGTTGGTGCAAATGGGTGAATATTCCCAAAGGACTCCCATGTAACTGGAATCATCTCTGTAGTTGCATTCAATTTCATGGTACAACTGCCAAGAGCTATCATAGAGTGAGCAAGAGATAAATCTCTATTCTCTAACAACTTCAGATATCTTAACATTTCGTGCTCTGTATGATATGAATTGAACACCTCATGCGTTAGATAATCTGTATTTCGATTAAGATTTAACTCCCACATTTGAGAAACCTTATCGGTAAAATTCACTTCTCTATTAGCTGCTTTCGCAAAAAGGGATACTAGATTTTTTACATCTTCCAACTCTGTTGTTTCATCTAAACTTATTCCAACATAACCTTCTGTATAGCGAAGATTTATTGATTCAGTTTCTAGAAGACTCCTAAGTTCAGATTGAGTATTCCCAGTCAAAGTAACTGAGAGTGTATCAAAAGCACTGTTGTTTTTAAGATTATAACCAAGAGACACCAAATTATTAGCCAATATACTGGTCAACTGATTTACTTTCTCAGCAATCCTCTTTAGTCTAGCAGGTCCATGATAAGCCGCATACATTCCTGCCATTATTGCAAGTAATGCCTGTGCTGTACAAATATTACTTGTTGCCTTATCTCTTTTTATATGTTGTTCCCGTGTTTGTAAAGCCATTCTAAGGGCAGGATTCCCATTTGAATCTTTGGAGATTCCTATAATTCTACCAGGGAGTCTTCTTTTATGCTCTTCTTTAGTAGCAAAGTAAGCCGCATGAGGACCACCATTACCCATTGGAATACCAAATCTCTGCGTACTACCTACCACCACTTCAGCACCCCATTCTCCTGGAGCTTTAAGTAATGTCAACGAAAGTATATCCGCAGCAACTACTGTTTTTACTCCAAACTCAAGAGCTCGAGAGGTCATTTCTGCATAATCCTCTACTGCTCCTTCTCCATTGGGATATTGTACAAACACACCGAAGTATTCTTCCGAAAATTGAACTTCAAAGGGGTTACCTTTTACTATTTCAACACCCATAGGTTCAGCTCTAGTTTCCAAAACATCAATTGTTTGAGGAAACGCCTTGTCAGAAACAAAGAACTTGTTTCCAATATTTTTCTTTTTAGCAGAAAGCAACATGGCCATCGCCTCAGCTGCCGCTGTTGCCTCATCTAGCAAACTTGCGTTAGCCATTTCCATCCCAGTAAGATCCATTACCATAGTTTGAAAATTGAGTAATGCTTCTAACCTTCCTTGAGCAATTTCAGCCTGATAGGGAGTATATTGGGTATACCATCCTGGGTTCTCTAAAATATTTCTAAGAATCACCTTAGGGGTATGTGTGCCATAATATCCCATTCCGATATAATTCTTTGCTACAATATTCTTATCTCCAATTTCCTTAAGCTTGGCCAATAGCTCCACTTCAGTCAATGCTTCATCTAAATTAAGCTCTTTTTTGAGTCTAATTTCTGCTGGAATTGTTTTAGAAATAAGTTGCTCAATATCTGTACAACCTAAGGTTTGAAGCATGTCTTTTTCTTCTGCCAAAGAAATGCTATTGTGCCTATCAGAAAAGTGTTCTTTATACATCTTGTGTCAATAAAAGCTGCGAAGTTAAATTTTCGTCACTTCATTAACATATATGTTAGACTTAAGTTTACAACAAAACACTATTTAGAACAGCCCATATTTAGCGGACATGCACCTTGAGCACTTCAATGTTATTAGGATACAATGCTTCAATGAACACTATTTGGTTGTTTATAAATGAAGGAATTTCAAAATCTATTTCATTTACTTTTAATTTTTCTTCTACCAATACCTGTCCCGAAACATTAGTTATTCGCAAAGAAGCTGGATTTATACTATTAATATGAACAACTCTTCCAACTAACTTCATATTCCTATTTGCAACTTTCTGTGACCGAATCGAAACAGGTCCAAATACCTCAACTTCTCCATCAGTATCAACTTGATGAATGAAATAAACATTATCCTGAAGTACCTCTTTATCCAAAGCTGAATACTCTGAAATAGAATTTACTGTTCCATGGCCGTCAATTGACTCTAAAAAAACATCAACTCCTTTTATTCGCTTGAACAAATTATAATGACTACAGTTGAGTTCTAAAGCTGTCTGCCAGTTAATATTAATACCCCCATAGGCAATAGAAGCTCTGAAGTCTATTAGATTTACGGGTAAAGACCCGACAGCACCTCCAGTAAAACTAGAAAATGATGTGGCACCAGAAAAAGTTAGTTGACCAGAGGTAGAATTTGCAGAACTTATTGACCAAGTCCCACTGGTTAACTTCGCAGCATATATTTGAGACTCTGTTCCTGAGACATCTCCTGATGAATAATTCATTAAAATATCCGCACTAAAAGACGAAATGCTACTTTGATCCAAATCCCAATATCTTGAAATGTAGTCTGTACTACTTGAATTTGATGGATGTTTTGCTTCAGTAACATCAATATCTATATAGGCCCCAGAAGCAAAAGTCCCCGAATTAAAAGTAATCTGTAATGGAGAATACACAGAAGCCCCTCCTATCGGAGCCATATAAGTTCCTGTTTTATTTAATCTCCATCTAATATTCCCACTTGTAGCATTTATCATACTAGACGATGAAAAACTCCCTCCAACAGTTATTCCAGTATCCAGTTCCAACGTATATCCATTTAGATCCAAAATTCCATCTGTTAAAGTGAGAGTTTCAGAAGTAGAATTTGGCTTTCGCAGAAAGACATTTGTTTCCAAACTAACTCCTGTCGAATTATTTATTTGCAATGAACTTAAATTATTTGTAGCACCTGAGATACTACTAAAGTTACCCTTAATAGCCTGACCAAGAGAACCATTCAACACAATCTCAGCACCATTTGCTGTAAAAGTTCCATTATTCTCTAAATCCCCTGACACATCAACACTCGAACCATAACTACTGAGTACAAGGGCTCCAGAAGTTTCAACAATAATGCTACTATCTACGGAAGTAGAAACATCATTTGAACCAAAATCAATTGTACCATTATTAATAATTAAGTCGCCATCAATATCCCATGTCCCTGTACTTCGTGTTATAGTGGACGAAGAAGTATTCATGGTAAAATCGTATATGCTAATAGCACCAAAACTTGTAATATTAGACCCAATATGAGTATAACTCTCTTGTGAAAAAGGCTTTACTGCTGTAGAATTATTCGTATTATCAATGGTATAGTATCTCACCATTTCTGGAGATGTACCTCCAGGGTTTGCAGTTGGCACGTGAGCAAAACATCCACTAGAATATGACACAAAACCTAACCAATTGAACTGAGATGGTCTTGAGGAAACTCCTAAGCTTGACCAAGGTATGCTAAACTCAACTACACTCGTATTTACCCAATCTGATATATTACTAGATGCACCACCGTTGCTAGACCAAGACCCAGTAGAAACGATATTTCTATCCTTGTATCCTGACTTTACATAAATGAAAGCATCAGAACTAAATGGTAAATCCGGCGTGACCCCATCATAACCAGTTCCAGAAGTGAGACCAGTTCCACTATTAACAATAGCACTGGGATTTGCATCTAGGTACACACAGATAGCATCAGAACTTGAATTAAAACCACCTGAAACTGCAAAATAAATGTTAGTATTATCCCATGTACAATACCAAACTGTAGAACCGTTGGTGTTTTGGTTACTGCCGTCTGTATGTGTTCCGTACTCACCAGAAGAAACCGCCCCATCAATGGTTGGAGTATTAAACTGTGCAATGGTGTCTGTCAAAAACAGGACAAAAAATGCCCCTAGAACTATTGATCTTTTCATAAAAAAATAAGTTAGTGTCAAATTAACGCTAAGTATTTGAAAAATGCAAGTCTTTATTCAATACTAGAGTCTGCTTCTTTTCTCAGCAATCCATAAAAACTGCTAACACTTAGCAACTAGACTGGCAGCAGTTCATAGAACTACAAAATGAACACAACAAACAACTTGGTGATAAATTTCGTATGTTTGTCAGAACTACTACTATATTTTTGAAACCGAATGAGAAAAGCTATTCTACTTGTATTTGTTATTGGATTTATAACAACAAGTTCCGCTCAGAGACGAAGATCTACTCAAAGGCCCTATTGGTCTACACAACTAATGCTATCTTCTGCTACCTTTCTAAGTGATTTAGGTGGCAAGAATTTTTATGGGTCTAACGATCCATCTGATATTGATTTAAAAGATATCCGTTATGCCTTTGGTGTAGGATTTCAATACCATAGACCCAAAGGATTCAGTATTGGACTTAGTGCTTTCTATAGTCGCCTTTCTGCCGATGATGCAGAAACTGACTGGGATCGAAAATTCAGAAACCTTCATGTGAGAACAGATATTGTTGAAGTTGCCATAAAGGCTGAATATACTTTCCCTCAAAATTCTGGTGCTTTAAGAGGTTTCTATTTTAACCTAGGTGGAGGATTAACTTTCTTTAGACCAATGGCTGAGCTGAATGGAATTTGGTATGAACTAAGACCATTTGGTACAGAAGGACAAAACCTTGACCCTACGCATAAACCTTACAAGTCATATTCACCAGTAATACCATTTGGTATTGGAAAGAAATTTTACTTGAGAAATGGCATGATGCTTGGATTCGATATTTCAATGAGAAAATCTTTTACTGATTATTTGGATGATGTTTCAACTGAATATTTTGACAAAGAACTCATAAGAGCTAAATCTGGAGATGCAGCTGCACATTTTGCTGACCCTTCGAATAATGGAGAAGGGGGCGTCGGTCGAATTGGATTCGAAAGAGGAAATCCAGACCGCTCCGACAATTATTTCTTAATGGGGCTTCGTCTAGAAATACCATTAGGTAGAGGAGCAGGAGGAAATTACAACACTAGTTGCTCATTTGGAAACAGCTGGATAAGATCCAATGGTTCCTTACCCAAGATTAGTAGAAAAGGGAAACGTAGAAAAGTTAGATTATTTAGATAATATGCTAGCCTTACTCAATTTAGAAGAAATTGAAAAATTAGCTCCTGAACCAATCATTACTCAAGACACAGTTGTTTTTGGTTTACTTGTAATTGCTCTTGGTGCTATTTTTTACACAAGTAATAAAAAAACAGGTGGATGGCATAAATTTTACAAGATAGTTCCATCTCTTTTTATGGCCTACCTTATTCCTGCCATTCTTACAACAATTGGTGTAATTGCACCAGAATGGGACACTATAGCAAATGACTCTGGCACTGTAATTCATCATAAATCAAGCCTATACTATGTGGCCAGCAGGTTTCTATTACCTGCAGCTTTGGTTCTTATGACTCTAAGTCTTGACCTTAAAGCAGTATTTAATCTTGGACCAAAAGCATTAATTATGTTTCTCACAGGAACAGTCGGAATTATTTTGGGTGGACCTATTGCAGTCTTTATTATATCCATTATACACCCAGAGACCTTAAGTGGAGCAGGACCAGATGCAGTATGGAGAGGATTATCCACCCTAGCGGGAAGTTGGATTGGAGGAGGAGCAAACCAGACAGCCATGCTCGAAATATATGGGTATAACCAAAAACTATATGGAAGTATGGTTTTTGTTGATATCGTAGTTGCCAATATTTGGATGGCAATTTTATTAATAGGAATCGGCAAATCAGCCAAGATTGATAAATGGCTTAATTCGGATACATCTGCGATTGAGGAACTAAAAAATAAAGTTTCTAAATTTAGTGCTGAGGTCGAACGTAATCCAAGTCTCACAGACATGATGATACTAGTCGCAATTGGTTTTGGAACAGTGGGACTGTCTCATTTTAGTGCAAACTTATTGGCTCCATATTTCACTAAGATTGTCCAAGATATTTCCAGCCCTATGATTCGAAATACTTTCACCTTTTTAGGAAGTAGCTTTTTCTGGATGATCAGTATTGCTACCATTATTTCAATCATACTTTCATTTACAAGAGCACGAAAAATGGAAGGTGCTGGTGCTAGTAAATTTGGAGGAGTCTTTATATACATATTAGTGGCTACCATTGGAATGAAAATGGACCTTATGCTAATCTTTGATAACATTGGATTAGTTGCTATTGGGTTAATTTGGATGGCTTTTCATGCTTTATTGCTTGTAGTAGTAGCTAAATTAATAAAAGCACCTTATTTCTTCCTAGCGGTAGGTAGCCAAGCAAATGTTGGTGGAGCTGCGTCTGCCCCTATTGTTGCTTCTGCTTTCCATCCTTCACTTGCAACAGTCGGAGTTTTATTAGCTGTTTTCGGATATGCCGTTGGTACCGTAGGAGCTATACTTTGTACCCTTTTAATGCAGACTGTATCTCCTTAGATTTCAAGAAATTATTAATTTTTACTTATATTGAACCGAAATTATGAATGACATATTGAACCAACTACTTGCCCAAGTTGGACCACAAGGAATTCAAGCCATCTCAAAACAAGTTGGTGTTTCCGAAGACCAGACCTCTCAAGCTCTTGGTGGTATTATCCCAACACTTTTGGGTGCAATGGCAAACAACACACAATCTCAGGAAGGGGCTCAAGGTTTACTGGGGGCCTTAGATAGTGATCACGACGGTAGTATCTTAGATGATGTTGTAGGCTTTGCAGGTAATTTCAATAATGGTTCTGGTGAAGGAATTCTGAAACATATATTAGGTGGAAACCAACCTGTTATTGAACAAGGTTTAAGTGCTAAGACGGGTCTTGACTCTTCTCAGATATCAAACCTTCTAAAGATCGCTGCACCACTTGTATTAGGTTATTTAGGTAAACAAAAAAGACAATCCAATTCAGGATTTGACATAAGCACTATAACGAATCTTCTTGGGGGAATGACTCAGCAAGCAGATAAATCAACTAGCTTAGACTTAGGAGACATTCTAAGTGTAGTTGGAGGATTGAACGGAAATAAAAGCAGCGAATCCACTGGCATTGGAGGTCTGCTTGGTAAACTATTTGGCAAATAATATTAAGGTTTTGATGCAACCTTTTAAAAAAGCATCAGACTAATAAGATATAAAAATGGCAACTACGACAAAAGCAAGAACAAATGCGGGTTTAGAACCATATACTGGTTCTTGGGATTCAGCAGCTGTATTACATTTACTAAAAAGAGTTCATTTTGGTCCTACAAAAGAGAATTTAGACTATTTCAAAGGGAGAAGCCTAACACAAGCTGTGGACGAGGTATTAAATATCGATTACTCGGTCCCATCTCCTCCTATCAATAGCTACAATGACAACACCGCTGACCCTAATATTGCTCCTGGGCAAACTTGGGTTAATGACTACAATGGTTCATTAAATGGTGTTAGAATGGGTTCTTTTAAACAGTGGTGGACTGGCGAGATTATTAATCACGATAGAACCATTCGAGAAAAAATGGTTTTGTTTTGGCATAATCATTTCTCAACCCAAGGAGATGTATACAATTGGCCAAATTTCGGTTATCAGTACCTCAGTTTATTACGTTCAAATTGTCTCAAAAATTTTAAAACTTTAGTTAAAGATATTACGCTTGACCCTGCAATGCTTATCTTTCTAAATGGAGAGAAAAACACTAAAACAGCACCTGATGAGAACTACTCCAGAGAAGTGCAAGAGCTATTTACACTTGGTAAAGGTCCTGATTCAAACTATACTGAGGCCGATGTAATTGCAGGGGCTAAAGTACTAACGGGTTGGAGAATAGACAAGACTAACGGCAATGTTTACTTTCAGGAGAATAGGCATGACACCACAGATAAGGTCTTCTCTTCGTTTTACGGAGGCACAACTATTACAGGAAAAACAGGTCCTCAAGGTGCAGATGAAGTTGATGATTTGATTAACATGATTTTTAATCAAAATGAGGTATCAAAGCACATGATGAGAAAACTATATCGATGGTTTGTTTACTATGATATTGATGAAACAACTGAGACCAATGTTATAATACCTCTCGCTACTATTTTTAGAAATGGAAATTATGAAATAAAACCAGTACTTGAAGCTTTATTTAAAAGTGCTCACTTCTTTGATGTTGCAAATAGAGGTGCTATACTTAAGAGCCCTGCAGATTTCACCTTTGGACTTTGTCGCACATTTGACGTACAATTTCCAAACTCAGCAAGTTATGTGGATCAGTACAGAGGTTGGTATTATATGTTGTATGCTAGTGCGTTACAACAACAAGAACTTGGGGATCCTCCTAGTGTTGCAGGTTGGCCTGCTTACTACCAAATCCCTCAGTATCACGAGTTATGGGTAAACAGCGATACGTTACCCAATAGAAACAAGATTACTGATATAATGATATCCTCCGGATATAATTTAGGAACTTTCAGTCTTAGAATTGATCCACTACTATTCACCAAAAAGTTTGATAATCCTGGCAATCCTGGTCAACTTATAGATGACATGCTTGAATTGCTTCATACTATCCCTGTTGAGCAATCTCAAAAGGACTATATGAAGACGATTCTACTATCTGGTCAATTGAACGATTCATATTGGACTGAAGCTTGGGATGATTATATCTCAGATCAGAGTAATACAACTAAACAAAATATAGTAGGTCTTAGACTTATTTATTTGATAAAATATTTAATGAACTTAGGGGAGTTTCAACTTTCATAAAAAAAAGTAAAAAATGAAAAGAAGAGATTTTTTAAAAAGAGTAGCACCAATGTCGTTGTTACCATTTGCAATAAATGGTCAGCCTATTCGTGCCTATGGAAAGTTAATGGGAGCTGAAGCTGAAGATTTTACGGCTACAGACAATGTTCTTGTTTTGGTACAACTGAATGGAGGAAATGACGGTTTAAACACCTTAATTCCTCTTGATCAATATGCCAATTTATCAACTGCTCGGCCAGATGTTTTAATTCCTGAAAATAAGGTACTCCCACTAAATGGCATCTCCGGTACTGGACTCCATCCTTCTATGAGTAAGATGAAGAACATGTATGATGACGGCAAAATGCATATTTTACAATCTGTAGGTTATCCAAATCCAAATTATTCTCACTTTAGGTCTACCGATATTTGGATGACAGGAGCTGATTCTGATGAAGTTTTGGAAAGCGGATGGCTTGGAAGATATCTTTCTGAGGAATGGCCAAATTATCCAAATGGATTCCCTAATGAAGATATGGAAGATCCATTAGCTATTCAAATCGGATCGGTGGTCTCTCAAGTATGTCAAGGTCTTGCTGTAAATATGGGGTTTGCCATTTCTAATCCAACTAATTATTATCAGTTGCTAACTGGCACCTATCCTGATGTTCCTAATACTTGGGCTGGAAAGGAATTAGGTTATGTGAGAACTGTTGCAAGACAAACAAACGAATATTCTCAAAAGATAAAATCAGTAGCCGAGAATACTACCAATCTTTCTACTTTATATCCAGAAGGAAACAGATTAGCGGATCAACTTAAGATAGTTGCTCAACTAATTGCTGGAGGTCTTAAAACTCGCGTGTATATCGTTTCACAGGGAGGCTTTGATACTCACGCCAATCAAGTGGACCCTGTAGATGGACATGAGACTGGGTACCACTCTTTCTTATTGGAATCTGTTTCTGAAGCAATAAATGCATTTCAGGATGATTTGGAAAAATTGAAGATTGACGATCGTGTATTGGGAATGACCTTTAGTGAATTTGGAAGACGAATTATTAGTAATGGTAGTCATGGCACTGACCATGGTAGCTCTGCTCCATTATTCATGTTTGGTAAAAACATAAAATCTGGAATTACAGGCACAAATCCAACCATACCAGTCAATGCATCAGCAAATGACAATCTTGAAATGCAAACAGATTTCAGGTCGATTTATAGTACTATTTTACAAGATTGGTTCTGTTTAGATGAAGCCACTTCTGATAGTGTTCTTCTTCACGACTTTGACAAACTAGATTTAGTCGAAGATTCTTGCAAAACCACTTCTGTTCAAAGACTGAGAAACCAAAAAGCTGGAGACGCATATGTTACCAATTATCCAAATCCATTTGGGGATCACACATCGATCAAATATTATTCAGATGGAGGCTTAGTGTACTTAGAGATTATTGATACCCAAGGAAAAACTATTTCTACTTTAGTAAATAGTCAAATACCCAGAGGTACACATGAAGTAAACTTTGATGCGATGGGTCTACCTAGTGGAACTTATTATTGTAAGTATCAAAATGGTATGATTGCTCAAACCAGAAGCTTGCTTAAGGTAAGATAGCTTCTTCTCTTTTTCTTGGCAAAGTGTACCCTATCCCGATATTAAAAATAAATGGGGAATGGTGCTTAAAATAGTTTTCTTGGAGCCCCAACGAAACTCCTAGTTGTGTATTAAATCTAAATTGATTACCAACACTAAAGCTAAGTACAGGTTCAATATACCCTTGAAATACCGATGTGTCACTGGCACCTTCTATCGACCTAAAAGAGGTTCCTACAAGACGGGTTAACATGGTAAAATCTGTATCTGTCCTACCTTCTGTACCTGCAAAGGTTATTGAAGGTTGAACATAGAATTTGTAGTAGTCCTTAATATTTTGTGGTTCACTCATAAATACTGATCCTACTCCTGCATTCATCTCAAAAACATGCTTTGCTGTAAATTTGTTGTAGTATCCAGCCACTATATTTACATCATAGGCCTTGGTTGCTTTATAAACAGTGCTTGCTACAGACGATTCTGCTGAATATAGAGAACTTAAGGCTAAACCAAGATTTAGATTATCAGAGATGGCATAACCTCCTTGTAAATTTGAAGAATATGCTCCTTGTCTATAGTTGACCTCATAATCTCCTTGCTGTTGGTTGTTAAACACAAACGGAGCATTGGGAATATAAACAGGTGAGCATCCACTCAATATTAGGGCTCCAATAAAAATAAAAATCAGATGTTTGAGTATTCTAATCATAGGTAAAATTATTCATATAGTTATTTGACATTAACACCTCCTAGAACGGCGATTCAAACTCTCCAAAAAACGGAGCTTCTTTATCCTTGTCTGACAATATAGGGGAATTAGTGTTCCAATCTATCGCTAAAGCTGGTGAATTCCAAAAGATGCTACCCTCAGAATCCTTATTATAGTAGTCAGTGCACTTGTAACAGAAAATGGTATTATTAGTCAATGTTAAAAAACCATGTGCAAAACCAGGAGGAATATAAAACATGGTCTTATTATCCTCGTTGAGCTCAATTTTATAATGCTGCCCATAGGTCTTTGATTCTTTTCTTATGTCTACGGCAACATCTAATACTGCTCCATTTATTACTCTCACCAATTTACCCTGTGCATATGGGGCTTTCTGAAAATGTAAACCTCGTAAAATACCTTTGGCACTAAACGACTGATTATCTTGAACAAACTTGTCAGTCAGACCTTCTTGGTGAAGGGTGTCTTCTCTAAAACTTTCAAAGAAATGACCACGATCATCTCCAAATACTGTTGGTTTTATTATCAGCAGGCCTTCAATATGTGTACGTTCTATTTTCAAAATATATTACAATGGTAAAAAAACTTACTAAGTTGTGAAAAATTGTTTTGTATAAAGCTACATCTTATGACTTTAATTTAACGAATTTTGGCGTCCCAAATTATAAATAATAGATGAGCATTTCTGACGCACCATATCTAGATTCACTAAATCCTGAGCAAAAAGCTGCTGTACTGCAGACTGACGGACCTGTAATGATAATAGCTGGAGCAGGTTCAGGAAAAACCCGAGTGCTTACATACAGAATTGCACACCTCATAGCAACTGGAGTTAATGCATTCAACATCCTTTCTTTAACATTTACCAATAAAGCAGCTAAAGAGATGAGAAATCGTATTGAAACTGTAGCGGGTCCAGAAGCTCGTAATATTTGGATGGGGACTTTCCACTCTGTTTTTGCAAAAATTCTTAGAATAGAAGCTGAGAGAATAGGTTACCCTAGCAATTTCACCATTTACGACTCAGACGATAGCAAGAGTTTAATCAAGGCCATTGTAAAAGAAATGAACTTAGATGAAAAGGTCTACAAACCTAATTTCGTTCTTTCAAGGATTAGCAATGCTAAAAACAATCTTATTCAGGCACATGTATATCAAAAAAACACTGAATTACTTGCGTATGATGAAACAACTGGTCGAGGTAAAATCTATCAAATTTATGCGGAGTATGCTAAACGGTGTTTTAAAGCTGGAGCAATGGACTTTGATGATTTACTGCTCAATACGTTCAAATTACTGAATAACTTTCCTGATATCTTGAATAAGTATCAGCATAAGTTTAAGTATGTAATGGTAGACGAGTATCAGGATACAAATCACTGTCAGTACATGATTGTAAAAAAACTAGCCAGTGTGTTTGAAAATATTTGTGTGGTAGGTGATGATGCTCAAAGTATCTATTCTTTTAGAGGTGCTACGATTAAGAATATTCTAAACTTTAAAAATGATTACCCAGATTTAAAAGTATTCAAGCTTGAACAAAATTACAGATCGTCAGATACTATTGTTAGTGCAGCAAACAGCGTTATTGCCAAAAATAAAGAACAAATCGAAAAGAAGGTTTGGACTGACAACGAGACGGGTAATAAAATTAAAGTTATTCGAGCAGTTACAGATAATGAAGAAGGTAAGCTGATTGCTCAAAATATTTTTGAGACCAAAATGAATGATCAAAAGGCAAATAGTGATTTTGCCATTTTGTATCGTACCAATTCTCAATCGAGGAGTTTAGAAGAAGCCTTAAGAAAATTAAATATTCCTTATAGAATATATGGAGGAACCAGTTTCTATCAGCGTAAGGAAATCAAGGACTTAATTGCATACTTACGTATTGTTATCAATCACAATGATGAACAAGCATTAAAACGGATAATAAACTATCCTGCAAGAGGTATTGGCAAGACCTCACTGGAACGTGTGGTTGTAGCTGCCTCAGAAGAAGATAAAAGCTTATGGGAAGTCATATCAAACGCACATCTCTATCCTCAACTAAAAACATCTATTCCAAAGTTTAGAGATTTTGTTAATATGATAAAAAGTTTTGTGATAATGAGTGAGACTCAAAATGCGTACGATATATCTATGCATATTGCTCGTTCGGCAAAACTTCTTAAAACACTTAATGAGGATAAGACAATCGAAGGGATTAGTAAGTACGAAAATGTTGTTGAACTTCTAAACGGTATAAAAGAGTTTGCTGAAGATGACACCAATGAAAGTGAAAAAGATTTAGGAAGCTACTTACAAGACATTGCTCTATTGACAGATTCAGACAAAACAGATGATGACAATGACAAGGTATCCTTAATGACCATACATCAGTCTAAAGGACTTGAATATAAAAACGTATTCGTCTCTGGACTGGAAGAAAACTTATTCCCATCACAGATGTCATTGGGCTCAAGATCTGATTTAGAAGAAGAGCGGAGATTATTCTATGTAGCTATTACAAGAGCAGAGGAAGAGCTTGTTCTATCCTTTGCCACTTCCAGATTTCGATTTGGAACTTTACTTCCATGCGAACCAAGTCGATTTATTGATGAAATTGACAATCAATATCTTCAACTTGAAAGAAGAAGTTTAACTAGAGAGAAACAAACTATAGGAAATATTGAGCGTCAAGAATCCAAAACAAGCAACCTTAGAAAAACAATTGCGAAACAGTCTTCACCTCGGATTGTCCGTCCACCTGCAATAACTAACTTTCAGGCAGAGCCAATGACCAACATTACGGAGGGATTGAAAGTAGAGCACCAACGATTTGGAATAGGAATTGTCTCTAAACTTGAAGGAAATAACGGTCCTGAAAAGGCCACTATTGATTTTGAGGATTTTGGAGAAAAAACCTTGGTCCTAAAGTTTGCTAAACTGAGAAAAGTATAGCATTCTGAAATATTAGACTATCCATGAATCAAGTGTCTAAATAATGTAATATTTGCTTATTTTTGTGCTGAAACTATTCGCTCCATGATTGACCAAATTAAACGGGTTGCCCATAACAACACCCCTAGATGGGTAGTCCTCACATTAGACTTACTTTTAGCCAGTTTTTCTTTTGGCCTATCCTGTCTAATTACTGATGCCTATAACTTTGTGGACATTACCCTCACAGGTTACCTTTATCCACTATTCTTAGTTCTTACATTAAGGTTATTATCCTTTCTTGGAACTAAATCATACACAGGAATTATTCGGTATACAAGTACTCAAGATGCCGTAAGAATTTTCTTTGCTGTTTCCATAAGTACCATGGCACTTTTAATATCTGAGGGTGCTTACTTTTCTTATAATGGAGTCCATTTACTAAAACCAGCAGTTATTGTTATAGATGCATTCATACTTGTATTTTTTCTATCTGCATTCAGAATATCATTTAAACTATTATACAATCAGTACGCTCCCTATAACGCTAGTAGTAAAGAGCTGGTGATTTATGGTGCAGGAGAAGCAGGAATCATCGTTAAGAGATCCTTTGAGAGAAATAGCAAACATGGTAGAAAGGTAATTGCTTTTATTGATGACAACCCCAAGCTACAAGGTAAGTCTGTAGAAGGTGTAAAAATATATTCCTCAGACGTTGATTTTGATAACCTAATCAGTAATCGAAGTAATGTAGAACTGGTTATTGCAATTAACCGAATATCTGGAATCAGAAAAAAAAGAATAATAGAGCACTGTCTTCAGCATAATATAGTGGTTAAAACTATACCTCCAGTTAATGCTTGGATTAATGGAGAATTTAATCCTCAAAGTATTAAATCAGTTAAAATTGAAGATTTACTTGAACGAGATCCAATTACTTTAAGTAAGGAAAAAATCAATACGGAATTAAGAGATCGTGTAATACTTATTACTGGTGCTGCAGGATCTATTGGAAGTGAGATTGCCCGTCAATGTCTCAGTTTTAGTCCCAAGAAAATTATTTTACTCGATCAGGCAGAGACCCCTTTGTATGAGATGGAAAATGAGCTTAGTTCGTTTGCCAATGTTGAAATTGTGGTAGCTGACGTTTGTAACCCCTCGAGACTTGAACGAGTATTTGAACATTTCAAACCTTCTTATGTTTTCCACGCTGCTGCCTACAAACACGTCCCTCTAATGGAGGACAATCCATATGAAGCCATTAACACAAATGTATTTGGAACTCAAAACGTTGCTAATCTAGCTGCGAAACACAAGGTTAATAAATTTGTCTTTGTAAGCACAGATAAAGCTGTGAACCCAACTAACATAATGGGAGCATCCAAACGAATTGCTGAGATTTACGTACAATCTTTAAATGCCAAACTTAGGCTTGAATCCGATAATCACACTTTATTCGTTACCACTAGATTTGGCAATGTACTTGGAAGTAATGGCTCCGTAATACCACTGTTTAAAAAACAAATTGAAGCCGGTGGCCCCGTAACCGTTACACACCCAGAGATTACTCGATTTTTTATGACTATCCCCGAAGCTTGTCAACTAGTATTGGAAGCAGGTGTAATGGGTAAAGGAGGTGAAATTTACATATTTGATATGGGAGAGTCTGTTAAAATTGTTGACTTAGCTCGCAAAATGATTAAGCTATCTGGTTTCGAAGAAGATAAGGACATTAAAATTAAATTCACAGGCTTAAGACCTGGGGAAAAACTTAAAGAAGAGCTATTAGGCGATAAGGAAAATACCATTGGCACTCACAATCCTAAAATAATGGTTGCTAAGGTTCCCGAGTATAATTACCTTGAAGTCAATGGTCTTATCTCAGATCTCTACTCCGAAAAAGATCATCTTAAAAACAGAATGTTGGTTAAGACCATGAAGCAAATTGTTCCTGAGTACATAAGCAACAACTCTATTTACGAAGAGCTGGACAAGAAGTTTATTGATTCTTAGACTATTAATCGAAATCGTCAGATTTCCATACCATTACTTTTCTCAAACTATCTAAGGTCTCAACTAGAATTCTAATTTCAACTGGAGCTTTATTGGACTCATATCTCAAGATAGAAGTATCTCCTTCACATTTTGAGAAACGTACTATTGTAGATGGTAAGTCTGAGTATCCTGTCAGATATTCATCATCATACGACTCCCAATCAGTATTTTCACTTTGCACAACCACTCTAGCCATTTCATCTGCAGATAGCTGACTGGTTGAGGAACCTAGATTCTTCATAAAACGAATAGCTTCTAAATTAGCCTCTCCTAATCCATTTATCTCCATTTTATACATGGGGCACTTACCATAACAAGGAGTCTTTTCTATAGATACATAGAAATCTTTCATCTCTCTCTTGTTCAACTTACTATTAGAAGAACATGAAACAAAAAACGCTGCAAAAAGCAGCGTTACTAAGCTAATATTTTTCATATTAAATTATCTTAAGTCTATTTCAATAACTCCAGGCTTATCCTTAGAATTAAACTTGAAATAGCTATCGCTTATCCCAACATTGGGCTCAAACTTATTGATAATGTAAGTAGTAACTAGACCATTCTTACTATAAACAGACATCTCTTTTACCTTATTAGCAAGTTTATCTATACCCAATTTCACTTTAAAATATCCTTTGTTCTTATCCGTTGGAGTTAATTCTACAATATCAAGCGTTTTAGTACCTCTAGTTACCTGACCACCATACTTATGAACAAAACCTTTCTCGTATATAGTAAATATCTCTGATGGATTTATATCCATTGCTTTAGGATCAAATTTTGAAATCTGAACTTCATTGGCATCTTCTAGGTAAGTCCAAATAGTCTTACCATCACAAAAAATCTCTTGACCAGACATGGTCACTCTAAACTTCTTTCCTTTTTGATATAAGGTACCGCTTTGAGTTACAGTATTCTTCGTCTGTTTGTTCTTGATATTTATGGTGAACACCGCTTTAACAGACTTGTATGATTTATACGTCTTGCTTAACTTGCTAAGTAGTTGACTGCTCTTATTATCTTCTGTCTCAGAAACCGATGTTATTGGGTTCATAAGAATAAGACTTAAAACGCTAAATAGTAAAATTGCTTTTTTCATTGTGTTTATTTTCTAGTGCAAGTTATTCAAGAACTGTTCCAAAGCATATTCATCTGGCAACAAAACTGCTCTCGCCTTACTTCCCTCAAATGGGCCCACAATATTAGCAGCTTCTAACTGATCAATCAAGCGACCTGCTCTATTATATCCAACTTTTAGTCTTCGCTGTATCAAACTAGTACTCCCAGACTGGTTTTGCACCACTACTCTTGCAGCATCTTCGAATAATGCATCTCTATCATCGGGATCAAATTCGCCAGTTTCACCACTTACTTCTTCATTTACTTCAGGTAGAATATATGCATCTGAATATCCTCTTTGATTTCCAATAAAAGAGGTAATTGTGTCTACTTCTGGTGTATCCACAAATGGACATTGTAAACGTATCATCTCACTACCCGAAGAATATAGCATATCACCTTTGCCTATCAGTTGATCTGCCCCATTGCCATCTAAGATTGTTCTACTATCTATCTTACTTGAGACTCTAAAAGCAATCCTTGCAGGGAAGTTAGCCTTAATCGTACCTGTAATAATATTTACTGATGGACGCTGTGTTGCCAGAATAAGATGTATTCCTATGGCTCGTGCTAATTGTGCTAGTCGTGCTATTGGATGTTCTACTTCCTTGCCAGCCGTCATGATTAAATCAGCAACCTCGTCTATAATCACCACGATATATGGTAAATACTTATGCCCTTCCTCTGGGTTCAGTTTTCGCTTTTTAAACTTTTCGTTGTATTCTTTTATGTTTCTAACTAAAGCTGATTGAAGAAGATTATACCTTTCATCCATTTCAATACACAGAGAGTTTAGGGTGGTAATTACTCTTTTAGTATCTGTAATAATGGCTTCTCCATCACCAGGTAGTTTTGCTAGGTAATGACGTTCTATAGTTTGAAAAAGTGTCAGCTCTACCTTTTTAGGATCAACCATGACAAATTTTAATTCCGCCGGATGCTTGCGATAAAGTAATGAAATGATTATAGCATTCAACCCAACCGACTTACCTTGACCTGTAGCACCTGCCATAAGTAAATGAGGCATTTTTGCTAAATCTGCTACAAACACTTCATTGGAAATAGTCTTACCAAGACAAACTGGGAGAGCAGCATCTGAATTCCTGTACTTAGCACTATTGATTACAGAGTACATACTTACTATCTCAGGCTTCTTATTCGGTACTTCAATACCAATTGTTCCTTTACCCGGAATAGGTGCAATAATTCTGATTCCAAGGGCAGCCAAACTCAAAGCTATATCATCCTCTAAATTTTTAATCTTAGATATTCTAACACCCTTTTCTGGTACAATTTCAAAAAGTGTGACAGTTGGACCAATGGTTGCTTTAATCTGAGCAATCCCAATTTTATAGTTACTCAGAGTTTGAACAATCATATTCTTGCTCTTTTCTAAATCTTCCTTACTTACTTCAGCTTTACTTTCTTCTCCATACTGCTTAAGAAAATCAACTTCTGGAAAAATAAAGTCCCTCAAATCCAATCTAGGGTCAAACGGTTCATCAATACCATAATGCTCCTTGAGTTTTGATTTATCAACTTTCTCCTCTTTTACGTCATCTGCTATTTCCAACTCCAAGTCCTCCTCATCTTCTGCAGTAGTTTCACTTTTCTCAACCAGAGTATCAGTTCTAACGAGAGTAAATCCATCATCCTTGCCATCGTTCTCAACTGTTAATTCTAATTCCTCTTCGATATTGGTCTTTATATTATCTATGTCCTCTTCAAATTCTATATTATCCTTTGCAAAAAGGGATTCTCCTTCATCAAAGACTTTTGAATCGTCATCTGATTCTAGATTATTTTTAGTCCCTCTCCTCTTCAGTATTTTTTTGCTTCTTATACTCTCTAAGACATCTATACTAAATGCTACATATAAAAAGAAAACCGTTACCAATCCTAGAACCATTATCATTCCTATAGTTCCAATAAGCGATCTGGAAAAAACAAATACTCCATAGCCTAATAAACCACTCAAAACAGGCATGGTATTCGAAAGTACTAATGCACATACAAGTGAGACCCATATTGCAGATACGATTAGTTTGCTTACTGTTTTGGGTTTTATACTTATTCTATTGTTGAAGTATAAGTTATAACCCAGTATGAAGAAAATAGGATATACTAGAAAAGAGCCTATTCCAAATCCATTATAAATGAATAAATGAGCACAATAAGCACCTAATTTACCCATCATATTACTCGAGTTGACATTCTTGAAATCAAAAATGAAATCTGAAAAATTGTTACCCAGTATACTTTGGTCTGCACGCCAAGAAAACAAATAACTTATGGATGCTAGGAATACAAACACAGAAAAGAGCATAACAAACCCTCCCAAAAACTTATTAATCAGCGTATTATCTCGCTTCTCATTTGTTTTTTTTGCTTTTACTTTTTTACTTGATTTCTTTCCGAAAAGTGCCATTCTATATAATTGCCGAAAATAGAACGGTATGGCATGTATAAAAGTACTGTTTTGTAAACAGCCAAATGCAAGTGTATACTATATAGTAGGGGTAATTTATTCCCAGATTAGATCAATTGTTCCTTCTGCTTCTCGTTCAACAGACTCACAGTTAAACATATAGTTTAGCACGTAAAAGTATGTTCCTTCAGGTAGAAGATTACCTTCATTATTATGTCTTCCCATCCAACCTATCAAAGGATCATTTGTATAAAATACACGCTCTCCCCATCTATTATAAATCTTTAATTCAAACAATTTATGATTTGTAATATCAATAAAAAAGGCATCATTTTGTCCATCACCAACGTCACTTGGAGTAAAGACATTGTATTTCTCTATATCCTTAATATATTCCACTGTAATCTTCTCACATGCAGAATCTTGACACCCTTCTGAATTGTAAACAGTTTGGCACACTTTATAACTTCCAGAATCCTTGCCGTAAACATGAACTGGATTGGGTAAATCTGAGTAATTGTCATCTTTACTTTTAAGATGATCAAAATCCCAACTATATCTCACAGCATTTTTAGAAGAATCAGTAAAAACAAATTCACTACAAAGTCCCTGTTTTACATACGAAAAACCTGCATGAACATCTGTTACGGTTACTGTATTGAAAAAAGTATCAAAGCATTCTCTCTGGTAATCACCCTCAGGAAGATACGTAGGCGTAAATAAAACATCATATGTCCCTGCTTCCTTAAACACATATATAAGGTCGGATGTGGTTGTTGAATCTACATCCTCGACCCTCCAGTGTAGGTTCTTATAAATAGTATCCGATATATTTCTAAAGACAACAGGTTGACCTACACAAGCTGGTTCGTCAAAATCGAATCTTACTTCGGGAATTTGAAGCACAACTATCCTCCTCACAACGGTAGTAAAACCCGAAGTATCTGGAAAAGTAGCGTAGCAAGTATACTTATTGTTTGTTACTTCATTGTAAAAACTATCACTTCCTTCAAGTGATACATAGTAGATTCCAGGTTCTGAATAGGTAAAACTAAATGTTGTATCGGATTCCGCAAATATGGTTGTGTTGGCATTATCTCCCATATTCCAGACAAAGGCCGAAGTAAATTTGCTTTCACTTTTAAATGTAACTGTATAAGGAACACAACCAACTGTATCTGAGACAATATCAAAGTACGGTTCGGGACCCTTTAAATAAACTGGGATTTCTGCTGTATCCTTGCACCCGGCTTCAGTCTCTATGGCTAATGTAATAACAAAGTTTCCGTTGCTTGAATAGTAATGAAAGGGGTTTTTTAGATAACTCTTTGTACTGTTATCTCCGAAATCCCATGTATATCGTTTAATAATATCTGTTGTAATTGGGAAATCAAAAAAAGATGAATCAAAGAATTGCAAAATTTGGTCACATAAATAGTCTTCGCTATTATTTTTCATAGCTGCATTTATACCTCCAACTAGCACATCCATATAGGCAGTATCTGTACATCCATTTTTATCAATACTTGCCATTTTGATAGTATGCCACCCTTTATTGGCGAATATATAGGTAGGCTCAGGACCATATGTAGTAAAGTCATCACCTTCATCGAAGTCCCACGAAATTTTTTCAGGTCGAGAGGGATCTCTCCAATAGGCTCCAACTAAATCTGAGTAGTATCGAAGCGAGTCGACAAACAACACCTCCTGCCCTATACAGATTATCGTATCTCCCATAAATTCGTTCAAATAGCCATTAATATAAGGTCTACTTAAAATATCATAACATCCAAATGTATCTTCTAAAATAATACTGTATCTACCTTTTTGTGATGAAGTATACAAATGTGAAATTGTTGGTATTGTGTCTGGAGGAATAGTGTCTATTACATATGGATCATTCAAATCCCATGTGTACTTAAAGTACTTAATTTTATCTTCTTCACTACCCGTATAGGATATGGTTTTTAGTATTGGTAAGCAGTTGGTATCATTCACATCTAGGAACTTCATTTCCGGTTCAGGATAGAGTCTAAACCATTTATGATACCATATGGTGTCTCTGCAAACATGACTTAAATCGTAATAAAAATCGGATGTATCAGCTGACCTATAGATTTTTTGACTTCCAGATTTAATTATAAATCCAACCGTCACCCAACCATCACTTGAACCAACAGATTTATAGATTCGTTTACCCCCTGCCGCGAAGGGATAAAATTTTAACGGACTTACCGCACTATCATAGCAAATGTGAACTTCTCCTCCTGTTGGTATTATATTCTCACATAGGTTGTCTGAAAAGCTAATGGCATATTCATTCTTTTGACCATAACAAGGTCTATCGAGTACTCGTTCAAATTCGGCATAATCCGGATTATCAATAACAGATGGTCTTTCCCTTTCAGTTGTACATCCAGTGGTAATATCTGTGGCTACTAGAATGGGAGAGAAACATCCAGTGTCAGTATAAAAATGTTGAGAGTGAAAACCTGTATCGTTGTTACAATTCAATGGCCAGCCTATGCAGTTAGATGCATTTACATCATCAAAATTCCAAGAGTACTGTACGATAGCATCAGGGTGAACTTTTGACATATTTAGAAAGTACATAGTATCCAAAGGCATACATTGATTTTTATTCAGTATTCTAAAATCAGCTTTAACACCCTGAGATTTTAGGTGAACGTATCTAGAGTATTTGCTGCATAATCCAATCCTAACTTTTAGTCTCAACAAAAAATCACCTGGACATGGAGGAATAATACCTTGCACCAAATTATATCCAGATATTTGAATGAAAGTCGTATCTGTATTGTACAACTCCCACGTATAAGCGGCTCCTCCTAGAACCAAGGGAGTAGATACAATAAATTGTAAAGGATAACACCTGACCGAATCTTGTATCCCAATTTTTGCTTCAAAGTCAGGGATTCTAACAACATGACTTCTTGTAAAAGTAGCCTGACAACCATTCTTTAATGTTACAGTAAGAGTGACAACATAAACCCCTGAAATGGTGTAGGAATGATTTGTGCTCCATCCTGATGATGACGATGAATAGGTGGCCCCGTCTCCAAAATCCCATTCAAACGAGTCCAAGTCCGCTATTATATTGGATAAACTAGAATCATTTAAAAAACGAATATTCTGACTATCACACGTCGGTTGGTCGATATAGGTCCGAAATGATGGTTTATAATCTTTTAGAATGCTAATTTCTTCTTCCCATTTATTCTCACATCCTTTATCATTAACCACTTCTACAATGATTTTATACTTAGGTGGACTAATAAGAGGATAAGAATTATAACAAATGTTATCACCAACAGAAGGAGAACTATTGGAAACCTGAGACCCATCTCCCCAAAGAATTAGGCGATTGGAGTAGCCTGAAGTTGTGGTACCCATATTACTTTCATCCTTTAAACAGACTTTTTGACTGTTAAAACAAAAACTAGAATTATCGAGAGAAAAATCGGCCACTGGAACGTCATGTACGGTAATTGACTTGGTAACCGTCTGAGAACCCCCACCTGAAAAATTGACTGTAACCTTTACATTCATTACTCCCACAGTGTTGTAAGTATGTGCAGGATTTTGTTGACTTGCAGATGTATTATCCCCAAAATCCCAAGAGAAGGAAGTAGCAGTGCCAGATACAACTGCTTTAAAACCTATAAGTTCATTGAGGCAAACCTCACTTGAAGAAGTGATAGTTACAGTCTGACCAATGCATAAAACATTGAGAAAGATGAGGATTGTTACAATTGAGATTTTCACTACTTGTATAGACGCAAGTTAGTGAAAAAGGTTGCGTGAAACTAGAAACTGTATGTCTTATTACACAAACTTGAAACTTCGACCAAGATACTTTGCAGTATGGCCCAATTCCTCTTCTATTCTTAAAAGCTGATTATACTTTGCCATTCTATCGCTTCGAGAAGCAGAACCTGTTTTAATTAATCCACTATTCATCGCTACAGCTAAGTCTGCGATGGTACTATCTTCAGTTTCTCCACTTCTGTGTGAAATGATGTTTGTATAACTATTTTGAGTTGCCAAGTTAATCGAATCTATCGTTTCAGTAAGTGTACCTATTTGATTTACTTTTACTAAGATAGAATTGGCTATTCCTTCGTCTATACCTCTTTGAAGTCTTTTTACATTGGTCACAAAGAGATCATCCCCTACCAATTGTACCTTATCTCCAATTTTATCTGTTAGATACTTCCAACCTGTCCAATCATCTTCATCTAACCCGTCCTCAATACTTAAGATTGGATATTTATCGCACCAAGTAGCCCAGTAATCGGCCATTTCTTCACTGCTTAATTGTCTACCATCTGACTTACCAAAGGTATATAGCCCTGTTTCCTTGTTATAAAACTCAGAAGTTGCAGCATCCATGGCAATGTACATATCTTCTCCCGGTTTGAACCCAGCAGATTCTATAGCTTGAAGTACTATCTCTATCGCTTCCTCATTACTTTTAATGTTCGGTGCAAAACCACCCTCATCTCCAACATTTGTGCTATACCCCTTGCTACTTAATACCTTCTTTAGATGATGAAAAGTTTCGACTCCCATTTTCAATGCTTCAGAAAATGAATCTGCACCGATTGGCATAATCATAAACTCTTGAAAATCAATCGAATTATCTGCGTGACTACCTCCGTTGATAATATTCATCATTGGAATGGGTAGTACATTGGCATTTACACCACCTAAGTACCTATACAGAGCTTGACCACTTTCTTCTGCTGCTGCATGTGCCGTAGCAAGACTAACTGCTAGAATTGCATTGGCACCAAGCCTACTCTTATTTTCGGTACCATCGATCATAATCATCTTATTATCAATGTGTACTTGCTCAAATACATCCTCTCCAACTATCTCATCATATATTTCAGTATTCACATTGGTTACAGCCTTCATTACACTCTTTCCTAGGTAATTATCCTTGTCTCCATCTCTTAGTTCTACAGCCTCATGTACCCCTGTACTTGCACCACTTGGCACAGCTGCTCTACCAAAGGCTCCGCCTTCTGTAAAGACATCTACTTCTATTGTAGGATTCCCTCTACTATCTAAAATTTGTCTTGCGTGTATATGTGTTATTTCACTCATAATTTCAATATTAATTCAAATGGCTGTCCTAAACCACTTTGCTAAAATACTTCTATCCCATCATTGACACGAAGTCATCAAACAAATAACGACTGTCATGTGGACCTGGGCTTGCTTCTGGATGATACTGCACTGCAAAAGCATTTTTATCCTTTATTCTAATACCTTCAACAGTATTATCATTTAAGTTAATATGGGTAATCTCAGCTTTTCCAGTATTGGTCTCTGGATCTATTGCAAAACCATGGTTTTGGGATGTTATTTCACTTTTACCTGTTAAAATGTTTTGAACTGGATGATTTTGCCCCCTATGCCCACTATGTAGTTTAAAAGTCTTCATACCAACCGCCTGAGCGAGAATTTGGCTACCTAGGCAAATTCCAAACATATTTTCATCTGCATCTAAAATTTCTTGCAAAGTCTTTACTGCATATGGCATGGCTGCTGGATCACCAGGACCGTTGCTTATCATAAATCCATCTGGATTCCAAGCTTTCATTTCTGAATAGCTTGTATCTCCTGGAAATACTTTTACATGACAACCTCTTTCTGTCAAACAGTTCACAATATTCTCTTTAGAACCTAAGTCTAATAAAGCTACTTTTTTAGAACCTCCACTATTTACCTCATATGATTCTTTACTCCACACCTTAGAACTTAGCTCAAGACCTTCCATACTTGGAACTTTCTTTACCATTTCAGTAAGCTTTGCTACATCTAGTATTTCTGAGCTAATGATGGCATTCATCGCTCCAGCATCACGTATGTGTCTCACAATCTCGCGTGTATCTACATCACTAATTCCTGTAAAACCATGTTCTGTAAAATAATCATTTAGACTTGTATCTGCCATCACACGACTATGCATAGGCGAGTAGTTCTTACAAACAAGTCCTGCTATTTTAATGGAGTCGGATTCTGCATCTTTTGCCGAAACACCATAGTTCCCAATATGATCCATCGTCATTACTACAATTTGACCGAAGTAAGAAGGGTCTGTAAAGACCTCTTGGTAACCCGTCATACCTGTATTAAAGGCTATTTCGCCAGAGGTTGTCCCTATTTTTCCGATTGCATTTCCTTCGAAAACAGTACCGTCTTGCAGTACTAAATACGCTTTTTGAGAATTGATTACTGACACTTTATTCTAGGTTTGGGCAAAGGTAGTCAGGCTTAGTTATTTTAGAAGTACTGTGGGCAAAATGTGAAGTGCCATTTTGTACCGTTGTATTTGGATGAATGCTCACCCAATTTCAGAAATACTTCTTAGTAACTTTACTTTCTTTAATTCTACTAGCATGCACTCTAATCCTTTGGTCCAAACCTGACTTAAAGCCCTTTGGAGCACCAAAATACTTCCATAAATTCTCAACAGTGATAGAACCTACCTTGCTTTGATTATGACCAAGCATTAAAAGTAGCAAGTAATAATCAGAGACTCATTAAAAATTTAGGGAAAAAGAATGCCAATTTGCAAGAGATCATGTTCGACTTAAATGCACAGCCTTTTTATGCTGTTATTGACCCAAAAACAAATAAGACCTTATCTACTATCCATTACTCTTCTAAAAATAAAAAAAAACTGGAGATTGATAAAAGCGTATTATGGTTTTAGTGAAGACTTTAAATAATTAAAATCTTAGTCATTCACAAATGAATGTGCCCATTATTGAGCTATGATTAGTTCAACCACGATTTTAGCAACTTATTATCCTCATCAACAATTGTAAGTTTGTAAGCTACTTTTGGACTCTTTTTATATGTTAATGTCGTTTTATATATTTTACCGTCTCTCGAATACGAAACCTCTACTCCATCATTGACATTATATTTATCATCATGACTTTCCAAGCTTTCATTCACCCTCCAACCATTGATTGCGATAATCTCATCATTTACACTTAAACCAGCACTTACACCTGGGCTATTGCTATAGATATTAGTAATTATGGTTTTGCCGCTGGAATGTTTACTGACAACTCCACTCCATGGTGTTGTTTTTTCAATATTTTTATCCTTAAATTCTAAACCGTACTTATTAAATATCCCTGTATAATTAAGGGACTTAGTACTAAAAACAACATCATCAAAAAATGACTGCATGTCTTTTCCAGCTACCTTACTACAAACAGCTATAAACTCATCATGGGTAAAACCTCGGCCTTGCTTCTTGTAATAATCCTTATATAATGTTGTCATTACATCATCCAGACAGTTTTTAGAATTTGCCCGTATTTCCAAATCAAGCATTACTGCGGCAATCATTCCTTTATTGTAATAGCTCACAGTTCGATTCATACTTTCTTCATTTGGCAGGTACGCCTTAACCCAAGTAAGAAGACTGCTATGAGCAAGGCTCATTACGTCTTTTCCCGGAGAGTTTTCTAATCTGCTTATTTGGCTACTAATTACATTTAGATACTCCGTTGTATCCAATTTACCGATGCGGTATAACGTCAAATCATCGTAGTATGAGGTTATCCCCTCAGCGATCCAAAGCATGTCTGTATATACCTCTTCATTATAATTAAACGGTCCAAGTTCAATAGGTCTAATTCGTTTTACATTCCACAAGTGAAAGTACTCATGAGCTATCAAACCAAGAAAGCCTCTATATCTGCCAGGATTCGTGTAGTTCCATCGTGGCATTGCACTGGTTTGGCAGTTTAGATGTTCAAGTCCTCCTCCTCCACTTCCTACATTGTAGATGAAATGTATGTACCTATCACAAGGATTCTCTCCCATCATTTTAACTTGAGAATCACCGATTTTCTTAAAATCCTCCTTGATAACATCAAGGTCATAGTTTCCTTCTCCTATCATGACTACTTTATGTGGAGTACCTCCACTGGTATAGTTGACAACATCAAAACTTCCTAAAGCTATCGGCGAATCAGCTAATAAATCATAATTCTCACATGTAAAAACATATCCCATTCCTTTGGTTTGGGGAAGTGCTACTTCTACATTCTTCCAACCCTTGTAAGGCTCAATTTTGAGCACAATTTGTTTCTTTTCATATCCTTCTAGGTAACCGAACGCAGAAACACTATGTAAAAAGGCATATTTTTCATCAGCATAACTTTCTCTTGGACTTATTGCAAAACAATACACATCATATGACAGTGTTATTCTTTCTTTACCCTTAGTATCTACTCTCCAAGTATTTTTATCCTGTCGAGTAACCGATGCTCCATCAGCTAAAACATTTTCATACCCTTTACTAAATTCACGTACTTTATATGAACCTGGAGTCCATACTGGCACTTTAAAATTGACAAAGTCTTTTCCTTTAGCATCAAATTCGATAGTAACAGTCACATAGTGAGATTTTACTTTATCAAATGAAACAGTATAATTAAGTGCATTGGTCGTCATAGAAATGAATACAATTATTAAAAGTATTGAAAGCTTTTTTAGCATAAGGCAAATGTGTGATTTTTTTTGGAAAGGACTAATTTATCTAAATATCGTTTTTACAAACGGTCAAGATGGGCGATTGGATATAAACACGTTAAGCGGAATGTTAAAATCAAAAGTAATCCTACTTACAATGACTAGAGGTTTTTAAACTTAAAAAACAAAATATTTTAAAACTTCAAAGTCCACTTCTTCTTTACAGCAAAATACCGAATGATAAACACTGTAGACATGGCCACTAACATATTCACATACAAGATATTACTAAAGGATGAAAGACCTATAAAAACTCCTCCCCCTATAAGGCAAGCAGAAGCATAGATTTCGCTCCTAAATATAAGTGGCACTACATTACTCAACACATCTCTCAGGACTCCTCCAAAGACGGCAGATACAACACCCATAAGCAAAGCTATAATAGGATTCAGACCTAGGTCTAATGTCTTCTGGACCCCCAAGATGGTAAATAAGCCTAAGCCAACTGAGTCAAAAACAAATCGACTTTTTCTCAATTTTTGAATTCGGTTCTTAAACAAGTAAGAAACGACTATGGACGCCAATATAGCCCAAAGATAATTGATATCCTTCATCCAACCTACTGGCGTTTCACCTATTAAAAGATCTCTTAATGTACCTCCACCTAAGGCCGTAATAAAACCAATGATGGCGGAACCAATGATATCAAAATCATTATCAATGGCAGTGAGCACGCCACTTATTCCAAATGCAAAAACACCTGTCATAGTTAAATAATAAATCCAATCCATTTGTTACTTAATTTACGTCTGTTTATTCGAAGTTCAAAAGTAGACCAATTCAGAAACACTTCATTGAAGCTTCAATGGTTTTATAAAAATTACTTCAACCCAAAACCGTTCTAATTAATTTGAGTTTCAACTAACTGTAACCAACTGCAAAAAAGTTTGGATTACTTTAGCGGTATAAATGCTACAGCATAAATACATTTTGAATATTACACCGACCAAATAACTAATTACATGAAAGACATACAGTTCCCAATACAACTAGTGTTCAACATTACCACTTTGTCCAATGACTTTACGGCACAGGATGCTAATGGAAGAACCTTAGCTTATGTTAAACAAAAGCTATTTAAACTAAAGGAAGACATTTCGGTATACTCAGACGAGTCAAAAAGTGAAGTTAATTACAAAATAAAAGCGGATAGATGGATAGATTTTTCTGCGGCTTATAGTATCACTGATAGCACTGGAAATGAGCTCGGAAAAATTGCTAGAAAAGGGTGGGCATCCCTATGGAAAGCTGAATATGACTTAATAGACAAGCATCAACAACCTCAATTCAAGATTCGAGAAGAAAATGGATGGATTAAGGTCTTTGATTCATTACTTGGAGAAATACCAATACTAGGTATGTTCACAGGGTATTTATTTAACCCATCCTATAAAGTCACCAATAATAATGAAGACATCGTACTGAGGCTAAAAAAGGAACCTTCTTTCTTTGGACGTAAATTTACCATTGACAAACTAGGAACTACAGATAATGATGATGATGAACTTGTAATTCTAGGTTTGATGATGATGATATTACTGGAAAGAAGAAGAGGTTAATTTAAAATCTTGAATGTTGACTTAAATGATCCTAGTTTAAATATTGTCTCATTTGACCCTGTTTAAATTAATGTGTCGTGATTTATTTATTTTTTAAATAAAATCGTACTTTTGCACTCATTTTTTCGTAAAGGAGGACATGACACTTTGATCAATAACACAAACGAAAATCAAGATCCAATCTTGAATGATGCTACTGAGGCCAAGGATGCCGCAGTTGAAGCAACAACCAACGATGCTCCCGTAGAAGCTACTGAATCTACTAACCCATTCAATCAACAATCTGAAACGCCAGTTCACAATCCAGACGAATTCGACTGGTCAATGGACAAAGCTGGTTTCGGCACCTACGATGAGTCTCAAAACGATGAGATGAAGTCTATTTACACCAACACCATCAAACAAGTGGATGAAAAGACACTTATTATGGGAACTGTGGTAAGTATAAGTGCTGACGATGTAGTATTAGACATCGGATTTAAATCTGATGGTCTTGTATCATTGACAGAATTCAGAGATACTCCAGACCTTAAAGTAGGCGATGAAGTAGAAGTTTATGTAGATGAAACTGAAAATGCTCTTGGGCAATTGGTTCTTTCTCGTAAAAAGGCTATCGCTGAAGGTGCTTGGGAGAGAATACAGAAAATCATGGAAAATGGCGAAATCGTTAAAGGTTATATCCAATCAAGAACCAAAGGGGGTCTTGTTGTTGATGTAATGGGAATGGACGCCTTCCTTCCAGGATCTCAAATAGATGTTAAACCAGTTAGGGATTATGACCAATACGTAGGTAAAACTATGGAATTCAAGGTTGTAAAAATTAATGAGGTTTACAAAAACGTTGTAATTTCACATAAAGCTCTTATTGAAGACGACATCGAGGCTCAAAAAGCTGAAATGATTTCTAAAATGGAGGTAGGACAAGTACTTGAAGGTACAGTTAAGAATATGACTTCATTTGGTGTATTCGTAGACCTTGGAGGTCTTGACGGTCTTCTTCACATTACTGATATTTCTTGGGGTAGAATTAATCACCCAGAAGATGTGTTAGAGCTTGATCAAAAAATACAAGTTGCTGTACTTGAGTTTGATAACGACAAGAAACGTATCTCTTTAGGTATGAAGCAACTTACGGCTCACCCTTGGGACAGCATGACAGAGCTGAAAGAAGGTGAAAAAGTAAAAGGTAAAGTTGTTACTGTAGCAGATTATGGTGCATTTGTAGAAATAGAGGCTGGTGTTGAAGGTCTTGTTCACGTTTCTGAAATGTCTTGGTCTCAGCATTTACGTAACCCATCTGACTTTATAAAAGTAGGTGATGAAGTAGAAGCTGTAATACTTGATATAGACAAAGAAGAACATAAACTTTCTCTTGGTCTAAAACAATTAACTTCTGATCCATGGGATGAAATAGAAGCCAAATACCCAATGGACTCAAAGCATACTGGCATAGTACGTAACCTTACAAATTATGGCTTATTCGTAGAGCTTGAAGAAGGTGTTGACGGTCTTGTTCACGTTTCTGATTTATCTTGGTCTAAGAAAATAAAGCACCCTGCAGAATTCACCAAGAAAGGTGAAGAACTGGAGGTTGTAGTATTGGAAATAGATAGAGACAACAGAAGACTTAGCTTAGGTCACAAACAGATTGACGAAAATCCTTGGGATACTTTCGCAACTGTATTTACGCTAGGTTCTGAGCACGAAGGTGTTATTTCAGAAATCAACGATAGAGGCGTTATCTTAACTCTTCCTTATGGTGTAGAAGGATTTGCTCCTAAAAAACACATCAAAAAAGAAGATAAGGTAGATGTAAAAATGGATGAGACTATAACTGTAAGAGTTATAGAATTCAACAAAGATGCTAAACGTATCCTAGTTTCTCATACTGATATTTGGAAAGAAGCTGAAAGAGCTCAGAACTCTGAGAATGAAGCTGACACTAGACGTCGCTCTTCTAACACATCTAAATACGTAGAAAAGATGAACAAAGGTGCAGAAAGATCAACTCTTGGCGAGTTAGATGTTCTTGCAAAATTAAAAGCACAAATGGACGCAGCTCCTAAAACTGAAGCTAAAAAAGTTGAGCCAAAGAAAGAGACTCCCAAAAAGGAGACTAAGAAGGCTGAACCTAAGGCTAAAAAGGAAGAAGCTCCAACTGAGAAAACTGAAACAGCATCTGATGATTTAAGTTCGATGACTGTAGCTCAGCTAAAAGCTCTGGCTAAAGAAAAAGGTATCACAGGATACACATCTTTAAAGAAAGCAGAACTTGTAGAAGCATTGAGTAAATAAGTTTTTATAAACAAAAAGAATCCCGGCCAATATGGTTGGGATTTTTTTTGTCCTATTGTTTCTTAAAAGACAATAGCTACAAAATGAAAAAAAATATGTTGTTTTGAACCACGATGAATTATTGGTTAATCAAATCGGAACCATTCAAGTATAGCTGGGACCAAATGGTAACAGATGGAAGTACTTATTGGGATGGAGTGAGAAGCTATCCTGCTCGTATTCAACTAAGAGCAATGAGGAATGGAGATATCTGCTTCTTTTATCACAGTAATGAAGGGAAAGAGATAGTTGGGCTAACTCGAGTAATAAAAGAAGCTTATCAAGATCCTACCACGGATGATGACAAATGGGTAGCCGTAGATGTGGAAGCAATTAAACCCTTAATTAAGCCTGTTACACTAATTGACATCAAGGCAAATGACTCATTGAGTAGCATGGCTTTAGTAAAACTAGGGAGACTATCTGTAGGTCCGGTTCAGGATTTTGAGTTTGACGAAATAATGAAGATGGCAGAAACCACTTTATAATATATGAAAAGGATAATACTAGAACAACAGCAGGTAGACCTTATCCTTACACGGATTTGCCATCAATTGGTTGAGGATCACGGTGACTTTTCTAATACCGCAATTTTAGCTTTACAACCAAAAGGAACTCCATTTGGTAAGGCATTAGTTCATAGGCTAAATCAGCTTTTCGGGATACAACCCACCTATGGAGAATTAGATACTACATTTCATAGAGATGATTTCAGACGTTCTGATAAGTTACTTATACCTAACGAGGTCAATATTGACTTTGAGATAGAAAATAAACGAATCATTCTTGTAGATGATGTCCTTTATACTGGTAGATCGATTCGGGCAGCATTGGATGCTGTTAATGATTATGGACGACCAGCATCCATAGATTTAGTAACCTTGATTAATAGAAAATACAAAAGAGAAGTACCCATACAACCCGATTACATAGGAGAAGATATTGATTCAAGAACGGATGACTATGTAAAAGTTGAATGGAACCAGAATCAATGCAAAGTATGGATCATAACAGATAACGATAAATAATGTCATTACTATCAACCAAACACCTTCTTGGCATAAACGACATCACTTTAGATGATATCAATCTGATTTTCAAAACTGCAGATAACTTTATGGAGGTTATTAATCGCCCAATTAAAAAGGTGCCATCCCTCCGTGATATAACTATAGCCAATGTATTTTTCGAAAACAGTACCAGAACTAAAATCTCATTTGAACTGGCTGAGAAGAGGTTATCAGCAGATGTTGTAAACTTCTCTAGTTCAAGTTCCTCTGTAACAAAGGGGGAAACTCTCATAGACACTGTAAATAATATACTTGCTATGAAAGTAGATATGGTTGTAATGAGACACCCCGCACCTGGTGCTCACCAATTCTTAGCTCGACATATAGATGCTAATATTATTAATGCGGGAGATGGTACTCACGAGCACCCAACACAAGCTCTTTTAGATGCATTTTCTCTTCGTCAAAAAATGGGAGACCTAAATGGTAAAAAAATTGTTATTGTTGGGGATATATTGCATTCCAGAGTTGCCTTGAGTAACATTTATTGTCTTCAAAGACTTGGAGCTAAAGTAAGAGTATGTGGACCTCCCACCCTATTGCCAAAGCACATATCTAGTTTAGGTGTTGAAGTAAGCCATAACCTAAAAGAGAGTTTGACTTGGTGCGATGCAGCCAATATGCTACGAATTCAATTGGAACGCCAAGAGGACAAGTATTTTCCAAGTCTTAGAGAATATTCATTGCAGTATGGAGTGACACTTCCAATGCTTGAAAAATTAGATAAGGAAATTGTTCTAATGCATCCTGGCCCAATCAATAGAGGCGTTGAGATTACAAGTGAAGTGGCAGATTCTGAACAATCCATAATACTGAATCAAGTTGAAAACGGTGTAGCGATTAGAATGGCTGTATTATACCTACTTGCAGGAAAAGCCAACGACTAATATGAATACAAAACTTGGTCTCAATGAAAACGGTTTCTCATTCCTAGTAACACTATATGGTATGCACTAAAGAAGAAGGCTCAGTAACATTAATAGTTGAATTAAATATCACAAAATGAAAAGCAAGGTATTTATACTTTACACTGGAGGTACTTTTGGTATGAAAAGTAACACAAATCAAGAATTAGAACCCAGTTCTTGGGAAGAAATAATTGACTATTTACCTGCCATTAAAAATCAGACTTTCTTTCATTACTTCTCAGAAATAGATTTCACATTTGAGACACTCGAACCCGTAATTGATTCTTCTGACATTACGCCTGAAGCGTGGGGACGTATTGCCCTTAAAGTAGAGCAAAACTATTTGGACCACGACGGTTTTATCATTATCCATGGAACAGATACGTTAGCTTACTCGGCATCAGCACTAAGTTTTATTTTTGAAAATCTAAGTAAGCCAATTGTTTTAACTGGAGCCCAACTACCTATTTTTCATCCAAGAACCGACGGCATAGTTAACCTCAGCAACGCCATTTATATCGCAGGTTATCAGAGTTTTGGAATAGACCGTATCCCAGAAGTTTGCATCTGTTTTAACGACGATGTATTGAGGGGAAATAGAGCAGTAAAGACTAGCACAAATGACTTTGAAGGATTTAGCTCTCCCAATTATGAAAATCTTGCCAACCTTGAACAGCACATAAGCATCAATAAACACTTAATATATCAGGCCAATAACAAGGCTCTAATCCTAAAAAATAAATTCAGCGACCGAGTTGTGAATGTTACTATTTTCCCAGGCTACTCCCCTAAACCTTTAATAGAGCTTGTTAGAACAGGCAAACTAGAAGGGATAGTACTTAAGACGTTTGGAGCGGGAAACTTGCCTAATACACCTCAATGGGCCGAATTGGTGAACGCCTGTGAACGGTACAATACAATTATTCTTGCAACTACTCAGTGTCCAAATGGACAGATTGAATTGGGGCAATATGCGAGTAGTAACGTACTCAATAACAGAATAGTCGTGGACGGTAAGGACATCACTTCAGAAGCTGCTCTCACCAAATTAATGTGGGTTATTGGCAATTTTGAGGTTGGTTTGAGATGTGAGATGTTAAGCAAAAACTTAAGAGGCGAAATATCTAGTCTTAAATAGCTGACAATCAACTACATAACCCCTTTATCCTGTTAACTAATTGTGGATATATACCATTAGCCTTCAAGCCATTTAAACCGTACCTTCACGCTTTAATTTAAGTGAAATTATGAGCGAAGAAAACAATAGTTACGGTGCCGATAGTATCCAAGCCTTAGAGGGCATGGAGCACGTAAGGAAACGTCCATCCATGTATATTGGTGACGTTGGAGAGAGAGGATTACACCACTTAGTTTACGAGGTGGTAGATAACTCTATTGATGAAGCGATGGCCGGCTATTGTGACAAAATAGATGTTTGGATAAATGAGGATAACTCTGTATCTGTAAAAGACAATGGTAGAGGGATACCAGTAGCCATACACAAAAAAGAGGGTGTATCTGCATTGCAAGTTGTAATGACCAAAATTGGTGCTGGGGGAAAATTTGATAAAGATTCTTACAAAGTATCTGGAGGACTTCACGGTGTTGGTGTTTCTTGTGTGAATGCACTTTCGATCCACTTGAAAGCAACTGTATACAGAGACGGAAAGGAGTATGAACAAGAGTACTCACAAGGTAAAATAAAGTATGAAGTACGAGAAGTAGGTCCAAGTACAGATCAAGGTACAATGGTCACTTTCTTACCTGACCCTGAAATCTTTGGAGATATCACAGTCTATAATTACGACACTATTTCTCTTCGAATGCGTGAACTTTCATTTCTAAATAAAGGGATAGAAATAAGCATAACAGACAAAAGAAATAAAGACGAGGACGGCAATTTTATTAGAGAAGACTTTAAAAGCACCAATGGCCTTAGTGAATTTGTACGCTATCTAGACTCTACCCGTACACCTATTATGGAAAACGTTATAGCTATGGTAGGTGAAAAAAGTGGCATCCCTGTGGAGGTTGCCATGATTTACAATAACTCGTACTCAGAAAATCTTCATTCCTATGTAAATAATATCAATACACATGAAGGAGGAACGCATTTATCTGGTTTTAGACGTGGCCTTACACATACTCTTAAAAAGTATGCAGAAGAGTCTGGTTTATTATCTAAAATGAAGGTAGAGATTTCCGGAGATGATTTCCGTGAAGGACTTACCGCCATCATTTCTGTAAAAGTAGCAGAACCTCAGTTTGAAGGGCAAACAAAAACTAAGCTTGGAAATAGAGAAGTATCTGCTGCAGTTAGCCAATCAGTGAGTGAAATGCTTTCTAACTTCTTGGAAGAAAATCCCAATGAGGCTAAGATAATAGTGCAAAAAGTAATGTTGGCAGCACAAGCAAGGCATGCAGCCGCCAAAGCCCGGGAACTGGTACAGCGTAAAACACCTATGGGTGGAGCTGGACTTCCTGGTAAATTATCAGATTGCTCTGAGAAAGACCCTACAATTTGTGAGCTATACCTTGTGGAGGGAGACTCTGCGGGAGGTACAGCTAAGCAAGGTAGAGATAGAAACTATCAAGCTATACTCCCACTTCGTGGTAAAATCCTGAATGTAGAAAAAGCCGTTGAACACAAAATATACGACAATGAGGAAATAAAAAACATGTTCACCGCTTTAGGTGTAACTATCGGAACAGAAGAAGATGCTCGAGAACTAAATACAACGAAGCTGCGTTACCATAAAATTGTAATTATGACCGATGCGGATGTTGATGGTAGTCACATTCGTACTTTAATACTTACCTTGGTCTTCAGGTACATGAAAGCTCTAATTGAACAAGGTTACCTGTACATTGCAACACCACCTCTGTATCAAGTAAAGAAAGGAAATAAGGCCGTTTACTGTTGGAGTGATGAGGAGCGTGACGCTCTTGTAAAGGAACTTGGAGGAGACAATCCTGATGGTGTTAAAATACAACGATACAAAGGTCTAGGTGAGATGAATGCAGAACAGCTTTGGGAAACAACAATGGATCCTGAAAGAAGAACACTTAAGCAAGTTACGCTTAACAATGCTGCTGAAGCCGACAGAGTATTCTCTATGCTAATGGGTGACGAAGTGCCACCTCGTAGAGAATTCATCGAGGCAAATGCTAAATATGCTCGTATCGACGCATAAAAACATGCCTTTCTATCAAAAAGCCCGAAAGGATATTTTCCTTTCGGGCTTTTTTTGTATTGTGTTTAATGGTAGAAGACGTTCTAGATAGCTAAAATCTCTGCGAGTTCTATCATATCCTTAGATACCGTTTTTTTACCTGTAATAGCTTCTTCGAAAGACGTATAAACAACTTCATTACTTATAATACCGACGGTAATAGACTGTTTGCCATCCAATAAGGCTTTTACACCTTCAGAGCCTAATCGTGAAGCTAGTATTCTATCACGGGCACTGGGACTTCCTCCTCGCTGTACGTGACCCAGTATTGTACTTCGTATTTTCAAATCTGGATAAAGTTCTTTCAGCCTTTTTTCCAACACCAATGCCCCTCCTCTTTCATCACCTTCAGCAACTACTATAATGGAGAACGACTTTTTTCGTTTACCTGGTCTATTGAAGTGCTTAATCACCTTATCCCAATCCTCAATGTCTTCGGGAATCAATGCTCCTTCAGCCCCACCCGCTATAGCTACATCCAATGCAATAAAACCACTATCACGACCCATTACCTCAACAATGAACACCCGTTCGTGACTATGAGCAGTATCTCGAATCCTATCGATAGAATCTAATGCTGTATTGATTGCTGTATCGTATCCAATTGTAAAATCAGTACCAAATAGATCATTGTCTATAGTCCCTGGCAAGCCAACACACGGCATACCAAACTCCTCATTAAAGATGTTCGCCCCAGTATATGAACCATTACCTCCAATGCATACCAAACCATCAATATTGTGCTTCTTTAAATTCTCGTACGCTTTTTTCCGGCCCTCTGATGTCATAAACTCTTTACTACGAGCTGTTTTCAAAAAAGTTCCCCCACGCTGAATGATATTGGCGACAGATTGTCTCTCAAGATCAATAATTTCATTGTGAATCATTCCTTCATAACCTCTCATAATGCCCTTTACCTTTAATCCATAAAAAATTGCTGTTCGCACCACGGCACGAACACAGGCATTCATTCCAGGGGCATCTCCCCCACTTGTATATACTCCAATTGTCTTCATCCTATTTTAACTATTAAACAATACAAAATAAAAAAGGTCGATGCAAAGCACCGACCTTTTGTAATATTAGTAGTAAACAAGTTACCGTGTAATCTTATAGTTGTTTCTTATATCTGAATTGGACGTAATCATTGTTATCTCCAGAAGTAGTTACTACGTCTGTGATTTCAACCAATGCATACGCACCTCCATTACCTAGATTAAGAACATATAGGTCACCATCAACGATGTCAACTGTAGTTTCTGAAGTTCCAACAGCTTCCCATGCAGCTAAAAGCTCAGAATCATTCGTAATGTTAGACCAAGAAGATCCAGTTACTTTTCTAAATTCAGTACCATTTCTAGATGTCCATCTAGCTGGCCAACCTGAGGTTTCACCTATTTTGGTAGAGTCTTGAATATCCTTATCTGCATCAGGCTCTCCTGAGGATATGTTAATTCCAGTAGTAATACCATACGCTCCCTTTTTAGCTCCTCTAAAGTTCCATACCTTAAATGTCTCGTCATCGTTGTTAAGTAAAAACTCAACAAGGCTATTTCCAGGATCTCCAAGATTAGTGATAGTAATAGACTTACTGGTAGAGTTACCATCTTTGTCTGCTATAATTACTGTATAAACTTCGCTACCTGCATTAGTTCCAGTTACACCATTGTAAACATATTGAGTAATAGTCTTATCACTAAAAGATGAATCAAATACTTCACCTTCAACTCCGCCATTTATAGCAGCTGTAATTTTTAAAGATTTGATGTTTTTGTCGTGACTAGCAGTGATTGCAATAGAAAAAGAAGTATTTGCAGCAAGACTAATGTCGTCATCTACAAACTCAGAACCTCCAAGAAAATTAAGAATAGGAGATGGTTCTGGAGTTTCGTCTGTACCACTACAGTTTGTTAAGAATAATGCTCCTACACTTAGTAGAGCAAACATGGAAAATAATTTGATGTTTTTCATTTTAATTACGTTATGTGCCGCAAAGATAGAATGTTAATTAATTATTAAAATCAAAATTTACTTTCTTACAACATTCTTGCATTCCATTCCGTCATTTGAAGTTAAACCATCGCATCATGTTAAGTTAAATCGAAAATACTTTTTGTGACAAACCTCAATCTTAAAAAGGGAGTTAGAAACAACTAGACAACACTAGTTTTAAAATATTTGTGGCTATCATGGCCTAATAGGTTTATATAATCAATGACTTGGCACAGGCTTTGCCATATATCCTATCCACCTTTAACTGGTGACAACAAGACACAATGACATTTGATAATAGATTTAAGTTAGCATCCAACCTTATAGGCGATGAGGACGGTTCTGAAATAATATCGGTAATAGCGGATAGTGACTTTGAGGATGACAATACTAGTGAATACCCTAGCAATCTGCCATTATTGCCGCTAAGAAATACAGTTCTCTTCCCAGGGGTTGTTTTTCCAATCACTGTAGGCAGAGATAAATCCATAAAACTTATCCAAGACGCATACAAAACAGATAAGATAATTGGGGTAGTTGCCCAAAAGGATCAAGATATCGAAGACCCTTCGGCAAAAGATCTTTATATGACTGGTACTTTAGGACGCATTCTAAAAATGCTCAAAATGCCAGATGGTAATATTACTGTTATCATTCAAGGTAAGCGTAAATTCAACATTGAACAAATCACTCAAGAAGATCCGTATTTTAGAGGTGATATAGAAGCAGTGACTGATGGTAAAGCATCTAAGACCAGCGATACTAAAGCAACCGTAGAAAGTATTAGAGAATTAGCTTCTCAAATAGTAGAAATTTCTCCAAACATTCCTTCAGAAGCCAACTTTGCTTTGAAGAACATCAATTCTCCCAATTTTCTGGTTAATTTCATTTCTTCAAATTTAAATGTATCGGTAGATGAAAAACAGGAAATCCTTGAACTTCCAAACTTTAAAAAGAAGTCAAATAGAGTCCTTACACATTTAGATAAAGAACTGCAAATACTAGAACTAAAAAACAAGATTCAAAGTAAGGTTAAAGTAGATTTAGACCAGCAGCAAAAAGAATACTTCTTACACCAACAAATTCGTGCCATTCAGGAGGAACTTGGACAAGATACTCCGGATAAGGAAATCGAAAGTTTAAGAGCTAGAGGTGCTAAGAAAAAATGGAATGACAACGTTGCGAAATCATTCAATAAGGAACTTGACCGATTGATGCGAATGAATCCATCAACACCTGATTATTCTGTTAGCCTTAACTATGCTGAGACACTTTTAGAATTACCCTGGGATGAGTTTAGTAAAGACAATTTTGACTTAAAAAGAGCTCGTAAGATTTTGGACTCTGACCACTTTGGTCTGGAAAAAGTAAAAGATCGAATACTAGAATACCTAGCTGTACTAAAACTTAAAGGTGATATGAAGAGTCCTATTCTTTGTTTGTATGGCCCTCCAGGTGTTGGTAAGACCTCCTTAGGCAAATCCATAGCTAAGGCAATGGGAAGAGAATATGTACGTATGAGTCTTGGTGGGCTCCATGATGAATCCGAGCTTAGGGGACATCGAAAAACATATATAGGTGCTATGCCTGGCCGTATTATTCAAAGTATTAAGAAAGCTGGAACAAGCAATCCAATCTTTGTTTTAGACGAAATTGATAAAATCGGCAATGATTTTAGAGGTGACCCTTCCTCTGCCCTACTTGAGATATTAGATCCAGAACAAAACAATGCCTTTCATGACAACTATGTTGAATTGGACTACGACTTGAGCAATGTTCTTTTTGTAGCCACAGCAAATAGACTAGACACTGTACAACCTGCTCTTAGAGATCGTATGGAGATTATAGATATCTCAGGATATACTGTGGAAGAGAAAATTGGTATAGCAAAAAAACACTTGCTTCCTAAACAAAAGAAAGAACACGGTTTAAAAGCAAATCAGGTAAAGATCTCAGACAAAACTCTGGAGAAGATTATTGATGAGTATACTAGAGAAAGTGGTGTACGTACTCTTGATAAACGCCTTGCAAAGGTATGCAGGTGGCAAGCCAAAGAGATTGTTTTTGAGAATAATCCTGCACCTACTATTTCATCTGACCTTATTGAAGAAATACTAGGTAAAGACAAAATTGAAAAAGATCTATACGAAAACAATGATGTAGCTGGTGTAGTTACTGGTTTAGCATGGACTAGCGTTGGCGGAGATATTCTTTTCGTTGAAAGTTCCCTTACCAAAGGAAAGGGTAAAGTAACCCTAACTGGACAATTAGGTGACGTGATGAAGGAAAGTGCCATAACTGCCACTACTTGGTTAAAAGCAAATGCTGAAGACTTTGGCATCAACCCATTAACTTTCGATCAGTACGACATTCATATTCACTTTCCTGCAGGAGCAGTTCCAAAAGATGGACCTAGTGCAGGAATTACTATTTTGACTGCATTAGCATCGCTCATAACTCAACGAAAAGTTAAAAACCGACTTGCGATGACAGGTGAGATAACACTCCGTGGCAAAGTACTTCCTGTCGGAGGAATTAAAGAGAAGATTTTGGCGGCAAAACGAGCTGGAATTAAGGAAATAATCATGTGTAAGGCTAATAAGAAAGACATTGATGATATTAAACCATCGTACATTTCTGACCTAAAATTCCACTTCGTAGAACATATGAGTGAGGTTTTGGATAATGCTCTATTAAAACAGAAAGTTAAGAATGCAAAAGAATGGAACATTACTGAAGTGATTAAACCTTCTTAAATTACAGGCTTCATATCATAACAACATTTTACTTTTATTATTATGATATTAGGTTGAGACAAAGGTCCGTTATAACCTAATTTTAAACCCTAGCCGAATACCGTAAGCATAAGCTCTTCTATCGGAGAATTCTGTGTTCATGAATTCTGATGCTTGATATGTTGCAAATGGAGAGGCCACCAGACTTATATTTCTTGCCAGCTTAAACTCTATAGGTGCTTGCAAATGATAGCTTAGACTAAACTTATTTAAAACATCTTTACTTTCACTAATTTTAGGTGGACTGGATGTTGTACTATTATTGTCCGTAAAGAATGCCTTTGAGCCTCCTAATATACCTATAAATGACTCTTGCTTTGGATAGTACTCGATTACATTGGCGTTAATCAACCAATCTGCTGACATCCCAACACCAATTCCTATTTTAACCTTTCTCATGTCCATTAGTGTATAATTTACTAAAAGTGGAACTGAAAAATATTTCAGGAAACTTGATACCTCAATGTTATCCCCTGTAGCATACCTTGTACTTGAAATTCCAATATATCCTTGATTCGTTCCAATAGTATCTGTAGTCGCAATTTCGTTTTGGCCTACATTTGATTTCCAATTGAATTTCACATATCGCAAACCTATATTGACATCAATATTTCTGCTTATACTGTAACCGCCAAGTAGCTGTATATCTAAACCTATTCCTGCCTTATCCTTAAGATAACCAAAATCGGTATACCGATTTCTATAAAAAGATTTAGTGAGCCCAAAAGATTGCTCAATAGTGAACTTCTCATTAACTTTTGAATTTGCCAATGGTTGAACGCTAAGCAAATCCGTATCCTCTTTGGAAAATTCAATTTTCATTAGCTCCAATGGCTTAACTCTGTAAGAAATCTCATTCAATCCTAAATTAGCCAAATGAATAATTTCTCTGTTGTCTCTTTCGGACAAGACAGCTTCAGGCTGTACATTATCAGGTATTTCATTTGTTAAAAGTGATGCAATATCACCGTACAAGGATATCCTTTGTGTTGCTATTTGATTTTGACCTTTCTTTATTTCTGAGTTTTGAGAATCTCCTTTTTTATTAAGATTCAACGTAGTTGAATAATCTTCAATGGAACTAGAGTTATCTGATATCTCAGTTCCTGACTCTTGACTTCGTGTAGTTATTTCATCGGACTTTACACTGGTTCTTGAACCCAACCAAAAGAACGAGGTTCCAATTCCAATCAGTAGAAAGAAAACAGCGAATGTTGCCCTTCTTAAATACCATACCTTTTTGTCTCTATCCAACTCATTTGCAATCCGATCCCAAGTTTGTGGCAACGGTTGTATTTTAGAAGTTTCTAACTGATCTTTTACAAATTTTTCCATTCCTCTAACTTTCTAAATAATACTTTTCCAATTTTTCTTGAAGTATCTTTTTTGCTCGATGATTTAGCACCCTGACATTTGCTTCACTTATTTTCAGTATTTCTGATGTTTCTTTAGCACTATATCCTTCTATACTAAATAGGTTAAATACACTGCGATATGACTCAGACAGGTTTGCCACTTCTGCTAAAATATATGATGAATCATCGTAACTCTGTTCTTCAAAATCAGTTACAGAATCTAAATTCTTCTGTTCCTGATATTTCTTCTCACTACGAAGTAAATTGATAGCAGTATTTGTGGTTATTCTTTTAAGCCACCCCTCAAAACTACCTGAGTGATTAAATGTATCCATCTTTCTAAAAATTTTAATAAAGGCTTCTTGCAATGCGTCATTTGACTTATTAATATCAGGAAAATAACGGTAACAAATACTCAATAAGTTTGGGGCATACTTATCATATAAGGCCTTTTGATACTTCCTTTTATTCCGAATACATCCCTTAATAAGCTCTTTGTCGGTAATCACCTTTACATATTACAAGACACCATAAAAATGGCGTTCGTTACAATAAAACTACTTTGTAGCTAATTTCACCCAATCAGCTATATCTAGAATAACCTTATAATCAACATTATTGGGTAAAAAATAATCGTTTGGACCTGGTAAATCTGCTTTAGTAGGAGTAAACAGGTGTGTTAATCCAGCATAACTCATCATGCTAACGTTGGCCTGTGCTCCCACTTCTTTTCTCCATATTTCAAAATCAGTCATGGTAATCTGATAGTCCTTCTCGCCTTGCAAAATATAAAATGGGGTATTCTTATTTTGCTTCAAGGTTTGAGTTGGACTGTAACCAGAAATTCCCTTCCAAAATGTTCCTGGCCAATATGCTAATAAATCCTCAGCGGAAGTCTCATTGGTAAAATTATTGGTTCTTATATTTTCAGCTCTTATAGTATTTTCTTTAATTATTTTTTGTTCTGCCGCACTTAATTCTCCATCGAAATTAGTAAGGTAGTCCATTTGATACTCTATCAAGTCTTCTAATTTTCGGGCATTAGCTGAAAAAAGAATGGCCCCATTTAGCTCGCTTCCTAAAGAGTCCGCTATCAAAGGCATTGCATAGGCACCTAAGCTATGACCTAGCATAACATATTTGCCAAATTTTAGAGAAGTATCACTCTTTAATGTCTTGAAAGCAGCTATAGCATCATTTATAGTTTCATCATACAAATCAAACTGACCAGATACTGTTTCAGGGTACAGTTTTGAACGCTTATCATACCGATAGGTAGCTACACCCTTGCTAGCCAACCCCATAGCTAAATCATAAAACACCTTATTAGGCCCTATAGTCTCGTCTTTGTCACTGGGCCCTGATCCATGGACCAATATTACAACTGGACATTGATTGCATTCCAAGGGAATCACTAATTCTCCTGAAAGGTTAAAACCTGCACTTAAAAAATTAATATACTGTTTGCCTGTACCTAGTCCTTCTGCATAGTCCGGTATTTGATAACCAAGCTGGGATATAAATAACCCTGATATTTTTCCTTTTTCATTTTCTCTAAGACTAATTTTTAACGCTGCCCTGTCAAACTTAAGAACCGCCTTTTGACGACTCCCCCCATCCAGCTCCGTTAACTCTATCTCTTCTATCCCAACAAGATTTCCAGCACTATTTTCCATTTGTTCCCACAATTCCTGAAGTTTGGACTTAGGAACCTTGCTCTTCATGTTATCATCAAAACTCTTAAACACTTTATTATATTTATGTTTTGACAAACATTCGGCAACCTTCTCAATGGAAGAAGTTTGTGCATTGGCAATGGATAATAATACCAAAGACAAGAATAAATAAGAAAATCTCATAAAGAGTGTAAAGTTAAGAGACGAAAACCGTCTGACTAGGTTCTTTCGTATTTATTAATTTGTTCTTGGCACGTCCGTCCCAATTTTGTCGATATTTTTTTTAGCTGTTTGTTAAGCAAAAAGCATCACTGTACTTCCTTAAATAGTTAGAACAAAATTCTTTGTTTTAATGCAGAGGTCAAGGAACTTTCTACTATAGGAAACTAACCCTTGGGTAATTCTCCATATGTACTATATTACTCTAGTTCCTAAAACTTCGACTTATCAAATTTTCGAAGCTGCTTAATAAAAACGGCCATATCTTTAGGGTAGTCTGCTATTATTTCAAGTGGATTACCTTTCATATCTTTAAACTCCAAAGAGTATGCATGCAAGGCAAATCTAGCAATCATTGGTCTCTCCTCATCATTTTTATTGAATGAAAAATTTCGTTTAAACTTAGATAAATAAGGCATTTTACCCCCATAAATCTCATCTGCGGCAATTGAAGCTTGCTGAGAAGCAAGATGAATTCTGATTTGATGTTGTCTCCCGGTTACTGGTTTACAACTTATCAAAGAAAAATGATCAAAATTTTCTATTGTATTAAAGATAGTAACACTTGGTTTTCCTTTCTGACTATTGATTGCACTTCTGCCACTTCTTGTGGTAATCAAGGGTAATTTCACCTCAACCTCCTTAAAACTGTGCACTCCATCACTAACCGCATGATAAACCTTTGAAACCAATCTCTTCTCAAATGAAACAGCAGCATGACTATAAGCCTTCGCATGTTTAGAAATCAATAAAACACCACTTGTTTCTTTATCCAATCTATGACAAAGTTGTAAATCCTCATGGTACTTCTTGGCTTGTTCTATAACCGAATTAGCTTTACCTAACCTTTCATGAAGACTAGAAACTCCTGCTGGCTTGTTAATAGCAAGATAGTTATCGTTTTCAAAAACGATATGATCAATGAACTTAAATTTCCTCAAGCTAGTAACTGTTTTATTGTGTCTTGTAAACTTAATATAATCTGTGTACCATCCTCAAGATTTTTCAGAGAGACAGTGCCGTTATTCATCTCATCTTCACCACATACCAGAGCATATTTCACCCCTATCTTATTGGCAAAATCAAATTGTTTATTAATTCGTTTTGTATCTGGATACACTATAGTGCTTATCCCAGCATCTCTTAACTGTCTGGATACTGTATTGCCATAAATCTGTGTTTTATGATCAAAATGGCAAATCAAAACACTCTCATTAATATGCAAATTATCAGGCCACAAATCCTGAGCCTCCAAAATTTCATAAATCCGATCTATTCCAAAACTAATTCCTACTCCAGAAACATCTTTAAGACCAAATACCCCTGTTAAATCATCATATCGACCGCCACCGGAAACACTCCCAATGCCACTATCTGGCACTATGGCTTCGAAAATGCAACCGGTATAATAATCAAGACCACGAGCAAGACTCAGATCCAGTTCTACTTTAATAGATAACTTCGAATCACCTAAATAATCCAGTACACTGGTCAAATCATCAATTGCTTTTTGGGCTATGGCATTATTATTAAACGCTTTAGCAAAGGTTTCTAAATTGGTATAATTCAGTTCGGCATTGTCAATAATTGTAAATAGCTTTCGGCATTTGTCTTCTTCCACCCCGAGACTTGTTAATTCTCTTATAACTCCATCTTCGCCAATTTTATCTAATTTATCTAAGGTAGACGTAAATCGACCAACTGGAAAATCCAATTGCAATTCATCTACAAGTGCCTCCAAAAACTTCCTATGATTAACCTTAAGCACCACATTCTCTAAATTTAGATTGACAAAGGCCTCATTGTAAATTAGAATTAAATCTGCTTCATTCAACAAAGAGTTAGAACCAATACAGTCTGCATCGCATTGGGTAAATTCTCTAAATCTGCCTTTTTGAGGTCTATCTGCACGCCATACTGATTGAATTTGGTACCGTCTAAAAGGGAAGGTAATGTCATTTCGATGTTGAACTACGAAACGAGCAAAAGGAACTGTAAGATCATATCGGAGCCCCAATTTGGACTTACCTGGAATCCACCTTATAGGGAAAATTTTTTTAATGGCTTTAGCCTCAGACTCCTCTACTTCATTTACAATCTCCTTATTACTTCTAATCTTATACAAAAGTTTGTCACCCTCTTCTCCATACTTTCCCGTTAACATGCTCAAATTTTCTAGAGCAGGAGTTTCCAAGGGTTCAAAACCATATTTTTTGAATACACCTTTAATAGTATCCAACATATAATTCCGTTTACGCATTACATTAGGACCAAAGTCCCTAGTACCTTGTGGATTAGATGGTTTTGACATTGCGGCAAATGTAGGTATCCACTATTGAAAATAATTATTCAATAATCGATAGTTATACTTTTGAATCGATATTTTTAATTGCTCTTGCATTCTTGCCGTCTCAACTGATAAAACTGAACTTAAATCATTCTCTTGCTTAGGGTCTTTTTTGTACTGATATAGTTTCACTTTATCCTCTCCATTCCACTCTAGAGTTAAGGAATCATTTGTATAGATGTACATGTTACCATCAAAATGTACAATTCCTGAGGATGTGCTGTCCAATAAACTTTTACCAGCAGACGTTTGATTCTTAACACCAGCCAAATGTTTGATTGTAGTAAACACATCAATGTGTTGTACTGCTTTTTCATTTTGTTTTGGCTTAAATAATTTTGGAGCATACACTATTAATGGAATGGCATACTTCCCTCTGTATGACTGATACTCTGGGGTTTCATTTTTTGAAGTATGATCTGCAGTAAGTATAAATACCGTATTTTCAAACCAGGGTTGATGTGATGCTTTACTGAAAAAGATGCGTAAAGCATTATCAGTATATCCAACAGATTGATGTATTTCCGCAGTACCCTTTGGGAGATAGTTATACTTATCAGGGACTTTATATGGGTGATGACTACTCAGTGTAAAGACACTTGAAAACCATGGTTCTTGTTGTTTGCTTAACTCATCAGAGAAAAAACTCAAAAATGGCTCGTCAAAAATGCCCCATGTGCCATCAAAGTCAGTATCGTCGGGGTATTGTTGGCGACCATAGTACCTGTCAAGCCCTTTGGACGACAAAAATGGTTTAAAACTCATGGACTGCTCATCCGCTGCGTGAAAAAAGGAGGTTGTATATCCTTTCTCTTCTAATTCAAATGGCAGTGAAGACATATCAGATTGAGTGTATAAAGAACCAATCAAGGGTTGATGCATAAGAGCAGGAAGACCTGTCATTATTGATGCTACCGCATCCATTGATCTGAGACCATTGGCATAAGCATTGGTATAATTCAATGACACTCCGCTAAGACTATCCAAAAATGGAGTATAACTTGGTCTACTGGCTCTATTCCCCCCAGTATACTCTTTCCCAAAGCTTTCTAACATTATAAGACAGACATTTGGTTGAAAATCAATAACAGACTGATAAACTAGATGTTCTTTTTCTAGTTCGATTAGAATCTGTTCGTCATCCACATAAGAAGTATAGATTATCTCCTGTTTACCAAAACTCTCAATTAAGACATATACTGGTGTGACTGCAGAAATAGCTTCCTTACCTTCTAGACCCGAATAGGCATCCATCATGTTTAGAGGCTTAAGTGCTATGCCTCCACGAGCAAAGAATACTAAAACAAGAACAGACACGAATGATAAACCAACTCCGGACTTTCTAGTTATATCAATTTCAGTAACATTATACCATTTAAGTGCCACATACAATACTGCAAATGCACCCAAAATGGCATACCAATAATCGGTCATATAACCTAAGATAATCACTAAACTTTGCCCTTTTACCAATTGAAACAACTCCAGCCCCACAATATTCTTGCTAATTGGGTAGTACAAAATAGCTATTAGTCCAAGGACTAAGGCACCCAAGTAGATAATTAGAAATAGTATTCTTGAAATATTACGCCACCATTCTCTCTTAATAAACAAGCCAATTCCAAGCAGTATAAACAGAGGTGAGTACCATATACTCAGGGTTTTAAGGTCAAACCTCAAACTAAAAAAAAGGTAATCTGCAAGTGACGTAATAACTAGTTCCGGGTTCAAAAAAAGAAGTAAGCACCTACAAATCCAGAAGGGAGAAAGTAGCAATAGCCCAAACCCAATAATTTTTATAATATTTTTTATACTCTTTTGCACTTGAATTCATTGCAAATTATATTAAATTTGCAATCCTTTAAAAGAAAAAAGCTATTATTCGTTTTAGACTAAAATAATAGCAGGAATATTTAACATTAGAATTTTATAATAAAATGAAAAGCGAAATACATCCAAGTAACTACAGATTAGTTGTATTCAAAGACATGTCTAACGGAGAACAGTTTTTGACAAAGTCTTGTGTGAACACAAAAGAGACTATAACCTACGATGATGGTAATGAGTATCCTGTATACAAATTGGAAATTTCTAGTTCGTCTCATCCATTCTACACTGGTAAAATGAACTTTGTTGATACTGCAGGTAGAATTGATAAATTCAACAAGCGTTACGGAGCGAAAAAGAAATAAGTTTTAACTTAAAAATACGAAAGGCTCTCTATATTTGGAGAGCCTTTTTTTATGAATATAATTTTATTCGACGACGAAGGGAGAACAGACCTACTCCCATTAGCGTACACAAGACCCTGTGCAGAGTTTCGTGTAGGCATTTTAACCATTTCTGAAAAGTGGAATGCTTACTTCAATACGACGGTTTCTTTTCTCACAGAAGACTACCTATCTGAAAAATTCCCCGTTGTGTATAATAGCAACAACCTATATATCAATGGTAGACTTCTTCCTGACTCCACAATTATTGACCAAATAAAAAATATTGATGAGAGTATAGTTGCAAAGGCTAATGGCACCATTTTAGCATTTAAAAGCTCTAAAAATTTCACTTCCTTTGACGACCTAAAACTGGAAGCATCTCTCAATAAACTTAAAGTTATTGAAGCACAAACAATTAATTTCTGTCACGACATTTTCACACATAATGGGACAGAAATAAGAAAAGACCTTACTCTCTTAACTAAAGGACGTTCTTCTGCAGACTATTCTAGTTCCAACACCATCATTGGTGAAGATATTTTCATAGAAGAAGGAGTTACTATGGAGGCTGCCGTATTGAATACTACTGATGGCCCAATTTACATTGGCAAAGGAGCTACTATCATGGAAGGGGCACTAATTAAGGGACCATTTGCCCTCTGCGAAGGCTCTACCATAAAAATGGGAGCTAAAATATACGGCGATACTACAGTGGGCCCTCAATGTAAGGTTGGTGGAGAAGTAAGTAATTCTGTATTCTTTGCTAGAAGCAACAAGGGGCACGATGGCTATATTGGCAACTCTGTTATTGGTGAATGGTGCAACCTAGGTGCAGATACCAATGGTTCTAATCTTAAGAACAACTATGCCCAAGTTAAGCTCTGGAATTATTCAAAATCCAGATTCATTAATACAGGTCTTCAATTTTGCGGATTGATAATGGGGGATCACAGCAAATGCGGCATCAATACTATGTTCAATACAGGAACTGTAATTGGTGTCTCCGCAAATATTTTCGGGGCTAGTTTCCCTAGAAATTTTATTCCTTCCTTTACTTGGGGAGGTGCTACCGGATTTGCCACATATGCAATGTCCAAAGCTTTGGAAACAGCTAGATTGGTAATGCAGAGAAGAACACAAGAACTTACTGAAATAGACAAAAATATATTATATAGTATCTCAGAGGAATCTGCGAAACATAGATTCTGGGAGAATAAACCACTAAATACATGAGACAAAAAATAGTAGCTGGAAACTGGAAGATGAATCTCGACCTCGATGAAGGTAAGGAACTCTTAATTAATATTTTAGACACCGACCTAAATAATGATGTACTCGCTATTGTAGCACCACCGTATATTCATCTAAATAGCTTTAAAAGAATACTGTCCCATACTAATATTGGACTAGCCGCTCAAAACTGTCATCATCAAGACTCTGGTGCATATACTGGAGAGATTTCCGTTAAAATGCTTAAAAGCGTTGGTGTAGAGTATGTAATACTTGGCCATAGTGAACGTAGAGAATATTTTCAAGAAGATAGCCTAGCTATATCATTCAAGGTGAATACAGTAGTCCAAAATGGTCTTAGACCTATATACTGCTGCGGCGAGACACTGATTGAAAGGCAAGACGGGGAACATTTTAAAACCATTGCTAAGCAGATAAAGCAAGGCCTATTTAACTTGAATGAAATGGAGCTTTTAAACTGTATAATAGCCTATGAGCCTATTTGGGCAATAGGAACAGGAGAAACTGCTTCTCCGGCACAAGCACAAGAAATACATGCTTTTATACGTAAGACCATTGCTCAACAATATGGAGATCTTGTAGCAAACAACATCTCTATTCTATACGGTGGTAGTGTAAAACCTGCAAATGCACAAGAATTATTTAATTGTCCAGATATAGATGGAGGACTAATAGGAGGAGCTGCATTAGACGCTAAGAGTTTTGCCACCCTTACACATAGTTTTTAGTCACTCTTAGAACAAGTAACCTATTCCGATAGCCAATTGATCTAGAGGTCTAAATGAGACCCTCTCATCCTTATTTACACCAGAAGCAGAATACTCCTGAAGGTTTACGTTGAGATTCGCTCTTGACTCAAATGACAACCTAATATTATCAAATGGTTCATAAGACACGCCCATTAAGGGTTTCAATCCAAATGACCAGTAATAACCATAGTAAGTTTCATAACTCTTTTGATTGAACTCAGAATTGTAGTAGCCGTCAATACCTGTATATAGGTTCACTTTTTCCAAATCCCCAATGGAAAGGTCTCTTTGTATTCCAAGTGAGACGTCATACTGAATTGATCCTTGATTATTAGATAGAGTATCACTTCTGATTTCTTTATCTGTATCAATTAGCAATCTTAATCCTCCTCTTAGCTTTATGAGCTCATTTGACAGAGTTCTACGATACAATAACTGATAACTTGATTGCTCCTTAAACTTCAAAGGTGCTATCACAAGTGCAGCCTCATTATTATTTCTCTGGGCAAACAATAAGAAGCTTGCAAAACAGAAAATTAATGTAATCGTATTTCTCATCTTTGGTACAAGTATATAAAAAAAGGCTTCAATTTCCATTGAAGCCTTTAACTATTATATTGTTGCTATCTATAATATAGAATTATTCATTAACTTGACCTAAGTCAATTCTTCTTCTACTGTACTCAACACCAGTACCCGTAGAGTACCCAGTACTAATTCGGCTTCTTTCGATACCGTAATTAGCTTCTAAGTGATCAATGATAGAAGTAGCTCTTTTATAAGCTAGTTGCTCACCACTCTTATTAACAGTATAACCAGTCGCACTAATAGCAAGACCTGGACAAGATTTCATTTTTTCAGCTACAGCATAAAGTACACCATAAGAAGCTGGAGAAATTCTAGAACTATTGTTATCAAATATGATTGTAGGTAGTGCAACATTTTCACAGTCACAGCATGCACCGTTATTAGCGGCAACACCCCTTACATTAACAAGAGCATCAGTTGCTGAGTTTGGCTCCTCGTCTATACAATCTGGAACACCGTCACCATCAGAATCTTTAGCTACACCATTTTCGTCAACATCATCACAAATAGAGAATGGTTGTAAATCATTACAATCATTAATACCATCATTATCTGAATCCATCGCTTTACCATTTGCATATACTTTATCACACTCTGTACTATCTTCTGTATCATAATAGTCACTAACACCATCACCATCAGAATCCTTACCTAGTGGCTCTAATCTACGTGCTATAGAAATAGCAGTATCTATATCCGCATAAATTGTTTCCATTGGGTTCAACCAATCATAATGCTCTTTTTCACCTTTAGTACCCAACTTCACAGAAGCCTGAATACCTAGAAGTGTATAAAAATCAGAATATCTGTTTCTCCATAAAGGGAAAGAGAATCCGTCTAATGCATCAGAACGAGTCCAGTGTGATCTCCACTCAATACCCAAATCCAACCATCTACCAAAGTTTCTCTTAACACCAAAACCAAAAGGAATGGTTAAGTTTCTACCTTTGTAGTACGTATTTGCGTTTGCAATTATGCTATTATCTGCATCAAAATCAGCTCTAGTAATAACGTTACCGTTAGCATCTACTGGCTCGAAGTAAGTATCACCCCAAGTTCTGTAGTAGTTAGCAGCATCCAATTGCAATTCAGCAGCATCATCATTTTCAAAATTACCTTTAACATCACTCCAAATAGTCCCTACACCGAAGAAGGTAAACAATTGAAGCTTTCTAAGAGGTCTCAGGAAAGAGATATTACCTAATGTATAAACAGCAGTAAGATTTAAATCCTTGAAATTATTGGTAAATACATATGAATCATCAGTTGGAGCTTGGTTACCTGTATTACCAGAAAAGTCACTTTCTGACTGTTGAACAACAGAAGTATTTCCCCATCTACCGTCTTTACGGTTTCCTGAAAAATCACTCTCTATACGTCCACCTTTCAATGTACCTATATCGCCACTAAGCTTTAGGCCAAAAGATTGAGATACAGAATACTTAATGTGGGCTCCACCTGATAAACCAATTTTGGCATCATCAGCATCACCGTTTAAATGAGTCGGGCTAATTTGTAAACCTACCGACCATTTTTTTGAGGGTCTAAATTTTGAAAAATAACCTCCAATACCTCCTTGAGCCTCCGAAAGTACGAAGCTAAGCATTGTAAGCATTACCAAAATAAATCTTGTTTGTTTCATAACTTTAATTTTAAGCAACTTTAATTGTGTTAATTTTAATAAGTCGCAAAAATAAGCCAATAAATAATACTCACAAAGGTTTTAGGTTAATAAAAGACCTATTTTCTGGGAATATTTAAACCCAAAATGGGAAGAAATTGACCCTAAAGTATCCTTAAGCAAGTATATATGGGCCAAAACGTGCTCATTTCGCTCTTGTATATTGTCATGATTAAAGTACTTGTCTTTGATTTTCAACAGTTTATTCAATTCCTGCTGGTTTTCAATCTTCATTTCAAGTTGACCATTTGTCAACTCCCTTAATTCGTTCAGTTTGGGTGAAATTTTATTCACCTTACCTTCGAGGCTAAAGCTAGCAAAAGAGCTCTCTACCAACAACTTATACGAGTTCAAAGCCTCTCCTATTTCAGCGTATTTAGTATCAATAGTGGATGAAAGGTCCGAAATCTCCTGACTATACTTTTTCGCCAAACTTTCTTTGCTTAGAAATAGCTGAAACAAGTTCTCAGATTTGATTAATTTCACCTGTTTGAGGGGTACAACTATATTTGATGTCCTTAAATGCAAAAGAGGCATTGGCATTTTATAGTTGTCAAATATCCCTTTAAGTTGCATCCAATACTTCAGCTCGCTCGCTCCTCCAATATACACCAAATTTGGCAGAATCCACTCTTGATAAAAAGGTCTTAAAGCAGCATTTGGGCTGAGATCCAAAGCGTGATTCTTTACAAATTCTTGAGTACCATTTTCAATAGTTGTTGTTATCTTGACACGATCACCATGTGATAAGTCAAATAAATTGCACTCCCTGATTACCAATTGACGGTCATATCCAGTTTTCTCAAATGCCTGAGTAGACGCTTCCAAACTTTCAACATTCTTGTGATTTAACTCATCCCTCAGTACTTTCGAAAAACTATCTTTAAGCACCTTACTATCAGCGTCCAATATAACAATACCGGTATCTCCAAAATACTCATGAAGCAATCTCCGAAATGCAATTGAAAGGTTTTGAGATGATGTATATATATCCTTACATCGGCTAATAAAGTTCTGCTGATCCGAAGATAAATTGAAAGATTCTTCGATATTCTCAAACAAACTTCCCAACCCAGATGGACTCATTCTCCCAACAGCTCCAATTTGATTAGTCTTCCATTTTAACTTTTTTCCGAAAAGATTAATTTCACTTATTTCTTCTAAATCATGATCCTCAGTAGCCATCCAAAAAACAGGAACAAAGTTATTCTTTGGATATCTCTCTTTACATTCCTTTGCAATTGTAATTGCGTCAAATACCTTATATAGAACATACAAAGGACCAAGTCCAATATGTATCTGTTGACCTGTAGTTATTGTAAAGCTATTCTCTAAAAGGAGTGAATCAATATTCTCAAGTAGTCTACCATCAATAGAAATATCAGCCTCAGAATACTGCCTTTTTAAGTCTGAAACCAACAACCTTCTTTGTTCTTGACTGAATGACTGTTTTTCTTGAATTGCCTTATTTATTTCTTCTATCTTAGGCTTATAGGTCCTTAGCTTATCAAACTTAGAGCTGAAATAATAATCTTGCAGAAATGAATTATGAAAAAATGTCGTAGCTCTTTCTATATGAACGAACTCCATAATTTTAGATTGGTTTTGCAATTAAGTCAAATGCCTCAGCCTCAACAATTTTGGTATTTACAAAATCTCCAATCCGCAAATATCCAGAATCCAATGGTAAAAGAACTTCGTTATCCACTTCTGGGGAATCGTACTGTGTTCTACCCATATAGTAATCTCCTTCAATCCTATCAATTAATACTCTCTGGTTGGTTCCTACTAGTTTAAGATTATTTTTCAAAGAAATATCGTGTTGAATTGCCATTATTTCTTCGGCACGCTGTGCCTTTATTTCTTCGGCAACGTGATCTTCTAAAGTACCCGCATGAGTTCCTCCTTCGTGGGAATATGCAAAAACTCCTAACCTATTAAACTCATAACGCTGAACAAAATCTTTTAATTCCTCAAAATCCTGATCATATTCTCCAGGATGACCTACGAGTAGAGTTGTTCTCAAAGCAATACCGTTTACCTCAGATTTTATTCTATCTAATACTTCTTCGGTTCTATGCTTGGTTATACCTCGACGCATTGTTTTTAAAACATTGTCCGAAATATGCTGAATAGGAATATCCAAATACTTGCAAATATTTGGTTTACTATTCATAATTGGCAATACCTCATATGGAAACTTAGATGGATACGCATAATGTAATCTTATCCATTCTAACCCTTCCACATCACTTAATCGATCCATTAGCTCATGAAGTCTACGTTCTCCATAAAGATCTATTCCATAGTATGTCGAATCTTGTGCTATAAGCATAATTTCTTTGACACCATCACGAACCAAATTTTTAGCTTCAGTTACTAAATCATCCATAGATTTAGATACATGCTTTCCTCTCATTAAGGGGATTGCACAAAACGAACAGGGCCTATCGCATCCCTCTGAAATCTTCATATACGCATAGTGCTTTGAAACGGAAGACTTTCGCTCGCCTAGTAATTCTTTTTTATAGTCAACCCCCACTTGATTGAGAAGTTGTGGCAATTCAAATGTTCCGTACCATTGATCTACTTCAGGAATTTCTGGAGATAAATCTGCTTTGTATCTCTCGGAAAGACAGCCCGTAACAATCAATTTTTCGATATTACCTTCTCTCTTTTCTTCCGCATATGCCAGAATAGTATCTATACTTTCTTGTTTTGCATTATCTATAAAACCACATGTATTAATAATGATTGTATCTGCATCCTGTGCATTCTCGTGCACCGTATGTACCCCTCCATTCTCGAGCTGAGACTGAATAACTTCTGAATCCACAGTGTTTTTCGAGCATCCCAAAGTGACAATGGAAACCTTGTTTGGTTTATGTGTTTTTGTCTTCATTTATGAAAATAGTGAGTTAACAAAGTTCTTACCATCAAATATTTGTAAATCATTCATTTGTTCACCTACACCTATATACTTTACAGGAATATTAAACTGGTCGCTAATTCCAATAACCACTCCTCCCTTTGCTGTACCGTCTAGTTTGGTCAGTGCCAATGCGGAAACTTCTGTAGAAGCTGTAAACTGCTTTGCCTGTTCAAAAGCATTTTGACCTGTTGAGGCATCTAAAACCAGAAGAACCTCATGTGGAGCACCATCAACCTGTTTATCCATAACTCGTTTAATCTTAGATAGTTCATTCATAAGATTAACTTTATTATGTAAACGTCCGGCAGTATCAATAATCACAACATCCGCCTCCACTTCACTTCCATATTTCACCGCTTCAAAGGCAACCGCAGCGGGATCTGTATTCATTCCTTTTGCAACCACCTCAACTCCTACTCTATCTCCCCAGATTTTAATTTGATCTACGGCTGCAGCTCTAAATGTATCAGCTGCCCCAATAACCACCTTCAACCCTTGTTGTTTAAACATATGTGAAAGTTTACCAATTGTAGTTGTTTTTCCTACTCCATTCACCCCAACAACCATAATTACATATGGCTTAGTTTCTTGATTATGAATAGGACTTTCATTCTCAGACAACAACCCAATAATCTCCTCTTTGAGCATAGTATTCAGTTCTGTCTCTCCAAGATACTTATCTTTAGAAACTCGAGCTTCTATTCTATCTATAATCTTTACAGTCGTGTCTACACCTACATCAGATGAGATGAGTATTTCCTCCAAATCATCTAAAAAGTTCTCGTCAATTGTGCTCTTACCTACAACTACTTTAGATATCTTGTTAATAAATGAACTTCTAGTCTTTTCTAGACCTTCATCAAGTTTTTCCTTTTGTTCAGTAGTAGGTTTCTTCTTAAAAAAATCTAATAATCCCATAATTATAAAAACAAAAAAAGCTTCCCATCAAATGTAGGAAGCCTTTTGGTTATAAAAAATATTTTAGTCCTAATGTCTTATTTAGCTAAAGCTTCTTTAACAGACTCTGTAGGCATCATTTCTTCTCTGAATGAGTAAGCTCCAGTTCTTGGAGACTTAACGCATCTTATCACTTTGGCCCAATCTCTACCTGAACCAGCTTTCTTTAGTGTTGCTACAACTTTCTTTGCCATCTTACTTTATCTCTTTGTGTACAGTTACTTTTTTCATGAATGGGTTATACTTCTTAAGCTCTATACGCTCAGTTGTATTTCTCTTATTCTTTGTAGTGATGTATCTAGACATACCAGGCACATTTGAACCTTTTTGTTCAGTGCACTCTAAAATCACTTGTACTCTATTTCCTTTCTTTGCCATTATTATATCTTACCGTTTTTCAATAAACTATTTAAGCAAGCACTAATCCCCTTCTTGTTGATGGTTTTCAATGCTGATGTACTTACTTTTAAAGTAATCCACTCATCTTGCTCGGGAAGATAGAACTTCTTGGTCTGAAGATTTGGATAAAACCTTCTTTTAGTTCTTCTTTTTGAGTGAGAAACATTGTTCCCAGCTAAGGCTTTTTTGCCAGTTAAATCACATACTCTAGACATTCCTCTGTTTTTTAGGGCTGCAAAGATGTTATTTATATTTGACTTATCCTATACTAAGGATACAAAAGATACTTTTTCCTCATCTCCTTGTATTTATCCAAATCTTCCTGCCAGGATTCTTTAATCTTTTCCTCGGACAGCCCTTGTTCTATCTGGGTTTTTAGTGACTTAGTACCGCACAATTTATAAATAAAACTTTTGAAATATTCACCTTCATTTACACTGTTATTATCATAAAACAGTTTTAACCAACTTAAGTTCAGGCCTCCATTTGTGAAAAACGATGGATTATTAACATCATCAACCACAAAACCCTTGCACTCCTTACTTTCATATTTAGGGTGATCAGAAACCCCTGGTATTGATTCTGGGATAAATGACGTATCTCCTTGCATTCCTGGTCTTCCAATAATCTGAAAAGGTTTTGTTGTACCTCTTCCCACACTAACATTTGTACCTTCAAAAAGACCTAAATATGGATATAGATATATAGAGTTCATATTGGGTAAATTAGGAGATGGTTTTATCGGCAGTTCATATAACAAGTCGTGAGCATAGTTTTTACAGCCTACGACCTTTAAATCACAAAACACCTCACCTTTGAGCCATCTTTCTCCATTGATCATTAGGGCAAGTTCACCTACCGTCAAACCATGAACAATAGGTATAGGATGCATACCTATGAAGGATGAATATTCTTTTTCTAAAACTGGTCCATCAATGTAAAAACCATTTGGATTGGGCCTGTCCAAGATTATTACCTGCTTTCCTAGCTCAGCACAAGCCTCCATAACATAATGCATGGTTGAGATATACGTATAAAATCGAACACCAACATCCTGAATATCAAAGACTACAATATCAACATCATGTAGCATTTCAGCTGTGGGTTTCTTATTTTTCCCATATAAGGAGACAACTGGCAAACCCGTCTTAATATCTACACCATTACTTATTATAGCCCCGGCACTATGATTCCCTCTGAATCCATGTTCTGGGGCAAATACCTTCTTAATATTAACTCCAATAGCTTGAAATGTATCCACCAAATGACTAGTCCCTATTACACTTGTCTGATTCACTACTAGAGCAATACGCTTATTTTGAAAATCTTTGATGTAATCCGCTATTCTTTCTGCACCTAAAATAATATCCTCTTTATTGTAGGAAACATGCGACTCAATTTGACTTGGTTTAATAGTTTTTTGTACTTGTTTCTTATCAGATGATTGACACGAAACAAAAATCCCCATCAAAACACCTATAAATACTGTTTTCTTCATTTAAGTTTTTAATCTTGCAACGTCAAAAATATGCAATTCGGATATTATATAGCTAAGAAGCTAAGCCTAAGTAAGCAACACTCTTTTACGAAAACGATCACTGGATTGGCCATTGCTGCTGTATCAATTAGCGTTTGTGTAGTAATTTTAGCTTTTGGAATCCTACTTGGTTTTAAAAAGGAAATTAGAGAAAAAGTCCAGGGATATGCTGGAGACATAAGTATTACTAGATATCAACTTGCCAATGGAAACGAAACTAATTTATTTGATATTGATTCTAATCTGATCCAGGATCTCAATCAAACAGAAGGTATTTCCTCTGTCTTCCCATTTATCAATAAAGCGGGAATCATCAAATCGGATTCAACTTTAGAAGGTATTGTGTTAAAGTGCTTTCCTTCCAACTATGATTTTAGTTTTTATAAAAAACACCTGAAACGTGGTATCATACCTTCATATACAGATAGCATAGATAGTTATGATATTTTGATATCTGAATATACTGCTAGTATCATGCAAGTAGATACAGGTGATCGTCTAAACCTATACTTCATTAACAATCAAGACGTAAGAAGAAGAAAACCCAAAATTGTTGGTATATATAATACAGGACTTCAAGAATTTGACAAACAATTTGCAATAGCCCATCTTAGAGCTATTCAAAGAGTCGTTAGTACAAAAAATTATTATTCAAAAGCGGCTGGATATGAAGTAAAAATTGACAATTTTGAAGACATTGAACAAGCTAAATCCAACGTTTCTAGCAGATTGGACTATAATTATGCGGTAAATAGTATAATTGAGTTATACCCCACTATTTTCCAATGGCTTGAAATTGTCGATGCAAATGTCATAGTGATTATTGTTCTCATGTTTATTGTAGCAATCATTAATATAATTACTGTTTTACTTATTCTCATTATTGATCGCATACCAATGATTGGTCTTTTGAAAGCAATGGGAGCTTCATCTCAGAAGGTAATGGGTATCTTTAACTGGCAAGGCACCTTCATCTTAATTGGCGGATTGGTATTGGGAAATATTATTGCCTTGGGAGCTGCCTATATGCAAAATAAATATAAGGTAATAGGCCTACCTGCAGATACATATTATATGGATGCAGTCCCTTTTACTCTTCCTTTGTCTTATTTATTGATTATTAATTTTGGAGCACTTTTGGTTTGCTTTCTATTTACCTATGTTCCAGTAAGATTAATCAATAAAATAGGCCCTTTACAAAGTATTAACTTTAGGTAAGTCAATTCCTGCTATTCAGAACATAGTCTAGTGCACTTTGATGCTTCTCTATAATCTCCTGATCACTGAGTAACGGATAATTATGCTCATTTATGCTTATCATCACACGAAATATTTTCAATTCGATTAGGGTTAAATCTCTGAATATAACCAACTGACCTAAAACGAATTCTAATTTTTCTTGATTACAACCTTTGATCATACTATCCCGTTGATACTACCATGTTTATTTTCGCCTTCAAAGTTCATGATTATGTAGAATAAATCACCACTAAATATGTTTATTTCCACTCCGGTATTATTCACGCTACTTTTGGACAAACGCTCTCATATGTCTATATTCGCTAATACTACACTTATGAAAAAGACACTTTTACTCTCAATAGCAGTCTTTGCTATGCTCGTTGCTTTAGCTGATAATTTCACAAAACCGAACAATTCAGATTCAAAACATTCAGCTAAGATAGAGACTTCACAAGAAAATAAACGCTTACATATTACTGGGCTTGAACAAGGATCTCGCATAAATATTTTATCGAAAGACTACAACTTCTTTCAAACATATGAGGTATATCATAACAGTTTTAATATCTCATCATTGAATCTTGAGTCAGGTAAATACATTATCCAAATGATTGGTACCGAAACTATAAATCAAAAGGAGATTTTTATTAATTAGAACAAGACGGTGAGAAAGTTCCTTCGACGCTTACCTTACTCTTTAGAGGGTACATTTACATAATCGTAAGGACAATGCTTACAACGATTACCACAACACTTGCCTCTTTTTAAATGATAGGCAGCTGTAAACACTAACAGTCCATCTTCATTTAGATAGAAATCTTCTTCTATCTTTTCAGATTTGTTCCGCATTTTCTACAATAGTTTGAAGAACCATCCTTTTCAAATTCATCGCAATTTGAACATACTACACCTTCTTTTGTTTGACTCATTTCAACGCTAACAATACCCGTTGGTACTGCAATCACAGCATAACCAAGTATCATTAAAACAGCACTTAAAAACTGGCCCAAGGCCGTAACTGGTGCTATGTCTCCATACCCAACAGTTGTAAGAGTAACAACTGCCCAATAAATACTTCGTGGTATGCTTGTAAAACCAGCTTCGGGTGTTTCAATCACAAACATTACCGTTCCCATAACCACAACAACTATTAGCACAACACCAAAGAATACGGTAATCTTTGCCCCGCTTCTTTTTAATGCTTGCCCCATTCCATGAGCCTCTCCCATAAAACTAGTAAGTCTTAAAACTTTAAATATTCTGAGTAACCTTACCGTTCTCAGTATTCGGAATATTTGAGATGCTGGGAAGAAGAAACTTAAATAAGTTGGTAACGTACTAATAAGGTCAACTATTCCATAAAAACTTAGGACATATTTCTTCTTATTATTGCTTACATATAGTCTAGCTATATACTCCAATGTAAAAATACCTGTAAATATGTATTCTAGGTATTTAAGATAAACACCATAACTATTGTGCAAGGATTCTACACTATCAGCCATTAAAGTAAGCACACTAAAAAGTATGGCCCATAACAACCAAATATCAAACCTTCTGCCTTCTATAGTATCAGCACCAAAAATGATGTGATACCCTTTTTCTCTCAGACTTGAATACGTTTTATCTTTTATCGATGGGTAATTGGACATTTACTATAGGCAAAGATAAATAAGGTAACTGCTCAATTATTAACATCAACTGGATTTGTATTTATTGATTTGATACTTGATGCCAAAAATTAAATTAAGAGCCACTCCCTTGTTTGCTACAACAGCTTGTTGTTTGGTTGAATTCGAAAAACTGCTATACTCAATTTTGAATTCATTCAGCGGTAGATTTGAAAATCTTCCAGACACACTAAAATCAAGGGAAAGGGATTTCGAAATCTGTCTATATACACCGACATCTCCTCTAAAAATAATATTCCCTGGTTCAAAATCATTCGAAAATGCAATAACTTCTATGTCCTCTTCGTAGCTACCACTTTCATTTCTTGCTGGCTCCTTAAAAAATTGAGACCCCGTTCTTGTCAGTTTTTTATTTAAGAACAAGTGAAACCCGCCTTGCCCATAAATAGTCCATTTCTCACTTAACGGCAACCTGTAACCTCCTAACAGCCCTACTTGAACAGAAGAAAATGTAGGATACAATTGACTTGAAAAGGATTTCAGTTCCTCTCCTGCCATATTTTGGCTGGTTATTTCTAGTCGAGCTGAATAGTCATTTTTGATAAGACCAACCTCAGCATAAATATTTTCGGTAAACCTTCTTCCAATATATAATCCAGCCCCTACATCCAAATGAGGAATAGAAGTAACGTTGGAATTCCCATTGACGACATACTGCTCTAGTTTAGGTCCCATATTCACTCGAAAATAGTGCAACTTTGGACTCGAAGGTATAAGCGTATCTGACTGTCCAAATGCGGTAACACTAATACAAAGTGCAACAAGTAATTTTACTTTTTTAAGTATCATCATTTTCTTTTCTTCAAAATAAAGGTTTTACGATGGCAGTCCAGATAACCAAATTCATCAATGGCCCTTACGTGTTGAGCAGTGCCATATCCTTTATGCTTTTCGAATCCATAATCGGGATGTTCCAATGACAGGTTCTTCATATACTCATCTCTGTGTGTTTTGGCTAGAATACTAGCTGCTGCTATATTTCTATACTTCCCATCCCCCTTTATAACAGTAGTAAACTTATATAAATCAAATGGGTTAAACCTATTCCCATCAATAAGCAAGTGGTCTGGCTTAGTTTCCAATTTAAGAACTGCTCTTTGCATTGCCAAAATGCTGCAATTTAAAATATTATACTTTTCTATCTCCCTCTCAGTACATATCCCAACTGCCCATGCGATAGCTTTCTTTTCTATTTGTTTGCGTAAGATATCTCGGATAGATTCCTTCAACTTTTTACTATCATCAAGAAGAGGTAATCTTATTCTAGGTGGCAAGATTACGGCGGCAGCATAAACAGGGCCAGCAAGACAACCTCTACCTGCCTCATCACATCCAGCTTCCAATACACCTTTATACATATAGCTCTTGAGCATCGAGCAAAAATACTATAAGTTTGCACGCAGAAATGCTCAAATATAGAGACGCTATATATAACAACTACTTTACCAATCAAGTAAACAAACAGGCTAGGGATTATGAAAGTATGCTAGCAGAACAAGCATCTCACAATGGTGCAGAGTTACTTGACCTTTTACCTAGCAATAAATCTACGAAGATTGTGGACCTTGGTTGCGGTTTTGGAACTTTTGTAAAACCTGCTATGGATGCTGGATACACCAATGTTGTTGGCTATGATATTAGTGAGGAACAGGTAACTGTGGCAAACCAATTGGGGATGGCCAACGTACACCTAAGTAGCATTGATGACTACTTCTTAAAAGGAGAAAAAGCAGATGTGATTGTTGGGTTAGATATTATAGAGCATTTTACCAAGGATGAGCTAATTGACTTTTTGTTAAATGTAAAAAAATGTTTAAACCCTGGAGGTAAGGCAATTTTCAGAACTCCAAATATGGATGCTCCTCAAACTAGTGTTTATGCTTATGGAGACATAAGTCATGAGGTGTTTTTAAATAAGAGTTCAGCTTTACAAGTTACTAGTGCCGTTGGTTTTGGAACCGTACAGGTATTTGGTGGATTGGTTCGAAATACCAATCCTCTCAAGGAAGTCATACGTAAAATTGGATGGTGGAAGTACAAGAGTTTAAAAAAACTAGTGCTTTTTTGTACCGCACGCACATGGCACAACGTGGTTTTCGAACCTAATCTATTGATTATAGCTGAAGTATAATAATCCTACAATCTCTCAAAAGAGCATTAGAACATTTGAAATGTAGATTCTGCTGGTTGAAATATGGACTCTTTGCAAAAACATCATTTCACTTGAAAAAAGACATTGCCAAAAAAATTAAACAAATAAGCTAGTCTGATCCACCACGCCATTTTCTATGCGATAAACTGTTCCCGGGAATTTATTAATTAGCCTGTAATCATGTGTCGCCATAAGAACAGCAGTACCGTCAGTTGCAATATTGTGCAGTAACTCCAATATCTCATCACTCACCTCCGGATCCAAATTACCTGTGGGTTCATCAGCAAGAATTAGTTTTGGTTTATTGAGTAAAGCTCGTGCAATTACAACCCTCTGTTGTTCACCCCCAGATAATTGATGTGGTTTTTTATCAATTAAATTATTTAGACTTACAGCATTTAGCACTTCAGAAATTCTAGTCGCAATCTTCTGCTTGTCTTTCCAATCTGTCGCTTTTAGCACAAACTCTAAGTTTTCACGAATACTTCGATCTCCTAGTAAAACAAAATCTTGGAATACCATTCCAATTTGCCGTCTTAACATTGGCACTTGATTTCTATCAATTGTTCGAAGATCAAAATTCACGACTTTACCGTTCCCTTCTTTTAAGTCCAAATCTGCATAAATAGTTTTTAGAAGACTGCTTTTACCACTTCCTGTTTTTCCAATTAAATAGGCAAACTCACCAAGACTTAAATTCAGGTTTACATTACCCAGAATTTGAACAAGATTACGTTGAATTATGAATGCATCTTCCAGATATAGTACTGATTTATCCATCTATTTCAAGATTAAACCTACTTTCAAAATCCTTTAAGATAGGGTGTTTTTTTGCTAGAACATCAAACTGTTGTTTTGGAGTAAACACTTTATATTCACTTACCTCTATTGCATTCACGATACACTCTAATTCTACCAGATTGAACCCTTTCTGACTAAAAAAGGCAATAATTTTTCGTTGCTCTTCCTTAATCTCTTCTGCAACTAATTTTGATCCTACTGTGAAGCTAATTCTATTCTCCTTAATCTCTAGCAATGGATCTGCAAAAAACGAAGCTAGACTGACCCTTTTTTTAGCTACAAGTTGAGTCGAATATTCTTTAAAAATAGTTAAGGCATCATCCCTTTTCAAAGATTTTAAGCCTACCTCATTTGAAACAGGAGCTCCAGTTTCTTTGTCTTGGGTATCTACTTCCTTAGGGCGGACCTTTCGCATAGCACTCCGCAATCCACCTATTTTTACCGTTTCTATAGGCTCATCATCTGTGCCTGTAGTCTTTGGTTTTGCAAATGAAGAAGTTAAATCGTTTGATGGGACTGAATCTTTATTTTCTTCAAATAAATGAGAGAAATAACCTGTGTCAGCTAATATTCTTAGTCTAGGCTTTTTTTTTTAGTAACGTCAATTGCATGTTGCAATGAAGCTAGCTTTATCAAGCATAATTCTACATGTAAACGCTGATTTCTGCTAGTCTTGTAGTTCATATCAGTTTCTCCCAATATGTTAATTGCATTGATAACAAATGATGATGTCACCGATTGAGCTTGTTTATTATACTGCCCTGCGATTTCTTTGGATTTTTCCAAAAGTTGCTGGCTATTTGCATTTTGGGCAACAAGTAAATCTCTAAAATGGTTAGCAAGTCCATTAACAAATAATTGACCGTCAAATCCTTTTTTCTGAATTTCATCATATAAGACTAAAACTGAACTTATATCACCAGATAGAAAACCATCTGTTATCTTAAAGTAATAGTCATAGTCCAAGATATTTAAATTTTCAACTACCTCAGCATAAGAAATCTTACCATCTGAACCAAAACTTGCCATCTGGTCAAAAATAGATAGAGCATCTCTCATTGCTCCATCCGCTTTCTGAGCAATTAAGTGCAATGCCGTTTCCTCTGCCTCTATGTTTTCGTCCTTTGCTATACTTTGTAAATGACTGACAATCTGTGGAATTTGAATTCTGTCAAAATTAAATACCTGACAACGCGATAAAATCGTCGGTAGAATTTTATGTTTTTCTGTAGTCGCCAATATAAAAACTGCATATTTAGGCGGTTCCTCTAAGGTCTTTAAGAATGCATTAAATGCATTTGATGAAAGCATATGCACCTCATCTATAATGTACACCTTATAATTGCCTGTCTGTGGAGGTATACGAACTTGCTCATTTAATGAACGTATGTCTTCTACAGAATTATGAGAAGCAGCATCCAGCTCAAATATATTGAATGAAAAATCATAATCCTTTGGGACACTTCCTTTGTTAATCTCCCTAGCTAATATACGTGCGCACGTAGTTTTACCAACACCTCTAGGACCACAAAACAGAAATGCTTGAGCGAGACGATCGTTGGTTATCTCATTTATCAAAGTTTCTGTAATATGCTGCTGACCAACAACCGTATCAAAGGTCTCCGGTCGATATTTACGTGCACTTACAACAAAACTTCCCATCGCAGTGCAAAGTATATTTAGAGGGAGTTGATAAACAAGTAGTGTTGAAAAAATAAGATAATTAAAATACTGATTTTATTTTTTTAATGACACCATTTAAAGTCTAAAATCCACTGTTATTTTTACATATCATTTTAAGCCAACATAGGTTAGGTTAACTACGTTTAGAGTCAAACACAAAAAGGCTAATATTAATGTCAAATATTAAACAATAAATCGTACTTTTGCAGCCCTAAAAATTTTTAAACAAATTAACAATGGCAAAAACTAATTACGAGTCTGTGGTTGTACTTACACCCGTGCTTAGCGAAAAGATGTTGCAAGAAGCAGTATCCTCTTTCGAGAAGCTGATCACAGAAAACGGTGGAGAGCTCATCCACAAAGAAAATTGGGGCCTTACTAAAATGGCTTACCCAATTCAGAAAAAAACAACTGGTTTCTACCAAATTTTCGAATTTGCTGCTGAACCTGATGCTGAAATCGTTGATAAGCTTGAATTAGCTTATAGACGTGACGAACAAGTCTTGAGATACTTGTGTATCAAACTTGATAAGCATGCGGCGAGGTACAATGAGAGAAGAAGAAACGGAGAATTTAACAAGCCTAAGGAAGTAGCTGCACCTGTAGCAACTCCAAAGCCTGCTCCAATAGCAGCAGCTAAAGTTGAAGAGGCTAAAGTAGAACCTACATCTAAACAAGAGGAGGAATAAAACATGGCAAAGAGAAAAAGATATACCAGAACTCCTATAATACGTCCAAAGAAGTATTGTAGATTTAAGAAGAGTGGTATTAAATATATCGATTATAAGAATCCTGATTTTTTAATGGCTTTTATCAATGAGCAAGGAAAATTACTTCCAAGAAGAATAACAGGTACTTCTTTGAAATTCCAAAGAAAAGTTGCTGTAGCGGTAAAGAGATGTAGACACATTGCTTTATTGCCTTACGTAGCAGATCAAATGAAATAAGTTCAACCCAATAAATTTAACGCAATGAAAGTTATATTAAAAGATTTCGTAAAAGGTTTTGGTGAGAAGAATGATATCGTAGTAGTAAAAAATGGCTACGGTAGAAACTACCTAATACCTCAAGGATTGGCAGCTATTGCTACTCCATCTGCTGTTAAGATGGCAGAAGAGAATGTAAGACAAGCGGCTCATAAACAAGCTAAAGTAAAAGACGATGCAAATGCATTGGCTGAAAAATTACAAGGATTTAAAGTTACTGTACCTACGAAAGCAGGTTCTAATGGTAAGATCTTTGGTTCGGTTACCACTATACAATTGGCTCAAAGCCTTGCGAATAGAGGTTTTGATATCGATAAGAGAAAGATTTCTGCTCCAGATATGAAGAATATTGGAGAGTACAAGGCTACTATTTCATTACACAAAGAAGTTTCTGTAGAAATAGATGTAGACGTAGTACAAGAGTAATTCAAACTATTCTTTTGAATAAATGTAAAAGTAAAATCCTGGCTTTCGAGTCAGGATTTTTTTTTGCCTTTATTCGTGCCTTAGAGCTTCTATTGGGTTAATCTTTGACGCCTTATAAGCCGGCCATATCCCAGCCCCTAGTCCCACAATAGTGCAGACCACAAGAGCTAAGGAAATCCAATTCCAAGGGACTATGAAGCTACCTCCTATCATACTACTTGTTAGATTCCCTATTGCTAAACCTAAAATCACTCCTCCAAGTCCTCCTATTTGACAAATTGTAATAGCTTCAATAATAAATTGATTAAGTACTGTTCGACTTTTAGCACCAATTGCTTTACGTGTACCTATCTCCTTTGTTCTTTCGGTTACAGATACAAGCATTATATTCATTAAAGCAATAGCAGCACCTAATAAGGTAATACCTGCAATAAAAATAGCTCCCAATAAAAGATACTGTAGATTTTCCAATAATGCTTTAGACACACTATCAGATTTCACTATACTGAAGTTAGTTTCTTCCTTAACTTTTAGCTTTCTAACTTGCCTGAACAAATTTTCAGAATATCCTGATACAGCATCCATTCTATTAATATCTTCAACTGAAACGCCCAAATTATAACTAACATTAGACCTCGGGAATTTCGCTCGAGCTAGAGTCACTGGCACTAAAACAATTCTATCTCCTCCAAAGTCAAAAGCTCCGCCTTTAGCAACAAAAAGCCCTATCACTCTGAGTTTAACTCCTCCTACTTTTATAAATTCATTGAGGCAATTTCCTGAACCAAACAACTTTTCTCTAATCTCTTGTCCAATAACTGCAACTGGAAGATTTCGTTCAATATCTGTATCGGTGAGGTTTCGACCTTCTGCTAGATCGTATCCAGCAACTCTTAAATATCCCTCATCTCCTCCAATAATATTTGTATTTGGATTTGTCTTTTCACTTCCTTTTTTGGCAATTGCATTCCAAGAATTATTTGAATTTACAGAGACCTCCGCATCATACTCAAAACGTTCTTTAAACTCCATCGCCTCCTTAAAAGTGATGTTCTCGTAGTAAACACGCTTCTTTTTTCTATTTAAGCTAAAACCAGAGGATCTATTTTGAATATTAAATGAATTTGCTCCCATAAAACTAAAATTCTTAACCAAACTTGTCTCTATACCATCAATTGCTGTTAGTATGCCTACCAAAGCCATTATTCCAATGGAAATAATAAGACATGTAATCACGGTTCTTGTCATATTACCTCTAATTGAAGTAAATGCCTCTTTTATATTTTGATATATGGTCATTAGCTTGGTTCAAATTAAGAACATAAGTTTATTCCTTTTTCATCCATCTATTAACGTTCTCTTATTTTCGATTTTATTCAAAAAAAACAATCTAAAGAATAAGATTACTCTTAAATTCGTTTTCAAAATATGATACTAGCCGAAATAAAGGGATTTGAAGTCCTTGTAAACATATTAAATTTTGTAATCCCTGCATTAATTGTATTCGGTGTTACCTATTACATCATTAATAAGTTTATGGATGAACAACGGAAGGTTCGCCTGTTAGAACTTAAAAAAGAACAAATTAAGGAAATCACTCCAGTGAAGCTACAAGCTTATGAACGTTTGACCTTATTCCTTGATCGGATAGGTCCAGACAACTTAGTTCTTCGATTATCTAAGTCTGGACAATCCTCAGATCAATTGAGACTTGAACTTATTCAAACCATAACCAGTGAATTTAATCACAATATTTCACAACAAATCTATGTATCCAATGACTGTTGGAACATGATAAAAGCCGTAAAAGAACAGATCATCGCGATAGTGGAAGTTTGTCATAGCGAATGTGATGAAAATGAAACAGGTGCCGGTTTGGGTAAAAAAATATTAACGAGATTAATGAATGAAAAAGTAATACCAACTCAACGTGCAATTGAGCTACTTAAGCAAGAAATTGAAATCGCTTTATAACATATCTATTCTGATACTTTTACTCGCTGCCTGTATAACAAAGCAGCCCTTAGTCTATCAACCTAGTCTAAACCATACAGTATCAAATAATTTAGATACTGACAATAAAGTAGCAGATATAATAAAGCCGTATACGATAGGAATGGCTGAGAGTATGAATGAGGTAATTGGCTATAGTCATTCTTTTGAAGAGAAACATAAACCAAGTAGTGCATTGGGGAATTTCATGTGTGATGCTGTATTTGAGATTACTTACAACGATTTTAAGAACGCAAATTTTTGTTTGCTGAATTATGGAGGAATTCGAAGCACCCTAGATTCTGGAGAAATAACTGTTGGAGAAATGTACCAGTTAATGCCCTTCGAAAATGAAATAGTTGTACTTAAATTGGAACAAAAATATTTAGACAGCCTAAGAGTTATTGTAGATAGTAAGGGAGGAGAACCTATGTCTGAATCTCAAACTCATCTTTTAGATAAAGATGAGTTTTTCTATTTGGTAACCAATGACTACATGGCAAATGGGGGAGATAACTACAGTATTCTAATGAATGCAATAGAGCGAATTGAAACAGGAATAAAGATTCGTGATGCTCTTATTTCTTATGTTACACAACATGATACCATCACCTTTGACTATTCAAATAGGAATTTATGAAAAGGAAAGAGTTTATTAAAAAAGCGAGTGTAATAGCTGCAGGTGCAATCTTAATGCCTCTTTCAAGTTTTGGTACAAATAAGGAAAGACTAGTTGTATTGCATACCAATGATTGGCATAGTCATATTAACCCTTTTCCATTAAATGATAAAAAGTACCCAGGTCTTGGAGGAGCAGCGAAACGTGCCGCTTTAATAAGTAAGATTCGCAGCCAATATAAGAATGTAATACTACTGGACAGTGGAGATATTTTTCAAGGCACACCCTATTTCAACTTTTATGGAGGCGAATTAGAATTTAAGCTCATGAGCGAGATGGGATATGATTTTGCAACTCTAGGTAATCATGATTTTGATGGCGGTATAGATGGCTTTGCAAAACAATTGCCCAACGCCTCTTTTGACTTCTTATCAGCAAACTACGATTTCAATGGTACTATTTTAGAAGGCAAGATTGCTCCTTATGCCATTAAACGAAAAGGCAAATTCAAAATTGGTGTTTTTGGCATCGGAATAAAACTTGATGGTCTGGTTCCAAAAAAGCTTTATGGGGCTGTAAAATATTTGGACCCAATTCAGAAAGCAAATGAGACTGCCCAAATATTAAAGGATAAAGGTTGCAATCTGATAATCTGTTTATCACACCTTGGATATAAATACAATTCTAATAAGGTGAGTGATACAGTTTTAGCGGAATCGTCCAGTAACATAGACTTAATTCTGGGAGGGCATACCCATACTTTTTTAAGTTCTCCACAGGGAATAATGAACCAAAATGGGAAAGAGATTTTTATTAATCAAACGGGCTGGGCAGGCATAAACTTGGGACGTGTTGATTATGAGACCAATAGCCCAAAAGCCGCATCTATACTAGGGTATGACTATGAAAAAATTTCATAAAACCAATACCAATTTGATTTTTTTAGAAACTTTTTTTACCACAACTTGCACCCACATTAGAAGGGGGAGCCTTTCGGGTGTTTTACATTAACTTAACTTTATAAAAACCAAAAACTTATATGAGCGAGCAACATGAGACTGTGTGGAAAAATTGTCTTCAGACGATTAAGGATAATGTAAACCCACAAAGTTTTAAAACATGGTTTACACCTATAAAACCACTTAAATTAGAAGACAAGGTTCTTACTATACAAGTACCTAGTCAATTTTTTTATGAATGGTTGGAAGAACACTATGTAGCTCTACTCAAAAAGACTCTTGAAAAAGAATTGGGTGCTGGATCAAAACTAGAATACAATGTTATTGTAGAAAACAGCAATGGTACTTCTAGACCTTACACGGTTAGTATGCCTACTCGAAATGTTACACATAACAACAAGAATGAGATGGGTATGCCCATTAACCTTTCAAATAACATTCACAATCCTTTTATCATTCCTGGTCTTAAGAAACTTAACGTAGATTCACAGTTAAATTCGTCATATACTTTTGATAACTTTATAGAAGGAGAGTGCAATAGATTAGCTCGTTCTGCTGGTTATGCGGTAGCTAATAAACCTGGGGGTACTGCATTCAACCCATTAATGATATTTGGGGGTGTAGGATTGGGAAAGACCCATTTGGTGCATGCTATTGGTAATCGTATTAAAGAAATATCAAGTACTAAGTCTGTATTGTATGTTTCTTCAGAAAGATTTATCAATCAATATGTAGATAGTGCTAAAAACGGTAATTACAACGATTTCCTTCACTTCTACCAAATGATAGATGTACTTATAGTAGATGACGTACAGTTCTTTGCTAAGAAAGAAAAAACACAAGAAATATTCTTCCAAATATTTAATTACTTGCACCAAAATGGCAAGCAATTAATCCTTACATCTGACAGAGCTCCTAAGGATTTAAAAGATGTAGATGAAAGATTATTATCTCGTTTCAAGTGGGGACTATCCGCAGATTTACAAAATCCTGATTTTGATACTCGAGTTTCAATACTAGAACAAAAGATGTATCAAGATGGGATCAAATTTGCTCCAGAAGTTATTGAATACGTAGCCAATAAGGTAGACAGCAACATAAGAGAATTAGAAGGTGCTCTTATATCTCTTATAGCTCAAGCATCTCTTAATAGAAAAGAGATAGACTTAGACATGACTAAGAAAATGATGAAGAATTTCGTTAAAAATTCTTCCCGTGAAATCTCTATTGAATTCATTCAGAAGCTAGTATCTGACTACTTCGGTGTTAGTGTAGACTTAATGAAGTCTAAGACTCGTAAACGTGAGATAGTACAAGCTCGTCAAATCTCCATGTTTTTTGCAAAACAACTTACGCAGGCGTCACTTAAAAACATTGGCATGTACTTTGGAGGTAGAGACCACTCTACAGTAATACATGCTTGCCAAACAGTAAATGATCTTATTGACACAGATAAGAAATTTAAATCTGATGTGGATGAACTTACTAAACGTATTAAAATTAACACCTACTAAAGATAGACATTTAGTAAATAAGAAAGCCCTTGACACCTTGTGTCAAGGGCTTTCTTATTTTAGACCATTTATTAGTAACAAAACTCCTCAATTAAAAGACTACCTTTGCAGCCATTTTAGATTAAGTATTATGCAGAATATTAGAAACGTTGCTATTATAGCTCACGTTGACCACGGCAAAACTACCTTAGTAGATAAGATTCTTGAGGCCTGTCAATTCTTTAAAGATCACCAAAAACCTGGTGAGCTTGTAATGGATAATAATGATCTTGAAAAAGAGCGTGGTATTACTATTCTTTCGAAGAACGTTTCTGTGCAATACAAAGGCACTAAAATTAATATAATTGACACTCCTGGTCACAGTGATTTTGGTGGAGAAGTTGAGCGTGTAATGAATATGGCTGACGGTGTATTACTTCTTGTAGATGCATTTGAAGGACCTATGCCTCAAACACGTTTCGTACTTGAAAAAGCACTTGAAGCTGGACTAAAGCCCGTCGTTGTTATCAATAAAGTTGACAAAGAGAATTGTACTCCTGATGAAGTACACGAAAAAGTATTTGACTTAATGTTTGCTTTGGATGCAAACGAAGATCAATTGGATTTTGAAACCCTTTATGGTAGTGCCAAAAATGGATGGATGAGTGCGGATTGGCAAAAACCAACTGACAACATGTTTGCAGTTTTAGATGCAATTATAGATCATGTTCCTGCACCAGTACAAGAGAAAGGTAATTCTCAAATGATGATTACTTCTCTTGATTTTAGTAAATACACTGGCCGTATTGCAATTGGGAAATTGAAAAGAGGAGAACTTATCCCAAACCAACAGGTATCTCTCGTAAAAAGAGATGGTTCTGTTACAAAATCAAAGATTAAGGAACTATTCGTTTATGATGGATTGGCAAAAGTGAAAGTAGAAAAAGTAACTGCAGGAGATATCTGTGCAATTACAGGACTAGAAGGATTTGAAATCGGCGATACCATTTCTGACCCTGAAAATCCAGAAGCTCTTCCGTCAATTACTATTGACGAACCTACAATCAGTATGTTATTTACCATTAATGATTCTCCATTCTTTGGTAAAGAAGGGAAATTTGTAACAAGTAGACATATTAAAGATAGACTGGAACTAGAGCTAGAGCGAAACTTAGCTATGAAGCTAAAAGAAACCAATGCTGCTGATTCTTTCTTGGTTTTTGGAAGAGGAGTTCTTCATTTAGCAGTACTTATAGAGACTATGCGTAGAGAAGGATACGAACTACAAATAGGTCAGCCTCGTGTAATTATTAAAGAAATAGATGGTGTAAAATGTGAACCCATTGAAGAACTTACAATTGACGTTCCTGAACACCATAGCGGTAAGGTAATAGAGTTTGTTTCGACACGTAAAGGTAATATGCTTACAATGGAGCCAAAAGGTGATGTAATGCACTTAGAATTTGAAATACCATCTAGAGGAATTATTGGCCTAAGAAATACACTCCTGACAACCACACAAGGTGAAGCTATAATTTCTCATAGGTTTAAGGAGTTCCAAGAACACAAAGGTAATATTCCTCAACGTATCAATGGATCTCTTATCAGCATGGAAAATGGAGGTGCTATTCCTTATTCTTTGAACAACTTACAAGATAGGGGAAAGTTCTTTGTAGAGTCAAATCAAGCTATATATGAAGGTCAAGTGGTAGGTGAACACTCACGCCCTGGTGATGTGGTTGTTAATCTTACCAAGGCTAAGAAACAAAGTAACGTAAGGAGCAGTGGAGCCGATGAAAAGATCAAAATTGTTCCACCTCAAATATTCACACTAGAAGAAGCTTTGGAGTACATACAAGCAGATGAGTATGTTGAGGTAACTCCAGAGAATATCCGCCTTCGTAAAATACACTTAAAGGAACATGAGCGTAAGAGAGCTAGAAATGCTGCATTCGCTAATTAAGTAACGCTTTTTATAAAACAAAAAGGTTCAGGTATTTAACCTGAACCTTTTTTTGTTTTATAAGTACAATAACAAAATTAAATTTGCCCTGTGAGTCAAGCACTTTACTATCTCATACTAAAACCGCTCTCCTATCTACCCTATTGGGTATTGTATGGGATTTCTAACTTGTTATCACTTGTTTTCTATCATATCATTCCATATCGCAAAAAAGTGGTCATGGTGAACCTAGAAAACTCCTTTCCCAATAAATCACCGCAAGAAATAAAGACGATATGCCGTAAGTTCTATAATCATCTATGTGATCTCATAGTAGAGAGTGTTAAGCTTTTCAGCATTTCACAAAAAGAAATTAACCAAAGATTTGTAGTAACCAATGCCGAAATACTACAACCCTATTTTGATAAAGGTAAAGATCTCATTATAGTTGGTGGTCATTACAATAACTGGGAGATTCTTGCGTCAGGCATAGACCATCAGGTTCCGCATGACACAGTGGCTCTCTACAGTAAGTTGAGTAACCTCTTTTTTGACAAAAAAATGAAATCCTCCAGAGGCAAGTTTGGCCTCAGAATGGTTACAACCAAAGAATCATTTTCCTACTTTAAAGAGAAACACAACACTCCTCAAATGACTATATTTGGGGCAGATCAAAGTCCAACCTATAGTAAAAACGTACATTGGACCACATTTCTCAATCAAGATACAGCAATTGCTTTGGGAACAGAAAAATTTGCAAAAAAGTATAACATACCCGTAGTATACGGTGCTATTAATAAAATCAAGCGAGGATTTTATTCATTGGACATTTCAGTCCTGTGTAACGATCCAAAGAACACATCTGATGGAGAAATAACAGAACTCCATACTAAAAAACTGGAAGAACAAATTATTGCTCAACCCGAATACTGGCTTTGGACACACAAACGTTGGAAACGCAAAAAAGAAAGCTGATCTTACTCGTTTTGCTCACTCAAAAACATCTGAACTACCTATATAAATTATATGAACCTATCCACTCCTATTATTAAAGGGAACAGAGTTTTTATTGCTCCAACGGCTACCATAATTGGCAATGTAACACTGGGAGATGAAGTGAGCATTTGGTTTGGTGCTGTCATTCGAGGAGACAGCGACTCAATATCCATAGGCGATAGAACTAATATTCAGGATAATGCAGTAATTCATTGTGATCCAAATGACCCAACCACAATAGGAAAAGAGTGTATCATTGGCCATGGAGCCATAGTACACGGTGCTTTATTAGAGAATAATGTTCTTATAGGCATGAACGCAACAGTCCTTAACAATGCAAAAATTGGAGAGTTCTCTATTATAGGAGCCAATGCCCTCGTCACCTCAGAAACCATTATTCCTCCATTCTCATTGGTACTTGGAGCTCCTGCTAAAGTTGTAAAATCTTTATCTAAAGAACAAATTGAAGGCATCAAACTAAATGCTCAAGTGTATGTAGATAAAAGCAAAGAATATTTACGACATTATGAAAAGCAAAGCAACTGAGCATTTGCTCATTGGTATATTCTATTTTACTATATGAATTACCAATGCTAAAATGACCTTAGCAATCAATGTTACTCGTATCTTTGTATTACAAAATTAAAAACATAAATATGTCAGTACTAGTAGGAAGAAAAGCTCCAGAATTTAATGCAGGAGCAGTAATTAATGGAGAAGAAATAATAGAAAATTTTTCTTTGGAACAATACAAAGGAAACAGTTACGTAATTTTCTTCTTTTACCCGAAAGATTTCACGTTTGTTTGTCCAACAGAACTTCATGCTTTTCAGGCTAGGCTTGCAGAGTTTGAAAGTAAGGGATGTAAAATAGTAGCCTGTTCTACAGATACAGAAGAAAGTCATTGGGGATGGTTACAAATGCCAAAAAACAATGGAGGTATTCAAGGAATAACTTACCCAATAGTAGCTGACACTGCAAAAACAATAAGCACTAACTACGGTGTGCTCGCAGGAGAATATGACTACAATGAGAACAATGAGCTTATTGCCACTGGCCCAATGATAGCATATAGAGGCCTTTTCTTAATTGATAAAGAAGGTACGGTTAGGCATCAATTAGTTAACGATCTACCATTGGGTAGAAATGTTGATGAAGCTATGAGAATGCTTGACTCATTAATTCATTTAGATACACACGGTGAAGTATGCCCTGCAAATTGGACTGAAGGTAAAGAAGCTATGAATGCAACTTTTGACGGTGTTGCTGACTACCTATCAAAAAACTAAGAAATTTATTCTTTTAATATTTTTAAAATTAAAGTCGCTTGCTATTGGCAAGCGACTTTTTTCGTTTGATAATGCAACGTTTTAATACTTCATTCGTCTCATAAATATGAGAACCCTCATTTCTATATTCACAATACTTATTTTTTTCAGTACACAAGCTATCACCCTCCTATGGAGGGTACATTGAATACCAAAATACAAATAATTTAAAGATTAGTTATCATTTTACAGTAAATCAGAATGACTCTAATTTTTCGGCTTCAGACATTACATCTTCACTAAGCTGTAATACTGGAATTATATCTATAACTGATTTATCAAAAAAATCAAGCTCCAAGCATTATCTGAATTGTGCAAAGACTCTATTTAATTACAATGTAGTATATGAAACAAATTTAGACCTCTCAGATACAAAATACAGTGCCTTAAGTGGATGTTGCAACTATAGAATAGACGCTATATGTGGAGTTAGAAGTGCAGACATTAACACTATCACTAATCCAGCATCAGCATTTTTTGTTTACTCCGATTTTAAGACATGTGGTTTTGGTAATAACTCCTCAGCCATTATTGTATCTCCCTCTTACTATCAAAGCTGTGTAAATCAATCATTTTCTCTAAATGGAGAGGCACATGACACCAAAGATAATGACTCATTGTCCTTTAAACTTGCCCCAACCTTAATCAATAGAGCTTTACCAGTTGACTACTTGACTCCTTATTCTGGAAGCTATCCTTTGCAAACCTATGACTCAGATAATGACAATCTTGGAGATATATCATTTGACCCATCAACAGGTGATGCCATATTCATAACTACTCACGGTAACCAATCAGCCCCAATCTCAATACTTCAAACGGAATGGAGAAAAGATGTTAGCAGAGTATATCAGGAGATTGGAAATATACACAAAGAGGTTTTTATAAAAAGCACCACATGCCCAGATAATAATCCACCAGAAATAGATGGCCCATATGTATATTATGTGGAAGCGGGGGACCTAATCTGTTTTAATATTACTACAAACGATCACGTATTTGTACCTCCACCACCGGCATCTCCCCTGAACCAGATTCAGTTAGAATAAGTTGGGATCACACCATTCCAGGATCGTCTTTCACCGTTCTCAATACAACTGACAGATTTCAAACAGGAAGATTCTGTTGGCAGACATCCCCATCAGATTCCAGTAACCTGCCCTATTCATTTATTATATCTGCAAAAGACAATGCGTGTCCTATTAATGCTGTTACTCTTAGAACCTTTAGAATAAGAGTTTCATCAACTAGTGGTGTATCTCGTAACCAAATTAAATCACTATCTATTTATCCCAATCCATCACAAAATCGTATCACCCGGAATAAAGAATTAGACCAAATTACTATTTATGATATTCTAGGAAATAAAATCGGTGAATTTAAAAACACAACCCATCTTGACATTAGCCAATGGAAGTCTGGAGTTTATGTATTTATTGGCGTACTAGGAAAGACTAAATATATGTCCCGATTTATTGTAGAATAAGACCTTTTAAACTATACATCATCACTTTGTATATGCATTCATCATGTATGCGTTTCGTTTTAATGTCCAAAAATCTGAATTTTATGGTCATATAACTGGGCATCAAAATTTCTAAAACTCCTTAAAACAAAGCCAAAAACTTTTGCAAGATTTTTGATATAGGATTCATATGAGATCCTATCCAATTTACCTCCTCTGTCTTACAGCTTGTTTATCGAGTACATCCATTTTTGCTCGAAAGTATATCTCTGACATTGAACTTTTAAATAATTTTCAGGATCTATATGTCACCAATGTAACTCGCATAGCATTTAGAATTACTCATGAGGATGGAAGTATCCGTTATACAAAAGGTTTGGGTAGAGGAAATCTAAGTTGGAGTATTTTTTTTATTGAATCCAACCAAGCCAGATTTAATAACGGTCTGATAAAAATTAACCGAAAGGCCCTAATTGAGAATAAGAATGTTCTGGAACTTAAAATTAGAATACAAAAAGGCAAACAACTGTTTTCAAAAATCATTACCTATAACCTCCCCCCTATTACTAAAGTATATGCAGATATCTACGAAATTGTTCCTTACACCAACTTTAAAAAGGAAATCAAAATTGAAACCGCTTTTAGAACATACACAATAACACCCAATTCCGCATACGCTGCTTTTAGGTTCTACGATTTCGAATGGACCTTCTCAGATTCCTTAATCTTAAATTCCGTAGTATCTTTTAAATACACACCTACCTTGATTAGAAACCCACAGAAAGTAGGTCTTCAATTGGTTCACAGAAACCTTGGCATCAAGGAATATAAAATCATTCCCATTCAGACTCTAGAACTTCTTTCATTAAGTCATATCGGTCTATCTGGAAGAAAAGGAGAATCAGGGGCTTCAGGATACGACGGGTCCGCTGGACAAGATGGAGACGACGGAGAGGATGGCTACTCTGGAGAAAGAGGGCACTCTGGAGACAAAATTGAACTTGTAATCTCAAAAAGAAAAAAAGGCCAAGTTGAATTGCAGGTCTATGCTAAAAACACGATAAAAATCTATAACCTACCTATTAACTGCACCATTAAAATCAATGCTTCAGGTGGACGTGGAGGAAATGGTGGAGATTATGGCGATGGTGGTTCTGGAGGAGGAGCAGATATAAATGGAAACTGCGGAAGTGATGGAAGCGATGGAGACCAAGGTGCTGGAGGACCAGGGGGAAATGGAGGATCAATTAAGGTATTTAGTGACCTTGACATACTAACTTTAGCTACTATACTAGAAGTAGATATTTCAGGAGGAAGGGGTGGCAGTGGTTATTCAAACGGATCTTCCGGAAAGTCTGGAACTACTGAATATACTATACTTAGCCAAGAAGAACTAAACAAACTTCTGCATTCACTTACCAATTGAATTTATTAATTATTTTCAAGAATTAATAAAAGAGCAATACTATGAAATGCTGTTCCTTACTCTTAACGTGTATTCTCTTATTGCTGTTTTTAGATCTGAGCTATTTTCCATCATATGTTCTTTTATAAACACTGCTGCTAATACATGGGTTAGTTGCTCTCCCTCATCTTCACCAGATATTTTTATTTCTATATCTCGCTCTTCATATAAAGCCGTTTCTGCTTTGTGAAGTTCCTCTAATGTATATGCTTCTACGATTTTTTTAATTACTGGAATTTTCATTTTATATTATTTAGCATTTCAACCAATTTATCCTCTTTACTTGTGGCAACACCTTCTACTAATTGGCCCTCCTTAAAAACAGCAAAAAAAGGTAAACTGTCAACTCCAGCTGCTTTTCTAGCTTCTGGACTTTCTTCAGCATTCACATCTAAAAAAGTAATTTCACCAAAACGTTCGTCTTCTGAGAGTCTTTTATACTTCGGGGCAAATAGCTTACAGCTACCACACCAGTTTGCAAAATATTTAACTACAACCTTACTGTTGCTACTAAGTATATCTTGAAAATCTTTATCTATAGATACTATTACCGACATAGTACAAAGGTAAAACAGGAATATGGTGCTTCGTAAATATTTAAATTGATTGAGCTATAAAAGGATGTTATATACCTTTGTCTCACAATGAAATATGTCATAGTTTTTATTCTATTCTTAACCGCATGCAAAGACAATACAAATAATACCAATCAAAATGATTTTGCTGATGATAAGTTGGTTCACATATATGAAATGCAGGATCGTAGAGATACCAGAGGACTTCTACCTTTTTTGAAGGCAAAGAAAGAAAAACATAGAATAGCTGCAGCTTTAGCGTTTGCCAGCATTCAGGATACTCTAGCTATTCCATACCTAAACCAAATGTTGCAAATTGACCAAGACCCTATGCCACGTCGTGCAGCTGCTGTAGCCCTTGGCCAAATACGCCATCCTAAAGCACTCCCTATCCTCAGGTCTGCCTTTGACGGTGAATTACAAAACAGTAACAGACCATATATATTAGAAGCTATAGGTAAGTGCGGAGACTCTGCTACTATTTCAACGTTTGAAAAAACAGAATATCAAGATTCCTCTCTTCAAGTTGGATGGGTATATGGTGTTTTTAGATTGGGTCAAAAAGGCTTTTATTCCGATATTCTTTTAAATCGAATGATGGATTTAATAAGATTGACAGAACACTATGACATCAAAGAAGAACTTGCTGCACATTACTTACAACGCTACTATAGAAAGTACCCAAACGCCGACAAGAGCCCTATTCAAAACATGATTAAAACTAAGAATGCACATTTTGTATCTGATAGGCTAAGGCTCATACTTGAAGAAAACGCATTCAAGGAACCAGAAATCAGTGATACAGAGTTCTTTTACGAGGAAGCGTATTTTGATGATTATGAAAAAGCTGGATTGATTCGAAGGCACAAGCAAATGACAATACAGTTTGAGAAGTATGTAGCCTCCACTATTTACAATGACACAATCGCTTCAATAGTTAGAACGACAGCATTCGAACAGTTATTAGCTATTTTGCCTAAGGAAAATAGGAAATGGGAATATGTTCTGGATGGACTAAAAAGTACCGATATGGCATTGCAAAGTTTAGCCGCTCTTGAAATACAAAAAGGAATTAAGGATGAAGAGAATTGGAAAATTCTAGACCCTAAACACCCCAAAGAGTTCTTAGACCAATTGGTATTGATAAAAAAGGAGCTTAGACTCCCACAGCAAGCCGAAACCTACATAGATGTTTGCAATGCAATTGAAAAACTTGGAGGATCCAAATTTGACGGTTATCAACCAAAATTCAACCATCCGATTGAATGGGATTTTGTAAAGACAATTCCTCATAATCAACAAGTCATCATTAAAACCAATAAGGGAGACATAACACTTCAACTCTTTGTTAATGATGCTCCAGGAACAGTTTCAAACTTTTTAAAACTTGTGGATTCAGGGTTTTATGACAACAGATCCTTTCACAGAGTGGTTCCTCAATTTGTAGTACAAGGCGGTTGCCCTCGTGGTGATGGATGGGGAAGTTTAGATTGGACACAACGGAGTGAGTTTAGTAATTATCAGAAATATTCGACTGGCACCGTGGGTATTGCCTCGGCAGGTAAGGATACTGAAGGTGTCCAATTCTTTATCACCCACTGCCCTACTCCACACTTGGACGGTAGGTACACCATATTTGCCCGCGTTACAGAAGGAATGAACATAGTAGAAAAAATGAAAGTTGGGGATAGAATCATTTCCATTAAACGGTTCATGACTATACTTGATTACTAATCGATATTTAGAACTATTACAGCCTGATAAATTTATTGGATGAATATTCAATAACTACCTTTGTCTAGTAATCAAAATGCTTCTTAAACTCGCTTGGCGGAATATTTTCAGAAATAAACGTAGAAGTTTAATCACTGTTTCATCTATTATTTTTGCTGTTGTATTTGCTGTATTTATGCGAAGCCTGCAGTTCGGGGCATATGGTAACATGCTCAAAAATATTGTGGGTAGTTACATGGGTTACATACAAGTTCATCAGAATGGTTTTTGGGATGAGAAGACTTTGGATAATAGCTTCTCAATTACAGAGGTTGAACATCTATCCAAACTAAAGGAGGTTAGTTACGTCAGTCATAGAATAGAAGGATTTGTCTTAGCCTCTATTGGCGACCAATCAAAGCCTGTAGCATTACTTGGTCTAAATGCCGAACAAGAAAAAGAACAAATTAAACTGGATGCTAAGGTTATAGAAGGAGAATACATTTCTTCTATAAACAAAGGTTTACTTGTAGGAAAAGGTCTAAAAGATATCATGAAGCTTAAACTTGGTGATACTCTCGTTTTTCTCGGTCAAGGATATCAAGGGTCTATTGCATCCGGGAACTACCCTATCATTGGATTTATTGACCTCAAAACTCCTGAACTAAATAAAAGGACAGTTATATTAAATCTGGATCAGGCCCAAGAACTCTTTGCACTGCCTGATATGGTAACCACCGCTGTTATTGGTCTTGAAAACGACAATTGGAGAGAAGCTCAAGCAAGTATTATTTCTGCTTTAGACACCAGTAAAATTGAGGTAATGAATTGGCAAGAAATGTTACCTGAACTGAAGCAACTAATAACCGTAGATAAGGCCGGTGGATCCTTTGTATTATTGATACTCTATAGTATTATAACATTTAGTCTTTTTGGCACTGTCCTAATGCTTACGGAAGAACGAAGCTTTGAGTACGGAGTATTAATTGCTATCGGTATGGCCAAACAAAAAGTAATTCTTGTTGCTCTCCTAGAAACAATCTTCATGGCAGTAGTTGGAATAATTCTAGGACTTATAGTCGCTTTTCCTATTGTTCTCTATTTTAACATTAATCCAATTAATCTTAGTGGACAAATGCAAGAAGTGGTTGAGAAATTTGGGTTTGAAGCTCTTATTCCTACGTCCTTAGATCCAAGTATAGCACTAACCCACGCTGGAATAATTTTCGGTATTGTTTTGATAGTAAATATCTATACAATCGTTAGAATCAAGAATCTAAAACCAGTAAATGCAATGAGAAGATGATATTTAAAATTGCATTTAAAAACATATGGAGAAATAAGCTACGAAGCTGGGTTGTAATAACAGCGATCGCATTAGGTATTTTTGGGGGACTTGCAGTAATTAGCACCGCAACAGGTCTTACAAAGATGAGACAAGAAAATGCTATTAAAACCTATGTTAGTCATATACAAATTCACGACTCCAGTTATGTAAAATTCGGGAGATTGGAAGACGAGATAGCTAAAGACAAAGAAGTTCTCGAATATCTTCATCAGCAACCAGAGGTATACGCCGCAAGTGCAAGACTAAAAGTGGAGAGTTTCATCCAAAGTGCAGGAGGGAATGCTGGAGTAATTTTGAATGGAATAAACCCTGAAACAGAAAAAAGACTCACTTCAATTTCCGAATTGTGTGAAGAAGGAAATTTTCTAGAAAATTTTAAACGAAAACCTCCAATCATTATTAGCAGGAAATTAGCAACTAAGCTTAATGCCAAAGTAAAGACGACTATTCAATGTTCTTTTAGCGACCCACAAGGGGTTCCCATCACTGGTGTTTTCAAAGTAGTTGACATCTTTAGTACAAGCAATTCGATGTACGACGAATTCAATGCGTTTGTACGATTAGAAGACCTAAGGAATTTAAGTGGAATTGAAGGAAGTCATGAAATTGCATTGACGCTAAAAGATGATCAAAAGGTAGAGGATTTCAGAAGACAAATTATTGATAGATTTCCAAAATATCAAATAGACAGTTGGAGAGGAATCGCTCCTGAACTTGGATATGCTGACAAAATGATGGACTTAATCATGACGATCTTCTTGGTAATTATAATGTTGGCTTTAGCTTTTGGCATTGTAAACACTATGCTTATGGCAGTACTTGAACGAAAAAAAGAACTTGGCATGCTACTTTCTATTGGCATGAATAAGAAGAAGGTTTTTTGGATGATTATCTGGGAGTCCATTTTCCTTGCACTTATTGCAGGACCTCTCGGCATACTATCAACCTTTGTTGCAGTCAAAATATTTGGCAAATATGGAATTGATTTATCCTTTGCTGCAGAAGGACTCAGAAGCGTTGGCCTCGATTCTGTAATCTATCCTGAATTAAATTCTAATTATTACATAATAATTTCCGTTTTAGTGATAGTGACGGCTATCCTATCTTCTATATATCCCGCTTTAAAAGCACTTAAACTTAACCCAGCAGAAACATTAAGAACAGCATGATAACAGTATCTGAAATAACCAAAGTATACGATGATGGAAAAGTTAAGGTACAGGCCCTTCGAGGTATAGACTTAGAAATCAAGAAAGGAGAGTTTACAGCTATTGTAGGACCCTCTGGAAGCGGCAAAACCACTTTACTTAATATCATTGGCGGTTTAGATACACCGACAAATGGTCAAGTAACAATTGGGGAGACCAATATTGCTTCATTATCCGAAAATGAACTCATTGATTTCAGATTAAACCATATTGGATTCGTATTTCAGAGTTACAACCTCATTCCTGTCCTTACTGCTAAAGAAAATGTTGAGTTTTTAATGTTATTGCAAAAGAAAAATGAGACTGAAAGAAATGAACGAACAATCAAACTTTTGAAAGCGGTAGGCTTAGAGGATCAAATAAATAAAAAACCTAGTAAAATGAGTGGAGGGCAGCAACAGCGTGTTGCCGTAGCCCGAGCTCTAGCCAGTAAACCTGATTTTGTACTTGCAGACGAACCAACAGCAAATTTAGATAGTACTTCTACAGCAAATTTACTAGACATTATGTTACAGCTTAATGAAGAAGAAAATATAACCTTTGTCTTCAGTACGCACGATCAACGGGTTATAAATAGGGCCAAACGTGTTATTACCGTTGAAGACGGTAAAATTTTAAGTGACGAAAGAAAATAATTAAGATCTTAGTATTTTTTTGGTTCGTGTCATTATAATCTCAGTAATAACATTCTGTAAATGATACAAGACAACAATGATTAGACCAATCTGCAACATCAGCTGAATATCTTTTAACCAGACTGAATTACCAAAATAGTTCGTTAAGAAAACAATTGAAAGCACATAAGTAGAAGCTAAAATACTATAGACAGTAATATTCTTAAGAGTTAGCACCTGAGCCTTCTTTTTAACACTACTTTGAATTTGCAGCATGACCAAATCTTCTAAATCACCAGGTAAATCTGTTGGTTTTTGCGTTTGCAAAAGGTGTTTTATGTTATCTACTCTATCCCCTTTCATTGTATTCTGCTAAGTTACTTGATTCTATCCAAGTTTTAAAACTTTTACGAGCTCGATATAAAAGCACCTTTACATTTCCAAGCGTACAATTCATTATCTCGGTTATTTCTTTCATACTCATTTCTTCCAAATAAAACAGTTTTAGAACCAACGCTTCAACGTGCTTCATTTTGACAAGGACATTTGCAATTTCATGTTTTAGCTCCTTACTATTTATAGGCACTTCGGCCTCAAAAGTTATATCCCTCCAATCTTTCAATTCCTCTTCATACTCAGTCCATTGGTATTTTGTCTCTTGCTTCATAATACGGCAACTTTCATTATGAACTATACGAAGCAACCAGGTCTTAAACGATGAATCAAAGCGAAAAGAAGACAAATATTTAAACACACTTGTAAAGCTATTCTGCACAGCATCTTTGGCAAGAGTTTCATTTGCACACACATACATTGCCATATTCCAGGCAGAAGTACTATGCAGATGGTATAAGTCTCGAAACGCTTGCGTATCTCCACTCAACACTCTATCTATTAGCTGCTTATCGCTCAAATACCCGAATTACTTGACTTTATTTATACTTCCGATTCCTTTAATACTCAGATGGTGCCATGCTGCATCACCAGAATAATTAACAGAACCAATGCCATTATTGGAAATACGAATGCTATCGACAGCATACACACTTACCCAACCGACTCCACTGTTGGAAACATCCGCTATTCTAGCCTTTAGTTTTTTAGCATGAATTTTTCCGATTCCTCGATTCGATATTGAAATATTGTCCGTAAATCCTTCAACTTTAACCTCTCCCACTCCATCATTGAAAATTTCCAATTTCTTTGTTTTAAGCACCCATGACATAATCCCTAATCCTGAATTTCTAAGCCTAAAACTGTCCAAATACAAGGTATCCTTACAAAAGATTCGTCCTGTCCCCTCTTTCTCAATGTTCCATATTTTATTTGAATATATTTTGATATCAATGTCAGAAGTACTAGTATTATTTGATGAAAAGAAGTGAAAGGACTCTTCAGAATCAAATACTATTCTTAATCTATTACCATCTATTCTAGACTTATTCTCACTATTGGTCTTATTGTAGATTACCTCCATCAAATTACTGTCGGAAGGAATTATTTCGATGTCCATTGTCCCTTGAGCAATTAGTCTCTCTACATTTTCTATATCTACAGTTTCTGTTACCATTTCAGCATCTTTACTGGTCCAAGAAGAATTTTTGAGCCCCTCATTTCTAAGAAATATCCCAATTCCGAAAACGGTGGCAGAAAGAACTAGGAAACTTATTCCCAAGAACAACTTATAATTCCTCATTTTTATCTCCTTCAATTCTTTTATTAAATACCAAAGCTTGTAATAAGCTAGCTACTCCAAGAAAAAACAGAATTGAGCCTCCAATGGAAAAAACAGAAGAAACTCCAAGATATTTCCCCAATAGATAACCAACTACAAGTCCCAATGAAATGGAAAGTAGAGACAATCCCGTTTGTAGAGTCTTGTTGTTTTGCGTAGGGGCTTTGGCCTCTTTTTCAATGGGTGGAGGAATTATTCCCTTTTCTATCATCATTTTCCTTTCATTCATTTCTAGTCTTTTCTGTTGGAAATACAGAAAAATACCCAAAAGAGGAATAGAAAAAACAAAAGCAATTGCAACTACGGGAACTACAACATTCGCAACGTCTAGTAAAATGGCACTTATCATGATTCTAATTATTAATTTTTCTTATAGAGTAAAACTAAATGAAAAAGGTTATAACTTATTGCCTTTTATTTTATTACTAAAGAGAACACCATTATCCGATAAGTGTAATTTTAAAGGTAATAGAAACTCATATCCCATTCTAAATTGCATTAATGAATCTATTGTGAGAATTTTTTCGTTGATTTGAACGTTAGAAAATTAAATGAGAAAATTAGCCATAATTTCTATTCTTACGATTACCCTTTCTGTGAGAGCACAAATAGGTGGAACTAGTGCGTTCACCTTCGCTTTGATAGAAAATAGTGCTCGACAAGCTGCTTTGGGAGGTGTATCTATTGTGAATACCGATAGTGATCCTGCTGCTGGATTTCAAAACCCTGCGTTGATTAACCAGTCAATGCATAACTCAGCTTCTCTTTCTTATGCAAACCATGTTGCAGACTTAAACTACGGTTTGGCTAGCTACAGTAGATCCTGGGATAGTACAAGTTCTTTTCTATTTAGTGTTGGGTATTATGACTATGGTACTTTCACAAGGACCAATGAGGCAGGAGATATTTTAGGAGAATTCACCGCAGGCGATTATAATTTTCAAGTAGGTTATAGTAAAATATACAATGATAAAATCACTTATGGGTTCAATGGGAAATTCCTTTACTCTGTTTACGAAGCATATGTGAGTACCGCTGGAGCTATTGATGTAGGTGTCTCTTATAATGATACTGCTAATCTGCTAACAGCGGGTGTAGTAATGAAGAATCTTGGCTATCAATTTATTCGGTATGACGATAACAGTCCAAGAGAACCTCTACCATTTGATATTCAAGCAAGTATAAGTAAAAAGCTTGCTCACAATCCGTTAAGATTCACTCTGACGCTTTACAATCTGCACATCTGGAATAACTCATATGCCAATATTAATTCCAGAAATAAAGAAATTGATTTGGAAACTGGAATTGTAAAAAATCAAGAATTAAAATTTGGAGAACAGGCCATGAGGCATGTTATTTTTAATACTGAATTCGTTTTCTCAAAAAAATTCCAAATAAGGGCAGGTTACAACCATCAGCGGAGAGCGGAGCTAGGACCAGAAAATAGAAGAGCTATGTCTGGTTTTAGCTGGGGATTAGGTATCGGAGTTAAAAAATTAACTCTAAGTTATGGCAGTGCTGGATACTTTCCTGGGATTGCTTCCAATTACTTCTCTGTTTCAAGAGATTTATCTGGTTTTAGAAAAAATAAGTAAAGGGATATTTGTATATGACTCTAGTCATAAATCAATCTTTTGGACCCAAATTCTAAAATTACTTCATTCTTCTTTTAAAATCAAAAAATAGAATTATGTTTGACCAGCGTTGGACAGTAAAATTATCATAGCGATTGACGGTCATTCAAGTTGTGGAAAGGGAACTTTAGCAAAGAACCTTGCCAAAGAACTGGACTACCTTTTTATTGATAGCGGTGCGATGTATAGAGCTGTAACTCTCTATCTCATTAATGAGAACATTCCTTTAAGTGAAGTCTCAGAGGACCCTGCACTTCTTGGAAATATCAAGATTCACTTCGAATTTGATCCTGAAAGATACTTTTTTGAAACCTTTCTCAATGGAGAAAATGTAGAAGAACAGATTAGAGGCATGGAAGTATCACGAAAAGTGAGTCCCGTAAGTGCAATTAAGGAAGTAAGATATTTTCTAGTTGCCCAGCAACAGGAAATAGGAAAAAATCGTGGTGTGGTGATGGATGGTAGAGATATTGGTACCGTGGTATTCCCAGATGCTGAACTGAAAATATTTATGACAGCTAGCTCTGGAATAAGGGCAAAACGCAGATATGAAGAACTCAAAAAAAAAGGGGTACACGTAAATTATCAAGAAGTGCTTCACAACATACGGGAGAGAGATCATATTGATAGTACACGAAAAGAGAGCCCATTATTAAAGGCAAAAGATGCTATAACCCTGGATAATTCTTCTATGACAAAAATGGAGCAATCTCGCCTTGCTTTGCAATGGGCAAGAGGAGTAATTGAGTCTCTTGAACCTCACTAAACTTCATAAAATACTTCTGTACAGCTTAGGAGTTTACCTGCTTTTATACACTGTACTTCTCTTTCTTAATTTACACCTTATTCCATTGGCATGGATTGACGAGGTGTTAGGATTGGACCCGGCTATTCAATTTATTAATGGGAATGGCTATACTTCTATGCTATGGCCGCAACGAGGCAGTGACCATTTATTTTTAGCATACCTTCCACTTCAGGGTATGACGCATGTTATGCAGCAATGGATATTGCCATTTGACATCTATTGGGTTAGATTTCCTTCAGCCATATATTTAATCACAGGAACTATTCTTCTCTATTGTTCAATTCGAACAAAGGGATTGTCCGTTTTTATTGCACTTGCTCTAATAACATTAATTATTAATGAAAAGTCACTTTTTGAGACGACTAGAGGTGTTAGAATCGAACCCTTAATATTTTGTATTCTATCAGCGACATTCTACAGTATATTAAAACACAGAATACACCTAACAGCTATTTTAATTACACTGTTATTGTTCTCCCACCCCAATGTTTGGCCAATATGCCTTGTCCTATTTTTAAACTCCTGTTTCAGGTATAATAATGCTTCATACTTCAGTATTTCAATACTAAAACCCAATGTACTTTGGCTATACCCTATCGGAGGGTTATTGTTATTTTCTTTTCTAATTGACTTTCAATTTGGAATGCAAATTCAGCAGTTTTCTCACCAAGGAAGTGAACACAGTGCACATGGAGGAATTTTAACAAGACTATCCAATCATTTTATCACTCGATTTTGGCCTTATTATTGGTCTCAACCTTGGGTACCATTATTAATTTATGTCGCTTTAGGGCAGTCCATTTATGCTGTCTTCAAAAAGAAATTCGCGTACTTGCAAACAACTATAATTTTAACCCACCTTATCTGGTTAATCTTTTTAGGCCCATTCTATAGATACAATTCAATTCTTGTTTTGTTAAGTGTTTTATGGCTGGTTGACTTCATAATTGCACATAAATTCACCCTACATCAACCAAAATGGAAGATCGCAGTTTTCACACTGGTCTTTCTCAGTTCCACTGACGTAATTCTTAGACACAGCATGGCTATCATTCAGCGTGAAGAAAGAAATCCATATCCAGTATTGGACTGGCTTGAAAGCAATCTACCACAAAACGAAGAGTATATAATAACTGGAAGTGATATTGCATATTATGCCACTGCTCAAAAACAAAATGCCGCATATTTCATGTACAATATGCCACCTTATACATATGACTTTAAAAAATTTCAGAAACACTATATTATATCACCTGAACCTATTAAAAACACCTTGTTAGTTGCTCAATATAGAGTACCCTCAACATCACTGTCTAAAAAATTCAATTCAAAAACATACTGCAACCTATACTTAAACCTAGTTAGCAGTCCAAATGAATATGAGAAAATTCTAATTGAAATGGATGATGAAAGCAGAATTGAGGTATCTAAACGCTAATTATTTTACAATGGTGAGCGTTCCTTTATCTGTATGAAAATAATTATCCCACCCTTTATAGGTGACAATCCAAAAATAGACGTTACTGTATTTTAAATCTCCGTCTTTATAATCACCAGCCCATTTCTTATTTTTATCCTGTGTTTCAAACACTTTCTCTCCCCAACGATTATACACTCTCATCTCAAATTCTCTCACGAAGACATCGCTCCAACCAAATGAATCATTGAGGTTGTCACCATTTGCGGTTACAGCATTTGGAACAAAAACTAAAGGAGGTTGAATCAAGTAAATATCGTTACTTCTACTTGAAGCATCTAAACTTCCTTCACTTTCGTAGGCAATAACACTGTACCAGTACCCACCCCAATCATAGTCCAAATTTGCATCTCGATAATCTAAACTAGAACTAGGAAGTCTTACTAACGACCTTAGAGAACCTGTATCTACAGATCGAATTAGTTCATATTCATCTACTCCTCCATTCCAATTGATGTACTCATCCCAACCCAAATCAAACTTAAATCTTGGATTTACTCCTTTTTCATTTAACGCTTCACCACGAATAACAATAGAACAACCAATATTACTTAATAGACTTAAATGTCCACAAGCATCAGCAACTCTTATCTTATAACAATATGAAGTAGAATTTACATCCACTAAACTGTCGACATAAATAGTATCGTTTATATCAAAAACAGAAGTTATGTACCTTAAAGGCCCTTTATCACGGGAACCTCTATATATTTCATAATGCCCAAAATCATCTTCAGTTGATTTCAAGAAAACTACATTGATATTTTTACCAACCACTGTTGTAGTCTTTAAGTAGGTTGCCTCGACGGGCACTTCACTTTCCTTTACACTACTTAGGTTATAGGATTGTGGTCCTAAATAATTACAGATATTTTCTACTACTAAATAATATGTGTAATCCCTTTCTCTGGGGTTTATGACATCTGAATCAGTATACGAACCAGCCAATTGATTATAAGAAGTCTTAAGCAATATTCTGTTACCATCTGGATCAATTTTATAGAGCATCATTCTATAAAAATACTCGGAAGAAGGAGTTGGTTCCCAATCTATACGGAGTTTGCTATCATTTATAAAATTAAGACATAATACATCCGGTGGGTCTAAAACTGGAGGTGGATTAACTATAATAGTAATGAAGGAAGTACTATCGGTACTAAATGGACAACCATCATCCTTTGCTAACACTTCAATTCTAAAGGTATCTCCAGCATTTTTACAGGTAAAGAACATTCTGAAAAAAGCTGTGACACTGCCTTCATCTTTATATACATTTTGATAATCAATAAGATCTCTAATCAATTCATCAGGGTAAGTAATCGTAACAGTAAGCGAGTCATTGTCTGGATCCGTTATCGTATAGTTAAACTCAAAAGTATCCAAAATGGTTACAGTAACTGTATCTGCAACATCGGTATTGAAAGTTATTGGGCTTAGGTCTGGTTTTTCATTATATGGGACAAAAGCCATTTTGAATGAAGCATTACTGCATCTTGGACTTGGATTATTTTCCGAAAATGCTCCACTTGTAGTTGGAAAGTCACTTATTCTAGATTGGAAGCTATTCTGAGGACAACTACTACAAACACTTTGATAAACAATTCCTCGTTTGTCAAATCTACTAGTACCTCCATCTACATGATCTCCAGTTAGATTACCCCCAAAATAAGAGGCGAAAATTATAGAAGACATATTTTCCTCAAATACACACAAATGAAAATCCTGACCATCTGTTTGTTTTTGAAAGGCATCGTCGGTAATTGGCATATTTCTTAGACCTGCACCTGGATTCTCTGAGTTTGTTCCCCAACCACTAACATATACTTTTCCACACTCATCTACTAAAAATGCATTTATAGTAATATCTGGGCTATTTCCCCCACTTCCGTAAACGGTAGAAACCAAATTGTTTTTTAAATCAGGATCAAACTTTGCTATAAACTGTTTCCCATTCGGGTTGCTATAAACACTTCCTTTTGTAGGCACATTTCCTTCAGAATGGCCAACAACATATACATTACTAGCAGCATCAAGCTCTAAAAGTAAAATTTGATCATAGCTTGTTGTTCCAAAATATGTTGAAGCCAAAAGAGAACTCCCGTCATTACTTATTTTTCCGATGTATCCATCTACATTTCCCACTGGACTACTTCTGAAACTACCATCTGTTGCAAGTTGATCACTTCTCGTTCCACCAGCTACATAAACTTCTCCAGTAGGTGATAAGTCCACACTATAGAGTGCATCATTCCGACTGCCACCAAAGAAGGTACTCCATCTCATGGTAGTTAATGTCGAATTTAAAGAAAATACAACCCCATCTTGTAGACCGCCCCTATTTTCTTGAAAAGCACCCGTTGTTGTTGGAAAATTCCACGATGTCGAACTTGTAGCAACATATATATTCCCAAAAGAGTCAAGGTTTACCTCTCCTCTATAATCATCTGCATAAAAATATCGAGTTGAACCATTGTCATTTATTCCATCATTACCAGAACCTCCTATAAATGTGGAACCCAAAAGCCCCGACCCATTTGCATTGAACTTTGTCAAAATTATTTCAGTTCCACCATTGCTAGATCTATCGTAGGCCAAATTGGTTGTAGGGTAATTTACCGACGAAGTTGTCCCAAAAACTATTAGATTATTATTTTCATCGACTATTAAACTATGGGGATAGTCATTGGCATTCCCTCCTAGATAGGTTGCATAGATTAAGGTAGAACCATCGCTACTATACTTACTGAGTGATATATCACACGCAAATGTACCTATCTCACCACCATTAAAAGTTAGATCAAAAGCTCCACCTGTTGCAGGGTAACTACCTGGAAACTTAGTTGGAGATGTAGCTATTCCTCCAGCATATAGATGTCCTTCATCATCATACGTAGCTGTAAATCCGAAATTATCTACTGAACTACCTGAATAAGTAGAAAAAATCAATTCCGGATCAATCACCGTTTTTACCTTACCCTTAAAAATTGGAGTTTCAAATCCAATGTACTTTCCACGTTTGACATAACTCATTCGAATTTGAGTTCGAGAATTATTTCTAACCTCGTATGAGATTGGCATTACCTCACTAAACTCCCCAAATCTAGATCTAACATAGATTCTTTCAGAGGTAACACGCACCTCTTCAGCTCCATCAATATCAATCTTTATATCATAAATATCAGCACCCGGATTCAAGATAAAATTATACTTAAACCTCTCATCAATTGCTTCATATTCCAAATCTATGAAAGGATAAATATTTCTATAAACTACTTTGGTATGCTTTGCCACATTCGAAGCCCATTTGGACTGGTCATTGCCAATAAAGTAGTTGTAGTATTCTGGAGTAGATACTGTCCCAGTGTGATTTGCTAAATTAGCTCCAATTAATTTGTACTTAATAAAATGATAGTTCAGTGTTACACTATCATTAACCTCTGTAGGATTATGACTGTGCATTTGATTATCATGAAAATCAGTCACTATCTCTCCCCACTTTTTCTCATCATGAAGCAGAATTGAAAAACCATCCTTATCTAAAAATATGCTATGAGAGTTATAGTCAGCTTGATAAGATATATTATCATCAAATTGACCTTTGTTTTCTATAAACCCAATTTGAGCCGTTGCCAAGGTTGCAAAAGCCATCAAAAAAACAAAATATGAGATTCTAGAAAAAGTCAATATTGACGTCTATATTTATATAGACGTGCAAGGTACCTAAAAAGTTGTACAAGCTCCTCTACCCTCTTGCTGGATTGTAGGAAAATGTACGAACGGTGTAAGAATATTGACGTCCGTTTGACAAAGTGACGGTTATATCGAAGTTACTCCGCTCTGGTAAAGCAGTTTTACTGAAGCTTGGTTTAAAAACTAGAGTAGGTGCTCCATATCCATCGAGGTACTTTTCTACCTTTACTTCTAGTGCTTTACCGTCTTGTTTTACTTCTACATTTGCATCCTTCAAATCACGATAGATAGAAAACGTCCAATTATTAAATAGCATTAATTGAGGAACATCTCCCTTAGGGGGCCAAGTCACTGGCATATCCATATATTCCACAGTGTCAGTACTGCCACTATCATCCAGAGCCCAAATGACAGCAACATCATTCGTACTACCATGACCATAAATCCTACCATTTGGATAAAGAAGCCATCTTCGATTACCTGCAGCAGGATTCTTATCATCCATAATATAAGTAACTGCCATAGAAGTATTGGCATCCTTTATTAGAAGTGAATGTTTCGCAGCATATGCTCCATCGTTGCTCCAACATCTCCAAGTTCTTGGAGGGTTGTGCTCTAATTTACCGTTCATAGTCATCATTAAGGCTGCTTTCTGACAAAACTCGTTTGTGGCTTCATCAAAAAGAACCTCAGGAACTCCTGCATTTCTTCTAAAATAATTGATTCTATTAGCTACCTTATTTTGAATATCGAGATCAATAGATCCTTCTTTACAACCACTCTTAGAACCATTCCACGCCCATGGCTCAATATCATTACCATCAATATCCTTCCCTTTTGTTCTAGTAAGGAAGTAATTTTGGTAAAAGTCCTCCTTAGCGATATACCTAAGCAACTCACTATGATCAGCATCTGGAGCATACGTCATTTGATCAGCCATTACATCCTTTATCGTACTAAAACGATTTGCAGCAGTCAATAGTCCAATGTATTTATCATTTATGGCGATAACTCTTTTAAGATTATCATCGTTCTTCTCTGATTCATAATGATCCTGCATTAGAGAGTACAATGCTGCTTGTTCGTCTACGTTTGTTCTAACAACTTCCTTTTCAGCAATTATTTTCGCCCTACTTTGCTTTAAATCATTGTTATTGGGATACTTTGAAATTGCTTGCTGAAGAACAAAACTTCCAAATGGAAAACTTTTAGTATCAAATGCAAACTTGGTTATCACATTCCATCTTGCGGCTATGTCTTCTGACGAATTACTCTTTGCAGTTAAGCCAATATACTTATTCAACACATGTTTGGCACTTTGAAAGTGACTATACGCTTGAAAATATTCAGCTAGCTTCCAAAGTACATTTTCGGATTTTTTTTCTACAAATACGTCAGTTTCTTTAATCTTTCTTGATTCTGACAAACTTGATTTCGCAACTTTTTGGGATACAAACTTATCTATTAGAATATCTCCATCAGCTAATTTACCTGTACTGATTTTGTTCTTGATTAAATAAATGAATACTGAGTTTTCTTTATGCAACAATACTTCATCACTTGGCTTATACCTTAGAACCTCCTGAACGTAGTCTAGCATCAAAACACTTGGAGGCATACCTTCTATTTGTTGCAAAGTCACCTCCTTGTGATAGAAATTCAGTTTGGCATGGTTTCCAAATAACTCTCTACCTTTCACAATTAGAAGCTTTGCACTATCCAATTTACTCTTCTCCCAATACTTGTTTATAAAGTATACATATGGATCAATTTCTTGTTCTGCATCTTGACTACTATCAGCCAAATCATGATCATACCACTGCATTACATTTCTATAAATACTTTCACCAAGACTTGTATCATTCGATTCAATAAGACATTTAGCTCGCATTACATATGCATGTCTTATAGTACTATCCATTTGGTTAACTTGACCAAACATTTTAGCTGCCTTTGCGGACTTATTTATATTGTACTGTCTTTCTCCTTCAATTAGCTGACCAGCCACTACATCATCTAGCACATCGCTAAACTTACCTCTTAACTCTTGTCCATTATCATCCTTTTTCTTTCCCTTTAGCAAATACTTTACTGCTAACTTCACAGCATCAGGATGCTTAGACACATAAATTTCATTCTTTGATAAACCTATGTAAGCCTGGGCCAAATAGTAATACACTTCAGGCTTCTTTTTTAAAGCTTTATCCTCAAGTGCACCTAAACATACTTTCTCTAAACGCTTAAAATTACCCTCGTCAGCCGCAAGTTTCATTTTATATATTTGTCCATATGTGGAACTAGCTATTAGCAGTCCTAGGAACAATAGGATTGATTTATATAATGACTTCATTTATGTTACAATAATATTTACTTTAGTTTCAAACTCCAAGCCACAGGTTTATCAGCGAACAGTTCTTTCGTTTTAGGCCATATTTCACCGAATATTCTGGAGCTCCTGTATGCATCTAAGCTACTCTCATTCAGCCAAGTACTATGTGTGAAGACTACATTCTCATCATTATAATCCTGATACAACTTAAGATTAAGAACTCCAGGCATATTTGCTATATCGTCTTTAATAGTTTCGAAATAGGCTAAAAAATTAGCCGTTTCTTCTGGTCTGAATGTCATTTTAACCAAACGTAGAATCATCTTTTTTGAATAATAAGCGGTTTATATTTTCTTAAGTTTAGTAACTTTTCTGCACTACTCCTTTTAATGGCGGCCACCAAATATCCGTGATCTGAGAAATAACACAAAGGATCTCCTTCTTTTACATCTGCGAAATTTGCTGAAATAGAAGACACATTACTATGTCTTGCAAGGTTAATTTGATAACCTCTATCACCAATAAATTTAGTAAATTCTTCTTTGGTAATGTTGGTGTATGCATTACCAAAATGATCGACAAAGAGCACTGTTCCCCTCAATTCTTCACCATCATTAACGGGGTTTATTCTTGTTTTGGTATTAAACCTATCCGCTTTACTTGCAATCTTATCCAATGATTTCGCCTCAATAAGCTTTTCTATAAATGGCAGGTATACGTTTTGAATCTTTTGCTCATAACTACTAGTTGGAATCAAGTAGTATTCGGAATAAGCTTCTCCAAAAATTAGGCTTAGCACTCCGTTATCCGGAGCTAAGAAGTAATGGCCTTTATAAAAAGCAGCCAAATGCCCTTCAAAAGATGTTGCAACTACGTTTGTAGCCAAGATATGGATGCTTCCTTTCGCGAAGTCCTCAAAAACCATAGAACTTAAATAAGCGGCTTCTACAATATCAAAGGGTTCTATTCTACTTGTGATTTCAATAAATGGCACAAGAATATTTGTCTGATGCATCGCCCCTCTAAAGGATGCCATATAATGGGAGTCAGCTCCAAAATCACTTAAAAAAGTAAGTACAGACAATATTAATTATTTAGCTAATTTAGCAGGCGAAAGTAACGACTGAACCTAACATTTGTGTAAAATACCTTGGCAGAAAGAAAATATTTAATTGAAGATATTGATCCCTCTCGATTTTTCGGGCCCTACAACAGCTACTTTAAGGTGTTTAAAGCCAAATATCCAACATTAACCTTATCGAGCAGAGGTGAAAAAATAACTATTAAGGGAGAGGACAAAGACATTGATGATTTTACGAAAGCTGTAGATTCCATCATAAAATATTTAAAAGTCAATCAAAAAGTTAGTTTAGGTGATATAGAGCGAGTGGTAGAAGGAGAAGAGAACCCTCAGCCAAAAGAAAACGGAATTATCATACATGGTCAAAACGGGAGAATCATAACTGCTCGTACCAAAAACCAACAAGAGTTGGTTGACAAGGTCGAAAAAAACGATTTAGTATTTGCCATAGGGCCAGCAGGCACAGGTAAAACGTATACAGCCGTAGCTCTTGCTGTAAAAGCTCTTAAAAACAAGGAAGTGAAGAAAATAATTCTTTGCCGACCAGCTGTAGAAGCTGGAGAGAGCTTGGGATTTCTTCCAGGTGATATGAAAGACAAAGTGGACCCTTATTTAAGACCATTATACGACGCTTTGGGAGATATGATTCCACCAGAAAAATACAAGGCCTATATGGAGAAAGGAATCATTGAGGTAGCTCCATTAGCTTTTATGAGAGGAAGAACCCTAAATAATTGTTTTGCAATATTGGACGAAGGTCAAAATACTACTAATACACAACTTAAAATGTTTCTAACTAGAATGGGACCCATATCAAAGGTTGTAGTTACTGGAGATTTGACTCAAGTGGATTTACCTCCAAGAATCGCCAGCGGATTGGGACCAGCATTAAATCTATTAAAGGGCGTAAAAGGAATAGGAATTGTCAGGCTGAATGAGAACGATGTTGTTCGTCACCGACTTGTAAAAGACATCATTAAGGCCTATAATAAGCAAAAGGATAAATAGCTTACTTTACTGAAGTCATATTCATCTGCATTAGCGTATTCATTTTTTTAATTTTTCGATTATTTCTTGAACGAAATTTTTAAAAAATATTTTGGTGTTTTTACAAAAAAAACATACACTTACAGCTACAGATTCCATATTTACTACATTTCTGATTACCAATCAATTACTCTACAATTCGACACCTATTTGAAAACTGTCTAAATTGAAAAAATGTGCATATCTAGAATGTGCTCATTTTAACGAACACTTATATTTGCGGCTACGTGAAAAACGTAAACTAACTGAATGTATAAATCGAAAACACACATCGCCCTTACGGCACTTTTTACATCTCTAAGCACTTTATCATTTTCTAAAAATAATATGTCATCATTTTATTCTGAATCTACGTTTTTAGCGTTGATTATTCTATCAGTAGTTTTGTTAGCAATTGCTGCTTTACTTTTTGGAATTAAAAAGCACCTTACAGCTCTTAATGCTGAAAAGAATCCACAAGATGCTGAGCCTTCGTTATATCAAAGTAAAATCAAGCCCATAATCGATGGTTGGAACCCTACTATTGCTACAATGGCAATTGCAGGAATACTTCTTGTAGTTCTAGGTTCATTTGGCTACAAATTTGGTATGGAGGAAATTGGTGTTCAACAAGGATATGCTCCAACTCAACCTATTAACTTCTCCCACAAAATTCATACAGGACAATACGAAATAGATTGTAAATACTGCCACAGTACCGTTGAGAAGTCAAAGTCAGCAAGTATCCCTTCTTTAAATACTTGTATGAACTGCCACAAATATGTTAAAGCAGACGAGAAGTACAATGGCAAAACATCTCCTGAAATTCAGAAGATATATAATGCAATTGGTTATGACGGTGACAATATGCAGTACATAGAAGACTATGAACAACGGCCAATAGAATGGGTTCGTATTCATAACTTACCTGATTTTGCATACTTTAATCACTCTCAACACGTAGTGGTGGGGAAACTAAAATGTCAAGAGTGCCATGGTCCAATTCAGGAGATGGACAAGGTATATCAGTACTCCACTCTTCAAATGGATTGGTGTATTGATTGTCATAGAGAAAGAGGCATAGACTCAAAAAACAATGAGTACTATGAAGAGGTTCATAAAAACATGCTTGCTGAAGGTAAAGAATTCATCTCTGTTGCTGAAAACGGAGGTTTAGAATGTAGCAAGTGTCATTACTAACTAAATAAGAGAAAAACATAAATCATGTCTTCAAATAATTATTGGAAAGGTGTAGAAGAGTTGGAACAAACGCAAGAATTTGTTTCTTCAAATGCCAACGAATTCTCAGAAGGACTGCCATTGGAAAAAATATTTTCCAATGATGATGCAACTCGAGCTAATCGTAGAGACTTTCTAAAATACTTCGGTTTCGGACTTGGGGCAGTTACATTAGCTGCTTGCAACAAGACCCCTCTTAAGAAAGCAATTCCTTATATAGAGAAACCCGACAATGTAACTCCTGGAGTACCCTTGTTTTATGCTAGCGGATCAGTTAGTAATAGTGAAGGGTTCCCTGTACTTGTAAAAGTAAGAGAAGGAAGACCAATCAAATTTGAACCTAATAAAGAAGCTGCTTATTTTGGTGGCGGCCTTGACGGTTTAGGACATTCGGCTATACTCTCTTTATATGACACCAACAGACTTAAAGGTGCAATGAAGGCTAGAGAGCACTCTCCTACTGAGTGGAAAAAATTTGACAAAGAGGTGGTTATTGCTTTAAAGAAAACAACTGCTTCTGGCAAGTCAATTGCACTAATTACAAACGGTAGTACTAGTTTAGTTACTAATCAAGCAATTGCTGACTTCACAGCAAAATACTCAAATACAGAAGTAGTTTCATACGAACCTATTTCTTATTCTGGTATTACTAGAGCGAATAACACATCGTTTGGAAGTGCTATTATACCTGCATACAATTTTGAAAACGCAGATGTTATTGTCAGTTTTGGTGCCGATTTCTTAGGAACTTGGATTAGCCCAATTAAATTTCATTCTGATTATGGTAGCAATAGAGTACCAAAAGATGGTAAGATGTCTAAGCACTATCAATTTGAGTCATTGATGTCTCTTACGGGTGCAAATGCTGACATACGGGTCCCTATAAAAATGAGTAATGTTGGACAACACTTAATAGCTTTATACAGAGAGCTTGGTGGTGCAACTGCTCACAACGGAATGGAAACTGCTGGTAACACTATCAAGCAAGCAGCTGAAGATTTAAAAGCTGCTAAGGGTAAATGTTTAGTGGTTTGTGGAAGTAACAATGAGCAAGACCAAATATTGGTGAATGCAATAAATATATTGTTAAATAACTATGGATCTACTATAGATACCACCAATTACTATAAAGGTCAAAGTGCAGATGAGTCTTCTTTTGAGTCTTTTACTAAAAAGGCTAAATCTGGTGCATATGGAGCGGTTATTACCCTAGATGTTAACCCAACTTATTCAAACGACGCTGCTAAAGCAGCTTTTGCTAAAATACCTGTTCGAATAAGCACAGCTATTACTATGGATGAAACATCTCGTAATGCAACACATGTAGCAACTGGATTACATCCATTAGAAAGTTGGAATATTCAAGAACCCTATAAAGGAAGATTTATATTATCACAACCTACGATCTCTCCTGTCTTTGATGGTAGAGCAGCTACTACTTCGCTTCTAGCTTGGGCTGGTGCTGATGTCTCTGACAAAAAAGAATTAAGTCACGCTTACAATTATACCAAGAGTGTATTTATAAATACAATTGGAGGAAACTTTAATGCCGCTATTGAAAAAGGGGTAATTGAAAACACATCTTCTGTTAATGTGCCATCATTCAATGTCACTACAGAAGGAATTATTGAGACTATATCTTCTCGTAAGAAAACGGAAACAGAACTTATACTTTACCAAAAAGTAGGTGTAAGAGATGGCACTTATGGTAACACTCCTTGGGCACACGAAATGCCTGATCCTGTGAGTAAAGTAACATGGGATAACTACTTGTCTGTTTCTATGCCTGATGCCAAGAAAAATGATTGGAAAAATGGAGATGTATTGAAAGTTACAACCTCTACTGGAAGCATTGAAATCCCAGTTTTAATACAACCGGGTCAAAGTAAGGGTACATACGGTATCGCTTTGGGATATGGCAGAGTACTTCCTGAGGAAGTTAAAAATGACTTGAAAGATCTTGGAAAAAATGTTTATCCAATGGTAGATATGAAAAGTGGAAACGCTAATTATACCATTGCTGGAGTAACATTTGAAAAGGTAGCTGGTGCTAGATTATATGAATTTGGTATTACTCAAACTCATTATTCTATTGAAGGTAGAGATATCATTAGAGAGGCTAGTTTAGATGCATTTAGAAAAGATCCTAAAGCTGGTCAACATTTCCATAAACCAAAGCCTATCTCTTTATGGCATGATCATGATTACAGTAAAGGTCATCACTGGGCTATGGCCATAGATCTGAACTCCTGTACAGGCTGTAGTGCATGTATTGTAAGTTGTAGTATTGAAAACAATGTTCCAATTGTAGGAAGAGATGAGGTCAGACGACGAAGAGAGATGCACTGGTTGCGTATTGATCGTTACTATAGTTTTGAAGCCCCTGAAGCTAAAGAGCTCAGTGTGAGTATAGTTTATGGAGGTAATCAAACAGTTGCTAAAGGGGAATATATGTCACAAGAAAAGGTAATGGAGGCGTATAGCGACAATTCGGAGAATGAAGATACTGCTTACGACTATTACCAAAATGTAAAAGTTGCACATCAACCCATGATGTGTCAGCATTGTGACAACGCTCCTTGCGAGACTGTTTGTCCAGTACTTGCGACTACACACAGTACTGAAGGTCTAAACCAAATGACCTATAACAGGTGTATTGGCACTAAATATTGTGGTAATAATTGTCCATACAAGGTACGTAGATTTAACTGGTTCAGATACAATGAGAACGAAAAGTTTGACTATCACTTCAGCAATGACTTAGGTAAAATGGTTATTAATCCGGATGTTACCGTTAGATCTAGAGGTGTAATGGAGAAATGTAGCTTCTGTGTCCAGCGTATTCAATCTGCAAAGCTTACTGCAAAGAGAGACAATCGAAAATTAGGTACTGATGAATTCACAGTAGCTTGTGCTCAAACTTGTCCTTCTAATGCCATTGTATTTGGAGACCTAAACGATAAAACTAGTGAAATCTCTAAGCTTTACAAGAATGAGAGATCGTATCACGTAATAGAAGAGATAGGAACTAAGCCAAGTGTTCAGTACCTAACCAAGATTAGAAATAAACAAGAATCAATTAACAAAAACATTCACTAATAACTAGCATGTATTCAGCAGATATACGACAACCGCTTGTAACTGGCGGAAAAACTTACGCCAACGTCACAGAAGATATTTGTAGACCTATTGAAAATAAGCCAACTAAATCTTGGTGGACTGGTTTTATAATAGCAATAATACTCCTACTTGTATTGGTAGTTTCATTGTCTTGGACAGTATGGGAAGGTATAGGTACTTGGAATGTAAATAAATCTGTAATGTGGGGTTGGGATATTACCAACTTTGTATTTTGGGTGGGAATAGGTCATGCAGGAACTTTAATCTCTGCTATTCTTCTTCTGTTTAGGCAGAAATGGAGAATGTCTATTAATCGATCAGCAGAAGCAATGACAATATTTGCGGTATTCTGTGCAGCGATATTTCCTCTGTTTCACATGGGTAGAATTTGGATGATGTATTGGACACTTCCTTTGCCAAATGCATTTGGTTCCTTGTGGGTAAACTTTCACTCTCCGCTACTTTGGGATGTATTTGCTATATCTACGTATCTTTCAGTATCTTTAGTATTTTGGTATATAGGACTTATTCCTGATATAGCTACTATACGAGATAGAGCTACAACTAAAGCTAGAAAATTTTGGTACGGACTTTTTGCAATGGGTTGGAACGGATCTGCTAAGTCTTGGGGACGATATGAGATTGTAGCACTTATACTAGCAGGTATATCAACTCCACTTGTATTATCAGTACATACAATTGTATCTATGGACTTTGCTACCTCTGTAATACCAGGGTGGCACACCACTATTTTTCCTCCTTACTTCGTGGCAGGAGCTATTTTTTCTGGATTTGGAATGGTATTAACATTACTCTTAATCGTTCGTCAAGTGATGAACTATAAAGATTATATAACCACTGAACATTTAGAGGCAATGACTAAAGTAATATTGCTTACAGGATCAATAGTAGGCTTAGCATACATTACTGAGTTTGTAATTGCGGCCTATTCAGGATATGAATATGAGCAGTATGCATTTGCCAATAGAATGTTTGGCCCCTATGCTTGGGCTTACTGGACTATGATGTTTTGTAACCTTGTTGCTCCGCAAGTATTTTGGAGTAAGTGGGCAAGAACTACACCTTGGTTCATATTCATAATATCAATAATCGTGAATATAGGAATGTGGTTTGAACGATTTGTAATTATCGTAACTTCATTACACAGAGACTTTTTACCAAGTAGCTGGGTGATGTACCACGCCTCTTGGGTAGAAGTGGGAATATTCTTAGGAACATTTGGATTGTTCTTTACATGTTTCTTCCTTTTTGCGAAGTTCATGCCTGTAATTAATATGGCCGAAATCAAAACTATCATCAAAGACAAAGAATAATATGATTGATAAAAGTATTCTATTAGAAGATAAGAAGTTTACAGTTGGCATCTTTGATGACTCTGAGAAACTAATACATGCAGTAGAAACACTCAGAAAAAAGGGCGTTAAGATTTTTGACTGCTATACTCCTTTTCCTGTTCATCACTTAGACAGAGCTTTAGGATATCATAGATCAAATCTTACCATAGGTGCATTTATCTGTGGTTTATTAGGGTCTCTTTCAGGATTCACATTGGCATATTCAATGAACGTTGTAGATTGGCCAATGATTATTGGTGGTAAACCTACTGACATTACCCTTTTCACTAGTTTTATTCCTATCATATTTGAATTGACTATTCTTTTTACTGCTTTTGGAATGGTAATTATGTTTTTTGCCCGTAGTAGTATGGTACATGGTATCAAAGAAGATTTACTGGATAGAAGACAAACTGATAATCATATGGTTTTAGCAATAGATAATAGCGAGGAACAATCCATTCCTAACTCAGAAATTCAATCTTTATTACAAAATGAAGGAGCTATTACCATTAGGGACAATCAAGCTGCTTTCAATACTTCTCACACGCCAGATGAAGAGGAAGAAGAAGTACATGCTGAACTTGCCGCTACTCAGGCAGTAGCGAAACCCTTGTCAAAAACATCTACTCCTAGAGAGGATAAGGTTGTATTAACAGATTCTGAAAAAGAAGAAAGACTAAGTATTATCAAAGCAACATTAGGCGATGCCTCTGGTGCAAAGGATGATCTTAAGTTAATAAGTGGTGTTGGTCCAAAGTATGAGTCGACATTAAATTCCATTGGAATTTTCACTTTTGAACAAGTATCAAAAATGACTCCTGAAACCATAAAAGCAGTTGAAGAGATTACCAATTACTTCCCTGGAAGAATAGAAAGAGATGATTGGATTAGTCAAGCTATTAAATTAATGAATAAATAAGAGGATGAAGCTGAATAAATTAATAAAATACTCGGTCCTACTTGCAATACCTGCTATGGGGTTAGTTTCTTGTGTTAGCTCTGGAGATAACACTGGTATAGAGTACGCTCCAAACATGTATATTTCACAGGGTTATGAGCCATTCTCACAGGAATCGGATAAAATAACATATAACCCTCATAACATGACTATGCGTCTTCCTGTAAACGGAACTATTGCTAGAGGTCAATCCACATTTATATATCCCATTGAAAATAATGCTGATGGTTATGAAGCCAGTGCGAACTATACTTCATGGATAGCGGCTACTGAGTCAAACGTTGAAGAAGGTAAGCGTTTATATGATATATACTGCTGGCACTGCCACGGTAAAAAAGGTAAAAATGATGGTCCTATCTTTAAAGAAAAGAAAATTCCAGGTCCGTCGTGGCCAAATTATCAATCCGACTATATCAAAGATCTCCCTGAAGGAAAGGCTTATCACACTATTACATATGGTAAAGGTTTGATGGGTTCTCACGCTTTTATGTTAGATCCTGAAGAAAGATGGAAAGTAATCCATTACGTTAAGTCTCTAGCTTACGGAGATGACTTCAAATTTGCACCCGAAAGTTCTTCAGATTCTGAAATGAACGGTAACTTGGAACTCCCTCAGACCAGTTCTGTAAGTTTTCCAGGTACTTCTGAAGAAAAGGCATCTATTATGATGGCTATGTCTAAGGTAGAATTCAAAGCTTTCCCAAACAGAAAAGTGATGAAATCAGGTTCTGCTGGAAATCTAAATGTGATTGTAGATTATTTAAAAGCACATCCAGATTATAAGGCTACAATTGTTGGTCATACAGGAGTAACGCTTACTGAAGAAGGAGCTGCTACTCTGGGCATTGATAGAGCTAACGAGGTTAAAAACTATCTAATCTCCAAGGGTCTAGATACAGGTAGTCTTTCTATCCGATCAGATGCAGACACAGGAATGGATGGTGATGTTACTTCAAGTAGTGACAGACAAGCAAATAGAAGAGTTGAAATAGAAATTTATAAATAAACGAGTTTTATAAAAATGGGACACCATATAATTAAAGAAGTTAAACAAGAAAAATTTGAGTTCACTGGAAGAGCCAAATTAGTTGCTATTGGATTATTTGTAGTTGGAACAATACTTGCTATTGTTGGAGCTATGGATGTTCAAGAACATTGGGATGACCCCATAGACAAGGTAGAAACTTCCTCTGAAAGTGATGCTCACGCAGAAGAAGCTCATGAAGATCACCATGCAACATTAGCTCAGCATGATGACGGACATGGAGGTACTCACTCCGAAGAAACTCAGGATGCTCATGCTTCAGAGAAGCATTCAGAAGTAGATACACACACAGATTCTCACGGCCCCACTTGGATGTCAAGAGTTTGGGCTAATCTCCTATTGAACAGTTACTATTTTTGGTTGTTTGCAGTAGGGGCAATATTCTTTATTGCAGTTAATTACGTTGCAAATGCTGGTTGGGCTGTTATGCTTAAACGTATCATGGAAGCTCAAAGTAGCTATCTTATAATAGGATCAATCTTACTTGTAGGTATTTTATGGGGAGCTAAAGATACTTTATACCATTGGTCACAGTACTTCAATAGTGCCGATGCTGGTAATCCTGGTTCTCCCGGATATGACACCATTTTGGAAAGTAAAAGCTGGTTATTGAACAATGGATCTATATTCTTCTTTATCCCTTTTGTTCTATTGGTTTGGATAGGTATACGTTGGAAACTTAGAAGTAATAGTAAAGCAGAAGACGAAACGGAAGGTCTGAGTATGTTTAGGAACTCTTCTCGATGGTCAGCAGGATTTATCTTCTTCTTTGCATTCTCTTTCTCTGCGTTATCATGGTTAATTATAATGAGTATTGATGCTCATTGGTATTCAACTATGTTCTCCATTTACAACTTCGCTATCTCATTTGTGACTTCATTATCTGTAATGATGCTTATTCTTCAATACCTTAAATCCAAGGGGTATATGGAAATGGTATCTGATGAGGTAGTTCACGATTTAGGCAAGTTTATGTTTGCATTCTGTCTCTTTTGGGGTTATATCTTCCTAAGTCAGTGGTTACTTATTTGGTATACCAACCTACCTGAAGAAACTATATATTTCGATGCAAGACTCACAGATCAGTTCAAGCCATTATTCTTCATTAATCTATTTATGTGCTTCTTAGCTCCGTTCTTAGTCTTGATGATGCGTAATGCAAAACGTGCTCCACAAGTCTTGTTACTAGCAGCAGCTATAATTCTAATTGGTCATTGGGTTGATATGTATCTTCTAATTATGCCAGGTGCAGTTGGAGTTAAATCTGATATTGGCATGTTGGAAATTGGGACAACTATGGCTTTTGCAGGAATATTCATTTATACCGTTCTTAACTCATTGAGTAGAGCTAATATGTATCCGGTAAACCATCCGTATTTCTTAGAATCTGTGAACCATGATGTAGGACCATAAAAGATTTATAAGTAAATTAGAAAATCCCGTAAGCAATGTTTATGGGATTTTTTTAGTTTTGTGGCATTATGAAAAATAAAATATTTATTATAATTCTCGCAAGTCTGTTCTTTTCTAGTTTACACGCTCAGTCTACCGATTTGTCACTGATTCTTAATGGTAACACTGACTATGTTAATTTAAACACATCTAGCTCTCAACCCTCCATCACTACAGAATTTAGCGTGGAATCTTGGGTCAAGTTTGACACATCAGGTATTTTACAACCCATTGTTCAATATGGAATATGTAACGGGGCAGATCACAGTTTTAATGCTCAATTATCAACTAATAGTACTCTTGGTTTTTCAATAAATGACAATGGAAACTGTAATAATGCCTTAAATGCAACTACCAATGACTCCATAGCTATTGATTACAATTCTTGCTATCATATTGTTTATACCTTTAAAGCTCCTCAGGAGACTCATATCTATGTAAATGGAAGTGAAATGACAAGCAGTAACAATGGGTTTTCTGTTTCTTCAGTCTCTCCGAGTTACAATAATTTTAAAGTAGGAGCATATGAAAATCACTCAGGCGTATTAAGTTACTTCAAAGGAGGAATAAATAACTTTGGATTATTCAATACTGCTCTAACTAGTACTCAAGTTTTAGATCACTACAACAATGGAATTACTAGTAGCACAAGTTATCTACAAATATTCTACTCATTTGATGCTGTCAATGCAGGAACTGGTCAGACAGTGAGCAACGATGCTACTAACTCTTCTAAATTTTCAGGAACCTCTGTGGGAGTTGGCACAAGCAGTCCTCAATACTCAGTAGCACAATGTTACTCTTCGGCAGGTATTGATTTTGTTTCTTATAATACCCAGCTTAAGGCTTATCCAAATCCAGTATATGGAACCCTAACTATTGAAAGTAAGGAGAATATTACAATTGCTGAATTTTATGATATTAACGGTAGACTTATTCTATCTACCCCCGTTGTTAATAATAAGATCGAGGATTTACAACGTCTTGCATTGGGTATGTATCATGTAAAACTTCATTCTGCATCAGGAAAATCCTTTGCCCTCAAAGCAAGTATAATTAATAAATAATTTAATCTATTACAAAAAAAAGCACTTGATAGAATCAAGTGCTTTTTTTATACCCCTTAGGCTCTAATTACTTCCTTTTTTTCTTCGGCTTCTTTACCTTTAATTCCATAAGAGCCTTCCAATTATCCTTACCATCTTCTGCAAGCTCTATAGTATTGGCATATTCAGCTTTGGTTACTGTTGCTCTAGTAATAGGTACCGTTGTATATTCTTCTATGGTTTCTACTAACTCTTTTTCTGACTTAGCACAGAAGGAAATGGCTTTTCCTTTGGCTCTCCCCCTACCCGTTCTTCCTACCCTGTGTACGTAGTTTTCTGGCACTTCAGGTATGTCATAGTTGATTACATAATCCACACCTTCTATGTCTATCCCTCTTGCTGATACATCAGTAGCGATTAGAATCTTACATGCACTTGTTCTAAATGCTTGTAAGTTTGTTTCTCGTTCTGATTGTTCTACATCCCCATGAAGTGTAAGTGTATCTATGTCCATACGGCCCAGGGCCGATTTCACTCGTTCTGCACGCACCTTTGTACGTACAAATACCAAAAATTTCAAATCCTCATTTTCATTGATAAGTCGTTGTAGGAAAAAACGTTTGTCATCCATTTCTACAAAGACTATCTGGTGATCTACATTCTTGCTTACAGGATCTTTAGGTGATATTTGAATTCGTATGGCTGCACTGCTTACCATTTTATAAGCTTGTTGCTTAATCTTCTTACTAATGGTCGCTGAGAAGAAAAGTGTTTGTCGTCTTCCTGGTATTTTGTTAACCAAATCATCTATATCCTTTGCAAAACCCAAATCCAACATATGATCAGCCTCATCAAGAACCAGTATTTCTACTTTATTCAACTTTAAATAGCCTTGACTTACTAAATCAAAAAGACGTCCAGGAGTACTGACTATTATATCCATTCCCTCCAACAACTTATTAATTTGGTGGTCTTGCTCTACTCCACCATAAACACATAGAGCCTTCACCTTAGTGTGCTTACCAATTTGATTGAACACTTGAGTAATCTGCTGAGCAAGCTCTCGAGTAGGAGCCATGACAATGGCACGTATTAAACTTCCTTTCTCAAAGGCCTTGTACTTAATCTGTTGAATTTTATCAATAATAGGTATAGCAAAGGCCGCTGTCTTACCTGTTCCTGTTTGTGCAATGGCCAATAGATCCTCCCCTCTTTGAATATGGGGAATACACTTAAATTGTATATCAGTAGGACGTCTAAACGCCATATCATACAAATTTCGTTTTACTTCTTTGGATAGTCGGTAATCTTCAAATTTCATTGGCTGTGGCAAATGTAGGATATAAACAGATTTGACACTCTACTTCCTTGCGACTAATTTGATAGATATCATAAAGTAAACGACTTGTAATAGCTTATTTTTGCATTCTAAATGAGCTTACACGATTTAAGATTAGAAGTAATGTCCACCATTGGAAAATCTATGGATGACTTACTTGCTAAATACCTAAAACCCATAGACAGTAACTGGCAACCTTCAGATCTTTTACCTGATTCAAGAAACCCTGAGTTTATGGATGAGGTAAAGGAAATTCAAGAATTAGCCAAAGACATGGATTACGATTTGCTTACCGTTCTCATTGGAGATACTATTACGGAAGAAGCCCTACCTACTTATGAAAGCTGGCTAATGGATGTAGAAGGTGTAAACCAACAATACAATAATGGCGAACCAAATGGATGGAGCAAATGGGTACGTGGATGGACAGCAGAAGAAAACCGTCATGGAGATTTATTAAACAAGTACTTGTACTTATGTGGTAGAGTGGATATGCGTGAAATGGAAATTACAACTCAGCATCTCATAAGCGATGGATTTGATATAGGTACAGATAAAGATCCTTATAAAAACTTTGTATACACTAGCTTCCAGGAGCAGGCCACGAACGTATCTCACCGTCGAGTTGCTACTTTAGTTAAACAGACCGGAAACTCACTTCTTGCAAAAATAAATGGCATAATAGCAGCAGATGAAGCTCGACATGCTACGGCATATTCTGCCTTTGTCAAACGTATTTTTGAATTAGACCCAAGTCAAATGATGACGGCCTTTGAAGATATGATGCGACGTAAAATTGTAATGCCTGCACATTTCATGCGTCAAAGTGGGGATAAAGTAGGGGAACTATGGTCTCACTTTAGCGATGCCGCCCAACGGACAAAAGTATACACTGCTCAAGATTATATTGACATTTTAAGTTCATTGGTAAAGGATTGGAATATTGATCATATCTCTGATTTAAATGCTGCTGGTGAAAAAGCAAGAGATTATCTAATGACACTTCCAGGAAGACTTCAACGTGTTACTGACCGAATGGCACAACCTGAAAAGGAGTATGAATTTAAGTGGATTGGACCTGTACAAGGGTAATTTATGCTTACTGGAGAATTACGTAAAAATATCACTATAGGCTCCGAAGTAGAAATAGTCCAAAAACAGCATCAGCGTTCAGGTGAGCTCACCGATGGATTTGTCAAGAAAATACTGACTAAATCACCACAACACCCACATGGCATTAAAGTAATGCTAGAAACTGGTGAGGTTGGAAGAGTCAAGAATGTACTGGAAGAGGATTAATATAGTCTTTAGTTATTTCTTTATTTACTTTTTTGATTTACTATAAAGGTCCTACTGACTTAGTTTTGTATCAAGCTTAAATAATGATAATAAGGGACTTACACTATATTTTTCTAGAGCCCAGATTACAAAATCTTATTTTCTAAGTTTAAAAACATCCAATCAAAATATCTAAAATACAAATGAGTGATTTTTATAATTTAAAAGCTAAGACTCCTGCAGGACAGGAAATTAGTATGGCGGATTTTGAAGGAAAGCCTGTTTTGATAGTGAATACTGCTACTAAATGCGGGCTAACTCCACAATTTGACGGATTAGAAAAACTATACCAAGATTATAAGGAAAGCGGTTTAGTGGTTCTTGGATTTCCTTGCAATCAGTTTGCCAGTCAAGAACCTGAAACAAATGATACTATTGTAGAAGCTTGCAGAATCAACCATGGTGTCACTTTTCAGCTCACTGAAAGAGCCTATGTTAATGGTAAAAATACCCACCCTATTTTCAAATTTCTAAAAAAAGAAAAAGGAGGTTTCCCAACTTCCAGAATCAAATGGAATTTCACTAAATTCTTAATAGACTCCAAAGGGAAAGTTGTCAAACGGTATGCTCCAACAACAACCCCTGATAAGATTGAGGATGACATTGTCCTAGCTCTAAAATAATTGGTGTTATTAGGAATATCTTATTTTATTCTGAAGAATTTTTGTAATAAATGTAATTTGAGCTAATACAAGAATAAATAGAGCCACTATTGCCAGTGAAACAATATCCGACAAGCTATTTAGTATTGATAAGTCTAAGTTAATGTGACTCATTGTAGCACTCAATTCTGAGCTATATGCTCCCATTGCAGTAGCAAAAAAAATGACCAGAGCAACTATCAGAATGATATACCAAGTCTTACGAGTAATTAAAGGTTTATAAACTAAAGGAGTTGTTGCAACTGTTAGTTTTTGCATTAATTCCATGGTAAAATCCGGTGATGTATTTTCTAAACCCGTGCCTTTAAAGAAGTTGTTTAAAACCTCATCGATATCCTGCTTATCTCCCATTTGTTTCTAAGGTTATATTTTGTGTAGTTAATTTTGTTGCTAGAATTTTTCTAGCTCGATGTAATCTTTGCTTAATGGTGTTGGACTTTAAGTTGACAATCTCACCTATCTCTTTTACTGATTTTTCATCAAAGTAGTACAATGATAGAATTACTGAATCTACATTTGGCAGTTCACTAATAATTCTCTCTAACATTTCTCTTCTCTCTTTATCTATCAAATGATCAAGTGTATTGTTCTCTCCTGAACTTAATAGCGATGCCTCTTCGATTTCTTCAAATTGTATTTTACTTTTCTTAATGTAGTCTAATGAAGTGTTATATGCTATACGATAAAGCCAAGTGGTAAATTTAGACTCCGCTTTGAATGTATTTAATGAGTTATACGCTTTCAAAAAGGTATCTTGTGCTAACTCCTCTGCGATTTCTCTATTAGATACAATTCTCATTGTTAAAGTAAAGACATAATCTTTATAAGCCTCAACCAACTTTGCAAATGCTGACATATCTCCTAAGAGAGTCGCTTGAATGCAACGCTTTTCTTGTTGGTTATTCATTTACATGATATTTGACGATACTCAACCTACTTTGGTTACACATTAAAAAATATTTATTTAAAAATGTAACCGCCTTGCAGATGCACTCGTCATAGATACAAATAAACAAAAATAAAAACACCATGATGATCACAGAAATTTTAGTCCCAATCACTTTTTTCACTACCATTTTTGGAATTTGCTACTTATTCTTTACCAGTCGCAATAGAGAGCGTCTAGCAATGATAGAAAAGGGTATTAATCCCAAAATTTTTCAAACAGACTATCAAAAAGTTTCTTTTATTACCATTCTACTGCTCAATGCCGGCCTCTTAGCCATCGGTGTTGGTATTGCAATTCTAGTTGGTGGGCTATTAGAACTGAGTGGTGTTAAAGAGGATATTGCCTATCCTTCAAGCGTCCTAATCTTTGGTGGTATAGCTCTTTTCATTGGATTTAAAATAACTATGAACTTAGTTTCAAAACAGGATAATAACTCCACTAAAGAAGAAGAATGAGATTGGAGTTGGAATATTCACTTTAGCTTTTAGCGTTGTTCGAATCCAAATACGACCTCTCGCCTTAGGTAAGAGGTTTTTATTTATATGGTCTTCTTCTTTGAACAATCCATTTTTAGTGACTTAAAAACCAAAACTTGTATACAAAAAAGGGTTGTTGCAATAGCAACAACCCTTTTGTTCTTTTATAGACAACTCCTCTCTTAATCCAAGGACTAAGGTTAAGATGTATTTGACGGTGAATGTCTTACATCATTCCGCCCATATCTGGCATTCCGCCAGCATGTGCATGAGGAGCTTCTACCTCTGGGATATCAGCAATTATACATTCCGTAGTCAATAGCATACTTGCAACTGAAGCTGCATTTTCTAGAGCTACTCTGCTTACTTTAGTTGGATCTATTACTCCTGCTTTAATCAAATTCTCATAAGAATCTGTTCTAGCGTTGTAACCAAAGTCCTTCTTACCATCTTTTACCTTTTGGATAACTACAGAACCTTCACCTCCTGCATTTTCTACAATCTGTCTTAACGGCTCTTCTACAGCTCGTCTAATGATATTAATGCCCGTATTTTCATCTGCATTTTCTCCTTCCAGTTTAGCTATAGATTCTATTGCTCTTACAAAAGCAACTCCTCCTCCTGCTATTATACCTTCTTCTACCGCCGCTCTAGTAGCTGCAAGTGCATCATCAACTCTGTCTTTCTTCTCCTTCATTTCCATCTCTGAAGCAGCTCCAATATAAAGTACAGCTACACCACCAGACAACTTAGCAAGTCTCTCCTGAAGTTTTTCTTTATCATAATCAGAAGTTGAATTCTCTATCTCAGCATGAATTTGTTTGATTCTACCCTTGATATCGGCAGACTTACCAGCACCATTAATAATAACAGTATTCTCTTTATCTATGGTAATTTTTTCAGCTGTACCCAACATTTCAAGTGTAGTATCTTCTATTTTTCTACCTTGTTCCTCGCTGATTACTACTCCACCAGTCAATACAGCTATGTCTTGCAACATTGCCTTTCTTCTATCTCCAAAACCCGGAGCTTTAACTGCTGCAACTTTCAGAGAACCTCTTATTTTATTTACCACTAAAGTAGCAAGAGCCTCACCTTCTACTTCCTCAGAGATAATAACCAATGGCTTACTAGTTTGAGCAGTCTGTTCAAGAACTGGAAGCAATTCTTTCATGCTACTAATTTTCTTATCACAGATTAGAATATAAGGGTTCTCTAAATCTACTTCCATTTTTTCGGTATTGGTAACAAAGTATGGAGATAAATAACCTCGGTCAAACTGCATACCTTCTACAATTTTCACTTCGGTCTCTGTTCCTTTGGCCTCTTCTACAGTTATCACACCATTCTTACCTACTTTCTTCATTGCATCAGCAATCAATGAACCAATCACCTCATCATTATTTGCTGAGATTGACGCAATCTGACCAATTCTACTAAAATCATCACCTACCTTTTCACTTTGCTTTGCAAGACTTACTTTGATAGCAGAAACTGCTTTATCAATACCTCGTTTTAAATCCATTGGATTTGCCCCTGCCGCAACGTTTTTAAGTCCACCTGATACTATAGCTTGAGCCAAAATCGTAGCTGTAGTTGTACCATCTCCTGCAATATCAGCAGTTCTAGACGCAACTTCTTTCACCATTTGAGCTCCCATATTCTCTATTGGATCTTTTAGCTCAATTTCTTTAGCTACTGTCACACCGTCTTTGGTAATATTGGGTGACCCAAATTTCTTATCAATTACAACATTTCTCCCTTTCGGTCCAAGAGTTACTTTTACCGCATTTGCTAATGCATCAACTCCTTTTTTCAGTTGATCTCTAGCTTTTGTATCAAATAATATTTGCTTTGCCATTTTATAAATATTTTATTTCTATATAAAAAAAAGATTAAACGATTGCCAGAATATCTGACTCTCTCATTATTAATAAGTCTTTGCCATCTACTGCCAACTCAGTTCCACTATACTTTCCATAAAGTACAACGTCACCTTTTTTTACTGTGGTAGGTTCATCCTTTTTTCCTGGGCCTACAGCTATTACAGTTCCTTTTTGAGGTTTTTCTTTTGCAGTGTCTGGAATGTAGATACCACCTGCAGTCTTAGTTTCTGCTGCCGCTGGTTCTACCAATACTCTGTCTGATAATGGTTTTATGTTCATTTTAATTGTTAAATTTTATTGTTACAAACCTATATCATCATACTCTATGCCAAGGTAAAAAAAAGACATTTTTTCACCTCTTTACTCTGTTACACATATAAGACTTGGTCATAATGTCAGCCCAGATGACAAAGGAGTAGTTTGAGTAATTAAACAAAAGGGCTAACCAGACATAAAACAAGAACTAAAGATACCAATGCCCAAGTAAATTTATCAATGGATTGATTGACTTTCTTTACACTGAAAAAAGCACTGTTAGATGTTAAACTAAGTCCTCCACTTGGTTTTTGTAAAGTAACTATTACGATAAGTCCGAAAGAAAATAGGGCTATTAGAGCTAGAATAAATAGATGCATATAAATTATATTGTTTATAGTATTACTTCACATTTGGTGCCATACTTTAATTTTTCAATACAATTTTCAAAATTCTATCAATATAAAAAAGGCAATACCTAAAATTAGATACTGCCTTTTAATTTTTTTAGTAACGAAATACTATTAATTAATTTCCTAAACCACCCTCTTCAGGTGCTTCTGAAGGATCTGCCTTTATTACCTGTTGATTACTAGGATCTTGAGGAATATTTTGAATGCTAGCAGGTGCTACATCTATATTTGCTTCATCAATTTGCTCTAAAAATTCATTGGTCTTTTCAGTATTCGTACTATAAACAAACCTACTCCCAATAGCAAACACAAAAAGGGCTATTGCTAAAGTCCAAGTAGCTTTTTCTATAAACTCATTGGTTTTCTTAACACCAGCAATTTGATTGGCGGCAGAGAAATTGGCTGCAATCCCTCCTCCTTTTGGATTTTGGATAAGTACTGCAAATATTAGTAAAATAGATGCCACTGCGGCTAGTATGATAAATGTGGTAAACATAATTTATAAATCCTTCTTATTTTCTTCTAGTTCCTTAATTCGGGCGGCAAAATACGCTGATTTACTAGGATTTTGCAAACTTAATTTCTGATACCCTTTAATAGCTTTAGATGTATGACCTTGTTTTACATAAAGTTCTAGAAGTGTTACACTTAACACGCCCATATCATCCGTCTCACTTTCTTCAGCCTTATTTTGAGCATTGTAAAACTGCCTATTCTGAATAGGGCGACTTCTCTTTGTTGCTAAAAACTGGTCTAAAAGGTCTTGAACCTTGTCTGGAGATTTTGCACTTTTAGATGATTTTATTATTGCTTCTTTGTCATCCTCCATGTGATTCAGCCAAAACATAAAATCATGAGATTCTTTTTCTTCCTTTTCTGCTACAAGCTTAGAAAGTTCCTTTTCTGGGTTGTATGCTACGTAGTCAAAATCAATCTTTTCACTCTTCCTTTTAATCGGAGTTTCAATAATCTTTAACTCCTTTATGGGGTCATACTTAACTATTTCATCAAAATCAATCTTAGATTCTTGAGTTAGGGATTCTTCAGAAATATTCTGGACTCCCTCAAGCTTCAATACATCATCTCCAACACGTTCCAAGTCAAGTGTAGCATCCTCAACACCTGAAATCCGTTTAACTTCATCAGCTGTCTGTTCTACAACATCTTCAACCGTTGTCGTTACAAGTACATTTTCTTGAAAGTCCACTTGAGCTACTTGTTTTGCTTGATCGTGAGTTAACAAAAACAGTTGCTCTCTATCTCCTACATAGGTAGCCGCCAGTCTCAGGTGTCTGTTTTTTTGAAATGAATTTTCATTATCATATCCCTTTGCAAGTAACACCCTATAAGCGGCACACCAAGGCATTGACTTCAGTTCTTGTGTCAGCTGCTTTATACCTTCCTCTCCAATGCCTTTAGGATTCAAAATGTATGAAGATATGTTTAGCGTATTTTTCACCAATTAATTGCTGACTTATTAAAGATTGATTGAACCAACATGTCAGAAATCTCTTCAATCAAATTATCCTCAACGTCACTAAAATTTTCTGCCGCATCAAAGTCTTGAAAGTTTGTAAAAGTTTGTTCAAACTCACTGTCCTTATCTTTTTCACTTACCAATTTAACTTCCACTGCAATTGTAAGTCTATTCATTGATGCATTATCTCCGCTTTGTGCCGAAATAGGAGCTACTGTATAATTCACAATGGTGCCACTAAACGTAAAATCTCCTTCGACCTCAGTGATACTTAAGTTTGTTTCAGAAATAAATTTCTGCTTTATTTTCTCCGTAATAGTTTGGCTCAGTAATGGAGATACAATAGAAGCATTATTCTCAAAAAACCCAACTGAAAATGTCTCTACATTCGGATTTATTGAAGTACCACTGAACTTATAAAACCCACAGGACTGCTGGGTTAATGCTACACAGACCGTACCCAGTACAAACAATATTTTAATTATCGATTTCATATTGCTTAATTTTTCTATATAAGGTTCGTTCTGAAATACCCAGCTCTTGAGCTGCTTTCTTTCGCCTACCATTATTTTTCAATAAGGCTTTTCGAATTAATTCTTCTTCTTTTGCCTCAAGAGAAAGAACTTCATTATCTGCTACAATATCTTGATCTTCAACTACTACATGCTCATATAATTCATCACTATTTACAGAATGAACTGGCGTATAATTATTATTTTCTTGAACTGTATTTTCCTGTGTTAAGACTCGGGTAATAGTTGACTTATTATTCTCAATAAACTCTTCATCTACCTGATTACCTTCTACCAATCCAAACACAACCTTCCGAAGTTCTGAAACATCATTTTTTAGATCTATTAATACCTTATAAAAAATATCTCGTTCTGAAACATCTGAGTGCTCTGATTTCCCTTTATATAAAGCAGGTAAATTGTTCTCTGCTCGTGCTGGCAAGTATTTCCTAATAATGCTTGCATCTATTCTAGGTCCTTGTTCTAGTACAGCTATTTGCTCTGCAATATTTTTAAGTTGACGAATATTACCTGGCCATCGATAGTTCATTAGAATTTGCTCACCATCTAGTGATAATTCCAAAGGTTCATTTCTATACTTTTCAGATGCATCAAATGCAAATTTTTGAAACAATAAAGCAACATCTTCTGGCCTTGATCGCAATGGAGGTACTGATATTGGTAAAGTGGACAATCTATAGTATAAATCTTCTCTAAATTTACCTTTCTCAACCTCTTCAATCAAATCCTTATTAGTTGCTGTTATAATACGAACATCGGTCTTTTGTACCTTACTGCTGCCTACACGTATATACTCGCCATTCTCCAAAACCCGAAGTAATCTACTTTGTGTCTCCAACGGTAATTCACCAACTTCATCTAAAAATAGAGTCCCCCCATTTACACTTTCAAAATACCCTTTCCTATTATCCATAGCTCCGGTAAATGCACCTTTGTCATGACCAAAAAGTTCTGAATTGATGGTACCTTCGGGTAACGCCCCACAGTTTATCGCAATGAATGGACCGTGTTTTCTTGGGCTCAGATGATGAATAATTTTAGAAAATGACTCCTTACCACTTCCACTTTCCCCTTGTATATAAACAGTGAGTTCCGTAGGAGCAACACGCATGGCCGTTTGCAAAGCGTAATTAAGCTTAGGTGAGTTACCTAGAATTCCAAATCTTTGTTTTACTTGTTGTAGATCCATTAATCAACTGCAAAAATGGCAGATTTTTTCGGTTAAATGGCAGATTTTTCAGGTTTTTAGGTAAAAATAGAGTTGTATTGGACAAGCAGAATCCTATTAACTAATCCACTTCATTTTATTCACACACATATGCAGCGTGGATGCATTAGCTATCTCAGCGAATAATTCTTGACCGTAATATCATATGGCATCATAGCTTGAACGCTATGTTTTGTTCCAAATCGTTCCAAATCAATTAAGTATTTGGAATACGACTCAAAGCCGGTGTGCTTGGTCAACTCCTTAATTTGAGTTTGCAGGCTTGCATCTCCGTTCATTTTACGTATCAAAACTTGAATTGGGTCTATTGCCTTAGGATATTCTTTGATTTTAAACTCTGTCAATTCTGCTTCTTCTGCTGCAATTTTTATAGCATCTTCAAGACCACCAAGCTCGTCTACAAGCCCAACTTCCTTAGCCATTACGCCAGTCCATACTCTACCTTGAGCAATCTCATGAACTTCTTCCTTAGTCATTTTTCGGCCTTCAGCAACACGGGATAAGAAGGTATCATAAATCTTGTCGATAATTGACTCAATATATGCTCTCTCTTCTTCTGTTAGATCTCTATCTATTCTACCTATATCAGAATGCTTACTCGTACCCACAAATTCAAAATCCAGACCTATCTTATCTTTTAAAAGTTCGCTTGCATTCGGTATTAAACCAAAAACCCCAATTGAGCCTGTAATTGTAGTTGGTTCTGCAACAATTTTTAGTGCAGGTGTAGCAATGTAGTACCCTCCACTAGCAGCCACATCGCTCATGCTTACAATAAGTGGCTTTTCAGCAGCTAACAGCTTAGCTTCTCTCCAAATGATGTCAGAAGCCAAAGAACTTCCTCCTCTACTATCTATTCTAAACACGACAGCCTTTATTTTATCATCAAGTCTTACTTTTTTAAGTGTGGCAGCCATATCATCTGCTGCTATTTGGGTTCCATCACCTTTACCGCCCACTATATCTCCATTGGCATAGACCACCGCAATTCTCTTACTTCCACTACCCTGCGTACCTAGTGATTTTGCATACTTCTGTTCAGAGATTAGAGGAACTTTCTGATTATCATCCACTCCCATTCTTACTTTCATAGCACTATAAAACTGATCTCTATAAACTGCAGCATCAATATATCCCCCAGCGATAAAATCTTGAACAGATTTCATTTCTAACTTATCGGCATCTTCTTTTAACTTGTCTATAGATAATCCTCTGGCCTGAGATATTTTGACTAATGTCTCATTGAATACAGAATTTATATACACCTCTATTTGCTTTCTATTCTCAGGACTTAAGTCCTTTCTAGTATAAGCTTCTACAGCCCCTTTAAACTTACCTGCTCGTACCACCTGCATCTTTACCCCAAGTTTTTCCAGTGCTCCAGTAAGAAATGTAACTTGAGCGACCATCCCTGTAAAAGACATTTGCCCCTCAGGATTTACAAAGATGCTATCTGCAACACTCGCCATGTAGTATGTAGGATAGTAGTAATAGTCTGCATAAGCGTAAACAAACTTCCCACTCTCTTTGAACTCCTCTAGTTTATTTCTGATTTCAGTAAGCTTTGCATAACCTGAAGAGAAGGTGGTCAAGTCCAATATTATTCCTTTAATCTTATCGTCTTTCTTAGCCTCATCTATTGATTGTAAAATATCGTTTAACCCAATAGGTAATTGCGTACTTGGGTCAAAAGCCGCAAGTGCCGCAAATGGGTTATTGTCCTGAATCCTATCTACAATTGGGTAATTTAATTTCATATTAAGGACACCATTAGTTGGTATATTAACCTCTGGTTTGGCACTAGAAGCAATTCCAGCTATCATAAAAAAGAAAATACCGAAAATGACCACTGCCGCTAAAATATAGCCAAGACAAGATGCTAATACAACTTTTAAAAAACGCATATATAAGATGTTACTTTTGTTATTATTTAGTTAACTAAAAACTTAGAGGTAAATACCTCCTTTTCAGTTTTAACAACAACGAAGTAAACACCTTGACTGTGTCCGTTAAACGGAATATCGGTAAAGGTTGAATTTATTAAGACCAATTGACCAGACGAATTCCAAACCTCTATTATTTCAGCATTTAGAGGGTAATTTAGCACCGATAAAGTTTGTAACCCTGCGTTGTAAAAACTTTTAATCCGTTTAGTGTAAATCTCATTAAATCCCACTTTGCCTATTGTAAAGGAAACTGGTATTGAAACTGTTTCATCTGCTTGAGTTTGTAGATTCAAAGATAAATTATCGGTATAACTTCCATCGGCCAAAGCATCAAATGTCACTGTCACTTTAATGGCTTCTCCCACCGCTGCAGAAGCGTCTGTAGAAACAATCTTAAGTTTACCCTCTGCACTAGTCGCTCCACTCACACCTGTCCAATCCACATTACCCGTATTTATAATGTAAATATCCTTCTGGACGGAAGGGCTTACCGCACCGTAAGTAATAGCATTTTGAGATTTAGCAGCATCTTTAATTATAGGTTTGGTATCAGTAGAGCCTATTTTATCCATTCTTTCAATAAACTCAGGATGATCAACAAAAGGATTCCTATTTTTTTGATAAAAGAAGATCCTTTCATTTCTTGCAATGTCAGTAGTGCTAGGAGAATAGGTTGTGTGCCATTGTTTTAAGATAGATTCTTGACCATCAATAAAATTTTGATAATCCTGATATCGTATGGCAAAATAGAGCATTGCACGAGCTGAGGCTCCCTTTTGTAAATCCCTTGGTTCAAACTTCCCACTACCAGACTTACTTCCTCCTTCACTCCAACTTCCACTGCCTGAAACTACACCAAATGGATCACTGCCTCTTCTACTGTTGGCATTGACATCTGTAGAAAACAGATGGTGAATATCCGCTCGCTCAGGTTCAATTTTATTAAACATACTCTGCGGCCAAGTATGTTCGCAGTTAAAACTGTTAGAATTCGCCCCACTTCTTGTATTGAATGTAGCAGTCCTTCCCGTATATACACAGGTTACTTTCCCGCTAACATTGTCAATATCTCCATACATCTTATCTCTTGCTCCAGTGTATCCTAAATTGACATACCCAGCAGCTAGTTTAGTTTTCAATGCATCTTTAAGATCCTGATAACTTTTGTTAAATGTGGATGAGTAGTATGTACCTTCATATCTTCCGTTACCAACCAAATCTATTCTATGCTCCGACCCATCGTTCAACACGAAAATGAGCTCTGTATTATAGACCACATTGTGACGAGGCTTAAAAGTTACTCTTAGTTTTTCTTTAGCTCCAGGTGCAATAGAGGCATTTGCTATGGAATATGTAAAATCGTCTCCAAATATATTTACATCGTCAATGCTTATTGTTGCTCCAGTAGTATTTGTAACGTCTACTGCCATTTCTTTATCCGAAGTGGTTAGAACATCTCCAAAGTCCAACTGACCAGATGATAGTGTTACTTGTGCTTGTGTAAATACAGTCGTTAAAACGAATAAAATTCCGATTAATCTCATTGTTGCAAAGGTAGACGCATTCACTACGATAGTTAGTAAGTCTTTGATTTTATTGCTCTGAAATGAGCTTAATCAAACCGTTTACTCTGGACACCTTATCGGTATACTGATTTTTGAGTTTTAGTATATAGAAATACGTGCCATCTGGGCAAAGATTCCCGATATTATTTACTCTCCCATTCCATCCTTCATCCTTTGGTAAACTATAGCCATAGATTAACTCACCCCATCGATTAAAAATATCAACTTGAATACTTGAGTAGCCAATATAATCTATCAACCAAACAGCGTTAAATTCGTCTAATCCAGGAGTAAAGACATTGTATACTTGAAAATTAGTTGGACAGGGGTCATCATTTTTCGGACTGAATACGTCAATTTCATCTGTAAGCAAACAGGAATCTTGACTATATACTCTTGCACTAAATTGTCCTCTGCTGGAACTGGTTAATCTGAGAATAGGATTTGTTTCATTTTCTAAAATAAATTCGTCTTTAAACCATCGAAAAACAGAGTTTTTGTTCCCTGTACTGCCTTCTAAATAGTATTCATGTTGACAGCCAATTAATGTATCAACAAGCCAAATATTTAGAGAATCTGTTTCAAAAGGTTCAATACTGATAGTATCAGAATATGTACATGAATCCCCATATTCCAATTTTACAATATAAGTACCATTCTCACCTGTACAGCTAAGTATATTGGTATCTCCCACTACAAGTTTCTTACCATCTTTAAACCAATAAATGGACTTGGGTTCTAATGTATAATCAGCAATCAAATACCGAACACCAGAGCACTGAACCATAGAATCCCTGAGTGAAACTACTGGGATTCCCCATTTAGCTGAATCGCCTTTATGGGCTTTAGAAACCATACAACTATCATCAAATTCTAGTCTTGCCTGATATACTCCTTTTTGAGAATTGTCCACCTTCAAGGTGGAGTTAATTTCACCCTGAATTGCTACTCCATCTAGATACCATTGAATTGAGTTTGGATTCATTTCAATAGGAATGCCTAAAGTGGTTTCTTTCAAACATAATTCAACTGATTCTGTGAGAGAAAAACCTCCAAATAATTCACTCTTATTAACAATAATATGGTCTAAATAATAATATGGCAATTCATTATCAACCTTATTTATTAATTGACATGATGGCCCAAGAACAATGGCAGAATAATCCTTTGTAGGTGTAAATCTCATTCTTACCAGATTCCATTCTTTCTCAACTAAAACCAAGGTATCAGATGTAAGCTCATCCCAACCTACATCATTTGTTGGACAGCCAATATAATTATCTAGTCCCCCGAACGGGAGATTAGAACAATCCTCTGTAGCAAATAAAGAAACTGATATATCCTTAGGACCTTGTCCATAGGCAAGATAAAATTCCAATTGATACTCTTCTCCAGTCACCATATTTTTATTCAAACAGGTACCTATATACTCTTTATAATGGTTGCTTCCAAAATAAGTGTCATAATATCCTACATAACCTTCCCCATTGAATTTAGGTGTTGGAGCTAGTTGTCCAAAAAACAATTGTTTACCAATGTAACCGCATGTATTAAAATAATCTGATGTCGCTGTAGAAGCCTGCACCCAATTCTTTGCACAGTTTAATTGACTATGACTAGTAGGACAACATATTTTTTCTTCAAAAGACGAATTGGGCACTAAAGAAATAGGATTAACTTTAAGATCTCCACAATTACAGTCCGCGGTATCGTTTAAATCAATCAGACCATCATTGTCATCATCCACTCCATTATCACATATTTCTTGACTAAAGCTGAACAACCCTAAAGATAAAAATACAATCAAAAGAAATATATGGGAGATATTGACGAGTTTCACTGGTTAACGAATTTACTACAGAACTGGTTCTATGAAAAGCATAGAGCTCAAATTTTACACTTTGATTACACCAATCAGTAAAGTAAAAATTATCACCAGATTTTGAGGATCAATTCCACTTGGTTATCTGTCACAAGTTTTAAACAAAAGCATATTCAACACCTCTCAATTTAGTGTTAAAATTACCTTTGCACCTATGTTATCGCAACTATCAGCAATAAGTCCTATAGACGGAAGATATAGAGGTAAGGTTCAGGAATTAGCTCCTTATTTTTCGGAGTACGGACTGTTTAAGTATCGTGTTTGGGTGGAAATAGAATACTTTATAGCATTGTCTCAATTGGGACTTGAACAATTCCCAAGTATGTCTGATAACGATAATTCATTTTTAAGAAAGATCTACCTTGAGTTTTCTGAGGCTAACGCTCAAGAAATTAAAGATATCGAGAAGACAACTAATCACGATGTTAAAGCTGTAGAATATTTTATCAAAAAGCAACTTAAAGGCACCTCTATCGAAGAGTATAGTGAATTTGTTCATTTCGGACTAACAAGCCAAGACATAAATAATACTGCAATTCCTTTTAGTTTACAACTAGGCATAGATGAGGTTATAATTCCCAGTTACAAAAGTGTTCTAACACAGTTGGAAGACTTTGCAAATGAATGGAAAAACATTCCTCTTCTTAGTAGAACGCACGGACAAGCTGCTACTCCTACTACTGTTGGAAAAGAATTTGCAGTATTTGCAGAACGTTTACAATTGCAATTGGAGACATTAATTAATACTCCTATTACTGCAAAGTTTGGAGGTGCTACAGGTGCTTTCAATGCACATCGATTGGCATTCCCACAAATAAACTGGCTAGAGTTTGGTGATAAATTGGTTTCAGATTTAGGTCTGGTTAGAAGTTATCCGACGACTCAAATAGATCACTACGATCAATTGGCTGCTATTTTTGATTGTATGAGAAGGATTGATGTAATCTTAATGGACTTTGCTAAGGATATATGGCAGTACATTAGCATGGACTTTTTCAAACAAAAGATAGTCGCAGGTGAAGTTGGAAGTAGTGCAATGCCACATAAAGTAAATCCTATTGACTTTGAGAATGCTGAGGGAAATTTAGGAATTGCAAATGCATTGTTGGATCATTTGAGTAATAAACTACCTATAAGTAGATTGCAAAGGGACCTTACTGACAGTACAGTCTTAAGGAATGTTGGTGTTCCTTTATCTCACATTTTAATTGCTATTAAAAGTTTGCAAAAAGGCATGGGTAAACTCATCTTAAATGAAAATGCTATCAGAGCTGACTTGAATAGAAACTGGGCCGTAACTGCGGAGGCAATTCAAACTATTTTAAGAAGAGAGAAAATAGAAGGAGCGTATGAGCTATTGAAGGATCTAACAAGAACCAATGATGGAATTAACGAACAAAGTATTGCTGAGTTTGTTAAAAAACTGGATGTTTCTGACGCTGTCAAATTGGAAATAAGCTCCATAACTCCCTTCAACTATTTGGGATATGCGGGAGAGTAAACGTACGTTGGTTATTGGGGCCACTCCAAAACCAGAGAGATATGCATATATGGCAACGGAAATGCTCCATGATTTTGGTCATGAAGTAATCCCTTATGGAATCAAAAAAGGAGCTATTGGCGAATTCACCATTTTAAATGAGTGGCCGACAGATGATAATTTTGATACTATTACACTGTATATAAACCCCAATATTCAAGAAAATTTTTACGATAGAATACTGGCCTTAAAACCAAATCGAATCATCTTTAATCCCGGTACTGAAAACCTTGTATTAACTAAAATGGCTCAATCACAAAATATAGTAACCTTAGAAGCTTGTACACTTGTACTTTTGCGAACCAATCAATATTAAACAATGAAGAATTTAATCATAGTACTTAGCCTTATTGGCTTTCTAACCGCTTGCTCTCCAAGTCAAGAATCTCAACTTATCAAAATCAACGAATTTCAACAATCTGAAAAGACTGGAACAAAGGAGGGATTAAAAGAACTCGCCATACTGCACAAGAATTATGGTTTAAAGTATTCCGATACTGAAGCTAACAACCTACTTTATGCAGCGGGTCAATATTACTTCTATGAAAACAATCTTGATGAGGCCAAAACACTTCTAACTGAATATATAACCAGAGATGATAGCACAGAACGTTTTCGAAATGCAGCAATTAATCTGGCAATACTTCATGGCAAAGCAACTGAATTTATCAAAGCCGATGATTTAATTTCAGAAGTGTTAGAAAAAAACAGCCCTTCTTCTGCTCAATGGCAAGATATTATTAAACTCTATAAAAATAAAGTTGCAGAAGTAAAAGACCTTGCTCCTTCAGATTATGAAAGACTTACATTGGCTTATACTGCCGTGGGTAGATTTAAAGATGCGACCAATAGTTTGGATACTGCAATTGCAAACTACCCTGCTTATGAGAACAGAGGGGACCTTATTTACAGAGCCGGATTCATAGAATGGGAATATTTAAAAGACACCGATGCAGCTAGAGTTTACTATAATCGGTTTTTAACTGACTATCCGAATGATTCCAAAGCTGCCGAAGTGCATGAAATCCTAAATTCTGGAATGCTTGAGATGACCGATGAAGCTATCCTTGAGATGTTGAAAGGCAAAAGCCAACAATGAATAAAACAGCATTAATAACTGGAACTACATCTGGAATTGGCCAAGCAACAGCTAGAACCTTAGCTGAAAATGGGTTCAATTTAATTTTGAATGGTAGAAGACTTGAACGACTTGAAGATCAAGCCAAAGAGCTATGCAAGGAGTTTGGAATAAAGACCTACTTAATGCATGTAGATGTACGGGACTCTGATGCCGTAGAATCATATATTAGAAACTTACCCAAGGAGTGGAAATCCATTGATGTTTTGGTAAACAATGCAGGTCTTGCAGCGGGTTTACAAAACATAGAAAACGGCAGCATAGATCACTGGAACAGGATGATTGACACTAATATTAAAGGACTATTATTTGTAAGTAAAGTAATGATTCCGATTCTGAAAGAGTCTAAAGGTCACATTGTAAATATAGGTTCAATAGCAGGAAAAGAAGTATACCCAAACGGAAATGTTTACTGCGGAACAAAGCACATGGTTGATGCTCTTAACAAGGCTTTAAGACGTGAACTTGCGGAATCAGGGGTAAAAGTTTCAAGTGTAAATCCTGGAGCGGTAGAAACTGAGTTTTCTGTTGTGAGATTGGATGGAGATTCCGAAAAGGCAGCAGCTGTCTATGACGGTTTTGAAAACTTGGTGGCCCAAGATATTGCCGATGCGATTTGGTTTGTTTTAAGCAGACCTCGCCATGTGAACATAAACGAGCTTATTATAATGCCAACTGCTCAACCAGTTGCAGGACAAGTGATTAGGAATAAAGGTCTCTAGTATCCAGATGCTCCTTCCAAACGAGTATCTCTAACGTGTACACTCATTACCGGTATGGTACTTTGATTTACAAGCTGCTTAGAATAGGAGTCAATAAATATACCTGCAGATTCTGTTTCTGTCATTATCAGCATTAGCCCAGCCTTCACCTCTTCACCATACTGAATCAAACGTTCGGGTACGTTAACACCAAAATTAGATTTTACTGTATACTTAATGCCTCTCTCAGTTAGATACCTTTCGGTTTGCCTAATATAAGACCCTACATGACTTCTTGTCTCCGTACTATCATTCTTGGAGACGCCCAAAACATGAACTGTAGAGCCAAAGGCTTCGGCAAGGCGTGCACAGTAAGGCACTTTATCTCGTGTACTCTCAGAATCAGCGAGTGGTAGTAATATATTCTCTAATGATACGTACTCTGTATCTTCCTGTACACTTATTACAGGACATGTTGCACTACTAATTACATTGAAAGCACTACTCCCAACTGTAAATGGCTTCCAACCACTTATTCCGTGTAAGCCCAGAAGTGTAAGTGAAAAATCTCCTTTTTTTTGAAGTTTAATAACCTCATCGTAGACCCTGCCTTTCTTCTCTACTATATGGAGAACAATACTTTTAGATGATGTAAAATCCTCAAGGAACTTTTTAGAATCACTAAAATCACTACCTGAAGAAGATACAAATAGTGCAGTAATTTCTGATTCGAATTTTGTTGCAAAGTCACATGCTTTTTGCAATGAAACAAGAGAAGCTTGTGAGTTATCGAATGCCAATAAAATTCTTTTAAAAAGTCGTTCCATTGTATTAGTGATTTAAGCTAAAAAGTTAAAGCATATTCTTAAAAGAATATGCTTATAATTAATATTTCATTAATATCCAGCGGCCCCTGTTAAACGGGTATCCCTACTGTGAATACTCATAACTGGAACTGAACTGTGATTTACTAATTGTTGGGAATAAGAGTCCATAAATAAACCAGCACTCTCTGTCTCGGTCATTATTAACATTAATCCTGCATTCACCTCTTCTGCATATGTAATACACGTTTCGGCAACGCTCACCCCAAACTCTGTTTTAGAGGTGCATTTCACCCCTCTTTCAGTCAAATAATTTTCTGTTTGATGCACATACGAATTCACGTGCTTCTGAGTCTCTGTTGAACTACTTTTTGAAACACCAATTATATGCACAGTAGCATCAAATGCTTTAGCTATTTCTATGCAATATGGAACTTTTTGACGTGTATTTCTAGAATCTGCTAAAGGCAATAAAATATGTTTCAGTTCTGGGGAAGACGCCTTTTCTGTAACACTAATAACGGGACAAGTAGAACTACTAATAACCTTAAATGCATTGCTTCCCATCCATAATTTCCGCCATCCACTTGAACCATGAGATCCTAAAAGAATCAGTCCATAATCCCTTTCCTTTTCAAGCTTTATGACCTCATCATAAACCTCTCCATTTCTCTCTATAATTTCCATATCCACTTGGTTCTCACTCATAAATGCATTTAATGCATTTTTAGAGCTTTCCATATCTGTATCCTTACCGGATACAACTAACGCGGTAATATGAGAGTTGAAATTCTTTGCCACTCCATATGCACTTTGCAATGCCGCTTTTGCAGCATCACTGTTATCATAAGCCAATAAAATTTTGTCGAAAGCCGTATTCATGTTTAATTTTTATTTGATTATTTTAAGTTAGTTTGCCATAAAATTAGTTAAAAAATATCAAACATGAAGAATTGGGTAATTTGTCTTTTAACATTAGTTATAGTTGTGTTTACTAATGGATGCAATAGCGGTCCTAAGTCCCCTGATTTTATTCGTTTGGAAAATGTTAAAATATCTTCCGCAAACATCAATAAAATTGTTCTGAAAGGAGATGCCATTTTTAACAATCCGAATCCAATATCTGGCAAACTGACTAGTACCAATATTCACATTAAAGTAAATAATGTAGACATTACTGAAATCAAGCAAAATATATCTATCACAGTACCCAAAAATAGTGACTTTACGGTCCCCGTAGATTTCTCCTTTAGTCCGAAGAAACTTACTTCTGAGAATGAAGGTTTTTTGAAAAATGTGATTAGTAGTTTCCTGAAAAAAGAATTAGCCGTGAGTTACGAAGGGACTGTTACAGTAGAAGTTCTCGGAATTGCTTTTGAGGTACCTATCGATTATAGTGAAAAAGTAAACCTTGGATTAAATTATGATGAGACTAATTAAAGCTAAAGTTCAAGTCCAAATCCTCTAGCTTCTTCTTAGTAATCTCATCCATTTTTAATTTGTAACGTACTGAAGTAGCTTTTACCGCTTTGTCATTACTTCTAATTTTAAAGGATAATCCAACTTTTCCACGTTCGTCTACTAAATCGAATAGCTTTTCCATCAAGCCTTCAGTAATATCTTCTACATCTAAGCTAATCGTCACCTTTTTTAATTGACTAGTAACTGTATCTTCTAAGAAAGTCATTTGCTGTAAACGCAGATCTACTTTATCTGGATCCCTCCAACTCTTCTCTCCTTTTGCCACTATAAATATTTGTGCATTGAGCTCAATCCAAGGTTTATACTGAGTGTATTGCTCCCCAAATAAAGCAAATTCTCTGGTTCCACTAAAGTCCTCTAATGTGAAGATGCAAAAGGGTTTACCATTCTTACTCACGGCATCACGAACCGTAGAGATTAAACCTGCAAGTTTTATTTCTGCCCCCTCAAGTTTTAAATTCAGCTCCTCTATTTCTAATAATGAATGTGTAGTAAAATGCTCTATCTCAAACTTGAAATTATTCAAAGGATGACCCGAAATATAGATCCCAACTAGCTCTTTTTCTCTTTGAAGTCTCTCCATCAAAGTCCAATCTTCGATACTGGGGAGTACGGGTTCTTTTATTTCTAATGAACCAGCACCGCCAAACAAGGAAGCTTGATTATTCAATTCATCATTCTGGACTTGATTTCCAAAGCGAATAGCATTCTCTACTCCCATTCCCTGTCCAAGATCAGTCACATAACTGGAACGATTTATTCCAAATTCGTCAAAGGCTCCAGCAATTGCAAGATTTTCTAATGACTTTTTGTTTACCACACGTTGATTGACACGCTTACATATTTCAAAAATGCTAGAATATGGACCGTTTTCTCTTCGTTCACGAATAACCTCAATGGATGCAGTCCCTCCCACTCCTTTTATAGCTGCAAGTCCAAAGCGAATTGCACCATCTTTATTTACACTAAACTTCTGTTCACTCTCATTCACACTTGGACCAAAAATTTCTATTCCCATCCATTTGCACTCATCCATAAAGAAACTTACTTTCTTAATGTCTTTCATGTTATGCGTAAGTACCGATGCCATAAATTCTGCAGGGTAATGTGCTTTTAAGTAACCCGTATGAAATGCCAAATATGCATAACACGTACTATGACTTTTATTAAAAGCATATGATGCAAAGGCCTCCCAATCCTTCCAAACTTTTTTCAAAGTATCTTCGTTGTGGCCCTTTTCAGTACCCTGACTTATAAAAAGATCAAAGAGTTTGTTCATCTCTTCTATCTTCTTCTTACCCATAGCTTTACGTAAACTATCCGCTTGACCTTTTGTAAAACCAGCTAGCTTTTGCGATAGTAACATCACCTGCTCTTGATACACGGTAATACCATAGGTATCCTTTAGATACTCTTCCATGTCTGCTAGGTCATACTTGATTTCTTGACGTCCATGTTTACGCTCTACGAAATCTTTAATATACTCCATCGGCCCAGGACGATACAAGGCATTCATGGCTATCAAATCTTCAAATTTATCTGGTTTAAGTGCCTTTAAGTGCTTCTGCATCCCCGGACTCTCAAACTGAAAAACACCATTCGTATTTCCCTTGGAGAATAACTCCAAGGTCTTTTTATCATCTAAAGGTATATCGTCTGGTATAATTTCTAGACCATGTCGATTTTTAATAATTTCAATGGCATCTTTGATAATAGTCAAAGTACGCAGGCCTAAGAAATCCATCTTAAGCAGACCAGCGTCTTCTACCACACTGTTATCAAACTGTGTTACCAGTAAGTTTGAATCTTTAGCAACAGTAACTGGAACATATTTGGTAATATCATCTGGAGTTATGATTACACCACAAGCATGAATACCTGTATTCCGAACAGATCCTTCCAGTCTCTTTGCTGTTCGAATCATTTGACCTATTTCGTCATCTTGTTCAGCCATTACCCTAAATTCCTCTGCAGCTTGTACCTGCTCTGAATTCATGACACTTCTAAGTTTCTTCTGAATTCCATCAGGAGCCAAGACTTTACTTAAATTAGCACTTAAATGATCTGGGAATGCCTTAGTAACTTTATTTACTTCTTGAAGCGGAACATCTAATACGCGTCCTACATCTTTAATAGAAGAACGAGCTGCCATACTACCATACGTAATAATTTGTGCTACTTGCTTTTGTCCATACTTCTCAATTACGTAGTCAATTACTTTTTGCCTTCCTTCATCATCAAAGTCAATATCAATATCTGGAAGTGACACACGTTCAGGATTCAAGAAACGCTCAAAAAGTAAATCGTAGGCAATGGGGTCCACATTTGTGATACCCAGACAATAGGCAACTGCACTACCAGCAGCAGAACCACGACCCGGCCCTACAGACACTCCCATTTCTCTAGCTACGTTTGTAAAATCTTGTACAATCAAGAAATATCCTGGATAGCCCGAATCTTTAATTACCGAAAGTTCAAAGAGCAAACGTTCCTCTGTTTCAATTGGCATTTCTGGATACCTTTTCTTCGCTCCCTCAAAGGTTAAGTATTTTAAGTAGTCATCCTGAGTTTTAAACTCAGGTGGCATTATAAAGTTGGGTAACAGTACATCCCGAGTAAGCTTAGGTGTTACAATGCTATCTACAATAATATTTGTATTGTCCAAAGCCTCTGGAATATCTGCAAAAAGTCGCCCCATTTCCTCTTGAGTCTTAAAGTAAAATTCACTATTGGGAAATGCGAAACGCATTCCTTTACCATACCCCTTCGGATCAGACATTTTAGAACCTGTATTCACGCATAGAAGAATATCATGTGGTAATGAATCTTCTTCCTCCATATAATGTGAATCATTGGTTGCTATGATTTTTAAATCATACTTATTTGCAAATTTAATGAGCACTTGATTTACATCCTCTTGGCTCATTCCAGTTCCGTCTATATTTTCTATACCATGACGTTGTAGCTCAATATAAAAATCTTCACCAAAAATAGAGATGTACTCTTTGATTAACTTTTCAGCTTCCTCTTCTCCTTTGAACAGAATTGCTTGAGGAATCTCAGCACCAATGCAACATGACGTGGCAATTAATCCTTCACTGTGTCGCTTAAGTATATCTTTGTCTATCCGAGGAAACTTACCATACAATCCTTCCATATAACCTATGGAACACAGTAGTGACAAGTTCTCATATCCCTTCTGATTTTTGGCTAAAAGTAATTGGTGGTATCGCTTGTCTTTGGTATCTCCAACAAATGAACGCCGTGACCTATCTGCCACCAGATAAAACTCACAACCAACAATAGGCTTTATTCCATGTTTTAAACCTGAATTAACAAATTTGAACGCACCAAACATATTACCATGATCTGTAAGTGCAACAGCTCGCATACCATCTGCCTTGGCTTTAGCAAACATATCATCTATTGGAGAAGCTCCATCAAGTAATGAAAACTGACTATGGCAATGCAGGTGTGAAAATTGTGTCATTAGTTTGATTTATAGAATGATGTACAAGTATAATTTAAACCGAAGTGATTATTCTCGAATAAAGAAGGTGGTTTTGCACAAAAAAAAGGATAACTTTTTAGACTATTGATATTGAGGAAATTGAACAAAATAAAGAATGTAATGACACTACAGAATTGAACGAATAGTAAACTATTGACCAAGAAGGATTAAAGATATTAGAAATTCTAATTCGCTTGTTTTATTATTGTCTGTAATATAGACTACATTGAAAAAAATCATAGGTTACATAAAAGATTTTTACCGAAATCACTTTAAGTGGAGCGAGCTTATTGTAGCTCTTATTTTCTTAATGGGATTTTGTTTTTTTAGGTATTATCATTACATCCCGTACAACGGAGGAAAACAATCTTTACTGACCAATTGGTGGTATAAATCTTACTTTGCAGGTTACAGGTTTTCTTTCCATTTCGTATTGTATATCGTTCCACTTCTGCTCGGGTATTTGGTAAGTAGTATAGTACACAAGAAATGGGATAACTGGAAAAACCCTAAATTCATATTTTTGGTCATATTTGGGGTTGCCATATTTTCATTTAGAAGTAGTATTACTTTTTTTTTAAATGACTATTTAGATCAATTTCAGCACGAACATTTGGACTGGCTTACAAGTATTCTTGGCACCATATCCCGGGGACTATTTCTATTTTCGTGCATCTTCCTGTATTGGTTTTTTGTAGATAGAAAAAATCAACCTTTTTATGGTTTCACTCTTAAGAATTATGACACCAAACCTTATTTAGTCATGCTTCTTATTATGATTCCACTTATTACAGCAGCAAGTCTATTGCCAGATTTTCTTACGTCTTATCCTCGTGTAGAAAAAATAAATTCTCTGAGCCTTACGAATGCAGAACACTTCAGATACCTTCTCTCTTTCGAGGTCTTATATGGTCTTGACTTTTTCAGTATCGAATTCTTTTTTAGAGGTTTCATGATCTTAGCTTTTGTCGGAATTGTTGGTCCTAGAGCGGTTATCCCAATGGCCTATATTTATTTTGTAATTCACTGGAACAAGCCAATGGGAGAACTTATCAGTTCCTTTTTTGGAGGAAGTCTCCTCGGGATCATTGCCTATTATAGTAGGTCAATCGTAGGTGGTATCATTGTTCATGTTGGCATTGCTTGGATGATGGAATTGGGTGCATTTATCAGTAAATATATCGACTCTTGAACACATTTTTAAAGTCTGACATAAAATTTCTAAAAGGAGTCGGAAGTGTTCGTGCCGAAATTTTGAATAAGGAATTGGGAATATTCACCTATGGTGATTTACTGAGTTATTATCCTTTTCGTTATGTTGATCGATCCAAATTTTACCAAATTTCTGAAATAGAACAAGATTCTAGTTACATCCAGTTAAAGGGCAAAATAGTACACGTTAGTGAGGCCGGACAAAGATACAAAAGCCGTCTAGTAGCAACATTTACAGATGGTGAACGTGAGTTGGAGTTACTTTGGTTTAAAAGCGTCAATTGGATAAAGAGCAACATTAAAATAGGAGAGGAAATAGTCATCTTTGGAAAACCTAGTTTCTATAATGGAAAAGTAAACATGACTCATCCTGAATTGGATACCGTTATAAACAGAACAAATGCAGCAGCTCTAGAAGCTGTATATCATACCACCGAACAAATGAAAAATAGGCGGGTTGAGAGTAAGGCAATCCGTCAAATGATGAAAAGTATTCTTAGCAATGAGCAACTGGACATACCAGAAATATTTGATGATGAGATGTGTGAGAAGCACAAACTAATTCCTCGTCGTAAAGCGTTTCGATTTATTCATCATCCGCCAAGTAGCAGACATATAGACGCTGCACAATATCGGTTCAAGTTTGAGGAATTATTCTTCTTGCAACTCCCTTTTATCAAACAAAAAATTAATCGAGGAGAAGCAGAGGAAGGAATCAAGTTTAATGTAAAGAATCCCTTATTTGAAAAATTTGTAACCAAACATCTTCCTTTTGCATTAACAGGAGCACAAGAACGTGTTCTTACTGAAATAAAAACAGACCTATGTACTGGAAAGCAAATGAACAGATTACTGCAAGGAGATGTAGGCAGTGGTAAGACTATAGTAGCATTCCTAAGTGTATTAATGGCTATTGACAATGACTGCCAAGCCAGTTTAATGGCTCCAACAGAAATTTTAGCTATACAACACTATATAGGACTAAAAGAAATGGCTGATAAGATTGGGATTGAAATTGGGATTCTAACAGGTTCTTCAAAAACCAAGGAAAGACGAGAGCTTCATAAAAAACTACGAAATGGAGAGATTAAGCTATTAATCGGAACACATGCTTTAATTGAAGACGTTGTTAAGTTCAAGAATCTTGGTTTAACAATTATAGATGAGCAACATCGTTTTGGTGTGGCTCAGCGGGCAAAACTTCAAGAGAAGGGTAAGATAAATCCACACGTGCTAGTGATGACTGCAACACCAATTCCAAGAACACTAGCTATGAGTGTCTATGGGGATTTGGACTACAGTGTTATAGACGAAATGCCCGCAGGTCGTAAACCTATTAAAACTGCTCATAGATTTGGATTTGCTAGAGAAAAGATTTGGGCCTTTGTCAAAGAAGAGTTGGCTCGAGGGAGACAGGCATACATTGTATATCCGCTAATTGAAGAATCTGAGACACTACATTACAAAGACTTAAATAACGGATACGATCAACTTCTCCAGTTTTTCCCGAGACCAGAATATCAAGTTGAAATGCTTCATGGAAAAATGAAGCCGGCAGATAAAGAAGCGAAGATGAAGGATTTCGCAGATGGAAAAACAGACATTTTAGTGAGTACCACAGTAATTGAGGTAGGTATTAATGTACCCAATGCAAGTATCATGGTTATAGAGAGTTCCGAGAAATTTGGACTATCTCAACTCCACCAACTCAGGGGACGTGTTGGTAGGGGAGCAGAACAGAGTTACTGTATACTAATAAGCAGCAAGAAGCTTAGTGAAAATGGCAGGACAAGATTGAAAGCCATGGTAAGTACAACAAGTGGATTTGAACTGAGTGAAATAGACATGCAACTTCGAGGTTTTGGAGATATTGCAGGGACACGACAAAGTGGCCTTGACCAACTAAAACTAGCTTCATTGAGTGATGATGCCGACATTGCAGAAGAAGCCAGAAATGCAATTGTTGAATTATTGCAAACTGACCCTGAACTCACTAATCACGAAAGCCTAAAACACTTTATGTCTAGCAGACAAGGACATAAAGCTTGGGAAAACATCGCCTAAACCTATTTCTCTAAATAGGTTTTTAAAGCAGTAAGATTTTCAGCAGTATTATTTTTATGCGTATCCTCAGCTTTTAGAATCATACGACTTCCCATATTCAAAGATTTCATTTTCACCTTCCAAGAAATTCTGGTTTTTGAACTATCCAAAGCCTTAATTGTATAATCGTCAATCCTATTAAAGAAATCTTTGACCTCTCCATTATTTACTATTCTGGAATCCAAATCATACACATTCGTTGTTCGATGCATAATCATGTCTTGGGGATAAAACAAATCATATTCACTATGCACGCCTGGTCCATCTCCCTTAACCTGTTTCACAGACTTCAACCCTGTCATCCACTTAACCATGTCCTCGGGGTCATTAATCCCCTTAAAAACCTCTGAAGCAGGTACATTTATATCTTCATTCACAACATACTCTAACTCGCTTGGAACCATCAGTAACATTCCAAAAAAGCCAGCACCTATAAAAAGCATAAAAATCCCTATGTATCGCATAATCTTCATGGTGCAAATTTAACTGACTTTCAAAACTTGCGTTTATGCCATAAAAATGATATTTTAGACCTCACCTAACAGGTCAACTTTAATTATGAAAAGAACTTTACGCATTTTTGGCTCTCTTATTTGTTTTATTATTACCTCTATGGCTCTAGCTCAAGTATCTACTTATCCTTTTGTAGAAGACTTTGAGAGCCCTTCCATTTGGCAAACAACTCCTGCAAGTTGTGATGCAACGACAAATGGGGCTGGTTTTTCAGGTTGGACACAAGATGCTTCTGACAATGGAGACTGGCGGGCAGACTCCGCTGGAACCGGATCACTAGGAACTGGACCTGGCTCAGGAAGACTCATCTCTGGATCAGGCAGTGGAACTGATGCTAATCCTGGAACTATAGGAGGAACTTATATCTATACAGAAGCTACAAATGCCACCTCTTGCGGAGGAGCAGAAATAAATATGCTGAGTCCTTTTTTTGATTTTAGTGCTTCTGGAAAGTATTACCAATTAAAATTCAACTATCATATGTTAGGTAGTGGCATGGGATCCCTCAACATAGATATTAGAAATGGATTAACAGGTGTTTGGACTAATAGTGTATGGTCTCAGGTAGGAGAAAAAGATTCTGCATGGATATTGGACTCCGTAAACTTAGCAAACTATAATAGTGACAGTATTCAAATTAGAATACGCGGTGTAATGGGAACAAATTATCAAAGTGATATGGCATTTGACAATTTCCAAATTGACACATTTGCTCCTAATCTAGCAGATGCTATTCTACTAAATGCCACTATTAATGATTTAGAATACCCGATAGCCCCATTACTTCAATTTGATTCATTGCTATTCTCTGCATCAGTAAAAAATGAAGGCTTGAATAAAATTACAAATGCGGAAGTGAACATAACATCCTCTGGCTACAGTAGTATCATAGATCTAGACTCCATACAACCTTTTGTAGAAGAAACTGATACCACTACGGATAAATTTGGCACAAATACGACAGGTTTGAAGGAGTTTTACTTTCAAGTAACCATATCGGAAACAGAGAGTCTTACTACCAATAATTTTGACACTTTATCAGTGACCATATCAGACTCTACACTCGCTCGCGAAGACCTTACCTCTACCACTAATGGCATTGGTTTTAATACAGGCGTAGGTGAAATTGGTCAAATGTTTGAATTGATAAATGCAGACACAGTAACATCTGTAACATTCTATTCCGCCGGCCCTACTATTGGCGATTCTGTAAGAGTGGTACTAAGATATTTCAATCAAATACCGGGAGCAATAATTGAAACGTCTCAAAGTATTCAGTATGTCGCAGGGCAAAATTGGTATACTGTTCCGCTCAAGTGTTTTACTCCATTGGCTGTTGGCGAATATTTTGTTGCTATTGAGCAATTAACCAATTCCTCTAATATGTCACTTGGTTATACAGACCAGTACGCTACAGACTCTACTTCATTCTTTGGTGGAGCTGCAGGATGGACTGCTTTAGAAAGTGTAGGTTTCCCTATTTCAGAACTCCTTCGTTTAAACTTTGGTCATTATGATACATACCGAGAGGTAAATATATCTACAAACAAGGACACTGTTTGTCCAGGTGAATTTGTATATCTACAAGCAGATAAAGGCAAGTCATTTTCTTGGTCGCCAGCTAGTTCTGCTTTTACACCTACAGAACAAAACTCTTTGTTTGACTTGAGTGAAAATACGATGATAAAAATTGTTGCTGATTTTGGATGTAATCTAACTGCTTCTGACAGTGTACTTATCGTTGTAAAAAAATCTCCAACGGGGACAATAACTCCAGATACTACTGTATGTCTGGGACAATCAATCACACTTCAAGCGTCCGGAGGCTCTTCCTACTCATGGATTGATGGACCAACGGATACAGACTGGTCTGTAACTCCAGCCTCCACTACATTATATAATGTCTTGATTGACAGTAGTAACGGCTGTGTTAGAAGTTATAATACAACAGTCACCATTAGTGAAGGAAATATTAACGTGTCCAATGATACGGCTGCATGCAGTGGTCAAACCGTCTCCCTTTCTGCAAGTGGAGCGGATACTTATCAATGGATAGGTGGCCCCGCAACTTCTAACTTCAATTATACAATAGACCAAACAGCATATGTTATTGTCACTGGCTTAAACTCTTTTGGTTGCAGTGCCTCAGATTCAGTTTTAGTTACTTCGTACCAATCTCCTGTATTGATTCCTTTAAATGATACTGGAGCTTGTTTTACAAAAAACATTACCGTAACTGCTGGAGGAACGGCAGATTCGTTCTTGTGGAGTAATGGAGATTTTACGCAGTCTTCAACCTTCCAAATATTTACCTCAGTTACGTTGAGTCTTATTGCTAGAAATGACAATGGCTGTGAATCTTATGATACAGTGGAAGTGGCAAGATACTTAAACCCAAATGGGTCAATTGATGCTGACACAACTATATGTGAGGGAGAAACTCTCAAAATAAACGCCTATGGTGGAGCAAGCTATGAATGGGGAAATAACGAGACTACTCAAGAAATATCTGTAAACCCCATAGAGGAAACAACTTACACCGTGATCATAAGGAGTGTAGAAGGCTGTGAAGACTTTGACAACATTACGGTAATGGTTGACCCTCTTCCAATTGCGGCATTTAGCTATAAAGATTTTAAAGACTCTGTAGCTTTTACAAATGAATCCAGTCTTGCTACAAGTTATTCTTGGGACTTTGGAGATGGACAAACATCTACTAATGAAAATCCTTACAATATTTATAAAGATTCTGGTGACTACGTCATTGTTCTAACAGCTACTAATGAATGTGGAGATGTAGACAGCTCAATAAGCATCAATGTAAAAGTACCAAAAGTAGTAAATGGGATATTAGAAGAGACTGCATTAGCAGAAATTCAACTCTATCCTGTACCTACCAATGGAGTAATTACATATACCTTAGAAAATCAACTTTATGGTAGATTGGAAATTCAGGTAGTTGATGTAACGGGTAAATCCATCCTACAAAAAAACATAATCAAAGGCTCTTCTGTTTTGGAAGGAAATCTGGACCTAACCGACTACCCTGCTGGCGTTTATCTCATCCAATTTAAGATAAATAATGCACAAGCCACTCATAGAGTTATAAAGGAATAAACAATAGAATTCTTGAAATAAAAAAAGCCCAAATGACTTAGTTCATTTGGGCTTTTTATTTACCGTTGGTTAACTCAAAAGACACGGTGGTAAACTTGCGAAATATATTTACCCTACAAAAGTGGTTGAACATAAAACCAACCTAATAATCATGAAAAACACAATTTTAATTACCCTTCTTGTCCTAATTTCTCTTCAATCCTGTAAAGACGATGACGACCAACCAACTATGAAAATCCCCAATGCTGGTCTTGTAACAACTCCAAATAGTTATTGGGTATATGATTGGTATCAGATAGATAGCTTTGGTATCGAAACATCACATCCAGTACAAGATAGCATTTACATAGCGGGAGACACTTTATTAAATGGGAACACCTATGTCATATATAAAGGAACAGAATTGGGCTCTCCCCAAATAAAAATACTACGAGATTCTTCGGGTTTTATAGTAGACCATCAAGGTGTAATTATTTGGAATATTAACAGTATCAGTCAAATAGCAGATAATACTACCCAATATGGGATTAAATCAACTTCAAGTATGACAAACTTATCCAGTTCCGTTACTGTTGGTGCGGGCACCTTTAATACCATAGAAAAAACAACACGCTTTTGTTATGAAGATGGTAAACCGTTTACAGTTTGCAATCAATGTTGGGATAGTAAATCTTATTTTTCAGATGGCATAGGAGAAATTAGTCTACAGACAGCATACATTGGGACCATCAATAAAGAATGTACTTATCTTGAAAGACGTCTTATTAAATACCGAATAAAATAGCTTATGAATAGGACAGTTGAAAAACTTAACTTGTTAACCTTGCCACATACTTTCCCAAAACATCAAGCTCAATATTAACTTGATGACCTACAGCTAAAGTATGAAAGCTGGTATGTTTATAGGTATATGGAATAATTGCAACTCCGAACGTACGGTTTCTAATATGTGTAACTGTTAAGCTTGTTCCATTCACAGTAATTGACCCTTTGTGTATGATAAGTTTCTCAGCGGCATGACCATTGATATCTGTAAAGTCCTTATCCAGTTCAAATTCATATTCCCAACTTCCGTCTTTATCAGCAACAGAAAGTACAGAGGCTTTACCATCTACATGCCCTTGCACTATATGACCATCCAATCGATCATTCATTCTGATACATCGCTCGAAATTCACCTTACTCCCAACTTCAAACGAACCTAGGTTTGTTAGTCTTAAAGTCTCATCGATAGCAGTAACCTTATATAGATCTCCATTTATCTCTGTTACGGTAAGACAGACCCCATTGTGGGCTACGCTTTGATCAATTTTAAGTTCATGTGTAAATTCACTTTCAAAAGTAAAGTGAATGTTGGTGCCGTCTCTTTCGATGTTTTTAAGAGTAGCAATTGTCTCTATTATTCCGCTAAACATTTTTAAAATTCAAAAAACAAAATCAAACACAAAAGGATTTGATTTTGTTAGCCCAATATACTTCCACTCAATAACTCTCTATTCATTCGAGCGATATTGCTTAATGATATTCCCTTGGGACATTCTACTTCGCAAGCTCCAGTATTTGTACAGTTTCCAAAACCTTCCTCATCCATCTGAGCTACCATATTTTGAGCTCTATCTTTAGCCTCTACTTTTCCTTGAGGTAAAAGAGCATACTGAGATATTTTAGCTCCCGTAAACAACATAGCACTGCTATTTTTACACGTTGCCACACAAGCACCACAACCGATGCAAGCCGCAGCATCCATGGATAAATCCGCATCATGTTTCGGAATTGCAGTAGCATTTGCATCTTGCGTATTTCCCGAAGTATTTACGGATATAAAACCTCCAGCATGTTGAATTCTATCAAAGGAGCTTCTATCTACTACCAAGTCTTTTATGACAGGAAATGCTTTTGCTCTAAAAGGTTCAATGTATATGGTATCTCCATCATTAAAACTACGCATATGAAGCTGACATGTGGTGGTGTTCTTTACAGGACCATGTGCTTCACCATTAATAAACATAGAACACGATCCACAAATCCCTTCTCTGCAATCGTGATCAAAAGAAACTGGTTCTTCCCCACCATTGACAAGCTGCTCATTGAGCACATCCATCATTTCTAAGAAAGACATATGCTCAGAGATGTCTGCTACTTTGTAGTCAACCATCTTGCCTTTGACATTAGCACTTTTTTGTCTCCAAATCTTTAATGTTAAATTCATGTTGCTCATATTATTTGTAACTACGTGTTTTAAGCTCTATATCGTTAAACTCTAATTCTTCTTTGTGCAATACGGCTTCACTTGGCTTACCTGTATATTCCCATGCCGAAACATACTTAAAGTTGACATCATCTCTAAGTGCTTCTCCTTTTTGTGGACCATCTTGCTCTATAGACTCTTCTCTAAAGTGACCTCCACAACTTTCGTTTCTATTCAATGCATCTTTGGCAAATAACTCTCCTAGTTCAAGGAAATCAGCTACTCTACCCGCTTTTTCAAGTTCTTGATTAAGCTCATTAGCATCACCAGGAACACTTACATTCTTCCAAAAATCTTCTCTTAATTCGGCTATTTCTTCGATAGCTTCTTTAAGTCCTTTTTCGTTTCTGCTCATGCCACATTTCTCCCACATAATGCTTCCAAGCTTCTTATGATAGTAATCTACAGAATGAGTCCCTTTATTATTTACGAAAAAGTTCATATTCTTAGTAACCTCTTTTTCCGCAGCTTCAAACTCTGGACTATCCGTTGAGATAGGTCCTGTTCTAATGTCGTTTGATAAATATGCTCCTATGGTATATGGTAAAACAAAGTAGCCATCAGCAAGACCTTGCATTAGAGCAGATGCTCCAAGTCTATTCGCCCCGTGATCAGAAAAATTAGCCTCTCCTATCGCATAACAACCGGGTATTGTAGTCATCAAGTTATAATCTACCCAAATACCGCCCATGGTATAATGTACCGCAGGGTATATCATCATTGGTGTTTCGTATGGGTTCTGATCTGCAATCTGCTTGTACATATCAAACAAGTTTCCGTACTTAGCTTTTACAATATCCTTACCCAATTCTTTAATTCTAGCATCACTCGGATTGGATTCGCCTTTCAGTAAGGCCTGTTCTTTACCATATCGTTGTATTGCTGATGCAAAATCAAGGTAAACTGCTTCTCCTGTTGCATTCACACCAAATCCAGCATCACACCTTTCTTTAGCTGCTCTACTCGCTACATCACGAGGTACAAGATTACCAAATGCCGGATACCTTCTTTCTAGATAGTAATCTCTATTTTCTTCGGATATATCTAGTGGTTTAAGACTTCCCTTTCTAATAGCATCTACATCTTCCGTGCGAGCCGGAACCCATATTCTACCATCATTTCTCAACGACTCAGACATTAATGTAAGTTTGGACTGATAGTCTCCACTTCTAGGAATGCAAGTAGGGTGAATCTGTGTATAACATGGATTCGCGAAATATGCTCCACGTTTGTGTGCTTTCCAAGCTGCTGTAGCATTACTACCCATCGCATTTGTACTTAGGAAAAATACGTTACCATATCCTCCTGTACCTAATACCACCGCATGAGCTGAATGTCTTTCTATCTCTCCTGTAACAAGATCACGGGTTATTATACCCCTTGCTTTCCCATCTACAATTACAACATCTAACATCTCGTGACGATTGTACATGGTAATCTTACCACGAGCTATCTGACGATTCATTGCTGAATATGCACCCAATAGTAATTGCTGACCCGTTTGTCCTTTAGCGTAAAACGTTCTAGAGACTAATACTCCACCAAAAGAGCGATTATCTAACATCCCTCCATAATCTCTAGCAAAAGGAACACCTTGTGCCACACATTGATCTATTATATTTCCAGAAACTTCTGCTAGTCTATGAACGTTTGCCTCTCTACTTCTATAGTCTCCACCTTTTACAGTATCATAAAACAGTCTGTACGTAGAATCACCATCACCTTGATAATTTTTGGCTGCATTGATACCTCCTTGAGCTGCAATGGAGTGAGCTCTTCTTGGTGAATCCTGATAACAAAAGGCCTTCACATTATAGCCCTGCTCAGCAAGTGTTGCTGCTGCAGAACCTCCTGCGAGTCCAGTTCCCACTATGATAACGTCTATTTTACGTTTGTTCGCAGGATTTACCAAATCTACTTTATCCTTATAGGTCGTCCATTTGTCTTTAATGGCTCCTGCTGGTACTTTTCCGTCTAATGTTGACATATCTATTTCTTTAATTTGGTGAATTAATGAGGATGAACGTTGTAATGGTAGATTGCTATAAATAAGAAACCTAGTGGCACTAGGATTGCAAATAGATTACCTAACATCTTTATTATGGGAGTATACTTCGTGTTATTGAATCCAACAGACTGGAATGCCGACTGAAAACCATGCAACAAGTGAAGAGAGAGCATAATAAATGCCCCTACGTATAAAGCAACACGCATGGGTTGATGAGCAAATTTCTCTACTAACTCAATATGGTATCTCATACCTTCACCATCGTGAAGCATACCACTCATATCCCCATGAAAGTATTTGGTATTTATTTCTGGAATCCAAAAATCATAAAAATGCAGTGCTAAAAAAGCAAGAACGGCAAGTCCTGAAATTAACATATTTCGGCTCATCCAGCTAGCATTTGCACTTCCTTTATACTTCGCATACTTAACCTCACGTGCTTGTGTATTTTGATACTCTAGATATAACCCCCAAGCAAAATGAAATACTACTGAAAAAATCAATACAGGTTGAAGCATATATTGAATGAGAAAATTGGTGCCAAAGAAATGAGAGACCTCATTGAACAAATCAGGACTAAACACAGACATCAAGTTGATGGTAAGGTGTTGAAGTAAGAAGAACATCAAGAAGAATCCTGTAAGTGCCATTAGCACCTTTCTTCCTATGCTTGATAAACCTGATTTTTTACTTGACATACGTTGCTATTAATAGGGGCAAATTTAACAATGTGTTTAGAAGGGGCTTAACTTTATTTTGATATTGAACAGTTCTAAATAAAATTTGCCCCAATGTACAAATTACTGAGAAGTATTTTCTTTTTGATGCCAGCGGAAAAGGCACATTATACCACAATGAGACTGTTCAAATTCGTGCGTAAATTTGGTTTTGTTAAACGTATGTTCCAATTTACGTCCGAGCCTATAACACTAGACGGCTTAACTTACAAAAACAAGGTAGGTCTTGCAGCAGGGTTCGACAAGGATGGAAAATTTTTAAACGAACTGCATACACTCAACTTTGGTTTCATCGAAGTAGGAACAGTAACACCTAAACCTCAAAGTGGAAATCCTCAACCTAGACTCTTTAGATTAAAGAAAGATAGAGCTCTAATCAATCGAATGGGATTTAATAATGAAGGATTAAAATCTCTTAAATCAAGATTGGAAAAATTTAGAAAACAACATCGTGATTGTGATATGCAAATCGGCATCAACATCGGCAAAAACAAAAACACCCCGAATGAGAATGCCGTAGATGACTATACAAAATGTTATCTAGGATTATATCACCTTGCCGATTTTTTTATTGTGAATGTAAGCTCTCCTAACACCCCAAATCTTAGAGAATTACAGAACAAGAAAGAACTAAAGAAGATAATCTCGGCTTTGATAGAAATCCGAAAGACAATGGAAAAATGGAAACCACTGTATCTAAAAATAGCTCCAGATTTAGCTTTTACTCAACTGGATGAAATTATTGAACTGCAAGGTGAAATAGATTTTGAAGGAATTGTAGCTACGAACACGAGTATAGATAGAACCTTACTGGTAAATAGCAATAAAAAGATTGTTCAAGAAATTGGTGCAGGGGGAATTAGTGGAGCTCCGGTATTAGAAGTATCCAACTCATTTGTAAAATATATCCGTAGCAAATCCAACATGACAATAATAGGTGTGGGAGGAATTGAAGATACTGCTAGTGGGCAATCTAAACTAGATGCAGGAGCTGATCTCATTGAAATCTACTCGGGATTTGTGTATTCTGGGCCTGGATTGGTAAAGGAATTGGGAAAGTTATAATCTACTTCCCTTCAGCCTCAGCCTTCTCCTTGTCTCCTTTTTTACGCTGACGTTCTGTAAAACCAGTGTATCTTCTTGGATGCTTCTCGATGTCCTCTAACAGTGACTTCAATTTAATAATTGTAGCATCAATTTTGTTATACATCTCTTTGTCGTTCACCAACATCCCTAAAGTACCATCCTTACTATTAAGAGCAGTGGTAGTCTTTTCCAGTTCTGTAGCCAAACTCGTAATTTGAATCGCTAGAGCATCAAATTCTACACTGGACAATTGTTTTGTAGTTGATTCTATTTCCGTAAGAATCCCGTCAATTCTGGGTGTGAGTCCCGACAAGCCCTTTGTAGTTGATTCTACATTGGCTAAAATACTTTCAATCTGAGCATCCTTACCATCCAACAATTTATTCAGTTTATCAGCAGTTTCTTTGAATGATTTTAACGCAAGAGAAGCATCTTTTAAAGTTGTTTCTAAATCTGCGTTGGACACCGCAGTATCAATGGTTTCTAACGTCTGTTTCAAACTTTTTGTTAGAGGTGTTAATACTTCACCCATTGCTTGTGCAAAACCTTGATCCTGTTGAGCTTCAAAAAAAGCTCCATCACTAGCATAGTTTGCGGTATCATCACCAAAAATAATTTCAATAGCCTTACTACCTATCAAATCATTATTGACGATTTTCATTATTGAATTTTTCGGGATCTTAATATCATCAGGAATTTTAATACCTACGGTTAATTCCAAGGTAGAATTATCCATAGAAACACTACTTACACTACCTACTTTATACCCGTTTATAATTACAGGATTGGAAGAAAATAATCCTTCAATCTTATCGTATTTACCAAAATACTCATTGGTAGATGCAAAGAGGTTATCCCCTCGCATGAAGTTGTAACCAATAATCAATATGGTAATGGCAAATGTTGCCAATATGCCCACTTTAGTCTCTTTTGAAATTGCCATAATACAAGGCTTTGTTATTTATTTGCTTCCAATTTTTGCTTAAATTCCTTTACCGCTTCAAATATATTCGATGCAGACTCATTTTTACCTTTTTCTGAGATCAAATATGCCTCATCCCTGATATTTGTTAAATATCCTGTCTCCACAAGTATACTTGGCATAGTCGTCTTCCATAAAACCACAAAACCCGCTTGATTCACTCCCAGATCCAATACTTCCCCCTTATCTCTAACTTTGTCTTGTAAAATACTCGCTAAGTCTATACTATAATTCAAAAACGAATTCTGATACAACGAAAGTATAATGTGTGCTTCTGCAGAATTGGGATCAAAATCACTATAATGGCCACTCTCTTCATAATTACCCTCTAGTTTCAACGACTTGTTTTCTCGTCTACTTACCTCTAAGTTTCCATTGCTCTTATGAAGCCCCATGACATAGGTTTCTGCCCCATGCAATACTTTATTGGTATGTGCATTACAGTGTACAGATATAAAAAGATCCGCTTTATTGCGATTGGCTATAGCTGCTCGTTGCCACAATTCTACAAAACGATCATCTTTTCTTGTATAAATCACTTTTACATCTGGCAATTCTGCTTCTATTTTCTTACCCAGTCTGAGTGCAATATCCAGAGCTATATCTTTCTCTTGAATTCCTTTTTCTCCATGACATCCTGAGTCCTTACCTCCATGCCCGGCATCTATTACCACCACTTTAATCGAAGATTTAAGTAGGTTCAGAGGTTGAGACGTACCTAATATCGAAATCCCCAATAGAAATAACATTAATGTGAATTTGGACACGTTCTTTGTAGGATATATGTTGTTCATTTGCAACAGCGTATTGTGTTATACCAATAGGTTTACTAATACTTGAACAATTCTAATCAAACATATCTTCAAGTGACTAACTATCAGTCACTTTTGTTTCAACGAGTCCTTGTAATTTGTTTCTTATTTTGTACACCTTTTTTAGCGTCAGCACAATCTCAAGATTCTTCTCTTGCTATTTTATCCGACTCCACTTACACCCTAGATAGTATAGGAAATGACAGCATTGGATTTTCTATAAGAAATCATAAATCATCTCTCGATAACAACGTGGAGTACGAGGCGGATGACTCTATTATCTTGAATCTTCAGGAAAAGAAGGCATACCTATATGGCAATGCTAAAATCTTCTTTGATGAAATAAAACTAAATGCGGAATACATTGTCATTGACTTTGATAAAAAGGATGTTTTTGCTACTGGTATAATCAACGACACCACTAAAAAATATGTTGGCAGACCAGCTTTCGAGGATAATGGAAAAATATACGAAGCTGACACCATGAAGTACAATTTTGAGAGCAAAAAAGGAATCTCATATGGAGTACTTACTAAGGAGAAGGATGGATATATTCATGGAAGACGAGTATTGAGAGACAGCCATGAAAACATCTATGTGAAAGATGCAAAATTTACCACGTGCAATCTGCCTGAACCACACTTTTATATAAAAGCAGATAAAATCAAGGTAATCCCAAAGAAGCAGATCGTAACAGGTCCTGCTAACTTAGTAATTGCTGGTATTAATACACCACTTTTTGTTCCATTTGGTTTTTTCCCTATTCCAGACAAAAGAAAACATGGGATTCTCTTTCCTACTTTTGGGGAGTCTCAAGAGCGTGGTTTTAATCTAAGAGGACTGGGATACTATATCCCTGTGAATGACTATTTTGACGTACAACTGTCTACAGACATTTACTTTAGAGGAAGTTGGGGTGCCACTATCCGTTCCAAGTATTACCGAAAGTATAGATACAGAGGGCAACTTCAATTTAGTTTTAATCGAAACCAATTTGGAGAACCAGAAGCTCCTTCTTTTAAAGTATCCAATGACTATAAACTCAAGTGGTCATACCGAAGAGATTCTAAAGCAAAACCAGGCAGTAATTTTTCTGCCAACGTCAACTTTGTGACCAGTAGCTTCTTAAAAAACAACACTACTAACTATCAGGATATCATTAGTACTAACTCAAATTCTAGTATTTCATATAGTAAAGGTCTTTTCAATCGCAAGCTTAACCTAAGTTTAGTCTCGAATATGAATCAAAACTTGACCACTGGAAGTTTAACGATGACCTTGCCACAGCTTACTGCCAGTGTAAGTAGACAAATGCTTTTTAAGAAATTTAAATCTCCTAAGAGTAAAACACTACAGAGCTTTATGAGAAACCTAGGTGTTTCGTATCAAGGTACATTAAGAAATGAAATAAGGACTGTGGACACCGTTTTAGTTTCTGGGGTTGGAGAAATATTTGGGAAATCACCACCTGCAGGAACACCAAACCTTTGGGACGATTTTAGAAATGGAGTAAGCCATTCTATTCCGGTTAGTACATCATTTAAAGCTCTTAAATGGGTGACAGTATCTCCAGGTTTTAGTTTCAATGAATACTGGTATTTTAAGACAACTGAAAAGTCATGGGACTCGGCAGATACTTCAGTATTTACAGACAACAATATAAACGGTTTTGCTCGTGCATATTCTTACAGAACATCTATTGGTATAAGTACTATTCTGTATGGAACCAAAAACTTTAAAAAAGGTCATAAATTAAGAGCTATACGCCATGTTGTAAGACCCAACATCTCGGCTGTATGGAATCCTGACTTCAGCACTGGCGAAAAGAATGGCTACCGTACTTACATAGACTCTGGAAAAGTTGCCAGATCCTACTCTATCTATGAAAATGGACTCTTGGGAAGACCCAGTAGTGGACCACAAGGATCACTAAATTTTGGTCTAGGAAACAACCTTGAAATCAAGGTGGCTGCACCAAAAGACACCGCCAATGGTGGAGTAAAGAAAGTCAAGATTATTGAAAGTCTAAATATCAGAAGTGGTTACAATTTCCTAGCAGATTCATTCCATCTAAGTAAGATTAGTATAAATGCCAACACAACCATTCTTAACAAGATTAGAATGACATTTAATACCACTTTTGATCCGTATGCTTACGAACTAACAGGAACAAATTCTCACAGAAGGGTGAATGAGTTCGCACTGAATAGAATGAATAAATTAGGATATTTTACCAAAAGTCGAATATCCATTTCTACCGACCTAAATCCACAAGCATTAAAGAAAAAAACTTCAGAAAATGTGAATGATGAGGAATTGGAATACATTAACAACCACTTGGGTGATTATGTAGATTTTAATCTTCCTTGGAGCCTAAGAATTAACTATAATTTCGAGGCTAACACTCCAGCCCTGCTTGAAAAAGTTATTTCACAAGGCTTTTCATTTGCTGGAGATATTAAACTAAGTGAAAACTGGAAAATAGGCGTAAATAGTGGTTACGATATTACCAATAAGAAAGTAACCATCACCTCCTTAGACTTTCACAGAAACCTGCACTGCTGGGAAATGAGACTTAAATGGTTCCCCATTGGGAGACAAATGTTTGAATTTGGCATTAAAGTGAAGTCAAGCACCCTGCAAGACCTCAAACTCAACCGACGTAGAAGCTGGTTTGATTTTTAGAGTAGGTTTTCTATTACAAATACTGCATTACATACTTGGAGCTTCCTGCTATCTTTGCTGGACCAAATGCCACAAGAACAGAAGCCAACGCCTAGCCCTACCGCTGTAAAAAGCAAATTACACCGCCGTAACAAGCACAAACACCGTTACAATTTTAAGAAACTTATAGAACAGACTCCTGAACTGGGGAATCACGTGGCTCTGAATAAATATGGTATTGAAACGATCAACTTTTTTGATGCTACAGCAGTAAAACTGCTCAATCAATCACTGCTAAAATTCGACTATGACATTGAACATTGGGATATTCCAGAAGGTTATCTATGCCCCCCAATTCCAGGAAGAGCTGATTACATACACTATATAGCAGACTTACTTGCTAACGATGATAACAGGCGTATACCTCGAGGTCAAAACACTCATTGTTTAGACATTGGTACGGGAGCAAACTGCATTTACCCTATCATTGGTGTCTGTGAGTACAATTGGAAGTTCGTAGCTAGTGATATAGACCCTATTTCCATTAAAACTGCACAAGCCATTTCACATGCAAACCAACTCGATGTGGATATCCGTCATCAGGAAGATGCTAAAAATCTATTTCGAGGCATTATTCAAAAGGACGAATATTTTGATTTGACTGTTTGTAATCCTCCTTTTCACGCTTCAGAGGCCGAAGCCATATCCAGTAATCTACGTAAGCTTAAAAATCTAAGAGGCAAAAAGCCTGAGAAACCAAATACGAGTTTTGGTGGGCAGCACAATGAACTGTGGTGCAAGGGAGGTGAGCTTCGATTTATAAAGGACATGGTGAAAGAGAGTGTAGAGTTTAAAGAGCAAGTACTCTGGTTTAGTACTTTGGTGAGCAAGCATGGGAACTTACAAGACATATATTTAGCTTTAAAGAAGGTAGAAGCTTATGATGTTGAGACTATTCCTATGGGACAAGGCAATAAGAGCAGTCGAATCGTTGCATGGTCCTTTCATTCCAGAGGAAGAAGAAAACAATGGAGAAGAGAGTCTCAAGAAACGGATAAGTAAAACTTCAGACAATAGGCATGAGAAATTTAGTAGAACCAATGAAGAATTCACTTAGAATATTCATTCGACTTCATTTCATTCTACTGTTCTTATTTATTGCCAACTTGCTTCTAATCTGGACTACATCAATTGAATTAATACAAACTATCAGATTGGTTATTGCGACAGGTACTTTTGTATCTGGAATAATAATCATGGTAATGAGTTTCACCAAGAAGACTTCTGTCCCTAAGTACTTTAGAATCTATATTATCCTTCCAATATTTTTTACCATATCCATTTTCGTTGGAGGTTTTGGGGGATTATTGATTGGTATGACATTTTACATCCCATTTGAGATAAACAAACCCATTGCTAAAAATGAAACTTTTGAATTGAGAGAACTTTCCCGCCCAATGTCTCCTAAAGGCATTTACACCCTCGTAGAAGGAAAGCTACTCATCTTCGAAAAAAAATATCCTATTTTGCGTTTGGAGAATGAAATAATTCCAGGATCTGTAACAATTGAAAACTCCGATTCCACTATTAAATTAGCCGTTACTCTTAAAGAGCACTTTATAAAAAATGTTCCCAAGGACACTATTCTGATCATCCAAAAACAATAAATCTTGTATTTACGTATTGAAAATATACCTACTCGTTATTTTATTGGGATGAACCTCCCAATGACGATGGCCAATAATCAAATTTTCAAGTTGTGGAGTTCATTTATGCCACGAAGAAAAGAGATTACAAATGCAATTAGCTCTGACCTTTTTGCAATGCAAGACTATGATTCTTCAGTTGCATACGAAAATATCCAAGCACAGACTTTGTTTACTGCATGGGCTGCTGTAGAAGTTTCTGATTTAGAGGTTATTCCTGACGGTATGGAGGACATAATTCTAGAGCCTAGCACCTATGTTGTTTTTCTATTGAAAGGGCAACAGAAAGAGCTACAACACTTGATGCAGCATATTTACACTGAATGGCTACCTAATTCAAAATACCAAGCGGACACACGTGTCATGTTTCAGGTAATGGGGCCTAAATACAAAAATAATGACCTCAGTTCAGAAGAAGAGGTTTGGGTTCCAGTCAAGTTAAAATAAGTACATAGTATACTGAATCTGATAACCAGAGATTGAAATGCTCCCGTTTTAATTTTTCCTAATTACCTTCGACCCGATTGCTATCAGGTCCACTCAGGATGACGAAACAAAATACCGTGCATAAACTCATTGCTTTTCAAAAAGACTTAAGCGATATATCATTGCCTGAACAACTCAATGACCCTTTCAATTACGAGCCACATCCATTGTGTTTAACAGCATCTGAACAACTTCATGAACATTTAAAAAGTCAAACAGAATGGAAACATAACTTTGGATTGGATTTTGGGAATGAAGGAGTTAATCTCAAAGCCATTGGCAAGATGTTTGGAGTACTGGTGGTGCAAACTCCCGAAAAGGAACTCGCTTTTCTGTCTGCTTTCAGCGGAAAATTGGCTAACAGCAATCACCACTCCTATTTCGTTCCTCCTGTATATGATTCACTTGTAGACAACGGATTTCTAAACTCTGGCATGAAGCAACTCAAAGTGATTAATGACGAGGTAAAGGAGCTCCAACTGGCAGGTTGTAAGGCCAATCTTCAACTTCTTAGTCTCAAAGAAAAACGCAAATCACTGTCCCAGTCTTTGCAACATCAATTATTTGAATCCTACAAATTCTTGAACTGCAATGGAGAAATACGTAGCCCATATGAGATATTTGGTAGTAATCCCCCCTCTGGTGCCGGAGAATGTGCTGCTCCTAAATTACTTCAATATGCCTACCAACATAATTTAAAACCGATCTCCATGGCAGAGTTTTGGTGGGGATCTCCTCCTAGTTCTAATACTATCTCCAGAATCCACAAGCATTTCTATCCTGCTTGTCTTTCTAAATGTGAAGGTGTTTTGGGTTGGATGTTGGGGGTGAGAGATTAGAAAACTTGATTTTAAGACACTCGAGATATGATGATTGATTAAATTTCATATGAGAACTGCAAAGCAGGTCTTAAATCTAGCCTCAGATTAGTTCTTCTTGCATAAAGCTCTCCTGATGTTATTCGATTGTCATGCAGATATAGCCCCCAATTCAAAATAGGAATCAACTTAAAATTAGCACCACACTTGAAAACTATCCCACTCTCAAAATTAACCGCAGGAACCAAGGATCTAAGCTTTACATCTGAGGTGATTTTTATATCTTTATACCTCAGTCCTGCTTCCGCAACGCTGATGCCCTGTGGAAGAATGTCAATCATTCCTTTAGATATAAAAGCGTTTGAACTGGTTTGAAATACCGTTATATGGTTAACAAATACGCTTAGACCTATTCCTCCATAAATGGATACGTTTCCATAAACAGACTCATGGCTCCATCCCAACGTTATTCCATGGGATATTGTCTCTATTTGACCATTCCTTGATCGAGCAGGAGTTGTATCGCTATAGTCATATAAGATAAGTACATTATTTGTCCATGAAGTAGATTTATCGTTGTAGAAATGACTCCAATTGGATGTATTTGTTAAGCAGCTGTAGGCTATAGAAAATTTATGTTCACTTGTTTTGTTTCCTATTTTAACTCCAATTTTTCTCGAAAGATCAAAGGTTTGATTATTAAAAGGCGAGAGCACGAACACTTCTAATGCTATGGAATCCCTCTGTGCGGTAGCAGTATTATGGCATAAAATGAATGTCAATAGCAAAAAACAGATTTTCATATTACCTGAACGCATTAAAATAACAGTATGGTATTCACAGTTTATAAATGGATACAATTTGTGAAAAACACATTCTTATGGATAAACAACTTATATGAAAAGAATTATTTATTCTAAAAAATAATAAATCTGCTACTTCTGAAAACGGAGAGTATTAATGCAACAGAACCTTCTAATGTGGCATTAACACTACTTAACAATCAGCTTTTTATTAATTCTAACGCCATCGGAATTAATCTTCACCAAATACATACCGCTAGTCAAAGAATTCAAGTCAAGTTGTACTTCAGGGCTATTAAAACTCTCATTATAAATTTTTTGGCCCAAACTATTGACAAGTGTAATCTCGGTTATGGGTTTTTGGTTAGTAGATTTGATATGAACATTACCTGAACTTGGGTTGGGATAAAGAAGGAATGCTTCGTCATTCACTAGCTCGTTAATACCTAAAGATTGTTGTACACTAGTGTACAATGTGAAGTTATTTGATACGTTCCCACTTCGATCTGCTACTTGAAATACGGTAGAATACAACCCTAGAGTAGTTACATCAACATCGTTATATATGATAGTTAGATTCTTTTGAAGACTATCTGGATGATCATAGTTATCTGTTAGTTTAATATGATCTTTTGGGTCATATGAAGTGTTGACTAGAATCCTAATCAGACTATCATTATTACTAGAGATTACAGGAATTTCTGTATCTACTACATGAACGGTTCTTGTAATTGAGCTGGGCTTCCCATAACTATCTCGAACATTATAAGTGATTACATAATCCTCGAGAATATTGACATTTACACCACCAGAGACACTAACAGAGTCAGAAATATCCCCGTATTTAATGTCTATTGCAATAACTCCAGGGTCAGTCCACATTGAATAAACTTCTATGGTGGTATCGGAAGCACCAATGAGTGTTAATACTGGAGGCATCATATCTGACAGTACATATAAGGTTATATGAAGAGTGTCACTAGTGTTGCCTGAAGAGTCTGTCACCCAAAATTTCTCCCAATATACCCCTGCTACGGTAATGTCAATATTGGTAATGTGCTGAATTAAAGAATCTAAATTTATATCATAATTATCTGCAACAGAAGCACCTGGACTTGTAAATACTGAATCTTGTTCTAGATATAAGGTATCTGTTCCTAAGTAGGTTAACTCTGGCATTTCCAAGTCTCTTACTCTAACTATTCTTGTTTCTGTAGTTGTATTACCCGCTGTGTCTGACACGGTATAAGTTATAGTGTAGTCACCGATGGTACTAGTATCAACGGTCCCTGAAGTAGTAATTCTATGATTTATTACGCCCATACTATCATCGTAAGCTGAGGCTCCTTGGTCAGTATAAGAAGTATATACATTAATAGTGGTGTTACTCATCCCAATAATGGTGATAACAGGAGCAAAGGTGTCTATACCAACATACAAAGCACGATCCTCACAGTACCAATCCGATGTGTCAAGTAGATTAGCTGACTTCATACAGACTTGCCAAGCACCCCCAGTAAGATTTCCACCTATAGTCCTTTGCCAAAAGGGAAATGAATTTGGGAAATTGGATTCCGAATAATAAACTATTGAATCTTGAGATATGCGATACTTATTATAGTATTCATAGTTTTGACTTATGCTATTTATGTCAACCGAACCATTAAGTGATATAGTTTTGGGTTGAATATTAAATCGGGGAATAGGCACTTCATTGGCACTAACTACCACGAGGTTTTTGACGATACTATCTTTTTGATTAGTAGTAGAATCAAAACTTACCAGTTTTATTTCATAAGCTCCCGGAGATGCAAAAATTTGGACGACTTCATGGATATTAGTATAGCGGGCACCATCAACAGTCCAAATGTACCCTACGCTATCAATTATCTCATTTGCATTGGAAAAGAAAACAGGTGATCCAACAAAAGCAGTATCTAATACCCAAAAGTTGGCTTCATATTGAGTTTTATTAAATTGACGATAAGTGACGTCTAATGTTTGGCCATATTCTAGTGTACCTGTAAAATCTGAAGGAGTGGAGATGTTAGAACCTTTCTCTGTTCTTATCCTCATTCGAGCATTCTCTGTATTAATAGAGTTGGGAACTACAAAAGAAAACTCTGCAAATTCATCGGGTTTCACTTTCCAAGCAGCAGGGGATATGAGTTCGCTTGTAGAGAAAGCACTATCACCATTTAAGTCTAGCCAGACTGCACAGGCTACTAAATCATTAGTCGCATCAGGGTTTGTAGCCATAACTCTTATTGTATAATTAAAGTTAGCAGTCAAATAGAAATCAGTATCTGAACTATTGAGTTGATAGTGTCCTCCGGAAGTATTCGTATCTAGGCAACTTGATTGAATTTCATTCTTAAAAAATGTAGTAGTGTATTCGTTAAATATATGTACTTCGCTTAGAGTTGCTTTTCCCAGATGTTCAGTCGTTCCCAATTTATAACAAACACCTTTAGAGTGAGATGGAGTATTGTACTGGGCAAATAGTAAATTGGAAGATTGAAAACAAAAAACTAGTAAGATAATTTGTATGGATATTATTTTCATAGCTGTTATTAGATTAGACATTGTAGAACTAAAAGGTTGCAAGCTCGCAAGACAAATGACAATACTCTGACGAATAAAAATGAATTGAAATAACCAGGGTTAGGAGGAAGCTAATTATGGTGGTTCTGTCGCATTAATCTGGACAAATTCAAATTTAATCAATACAGAAGATATTTTTTGCGTAGTCACCCCATTGTCATCCAAAAAACCTCTTTATGTCATAGAAATACTCCTTAAAAAAATAATGAAAAACGTTTTAAACACACTTATATTTTAAGTATCAATTGATTACCTATTCAACACCTTCTAAAGTCACTCTTTGTCATAAAATGATGATGTAAGTTGTTTTTAATTCTTACGTATGTTCTGCCATAGTCGGAATTAGCCGAAAAGCGACTCACCACAGAAGTAGGCATCACTGAATAATATAACTTAAGCAATTAAATGAAAAAAATTAACGCTATCCTTTTAATGACTCTTTTAGGAGTTGTTACATTTACGGGATGTAAAGACGACGACGAAACACCAACTGCAGCAACTACTAAAAATTTAACTATTGACTTATCTGGTCTAGAAGATCTTGGACCTGACTTTAGGTATGAAGGATGGATTATTGTAGACGGCACACCTATTTCTGCTGGATTATTTACAGTAGACTCCGAAGGCAATGCCTCTCAAACTTCATTCTCACTTCCTATTGCAGATTTAGATTTAGCTACCAAGTATGTATTAACTATTGAGCCAAATCCAGATAGTGACCCAACTCCTAGTAAAGTACACATTCTAGCAGGAGATTTTAGCGGTACAAATGCTACGTTATCTATTGGTGATGGTGCTGCATTAGGTACAGATTTTGTAAGTGCCGCAGGTACATTTATTCTGGCTACACCTACGGATGATAATGATGACATGAATGAAGAAAGTGGAGTTTGGTTTTTAGATCCAGATGCTGGACCGGCTGCTGGTTTAAATCTTCCTGTACTACCTGAAGGATGGGCATACGAAGGATGGGCAGTAATTGATGGAACTCCTATATCTACGGGTACATTTACATCTGTAAGTGGAAATGATGCTTCTAGTGCGTTTAGCGGAACTTTCATGGCTCCACCATTTCCAGGTGAAGACTTCCTAATAAACGCTCCCGATGGATTAACCTTCCCAACAGACTTAACTAGTGCTACTATAGTAATATCTGTAGAGCCTGTACCAGATAATAGTGCTGCTCCATTTTTACTTAAGCCACTGGTTACCAAGCTTGATAATGCGGCTACACGTACTGCTCTTACTTTGGATAACAACATAACCAATACAAATCCAACGGGAACTGTTACTAGATAATTTTTGATTAGTTTATTTTAAGCGGTTAAACATGCAGAATCCCCGAAAGGGGATTTTGTTATTTAATATCAATTAATCTTCAGGGGTTGTTATTACTTCAAGATTAATTGATTCATCTTTGCTGTATACTTCATGAAACCTTACCAAGCGACCGTATATCCTCCTATCGAAGAAAAATTCAATATTATTTCTCATGGCTTCGGTTTTGTGTTGAGTATTGTCGCTACGACAATGCTACTGCTCAAAATAAATGTATTTCAGAACAGCACTTACACCTTAAGCTGTGCTATTTATGGCTTTTCCTTAATGATTCTTTATGCTGCGTCTACTTTGTACCACAGTGCTAAAAAACCAAAACTTCGGAATCGATTAAACATTTTTGACCACGCTTCTATTTATGTATTAATTGCGGGAACATATACCCCAATTTGCTTGATCACTTTAGAAGGAAAAACAGGCATGGCATTGTTAATCTCAATCTGGGCATTTGGTTTAATCGGCGTTGTTCTTAAACTTTTTTTTACAGGCCGGTACGATAAACTAAGCACCTGGATGTATGTATTCATGGGATGGATGGCCCTCTTTGCCATTAAACCTCTTCTTGCTAATCTCGCTACATCTGGATTATGGTGGCTTTTGGGAGGAGGAATAGCTTATTGTATTGGTGCTATTCTATACAGCTTACCACATCGAGTTAAATACAACCACGCCAAATTCCATGTTTTTGTACTGGCTGGAAGTTTTGGCCATTTTATGTCTATTTATTGCTGGGTGCTTCCTTGATAACATTAAGCTAAAAGTATAGTCATTTGTAATGATGTATCTTTGTGGTACTGAGGACGTTTCTAAAACGTTATAGTCAACAACAATACCTAAATACACTTACTTAATGAAGAATATCACAGCACACTCTCGAACTCGGGCACAAGAAAGTACGGGAGCCATACAACGACTTTTTGTGACCATGCGTCACCTCTTTAATCGTGGTTTTTATAAACCTATGGGTGTAAGTGGAGAGACCCTCCGAGAGGCTCTTCTTACTTTGCAACCTGAGATATACGGCAGCATTGCCAAAGACAAGGTGGAACTTGCGGGACTACTCTATGTGATAGACCGTTTACCCATTGGGATAGAGGAGTGTCGATTTATCAATTTAACTAGTGATGAAGGATTCAAGGACTCTCATTTCGAAACCATTATACCACCCAAAAGGAGACGTAACTGCTACCGGATAGATGCCGATCAAATGAATATTGAGATTACCCGTGGTCGGTCGGAGATTTATGATATTCTTACCCACCTTACCTTCTTATTCATAGAAAGCTACAAAATCATGAAGCAAGTCGTTATCAATGATAAAGGTGATGTAAACCGTGATTGGCAAAAGCTGGAAGAAGCTGTAATGCAAAAAAAGAGGCTTTCCAATGACGAGTGTGAAACAGCTCTATCTCACACTGCGAGTATTTTAGGAAGAACTTTTAAAGAGGTATCTGAGGTTTATGAACAGTTTAGCAATAGCGAAAATCCTGAACGCTTTTTGCATATTGTATATTGGCTAGGCAAAAAAGCAATAGATGGTCACTTACAAAACAATAAGCGAACTATCACCTTTAGTTCTGTTCTTCGAGAGCGACTTGGTCAGCATATTCATGGAGAGATTTGGGCCAATAATATAAAAGAAGAGTTGGACAAACACAATCTGTTGAAGCGTCCTATCCATATAGTTAGTGCAAACATGCATAGTGTCCTTAACACGTTATACGCTCCTTCAGCTCTTAAAAACAAACTAAAGGACCACAGTAATCTTGACATTTTTGAAGAGTTGAGTTCTAGTGACCAACACCGAGGAGCAGTGAAAAAGGTTGCTCAGAATGAAGGTTTGATTTATATCAAAGATGAAAGCGGAACCAATATCAATGTCCAAATTTTTGATACCGCCCATTATAAATCTGGAGAATACGCTAAAAGTATAAAAGACCTCAAAACCGAAGACAAACCTGTAATTGTTGTCATGGATTATGCATTTGGGGAGCAAGCGTATGAGACCATGGACGAATTACTTAAACCTTTCAAACCAGATGAGGAAACAACCAAATACCTAAATATAGTATCCATTTCTGTGATGGGAAAGGCAGGAATTCTGGAAGGTGGCAAGAGTGATATTATGATTCCATCTGCTCATATTTTTGAAGGAACGGCGGACAACTACCCTCTTGAGAATGGACTTAGTAAACAAGATTTAGAAGGTCATGGAATTGGAGTTTATGACGGTGCTATGGTTTCTGTATTGGGAACTTCTCTACAAAACAGGGATGTACTCCGCTATTTCCACCGTAGTACATGGGGTGTTATTGGCCTAGAAATGGAAGGAGCTCATTACCAAAAAGCCATACAAGCGGCGTCGAAAATTCGTAAGAGCATTAGTCCAGATGTAGTTGTAAACTATGCATACTACGCTTCGGACAACCCTCTGGAAACAGGTAGTACTCTTGCTAGTGGAGGATTGGGCACAAGCGGTGTTAAACCAACGTACCTAATTACCGAAAAGATTTTGGATCAGATTTTTTCTTTAAAGGCTTAAGATTGCTAGATGTGAGATTGGAGTATTGAGATGTCAGATGTATAACACGAGATTTTCAGGCTAAGCTTCTAAGAAACAAAGCACCTAAGAATCGAGTATTTAGTCACATTGAGCGACAGTCGAAATGTAGACGGTTTTCTTGGATATGAGTTAAAAAATATTGAGATTTAATTAACCATTAAATCCAAAAAACGATATTTGAGCCAATGAACATCACAGATTTCCTTATTGGATTTTTTCTCATGAATGCGATGCCGCACTTTATCTTAGGACATTGGGGTACTCGAATGCTCAGCGGATTTGGTTTTGGGAATAAAGCCAATTTGGCTTGGGCTCTTGCAAACCTTGTTACCTCCCTAACTATCATGATTTATACCTATGGACTATCAGGAATCTTGGACCACGGAATTTATCTTGGTGCTCTTTCTATGCTTATTCTTTTTTGGATTGCTAGCCCTCTTTGGAAGAAACTTTTTGGGGAAAGGAATTAGATTTGAGATTGCTAGATGTGAGTATTGAGATGTGAGACTTCGAGACTAAGCATCTAAGAAACTAAGCCACTAAGAATCTAAGTCGCCATGTCTCAATCTAATGATAGAATGTCTCGTTTGAGCTAAGCTCACATCTCTAAATTCTGCTTTGATAGGTGTACAAGTCAAAGTACCTGCCTTTTTTGGCTAGAAGCTCATCATGTTTTCCTTGCTCTACAATCCTCCCATCTTCTATTACCAATATTTGATCTGCTTGCTGAATTGTACTCAACCTGTGGGCTATCACAAAGGTGGTTCTTTCTTTCATCAGAATATTTAAACTCTTTTGTATAAAGCTTTCACTTTCTGTATCCAAGTTGGACGTGGCCTCATCTAAGATAATAACTTTAGGGTCGGCTAGTAGTGCTCTTGCAATGCTAATTCGCTGACGTTGACCTCCTGATAACTTTACTCCTCTCTCCCCTATTACCGTCTCTAATCCATCTTCAAATCGATCGGTAAACTCGTCTACATACGCTCCTTTAACGGCAGCTTGTATTTGCTCCTCTGTAGCATTTGGTCTTGGGAAAAGAATATTTTCTCGGATGGTTCCTTCGTACAAGAAGTCATCTTGTAGTACTACACCTAAGTTTTTTCGATAGCTACTCAGATTAACTTTGGATAAGTCTTTTCCATCTATGGTCACTTGGCCACTAACCGGATTTAGGAATGTTGCTGCTAACCCTGCTATGGTAGATTTACCACTGCCACTGGACCCTACTAATGCAGTAACACTTCCTGCATTTGCTTCAAAAGAAATATTGTGTAACACTTCCTTACTCTCTTCATAGCTAAAACTTACGTCATTAAAAACAATGTCTCCCTTTATGTCACCTAATATTATACTTCGTACTTCGGGATCATCTTCTTCCGTCATATTCATCAACTCCTGAGTTCTATCAAGTCCAGCAAGAGCCTCTGTTAATTGACTCCCTATATTACTCATTTGCACAATGGGTGCTATCATAAAGCCAAGGAATAGGGTAAATGAAATGAAATCACCTGTAGACATGGAACCTCCCATCATAAAATAGCCTCCCATTCCCATAATACCTGCAGATGCAAGTCCTAATAAAAACGTTGATGAGCTGGTCATTAATGCTGTTGCAGTCAAACTTTTTTTAACATTCTGATATAGTCGATCTACTCCATCCTCAAAAGTCTTATTCTCTTGAGCCTCAGCATTAAAGCCTTTGATAACCCGAACTCCGTTTAGGGTTTCGGTCAATCTACCTGTCACTTCAGCATTAATCTTACCTCTATCTCTGAATATAGGTCGGATATAACCAAATGCTTTTAAGGCTATAAATGCAAAAAGCAATACTGGGAGTAAGACCAGTGCAGTCATTAAGCCATTTATCTTAATCAAGAAAACAAGTGCTACAATGGCAGTTACAGAACCTCCAATGAGTTGTACAACTCCTGTTCCTACCAAATTCCGAACCCCTTCCACATCACTCATCACCCTACTTACTAGAGCTCCAGACTTATTATTATCGAAAAAACTAATGGGCAGAGTCAACAGCTTTTTTTGAACTTTAGCTCTTAATTGTGCTATGAGGTGCTGTGCTTCAACACTTAGTAATCTGGTCAATATAAACGAAGTTACAGCTTGAATTAAAATAGCACTACTTACAAAAATAATTACATGCCATAAGTCACTTTGATTTTTACTTGGCACCACAATATCTATCAAATTTTTAGTCTCATAAGGTAAAACTAGACCTGACAGACTACGAATGATAATTAGTATTAATCCAAGACCTAGGATTCCTCTTCTAGGCCATATGAATTCTTTGAACGCCCATTTAAAGGATACTTTCTTCTTACTCATAGTGCCATAATTGCTAAAAATGAGCCAAACAAAAAGAATGACTTTAAGGCAGAATAAATAGTAATTATTTCCTCTTAAAAGCTAAAAGCTTTTTTAAACACTTCCAATTCTTGACGAATGTCTTTGGGTTTATGATTCATCAACTGGCCCAATTTTGTTGGCACTTCGATGTTTACACTATGTAACTTGGCATTCTGTTCTATGGTAATCACCTCTAAATCCGGGAACATTTCAAAATAATATTCTAAAATATCATTGATGGACAAATTGGTATCCGCAAGGTTATATACTCCCGGCTTAACGTCTTCAAATAAAACGTGACAAACTTGCTCACTAAAACTATCTAAACTAATGAACGCTCTGGATTGGCTTCCATCTCCTATTCGATTCACTCTTCCTCCATGATGTGCTTCAAACATAAATCGGTTAAAGACAGAGTCTATCCGCATCGTAGGTGAATAGCCAAATACATTGGCAGATCTAAGTATAAACACTTCCTTGCTCTGAATTCGCTGAAAGTGTTTTTCTCCTTTCAACTTGGAAACGCCATAGTAGGTTTGAGGTTCAGGAATTAGCTCCTCAGTAATTAGATTTGGTTGTGTTCCATAAACGGTAACGCTACTGATATAAATGACTTTCTTTACATCTGAATCTTGAATGGCATCTGCCAAATTTGCACTTCCCCAGTTGTTTATTTGGTCAAATGGATGAAGCTTAATATCTGTGTAAGGTTGAGTGACCTTAGCAGCCAAATGAACTACTGTATCTATACCATCGAGGGCCTTCAATAAGTCTCTTCGACTTAAAATATCATTCCTAACCAAGCGTAGCTTAACTCCTTCAATTTGTTCACCAAAAAGAAAAGCTAAATCACCTCTGCTCAAATTATCATAGATTACTATTTCACTAACGACTCCATGATATAGCTTGGCAATATGCCTAACTAAATAACCTCCTAGATATCCGCAACCTCCTGTTATTAATATTCTCATTTTTTTGCAACTAAATCTGTGTGAAGTCCACATTCCTCTTTTTTTAATCCTTGCCATCTGCCACCACGCTCACTGCTGATATACTTACTGGTACAAGGCTCACACCCAACGCTTAAATACCCCTGACTTTCCAAAGGGTGTACAGGCAAGTTAAACATTGTTTGATATTCGTGAATCATCTTTGAAGTCCACGATAGAATGGGGTGAAATCGGGTAGTGTCGTGAGGACCTCCTTCATATTCATTGAATTTACTTCTGGTCCCCGTTTGATCTTTTCGAACTCCTGCAATCCAAACATCATTCACTTTTAAAACCTCATCCATTGGAAGAATCTTGTTAATAAAACAGCAGTAAGTAGGCTCACTTGCATAGAGAAAACGATCCATACTATCCTTTTGAAATAGTTTCTCCGTTGCAGAGTGCAAGTCAATCGTATTCAATTGAAATAATTCCGAAATCTCATTTTTATAAGCTATAGTCTCGGCAAAATGAAAACCTGTATTCAGAAAATAAATAGGAATCGAATTGTCTATCCTACTAATAAGATGAAGCAGAGGGATACTATGTGATTGAAACGATGATGAACTTACAATCTTCTTCCCTTCAGCTTTCAATCTGCTTATCTCACGACCAATTCGTTCTGTTTCTTCTGCTATCCAATTCATATTTCTAAAGCTAAGTATTGAGCGGTATGTCCTTTTTTGCTTTTGACAACGTATTCTGGAGTTCCAACAACCATTATCTCTCCACCTGCAAAACCACCTTCTGGACCTATATCAATTACCCAGTCCGCTACTTTAACAACGTCCAAATTATGTTCTATGACTAAAACAGTGTTTCCCAATTCGACCAAACTTTGGAGTACTCCTATCAGTTGATTAATATCCTCAAAATGCAGACCCGTTGTGGGTTCATCCAGAATATAAAACGTTTGTCCTGTACTAATCTTTCCTAGTTCACTTGCCAGTTTCACACGTTGTGCTTCACCTCCAGAGATTGTAGTACTACTTTGTCCAAGTGTAATATACCCTAGACCTACATCATTCAATGCCTTGATCTTTCGGTATATGCTTGGAACTGCTTCAAAGAATTCTACAGCCTCTTCCACAGTCATGTTTAGCACGTCACTGATACTCTTATTCTTGTATCGAATCTCTAACGTTTCTCTATTATACCGCCTACCTTGGCATGTTTCACATTCAACCAGTACATCGGGTAAGAAGTTCATTTCGATAACCTTTTGCCCTCCACCTTTGCAGGTTTCGCATCTACCCCCTTTTACATTGAAACTAAATCTCCCTGGTTTATATCCTCTTATTTTAGCTTCACCTATCTCAGAATACAGATTTCTAATATCTGAGAAAAAACCAACATAGGTGGCTGGATTACTTCGAGGTGTCCGTCCTATAGGTGATTGATTAATAGTAATTACCTTATCCAAATGTTCAAGACCTTTTATCTTGTCATAAGCCAATGGCTTCTTAACCGAGTTATAGACATACTCGGAGAGTATGGGATGTAATGTTTCGTTAATCAAACTACTCTTTCCACTACCCGAAACCCCTGTTACAGCTATGAATTTTCCCAATGGAAATTCAACAGTAACATTCTTTAAATTATTTCCAGTACAGCCACTCAGCACGAGTTTTTTGCCTGTACCTTTTCTCCGTTTTTTAGGAACCTCAATTTTACGATGTCCACCTAGATAATCCGAGGTTATAGTACCATTATCCTTTATATCTTCCCATTTACCATGGGCCACTATCTCTCCTCCATTTTTACCTGCACCAGGACCAATATCTACTACATAATCACTCTCAATAATCATGTCTTTATCGTGCTCTACTACAATAACAGAGTTCCCTATATCTCGCAATTCCTTGAGTGAATTGATCAATCGTTGGTTATCTCTCTGGTGCAAACCAATACTTGGTTCATCCAAGATATACAGTACTTCTTCTAACTGAGAACCTATTTGAGTAGCTAGTCTAATCCGTTGAGCCTCTCCCCCACTTAGCGTTTTAGCTGAATTATTGAGAGCTAAATAAGAGAGTCCTACATCGATGAGAAACTTCACACGCTCTCTTATTTCTTTAAGAATCTCACTACCTATTATCAGTTGCCGGTCACTCATGGAGTCTTTCACCTCCTTGAGCCATTCAGCAAGTTCTCCAATACTTTTATTGCTTAAATCAGCAATGTTTACACTGCCAATTTTGTATGAAAGTGCTTCCCTATTTAGTCTACCTCCATTACAACTGGGGCAAGGGACCACAGTCATAAACTCATCGGCCCATTTGCTCAATGTACCAAAGTCCTTTTCAAAGTATGCTTCCATCAGAGATGGGACTATACCCTTCCATCTGGTTTCATATGTCTGTTGGTACCCAGAGCTTCCTTTATACTCTACTTCAAACTTCTCTTCTGACCCATTTAAGATAAGGTCCAATGTCTTTTTATCAAGCTCTGCAATTGGTTTCGATAAACTGAATTTCAGTTTTTTACTCATTGCTTTGAGTTGAGTGAAGGTCCAATTATCCTTTACATCTCCAATGGGTGCCAAACCTCCTTTATTGATACTTAACTTTGGATTGGGTATTAGGTCTTTCTCCAACACATCAGACGAAGTACCTAAACCATTGCATGTTGGGCATGCTCCATAAGGTGAGTTAAATGAAAAAAGATTAGGCTGAGGTTCGTTGTAGGACAGTCCCGTTTCCACATCCATCAAATACTTACTAAAATGTGTAAGCTCATTGGTTTCTGGATTTAAAATACTTACAACACCTTTACCCATTTTAATAGCAGACCGTACCGAGTCCGTTACCCTTAAACTACCAGCATCTTCAGGTGATATTCGGTCAATTACCAAATCAATATCATGAATTTTGTAGCGATCAAGTTGCATTCCTGGCTCTATGTCCAGCAGTTCACCATCCACCCAAACTTTGGTAAATCCTCGTTTTCTATATTGCTCAAATACTTCTCGATAATGTCCTTTACGCCCCTTAATAAGTGGTGCAAGAATCATCATCTTTTGAAGTGTGAATTTTTTGTTTACAGTATCAATAATTTCTTGTTCGGTAAAGCTCTTCATTTTATTACCACTGAGGTATGAATATGCTTCTCCTGCTCGTGCAAATAACAAACGAAGAAAATCGTAGACCTCCGTAATTGTCCCCACGGTACTCCGTGGATTCTTGCTTACCGTCTTCTGTTCTATGGCTATTACAGGACTAAGACCTTCTATCTTGTCTACATCTGGTCGCTTCATATCCCCGACAAACTGTCGAGCATAAGCAGAAAAAGTATCCATGTACCGTCTTTGCCCTTCTGCAAACAGCGTATCAAAGGCTAAACTTGACTTACCGCTACCACTTAGACCAGTAAATACCACAAGTTTATGACGCGGAATTTCTAAATCCACATTCTTTAAATTGTGCTCTCTAGCCCCTATTATTTTGATTGAATCTTGCTCGTTGATAATTGAAATTATTGAAGTTTGCGAAGGTACTCAATTCAATGGTAAGTCGACTATGTTTGGATGGTCAGTTTGAAGATGATATCGTAAACCTGGTTCTTACTATTTCTAAGTAACTTTGATTTCGATGAAACATCTAAATCAAAACCTATTTAAGTCACTTTTTACCCTCATTTCCATACTTTGGTTAAAGTGTATTTGGGACATATTACATGCTTATGAAGTATGGTCAGATGCCGCCTTTCCTTTCTGGTTTAACTTTTTGTTTATCGGAGCAGGACTAGCAATATTGCCTTTCGCATGGTGGTCTACTAAGGAACTAACTGAAAACTCTAAACGTTCTGTAGATATTTGGGATCACTTGCTCTGGTTAGCCATCCCTCTTGCTCTTATTTGTGTTAGCCCAGTATGTTATAGAGGAAATATATTTTGTGCAAATCACACTATTGGCACCTATATTAGATTGACACTGCTTATTGCTCCTTTCATTCTTAGTTGGCTTTATCTTAGAAAAAACAAGAAATCGCTAGCCATCACGCTTCTATTAATTATTGGCTTTTTGGCACTTATTCCCAATGACGGATGCAACAATCAATTCAACTATTGGTACGTCCAACGAATTGGATTTTCACCTCTTACCTATGTGCCTGTGGTAGTAAACATACTTTTACTCACCACATCCTATTTTGGTAAGCATAAAAAACTCCTTACGGTACTTGCCTTTGGTGTATGTATAGGCTGTTTGATTATTAGTTTTGGTCATCGTCTAAAGGTATTGTGGTAATGAAGGTTAAAGACTATAGACAATTGATTGCTACAAATAATAATATCAAAGTTATAATGGCACATATTCCAAGACATACTTTTAATCTAGAATACGGCCAAGGTCTTTTCATACGATTGAGACGGAATATTTCAAAAAAGTAACTACTTTTTATCTCTTAATTTGCACTTCACTTTAAAACAACATTGAAGAATAAGTATTCAGACCTAATAGATCAAACTTTCCAATTTCCCACTGAGGAATTTGAAACGAATGATAACGGTGAACTCATCTACCGAGACATTCCTATGATGGACTTGGTAAAGAAGTATGGCTCCCCTCTTCGGTTCAGTTACTTACCCAAAATTTCTGAGAATATCCAAAAGGCTAAATTTTGGTTTGCTGAGGCCTTTGCTAAGCATAACTATACTGGCAAGTACAATTACTGCTATTGCACCAAGAGTTCCCATTTTAAATATGTACTAGAGGAAGCTTTAAAAAACGATGTACATATTGAGACCTCTTCTGCATTTGATTTAGACATTGTAAAAACACTCCATCTTGAAGGTAAAATAGATCTTAACCGATTTATAATATGCAATGGGTTTAAAACAGAATCCTATGTAAATAAGATTCTGGATTTAGTGGGACAAGGATTTGAGAACTTGCATGTCATTCTAGACAATACAGATGAACTAGACTTATTTGCTAATAAAACGAAAAAGACAATAAACATTGGAATACGGATAGCTTCTGAGGAAGAGCCTAAGTTTGAGTTCTGGACCAGTAGACTCGGCATTGGATACAAATTCATAGTCCCTTTCTACGAAGAAAGAATAAAGCAAATTCCTAACCTCAGGTTAAAAATGCTTCATTTTTTTATTAATACAGGAATTCGCGATACAGCCTACTACTGGAATGAGTTAAATAAGTGCCTGAATGTATATACCACATTGGCTGCAAGCACAAAGCACTTGGAGCATCTCAACATTGGAGGTGGGTTTCCTATAAAACAGAGCTTAAACTTCACGTATGACTATGGCTATATGGTAAGCGAAATAGTACAACAAATAAAGAGTACATGCTTACATGCGGACATTAGTGTTCCAAATCTTTTTACAGAATTTGGCAGTTACACCGTAGGAGAAAGTAGTGGAACTATTTACAAAGTCATTGGCCAAAAGAAACAGAATGACCGAGAGTTATGGAATATGATAGACAGCTCGTTTATGACAACATTGCCAGATACATGGGCAATCAATGAGCGATTTATATTGCTACCTCTTAATAAATGGAACTCGGAATATGAACGAGTTCTTTTGGGTGGTTTAACCTGTGACAGCGATGATTACTACAACAGCGAACAGCATGTCAACGCTATATATATGCCAAAGTACACCAAAGGCGAACCCTTGTACTTGGGCTTCTTTCATACAGGTGCTTACCAAGAAAGCCTAGGTGGCAGTGGTGGTATAAAGCACTGTTTAATACCTGACCCAAAAAAGGTATTGATCAATAGAAATGAAAATGGCGAACTAACCTATGAGCTTTGGTCAGATGAACAATCTTCTGAAAGTATGATGAAAATCTTGGGGTATTAACTTGACAAACAAAAGATTGAATAATGGCATTTTGGAATCGTAAAAGCAAATCCCCAATAACGCAGGAGGATGAGTTGTGGATTAAAGAAGAATTACAATGGATTAAAAATGAGATTGGCGAAGAAGAGTATTTTTCATTAAGAACCATATCTCCATCGGATAAAATCTTCGACTATAAATTTGATCATTCAGAAAATGATGCAAAATTCTTAATTCTAGAAATCTGCAAGATTTACTCCCTAAACCCAAGCAATATCAAACTGAAATTCTTCTCAGAAACACCTCAAAATTTTTCAGAAGGATATACAATGGACCCATCCGATAAAATGGACAAGAGTTGGAATAGTACTCTTGGCACCTACTCTGAACAAGGTAAAAAAATTAACATCTCTTTGGAACTTGAATTATTGAATTCCACTACAGGACTCATTGCAACCATAGCCCATGAGATCGCACACTATAAACTGTTAGGAGAAGATAGAATAGTAGAAAACGATGAGTATCTTACAGATCTTCTTTGCATTGTTTACGGTTTTGGAATTTTTCAAGCAAACTCTAAATTTAGTTTTGGTCAATGGACAGGAAGTTCCCACCAAGGATGGTCCATGCAAACTCAAGGCTATTTGCCTGATCAAATAATTTCCTTCGTCCTTGCAAAACTTAAAATTGAAAGAGGAGAAGAGGATTCTTGGCACAAATTTTTAAATCAAACATCATCAAAATATTATCAAAAAAGCATCAATTATTTAACAGACAATACCTAACCTTTATTTACAAATGAAACCAATAAGCGATTTTATAGACAAGTACTTTTTGCATTTCAACGCTGCTACAGTTGTAGATGCCGCAAACGAGTACAATGCTCAACTAGCAAAAGGAAATAAGATGATGGTTACCCTAGCTGGTGCCATGAGTACTGCTGAGATGGGGAAAATTTTGGCTGAAATGATTCGCAAAGATAAAATTCACATTATCAGTTGTACGGGTGCTAATCTGGAAGAAGATGTTATGAACCTTGTGGCTCATGAGCACTATGAACGGATACCTAACTATAGAGACCTCACTCCTCAACAAGAACAGGAGTTACTAGATAGACATCTCAATAGAGTCACTGACACCTGCATACCTGAAGAAGAAGCTTTTAGACGCATACAAGGAAATATCGAACACTTTTGGAAGACAGCCGAGAACAAAGGAGAACGTCATCTTCCACATGCATACGTTTACCAAATGCTTTTAGATGGGTGTCTGGAAAAACACTATCAAATTGACCCTAAAGATTCTTGGGTGCTTGCAGCCGCTGAAAAGAACCTACCTATTGTAGTACCGGGATGGGAAGACAGCACTCTTGGAAATATATTTGCAAGCAATTGTATTCTGGGGAATCTAAAGCCTTCCACTATGAAAAGTGGTATTGAATACATGACCTTTTTGGCTGATTGGTATACGGAGAACACTAAGGATCAAGGTCTTGGATTTTTTCAAATCGGAGGAGGTATAGCAGGGGATTTCCCCATATGCGTTGTACCAATGCTCGAACAAGATTTAGAAAGGCCCACTCCTCTATGGAGCTATTTCTGTCAAATCAGTGACAGCACAACAAGCTATGGCTCATACTCGGGTGCCGTACCTAACGAAAAAATAACCTGGGGTAAACTAGCAGAAGACACTCCAAAATATATTATTGAAAGTGATGCGACCATTGTTGCACCGCTTGTATTTGCAAAAGTATTGGGTTGGTAAACTTCCAATCATATCTACTTAATGGTCGAAGGATATCCATAGCCATCACACTACTTTTCGGGCTATTTTGTCTTATTAATTTCTTCGTATCTGGACCACATTGGTTGCATCAAAACGGAGATGTTAATTACACCTACCTCATTTCAGGATTGGACTATTGGTCTCTCCTTCCATCTGGCATCAATGATCAACCTGCAATAATTGTGAAGCTTTGGAATGCTCTAATTATTGGTGTAGTCTACTTGCTTAGAATGTCCTTTGTAGATTTATCTATGACTCAAGATGTTCTGACCAACAGCGAACTTTATCTCCACGTGGTTACATTGACTATCTTTTTTGTATTCATTTTTACTCTCTTCCAATTTCTCATTTTCACATACGAAGTAACGAAGAACAAAACGTTGTGGTCTCTTGCTGTTTTATCATTCTTCTTTAGCTCCGTTATTTTCCTCAATATATGGTCCAATAAACCAGAACCATATCTAGTTATTGCGGGACTTTGGCTTGGCAGTATTATTTTACGACTAGCTCAAAACAAAACCGTAGCTTCCTGGAAAATCGTCTGCTGCATACTATTTGCAATTCTTTCCAAAATCACCATTGCTCCATTTCTAATCCCTTTGTTGTTCCTTATTCCAAGCAAACAATTGTTTCGAGCTGTACTTCCTTTTGGGATAGTTTCTCTAATCATTATTTGGATAGCATGGTCTCGTGAATTAAATCCTTTTTTACAGTGGATTGTAAATGTGGGTAGCCATACTGGCTCTTATGGAGCAGGAGAAGTCGGCTTGTATGGAGCTGACCTTAGTTCTAATTTATTAAAACTGCTTCGTATCAATGGTCTGCCTATTATTACTCTTGTACTTGGACTCACTTACAGTCTTGTTAAAAAAGTAAACCGCATCGCAGTTATCTCCATTTGTGTTTCCTTCTTTATTTTCTTTATGCTGATTCTTAAAATGCCGTCTAGCAATTATTTCGTGGTTTCCTATGCTATTTTACCTGTCTTTATCTTATTAGCATTTGAAGGAATAAACTTAGTATGGAACACAAAACTTATGGTCCCTCTAGTTCTTTTATTCATACTTGTTAGGTTAACTCTATACAGCAGAAGTATGAGACAATTCGCTTTGGTCGCACAAAGCATAGAGTCCCCAACTGGAGTTCAAACCTACTATTCTTCGTCTCCATCATATGCCTTATTTATGGCGAATAAAACGCAATTTAGTAGACATTCTGAAGCTCTTTCACGTATTTATCCCAATGACACTTTCTATTGGTTTGATCATACATTCTGTAATTTTAAAGAGCGTATTTCTCACACCAATTTAAGAGGCAAAATTATTTTGATAAGTGGAACATCAGACAACGTCGAATCGGATAGTCTTCTGAATATCGTTTCAAGAAAGATTGATGGTATAAAGTATATTTATAAGGTCAAAGTAAAGTGACCTTCTAATCTTCTGCAATAAGTACGTTTAATAATTTTTTAACTTGTTCCAACTTGATTTCGTTATTCTCCTTACCAAAAGAGACCTCTAAGTTTCTCAATATCCGAAGTAAAATACTTTTATTAGTGCATGCCTTAAAATAGTCCTCTTTAGATTCAAGCTTCAATTTCTTTAAGAATTTATGAATATTATCGTGATTAAAAATCAGACCATTATTAAATGGATTGATATAGAACATAATTTCACTTCCGGCTTCATCACTTAACGAAGATTCATCGTTAAAATTCTTCAGGGGAAACCAATCAAACTCCTTAACATAACCTAACACAAAATGCTGTGGTAGATTAACTCCATAAATAGGAATATTGAGACGTTGAGCAACGATAGAGTATATAACAGCTAGAGATATAGGATTACCTTTCTTTCGCTCTAATACGGAGCTAATAAAAGAGTTTTTACTGTGGTGGTAGTCCTCAGTATCTCCTTTAAACTTATGTACATCAAAAAAAATGTGATTTAGAATTTTAACCTTTTCAAAAGAAGTAAGATCATAATTAAGCTCTAACCATGCATCCAACTTTATTTTATCCAGTTGATTTTCGATGAGCTGTTTATCTATATTAGGTTCGATAATCTGATTGATAATCAATAAACCATCCAATAAGTCTTGCTCTTCAGTATCAAGCCAACTTTTAAATGAATTGGCCAATGACAACTGCCCAATAGTCTTAATCAGTTCTATTATTCGTTCTTGACGTCCAGTGTTTCCTTCCTCTGGCCAAATTTTTTCTAGAAAAGGAATTACCTCATTACCCATTGCGGTAATTTCAACCTCTATCTGCTCTACAACCCGATAATCTTCATCGTCGAGTAAATAAAGCATAGAGCGGAGTTCTTTTTCGTTAATCATTTAGTTCGTACCAAATATAGAAAAGGAAAAGACTTCCTCTAAAATTTCAGAAAATTAAAAGATTATTTTTTCTTCTTTGGAGCTTTTTTACCCTTCGCAGGCTGATTTTCCATGATGTGCTTTACCTCTTCATAAGTAAGTTTAGAAGGGTCTTCTAAATCCTTTGGTAACTTAAAATTCTTTTTACCTGATTTAATGTACGGTCCCCATCGGCCATTTAGCAATTGAGTATCTGCATCCTCATCAAACTTTTTAATCAGTTTATTGGCATCTATAATACGCTTTGCTTCTATTAATTCGATAGCTCGCGGCAATTCTACGGTCATCACATCCTCTTCTTTTGGAATAGATACAAACATTTTCTGATGTTGTACATAAGGACCAAAACGACCAATATTTGCTTTCACATCTATATCCTCAAACTTTCCTAGAATACGAGGCATTTTAAATAAATCCAAGGCATCTTCTAGTGTAATACTATCAATATTTTGACCTTTAGCGAGACTTGCAAAACGAGGTTTGTCTTCATCATCTTGCTCACCTATTTGCACCATTGGACCAAATCTTCCAATACGGGCAATTATGGGCTTACCAGACTTCGGGTCATTACCCAAAGCACGTTCACCTGTAGCACGATCAGCAGTTTCTAAAGTCTTTTCTACTTCTTTATGGAATGGTTTGTAAAATGAATCAATCATTGCCGACCAATTCTTCATACCATCAGCAATTTCATCAAATTCCTTTTCTACAGAAGCGGTAAAGCCATAATCCATTATTTGACCAAAATGCTCAATTAAGAAATCAGTAACAACTTTCCCGATATCACTTGGATGCATTTTATTCTTATCTGCACCATAATTTTCAGTATTTGTTTGCTGAGTAATTGAATCATTTTGAAGAACCAGAGTTTCGTATTTTCTAGTCTTACCTTCTATTTCATCCTTTACAACGTACCCTCTCTTCTGCACGGTCGAAATGGTTGGAGCATAGGTACTTGGTCTGCCGATACCCAACTCTTCCAATCTTTTCACCAAACTCGCTTCAGTATATCTAGCAGGTGGTCTTGTATATCTTTCTGTAGCACTTATTTCTATAACTCCGAGTTCTTCACCCACAGTTACTTTTGGTAATAATCCGCTATCCTCTTCTTCATCCTCATCATCGTTACCTTCTAGGTAAACTTTTAAGAAACCATCAAACTTGATAACCTCACCTTTGGCTTTAAAAACATCAGCATTCTTGTCATTCTCTATATTGATAGTCGTTCGCTCAAGTTCAGCAGAACTCATTTGTGATGAAATTGCTCGTTTCCAAATTAGTTGATATAATCTCTTTTGACCATCATCATCTCCAGCATTGGACACCGTAAAGGCTGTTGGTCTTATTGCCTCGTGAGCTTCTTGTGCACTATCATTTTTAGTAGCATACTTTCTTGGATTACTGTATGCCTGACCATAATCTGCTATAATAGCCTCCTGAGCAGTCGTTCGAGCAAACTCGGATAAATTAACTGAATCCGTTCTCATATAAGTAATGTGTCCATTCTCATACAATCTCTGTGCAAGCATCATCGTTTTGGAAACATTATATCCTAACTTTCTACTAGCCTCTTGTTGAAGTGTAGAAGTAGTAAATGGAGCGGCTGGATTTCTTTTGGCTGGAGATACTTTTATATCACCCACCTTAAAAATAGCACCCTTACAACTTTCTAGAAATGAATTGGCTTCTTTTGCTGTCTCTGGTCTCTTGAATAAATCAGCCTTTACAGACTTTTTTGAAGCTTCAAAATTACCTTGAATTTTAAATGAAGAAGATGTCGTAAATGCTTGAATTTCTTTTTCACGTTCTACAATTAGTCGAACAGCAACACTTTGAACTCTACCAGCACTTAAGCTTGGTTTAACCTTTTTCCATAGTACAGGAGAAAGTTGGAACCCCACTAGTCTATCAAGCACCCGTCTAGCCTGTTGTGCATTTACTAGATTCTCATCAATATCTCTTGGATTCTCTATAGCATGTAAAATTGCCGACTTGGTAATTTCGTGAAAGACAATTCTTCTGGTATTACTCGGCTTAAGATTTAACACCTCTGAAAGGTGCCACGATATAGCCTCTCCTTCACGGTCCTCGTCCGATGCTAACCATACCATTTCAGCTTCTTTGGCTAACTTTTTCAGCTCGGCTACTATTTTCTTTTTATCGGGAGAAATAATATAATTGGGTAGGTACCCTTTTTCTAAATCTATAGCATCATCCCCTTTTGCAAGGTCTCTGATATGTCCAAAACTGGACTTTACTATAAAATCTTTCCCAAGATATTTTTCTATGGTTTTAGCTTTAGCAGGTGACTCGACAATTACTAGGTTTTTCGACATTATTTATTGATTATCAATTTCTTAGACCACTCTCCATCTTGTGATGTTACTACAACAGTATACACCCCATTTGTCAAGTCAGTCGTATTAATTGACTGATTTGATGGGTCTAAATTTTGCTGCAAAAGTAATCGTCCTGTGATATCAACAATAGAAACTATTGCATCATTCACATTTTTTGCCATTTTCACCTGTACAAAGTTCTGGGCAGGGTTAGGAATTATGGATAGTTCAAAATCGTTTTCATACGATGGAACTGATAGTGCAAAGTCTCCAATATTTATGTCATCCAAGAATACGGAGTTACCGCTTTGACTTATCACGTCAAAACGAATAAACAGATTAGTATTGTCGTTATAAGGTGTCACATCAATTTCATTTCTAGCCCAATCACTAACAGAAGATGGAGTCCATCCAGGAGATGTAGGTCCAGTGGTTAATTTATCTCCATTATAGGCCTTCAGTGTTCTCCATGTTTCACCACAATTTTCCGAGATTAACACCAATAAAATTTCCGAAGCTGTAGAGACTCTTCTTGCATAAGCATATTTATAATGTATCGATACAGAACCTGCATAAGTTGTCAAATCAACAGGAGGAAGTAATACTGAATATCTAGTAGATCCAGGAGTTTGAGCATCTATTACCATTTCCAAAGATTCATTTCCTGAATATCCAATAGACGTATTTCTATCCCATCCATTTCCAAAGTAATCTGTTTGCAAATCCCATCCATTAATAGAATTGTTAGATTCAAAATCTTGACCATATGGAGATTGTAAGACAGCCGTTGTTGGTAAAACGGTAATGAAGAAGTCCCTTTCCATTTTGTCCGAGCCCTCGTTATTCGACACTTCCAGCTCTACCTTATACACTCCTGGTGTGTTATAAGTTACCGTAGGGTCTTCAAATGTAGAAACAGAAGGAGTACCTCCAGAAAAGGTCCAAGTTCTAGATGTTATTACTCCATCGTAACTCAGGTCTTTAAAATCAATAGTACCTCCAGCACAAATAGTTGTTTTATCCGAATCGTACCAAAAATCTGCAATAGGACCACAGCTTGGATTTGTATTCACTCCTGTTGCTGCAAGAGTTGCCGCAGAAACATTTGTTCCTCTACCACTTGTACTTCCCAGATATCCATTTACCCTAGATTTTTGACCATTAGTAAACATGTTCATACAACTTCCATTTGCATAATCCATAAAATTCTCAACATTATCTATTTCATTGGGGAAATCATTGGAACATGTATTTGGATTTTGACTTGCCGTGCAGCCAAATGAAGACTCCTTTACAGGAGGAGTATCACTAACTCTATCAGTCCAGTTATTGTTTGACGTACATCCTCCCTGAAACGGGTGGTACAATCCTAACCAGTGGCCAATCTCATGTGTCAATGTACGCCCCTTATCTCCTGCATTCGCGGTACCAATCGTACCAATTCTATCATGAATTTCGACAACGCCATCTGTAGAAGACCCTTGACCAGGAAACTGAGCATAGCCCAAAATTGTCCCCTCTCCTGTACTTAGTATTTCCGAGACTATCCAAATATTCAGATATTTAGATCTGTCCCAAGGTTTAACAGCTGTCTTGACCTCTTCATCGAAATCACTATAGTTCTCAAAAGTATTAATAGGATCATAGGTCCTTGTAATTCCTTCTGTACAGGAACCATCCGGAGCAATTCTTGCCAGTTTAAATTCCAATTCAAAATTGGCTGCTCTACTCTTAAAGTATGCACGTGTAGATGACGTATCTGCATTCAATCGTTGAAAATCCTCATTGATGATTCTCATTTGATCTTCAATCTGAGCTTTTGAAATATTCTCTTCTCCATAGGCATGGACTATATGAAATACAACAGGAATTGTTCTTATGGCCTTTTTTGTCTTGGCATTATAATTCTCATCGAATTCAAACCCTCTGGTTCTTTCTAAGTAGTCCACGTAGTTTTCCCCAGGCTGCACCTTGTCTTGAACCAAACGTCTGTTATACTCATCCGTACCACACTGAGCAGTAGCTGCAAGTGTGAATGACAATCCTAAAAGTATATGTAGTATTTTTTTCATTTATTTATGCTTTTGCAAATAGAACCTTTACATGGAACTAACATTATAAAATATATGACATCTTAAAGTAATGTTTGATTTCATCGATTCCTTATAATTTACGTATTATTTTGTTTTACTTACTTCCTCTTCTGTAGCTGCAACAATAGTAGAAACTGCTGCATCTCCTGTTACATTAACTACTGTTCTACACATATCCAAGATACGATCTACTGGTAAAATGATAGCAATCCATGCAGGATTTAAACCTACACTCTCTAATACCACTATCATTAGGACAAGGCCAGCACTTGGTACAGCGGCAGCTCCTATGCTCGCTAAAGTTGCCGTTAATACAATAACCATCTGCTGTGTAAAATCCAAATCTATCATATGAAACTGAGCCATGGCCACTACTGCTACGGCTTGATAAAGACTAGTTCCATCCATATTTACTGTTGCTCCTATGGGTAGTACAAAACTTGAGATTGGTTTTGGTACCTTTAGATTATCATTAACACAGTCCATAGTAACTGGAAGTGTTGCCATGCTACTGCTTGTACTAAATGCGGTAATCTGAGCTTCTCGAATGCCTTTCAAAAACTGCTTAATGGTCATTTTCTTTGCAAAAAGGTGAATTAACAGAGGATAATATACAAAGGCTACCACAGCCAAAGCTAAAATCAGAACCCAGGAATAATGACCGAGGAAAAGTAATTGCTCCATTAGCTTATCCATGTTTTCTCCTGCCGATTTGACTAAACTTCCAGCCATTAATGCAAAAACAAAAATGGGCATCACCTTTATTACTGCGTTTATCATCCCAATAAACACTTCATTAAGTCCATTAATTACTTTCTTAACGGGTTTCCCGTCTTTCTTAGGCAGTTTTACCAATATAACCCCAAATAGAATCGCAAAAAATATGACCTGAAGCATATTGGACTTCCCGTCTTTATCCGAAAATGCATGAAAAATGTTACTGGGAAAAATATCAACTAATTTATCCAAAGGACCTTTCGTCTTTTCACTTTCCGCGTCGGCCAATCTCTTCAGTGTAGTAGCATCAAGAGTTGTTACAGAGAGTCTAGCTTTTACTTCATCTACCTTCACGGCATACACTGGGTCTGTAAGAAAACTTACATCGTCCAGTCTTGGTGCACTAGGGGTTTCAGCAAGCCAAAGTTCATATTCAATACGCTTTTCTATTCTTGACTCTTCAGATGGAAAGTCCCCTGGTCGAATAAGGTTGACAAAAAGTAAACCTATGAGGATAGCACTCATAGTAGTCGCTACATATATTAAAAGTGTTTTGACACCAACCCTTCCTAATTGCCGAATGTTCTTAAGACTACCAATGCCCGAAATAATCGAAAACAATACCATAGGTACGGCAATAAGTTTCAAGATATTTACAAATATCTTACCAAAAGGAGCGATGTAATCGGCGGTAAAATCTACCCAGCCATTCATTACCGCCAGCACAGAATAAATAACACCTAGGATCAAAGCAATTATTACCTGCCAATGCAGAGCTACTTTTTTCATGGTGTCAATGTTAGGGATTTTTTTGAAATACCATTCAACTATGGTAATAAACCGCACATTTCAAGAATCCGAGCATAAACACCTACATTTGGGAATCGAATATGAGAGTAATAACATTTAGTTTCTTAGTAGTACTTGGCAATCTAGGATTTGCACAAAATTTTCAAGATCAATTTAAGGAATACAGTAGAGCAAAGGATACTACCAAACAATTAGAAACACTGAAAGCTTGGGAGCTCAATAAGCCATCAGACCCTGAGTTTTTCACTAGTGCTTTTAACTTTTACTTTAGCCTATGTCAAGAGGAGTTTGTTACCATTAATCCAGATAGGCCAAACGGCGAAGCTCTTGAAATAAGTGATAGTACAGGCACCCCCGTCGGTTTTTTAGGCAGTCAAATCATATATAATTTAGGTGTTTTACAACAAGGCCTAAATAAGATTGATCAAGGTATTAAGCTTCATCCCAATAGACTTGACATGAGATTTGGAAAGATTTACGTTCTAGGTGAAATTTCGGATTGGGATAATTTCACCTCAGAAGTTATTAAAACAATACATCGTTCCTCAAAAAACAACAACGAATGGACTTGGACAAATAACCAAGCTAGGGATGATGGGCAGGACTTTTTTCTTTCTTCTATCCAAACGTATCAAAATCAATTATTCAATACAGAAAATGATTCCCTTTTATACAATATGAGGGATATAGCCTTTGCTATTTTAGAGCACTATCCTGACCACATTGAGAGTTTATCAAATATATCTATTACCTACCTCGTTTTGAATGAATACGAGAAGGGATTAAAACCATTATTAAAAGCTGAAAAACTAGACAATACTGACATTGTAGTACTAAGCAATATTGCTAGAGCTTATATCTTAATGAAGAACGAACCAAAAGCACTGGAGTATTACAATAAAATGATCCAATATGGTAATGACAATGACAAAAGATTTGCTGAAGCAAGAATCAATGAATTAAAGAAGACCAAATAGCCTAAATCCTTTTGGTACTTATCGTTTTATTACAAAAAAATCCCCGATAATTTCTTATCAGGGATTCCTATTGAATATTAATATTTTAGATGCTTAATGCAGCCATAACACCGCCAGAAACTGCAAGCATTACAATTTGATATCCTGCATCAATCAACCATAGTTTTATCGACTTACGCTGGTACAGGTAGTTTATTGCTGTTGATGTCGCAGCATAAAAAACACCAATCATTGCTCCATGAAACATACCGTGTCCAAATGTTTGTAGCTCCGCTGGGTGTGCGTTTATAACAAAAGTATTCAAAGCGAAAGACATAATAATCATCATTAAGAGAGAGAGGCCATGAGTACGTGCCATATCTTTTTTAGCATCCTCATCGCTCATACCTGTCAGAGCTTGCCATTGCTTCCCGAATAAAGTTGTGTACCATAAAAATCCTACTAAAAAGGCAGCAATACCGCCTATAATTGGTTCTAAAAATTGCATAATTTTCTAATAATTTTTGTTTTAAGTCATCTAATATAAGAATAGTAAAATAAATGATTCCTTTCTTTGATAGATTTAGCTTTGGAATGAAAACTGAAGAATACTCTAAACCTTCAAAACTGAGAACTTCTTAATATCACTTATTCAAAGAAGTCCACGACTTTATTCACAACTGAAATATCACGAAGCTTATGGCCAAAGCCATTAGTGGTATACAATGTGGAATTAGGCCACAGTTTATTAATTTCTACCACGTTATCATACGTTGCCTCTCCATCTTCTTTATCGTGAATTAGCAAACCATGTGAGGTTTGCTTTTGAGCAAAATTTAGTGAATCATAATAGTCGGGAGTCGTTCCTGCGTACCCTTCAAAGTAATCCACTAGATTTTTCCTAACCCTTACATTTACCCTGAGTACCCTAACAAATTCATCAATAAAAAAATTCGCATTACTCGGAGTAGCTAGAGCCGCAAATTTCTCAGGTGCTAATTCAGGTTTCTCAGAGAACAAACACATGGCCGAAAACACACCTAAACTATGAGCAAGAATATAGTCCATCTTATGTTCTATAATCAATTGTTCAATTAACCGAGCATACATTGGCACATTAAAGACCTTACCATCAGACTCTCCGTGAGCCGGTGCATCTATAGCAATTATGGTATACTTCTCTTTATCTAGGCTTTCTATATACTTCTTCCATCTAAAGGTTTGACTTTGCCACCCATGCAAACATAAAATACGTTTTGGACCATTGCCCCAGATATAGGTAGCTATTTTTTTGTTGTCAAACTGAGTAAATGACTTATTAGATGTATCCAAAAACTTCTGTTGTGCAGGTTTTAGCTTTACAGGAAATGGATAACAAAAGAGTAGGAATGCATGCTTCCCTCCTATCTTCTTCGAAATTCTATTGAGAACGTTAAGATACGTTCCTAAAATAATAATGATAATCTTTTGCAAGGCTCTTCTAACTTAAAACTCTCGTCAAAGTTAACAGAACAAATAACTCTAGTCTTTCTTAAACCAATTTTTGATAGTTCGAATTGGTTTCAAAGTTGGCTTTGGATCTGCAACTCGAAAGCTTCTATCGATTATTACAACTTCGAGCTTTTTAATAGAAAGGGATAGTTCATTTACCATATTCTTTTTAAGGAGATATTCTCGACTCTCAGATCCTGCATATATGAGCTTAACAGACAACATTCCATTATTCAAGTCAGCCGAATTTACCTCTATTTTAAAACATCCATCAACGTCTGTATACACATTTTTTTTACCATCGAGTGTTTTCAACATAACAAAAGGTATTGACTCTCCCGTGGAACTATCTATGACGACTCCTCTAAAATTGGCTAATTGATACTTCTCTGTTGTATCACTGAGAAACTGTACAGTATCACCTACTATCTCTATACTGGGCTTCTCAACCTCTTGTGCATATGCTACTTTGAAGCCTAATAGAATGAACAAACCCGTAAAACTAGACTTCCTAAACCAAGCCAAATCTACTCTTGGTGGCTGATACCCCCAGTGTGTAATTTGTTTCTCAGAATATTTACCGCAAGTCGTAAACTGTGTCTTTTTCTGATGCTCTAAAATATTCTCCCAAGTTACTTTTGTGAAATCAACAATGGTCTTATCACATTGAGCACATATTCGACCTCCATCCACAATTTCCATTGCATTCCAGTCTTGGTAACATGGTGGTGGTTTTTGCATTACATCGAAAATAAAGGTACTTTTCGAAAACCACATTGTTAAAATATCAAACGTCCATATAAGTTGACCAATGAATTTACACCTATTCTCATTCCATTACCTTTGAGAGCTCTCAGGACATGAAAAAACTACCGACTGTATTAAAAACGGCCCAACGCATTTCCATTGTGTTCATTATTCTAGGTGCTCTCTGCATGATTCAACATTGGCCCTATGGACGAGAAACTGTCTATTATTCAAAGATTGCCTTTCTCCTATTTACATTGGCAATTTTTTCGTTTAAAAAGGAGAAAACCTATGGTCATTGGGCTTCTCTGGTTGGGTTATTAAGCTATCTAATCTACCTTCTTGACATAGAAGCACTTCATTTTGCGGACTATTATCTATTAGTAATAACTGGAGGAGCCTTTGTTATTTGGTATTGGGATATAGGAATGGATCAAGATTTTTTCCCAATGAGACTCAGTACAAACCCATCGGAGGGTAGGTTATTAAATCTTTTAAAAATCATATCTGTAGGAACAGTAGTTATTGGAGCTCTTTTTAAAATACAACATTACCCCAGAGCAGACCTGTTATTAATCATTGGAATGGTATCTACTGCAGTGCTGATGCTAATCTCCACTTTTGCGACAAAAAAAACTAAATAGTAAAGTCTCCAAGAACCAACGCTGCCAAAGTTTCTACTATTGGCACTGCTCTGGGAACTACACAAGGATCGTGGCGACCTGTAGCTTTAAGACTTACGGATTCTCCATCTCGGTTAATGGTTGCTTGTGTTGATCCAATTGTTGCGGTGGGTTTAAATGCTACCCTAAAAACAATATCCATTCCATTGCTAATCCCACCTTGGATTCCTCCAGAGAAGTTGGTTTTGGTATATGGTTTACCATCTTTCATTTCGAATGCATCGTTAACCTCTGACCCTCGCTTGTGTGTCATTTCAAATCCTCCTCCAAGCTCAAAACCTTTCACTGCATTTATGCTGAGCATTGCATGACCCAAAGTTGCATTTAGTTTATCAAAAACGGGATTCCCAAGTCCTGCAGGAACGCCTGTTATCACACATTCTATAATTCCACCCAAGCTATCTTGATTATCTTGGGCTTGTTTAATAACAGTTATCATTTGTTCAGCTATCTCATTATTTGGACAACGAACTATGTTGGTATCCACCTCCTCTATTGAATAAAATCGAGCTGGAGTATCTAACTTTACTTTCTGAATTTGCTTAACATAAGCTGAAATTTCAATCCCCTTTTTTTGAGCAAGATAATCTTGCACCAAAGCTCCTCCTGCTACCCAACCTGCTGTAATTCTAGCACTACTTCTACCTCCTCCTCTATAATCTCTGTGTCCATAGCGAACTTCGTAGGTATAGTCTGCATGACTAGGTCTATACACCTCTTTTAGATGAGAGTAGTCCTTAGGCTGTGCATTATTATTTTGTATTTGAAAATGTATAGGTGCTCCGGTAGTGAAGCCTTCGAACACTCCGCTATTCACAATTACCTCATCCGATTCTCTACGAGGAGTTACTATATCTGATTGTCCTGGTTTTCTTCTCCCAAGTTGATTCTGAATAAAACTCTTATCCAATTTAAATCCCGCAGGGAATCCGTCAAGGACTGCACCTATTACAGCTCCATGTGATTCTCCATAAGATGTCAGTCTAATATGTTTACCGAGTGTGTTCAATCCTTCAAAGATATCTGTTCTACTTGGAATCCGACAGACCCTAAGTCATCCCAAAAATGCGGATAGGATTTTTTAACCACTGCTTCGTTTTCAATAATAATTTCATCCAATAATGCCAATGGAGCCACACACATTGCCATTCTATGATCATCATAACTCTCAAAAAATGTTTCAGGTTCAAGTTTAAAACCTGTGGCATCCATCTGCCACACACCTTCTTTACTATGGCTAAGATTGACACCCATTTTATTTAAATGACTTGTTATTGCTTCTTCTCTGTTGCACTCTTTGTATTTTAAACTTTCAAGCCCTTTAAGTTTTACTTTTTTTGCCCCTATCGCTGGAATCAAAACTGCATAGGTCATTGCAGAATCTGGGAATTGAGAAAAGTTCAACTCTTCTTTTATATCATAATTTCCTGATTTTGACTTAGTAAGTCTAAGTCCATTATCCCTCTCCTCAAAATGCATTGCACTATGCCCAACATGGTACAATAGCTTTCTCTCTTTAGACATATTATCCAACCTGAGTCCGGGAAAGAATAAATTAACCTCCTTTGCTAAATGTGCCATACTTAGCCAATAGTAAAAAGAAGTCCAATCAGGTTCCACCACAAAGTATTCTCCATCAAATTTTTGTTGATGACTTACCTTAATATATTGTCCATTAACCCAAACCGTATATCCCATTCTCCTGAGACAGCCAATCGTAAGAAGCACATAGGCATACGAGGACATTTTAGTATTCACCTTGACCTTGAAATCTCCATGAATCTTTGGAGCTATCATTAGTAAAGCTGAAATAAACTGACTTGTTTTCACATGGGTTAAATCAAGTAAGACATCACTGGCTGTTAGTTGTTTCCCTTTAATACGTAAAGGGGCCTTACCTTCTTCTTCGACATAACTGATGTCTGCCCCCAACAATCTCAATGAATCCACCAATTGACTTATGGGCCGTTCGTTCAACCTATCCGTTCCGTGTATGACCCATTCTCCTGGTGTGACCGCACAGTATGCCGTCAGAAAGCGAAATGCCGTACCAGCATCCTGAACATTTAGATTTTTACTCTCACTTTTAAAAATTTCTTGAAGCAGTTGAGTGTCATTTGCATTGGATAGATTATCCAACTTCATATCTTGTTCATACAGGTTTTGCAGTATCAGCATCCTGTTGCTTATACTCTTCGAACTAGGAAGTTTAATGCTTCCTTTTAATACGCTCGTAGGGTGAGACAATCGTATCATTTAAGCTTACGTAAATAGTCTAACCCGTCACCAATAATATCAAGACTTACATTGAAATCATGATCACAATTCCCAATACCACTTAGTAACGAAAAATTAATTCCATCCGAATTGTTCTTTTTATCTCTTTGAAGATATGGGATCAGTACATCCAAACTTGGGATCTCTTCATTTATGCTGTTCACTATTCTCTGTAAAACAATAGTTATCTCTTTAAGTTCATCTTCATTCAAGCCATTTAATTGGTTACTTATATAACTTTCCACCACTATTCCCAAAGCAACGGACATTCCATGAGATAAACTTTCATTCTCCATATTCCTTGCAAGACTATATGACTCAATAGCATGACCAACTGTATGACCGAAATTAAGCCTTTTTCGAACTCCATTGTCTTTAAAATCAAGATCTACATGTTGCTGTTTTATTTTTACGGAATCATATATAAGCTGATTATCAAATTGTTCTCGGTCCTTTAAAAACAAAAGCTTGACTACATCATAGTGACTTTTACTAGCAATCAAACCATGCTTGAGCATTTCCACATAGCCATTGATTTTCTCATCGTATGGAAGAGTATTCAGAAATTCATGGCATATAAAAATAGAGTCTGGCTCTTTAAATGTTCCAATGTAGTTTTTAAAACCAAGGAAGTTAACACCATTTTTACCCCCTGCTGAGGCATCTACCATTGCTAACAGGCTAGTAGGAACCAATGCCGTTTTTATTCCTCTTTGATAACACCCAGCAGCAAAAGCCCCCATATCACAAAGGACTCCTCCTCCTAAACAAAGTAATATGGATGATCTAGAAGCATTGAGGTCCGTGAGTTTTTTCCAAATAAACTCACAACTATTTAGATTTTTATACCCTTCACCATATGGAACTATAAAGTGGGGTAATTCCTCCTCAAGAAGCGGGTAGCAATCCTTGAGGGTATGCTTATCTGCTAATACAATGAGATTAGACTTATTCTCCTTGACAAATGCTTTCAAACTACTTAAACCTTGCTCCACAACCTCAAAGGTAGAATAACAACGATATTTTTATATCTTTCATACGAATTGATTGCATTACAAAACCCTTCTAGTTTATATTTGACACCGACTGAAAACCGAGAACCTTATATCAGAACAACTATGAACGCAGAGTGGTGGTCTACCCTAGAGTCTTTTGACAAAATATTTTGGCTTATTGCTATTCCTTCCTCAGTAGCTTTTCTAATACAATTGATTGCAACTTTCTTTGGTGGGGATGTAGACGCAGATATTGATATCGATGCTGAATTTGACGCTGACACAGGCATTGGATTTCAATTTTTTACTTTAAAAAACCTCATTGCTTTTTTTGCTATTTTCAGTTGGACTGGATTAGCATGCATAGATGCAGATTTAGGAAAATCAATGACAATAGTAATCTCAATAACAGCGGGATTAGCTATGATGGTTGTAATGGCATCTATATTCTATTTTGCACATAAACTAACACAAAGCGGAACTCTAAAATTATCGAATGCCGTTGGAACAGAAGGAGAAACTTATCTTACTATACCTGCAAACAGAAGCGGGTATGGCAAAGTACAAATAAAAATACAAGGTGCATTAAGAGATCTCGATGCACTTACTAATGATAATGAGGATATTCCGACAGGCTCTATCGTCAAAGTAGTTGAAGTCAGCAGCAATAACATTTTAACAGTAACCCGAAACTAAACCATAATTGAATATGAACTTAATTGTAATAATACCAATACTAGTCGCCCTCTTTATTTTTGTACTTATTTATTCGCTTACCAAGAGGTATAAGCGTTGTCCTTCCGATCGTATTTTGGTAGTCTACGGTAAGGTTGGTCAAGCTTCGGACCAAACAACCTTATCCGCAAAGTGTATCCATGGTGGTGCTGCTTTCGTTTGGCCAATCATTCAGGATTACGCATTTTTGGATTTAACACCTCTCTCTATTGAGGTTAATTTAACCAACGCTTTGAGTAAGCAAAATATTCGGGTAGATGTCCCTTCTCGATTTACGATAGGTATCTCAACAGAACCTGGGATAATGGAGAATGCAGCGGAAAGACTTCTAGGTCTGGACACGGAAATGATTCATAACCTTGCTTTAGATATCATATTTGGTCAGTTAAGACTTGTAGTTGCTACCATGGACATTGAAGAAATTAACAATAACCGTGATAAGTTCTTATCCAATGTAAGTTCAAATGTGGAACTAGAACTTAAAAAGATTGGTTTGAAACTAATTAATGTTAACCTAACCGACATTAGAGATGAGTCTGGATATATTGAGGCTCTAGGTAAGGAAGCTGCTGCAAAGGCTATTAATGATGCTAAAAAGAGTGTTGCTGAAAAGAACAGAGATGGTAGCATTGGTGAGGCTCAAGCTCATCAAGATCAACGTATCAAAGTATCTGATGCTAACGCAATGGCAGTTGAAGGTGAAAACCTTGCCAAAATAAAGGTCGCTAATTCGGACGCTCTTAGAAGACAAAGAGAAGCAGAGGCTGAAAAGCTTGCAATAGCTTCTGAGAAAGTTCAGTCAGCAAAAGCACTTGAAGAAGCATACGCAGCAGAAACAGAAGCTGAAGAAAGTAGAGCTGATAGAGAAAAAGCAACTCAATTTGCAGATATTGTAATACCCGCACAAATTGGCAAAGAAAAAATAGAAATAGATGCAGAAGCTGAAGCCGAACAAATTAGAAGAGTGGCTCGAGGTGAAGCAGACGCTATCTACGCCAAAAAAGAAGCTGAAGCAAAAGGTATTTATGAAATTTTGACTAAGCAAGCTCAAGGTTTTGACAAACTTGTAAGTTCTGCCGGAAATAGCCCACAAGATGCGGCTCTACTTCTGATTGCAGATAAACTTGAAGATATTGTTGCTCTTCAAACAGAAGCGATTAAAAATATTAAGATTGACAAGGTGACCGTTTGGGACGGAGGAAACAATAGTGATGGCAAAACTTCAACATCCAACTTCCTTAGTGGCATGTACAAATCTGTACCGCCACTTCAAGATATTTTCTCTATGGCGGGTATGCAATTACCTGAATACTTAAAAGGTAAAACGTTGAAAGATCCGACTGATTCAACTGACGAAAAATCATCTAAAAAAACGACTACAAATGAAGATTAGTCATATCTATTAATCCGAATGTCTACATCGTAGACATTGGAATAGGGCAAGTCAAAATAAAAACTCACCTGACCTCCTGGATTAAAGTAAGTATCTACCCATAGGTATTCATTATCTATAAGAATACCTCGTCTGTCATACAATCTAACTTCAAGTTGTACTGCGTTAATGTAAGTTTCACCGTCATTGAAGATATCTCCTTCTATAATGGTTCCAAAATTATCAGCTGTATATTCATAAAAAACATCTGCATCTGTTATTAATGTGTCTTCTACGTAAATAGTTTCTTTAACACAGCTAGTCATAAAAATTAGTGCCATTCCTATTAGTGCGATCCATTTCTTCTTCATCATTGCTCTTTTTTTTATACAGTTTTAAATTTAACATCTCTGGGTCTTAACCACTTCATTAGAATATATAGAGATATTAGTATCACTCCATATAATTATTTCAAATGGGATGCCACTCTTGAAATAATTTATCACTTTGATAAAAAAGCTTGTTACAAATCCCCTTAGAGTCAGTTAATTTGAACTATAAATGAAGAAGTACCTTTGGATATTTGTTTTAGCAACAGCCATTATCGGAATATTTGTTTTGCTAAACGTAGGTGATGGTGAGGCTAACCTCAGAGACACCACAAATTTTGCAATTGAAAATCCAGATGAAATAGATAGGATTAGCATTAAAGACCGAAATGGCAATTCTGTTTTACTAGAAAAATCTGGCAACGAATGGCTCCTAAATAAAGAATATAAAGCCTTCCCTATCAAAGTGCAAATGTTTCTGGACGAAACGCTTAGTAAAATCCGGATAAAAGGACCTGCTCCAAAACCTGCTAGGGAAAATGTAATACGAACGATGATTGGGCACTCCAAACATGTCATCATAAGTGCAAATGGGAAGGAAATTAGAAACTACTATGTAGGATTTCCAACCAATGACCAATCTGGAACATACTTTCATATAAAAGGCTCAAAGACTCCGTACATAGCTCACATACTAGGATTTAGTGGCATACTTGACCCAAAATTTAGCTGCGATATAAATGACTGGTTTGATCAAACTATATTTGACTTTAAACCAGAAGAAATAGCCTCTATACAGGTTATTAATAATGAACTGCCTAATGAGTCATTTATACTAAACAGAAAGGACTCTTCTTATTCCATTCAACCTTCAGTGAACAATCTTTCAATTGCTGCAGCAAGAAGTTTCTTTGCATTATTCAAGAACAAAAACTTTGAGGGCTTTGCCAACTATTTAACACAAGAGTCTAAAGACTCGATAAAGCAAGCCATTCCATTTATGATTATACAAGTAAACTCTACAAATGGCAAGACACAGAAACTTAATATTCACAGAAAAAATGGAAGTAATTTGGGAAATACCTTAGTGGATAGAAGAGGAAATATCCTTGTTGAAGATACAGAAAGGTATTTTGCAACGTACACTGGATTTGATAGACTGGTTACCATTCAAGAATACACATTTGGTAAATTAATTACCAAGCGGAGCTTCTTTGGCAATTAGACTAAAACCCGTAGGTATTCGAAGCAGAACGCCATTTTTCGACAACGGTAGCCATATCATGAGGCAATTCAGAATCAAATTGCATCCAATCTCCTGTAGCAGGGTGCACAAAGCCTAAAGATTTAGCATGTAATCCTTGACGGGGCATTATGCTAAAACAATTATCTACAAACTGCTTATATTTACTAAAGACCACACCTTTTAATATTCTATTACCTCCATAAAAATCATCACTAAAAAGTGGGTTCCCCAGATGTTTTAGGTGTACCCTAATTTGATGTGTTCTTCCCGTCTCCAATTTGCATTCAACCAAAGAAGTGTATAAAAAATCTTCCAGAACACGATAGTGGGTAACGGCATGTTTTCCTCTTTCGGTATCATCAGGTAGTACAACAAACCTCTTCCTATCGTATTGGTCTCTACCAATCATACTTTGTATCGTACCTTCCTTCTCAGCCATACTTCCCCAAACTAAAGCCTGATACGTTCGCTCAATACTGTGATCTTTGAACTGTTCTGACAAGTGAGCCATTGCTTCATCCGTTTTAGCTACAACCAATAAACCGCTGGTATTTTTATCAATCCTATGTACCAACCAAGGTCTTTTCCCTTGATGTACAGCTTTGTCATCTAATAAGAAGGCTAAGGCATTCAATAAAGTTCCTGAATGATTTCCAAAACCTGGATGTACAACCATTCCAGCTTTCTTATTTACAATCATTAGGCTACTATCCTCATATATGATTTCGAGTGGAATATCCTCTGGAATTACCTCAAGTTCATTAGGTTCTTTATCGACAGAGACTTCAATAAAGTCCTTTGGTTTAACCTTATAATTGGACTTAACAGCTTTACCATTCACTTTCACCTGCTTTCGCTCAATGGCCTCCTGCAACTTATTTCGAGTTGCACGTTCGATCTTATTCACTAAGTACCTATCTACACGCAGGGGTTCCTGTCCATCATCTACTGTGAAAGTATATATGAGAAAGAGCTCATTCTCTTGCATGTTTTCGCTATTTTCTGCTATGTCAGACATTTATTGAATTTTGTTATTATGGAGTACTTACTGTACGTCTATTTAAATATATCTTTGTTCGCTACAAAGGTATTAGGAAAAACACATGTTAACGCACGAAACATCATTAGATAACTTCACAGAACAATTTCAATATGTTCTAGAAAATTATTCATCCCATGGACTAGGGGTCGATGATTTTGATAACATTATTTTAGGAGGACTAGGCGGAAGTGGTATTGGAGCTGTGCTAGCTAAAAACTGGTTATTTGATAAATGTCCAATCCCTATTGAGACCGTTGCTGACTATCACTTACCCAAATATGTAAGCAGAAAAACACTTGTTGTTCTCAATTCTTATTCAGGAAATACTGAAGAAACCTTAAGTCTTTTTGAGGAGGCTAATGCCGAAGGATGTAAGATAATAATAATCACAGGAGGAGGAAAACTTAAGGAATTAGCCACAGCTAACAACCTCAAGACCTATGATTTAAAAAATGGCTACCAACCTCGTATGACAGTAGGTTTTGGTCTAAGTTTCATTACAATGATCTTGGGCGAATTGATGGAAGATGATCAAAGACCAGTACTTGAAAGTATTAAAAATCACTTTGATAGTCAACTAGGCAGACTGCAAGAAAGCGGTTCTCGTATATTTGATTTTTTCAAAAACACAGCCAGAAATAAATTTGTAATTGTAAGTGATAGGGAGTTTGCTCCTATAGCTACTCGCTTCACGCAACAGTTGAATGAGAACTCCAAACTAGAAGGTTTTGTTAATATACTTCCCGAGGCAAATCACAATGTTATAGAGAGCTACATCGACAAAATGAATACAAATTTCATTATGTTGTATTCAACAAAAAACCCCCGTGTTGAAGCACGATTTGATTTCTTAATATCTCATTTAGAGTTAGAAAACAACAAAGTACTTCCTCTTCAAATACCAGAATATACACTTCAATCTATTTTTGATGTGATATACCGTTTGGACTGGTTATCGGTTCATCTGGCAAATGAATTAGGATCAGACTTAATGGATGTCCCCATTATTACGAATCTGAAAGAATTCTTAGGGAATCTTGAGATTATAGACGAAGAAGAATAAATCTAAAGTCAAAGACTATTGAAACGCCTTTACATTAACGTAAGGGCATTTTTTTGCCCAAAATTTCAAGTGTTATACTTCAAAGGTTACCGGGTTTAACCTATCAACTATTTAGAAGTAACAGAGATCTATAACAACAAAGACCCCAACTGAAATCAGTTGAGGTCTTTTATATTAAACTTTTAAGTTCTTACCTATTTACCAAACTTCTTTAGGAAGTCTACAACTATAGGAGTCGCAATACAAACAGAAGAATAAGTACCTACCGCAACACCAATAAGAAGTGCAAACGTAAATCCTTTAAGGCCTTCACCTCCGAATATAAATAGAATTAAGATTACCATTAAGGTCGTCAATGAAGTAATCAATGTTCTACTTAATGTTGTATTGATAGCTCGATTAATTATAGGAGCCAAATCAGTTTCTCTTTTATTCAACCCAATAAACTCTCTTACACGGTCAAACACTACCACAGTATCATTTATAGAGTAACCTACCACTGTAAGTATTGCGGCAATGAATGCCTGGTCTATCGACAGTTCAAATGGTAGAATACCATAGAATATGGAGTAAATTGAGAATACAATTAACACATCATGGAAGATGGCAGCCGTAGCACCCAAACTAAATCCTATATTTCTAAATCGTACTAAGATGTACAAGAACATACCAATAATAGCGAGAGCAATAGCCCAAATAGATCTAACGGTAGTATCCCTTGCAATAGTAGGTCCAACCTTATTGATGGATAAGATATCTTCTTTGCTAAAATTATACTTTACCAATGATTTCACTAATGCATCTTCGACCTTAATATTTACAAGACTATCCTCACTCTCAATTAAGTAAGATGTTGTAATTTTATATCTATTAACGGCTCCATAAGTCTTCACCTCATTATTAGCATCTGTAATTACATCTCCAAGAGCTGCCTTAATATCTGTTGAATTGGCATTTTCTATATTAACAACATAACTCCAACCTCCTTTAAAATCTACACCTGTTGAGAGACCTCTTGTAGATAATGAAACAATACCTATCAAGATTAACACTCCAGAAATCATGTAAAACATCTTTCTTTTACCAATAAAATCCCAATCAATAGTATTCAGTTTACGGCCAAACTTCTCAGATATACTAGTATAGAATGAAGTCTCTTTTCCTTTTTTAATGTCTCCATCTATAAATAATCTTGTAAGGAAGATAGAAGTAAATAGTGAAGAAAGGATACCAATAACAAGTATAACTGCAAATCCCATCACTGGTCCTTTTCCTAGGACCCATAGAATCACCCCTGCAATAACGGTAGTAATATTTGCATCTATAATGGATGAATAGGCTCCAGAATAACCATCTTTAATAGCAGACTTGAAGGATTTACCTCCTTGCAACTCTTCTCTGATTCTCTCAAAGATAAGTACGTTCGCATCTACTGCCATACCTATAGTCAGGACTAAACCTGCCATACCCGGAAGGGTTAGTGCTGCGTGTAATCCTGCTAAGACTCCAATGATAAATACCAAGTTTACTAATAGTGCTATATCAGCATATAAACCAGCTTTACCATAGTAAAGAATCATAAATATAATTACCAAAAGGAAACCAACGGCAAGTGATAATGTACCTGCTTTAATTGCCTTATCACCCAAAGTAGGTCCAACGGTATTTTCCCCAACTATCTTAACAGGAGCTGGAAGTTTACCTGCTTTAAGAATATTGGATAAATCAGTAGCTTCCTGCATATCAAAATTACCTGTAATCGATGATCTTCCATTTGGAATTTCATTTTGAACTGTTGGAGAACTGTACACTCGGTCATCCAATACGATTGCTACACTTTCCTTATTCTTTGCTGCTTCTGCAGTTAATCTTTTCCATTTTACAGTACCTTCTTGATTCATGGTCATACTTACGCCAACCTCAAGATTTTGCTCTCTTGTAGGTCTTGCGTCCGTAATTACGTTCCCAGCAAGAGATGGCTTTCCATCTCTATTTGACTGTAAAGCATGAATTTCATAGATTGTTTCATTTCCTTCTACTGGCTTAAAACCAATCTTGAATCTTAAGTTTTGAGGCATAATAGCCTTCACATCTTTTCTACTTAAATACTCATTGAATTTATCAATATTAGACTTATCAATAAAGCCAATTACACTTCCTCCTCCCCAGTTTTTTCTGTCTTGGGTAAGGTTGAAATTGAATATAGATAGTAAAGGATTCTTTTCTTTAAACTCCTCAAAACTAATATCAGGGGTAGAGTCATTTGCAAGACTATCAGTATCATCGCCCAAAGTACCTTCAATACTCTCTTTTATCGCACTATCTGCCTGAACAGTATCTAAACTCTCTACAGTAGAATCACTTGCAATCTGCTCTCCAAGTATTATTTTATTTGCATTATCAAGAACCTCAGCGGCCTTGTTCTTATCATACATTCTCCAGAACTCCAATTGAGCAGAGGTTACAATTAAGCGGCGAACTCTATCTGGATCATCAACACCTGGCAGTTCAATCAAGATTCGACCATTATCCAAACGCTGAACGTTTGGTTGTGCAACACCAAATTTATCAATACGAGTACTTATAATTTCAAAAGCCCTGCTAATTGCACTTTCACTTTCCTTTTTTAAGTATTCAAATATTTCATCATTGGAAGATTGTATCCCATTTGGCAAATCAATTTCTAAACCCTTACCATAAAAAACACCAGCGATCTTACCTTCAGGTGCTGTCTCATTGTACTCTCTTTCAAGAGCATCAACAAAATTTTCTTGACCCAAGTACTTTGCTTCTGCATTTTCAAAGGCTTCTAAGAAAGCTTTATTATCCGTTTCACCAGCCATTGCCTTTATTACAACTGGAGTTTCAACTTCCAAAGTAACATTCATTCCTCCTTGAAGGTCAAGGCCAAGATTCAACTCATTTTCTTTACACTCTTGATATGTAAATCCAAGTCCAGGATAAACCTCAACTCGAGACATGGAATCAAGATATACTTTCTGAAAAGAATCTCTAGCAGCACTTGTTGAGATGTCATTCCCATACAAGCTTACTGCTTGTGCCTCTGCTTTGTTCTTAACAGAGTTAGTTACAAAAGTGAAAGACAGTTGGTAAATACTTGCTAGAAGAAGTAATACGGTTATTATTTGGATAAATCCTTTATTGTTCATTATCTATTAAAATCAATTAGATGTTTTGCGAAAATTTCAAAGGTGGCAAAAGTAAATTTATTAGGCCAACTTAACAATAATTCTTTACTCGGATTTGTAGGGCCTATTTACAAGATTTTATTTGATATTACTAGAAGCTATCACTTCATTAAACTTTGTGATAACCTTTATTAGACATTCTTGAAAGTCAGTGTTGTTTTTAATTACATAATCCGCATTGGACTTATATGGCTTTAGGAAAGCCTTATAGGCAGGTTTTACGTGATTATCCCATTGGTACATAACCTCCTTTTCAGTCATTCCTCTCTCACCCGTATCTCTAGCAATTCTACGTTTTAAAGTGACATCATCATCTGCATCAATATATAGTCTATAGTCGTACATATTGTTAAGTGACTTATCTGCAAACACGAACAAACCCTCTAACAATACGATTGGAGCGGGATTATAAACCAGTTCTTTTGGGAAAATATCTGGATTATTAAATGTGTATTCAACTATCCTTACCGTCTGTCCCTTCAATAATTTTCTTAAATCTTTGCGAATACGGTTGAAATCTATTCCTGTGGGATGATCAAAATTAACTATCCCGTTCTCATCAATCAATTGTTCCGATAAACCTTTATAGTAATGATCTTGCGAGATTACACAAACCTTATCTGAGCCAAACTCTTCGCTTAATTTACGGATGAATGTAGTTTTGCCACTTGCACTACCTCCTGCTAAACCCACCAAGAATACATCCGATTTTTTCAAGCAACAAAATTAGAACTAATTTCACTTTAATGGAGACAATAAGTGACACTTCATTATAGTTATCTTTGAACCGTTGAGACTTCTATTTAATTCCAATGATCGAAACTTAGTACATCTATTACCACTTGTGCTGCTTTTCCTATTTGCTCAATGCACGGCTCAAGAGTCCAAAAATACGTTAACATCCAAACAAGACTTCGATCATTTCAGCGGGCCACCTCTCACTGATAAGTATGGTGAAATTACTGCAGTTAAGGTGGTTTTTGACTACCATACTAAAAAACTGCATTACATTAACTACCATCGATATAAATTTCATCATGAGTTTGTGAGTAGCTTAAAAGGTTATCCTGTAGATCTGGAATATTTCAACGCCATTAACTATTCGGCTTCTAGAGACAAACGAGACTACCTATTGGCAAATGTGAACTACATCAAATCTTTGGACCTCTATGCAATGGAGCTTTCCGCAGTAGATCTGATGCACAATGACCAAATTGAACTCCTCTATAAAATGATTGCAAAGACCTGCTATTTTGGAGATAAACTGGTCTTCTTAATGAATAATGCAAGACTTAATGCAGACCATGAAAATTTAGAAAAGCTCTTTCCTGTTCTTACTCCAACAGACATATATGCTAATTTAACCTACCAACCAATTAGTAAATATGAGGCCTATGGACATATCCGATTTGTGGAAGATCTTAAAAAAGAAAAGGCTGAGTTAAAGTCTACAGACATCGTCATCTTAAAGAATACTCCTTTAGAATTACCTCGTGTTGCAGGAGTTATTGTATCTGAATTCCAAACTCCATTAAGTCATTTAACTATTCTGGGTCAGAACAGAAAAATACCCATTTGTGCAAAGAAACTAGCGTTCTCAGACTCCTTACTTCGGAAATGGGAAGGGAAACTTGTAAAGCTATCCGTAAAATCTGACACATTCGTTCTAACTCAATCAGAAAGCATACAGGATTTAGGACCATATAGGCCCCGAGTAAATTTGAGGGCTAGTTTAATAGAAGACAGTCTAATTGGAGTTCATAAACTTGGGAAACACTCGAATCGATATGTAGGAAATAAGGCTGGGAACTTTGGAAAACTATATAAGTTGAGTAGGAAACACAATTTCAAAACTCCTGAGGGAGCATTTGCAATACCCTTTTATTTCTATAACGAACATATTTTAAAAAGTGAAGTCAAAGACTTGATTAATCAGGTTATAAAAAATGAAAATCAAGACTCACTTAGAACCAAGCTTAAGCGTATTAGGGATTTAATTAAAATTACTCCTCTTGATGAGAAACTACTCTCTGAAATTGAAAATAAAATGGCGAAGGACACTTTATTTCATAGAATGAGGTTTAGGTCTAGCACAAATGCAGAAGATGCATATGGTTTTTCAGGGGCAGGACTTTACGCTTCAAAAACGGGTATTCTTGGAAGTCAGGAAAAATCCATTGAGAAAGCAGTAAAGAAGGTTTGGGCCAGTCTATGGAGCTACTCCGCTTTTGTAGAACGAGTATATTTCAATATGAACCAAAAGAATGTTTATATGGGGATTCTAGTTCATCGTTCTTTTCCAAATGAAGCAGTAAATGGCGTTGCTATCACCAAGAATATTTACAGACAAGGGAGTCTAGGATACGTGGTAAATGCCCAACTAGGAAACGAGAACGTAGTGCAACCTAGTAAAGGAACTGTAAACGATCAATTCATTTGCTACCCTCCAATTCAGAGCCAATTATATGTAGATAAAAATGTAATTGACATTATAACTACAGGGAACTTAAATGGCGGAAAATTAGTCATGACTGAAACTGAAATAGCCAATCTGGCCAAACAACTTGAATTCATTAAAAGATACTTTTCTGCACGTTCAATTATGCGAACTGACTTTACAGACTTTGGTATCGATGTCGAATTTAAACTGGATGGCAATAACCGGCAACTCTATATAAAACAAGCAAGGTATTACAACGATTAGTCGATATTAAAGACGAAAGAAAAGAGCGAAAAATCGATCCTCCTTGAGGTTTGATATTATCGTCTATATTCGAAAACTTTATACGTAGACTAGAATGACTAATATTCTTAAAATTGACAACCTTACCAAACTGTATGGTACCAGAACCGTCTTAAATCAACTGAATTTAGAAGTTAAAAAAGGGAGTGTTTTTGGACTTCTAGGGCCCAACGGTAGTGGTAAAACAACTACTTTAAGCATACTTCTTGATATTATACCTGCCAACGGAGGTCACTTTGATTGGTTTGAGGGAACCTCTTCAAACCCCAGGAAACGAATTGGTTCTCTCTTGGAGTCACCTAACTTTTATGGACATCTCTCAGCAGAACGTAACCTTAAAATTGCAGCAGACATCAAGGAAGTTTCATATAGCGACATCTCTCGGGTGCTATCATTTGTAAACTTAGAAGAAAGAAAAAATGATAAATTCTCAACCTTCTCTTTGGGTATGAAACAAAGACTTGCATTAGCTTCATCCCTACTAGGCTCTCCAGAAGTGCTTATTTTAGATGAACCAACCAATGGACTTGATCCACAAGGGATATATGACATCCGTGAACTTATTCATACTATTTCTAGTCAAGGAATCACAATAATAATAGCAAGCCATATGCTAGATGAGATAGAAAAAGTATGTTCGGATGTCGCAATAATTAAAGATGGGACACTCATAACGTCCGGGAAGGTATCCGAGATACTTGGCGACGACCATATTATAATAGTTCAAGCTAGTGATATGAAAAAACTAGAGAGAGATTTAAAAGAAATAGAATCTGTGACAAAAATTGACAAGAACCTAGAGCAGTTTACGGTAAGCTTTAGTAAAGACATCTCCACAGCTGAATTAAACAAATTGATGTTTGATAAAGGAACAACGCTTACCCATTTAGAGAAGAAGCAGAAGAACTTAGAAATGCAATTTTTAGAATTGACTAAATAAATATGATTAGACTACTCAAAATAGAACTTAATAAGACACTCTACAGTCGCCAAATATGGATTATCCTTGGACTGTATATTGTCCTTTTAGTGCCTGTGGCATTTGCAATTGATTCCATAAATTTCGGTGGCAATTCCGGTGAAATACCTAACCCTGCTATAGGGACATTCACTATATTTAATCATCCAACAGTTTGGCACAATATGGCTTACCTATTTACCTGGTTCCAATTGTTTCTCGGAATTATTGTCATTTCACTGGTTGCCAATGAATTCAGTCAAAAGACATTAAGGCAAAATATCATAGATGGTCTTACTAAATGGGAAGTTATTGCTTCCAAAGAAATAGTTATAGTTCTTCTAAGTTTTTTTTCTACCATACTCTTAGTTCTACTTACATTAATTTTAGGAAACAGTTCTGTCGACGTTAGTATTTGGGAAGGTTTCAATGCTGTTCCTGCATATTTCATTTGCATCCTATTGTATCTTAATTTCGCCTACTTCATTAGTTTTTGGGTTAAAAAATCAGGACTAGCCATTGGCTTGCTTCTCATCTATAGTTTGATTATTGAAAACCTACTTACGTGGAAACTCCCAGATAATATTGGAACCTTATTTCCTATGCAGCTTGGCTCCAATATGATTCCTAACCCAATGGGTGGAATGTTAAATCTCGAAGCGACAATAAATCTGTCTCCGCTAAACATTGGTATGACTTTAGTCTACATTGGTCTATTTCTTGGATTAATCTTTTGGATGCTCAAGAAAGGGCATGCTGCTAAGTAATGAAGTACCTGAATTAGAATGATTAATCCTGATAAAGTCTAGTCGTACTAAGCGGCAGTCGAAGCATAGACAAGCAACAAAAATCCAACTAAAAAACTCTTACCTTTCGACTATCGCTCGAGGTGACTTTTTATCACTAATTTCAATCATGCCGAGCGGCAGTCGAAGTATGGACAGCTAACCAAACTCAGCCGAGACAATAAAAAAAGTCGAGGATAAATCCCCGACTTTCTTTTGATTGACTGTAATAGTAAAACGGCAGTGCATTTCTCACACCTATCTTTTTATAATTTTAACTTGCTGGCTTCCTGAAGCTGATGAGATAGTTATAAAGTACATTCCAGAATCTAGGTGACTTAAATCCAACTTCTGAAGACCTTGAACATTTAAAACTTCACGTTGTATTACTTCCTTACCTTCTATATTTAATACTGAAATCGAAATATCACTCTCAGAGATACCGCTCACATTTACATAAACTTGTGAAGTGAAAGGATTTGGGTAAACATGGATTGTTTGCTTGTCGATATCTTGGTTAAACAACACTACTCTTATTTCAGAGTATTCTTGTGCACCATTATAATCTACCTGTAGCAATCTATAGTATGCTTCTTGTGTTCCCAAAGCTATGTCCTTATCTAAGTAACTATAAGTTAGCACTTCATTGCTATTCCCATTTCCCAAGAGTTTACCGATGAATTCAAAATTCACCCCATCGTAACTACGTTGTATATTGAAATGGCTGTTATTGAGCTCGGAAGCTGTTGCCCAATCCAATCTAGCAGATGTATTGCTTATTGCTTGAGCCGTAAAATGAATTAACTCTACGGGTAATGGAGCCCAAGCTGCTCCACCTCCACCTCCACTTCCCGCTCCTCCTCCAGAAAATGAAGATACGGTAAACTCCGCTTGATGACTGAAAAAATGAAAAGTACTATGCGTCCAAGTACTATCGTTTGGGGTACTCCCATTTAGGATAATTATACCATTGGTAGTATGTGGATTTGCATAGGCTGCACCACTGGTAGCCTTATACATGCTTAGTTCTGTTACAGAACTAAGTGTTGATTTCCAAGCTCCCGCGGTTCCATGAACAAGTAATTTTGACGCTAAACTATCATATTCTTCTTGCGAGAAGTAGTATCGAACGCCGACAGTTCCACTACTGGGCTGAGTAGTGGGATCTACATCCCATCTTCTATCCATCATCGCGTATCCTTTATCTCTAGTACTGATCATTCCGCCATCTGCTCCTAAGTAGCTATAGGTTTTATTAGCTCCTGTCTTTAGCTCTACTTCATCTGCTGCTACTACAGCTCCACTTGTTCCTATTTTAAGACTCAAAAGAAGCTCTTCGCCCTCTGAGCAGTAATGGGTCCACCCATTAGTATCTGTACTGGTATAAAACCCCTTATAGGTAGTACTTACTTCAGCAGGTAGTATTCCTGTATAGCTACAATCATTATAATGAGTCATTTTTCTAATTTTAGCATTCACATAGTCTGCCACATATACATTCCCACTGGCATCTACTGCTACTCCATAAGGAGCATTAAACCGTGCGGCACTACCTGTACCGTCTGCATAGCCTTGACTACTCCCTGCCAACGTAGTAATCGCTCCCGTAGGTGTGATTTTTCTGACTGTGGCATTATCTCCAATATAAACATTGCCACAAGCATCTACGGCAACTCCACCAGGGAAACCAAACAATGTACTAGTGTCTGCGAATGTCGTCACTACACCTGCTGGAGAAATTTTTCTAATTTTACTATTAAGTACATCTGCAACATATACATTCCCACTGGCATCTACTGCCACTCCGTTAGGACTATTAAACTTTGCAGCTATTCCTGTTCCATCGGCATAGCCTTGACTACTTCCTGCAAAAGTTGTCACCACTCCTGCAGGGGTAATCTTTCTGATCCTATGATTCCCATGATCTGCCACATATACATTACCATTAACATCCACTGCCACTCCATGAGGGTATCTAAACTGTGCGGAACTTCCTGTGCCATCTGCACTGCCTGCACTACCACTATTTCCAGCTAAGGTAGTCACTACTCCTGCTGGAGAAATTTTTCTGATGTTATGGTTACGTCTATCTGCAACATATACATTGCCACTGGCATCTACTGCTACTCCTCTAGGATCGTTAAACTGTGCGGCAGTTCCTGTGCCATCTGCACTACCTGCACTACTCCCTGCAAACGTAGTAACAACTCCTGCTGGTGTTATTCTTCTGATTCTATGATTAAAAGCATCTGCAACATATACATTCCCCGTAGTATCTACTGTCACCCCAAAAAGACCATAAAACTTTGCTGCAATACCTGTACCGTTTACATAGCCTTGACTACTCCCTGCTAAAGTACTAACGTAATAAATTTGAGGAACAGGCAGCGTTATTTTTTTGATTTTGTTGTTATAGTAATCTCCCACATAGAGATTCTTCCCACTGGGATCCAACACCACAAAGTAAGGTCTATAAAATTGGGCAACACTACCCGTACCATCTGCATCCCCTTGACTACTCCCTGCTAAGGTGGTAACCACTCCTGCTGGTGTGATTTTTCTAATCCTATGGTTAAATCCATCTCCTACATACACATTCCCACTCGCATCTACCGCTACTCCTAGAGGTTTATAAAACTGGGCGGCAGCTCCTGTACCATCTGCATAGCCTGCTGTACTTCCTGCAAACGTAGTAACCACTCCTGCGGAGGTAATCTTTCTAATCTTATTGTTATTATAATCTCCTACATATACATTCCCATTGCCATCTACTGCCACATCAAAAGGACTGAAAAACTTAGCGGAATTGCCTGTTCCATTTGCAAAGCCTGAACTACTCCCGGCCAACGTACTAACCACTCCCCCTGGTGTAATCTTTCTGATTTTATGGTTATAATAGTCTCCTACATATACATTTCCACTGGCATCAAATGCCAGTCCTGAGGGGCGATTAAACTTGGCAGCTGTTCCCGTA
>NVWV01000003.1 GCA_002746305.1 Bacteroidota bacterium | reverse complement strand
TCTATGCAACAAAGAGAATTACGGTTTCTAAATAAGAAACAATAATATTCAAGTAAAAGCCTCCTGTCGAAAGACAGGAGGCTTTTTATTTATATAAATTTGAAGCAATGATAGATACACACTCGCATATGTATGCAGATGCGTTTAATGAGGATATAGAAGAAGCAATTGAAAGAGCTAAGACAGCCGGGTTAGATAAAATTCTGCTACCCAATATTGATGTCGACAGTATATCTGGATTGAATCAACTCGTGGAGAGACATCAGGGGTTCTTTTACCCTATGATGGGATTACACCCATGTTCTGTTACTGAGGATTATAAGAGTAATTTAGAGTTGATAAAAAAGGAATTGGATAGAACGGAGTGTGTTGCTGTTGGAGAAATAGGGGTGGATCTATACTGGGATAAAACGAAACAAAAGATACAGGAAGAGGCATTTCTGATACAGTGCCAATGGGCATTAGAGAAGGACTTGCCAATTGTTATTCACTCAAGAGAATCTACTCGGATAATAATAGACTTAATACAAGCCCATTTCAGGAACAAGCTAACGGGTGTTTTTCACTGTTTTGTGGGAGATGCAATGGAAGCACAAGAGATTATTGATATGGGATATTACCTTGGAATTGGCGGGGTAGTAACTTTTAAGAATAGTGGTTTAAGGAACCACTTGGGAGAGGTTCCACTGGACAAAATACTTATAGAAACGGATTCCCCATATCTTGCACCAACACCGTATAGAGGAAAAAGGAATGAAAGTGCATACATTGTACAAGTAGTAAAGGAGTTGTCATTTATTTATAATGTCCCCGAGTTAGAAATAAAGAATATAACCACAGAGAACGCATTGAAGTTATTTAAATTATAGCTTACTTTGTAGCCAACAGGAGAGGTGCTAGAGTGGCCGATTAGGTACGCTTGGAAAGCGTATGTACCCCACAAGGGTACCGAGGGTTCGAATCCCTCTCTCTCCGCTGCTAATTTAAAAGCCAAAATGAACTCAAAAGCATACCTAGCTATTTTTGTCTTTATCCTGTGGTCTTTGTTTTCTGGATGGGTTTATGTCTGTAAAATTAAAGGTATATGTTTCGTGGAAGTGGAGAATGTGATGGATCAATCTTCGAACGGAATTAGTTTTAAGCTTGGAGAAAGTAATCCTGTAATTAGTCCTAATTTTGAAAATTATAAGAGTTCTGTACTCACCAAGTTGGATGTATCCAATAAACTGAGAATAACAGGCATTTATTCAGCGATTGAGGTAAACAGTTCGGGCTTTGAGAATCTGGGAACGGCAAGAGCAATAGCTACCCAAAGCCTATTTGATGAGATAAGTCAAGATAGATTTGAAATATTCTCAAGGGAAGAGGAGTTGGATACATCCAAGGAGAATGTTCAGGGCATAGAGTTAGCTATTATCACGAAGAATGACTTTGTTGAAGAAACTGCTTTTGGGGCAATTTTACATCCAGAACTTGACAACGATTCTTTAATACCTAAAATTGATGCCTACCTTACTTATATAGCTATAGAGTACAGTAGTTCGGAATTGAGTATAGTTGGACATACCGATGATAATGGTTTGGAAGGAGAAAATTTTACCATCGGACTTAATAAAGCTAATAAAATTATGGACGCACTTATTGCTAAAGGAATGGATCCTCAGAACTTAAACCCAAGTTCAAAAGGGGCAACGGAACCAATTGCAACTAATGCTACAGAGGATGGGAGAAAAGAAAATAGGAGAGTGGAATTGCTGATAAACTAAAATCAATATACAATGAATACAGAAAATTTTTTTGAAGGACCAGGTGCATCAAGTATGTCAACTTATGTTTGGGAAGTTGCTTTCATACTTTTAGGTGCTTTTATATTGGGGTATCTATTGAGATATTTGTTGAATGGAGGACTTAAGTCCAAGATTGAGGAGTTGGAGCATGAGAATTCGACTTTAAAGTCAGAAAGTAAGTCTGTGGAAGTGGAAACAACTGATGTGAGCTCTTTTGAGACTACTATTAAAGAGCAAAAAAAGAGCATTGACGATTTAAATGAAAGATTATCAGAGTGTTATGCCTCAAGAATTAAAACTGAAAACTCGTTAAGTGCCTTACAAGAAAAATTTAAGGAAACTACTTCTCAGGCATTTGCTCAAGTGGTAGAAACAGCTCCAGCTAAGGAAGTAGCAGCAATTGCTGCAAGCGGAAGTATCGGAGGTCAAAAAGATGATTTAAAGAGAATAGAGGGTATAGGTCCTAAGATAGAAGAGTTACTAAACAATGATGGTATTTATACTTTTGAGCAACTTGTTGCCTCAAGTGTGGAAAGAGTTAAGGGAATCTTAACGGCCGCGGGACCTAATTATGCTGTTCATGATCCAACTACATGGTCGGAGCAAGCAGGTTTGGCTCATAACGGGAAGTGGGAAGCTCTGGATACGCTACAGGAAGAATTAAAAGGAGGGAAGAGAAAGTAATTACTTTCTAATCTTTTCAATAATACGTGTGCTACTATGTCCGGGTAGAAATGGAATGACTTCTACTTGGCCACCATTTGCTGTAACTTCTTCTGCTCCTACAATGGTATCAATGGTATAGTCACCGCCCTTTACTAAAACATCTGGTTTGACTGTTTTAATAAGTTTTAAGGGAGTTTCCTCTTCAAATAGTATTACTGCATCAACAAAAACAAATGAAGCAAGTTTGGAAGCTCTAGTAAGCTGATCAATAACAGGTCGGTTTGGTCCTTTAAGTGTGGATACAGAGGTATCTGTATTTAAACCAATAATAAGCCTATCACCTTTATCCGCAGCCTTACTCAAATAGTCTATATGACCTAAATGAATAATGTCAAAGCAGCCATTTGTAAAAACCACTTTTTCATTGTGAATTTGCCATTTCATCACCTGCTTTGCAAGTGATTCATAGTCAGAGAAAATTTTATCTTGGATTAGTTCTCCCCAGTTCATTCTTCTTAATTCTATTCGATTTTATAACAAAGTACAGTACGGAATATATTCCTACTCCAAAAATTACAATTATTTGCAATGAGTGAGTTAATATAGCAAAGGATTTCCCTAGGATACCGCCAATTCCATACAAGGCTAAGCCAGCAGGTACCATTGCCTCATATGTTCCAAGCCCTCCAGGTATTGGAATTATCATTGCAGCTGTTCCAAAAAGAAGTACCGTAAGTCCAGCTGAAATACCCAAATGTGATGTGCCTTCCAAAGCAAAGAATATGAAGTACGACATTAGGAAATACATAACCCAGATAAATAGGCTATAAAACAAAAACAAACCATTTTGTTTTAGCTTAAAGATGGTCTTTACTCCATCTAATAATCCTTCAATAAAAGATTTTAACTTTCCTACGATAGGAAGTTGGTATATGCGTTCACGCTTTTTATAGACAATGAAACCAATAATTATAATGAATAAAGCAACAGCTAAATAGATTATAGCTGTTGTTGAATTTATATCACTAAATAAATTATTGAAAAAGTCAGCAATTACATCAAATTGAGCGATGAATATGATAACAGCAATTACTAAAGTAATTAGTAAATCTACAACACGCTCCACCACTACTGTACCTACCAGTTTGTTAAAGGGTATATTTTCTAGTTTACTAAGAACTGCAGGTCTTGCAATTTCTCCTGCCCTTGGCACCGCCATATTAACTAAATAACCCAGAATTACTGCATGAAAACTACCCGCCAATGTGGCCTTATATCCCATTGGTTGTAATAGGATATTCCATCGTAGAGCCCGTGCTAGATGACTGAGAATTCCACAAACCATTGCTATTATTATCCATATGGGATTTGCAGATTTTATTTGTTCCCAAATAGAATCGGTATCTTGATTCACCACTGCAAAATAGAAGATAGTAGCACCAATGAGTAAAAATACTACGGTGTTTATTATTGTTTTAGTAGTCTTAGTCAACTATCGCAATGTTAAGTTTATCTGGGAATACAAGGGATGGAACAAACTTCTTAGCTTCTTCAAACTCCATCATGGCAAAGGAGATGATAATTACAATATCACCTTTTGCCGCTTTTCGGGCTGCTGCACCATTTAAACAAATCATTCCACTTCCTCTTTCTCCAGCAATGATATAAGTTTCTAGCCTTTCACCATTGTTGTTATTTACTATAAGGACTTTTTCTCCCTCAATCATATTTGCTGCGTCCATTAGATTTTCATCAATGGTAATGCTACCAACATAATCGAGCTCGGTCTGAGTGATTTTTGCTCGGTGAATTTTTGATTTTAATACTTCTATAAACATATAACCTCTAAGCGGTGCAAAGGTACATCATATTGAAAGATTTTATCTCGTATGTCAATTTGAACTTGGATATGGCCAAATGACAACATTTGTTGATGGACCTAATTCGTCAATAATATATATGAAAAGCGTACAAGAAGTAAACACGGGGTCTATGGCAGACATAGCATTTTTATTACTCATTTTCTTTCTGGTGACCACAAGTATTGACATGGACTATGGAATAACCAGTAATATTTCTAAACCATTTGAGATGCCCGATAGCATTTCGGTAGTTCAGTCTACACTACTAATTAATCAATCAGGAAAGCTTCTGCTAAACGATAAACATGTGACTATTAATGCGTTAAGATATGAGTTAGCAGAGAACTTTGAGACAAAAAAAAGCATTAAGAATGTCATTGTAGTAAAATCAGATAGGGATGTAAGTTACGAATACTTTATAGGAGCATTGAATGAAAGCAAAAGAGCATTTAAAGTGTACTATAATTTACTGTCGCAAGATAAATATGGATCAGAATACGCCTCGCTTTCAGACAGTTTACAACTGAGAATTTCAAAATTGCACCCAGTTGCTTTAGTTGAGGATGTTGTCACAAACTAGTTTTTGACAAATCTAGTACGATAGCTGACATCATTACTTACTATCTCCATAAAGTAGACTCCATTGGATAAACCGCTAACGTCAATACTCTTAGTTGTGGAAGAGCTAGTGCCTATCTGTTGGCCACTAATAGATGTTATTGAATAGTCAAAGGACATAATAAAATCTGGGAGGTCTACATTGAGAATATTTGTGGTAGGATTTGGGTATACTTTTAAATCAGATCTTTCTATCGTTTTGGTAGAAAGCAAATCAGCATCAACCAATGCAAAGACTCTATTTGTTTCCTCTTGTTCATAGTAATCAAAGACGACATGAGCTTTATTGCTTAGCATTATACCATCATTTAATCCTGAGGCAAGGCCAATTTCGAAGGATATATATCCAAAGCTTGCAACCTTGTCAGAGTATTTTTCAGGGTTTGGATGTAGATCAATATTATTAAATGTATATACCAAAATTCCAATATCTGTTCCTGGTAAACCGGGGTAAATAGCAGTTGTATACGGGTGGCTCCCACCTACTTCTTGTATGTAGGACATACTGTGATTCAATCCAATAGTATCAATAACGTATACCGTTCTGACTGTATCATTTGTATAGTTTTTAAAACTGATTTGATACCCGATCTTACTGGTTATTGGACTTATTGTAGTGGTGTCACTTCCGTTTCCTGGCAGTACATACTTCTTAAACTCAAAATCTTCTTGCCCTAATATTTGAGAGAGTTTTGACTTGTTATCTAGGATGTCCTCTTCTTCCTCTTGCAATTCAATGCTCGCCTCTAATTCTATTTCAGTATCTTGAGTGGAGATGTTAAAGCTACATACAATATCACGAATTTCTCCGGCAAAGAAATCTTTCACAATCCAAATGGCACTATCGCCTTCTATTTTATCGGGTTCAGGTTTAGCACTTAAACCACTGAATTTTTCATTAAATTTTAGAACAACCTTGGTTTCTCCAATATCAACAGACCCGACATTTGAATAGGTTAACTTATAAGAATTAGCAGAGTTATTTACTGCCGATTGACCTGTAAATGCAGACAATTGTATTTTTAAGTCTCGCGTACCTACGTTTTGAAGCATAGAAAATTTTACGGAGTCATTAATTTGGCCCTTGCTAATTGTTACCTTTATCTCATCACCATTACAGGCATTATTAGCATGCCAGTTTTTATTTCGTAGTATTTTAAAAGTATAACTTCCCTCTCCCAATACGGCATAAAATTTTCCGTTTTCTCGCGGCTTTATTATTTCACCAGAAGGCAGAATTTGGACAGCCATATTGTTTAATTGCTCATCCCGTTTATCAAATTCACAATTTTTGTCCTTGTCAAAAAATACTTGACCAATTGCGATTCCCGCGTTTTCTACATATCGACCTATATGATTCAATGGCAATTCTATATTCAGATACGAGCCAAAATGTCCAGCAGCTAGCAGTTGGTCATTTTGATTGGTAAGTTTTGTTATCCCAAGTAGATTGCCATTTTGTACTGCTTCCCATATTCCGTTCTTCCATCGAATTAATCGATGCTCCTCATCAGTATTTTCAAGTTCGAAAAGTCCAGAAGCATAAAGAATACCGTCAATATTTACAAAATCATAGATCTTATCTATTCTAGCTAAACCATTTTTGAGCGTATCTATGTTTGTACCATCCACCACATAAAATCCGTAGTTTTCACCCCCCAGTTCACTTCCATAGAAGTAAATGTTTTCTTTATAAGTGATTACTTTAAAAGGAATAATAACATTATTGGTGATTCGGGTCCATGTTCCATCTTTGAAATATGCTAGTTGTTTGGTGATAGCACCATTGGCTTTAGTAAATCTACCGCCCATTACTAATATATTATAATCTGCATTTATGGAGTAGATATTCCCGACAATCCCACTTCCAAATCCTGTTGACATTGGAACAACCTCGTTTCCATTGTAGGCCAAAAGGCCACTACCAAATGAACCTGAAGGATGGTGAAATGAACCATGGACTAAAAGTTTGTTTTGGTAAATGGTTAACCCTTTAATGAAGGCGTAGTCGTTTAAATTTCGCCACAAATTAGGTACCGAAGTAAATTCACCAGACGTCCATTTTACAATATTTTTTGAAGAGTCAATGCCATTTAGTGTATCAAAATCTCCAGCGATATAAAGGGCGTTATTGTAAAATTTTAAGCTTGAAATAGACCCTTTTGGGTTTAGGGTAATAATGGGCAAAGTCAGCCAATAGTTACCATTCCAAACTCTAACAGCGTATGATCGAGATTCTGCGGTAGAACTTAGAATGTGGGCTGTAGCTATAAACTTAGGTGTAGTTGTGATAACCGTGGGGTTACTTGGTATACCATTGCCTATCGATTTCCATATTTGTGCATGGCCAATTCCAAAACACAAAACTGCTATATATAATATTAGTATCCTTCTTATTCCCATATTCCTATCTTTTAATCGAGTAAAAAATCCCTATTCCCAGTCCGTATGTGGTCATCTTTTGTGAAATATTTGGCGATTTAAGAGCATCAGTTAAATCACGATTTACTCTAGTATTCACATTAAGTGACCAAAAGTTATTAATGTTATAGTTAACTCCAAATTCTACTCCTCCATTTACAAATAGTCTGTTCAAATTTTTAGCATTTAGAGTTTGAATTCCTCCGTTCTCCTTTATGCTGTTTCCTTTGGCACTTACAAGATAGCCAAAGTTACTATTAAGTTTTGCTTCAAGACTCCATTTTTGACCAAGATAAAACTCCTTTCCAATTCCTATTGGTAAAGTTACGTAGTTATATGTTGGTCGTGTAATCTGTCCAGTCACTACCGTGTCTCTAAAGTTAAATGGTAGATATCTCACTATTTCACCTTGTGGGTTAAGGTATGGTATACTATCATACAGTTGATAGGTAAATGCATATTCTCCGTCTCGTTTATTCAACTCCTGTGTCCTGGCTATATATGACAAGCCAGACGATACCGTTATTGACTTTATATTAGTCTTCAGAATAATGCTAAAATCAGGTGCAATTCTAGAAGACTCATTTATGTTTCTAAGTGATTGATACTTGGAAAAGTCTTGACCTTCTGTCGTAATAGACTGGTTATTAAGGTGTCCTCCAGTTACTACTCCTATCTTAAGATTGGTTAGTGCGGAATTATTAGGTAATGGAGCCACTGTAAATGGGCTCATATTTTTTACCAATAAGTTATTTGCTTTGAAGTCTACATCTAAAATAGAAACTTCTGTAATCGTACTTAGCTCGGCACTTTTTGATTTTAAGGTATGAATGATTTTATCAAAAGAAGTTTTAGTGTTACCAGTAGTGTCTAATACAGCTTCAACAGGTTTGTCAGTTGTTGATATATCACTTTCTATTTTTTCAGACAATTTGCTAGTCCCACTTTGTTGAGGAACTGGGGTAGAATGAAATTCACTTGGTTGTGACCTTTCGAGTGAAGTATTAATGATATCCTTACCGGATACTGTTGCTATTTCGGTATTAGAAATCTCTTCTGCTTCAAGTTTGTGGCCTGTGTTATTTCCTTCAAATATTGGGTTGTTAGATTGAGGTATCTTTTCTAGTACTTCATGATCTAAGTTAACCTCTTCAGAAGAAAATGTCTTTGCAGACGCGTACCAGATGCCCCCTATAACCATAAGTGCAGGGAATAGCCATAACCACCACAAGAAACGTTTCTTTTTCTTAGGATGGAGTTCCGCCAAGATAGCATCCCATTCACCTCCTGCTAGAGGCAGTTTCGCATCACCAAGGTGATCCTTGAACAGGTCATCGATATGTTTTTGCTGCTTAGCCAATGTTTAATTCTTCTTTTACTAGTTTTTGTAGGTGCTTTCTAGCTCGAGCTAATTGAGATTTTGACGTTCCTTCTGAAATATTTAGTTTTTCAGCTATCTGTCTATGTGTAAAACCATCAATAGCATATAAGTTGAAAACAAGCTTATATCCATCTGGCAGTTTATTTATAACTGCATAAAGGTCGTTAATATTAATTTGTTCATCATCATATTCTATTTCTTCGGCCTCACTTAGCCCACTTACTGTGTATATGTCTTCGTCTTTCTCGTAGTAGTTAAATTTTATACTCTTTTTGAAATGATCAATTGCTGTAAAAATCATTAGTCTGGTCATCCAAGTTTGTAATTTGCTATTTCCTTTAAACTTGACAATTTGCTGAAAGATCTTAATAAACCCCTCGTGCATTGCATCTTTCGCATCTTCCATATTTGGGCAATACCGGGCACACACTCCCAGCATCTTGCTTGCATATGTTTCAAACAATATTTTTTGAGCCCTAGGGTCATTATCGATACAAGCAGAAATAAGTTCCTGTTCATTTAACAAATTATCCTGTTTACTCATTAGTCAGTACTTTGCACAAAAGGTTGCATCCTGAAAAACTTTTTATAAAAAAATAGTAAAAAAGTTAAAGAATAAAGGATTAATACCCACATCTGTGCTAAAAACAGAAAGGATTGCGACCCATCTGTATACATATATAGGCAGCGTTTGCTAACCCAAAATAAGTGAGAAGAACTGGTTTACATTTCCTACTCTATGAATTTTGATTTTGTAATCTTTGGATTGTATATCCAGTTGATCTGAAAGTATGAACTCACTAAATCCAAGTTTTTCTGCTTCTTTGAGCCGTTGGTCTATTCTATTTACGCTGCGAATCTCACCACTTAAGCCAATCTCACCTGCAAATACGGTTTTATTGGGTAACGCTAAGTTTTCGAAAGAAGAAACTATTGCAGCGGCAATTCCTAAATCAGTAGCAGGGTCACTTATCTTAAGTCCTCCTGCTATGTTCACAAACACATCTTGCTGAGAGAGTTTATAGCCACATCTTTTTTCTAAGACAGCCAGTAGCATGTTAAGTCGCTTGATATCATACCCATTGGTATTTCGTTGCGGGTTACCGTAAACAGCTACGCTAACCAATGCTTGAGTTTCTATCAATAAACTCCTGTTTCCTTCCAGAGAGGCAACCACTCCTATTCCACTTAGATTTTCGTTCCTTTTATTAATAAGAATCTCAGAGGGGTTATCTACTTCCCGCATTCCTTCCGAAGTCATTTCATAAATACCTAGTTCCAAAGAACTTCCAAATCTATTCTTCAAGGTTCGTAGAATTCGATAACTATTTTGGGTTTCACCCTCAAATTGCAAAACGGTATCTACCATATGCTCTAGTAACTTTGGTCCAGCTAATTGCCCTTCTTTGGTAATATGGCCAACTAGGATTATTGGAACTTCATTTTGCTTTGCATATTGGATGAGAAGCGAAGTTGTCTCTCTAATTTGACTTACAGTTCCTGGTGTAGAGTCTAAGTACTTGCTATACATGGTTTGTATAGAATCAATTATTACGAAAGAAGGTTTTACTTCTTTAAGTTTTTTAATAATGTTCTCTACACAGGTTTCATTGAGCAGAAGGCATTTGGAATTGGTAATTCCAATTCTATCCGACCTCATTTTAATTTGATTTAGACTTTCTTCACCACTTACATAAAGCACCGTTTTATTCATACGAAGTGCAGTTTGCAATAACAAGGTAGACTTACCTATTCCAGGTTCACCACCAAGTAGGATTACTGAACCAGGAACAATGCCACCACCGAGTACCCTATTAAATTCTACACCTGGAACTTTAAGGCGTTTCAATTCAATAGCATCAACACTAGTAACTGGGGTCACCACTCCTTCAATATCATTTAGATTCATCATCGCAGCTTTGGGTTTAGCTACTACTTCCTCATGTACTGTATTAAACTCACCACAAGAGAAACACTTACCCATCATTTTTGCGTAGTTACTTCCACAGTTGGAGCAGATAAATACTTTTTTAGCTTTTGCCATTCAGATTTCCCTTTTGTAAAGCGAAAGTGGTTGTTTTTATATTGAATTAAAAATATTATACTGCTTAGTAGCACTTTCGAGTTTCAATAATCAAGGAATAAGATAGAAATAGTGGATTGTATAGTTAGGCGAACACAAAATTTTCTATTTTTGTCCGCAATACGTTAAAAGACTAAAAAATAAAATGAAAAAAATTACATCGTTATTAATGTTATTATGTGTTATGACATTAAGTGTTCAAGGAGTTTTTGCACAAGATAATCCTGAAGAAAATATTGTTGTTACAGATGATTCGTCAGCAAGTACTGCTGCAGATGATAGTGTAGCTCCTGTAAAGATTCAAGAAGACGTTGCTGAAAGCGTTGAAAAAGAGATTCCAGAAAAAAAGGAGTCTGGTCTTCAAGTACTTAAGAATAAGTTTATAGAAGGTGGTCCTGGATTTATGTCCCTACCTCTTATCTGTCTTATTTTAGGTCTTGCAATTTCTATAGAGAGAATAATTTCATTGTTCTGGATGAGTATCAATACAGACAAGTTCGTAGCTCAAATAGAGGAGGAAGTATCTTCAGGAAACTTAGAGGGTGCTAAAGAAATATGTAGAAATACTAGAGGTCCAATAGCGAGCATATTCTATCAAGGTTTGGATAGAGCGGATCAAGGCTCTATTGATGTGGTAGAAAAGTCAGTTGTAAGTTATGGCTCTGTACAAATGGGTCAATTAGAAAAAGGCCTTGTTTGGTTATCTCTATTTATTGCTCTTGCACCAATGCTTGGTTTCATGGGTACAGTAGTAGGTATGATTGGAGCATTTGACGCGATTAAGGCGGCAGGAGATATCTCACCAACAGTTGTTGCGGATGGTATTTCTGTAGCACTTTTAACGACAGTAGCGGGTCTTGTTGTAGCTATTATACTTCAGGTATTTTATAATTTCATCACATCTAAGATTGATAGTATCGTTAACAGAATGGAGGATGCTTCAATATCTTTAGTTGATATGTTGGTAAAGAATAAAGTTGTAAAAGGATAATGGGTAGAATTGGAAAAACAATATACTATTCAGTAGTTGTGTTATTGGTACTGGTCTTTTTGATTGTATTATTTAATAACAGCTTTGTGGGTAGTGGGTTTGGAATTGGAATTGGATTGTTTCTTGCAGTTACAGCAATTATTGCAACCTTGGTTTCATCGGTAATGTATATTATTGATAATCCCAAAAGTGCAATTAATATGCTTGTGGGTCTAGGAATCATTCTGGTAGTGGCTTTAATATCTTATTTGATTGCTCCAGGAGCATTGAATCAACATCATATTGACTACGGTGTGGATACTGTAGGGCAGTCTAAAATGGTTGATATGGGAATTTACATCACAATATTTTTAGGTGTAGCCGCTGTTGCTTCTATCTTGGTCTCAGAATCAGTAGCTTTATTTAAGAATTAAAATAGAATGGCAAAAAGAAAAAGAGATATTCCAGAAATAAATGCAGGTTCTATGGCTGACATTGCCTTCCTGTTATTGATATTCTTTTTGGTAACCACCACGATGGATGTTCCTACTGGACTATCTGTTTCCTTGCCACCTATTACCGATATACCACCAGATCAATCAAAACAGAAAAAACGAAATGTTCTAGAAGTTTTGATCAATGCTTCTGACCAATTATTGGTAGAAGGGGCTCCTTTGACCATTGATAAATTAAAGCAGAAAACAGTTGCTCATCTTACCAATGAAGGGAGAAACCCAACTCTTTCTGTTACTTCAACAGACGCAATAGTGTCACTTAAAAATGATAGAGGTACGTCATACGACATGTACGTTCAAGTTTTTAATGAGTTGACTGCTGCATATAGAGAAGTTAGAGATGAATATTCTATGCAGCAATTTGGTATGCTCTATACAGAACTAGAGCCTAATAAAAGGAAAGGGGACAAAGAGAAGGTTAAGATGGTTAAGGCAAAATACCCTAAAAAACTATCAGAAGCAGAACCCGTTAGCATTGGAAAACAGTAATTATGGCAAAATTTAGAAAAGAGGGCAGTCGGGAAACACCGGCTATAAATACATCGTCACTTCCCGATATTGTATTCATGTTGTTATTCTTCTTTATGGTTTCTACCAAAATGAGGGATAGAGAAATGAAAGTAAAAACGCAGCTTCCCACGGCGTCTGAAGTTCAGAAGTTAGAAAAGAAATCCAAGCTTCGATACATATTTGTTGGACCTCCTATCGATTCGGAAAGAGGTAATGCACCACGTATTCAGCTTGATGATGCTTTTGCTACCATTGGTGATATCCAAGCATATGTAATTCGTAAAAATGCCGAAAAGGAAGAAGCAATAATTCCTTTTATCACTACTTCATTAAAGGCGGATAAGTCTGTGAAAATGGGTGTGATAACCGATATAAAACAAGAGCTTAGAGAGGTGCAAGCTCTTAAGTTGAGTTATACAGCATCTAAAGTTCTTCGTGATGATTAACGTATAAAGTCATTTTATAGATATTAAAAGAGAGCAATTGCTCTCTTTTTTTGTTTATACATAAATTTCAATAGTACCTTGCACACCTGTTTGAGTGGCTAACACATTAGACTATATAAAATCTCCTATAGAGAAAGAGCTTAAAACCTTTGAAGATAGATTCAAGGATAATGTAAAAAGCAAAGTACCTCTACTTGATACGATAATGAATTATATCGTAAAAAGAAAGGGTAAACAAATGCGTCCATTGCTTGTATTGCATTGTGCAAAGCTCTTTGGTGAAATTAATGAAAGTACATATAGAGGTGCATCTTTGGTGGAGTTACTACATACCGCTACGTTGGTACATGATGATGTAGTGGATGAGGCCAATATGCGAAGAGGTTTTTTCTCTATTAATGCATTATGGAAGAATAAGGTTGCAGTACTTGTTGGAGACTATCTACTTAGCAAAGGTTTGCTCTTATCACTTCAAAACAAAGACTTTAAGGCACTTGAGATACTTTCTAGTGCCGTTGAACAAATGAGTGAAGGAGAGCTTCTCCAAATGGAGAAATCTCGCAAACTGGATATTACGGAAGAAGTCTATTTTGATATTATCACAAAAAAAACGGCGTCACTTCTGGCAAGTTGTTGTGGTATAGGAACCAATAGCACGAATGGTAGCGAGGAGCTACTTCAAAAAATGCTTGAAATGGGAGAGGCTCTTGGAATTGCGTTTCAAATAAAGGACGACTTGTTTGACTATGGTGATAACAAGATAGGTAAGCCAACGGGTATCGACATTGTTGAGAAAAAGATGACGTTGCCCCTTATTTACACTCTTAACAATACAGATAAGAGTGAAAGAAGACGGATTATCAAGATTATTAAGAAAGATAAAAAGTCTAAGGCACAAATTCAGGAGGTTATAGCATTTGTAAATCAAAATGGAGGAATAGAATATGCTCAAAAAAGGATGATTGAGTATAAAATTAAGGCCGAAAATATTTTGGAATCCATACCGACTGAATCTTCAACTGCATATCTAATTGCGTTGATAGATTACGTAATTGATCGAAAAAAATAAGAATTTCTTAAAATTAAATTGTCTGATTATCAGCAGTTTAACATTTATTTTTAAGTTCTAAAGCAACCATTGTACTGTTTAGTATGACCAATAATCAAATAAATACTAAACAATATGATACAAACAAAATCAACAAAATTCTTCTTACAAGGTAAAAGAGTTTTATTCTTATCAGCGATCCTATTTTGGGTAGGTTCAATTTTTGCTCAGTCTACTTCTTGCAGTAGTGATTTTAGGTTTGAAATAAACCAGAATACAAAGACTATATCACTCAAGGCTTCATCAAGTCATTCACCTGCAGTATTTGGGTTTAAACTTGGAGATGGTACTTTTTTAAGAGGAGAGAAGATTTCACATACTTATGCAACAGCAGGTGATTATGAAGTTTGTCTAACTACAATTGCTTTTAACAGCTCTACTAACCAGAGATGTACTACTAAGGTTTGCAAAAAGGTTAAGATTGTTGATTGTGATCGACTTAAGGCCAATTTCCGTTTCGTGGTAGACGGTATGACGGTTAAGTTTATTGGACAAACGAACAGTAACAATGCTAGTACAGGATTTAGATTCGGTGATGGACAAATCGAAAGAAAAGATAGTGTTAAGCATACTTACGCTCGCCCAGGAATATATAAAGTATGTTATATAGCTCAAGATTCCATTTACGGATGTAGAAAAGAGGTATGCAAGAAAGTTATTATTTCAGCTCCTTGTGATCTTAAAGCAACCTTTAAGGTTAGACAGGATGATAATACAGCAAAGTTCATTGCAGAGGCCAATGACCGACCAGCTAGATTTTTATGGAGTTTTGGTGATGGAACAAAGGGACATGGATCTGAAATTAAGCATGACTATGACAAAGCAGGTTCGTATGAAGTTTGTTTGACAGTCTTTGCACTGAATGCAACCAACGATCAAATTTGTACTACTAGAGTATGTAAAAAAGTAACAATTGAAGATGATAATGATTGTAACCTAAGAGCTAAGTTTGTTTATCGTCAGAACGGAAAAGCCTTTAAATTCTTGGCTAAAGCAAACCAAACACCTGCGAAATTTGAATGGAACTTTGGTGACGGTACAAAGGGTAACGGAGATACAGTACGACATGAATTTGACAAGCCAGGAATCTATAAAGTATGTTTGATAGTTTACACTAGAGGTGATACTCCGGGTGAAGTATGTAAGACTAGATACTGCCAGAAGGTTGAAGTAAAGCGACCAGAGTGTAGCTTAAAAGCGGACTATGCGTTTGAGAAAGATGGACTATCTATCAAACTAAAAGCACGAGCAAATGGACATAAGTTGCATTATTTCTGGGCATTTGGAGACGGGACTGATGTTTCTGGAAATGGGGCACGTCATACCTACAAAAAGCCAGGTAAGTATGAAGTATGTCTAATTGTTTTCGATCCAGTTACAAAATGTAAAGTATGTATCTGTAAGACTATTATCATAGAAAAGCCATGCAGATTAAAAGCAGATTTTGCTATAAGACAAGCCAAAGATGTGATAGCTGTAAAAGCTAGAAGCAACGGTTCTAGATCGGCTAAGTACTACTGGGATTTTGGAGATGGAACCAAAGCTAGAGGTAAGTTAGCACGACACAAGTACACTAAAAAAGGAATTTATGTTGTGACTTTATGGGTTGCCGATAGAAACAAAGGATGTAAAATACAAATACAGAAAAGAGTTGCTATAGGAGTTCGACTTACAAAACCACAGGTTGCACGTGTTGCTCCTGCGACTCCAATCAAAGATAATGTTTCATCAGAAGTTCCTACTTGGGAGGCTAAGGTATCGCCTAGTCCTGCTCGTAACCAGGTAAAAGTATCATCTGAGGAGAAAGAAGTATCAAATGTTGAGATCTACAACACAGATGGTGTGATAGTAAAGAAAGAAGATAAGACTAACCTAGGGAATGTGGATATTACACTACTTGCTCCAGGGTTTTACTATGCACATGTTTATGCCGCTGATGGGTCTAAAACAGTTGTGAAGTTTCTTAAAAACTAACTAAATAGAACGAACTGAATAAAGCTCACTGATTAACTATCTACTTACAAAAAAAGGCTCGCTACAATTGTAGCGAGCCTTTTAGTTTTGAATGTTATTCTCTTATTGGGGTTACAATAATGAGTTGCTTCTTTCTTTAGGTTCATAGGATAATTTTTGTTGTTGTTTTTGATATTTAAATCTGTTTGTTTTTAGGCAGTATTCATTCCAGTAAAATCTCCTTTTTGCACGTTTAAGTCAGTCGTCGTGTATTTGGTTAAAGCCTATTCAAATTTTCTAAATAAAAATTTTAGTACATTCGTAGTCTATGAAACAACAACCTCCATTTTTAACTATAAACTCTTGTATGCATTTTTTTAAAGTTCACCATCAGATTAAACCTGTTCATCTATTCTTGACCCTCGGTCTTGTCTGTTTTGGTTTTTTGTCTCAAGCTCAATTGATTATTAATGGGCCTGGAACGGTTTTGTATAGCAATTTGTCATCTGCAGATAAAATTTTAGCTAAGTCTTCGGGGATAATAGTGGAAAAAGGAGGGCACTTGGATATCAATCAGAATATCCTTTTCATAGGAGCTCAAAATATAAATGTTAATGTTGGAGACCCTAACAATCCTGGAGGTATTCTAGAACTGCATTCAACAATCACATTGAGAAGTGTTACTGTTTACGGTGAATATGGCACTCCTCATTTTAATGTTATTCCAGATAACACTGTACCATATACAAAAGCAAAATTTTATGGTGTGCTAAATCCAATTCATGGGCGAGTTTCTCTAGGATTAGGCTGTGTCATTAATGGTGAAATGGTCTCGTTTTTAGGTGGGATAATTGAATCTTTTGAAGACATTGACGGAACTGGTCCAGTAATTAATAACAACTTAATGTTGTTGCGAATTGATGGGACTAAGCAATCTCCATCTGCCATACGATTGAATAATGTCAGTTTCAATCTAAAAAATATTGACCAAAATTATTCTCCCGATCTCCATTTGATTGTATGGATTAATGAATCAAATGACATTTTCTTTGGAGGTTGTCGATTTACTAATATTGACAATTCAAGAACGAGTACTTTCTATGGCCGTGGTGAAGGAATTGTTCTTACTCAATATAGTTTTGGGCCATCTGGGCCGTATGATCCAAGTAGTATAATTGTTGGAGAGGCAGGAAATGTTTTTTATAAAGATCCTGGCTACAGTGAGTGTGTTATACAGAAAGTTGATGGTAAACAGCTGCAGACATTTAAAAGTGAATTTCATGCACTATCTACAGGAATACTAACCTATGACCCAAACGACGAGCACCTTCCTGTTATTTCAGATAATATTTCTGTAAGCAATACATCGTTTTATGACAATTTTAGGGACATTGATGTCAGTACTGTCAGTGCCGATATCCATGATTGTTCTTTTGAGTCAAATGACTTTGACGTTGGACAACAATTTACTAGCCTCGCATTTACGGGAAATGATATGAGAATGATTAAGATTGATGGAACAGAAGAAGTATTTATATATAATAATACGTTTGCTGCTGAAGCCCTTGCTAATGATTTTGGAGAACGTCACTCAAGTATAGAACTTACGGATGTTGGAGGAAACACACAAGGGGTAGCAAAAAAGATTTTAGTTAGAAATAATATAATAAATGGCAATACTAACACAACAGTTGATGCAAAGTATGGAATCGTTGCAGATGGGGACTTACGTAACTTTGAGTGGATGTGTAATAACTTTAGTAACGACAATATTGACGTAAGCTATAGTGGTGTTGGACCAAATCGAAACCCGTACACACCAAATAGAGCTTCACGAAATATATATTCTTCAGGAGCACAGTACAAGATTGAAAATGCTTCAAGTAAAGACTTAGAATATAGAAGGACTAGTTTTGGTATTCTTACTCCAGTAAATGACCAATCTAAATTTACATTTACCCAAGTGTTTGATGATGGACCATGCGAGATTAAGTGTGATGAGCTGGAAGACATTAGAAATAACTTAGATGACGGGACTATCAAAGTTAATGATGTTAAAAAAGAAGATATTAGGCTTTATCCGAATCCTGCAAATACTACAATTAATTGGGCTACAAATGAAGCAATTATGCCAGCCACTGGCACTATAAAACTTGTTAATGCTTTTGGTGTTCAAGTGGGAATTTGGGATTTAAGTGAACTTACATCATCTATCGATGTGTCTCACATTACTGAAGGACTTTATGTTCTATATATTGAAGGTGAGGGCAAAACATTTTCTAAAAGAATAATTGTGTCGAGATAAAACTGAATTGAAAACATTCAATGTCATATTAGCACTCATTATTTACCAAGTATCTTTTGGACAATCTGGTAATTTTACTGCATTAGTTGGAACAGGTGACGCCTTATATTTTGATGAAGAATATAATATACAAATGCATTATGGGGAACGAAATGACATGGGAAATGGCTATTCGCAATCAAGCGACAATGGTCACTTAACCTATAGTGTCCTCGGAAATATCGTCGATGATAAAGGGACTAATATGGTTTCTCCCACATCATTTTCAACCAAGTCAGTAGGGCTAAAACTCAATGACTCCAGCATTCTTGTTTTTGAAGAGGTATTTGATAAATATGTTTCTGGTAGACCAGTGTTCTCTCTTAAAGTCACGGAGTTAGCAGTTACTATTGGAGGAAGCAGTGTTTTACTGGTGCCCGGAGAATATCGTCAACTATTTTTAGATCAAACCACCTATGGCATTGAGGGCATAAATGACACTTCTGGAGGTGCTTGGTTGATTGTTCGAACGTCGAGCTCTTCTTTCACTTCGTTTCATTTCTCGGACAGTAAAGTTCCTGACCAATCACTGGTAAGCACGTTTCTAAGTATGTACAATCCCATTTTTGAATCTAACACAGATGTACGTCATACCATTGCCCAAAGAGACATTTTGAAGAGAAGCCCCTCTGGCAATTATATTGCATCAATTGACAATTTTAGTGTAAGAGGAAATGCTTATCCTCTTGAGGATTGGCATAACATAAACGTTTTTTTATTTAATAAAGGGTCTGGGCAATTGTCATTCGTTGCAAAACCACTAAGTCAGCACGATACAGCTCTTTATGATAGCCGCAACGCAACTCCAAGAAGTTTCCAAAGTTGTGAATTTTCGTCAAACGATAAATACGTTTATTATTCGTATGTACAGGCCCATTATTCCAATAATATGAGAAAATCGTATGTCAGTAGGTTGGATCTTTCAGGCCTAACAAGTGAACTATTGTACGAAACAATCTTCGACAATAATGCGTCTGACAGAAGCCAATTAACAAGAGAAGTTTTTGACTTAAAGTTGTGTATCAACAACGAACTATTATTACTAAGAAATGGGAATAAGGATGGTCGATACGGATATTACTTTGACGCTTTGTTACAATCAAATGGCGTTAATCCAAGTGTGGAATCCAAGAAGTATTTTTTTGAGGAATCTGCGGCTTTTTATGCCTTTGGTAATTCTAAATACAACTACATTAGGGTTCAACCAAAGTATGACTATAACTGTCAAGCTGCGGTTAGCTTTAATGATGCCTGTGACTATTCTCTCCCCAATACATCGGCACACTATTTTTCTGAGGAGGTGGCAGGAAGTGGGGTACTTACATACAGAGGTGAAACACCAACAATTACCTATTCTGAGAATGGAGACTATGTCTATAAAGTGGTGCTCAAAAGTCACGAAGGGATTTACAAAGAAGTTAAAGTTGATACCATAAAAGTGAGAATACCTGATAAACCTGTGGCAAATTTTAGAGCTACAGATACGGTTATGTGTGCTTATCAAAAAACTGAGTTTATTAATCTCAGTACCAGTAAAGCAAAACACCCACAAAACGGAGAGAATTGGGTCTGGACTTTTGGGGATGGAGAAACGAAAAGTCAGTCTAGCTTTAGTACCATTACTTCACACATATATGAAGAACCTGGAGTCTACGAGGTAACGCTTGAATATTCAAATGGATATTGTGACAGCACCATTGTTAAAATTGGTTACATTAGGGTTGTAAGTGCTCCCAAAGCTGGATTTGCAATAAATAGTATACAAGGCTGTGCTCCCGTGACACTGTCAATTACTGATACCGTGACACTGAACACAATTAGAAAACAATATAATTTTGGAGATAGCTGGGTTACGGTGCCAGTGGATGAACCTTATGTGGAGCATACCTTTAAAGAATCAGGGAATTATTGGATTGTACAAAGACTCCGTGGGTATACAGGCTGTATTACCCAGACCGATAGTGTTAGGGTATATATTTCATCTGGATTTACTGACCTTGATACTTCACACATTATCAATGCAAGCTATCAAGACGTGTCTCCTTATGCTCAAGAAAATGAAGTTATCTCCGTTATCTTGGAGTGTAATGATGGAACAGCGGTTGAATATAACATCTATAAGAATAGTCAGTTGATTAAAACAATTTCCACCAATCAATGTGCTTATGGATACCTCGTGTTCTTTGATACACTTGAGAACAGAAGAAACCAAATCATTGAGTATTCAGCAGAAGCGGTTGATAGTTGTGGCACGGCAACCCACATTGGGCGAATAGGTGGCCCTATATTGATTTCAGGAGAAATTAAGGGAACGAACAAATTTGCGGTGATCAACTTTTCACCCTATCTCGGATGGAAGGTCTTAGATAATGAAATAAGCTATAGTCTTGAAACCAGCTTAATAACAGGAGATGTACAACAAGTATGGACTCATGTACAAGGACAGAATAGCATACAGGAATTTATTGACCACGATCTTTTGAATCCTAATGACAATGGTATTCAGCGTGAGCGATGTTATAGAGTTATCGGTAAGTCCGATAACAATAAGACGATAAGTAATATCGTCTGCTTACCCTTTTTACCTGTTATATTTTCACCCAATGCTATAACCCCTAATAACGATGGACTCAACGATGTCTATAGACCCATAACGTTTGGAATTGAAAACTATAAGGTAGATATCTATAACCGATATGGACAGAAAATCGCCCAATTTGATCAAACCAGTAAGGGTTGGAAGGCAACAGAAATACCTATGGGGGCGTATGTAGCTATTATAAGGGCTAAAGGAGTTGACAATCATTGGTATAATGTCAAACAAACCGTGACCGTAATAAGATAGTTAATTGCATCAATCATATTTTATTGACAGATAAGACTACGTCCTAGGATTTTATTAACCTATTTTTGAAAGAAATGAAGAACCTAATCAGACCCTCGTTAGTTATACTCTTTTGTCATCTGATAATATTTGCATCAGCACAATATATAATTTTACCAGATACCAGCTTAAAAAAGTGTTTGGTTAGTGATCCAAACATCAATACAAATCTGGACCAAGAAATAGATACTCTTGAAGCTCTTAATGCAGATGTCATTAGCTGTACATCCGAGGAAGTACATGATTTACAAGGAGTAGACGAATTTAAGAATATTAAGGAGCTAATCTTGATCACAAACAAGGTAAACGATCTCAATCTAAGCTTCGCTAGTAAGTTGGAATTTGTGTCAGTTACAGATAAAACTTCATCGGGACAAACTGGCTTAGATATGATCGATGTAAGCTCAAATCTAGAATTATATGGCATTACCATTGTGGGTTCAGATCTTAATGAAATAGACCTTTCTAAGAATGAAAAACTTGAATTTGTAGTTATTGATAGCTCAAATCTATCAGACACGTTAAACTTAGTTCAAAACGATTTGCTAACCTACTTAAAGTGCAGTAATGCAAATCTAAAATCCATTATCTTCTCGGACATTGCGATCACAAAACTTGAGCAAATATATTGTAACGGTAATTTAATAGACTCAGTAAGACTTTTAGATTTTACAGCCTTATTGAGAGTGGATTTTAGTCATAATTTATTAAATTCTTTCGATATCGTGGGGCTTGAGAAAGTCACTTTCGTTAGCTGCATTGACAATAATATATCGTCGTTGATAGTTTCTGATTTGGACGAACTTACAGAACTCTATTGTGATTCCAATCAATTAGTCCACTTGGATTTATCAAACAATTCCAGATTGAAGAATTTAACAGCTTCTAATAATATCTTGGTAGAGCTTAACGTCAGAAATGGAAATAATAAGTCCTTGATACTAGATATAAAGAATAATCCTACTCTTGACTGTATTACGGTTGATGACCCGAATTGGAGCAACGACCGATGGTCGAATAAGGTAGATTCTGGTGTTACGTTTAATGAGAATTGTTTAAACTCAATAAAGACTGAAACCCCATTGGAAATTGAGATTTACCCAAATCCAAGCAGAGGAATAGTCTTTATTAAAGGAACAAATAAAATAGAAGGGGTAACGGTTATTAATAGTTTGGGGCAGGAAATAAAAACGACTCGCTATAGTTGGAATAAATTTAAGATTGATGAAGTACCTGCTGGAATGTACTGTATGAATGTGCACTTAAGTGACGGAACATCTGTTATTAAAAGAATCGTTATTATAGATTAATGTTCAATACTACGTTGGGCTTCAGTAAGGATATTCAATAAACTAAAAGGCTCGCTACAATTGTAGCGAGCCTTTTAGTTTATTGAACTTTATTCTCTTATTGGGGTAACCCCAATACTTCAAGTCCTTGTTCGAAAACAATATCAACAGGGATGCTTGCAGCACTTAACTTATCTAGATCTTTTTGTAAAGAAGGTCCTACTTTACCATCCTTACTCATGAGTTCAATTACACCAGCCTTATCACCTTCCCCTTGAAGTTGAAGAATCTTTGCTGAAAGACCTTCGATAGCCTTTTTCATGCGATTCAAATTTACAGAATAGGTGCCATTTATATTTCGTGTAAAGGCTTCTTGCTGTTGAAAATAGTTAAATCGAAGCATATTGGCCTTGCCATGTGCACTACTTGCACCGAACCTTACAGACCTAAAGATACCAGCTAAGAATGTTACGTAGTAATCCATTAACTCGCCTTCTTGTAACACTCCTTGCTCTTTAAGCTGTGTTATCATATATAGACCTAGAATGTCTGCTTTGCCTTCTTCTAGAGCACTAAACTGCTCTCCCAAGGCTTCTCGTACACTTCCTTTCCCATTAACAGTCTGTTTGATTCCTAAACCGTGAGCTACTTCGTGAAACATGGTATTACTAAAAAAGGCATTAAAAGTAATATGCTTTCGTTGTTTCTTCTCAATAAGAATATCAGAAATAGGCATTAGGATATTGTCAAACTTAGCCTTCATGGCATTTTTGAGCTGACTTCTTCTAGTGCCATGCTCTACTTGTATTTCTTCATCATTGGGTAAGTTCACAGCTATCGTTTTACTGCCAGAATTACAGTCGCCTGCATAGAAGATAACATCATATGCATTAAGCTGTGCAGCATCACTGTTAGGGCTCTCCTGTTTGTATATTTCTTCTACAGGTAGGTCAGCTTGAAGTTGGGGTAAGTAACTTATATATTTTTCAAGTTTCTTACTCCATGTTTTATCTTTCACTAAAATATATGCTTCATATGCAGTTCGGTAGTTGTACAATTTGTCCTCATAGTGTTCAGTTGGTCCAATTATGATATCCAGTGTATTATTTCTCATGTTAATCCAAGCGATATCACTTTGATCGTACTCATTTGAGAGCAGTGCTTTAGCCCTTAATTCCAAATAATTTCTTAATTCAGGATCTTCGCAAATCTCAGAGGCCTGCATTAAGTGGCTAGAAGCGACTTCTAACTTTTCTCTAAAGAATTCATTGTATGGAATAGTGTATAGTTTCCCAGTTTCATCTCTACGAACCATGGAGTACTGACCCTTTTCATCAATTAGTCCTAGAGATTCGAATTCCTCTTTTGTAATATCTGCTGGATAAATATTAGCTCCTTTAGGTTTGGATTCTACATTGTCAAGAAAAGGAGCATTATCATTAAGTCGATCCCATGGGCCGTAGTTAATTTTAGCAAAATTCCTCAATTTTGGATTTGATATTGAAGAGAGTAATTGTTCTTTGTCACCATAAGACTGTTCCCAAAATAAATCGTTCATAACATTTGCTGCTGCAAACAGATGAGGAAGCATTTTTTGCTCCGAGGAAGTTAACTGAGAGAGATCAGTAGTAAGTTTAACTGGGATATATGTTGATAGACCATCTAAATATTCCGCGGAAGAGTCCTCTGCTGGCCCTTGGCTACAAGAAATAATAAATAAAAGTGCTAACAGCACATATAGTTTGCGTTTTAACATGATGCTGCGAGTATAAGAAAACTAAACGAAATGATTGGTTAACTTCTTTTGAACCCCAGATAAGTACCTTTGCGACAAAGGTATAATAGGATATAAATGTTAGGTTTAGGAAAATTGAAAGAGGCAAAGCAAAAGGCTGAAGAACTAAAAGGAAAATTGGCTGCAATGGATTTTGAAGGGAAGTCTTATAATGATAAAGTTAGTATTAAATGCAGTGGTGACAAAAGGTTTCATTCGTTGGAAATAGATGATAGTATCTTTAAAATAAGATCTCGTGAGGAGGTTCAAACTATGATATTAGAAGCTATTGATAGAGCTCAAATGCAAGCAGATACGCACATTAAAAAAGAAATGAGTGCAATAATGCCCAATATCCCAGGTATGGGTTTCGGGGCTTAAAATTTATATTGTAGACCAGCACTGAAGATATAAGGTGCACCAATGGCAAGTTCAAAATTGGCACCAAAATTATCATCAAAATAGAAGTTGCCACCTATAGGGACAAGGTTGAAAGATGGTCGTCCAACATTAAATTTATCGAAGATATCAAAGTTTGGGTCACTGGTTTCGATGTTATTCACCCATATAATATATCCTAAACGGATTCCGGAGTAAAGATCTACTTTTTCATTGGATGTAGCCCAATGGTATTTTGGGGCAATACCAACATAAATTCTTCGTAGTGTAAAGTCAATATTTTCTACGATAAAGGTGTCATTGGGAGTATTAAAGCCGTAATTTTTGACTGAGCCATTGAAGGTCTGAATTGAGGTTAAAAGACCGACACTAAACTCATCACTAATACCATAATCATATGTGAAAGATAGAGCGGGAAGGTTACTGGTACTTGTCTCTCTTTGAAGTGTATCGAGAGAGTTATCTTCTAACTTTCCAGCGGCTTTTATAAATCCGCCAGTTACACTAAATCCGGCTCGTACTCCTATCACATTTTGGGCTTCTTGATTTTGAGCATTTACATATAGAGAAGTAAATACAAGGATTATTATGACAGTGATATTTTTCATACAGTTAAAGATCTAAATGTTTACTTGGGTCCCAAAAGTGTTCCTTAAAATTGACAATTTGGTCATTTTTAACAATAATCCCTTCGGCCTCTAGCAATTCCTGCATCTTACTTGGAGTTTTAAAATGTGTTTTACCCGTGAGTAATCCTTGTCGATTTACAACCCTATGAGCAGGGATTGCAGGTACTTGACTATGTGCCTTATTCATGGTCCAACCTACCATTCGTGCTGACCTTGCAGCTCCCAAATAAGTTCCAATTGCACCATAAGATGTTACTTTTCCTTTTGGTATAAGCCTGACTACATCGTAGACGGCTTCTGTGAAGTTAAAATCTATAGGCATTGTTTTGGTCATACTAAAAGAGCAGACAATATTAGCGTCTTGGTTGTGTTATGTTTGTACAAACATAATTATTGAACTCAATATAAATGACTAGACATTTTGTACTATGGATTGGCGTCTTTTTTTGTATGACAACATACGGTCAGTATGACATCTCTGTTAAAATTGATGGGTTGACTTGTGATGATGAACTACTTTTAGCAAATCATTTTGGAGATAAAAAGTACTTGAAAGATACCTCTGAATGTATCAATGGTACGTTCCATTTTAAGGGAGAAGAGAATCTCAAATCTGGTGTTTACTTGGTAATTCTTCCAAGAAAGGACTATTTCGAAATCTTAATTTCTGACAAAGAAGATCAAACAAAATATGTGTTCTCAACGGACACTACTATAAAGCCTGCAGTAACGACTACACAGGGTTCTCTTGAAAACAAATTGTTTCTTGAATTTAATCGCCTAGCCATGGCTGAAAGTTTTAAAGCTTCAAAGATTAAAAAGGAGTTAGATTCTACTGAAAATGAGGATGAACAAAAAAAGCTAAGTAGTGAATTGAAAAGCATTAGTTCCAAAGTTTCGGAAGCGAGACGAAAAATAGTTATGGAGAATCCAGAATTATTCATTGGTAGATTGTACCATGCAATTGAAGAAGTAAAGGTCATAGATGTTCCTGAAGGAATGAATGAAGATGATGCAAGGATGTTTCAATACGTATGGCTTAGAGATCATTATTGGGACAACGTAGACATGTCAGAAGATGGGCTAGTACTCTCTCCAGTGTTTCATAATAAGATAAAATTATACTTTGACAATTATATGCCGCCAGTTGCTGATACTGCAATTATGTTAGGGGATAGTCTAATAAGCAGGATTGAATCAGGGGGAAGTCAAGAACAGTATAAATACGCCATACACTTTCTCCTTGGCTATTTTGAAGACTCTAAGTACATGTGTTTTGACAAGGCTGTATGGCATATGACCAAAAACTACTATTGTGCAGGTAAAGCATTTTGGTCAGATTCTGCTTATACGGCCAAATTGTGTGACTACAGCAAAAAAGCTGAACGTATTCTTTGTGGTAAAATGGCTGCAGATATGAATATGCCAGATACGTCCTTTAAAATAAGACAAAGCCTGTATAATATAGATAAACCCGTCACTGTGGTCATTTTTTGGGATATAGACTGTGGTACCTGCAAAAAAGAAATACCTATTATAAGTAAACTATACGATAGTATGACCAACGAACACTTTGAGGTATATGCGGTTTATACTAAAGGAGATTGGAAAAATTGGAAGGATAGGATAGCGAAGGAAAAGTATAAATTTATTAATGTAGCAAATGCCTTTGGTGAGGATAAATGTAAAACCAACTATAGTATAGAAACGGTGCCACAGATATTTATACTCGATCAAGATAAAAATATTCGATTTAAGAAAGTTGCGGCAGATCAGGTAAAAGAAACAATTAATTTTTTACTTGAAGAACAAGGGATTATTGAACCTAAAAAGGATAAATCCTAAATTTACAATCGTGGTTCTGAGTCTCTAATAAAAACATATTTTACTTCTTGATGTTCTTTAATCACTACGCTGAATGATTGACTTTAAAATGGGGAATCGACCATATAGTTGATATTTGGACAACACCAGTTTTTAGGCATCGTTTTTGTTATTATCTCACCGTAAGTAAGCAACTAGTTAGGTGATATATGCGTCTAACTCGTGTTATATTTGTACGAAATTAATATTGAACTTGAATAGAATGATTAAATATTTTGCACTATGGATTGGCGTCTTTTTTTGCATGACAACATACGCCCAGTATGATATTGCTGTTAAAATTGATGGATTATCTTGTGATGATGAACTACTGTTAGCGAATCACTTTGGGGACAAACAGTACTTGAAAGATACCTCTGAGTGTATCAATGGTACGTTCCATTTTAAAGGAGATGAAAATCTAAATACCGGGGTATATCTAGTTGTTTTACCCAAAAAGAACTATTTCGAAATCTTGATTTCTAATAAAGAAGATCAAACAAAGTATGTGTTCTCAACGGATACTACCATCAGGCCAGATGTAACGACTACACAGGGTTCTCTTGAAAATAAATTATTTCTTGAATTTAATCGTTTTGCCGTATCTCAGAGTCTTATAGCTTCTAAAATAAAAAAGGAGTTAGATTCTACTGAAAATGAGGGGGAACGAAAAAAGCTAAGCAGTGAATTGAAGAGCATTAGTTCCAAGGTTTCGGAAGCCAGAAGAAAAATAGTTGCTGAAAATCCGGAATTATTCATTGGTAGATTATATAGTGCTATGCAGGAAGTAAAAGCTATTGATGCTCCAGAAGGAATGGATAAAGATAGTGCTAGAAGGTTTCAGTACTTATGGCTTAGAGACCATTACTGGGATAAAGTAGACATGTCTGAAGATGGATTGGTGCTTTCTCCAGTGTTCCATAACAGGATAAAAACATATTTTGATAACTACATGCCTCCGATTGCAGATACTGCAATTATGATTGGTGACAATCTAATAGACAAGATAGAGGCTGGGGGAAGTCAGGAACAGTATAAATACGCAATACACTTTCTATTAGGCTATTTTGAAGACTCTAAGTACATGTGTTTTGACAAGGCTGTATGGCATATGGCTAAAAACTATTATTGTGCAGGCAAGGCATTTTGGTCAGATTCAGCTTATACAGCGAAAATGTGTGAGGAGAGTGCCAAAATGGAACCAACTTTGTGCGATGTGAAAGCACCCAATATGAGTATGCCAGACTCTAGTTTCAAGCAAAGAATTACGTTATCTGAGATTAATAAGCCTGTCACTGTTTTGGTCTTTTGGGATATTAACTGCGGTCATTGTAAGAAGGAAATGCCTATCATTAGTAAACTATACGACAGTTTAACAAACGAAAATCTGGAAATTTATGCTGTATATACGCAAGGTGACTGGGCAGGATGGAAAAAAAGAATAGCCAAAGACAAGTTTAATTTTATCAATGTAGCAAATGCCTTTGGAGAAGATGAATTTAGAAAGAAGTATAACATTAGGACTACACCTCAAATCTATGTTTTGGATCAGGATAAGAATATTAGATTTAAGAAAATTGGTGCTAAAGACATAGCAAACACCGTTCAATACTTATGGGAAGAACAAGGTATCGTAGAACCTACTGATATATCCCTGCCTATTAGCACTTCTGATGAGTTAGAGCCACTGGATGTTAAAAAAGAAGAAGTTATCAAACCAAAGAGATCCTCAAGGAAAAGAGGTTAAGGTTTATAATTAATATTTTTCTTGATGTCCTTGTAGATTTCACCTACTAAAATGGATATCCCAAGGTTGTAATAGGGACTAGATAGTTGGGATGCTTCTTTCTTTCCCAAAGTCATTCTATAGCCAATTCCTGCTTTGAGCCCGACTCCGGTAAGCAATTCCAAGTATGCATTGGAACCAAATTCAATTGGGACAATGTTGTAATTCTGAATTCGGATAGGGGTAGATTTATCCTTTTCTACAAATTCATAATTGATGGAGCCAATACCAATTTGAATTGGAAAACTAAGGTGTAAGCGTTCGTACTCCCAGTAATCATATTCAATACCAAGACTAAAATTACTGGTGTTAATGTATCGGAATACAGAGTCTTGCACAAAGTCTATATCATTGATTAATAAAGTTTCGTTTGCGTCGCCAAATCCATAGATGCCTACAAACAATTTAACTTTTTCATTGTAATCGAATCCTCCAGTTAAACCATATAGTTTGGTTTTATTGGAACGAATAAAGGTGTTTCTATTGTTCAAACTCATAAAGAATTTGGGCTTTTCCTGAAGACTTACCTTGATGGAATCAATTACATTGGATTGTGCTTTAACCGTTAAGGCAAATAGTACAATTAAAAATGAAAGAAACCACTTGGTCATAAGATTGCTTCAAATGAAAAGAAGAAAATCTATTGAAGTTATGGAAGTTATCCCAACAAGAGCGTTTTGATGTTTGCACTGAACAGTTTTACTGCAATAGCAAGTAGAATAATACCAAACACCTTATTTAAGATTTTAGCTCCAACAGGTCCAAGTAATTTTTGAATAAAGTTCACTGAACGCAATACGATAAAAATAAAAATCATGTTAAGAATGATACCTATAACAATGTTAATAGTTTGATATTCTGCTCGTATCGACAAAATAGTAGTAAGTGAGCCTGCACCTGCCAATAAAGGGAAGGCCAGAGGGACTACCGAAGCTGTTGCAGCATCAAGGTCATCATTCTTAAAGATTTGTACCCCTAAGAGCATTTCAAAAGCAATTATAGCCATAAGGATACTTCCTGCAACAGCGAATGAACCGATGTCTACACCAACAAATCCTAACAAGGATTCACCGATAAACAAAAATGTAATCATTATGACGGCAGTTACTAAAGTTGCCAAGCCAGGCCTGATTTCAGTTTTTTCTTTAATGGATATAATTAAAGGAATGGCCCCAAGGACATCAATTACCGCAAAAAGCACTAAAAAAGAGGATAGTATCTCGTTAAAATTCATTGATCTTTCTAAATTCGGTCGGCAAAGGTGAACTAAAAAAGTGGACGGAACTATATAGGTTTGAAACCTTCGAAAGCCTGTTTACAGTTATTGCAGTAATGTAGGCTTCTACAAAGGGTAGGTCCAAATGGACTTTTCATAGTTGTATTGTCACTATCACAGTATGGGCAATTTGTTGCTTCCAGAATTTCCATTGAAATATTGGAGCAATTTCGCATTGGTGGAGCAAGACCATGTTTCTTTATGGCTGCATGACCTTCTTCCGTAATCAAGTCCGTTGTCCAAGTAGTTTCAAAGCTTGTGGTTACCGAAATCTCACCTAGTTGGTCATAAGAGCCCAGATGCTCCTTTACCATGTCTTCCATCAAACGTAAGGCGGGGCATCCCGCAAAAGTTGGAGTAAGTGTAACGTGAATATTGTTATTTTCTCCTACATCAATACCCGTAACAATACCTAAATCAACAATGGAAATAGTTGGAATCTCAGGGTCTTTCACCTGCTTCAGTTCTTCGCGTATGTAGTCTGCTGTTATCAAGGAAGCTAATTTATTACCAATCCGCACTAGGGTCAATGGTATACACCTCTGTCATTTCAGAAAGCAAAGGTTGGAGATGTTCGGTATGTGTTCCCGTTCTTCCACCCACCACAGGTTTCCACGTAGATTCTGCAGGGATGGTCAGATTGCTCTTTTCTAGAAGTGGAATAATAACTTCTAGCCATTTTTTCTTTAAAGCCTCTTCTCCTATAAATATGCCGTCAGCAATTAGAACCTCTTCTGCGGGGCCATTTTCGAACATTCCAAGAGCATAATTCCATGAATAATTAAGAGACTCTTGCATCCTACCATTACTTTCTTCATTACCATGTCCTAATTGATACACCCATGTGTTTGCATGCATAGTATGGTACTTTATCTCTCCAAAAAATTTCTTGGCTAGTTGTGCAAGTGGTTGATAGTTTGATGTCTTAAGTGCTTCAAATCGAAGGTATTCTGCAAAATCGTATAAGAAATGACGAATCAAACTGAAGTCATAACCGCCAATCGGTAATTCAGCTATTTGACTACAATGAAATTGATTTGCATTTCTTGTAAATGCTACGGTATCGGCATCAGCTTCTCCTAGCTGATGCAGGAGATTATAAATATGTTCGCTTTGGCCAATTTTATCCTGAGCCATACTAGAAAAGGCAATGTCTTCCTCAAGTATGGGACCAAGACCAGTCCATTCGCTATTCCTATGACCAATAATAAGTTGATCATCAGCTATTTTATATAATAATTCTTTTAGTGCTTCTATACTGTTCATTCTATTTCTTGTTTTGATTGACCTAGCTTAAACCTCATCTGTAGGTTTCATACCTCTTTCTTTAAAAGCTTGGATTCTGTCCATGACTTTGTAACTACCAGGGTTTCTATACAACTTCTCAGGTGCAGTAGTGAAAATATCGTCGTCCATATATTCTGAGGCAGATACTGAACTACTTGGTACTACCCAGATATTAGAAGTTTGTTCTCTTCTTGCATATTGCTCTTTGGCATATAATAATGCCATGTCAGGATTTGGAGCATGCACAATGCCAACATGATGGTGTTGTGCACCTCTTTTTTTCTGATGAAACACTTCGTAGGTCTGAAAGTGAAGTAAGTTGTTCATATCAGAAGAATCTCCAGAATGTAGTTTTGCTCTTACTATTCTAGGATCCAATGAATCTACTGCTTTATTATTTTCTTCTGCCATTGACGGTCGTTGTAATCTTTTATCTTTATGTAATATAATCCACTGTTCAAAGAGCTTAATTGAAGACTGTTCTCTCCATTATTTAAGCTTCCATTTTTTACCAATTGTCCTTGTGTATTGAATATTGAGTACACTCCACCTTCGCATTTAAAAGTTACAATATTGCTGAATGGGTTAGGACTTAATATAAAGTCATCTGAAACGGTTTCTGTAATGCCTACGGTATTACTCAGTTCATCAACAAACTCTAATTCGTCAATTTGAAATACAGTGTTTATACTTTTAGTAGAACCGTCAATAGCAGAAAAGAGTCTAATGGTTGCACTGTCAGGTGTTACATCAAGGTAATAGTTTACAGGAATACTAAAGAATTTCCATTCTTCAGTGGTTGCACCAAATCGAATACGACCGTCACCCAAGTAATTTCCATTTACAAACATGTTCAGAGACACTTCGGCAGAGTCTCCACCTCCATTTGTATATTTATAATACCCCTGAAGGTACTTGTATTTTTTATCAACTTTAAAAGCAGGTCCCCAAGCATCTTCATCGTCTGTACCCGTAAAGCAGAGTCCCCGGTCTGGAGCTCCCCAACTTTCAAAATTTTGAATGGTTAAGCTATTTGCACCTCTAAATGGTTGATCTGTTTGTACCACTGAAGGGTTCTTCAAAAAACCGCCCCAAAAATTGAATGCAAGAAGGTCTAAAGACACCCATCCATCTGGGTATACAACTCCTTCGTTGACCCAGTTTTCAAAGTCATAATTGTTAATTTCTACGGTTCGATGACCAATGTTTTCAAATCTAAAATCATCGATTGATATATAGCCAGTTCCTTCAGCATTCCCTCCGTGTGATATACTTGTCATACCAATATATACAGAATCAGGAGTTTTACTGATGGTGTACCATTGAATGGGAACCGAGTAGGTAATGTATTGGTTGCCTGAATTGCCAGTGATTTTTATGGTAGCATCTCCGATCCAATTTCCTTTTTCATAAAATCCGGATGTTAGTTCAGCAGAGTCGCCTGGAGCAAGATCATACTTTGCATAAAAAACCATACTAAGAGGATTCCCGTCATAGGGGAATTTATCTACTCCTCCACCTTGCCAATCCACATTATAGAGGGAACTAGAAACAAAGTCTCCTTCAGAGTTTTTGTAATTATTTAATGTAATAGCATAATTGCCAATTTTGGCATCTTCGGTACGCAGGGTTTGACCATAACTTACCCAGTCTTCAGCGACAAAAAAGTCCTCTGTTTGCCACGAGTCAAAACCTCCATTTGGTACATTTTGGGAATAGGAGGATAGTACAACGATTATGAAAGTTAAAGTTGGAATTATTCTATTCATAAGGTAGTAGCTTTATAAATTTTGATATTCTGTGTTAATCCGTTTGAATCTCTAATGGTCAAATAGTAAAGACCATTATCTAGAGAAGAGACATCAATTGTATTATTAACTACGTTAAGAGAAAAGTGCTGACCAATGGTATTGGTCGCAGAGCAATATTTAATCTTAGTCCTAGATTCTATAAACACTTTGTCTTGGCAGGGATTGGGAAATATCTTAGCACTTAGTGTATTCTTAGGTACGCTAAGGTTAAATGGAGTAGGTTCCATAACCATGCTCAGTTTATCCAAGTATAAAGCCGTGTTTTCTCCATTAATAGTATCTCCATAGGAGGAATAAGCAATCATTGCAGCACTGTCAGGTATTTTGCTATCATTATAGGTCAATGGCATTGAAAAGAAAGTCCAGTCTTCTGCTTCGGTTAAGTACAAATTATTGTTGGATCTACTGCTGGTTTGTGCCCAAGTTCTGAAATTGATTCGAGCTGTGTCTGGTCCTTCTGGTAAGTATTTATAATAGCCTTGCAAGTATTTGAAGGTATCTGGAAATGCAAATGCAGGAGTGTAGTAATCGTTGTCTTGTGTCCCGAAATAACAATACCCTGTTCTTGCGATATTATTCGAAACATAGTTTTTAATCAGTAGAGAAGTACCTTCTTGAAATGCGGTAGAATCAGAAATTTGAAAAACGGATTGCCCACTCAAGAAAGAAGTGTAAAGGTCATAAGTCCTAAGGTCAATACTTCTCCATCCACTAGGGAAATCAACTCCAACATTGTTCCACTCTTCAAAGTCGGCATTTGTAATCTCAGGTGACCGTTGGCCAATGTTTTCAAAGTGAAGATCATCGAAAATGACATACCCGTCTCCATTTACCTTACTGTTTATATAAGAATACAAGTAAACCCAAGCGGTATCAGGTGTACGAGAACCGTTCCATTCTAAAGGAACATTGTATTTTACAAACTGGCCGTTGGTGGTCCCACTAAACCTGAAATCCACTCGCCCTTTATACCGGCCTTCATCTCTGAAAACAACGTATGCTCTTGCAGTGTCACCTGGTGCAAGATCATGTTTACTCCAAAAAACCATGCTTAATGCATCTCCATTGAATGCAAACCCGTTTAAAATATCCCTATTGGAATAGTCAATATTTCGGATGTAACCCTTGGAACCATTGGAAGTAGCACTATAAGTATTGATTAATTTGATAGCATAGTTGCCAACTTTTGCGTCGGTAGTACGCTGCACATTACGCGTTGGGGAGTACCATCCATCAAGTTTAAAATGGTCTCGAGTTTCCCAATTTTCAAAATCTCCATTGGGTATGTTTTGAGCAAACAAACCAATAGTAAGGAACAGTGATATGTAAGTAAGTGTGTATTTCATTGGTAGTGTTTATATGTTAAATAAGTCGTGGACTCTTTTCAAAGTACGTTAATGAATTCAACTAATACCAATTTTCAGCTAAAAATCTACTCGAAATGACTACTCAATTAGACATTTATAAGGTTATGCAAACGGTCTAACATGTTCAGCTTTTTCATTGTTAATGGCCCTGGATACCCATCTGCCATTTTCTTCAGCCATACGTCTTACCGCTAATCTTTCGGCATTGCAAGGCCCATCACCATTTATTACTCGTTTAAACTCTTCCCAGTCTGGCTCTGTATATTCCCAAAGTCCTGTTGCTGTATTTTTCTTAAGTTTAGGGTCAGGAAGTTTAAGTCCAAGATCCCAAATTTTTGGAACGTACATATCCATAAACTGTTGACGCATTGCATCATTACTAGCCATTTTAACTTTCCACTTCATCAAAGTTTCTGAGTGTACAGATGCCTTGTCACTTGGTCCAAAGAAGTGCATCAAAGGTGGCCACCATCTGGTCATTGCAGCTTGCACCATTTCACGTTGCTTCCGAGTACCAGTAGCTAGATGCACAACATTATCATGTCCGTATTTAAGATGAAAAGATTCTTCGTAGCAAATACGTTCCAAAGCTCTACAATATGGTCCGTATGAGCCTTTACTATTAGCTAGTTGGTTTACGATAGCACCAGCATCTACAAGCCAAGCTATAACAGCACTATCGGCCCAAGTAAGAGCAGGGTAGTTAAAGATATTGGAATATTTAGATTTTCCAGTGATAAGGTCATTCATCATATCCTCACGACTCTTACCTAATGTTTCAGCAGCAGAATAAAGTAATTGTCCATGACCTACTTCATCCTGTACTTTAGCCATAAGAGCAAGCTTACGTCTAAAACCAGGAGCACGAGTAATCCAAGTCCCCTCAGGTAATGCACCTATAATCTCAGAGTGAGCATGTTGCTCAATCATTCTGATTAGCTGCTTACGATACATGGCAGGCATCCAATCTTGAGGTTCTATTTTTTCACCACGGTCGATACGTGCTTGAAATTGTTCCAATAATTCTGGAGTTTCTTCTTCAGAACTAAACTTTTCATTGGGGTCGATATATGCGTTTCCGTACATTTTTTTAGTTGCTTAGTTTGTTTTGATTCTTAGTTTTTAGTTGCCTTGATTCTTAGTTGGTTTGCTGTTGTTTCTGAATGTTTCAAAAAGCTCGCTTGTTAAAAAGTATATCATTGTCCATCTAAATCAGGTGTCTAGGTATCTTTTTTAAGCCCAGATAAGATAAAATCACTCAACTTATCGGCTATTTCTTGTGCATTTAATTTGCCGTTTGGCTTATACCATTCGACTATCCAGTTTACACTACTTAGTATGGTAAGGGCGGCAAATTTTTTATCTGTTTCGTTAAAAACCCCTTCATCAATTCCTGTTTGTACTATTTCTCTAAAACCAACTTCATAGATGTTTCTCTTTGTAATAAAGAGATCCAAAGATTCATTGGTTAGGTTTCTCCAATCACGGATGAAGATGATGGCAGAATCTAAGTTTTCAGTAAGGATTTCTACGTGTAATCGAATTGCCATCCGAAGTTTTTCTTCAGCATTGAAGTAAATATCATTTACTTCTTTTACGGCTAACTCAAATTGATCAGCCATTTCAAAACAGGTAATTTTTAGAATATCTTCTTTGTTTTTAAAGTGACTGTATAAGCTAGCAGGCTCCATATTCAGGGCCTTGGCAATGTCTCGAACCGAAGTAGCGGCATATCCTTTTTCTTTGAGGACACTTTGTGATAGGGCCAGTATTTGCTTTTTTCTTTCGGTCATATGGCATTTACGAACTAACGTTCGTTAGGCAAATATAGTAAAACGGATAGTTAATCACAAATATGGCTTTTCTGGGATCTGTTTGATTAATAGAATGAACTTGAGTTTTTCAACTGTATTTTAATAACTTCGAACTCGATATGAACTCAAATATAATTTCGTCCAAAAGCGGATTACAGTTTCATCCTATGGTAGGAGTATTTTTACTTCTTTTTTGTATACCTGTATACTCTTCTGAGAATTATTTAGTGCTAGCAATATTGGTAATTATTACAGCTATTACATGGTTTCTAGAGATGGTAATTAAAATAGATGTAATAAATCGAAGATATAAAAGTGGACTTTTTAAATCTTGGGATAGTCTTTCAGTTGGAGGTTATGTTTCAATTTTTACAGAAACTTCTGGACAAAAAGTTCAAGCTCGTTCCCAATCTACAACTATCAGAAACAAAGAGTTAAGACTTAATTATATACAAGGGAAAGTTAAGAAGCATATCTACACTGCAAAAAGTAAAGAAGAGGCTGAGAAGGTAGCCTTAAGACTTGGTGAACAATGGGATGTTGGAGTATTTGATGGTATGGAAAGAATTTGGCTTAAAGAAAAAACAGCTTGAAATTCGGTAAAGTAGAAAATCCAGGGGAGTTAGATTTATTCCTTCCTCAGGATCACAGTGATACAAAAAGAGTTTTGGAGTCTTCTGGTGATACCAAGAATAAACCAAATATATATGTAGGTTGTGCTAAATGGAATAAAGCAGATCTTAAAAACTTTTATCCGAAAGGGACTGGAACCAAGGAGTTGGAGTACTACTCAACTCAGTTCAACAGTATTGAACTCAATGCCACTTTTTATCGAATCTTCCCACAATCAGTTACTGAAGGTTGGTACAATAGAAGCTCTTCAAACTTTAAGTTTTTCCCAAAAGTGCCACAGTTGATTAGTCAGTTCAGAAGACTAAAAAACTGTAAAGTAGAACTGGATGATTACCTCGCATCTATTTCTCATCTCAAAGAAAAACTGGGAATGTGTTTTTTGCAAATGCATCCTACGTTTAAACCCGAAAAGTTTGATGATTTAAGAGATTTCATCGAAATGTGGCCAATTGATGTGCCTTTGTCTGTAGAACTACGACATACTGATTGGTACAACGATACAAATGTCTCAAATGAGTTATATGCTATGCTTGAAGAGAGAGGAATCAGTAATACAATAACGGATACTGCCGGCAGAAGGGATTTAATGCATATGCGGTTAACCTCACCAAGTTGCTTTGTAAGATATACTGGTGCTAATCACAGCACAGATTACGATAGATTGGATGAATGGTTCGAAAGATTGAAACTGTGGGTTGACTTAGGAATCAAGGATATCTATTTCTTTGTCCATCAAAATTTGGAAGTAGAGTCACCGTTGCTCTCTGCTCATTTTATAAAACGTCTGAATGAAGAACTGGGATATAATTTGACTGTCCCTAATGGAGCTCAGGCCAGTTTATTCTAGTGAGATGATTAGTTTGCAAGGGCTCTGAAGTCTGGATCGCAAAATAGAATTATGATTAACAGAATAACTATAGAGACTACAATTATTAAGAGCCTACCGAGTACTTTTAAAATGTACTTAAAAGACATCTACTTCTAGTTCAATAGGGCAATGATCGCTACCGAACGTGTCATTATCGATACTAGCATTTTTTACCTTTGGCATTAGAGCATCTGAAACCATGAAGTAATCAATTCTCCATCCTGCGTTACTTGCTCTTGCGTTGAAACGAGTACTCCAAAAACTATATTTTACTTCTTCTGGATGTAGCACCCTAAAAGTATCCTTTAAACCTATGCTTAAAATGCCATCTAAGCCATCAATCTCTCTTTGGGTGTAACCACTTGTTTTGTTGTAGTTGGGTTTGTCGTTTTTCAAGTCGATAGCTTCGTGTGCTACATTAAAGTCACCCGTTACAACAATGGGTTTATTCTTCTGTAAGTCAGCTAAATAGTTCTTAAAAGCGACATCCCACGTCTCTCGATAATCCAATCGTTTTAATCCAGAACCACTGTTGGGAACGTAGACATTTATAAGGTAGAAATCGTCGTATTCTGCACAGATTACACGGCCTTCATCGTCATGTTCTTCTATCCCTATATCAGTGGTCACTGCTAGAGGTTTAGTCTTAGAAAGTATGGCGACACCGCTATATCCTTTTTTAGTGGCTGAGTTGGAGTAAACATGAAAACCCTTGAGATCAGTCAAGGCTTCTTGAACTTGATCATCTTGAGCCTTGGTTTCTTGTAAGCAATATATATCCGCACCACTATTGTGTACAATGTCGATTAAACCTTTTTTAACTGTGGCTCTAACGCCATTTACATTCCAAGAGATGATTTGCATATGACGAATGTAAGTCTAATTGTAAATTTATGTCATACCCAACAAACCCCTAGTTCAAAATGTTCTACTAATTTTGAATTCATGTTTCAGAATGCTTTTAGTGATGCTTTAGAGAGTAAGAAGATAATCTCATTGAATACATATGGTGATAATGCAACTTGGATAGGTTTTGTATTAGCCTACACCTCAGAGTTTGTAACCATTGAACACGTTTCAAAGTATGGCCAATATGATGGTGTAATTACCTTAAAAGTAACGGATATAGAACGGGTAGATTTAGATGATGAGATGTGCAGAAGCGTAAACTTCTTGTATCATAACACCAAGGAATTTTCTAAACTATCTAAGACATATGCTAATTTGGAGAACGATATGGGAGATTTTTTTTCTGTTTTGTCCGAGTGTAAAGAGAAAAATCTTATTTGCTCTATTGACACTAAGGAACTTTATCTATCGTGTTTCGTATTGAACATAGACTTTGAGGAAATCCATATTTTGGCTATAGATACGCACGGTCAAAAAGATGGAGAATGCCATGTAAAAATGGAGGACATAGACTATGTTTCAGTTGGTAGATTACAAGAAATTCGAAGATTGTTGTTATACAATATCCACTACAGAAGCTAGTCTACAGATACAATTTTTTCTTTCTTCCCACCAAAGGCAACTACGCCATCTTTTTCTTTACCCATGAGTTGTTGTCCAATGGGCGAAGAGGTTGAAATAGCAAATACAGTGTCTTTACCTATTTCTATTTTACCTAATCCAATACTCAAATACATGCTTTTTTTACTGGTCGTAATAAGAGCACCCAGTTGAGCCGAGTCACATGGTTTATCGGGACTTATTTGACTGAGAATATTCATTTCTCTAAGAGAATGATTTAGAGTTTGATTGAGTCTGTCCAATTCCTCTTGCCCCATCGCACGAGCAGTTTCAAACTTATTACCTGCGGTACTATTCTCTTCTCCTATGATAGATTCTTGAACTTTATCAATAGCAGATTGTAATTCTTCTAATTGTCCTTGCAGCTTGGTCATACAGGCTGCGTGTATATTTGACTTATTCATACTTGCCTTTTCCAAAGGTAATAATTTAGTGACGTTAGTCACTAAAAATCAAAGTAGAATAACACATTTGCAGATAATGTTACGATTTGTAAAGAAATTATTCGGTCCAAAGGTAGATTTGGGCGAAAAAATGAGAGAAGGTGCAATCATAGTGGACGTACGTAGTCCAGCAGAATTTGCTGGAGGACATGTAAAAGGCAGCAAAAACATTCCCCTTGATACTATTGAAAGGAAAATAGAGACTATAAAGAAATGGAACAAGCCTGTGATTACATGTTGTGCAAGTGGTATGAGAAGTGGAAGTGCTGCCGGTATCTTAAAACGCAATGGAGTTGAGGCTTACAATGGAGGGTCATGGCAAAAGGCAAATAGATTAGTTTAGGGTTTCTGGATGTGAGAACGAAGACTTTAGATGTGAGATTTATTCCGAATGGATTTCAAAACACACATCAAAATCCTCATTTTGCTCATTAAGAGATTGGTAGTACAGATATCTGATGTCAGCAGTTAGTGAGTGTTTCGTAAATAGATTTAAGAGATATGGCAAGTTTTAAAGATGCAATTAGTGGAGATGTGCCCGTTTTGGTAGATTTTCATGCAGAATGGTGTGGTCCCTGTAAGATGATGCCACCTATTCTGGATCAAGTAAAAGATGAATTAGGAAATCAGGTGAAGATTATCAAAATAGATGTTGACAAGAATAAGGCCTTGGCAGATGCATATGCGGTAAGAGGTGTTCCAACCTTGATGGTTTTCAAAAAGGGTAAACTAGCATGGAGAGAAAGTGGTGTGAGACAGGCAAATGAATTAGTGGGTATTATAAGAGGTTAGATAGGTGTTCAATTTAACGAAAACAAATTGTTAACGAAAACAATGCAGAAGCCTGAAAATAAGATCAGACGTGTAGTCACAGGTCATTCAGAAGAAGGCAAATCTGTCATTATTAGCGATTCAATTATTGAGGGGATTAGTCTCGGTGGAGGAAAAGATTTTATACAACTATGGGGAAAGGATTCAATTACTGTACATCCAGATAATGGATTAATGGAAGAAAAAATGGATTGGTTTCCTGAAGCAGGGGGCCATCGTTTTTTTGTGTGGGTTGTTCCTCCTAAAACAACAAATTCTGACGGACAGAAATCAAAAGCTGAAATTGATGCTTTGCTTCCTGGGTTCTTGGGACATTTTGAGCAGGATAATCCGGGTATGCATACTACGAATTCTGTAGATTGTACCTATTTGATTTCTGGATCAATAATTCTAGAACTGGATGACAATAAAGAAGTAGAACTCAATGAAGGAGATTCAATTGTCCAGAATGGGACAAGACACAGATGGCACAATAGAGGTGAAATTCCTGCTGTTTTAATAACTACCTGTATCGGTTCGGAAAGGAAGTAAGAACAAAGGCCTCATTACCATTTACGGCAACCACTTCATGGATATCATACTCTAACTTTTCAGTGAACTGAATTGTCAAGAATAGTAGAGTCGCAAAACCACAAAATTGGATTAATGCCTAATTTTGTGATATCTTTACGTTATGTACATCTGCAACCCAAAGAAAATATGGCTTTCTGGGGTTAAGTTCACGTTTATTTTCACGTTTTTAGTTTTTTGTAGTCATTACGGTTCTGCAATACCAGTTGCAAGCTTTTCCATGCAAGACAAAGCGTGTGTATCCGAACAAATTCAAATTACCAATACATCAACTTTTGACATTGGGGATACGTTAACCTATCATTGGGTTATTGAAGATACAGATTTTATATATTCAAGTCTTTCAAGTCCCAATTATACATGGAATAATCCTGGTACATATCAAGTGAAACTTGTCATTAGGAATCAGTACGGGGACTCATCACAAATTCAAAAAGAAATATCTGTTAAACGGAATCCAGATAGTGACTTCGAATGGGATTTCGCTTGCTCTGGTATTCCAATAAACTTTGTTGGCAAGAATCATCCAAGTGAATTATACGGAGAGGTCAGCTTCAATTGGAAAATGTCAAATTCAGTTATGCTAACTGGTAGAGAAGTCAATCAAAAATATGACTCAATTGGAAACAAAATAATACTTCTGAGAGTGGAGTCTGATCATGGTTGTTGGGATACTACAGAGAAGTCCTTAGATGTTCTTCGAAATGAAGCTGTTGATTTTATCGCAAACAAAACCTGTTTCGGTGATCGTGTTTATTTCACAAATCTGAGTACGGATAGTACGAAGAAATATCGTTTTTCATTTGGTGACGGAGTTGATGCATTTAATGTCTACCATACTTCACACCTATATGCACAGTCTAGAACCTTTAATGTTACCTTGAGTACAGATGATGGCTGTAAAAATCAGATTACCAAAAGTGTTGTTTTATACCCTATTCCTGACGCTTCTTTTACATATGAATATCAAGGAATGACAGTGGCAGTTGATGGCCCTTCTGGATATGATGACTACAAATGGGTTCTGCAAAATGGTGATACTTCAGATCAAGAGGATCCTAGTTTTCTTACAGCGGATGTAGATGGGGATTCTATATGCCTAACTACGACGAAAGATGGTTGTATTAGTGATGAATATTGCCAAGTGATTCAAGCCACTTCTGGGGTGCAGGGTGAGAAGAAAGCGTCTATTTTAATCTACCCTAACCCTACTGAAGACATAGTTTATATTTCTCTCGCCTCAAAAAATACTATTAATCGGATCAAAATTTTGAACAGTACTGGACAGATACTCCTAGAAAAAAAGGCTGGAAGAGTAACAACTACACTCAATTTGAGTGAGTTACCTCCCAACGTTTATTTCTTATATGTTTACACTAATGAGAGCATTGGAGTCAAAAAAATAATCTTAAGTAATCCTTAAAGGGTTAGCTATATCTGTGGTGAAGGTTCTGTGGCGTTAATTGCTTTTTTATCAAAGGACCCGTGCTAACAAAAGAATTTGCTTGATAAGCAACATTTTAACTTTTCGTGGTAATCTAAATAAACAAAGGGAATGACATTGAGCTGGCACTAGCGGATAAGTAAGAGCACATAGTCTCATAACTCAATACTCAAAATCTCATTACCATTTACGGCAACCACTCCTTCTTAAAATCAGGCTTACGTTTTTCTAGAAATGCATCCCGACCTTCTTTCGCTTCATCGGTCATATATGCCAATCGTGTAGCTTCACCAGCAAATATCTGTTGCCCAACCATTCCATCATCGGTTAGGTTCATAGCAAACTTCAACATTTTGATGCTTGTAGGTGATTTTTGAAGAATTTCTTGAGCCCATTCATAGGCTGTATCTTCCAATTCTGCATGTGGGACTACTGCATTTACCATTCCCATATCAAAAGCCTCTTGAGCATCGTAATTTCTACCTAAAAAGAATATTTCACGAGCTTTTTTCTGTCCAACCATTTTAGCTAAATAAGCAGAACCATATCCTCCGTCAAAACTGGTAACATCGGCATCGGTTTGTTTGAATATCGCATGCTCTTTACTGGCAAGAGTCATATCACAAACTACATGAAGACTGTGCCCACCACCAACAGCCCATCCAGGAACTACGGCTATAACCACCTTGGGCATAAAACGTATGAGACGTTGTACGTCCAAGATGTTTAATCTGTGGTAGTTGTCATCACCCACATATCCCTGATGTCCACGAGCTTTTTGATCGCCACCACTACAGAAACTGTATACTCCATCTTTAGTACTTGGTCCTTCTGCACTTAGTAAAACAACACCAATGCTCAAATCTTCCTGTGCATCGTGAAAAGCGTCCAGTAATTCACTGGTAGTTTTCGGGCGAAACGCATTTCGTACATCGGGTCTATTGAACGCAATCCGAGCAACACCATTGCTCTTTTTGTAAGTAATGTCTTCGTATTCTTTTACGGTGGTCCAGTTGGTTTGGCTCATGAGGCAAAGGTAGTTTTTGCACGGTCAAACTCAAATAGTGTGAAACGTGTTTTGTATGTCCATATTTGGCGAATATGGATAAAATCATGTAATTTTGTACTATGAATGTACATTTCACAGATAAACAACAAGCCTATATCAAAAGCCAAATAGAGCAAGGGGATTATCAAAATGCAAGTGAATTAGTGCGTGAAGCATTGCGAATGCATCAAATATATCGGGTGAAAGTAATCGAGGATTTAAGAACTGCAGTACATCAGGGAATGAGTAGTGGAACAAGTTCTAGAAGCGTATCTGATATTATTGCTGATGGAGTAAAACGACATGCGAAATCTTGAAATCAAGTTGACGTTGCGTTTTTAGACTCAGGTTCGTCATCCCATTGAGGCATTCGATATTTGAGTTTTAATGATTGTACTTTGCTTCTCATGTGAACCTTGTTATCAAAGTGGCGGGATATGTTACTGACGGTGTGTAAAAAATCAGTGTTGCCTTTTTTGTCATTGTAATAATAAACGTGGACTTTTTCGCAATTGTTGTTTTCTAGAATTTCTTTTAGAAGTACTCTGTCAGACAACCCGCAAGAATGACCAAGGATTACTACTTCATATGGGACTTCACTAAGGGGTACATAATTAGGGCTCATTGTTATGCCACTATTAATATTTTCCTGTTCAATCATAGAAATAGGTTTAGTCCATCTATTAATAAAGCTATGAACTTTATGATAGTTATCATTTTCAGCATATCGAGAGGACTTAGTATGTCTTAGAAATTCAAAATTATTTTGATTTTCCAATTTCTTATACAGAGAGGTCGCTTCATCTCCATAGCCAATTATTAAGGGACTGTATTGACCAAGTATCCCGTGGATATTAATCATGTCGAATTGATTTGCAGTTGGACAATGACTTAGAACCGAAGTGTAGTTGAAATTTAGAATTAGGTTGTTCCCTCCTAGATGTTCTAAAAGTATTTTGTTGTATTTCTCTATAAGTGACAAATCTGGAATAAAATTTTCACTTATTTCTTTTAGATAGTCGTTTAACTCTTGTGCTATTTCATCAATATCTTCGTTGAGTTTTATCAGTTGGTTTTCAAGGTGAATAGTTTGATCAGTTAATGGACTGCTTTTAGGAGGGTTTACAATTCCAACTAATGTTTGAAAATATTGCCATTCTATGTCTGACCAATTTGGACTCTTGTGAGATTTCCAAATTCTTTGAAGAACTAAATTTTTAAAACGTAAATGAGTAATATGTTTAAACTGTCCGACATTTCTCTTCAGGTCTGATATTGATTCTATTGTTGGTGTAAATTTTTCTAGAAAAGAAATAACCAAATCAGGTGAACTGCTCAGGGTAATATTCGTTGATTTTAAGTCGAAGTTTGTTTGAGGGATTTCCTTAAATATCGAAATAAGTTCCAATAAATCCTTCTTTATTAAACTAAGTATGAAATCTTCATATCTAGTCTTTAATCCATGAGCCAAATCAAATCCATTGCCAATAATAAAGAGGGTGTTCATACTTTCAAAAGTAATGACCGCTGGATACAGCTAGAAGCAATGTTTAAAACTTGCCAGATGTAGTTTTGAACATTTTATTTGATAGCTATTTGGTTTCCGACTAATAACTCCCCTCCACAATCGTCTTTACAGCTTCTGGAGTTACAGCTTTGTGTTCACCAAGGGCAACCCATCCACGTTCACGGAGTGTTTCGCTTACTTTTTCGGCAGTTCCCTCGTATTGGTCCGTATAATCGCTAAGTCGCGTTGGAATGTCTAAGCTGTGGAAGAATGCTTCCGTTTTTTCAATAGCTGCTTTAGCTCGTTCTTCAATACTTCCTTCAGTAATATTCCATACCCGTTCCCCGTATTGAGCAAGCTTTTCTTTTTTGTTATCCAAAAAATGATGGTAATGTCTTGGAGCGATAATAGCTAGCGTACGTGCGTGATCTATGCCATACAAAGCTGTGAGCTCATGTCCGATAACATGGATAGCCCAATCCGTAGGAACTCCTTTTTGTATCAATCCATTAAGAGCCATTGTGCAACACCACATAAAATTAGCAGCAGTTTTGTAGTCACTTGGGTCTTGCATTAGTTTAGGAGCAGTAGCTATCAAACTATTCATAATGCTTTCTGCAAATCGGTCTTGTAAGTCGGCACCTACTGAGTAGGTCATGTACTGTTCCATTACATGAGTATATGCATCCGCTATACCATTGGCCAACTGACGTTGTGGTATGCTTGCAACTACTGTAGGATCGAGTATGCTAAACTGTGGGAATAATCCCGGTCCACCCATAGCTCGTTTTTCGCCCGTACTTCTACGCGAGATAACAGAGCCGCTGTTCATTTCTGTACCTGTAGCTGGTAACGTTAATACAGTCCCAAATGGCATTCCAACTTCTGTTCTAATTCCATTTGCCAAGATATCCCAAGGCTCATTGCCTTCATACAAAGCAGCAGAAGACAGGAATTTGACACCGTCTATGACTGAACCTCCGCCTACAGCAAGAAGAAAAGTGATGTTTTGCTCTTTAATAATAGTAAGTGCATCTAGGAGTATATCGTACTCTGGATTGGCAGGGATGCCACCAAATTCTTGGTAGTCATATCCTTGTAAAGCAGATGTTACTTGATTGTATATTCCATTTTTTTTGATGCTTCCTCCGCCATAAAGAAGCAATACTTTAGCTTCCTTTGGTATCTGAGTGTTTAGCTTGGCTATCTCGCCTTTACCAAATAATATTTTGACTGGATTTTGTAGTTCGAAGTTGAGCATGGTGTTTTGTATCAAATTAACAGATGGATAGCAAGATGGTTCGGGTGACCATTATTTTAAAATATCCCCAACATTTGCCTTTATTTTAGTGGAGATTTCATCTAGGGGTAAATCGTTGTCATCAAATCCGAATGGATCTTCAATCTCCTCGGCCAGTAATTCAATACTCACCAAAATATAGAAGATAAAAACTGCAATTAGGATGGTGCCGTAGCCAAAAGAGGAAACAAAACCAATGGGAAGTGTAACTACGTAGATAAAGATAAACTTCTTTAAAAATAGATTGTACGAGTAGGGCATAGGAGTGTTTTTAATTCGTTCGCACGCACCTGTTATATTGGAGAATGTATTCAAGTTAGTGTCCATCGCCAGATACTCAATATCGCTAATGTCCTCTTCATTTTTCATATGTCTAAGCTTATTATACATCAATTGAGAGATATAGCTAGGCTTGTGAGATGCGGCATAAAAGTTTTCTTTTTCACCAGGGGTAAGTTCCACAATAAGTTCCTCGTCTTCGTCTCTAAGATGCCATTTAAGAGCAAAAACATAGTTGGAAATCATTCTATTGAAGAATGAAATGGTTTCTTTATTTTGAGTGGTAGATCTTACTTTAATGGCCAATGTACGTGTATTATTGACCAGTTCTCCCCATTTTTTACGTCCTTCCCACCACCTATCATAAGCCGTATTGGTACGAAAAACCAAAAGGAGAGAAAGCACAAAACCAATTAGAGAGTATACCGCAATGGCATCCTTAAAAATATGTAAGTCTTCTAAGTAGTTTAGTTCTAAGTAGGTAAGTGCTGTTGTAAACAACGCCAGTAGAAGCATCTCCGGGAAAAGTATTCTGAGTGTATCACTCTTTGGTAATTTAAAAATTTGAGTAAACCAAAGTTTTGGATTGTACTTTATCATGCAGTGCCAAAAGTATGAGATTTACTTAACTTGTCATTGCCTAAAGTATTCCGTTAATTCGCTGAATGTCAAACTTCGTAGTACAAAGCCAATCTCAGTACGACCAACTCTATAAAGAAAGTATAGAGAATCCTGAAAAATTTTGGGGAGACTTTGCCGAGCAAGAGTTTGCATGGCGGAAAAAATGGGATAAAGTTTTGGAGTATGACTTGAGTAAACCTTACATCAAGTGGTTTGAAGGAGCAAAACTGAACATTACAGAGAATTGTATTGACCGACATTTGGCTACAAAAGGAAATCAAACAGCCATCATCTTTGAACCCAATAACCCAAATGAAGAGGCACTGCACATTACCTATAATGAATTGGCAAAAAATGTAAATAAGACCGCCAATATGTTAAAAGCAAATGGGGCTAAAAAAGGAGATAGAATTTGTATATATATGCCAATGACTCCAGAGCTTACATATGCAGTTTTAGCTTGTGCTCGCATAGGAGCAATACATTCGGTTGTATTTGCAGGGTTTAGTGCCAAAAGTTTGAGTGATAGAATCAATGATGCTACATGTAATGTGGTCCTGACCGCAGATGGTGGTTATCGTGGAGATAAGATTACCCCTTTAAAAGAGATTACAGATGAGGCATTGCAAAGTTGTGATAGTGTAGAGAAAGTAATAGTACTGAACAGAACCAATAGTAAGATAGCTATGGAATATGGACGGGATGTTTGGTGGCAAGATGAATTTGCAAAAGCGAGCGATGAATGCCCTGCGGAGGTGATGGATGCAGAAGACATGCTCTTCATATTGTATACCAGCGGAAGTACAGGCAAGCCCAAAGGAATGGTTCATACCTGCGGAGGATATATGGTCTATACCAACTACAGTTTTCGCAATGTATTTCAATATGAAGAAGGAGATATTTATTGGTGTACTGCGGACATAGGTTGGATTACAGGACACAGTTACATTGTATATGGACCCTTGAGTGCAGGGGCTACCACAGTGATGTTTGAAGGAGTGCCGAGCTACCCAGATATGGGACGTTTTTGGCAGGTGGTAGAAAAGCATAAAGTCAATATTTTTTATACTGCACCCACTGCAATCCGTTCTTTGGCTACGTGTGATATTAGTCTGGTAAACCAATATGATTTAAGTAGTCTCAAAACATTGGGAACTGTTGGGGAACCCATCAATCAAGAAGCATGGGATTGGTATAACAATCATATAGGAAAGGGGAATTGTCCCATTGTAGACACGTGGTGGCAAACGGAAACAGGTGGTATTATGATAACCAGTATTGCAGGAGTTACCCGAGACATTCCTACATATGCTACGCTGCCACTACCCGGAATACAGCCCTGTTTGATGGATGAAAATGGGAATGAATTATCTGAAGGAGAACAGGAGGGAAGATTATGTATAAAATATCCGTGGCCAAGTATGGCTCGTACCATTTATGGCAATCACCAACGTTTTGCAGAGACCTATTACAATACTTTCCCAGGTAAGTATTTCACAGGAGATGGAGCTAAGCGAGATAGCAATGGCAATTATAGAATAACGGGTAGAGTAGATGACATCGTTATCGTAAGTGGGCATAATCTAGGTACAGCAGAGATAGAAAATGCAATTAACGAGCATTCTAATGTGGCGGAGAGTGCTGTGGTAGGCTATCCGCATGATATCAAAGGGAATAGCATATATGCCTACGTCACTCTTAAGAATAATGTAGGAAGTGAAACGATTAACGATGAGATTAAAGACTTGGTTTCTAAAACATTAGGGCCAATTTGTAAACCTGAGAAAATTCAGATAACCAGTGGATTGCCCAAAACACGAAGTGGCAAAATAATGCGACGGATTCTTCGCAAAGTAGCTGCAAATGAGATGGATAATCTAGGGGATATTTCCACCTTGCTTAACCCAGAATGTGTGGAGGAAGTGATAAAAGGGAGGGTGTAAAATCTACTCGGCCTCAACAGTCCTTTTGGACTTGCGATACGTAAATGAATTGTAGATATTCCGTCTTGCAAACCGCTGCACTTTATCTGCATTCACCAATTTGGAGAATAGATTTTTGTTGACACCAAAATATTCGTAAGTAGAGCCATCTGTGAAGGTGACTTCTAGTAATAGACTTTTGTGGTGCATGTCATCAATTGAAGCGTTTGTTATTGTATCGGTATACTCTTCCAATCCAGATGCTATGGTTTCAGGAGCTATGCTGATTAGAAAACTGTAACCATCTATGATTTTGCGACTCATTTCTTCAGCTTCTTCAGCTTTTTCGTCATTTTGTCGATGTTTATCAGGATGCCATTCCTTTACAAGGTTTCTGTATTTCGTTTTCAATTGTTTAAGATCGATAGCTTCTTCTACTTGAAACAATTTCTTGTATGCATTGATACGCTTCATTCTGTGACTTTTTTCGGGCTGCAAATCTAGCATTTTTCGCTAAGAGTAGTATCCTGAGGTTTGACTGAATAAACTGCAGTGACTTATGGTGTATCTTTAAAGTAGATGTATAAAAAAAACCGCCAATCAATTGGCGGTTTTAGAATGTTAAATACTGCGTTATTTTATGCTTTCAGGAGCAGTCTTCTTTTGAGCTTGCTCCGCTTTTTCTTTTGCTTCAGCGGCTTTGGTCTCGGCTTCGGCAACGCGTTCCTCTGCTTTATTTATTCTCTCTGCTTTTTCATTGTATTCTTCTTCAGAGATTTCTTTTTCTGCTTTTTGTTTTTCAATCTTTTCCTTGGCAGTCTTGATTTTTTTGCGGGCTTCCGACTGAGCTTTTTCTGCTTTTTCAGTTTTTATTTTGGCCTCCTTTACTTTTTCTTTTGCTTTGAGTTTGGCTGCTGCCGCAGTAGCTTGTCCATAGTCTTTTCCTTCTAAGTCTCCTTTATTCTGTCCCTTGTGTTTACCTGGATGATCTTCGGAGTCTTTATTCTTGTTACTATGATCTTCTTTTTCAGCCTTGTCTTTATGTTCATCATCTTTATCATCACTTTCTTTATCTTTAGTGCGATCTTTATCTTTCGGAATGCGATCCTCTGACTTCTCTTTTGCTTCTTTGACCTTGTCCTTACCTTTTATTTTGGCTTCATTTAATTGAGACTCTGCTTCTTCAACCTCATTATCTATTTCATGTTTCTCTGCATGAGCCTTTTTTTCAGTTTTTTCTATTAGTCCTTTTCCACGGCCATTATCTTTTCCGTTGTTTTGGGCAGTTGCCGTAAACCCTACTAGAAGTACTAGTACTATAATAATATTTTTCATGCGATTAAATTCCTTCTAATAAGCTGTCTATGTCGTGATTCATATCTTCGGTTTCAGATTCTAATGCGTCCGAAACTTCATCCATTTCGTGCTGTAAGTCCTCCATTTCAATGATTTCTTCTTTGTAATCTTCGTTCTTTGAGTCTGCTCCACAAGAAGAGACTCCAATCAGGAATACAAGGCAAACTGCCAGTGAGATTGTTTTTTTCATTTGTTTATTACTTTTTGATTTAGTTGTAAAGTTAAAAAAAATAATAGTAGCATTAAATTTTCGGAATCAAACTAGATGTTTATTTGATCAGTAGTTTCTCAATTGGGTTAAACCTATTGCCATTCTTACAGTTCAATTGTTACGTTTGTATGATATTGAGACATATATTTTTCATAGCACTTCTTGGCATATGTACAACTAGCTTATGGGCTCAAAAATCACTTCCCAGTATTCGTATTGAAAAGACCTCTGAGACCATTAGGATTGATGGAAGATTGGACGAGGGAGTATGGAAGAATATGAGTAAGGCTTCTGATTTCTACATCAGTACCCCAATGGATACTGCCTTTGCCAAAACGAAGACTGAGGTTATGATTACATACGATGATAAGAATTTATATGTAGCGGCTATTTGTTATGATGATCTTCCCGGAGAGAATATTATTCAAAGTCTAAAACGTGATTTTTCGTATCCGAGGTCAGATGCATTTTCCGTGGTTATTGACCCATTCAACGACAAAACAAATGGTTTCAGTTTTGCGGTGAACCCAAAGGGAGTTCAACGAGAAGGACTAATACAAGGTGGTGGTTCTCGCGGAGTTACAACTGCTTGGGACAATTTATGGTATTCAGCGGTTACCCAACTTGGAGATAGGTGGTTTGTGGAGATGGCAATCCCATTTAATAGTATTCGTTTCAAAGAAGGAGGAACGGAATGGAGTATCAACTTCACAAGAAATGATTTAAAACGGAATGAAAGTTCCTCTTGGGCTTCTGTACCACGAAATTTTAACATTGCTACGTTAAACTACTGTGGTAAGTTGATATGGGACAAGCCTCTTGAGAAGCCAAAGAAATACGTGGCCATTATTCCATATCTTAGTGGAGGCTTGAGTAAGGACTACGAAGGAAGTACAGATGTAGAGCCTGTTGCTAATGGAGGTGTGGACGCTAAGATTGCCATAAGTTCTACGCTTCAACTGGACCTTACTGTTAATCCAGATTTTTCACAAGTGGAAGTAGATAGACAACAAACTAATTTAAGTAGATTTAGCCTGTTTTTCCCAGAACGTCGAAACTTTTTTATAGAGAATAGTGATTTGTTTGCTGGCTTTGGTTTTAGACAGATTAGACCATTCTTCAGTAGGAGAATAGGCCTAAAGAGTGGTGCTATTGTTCCAATTCTTGGAGGTGTAAGATTAAGCGGTAAAGTTGGAGATGACTGGCGTATAGGTATTATGAATATGCAGACAGATGGTTCTTCGGCAGGTCCTGCACAAAATTTTTCTGTAGCTGCGGTACAACGACAAGTGTTCAAGAGTTCTAACATTTCTTTGATTGGCGTTAATAGATCGTCCTTTAAAGATGGAGAGTTTATTAAATCTGATTTTAACAGAATGATTGGGTCTGATTTTAATTTTGCTTCGTCCGATAGAAAACACAATGGAAAAGTGTTCTTTCATAAGAGTTTTAGCCAAAATAAAAAGCCAAACGACTATGCCCATGCTTCATGGTACACCTATTCTACGGGAAATTTGAAGGCAGATTGGAATCATGAGTATGTAGGAGAAAATTATAACGCTCTGGTAGGTTTTGTCCCTCGGATTGATAGGTACAATCCAATTTTGGATTCTGTAGAGCGGAAGACATACTGGAGACTAGAACCCGCATTGAGGTATCGCTTTTTTCCAAAAGAGTCAAAGCACATTATCTATCATGGACCATATCTTTATTTAAACCGATACACAGATAGTGAATTTAAACTACGGGATAATCTATTTAGGTCTGGTTATACTGCTCAGTTTAGTAATACGAGCACATTAGGCTTTTTTGTGGATCAAGAGTTTACGCATCTGTTTTTTGATACGGATGTTACATTTACTGGAGATTCAGTTATCTCTGGCGGAGATTACAAGTACATTAATTTTGGAGGAGAGTTTGTTTCTAATCAGCGAAAGCCGCTGTATGCAGAAGCACGATTTAAACTAGGAGAGTACTATAACGGAACGCGTAGCAATGTAAACCTTGCTTTGAACTACAGGTGGCAGCCTATTGGGATCTTTGGATTAGATTATAACTACAACAGTATCGATATGCCACATTTAAAGGAGAAGGTAGACATTAGTTTAATAGGTGCTACCGCTGAGTTATCCTTTACTCGGTCAATCTTTTTTACAACCTTCTTTCAGTACAATACACAGTCTGATAACTTCAATATTAACTCTCGATTACAATGGAGATTTAGACCGTTATCCGATTTCTACTTGGTGTATTCAGAAAACTATGAGGCTACCGACTTAGATGTAAAGAATAGGGCACTGGTTCTTAAGTTAATCTACTGGTTTCAGTAAGATAGTGAAAAGGTTATTTTGAAATAGAAAACAGGCCTATTCCTATCCTTTAATAATAAAAATACAAGGCTTTTTGTGGAGCTCTATTTCACGAGGTTTCCACTCGCTTATAGTATCTTCTAATTAGGCATGAATGTGTTGAATATCCCACTTCAGTATTGCTTCAAAGTGAATTGGCTTTAGAAAAGGTTAAGTTTGGTATCTCTAAGTAGTATAATATGAAACACTTTTTAAAATTAATCTTGTTCTTTCTTTTAATCGTAAGACCAGTATTTGCTCAGACTATCTCCTATTTTGAAGGAGATATAAAGGAATCATCTTTTTCTAAGTTTTGGAGTACCAATGATAACAAAGAGATTTATTCACTGAGCGAAACGACCTCTAAAACAACACTTTTTAAGTATGTAGACGGAAAAGTAAAGGTAACAAAAGAGTATCCAAATAAGCGAAAATCAGGAAAAGTAAAAATGAAGGTGGTTAATACCTTTTTTCAACTTAAAGATAATATCTACTGTTTAGTTCAAGAGTATTCAAAAAACAAAATTTATAGTAGTTCGATTAAGAAAGTTAATCCAACAAATTTGAACTTTGAGGAAGTTGAAATAAGCCTAAGCCCAAACAAAAATACGGTTAGAAAATTTCCAATTTTAACACAACTTATTTCCTCTCCGAACAAGGAGTATTTTGGTTTGATAAATGGCGATTTTTTTATACAAGTGTATGATAGTCAGATGAAACTAGTTTACGAGGTAAAAGAAGCTTCTGAAACTAATCCTAAGAATGCAAATTTTATTAAGGGCACTAACTTATTGAATTCAGGTAAAGTAATTTTAGAGTATAAAAGTATATCTAGATTCAGAGAATCGTATAATTTTGGCACAGCACCCGATTACTCTCTTTATAATATTAGACTATCTGTATATTCCAAAACAAGCCATTTTAATATAGAAATAAAGAATAAAACCTCTTTGGTAAGAGATTACTCAATTATTGAGAATTCTAAGGGAGATATTGGAGTAGTCGGGTACATTGGGGAACCCGTTTATATTACTAAAATAAAAGCATTGAACAATCTGAAAACATTGGATTCCAAGAAATTAATGTTCCATTTGTTTGACGGACGAACAGGAGAGGAAATTAATTCAAACGAAATTGGTTTTACAGGAGACTGGGAATATCTGCGAACACATAAATTGCTATATTTAGAAGATAAGGAACTTTTTGCTTTTGTTGGTGTTGAGGTACTGGAAGAAGGGAAAACGAATCCAAATGAAAACAATACAGGTAGTTATGCCATTAAACAGCCAGCATATAAGTATGGAAATATTCAAGTGCTTTTTATTGATAATAATATCAAGATAGTTGCAGAAATAAAACTATTACACAAGGACAAGACAGATCCGTTTAGCAATTATCGCGGTAGTACGTCAGGACTTGTAGTAACAGATAATGGTTCAAAAGTATTTATAGCTTCAAATGGCTCTAAAGATGCAAGTTGGGAAGAAGAGGATCTGAAAAGTAAAGAGAACAAATATTCAGGTGTAGTTTTTCATACTATATATCCAGATGGGAGTATTCAGACACTTTCAATAAAGAAGGAATTAGATAAGGATAAGTATGTTAATACGGAGTTGTTTTATATTTCCGAGGAAGGGACAATAGTGTTGTCAGAAGCATATGATCGTTCTTCTTTCATTATATTCCAATCGGAGTGAGTTGTCTTTTTAACAAGGCATAATTTACGTTAAGCTGTTCTTTACATTGGCTTTGTTTTATTTCCTTTAGAAAAGTGCCAATGACATTCCTATCCTTTAATAATAAAAATACAAGGCTTTTTGTGGAGCTCTATTTCACGAGGTTTCCACTCGCTTATTGGTTTTGAAATAATGGTTTCTTTTCCCTCTTTTTCAATGTCAACAGCGATACAGAGCTTGGTGTCATTTTGTAGGTTCTTAATCAAAAAATCCAAAAATTGATTGTTGCGGTAAGGAGTTTCCATGAAGATTTGTGAAGCCCTTCGAGACTGGATTTCCATGTCTTTAAGTGCAAGCATTCTGTCTCTAGTATCTAGCGGAAGATATCCATTGAATTTGAAGCTTTGACCGTCCATACCACTTGCCATTAAAGCAAGAAAAATAGATGAACTGCCTGCCAAAGGAACTACTCTTACTCCCTTGGTATGGGCATATTTAGCGACTTCACTCCCCGGATCTGCTACAGCAGGTAAACCAGCTTCAGAAAGCACACCTATAGGATTCTCACCAATAAATTCATTGAAGAACATTTTGAAACCCACATAGTTATTGTGCTTATCCAGTTCTACAAAAACAAAATCATTTTGATGAGTTGGGTGTTTGATTGCCTTTAGAAATGCTCGAGCCGTTTTTTCACGTTCTACTATAAAGTGTTTTATCTTATAAGTCTTTTGTATTGTACGAGTAGGTATATACTCTTGGTCAAACTCACCTATAAAATTAGGAATGAGGTATAATGCGTTATCCACGCTGCAATATTAAGGCGAAAACATCCGTTATTTGGAGTATGAAATCCAAAAGCTTCTTTTTCTTACTTTTTCTACATTTTACTTTTTCTGGATTTAGTCAGAATATAACTTCACCTGAGATGTCAACTCGATATATTGTGATTTCATATCCAGATATGCAAAGATTTTTTCCTGTAAGAAGTAACAGGTCAAGTCAATATATCAAGGAAAGAGGAATTGATAGTTTTAGGGTCATCAGAACAAAGATAAATAAGCGGGGAAAAGAGAAACAATTGAAATATTGGCACCAATATAACTTCAACAATGAAGGTGAAATAACTCACTTTGAGGGATCAAAGAAAGGAAAGTTAAGCAGCTATAGTTATGATTATCTTCAAGGAGTGAAATGGAATCGAGAGATAGTTTATAAGAAGAAAGGAAAGCTAAAACGAAGAGAAACCATGATTGAAAACTTTGATGGGGCCCAGTATTCTAGAATGGTGTATGTTCAGAATATAGATGGGGATACAGTAAGTAAGACTATTTTGAATTCGATGGATACAACTACGATGACGGGCACCGACTATTTCTATAAAAAGGGAAAATTAAACTATAAATGGTTCAATGAATATTATCCCAATAGGAGTAAAAAAAGAACAACCGTTTACAATAAAAAGGGGAAAGAGAAATTTGTATGGGACTATCAATGCAAGGATGAGGGGGTTGAGATAAAAAAACACAAGGATACTTCTACAGTATGTGTTAGCAAGGAGTATGACAAGGATAGCATTCTTACCGAAGTTCACCATTATGTAGGAGAGAAAGGCAATTTGATAAAGACGGTTCTCAAGTACAATAAAAAACATCAAATGATCCTTTACAAAAGGGTAAAGGGTTCTAATGAGATACCAATGAGTGAGTACACTTACACTTTTGCGAGCAATGATACTATTCTAACTTCAAGTCACAGTAAGCAATATTGGAAGGGAAAGTTAGGCTATGAGTATTTCAAAGAATTTGACGTGAAAGGGGACATTACCAGTAATATCAGAAAGAATTTTAAAAGAGGTAAGCTAGTCTCAGAAACCAATGTAGGATATCGATATGATGCATTTGGAAGACCAGCTAAGAAAATAGCAACTGATGTTGTGGATGGGACAAAGCAGGTTTGGTATTTTACGTACAGATAATATGAAGAGGTTTTTTTTATATTTACTTGTATTTGGGTTCATCCTACTTGGAGCAGGAGTTCATAATGATTCTCTTAAAAACGAAAATTGGCAAAATGGGGATATTGTATTTCAAGACTCAGAGTCTGCTCAGAGTCTAGCTATTAAACTAGCGACTAATTCTAAGTTTAGTCATTGTGGAATTGTACTTAATCTCAATGATGAATGGATAGTGATGGAGGCCGTTCAGCCTGTACGTATAGTTCCTGTAAAGGAGTGGATAGCACAAGGTACAAATGGGAAGTACAGCAAGAAAAGATTGAAAAATGATAAAGTACTAACCACAGAAGTAGCCGATAAAATGTGGGCAACAGGAAAGTCCTTTTTAGGAAAGAACTACGACATCTATTTTGGTTGGGGAGATGATAAACTCTATTGTAGCGAACTCGTATGGAAAATATACAACAGGGCTTTGGGCATAGAACTGGGGTCTTTGAAAAAGCTAAAGGATTACAGTTTAAATAGTAAAGAGGTAAGGGAGCAACTCAAGTTGCGGTATGGAAAGGATATTCCATTGAATGATAAAATGATTTCTCCTCAGGACATTTTTGAAAGTGACCTATTGGAGTGAGGAAGGCGTTAACGATATTCTTATTTGTAAATACCCTTTTGGTCTTTGGGCAGAAGGATTACTCAAATTTTTTGATAGGATATAATTATCAAATTCCAGGATTGGGTCTGGATAGTACCCCTAGGTGGGATGTGGATGACACCATACTTTTGAACCATGGATATGGTAAGGGTCGTTTAACTTTTACAAAAAAAGGAAAGTTACTAATGCAACAAAATGGTTCAGGATGTGAGAATGTATCCTTATTTGTTGCTATTCAACTCATATCAAGTAGGTATAAAAGGTATAAAGAGAGCATTTTTGGCAACTATTCATATGACCAAAAGGAACAACTGTTGACATTAAGGTATAGAAAAAATGAATATAGATTTAAAATAATTAGGCTATGCTTTGGTAGATGTGAATTCGAAGGTTTTGAACTAAGACTAATAGAATAATTATGCCAACCCCTTCAAAAATACAACTACATTTTCATTGAAAATACGAGGCTGCTCAACATTCACAACATGGCCGCAATTGGGAATTACAAAGAGGGTAGATGATTTGTGATCTTCAACTAGTTTGGTAATACTGGGTAAGAACATATGATCCTCTTGTCCCATGATATACAAAGTGGGTAATCCCGTATCTGTAAATCGAAAGTACTTTAGTAAGGGATTAATTTCCGCAACCAATGTAAACCAACGTTTAAACTCTTGTTGGTATAACTTCTTAGCCTCAGCAATAAATAGATTACGACTTTCCTTGTGTGACTTTTTTGGCATGATAACATGAGCAAAAAGGCGATAAAGAAGGAGGTAGGGAATAACAGATTTAAGCAATACCCCAAGACGCATTAACACCTGTCCCCTGAGGTTTAGTTTCATAATAGCTCCGCCCATTATCATGCTTCGTGTACGTTCGGGAAATCGTTCTGTAATTTCACGGATTACAATTGTCCCCAGTGAGATACCCACCCAATGGGTAGACTGAATTTTCAGATAATCCAATACCTCAATTACATCATTACCTATAGTGTCAAACCGATATCGTTTTAGTTTTTCATAAATAGGAGCTTTTGATTTGCCATGACCACGTAAGTCAATAAGGAGTACATTAAACTCTGCCTGAAAAGCTCTAATCTGCTTGTACCAAATGCTACTACTACCTCCAGCACCATGTATGAAGGTGACCCATTGGGCTGTATTGTCTTTTAAATGGGTAGTATAATGAAGCACGGTAATTGAGGTGCAAAGGTAATCTCTTTTTTATGAAGGGCTAATTGTGTAAGTTCTTATCTCGTTGTTTACCAGAATCTTACAATGGAAGTAATTCATGTTTAGTGAATTACAGAAGTTCTAACCTGGACTTGATTGTGCAAGGTTCTATGGACTGGACATTTGTCAGCGATTATCATCATGCGTTTCATTTGACCCTCATCTAGGTCACCTTTTACTTCAATTTTTCGGTCGATGATGTCAATTTTAGCTTTAGAAATTTCGCATTCTTCACAGTCCTTAGCATAGTCCTTAGAATGACTTAGATGTACATTTATTTCTTCAATAGGCCAGCCCTTTCTATCGGCATACATTCTCATGGTAATTGCGGTACAGGAGCCCAATGAAGCTAATAATAGACCATATGGACTAGTACCGAAGTCATCCCCACCTATGGCTTCTGGTTCATCAGCAATAAGGTGATGTTTCCCAGCTAAAATTTGAGTGGTGTATCCACTCCCTCCTATGCGAGTGAGTACTTGGTAGTCCGTTTCTAACTTTTTCTCAGATGGTATTTTAATATATCTGCTAGCCCAGTTGGCAATAGTACTTCCAGCATATATCGAGTCCTCTTTTTGAGATAAAAGATGATCTGCCCCGTCCAAAGAAATGAAGCTCTTTGGATGCGTAGCTTTGGAATATATCTCACCAGCATTTTCTATCCCTACGGTATTGTCCTGAGGTGAATGGAGTATGAGTAAAGGTTTGCGTAAGTTGTCTAGAACTGCCGTCATATTTGCAGTATTTACGTCTTCCAAAAACTGCTTTTTGATGGTAAATGGTCGGCCACTAAGCATTACTTCAACACTGTCATGTTGTTTTATCTCATCCACATGGTCAGAGAAAAGGTGACTAATGTGTTCAGGTGAAGCAGGTGCACCTATTGTGGCAATAGCCTCAATACTATCCACTTGTGCCCCAGCAAATAATGCAGCGGCACCTCCTAAAGAGTGCCCAATAATAAGTTTAGGAGCTTCATATTCTTGACTTAAGTAATCTGCAGCAGCAACTAAATCTGACACGTTACTAGAAAAATTAGTATCCTCAAAGTCTCCCTCACTTTCTCCAAGTCCAGTAAAATCGAATCGAAGCACACCAAAACCCTGTTGTGTTAGAGCATTAGAAATATGGCGGACAGCATTTAGGTTTTTATTGCATGTAAAACAGTGTGCAAACAGGGTAAAGGCTTTGGGCTTTTGTTCCATAGGTAGTTCCAGTCTCGCTGCTAGTTTATGTCCCTGTTTATTGACAAAGGTTACTTTGGATGTGTTCATATGGTATTTGGATTAACGATTAGGAGACATACTCCTTAAATATTAATTGAATCATACTAAGGAGCATATACTTTCAAAAACTCCTCGATATCTATTCTGCTAATAAAGTGCTCCTCATCAAGGTGATATTTTCCATTTTTATCAATTATTACATGGCTAGGGTAACCTGTTATCTCAAATTTTTCTAGAAACTGATTAGTAAGAGATGGAGATAAAAAGAGTTGATTCCCAGTCATCTTTAGTTGTACTACTTTCTCTTTCCAAAAACCAATTTTACTACCTTTCCCCTCACAGAGGTAGACTATCTCTACATTGCTTTTTTGTAGTTCTACTTTTCTCTCTTTACTCGTTTTTATGTCTCTAATGCATGGGCCACACCAAGTACCCCAAAGGTCTACTATGATGGTTTTACCCTTGTATTCATTTTTTATGGCATCCAATAGTTCAGATAAACTATCCTGCATACAATTGTACATGTTGGTTGTAGCATTGTGCCCAACTGGACTCCCTAAAGTATTACTTTGGTCAGTAATATGCATTGCTAGAAGTTCCTTGGTTAGATGCTCATCATCCGCTTTTATCTTGGATATGATTGCCTTGGCCCAACCTTCTGTAATCAAGTGCTCAAACTCGTTAAAATAGAGTTCCCGTTCCCATATCTGTTTTGGAATTCCGGCCATTAATAGATGATTATTAGGTGTAATTTTATACGACAATAATTTATCGTTCAATGCACTAATTCTGTATTTGAAAATCTCATTCTCATACTTCGTTAAATAGTCTATGATTCCCAAATCATAGATATGCTTGTCATACGATTCTCGGTTTATTTTTTTAACATATTCATCTAAAAACAGTGAGAAATTTGATTGTTCTTGTTCAGGGATATAAGGCTTGACTGTGTGTTCTATTTGACTCCTATTATCAAGAGATTTACCATAAAACAACTGATAAAATAAAAATGAATTCATTTCCATTGTATACATACTGGAATGTATAAAACTTGTATTGGCAATTTCTTGAATAAGCCGATCCTCTAGAGGGGTAGAGAAGCCAAGTACTAATAGGTCGTAGTAGTACTTAGCGATAAAATCGTCCTTGATTATACCTCCATAGGTAGATTTTCTTTTAGAAATGAACTCTTCGATTTCTACTAGATATTCTTGATGTAATTGTATACGTTTTTGGAGCCTTAAATGTGCAGAGTCTTTCGAGTAAAAGACCAAGTCAACTCTTTTTTTTGAAAACTTACTTAATGATGTAGTGTATGACTTGTTCCAATAATATACCATATCAGCATCTGGACCGCTAAGCAGTCCTTTGCTATGAACCATTCCAACCAAGTTTTTTTTCTTTTTTGCGTTGAGTGAGATATGCAATCCCTTGTTAATGATAATAGTACCGCTATAGTACTTTGGGATGTTAAGATACAGCACCTGATTGCTCATTTTTTCAGGAAGAGTTATCTCAAATTTCCCCAAACTATCTGGCCTGATATTTACTTCTTCTTGGTGATGTGAAATATAGGATTGATAGTAGAGTTTCACCTCAATGTCCCTGTTTTTAGCATGGTCATAATTTTTAAAACTACCCGAAAGTTGACCAAAGCTCACTAGAGAATAAAAAATGGCGAGGAAAAGTATGAGTGACCTTAGGGTATTCATTTCACCAAAAATACGACAAAATGGGATGGAATCATTCTAAGTTTTATCATTGCAGTATGAAAGCAAAATACATTTTAACTATCATCACCTTCCAGCTCCTAGTACTACCTTGTCTTGGACAAAATGATTTCACATTCAAACTAGGACCCAAAATTAAAACTAAGAATAGCATTGTTGAGTTCATCTATGCAGATAATAGTCATGTCATATTGCGTGATGAAAAGGTGAAAAGCGACCGTTTGGTAATATACAAAAACCTAGTCCCTACCATCAAGCCACTTAGTCTTTTTTACCAAGAGGACGGATTCGCATATAATGAGAAGAACTTTTTTCATACTAAAATCTTGACGGGGGTTATGAAATCCAAAATAGAAAACATGGAGGCAGCGGTAATTAACAAAAAGACATTTAGAGATGGAACATTCAATGAGATCAATACTGGAGATTATTCTGAAATGAAACGTCATAAATATGATTTTCCTGTTTTAAAATGGTCGGAAAATGATATGCGATGTGCCTACCATCGTCCGTTTTACGCTAAGGTTGATGGAATCCCACAACCTGAGCAAATTGAGATTTCGGTATTGGATGAAAACTTAGAATTAGTATGGAATGTTACATCTGTAGATGATTTGGACTTGCCACTTTATTTTGGCATTAAAAAAATAGCTGTTTCAGAGAAAGGAGAGGTTGCTATGCTCTTTATTGATAAAATGAGAAGGGGAACGGCAAGTAGTTCAACCAGTTCTCGTGAGATGGGTTTAATAAATAGTGAGAAACCTACTCTTACAAAACTAGTTTTATTAGATGAAAATGGAACGATAGTCTATTCACAGGACATCGAGAAATTAGGGGCAGCAACTAGTCTCAAGTTTGATACTACAGGAAATTTTCAACTTGCAGCGAGTATAGGTAGATATACTGAAGAGGTCTATTTCCTTGAATATGATTTTGACAAAAAGGAAATTGTCCGATCATTTAGTGGTAAAATTGACTCAGATTATGAGAAGCAAGGATTTACAGAAAAAGGTTTAAAAAGTATTGAAGACTTTCGACGAACTAAAAATTATGGTATTGATTTAACGTCCATCAATTATGAAGTTCTTTCTGATGGATCAATCATTTTCTTTGGCGAAAGAGATAGAGGGTATTCCATTGGGGAAGGCTATACTCTTAGATATACAGCTGAACTGTGTGTGTTTTCTCTTGACAGCCAAGGAGATTTTAGTTGGGGTTTGAAAATACCTAAGGAAGCTACTATTTATTCTGGAGATAGGTCATTTAGTCACGTCACAGATCAAGAAGGAAATATTCATTTTGTTTTTGATTACAACACAAAGTATTATGATTCCGAATCTTCCAAAAAATGCATTACATCTGCTATTCTAAATACGAAGGAAAAGAAGCTGAATTTTGAAACACTGCTTACTTATGAGAAAGTAGACAAAAGGACTTTTATCGAATGTGGGTATTCAGGTAAAAGCAGAAATAGCAATGACTTGTATTTATCTATTGGAGGATCTGGCTATCATAGACTCGCAAAGTACAGTGTAGATTAGGGTGAATATCTCAAATTGTGAGAACAATTATTGTTCAAATGCAAGTCAAGCTTTATTCATTTTTAAGCAGCTATTAAATCCCTGCTATCACGTATCTCATAATTGAGGTCTTCTTTCATTGTTGTAATGGTTAAATAAGCCACCAGTTGGAGGTGTAAATTTACCCCGCCCCCCGTTCTCAGACCCATTTATACGCTTTTACTTCACCAAAAATACGACAAAATGGGATGGCATCAATCTAAGTTTTATCATTGCAGCCATGCAAGCACCCAAGGCAAAGAAAGCTCCCAAAGAACTCAGTATACACGGAGATACTCGTATTGATAATTATTTCTGGTTAAATCAGCGTGAGGATCAAGAGGTTCTTGATTACCTGAATGAAGAAAATGCGTATGCCAAAGAGGTTTTAAAGCCTACTGAAGAGTTGCAAACCAAGCTGTATGATGAGATAGTAGGACGCATTAAAAAGGATGATGAGTCCGTTCCTGTAAAAAGAAATGGATATTGGTATTATACCCGCTATGTAACCGAAGGTGAGTATGCAATTCACTGCCGTAAAAAAGGGAGTTTGGAGAACGACGAGGAGATAATTATGGATGTCAATAAGATGGCTGAAGGTCATGCTTATTATAGCATTGGAGGTTTGAGTGTTAGCCCAGATAACAAGCTTTTAGTATATAGTGAGGATATCGTGAGTCGCAGGATCTATACACTCAAAATGAAGAACTTGGAGACTAATGAAATATTGGATTTAAGTATACCAGGAACTACAGGAGGAGCTAGTTGGGCAAATGACAATCAGACTATTTTTTATACCGAGAAAGACGAAACTACTTTACGAAGTTTTAAGATCATGTCCTATGATATTATCGCAAAAGAGAGTAAGGTTAGATATGTAGAAGAAGATGATACTTTTAACTGTGGAGTATATAAAAGTAAGAGTAAAAAGTACATCGTAATCTCAAGTGGGGCTAGCATAACGTCTGAATATCAAACCTTATTAGCGGATAATCCAAACGACGATTTTAAGATCTTTCAACCACGTATTCGTGGGTTAGAGTACAGCATAAGCCATTATGAAAACAAATGGAATGTAATGACCAACTGGGATGCTCAGAACTTTAAGTTAATGGAGACAGATGAAAAGTTAACAGCAAGAGAAAACTGGAAGGAAGTTATTGCTCATCGAGAAGAAACTCTCTTGGAAGGGGTTGAGACTTTTAAAAACTTTATGGTAATAGAAGAACGTACCAATGGCCAAAATCATCTTAGAGTAATCAATCAAAAAACAGATGAAGAACATTACATGAAGTTTGAGTCTGAGACGTATGACTGCTGGACCAGTTCTAATCCAGAATTTGACACAGAAATACTCCGGTACGGCTATACAAGCATGACCACTCCAAGTTCCGTGTTTGATTATGATATGAATACCCAGAAAAAAACTCTGTTGAAACAACAAGAGGTTCTGGGAGGATACGATGAGTCTCTTTATGATAGCAAACGTCTTTGGGCAAAAGCTAGAGATGGCAAACTAATACCCATGAGTGTGGTTTACAAAAAAGTAGATAGCGATGAACCAAGGCCGACTTTACTTTACGCTTATGGCTCGTATGGACATTCACTAGACCCCTACTTTAGCTCAGTGAGGTTAAGCTTATTAGACAGGGGTTTTGTGCAAGTAATAGCACACATACGAGGGGGAGAAGATTTGGGACGTCAGTGGTATGATGACGGAAAGCTACTCAATAAAAAAAATACATTCTTTGATTACATCGATTGTGCAGAGCACCTCATTTCAGAAAAGTGGACCTCTACAGATAAACTCTATGCAATGGGTGGAAGTGCAGGTGGCCTACTTATGGGAGTAGTCATTAATTATAGACCAGATTTGTGGAAAGGTGTAATAGCTGCTGTACCCTTTGTGGATGTAGTGACTACCATGCTAGATGATACGATTCCTCTTACTACGGGTGAGTATGATGAGTGGGGAAATCCAAATAATGAAGAGTTCTATCATTACATTAAAAGTTACTCTCCATATGATAATGTACAAGCAAAAGAGTATCCCAATATGCTAATCACTACGGGCTTACACGATAGTCAAGTACAATATTGGGAGCCTGCAAAGTGGATTGCTAAATTGCGTGAAATGAAGACCGACAATAACATTCTGATTATGGATTGTAACATGGAAACCGGTCATGGTGGAGCAAGTGGAAGATTTGAATCCCTGAAAGAAACGGCCAAAGAATACGCCTTTCTATTTATGCTAGAAGGGATAGAAAAGTAAAAAAGCACCCAAACAAACCGAAAAATTGGATGCTTTATACTAAGGGTTTAATTAACACTAATTTTTCGGGTACTTATTTCGTCCCGTGTATAGTATTGAAGTATATACGTTCCACTTCTCAGATGTTTGAGATCTAGAGAAGTCGTTAAAGTCTCTTTTGTAATACGTTGTTCATAAACCAGTTTGCCAAATAGGTCTGTTACGGTAAGTGTGCCATTGGGACTGCCTATAGATACATTCACAATACCCTTGGATGGATTAGGATAAACAAGAAGTTTAGAATCTGACTGTTTAGTTAGAACTACACTAGGACTGTGCATGAATTTACCGTCAAAGTCAACTTGTTTTACTCGGTAGTATACATTTTTAGGAGTATTTATGTGAGCATTCAAGTCCTTGAAGTCATACGATATTATTGCCTGAGAGTTAGAGTTTTTGCTTAATAGCTCTCCTGTTTTGGAGAAGGTTATTCCATCGAAACTTCGTTCTATTTCAAAGTGAGAATTATTTTGTTCCGAAGCCGTTTTCCAAGATACAATCGCATCATCGCTAGACCATTCTGCATCAATGGACAAGAAGTCTACAGGCAAGTAATTTTGGGTATTTAAACTTCCAAAGGTGAATGGACTAAAGGTAGATACCGGATTAGATAATACAAAACCTTTTCCATTGGAATGGTTGACAACATTTTTGACCATATTAACCCAACTTGATCCTGAATATTTTGCCACTGTTATGCTACTTGTGTCGGTTATTCCGCTATATACAGAATCTTCATAAAAGAGGGCTACTTGCACTATACTAGAACCAGATATTCTGTCCAATTGCCAGTATTCAGTGATACTAACCTTTTCTAATGGTGTTGTATAATTAGAAGTGTCAGAATAGAAATTATCAAAATACTCCGCCTTGAAAGTCGAGTAAGCTTTGGGGTTTGATGTTGAGATGCCAATTCTCGCCCATTTACCATTTTTCCCAGTTGGGAAGACAAATGAGATAAATCCATATCTATGGATAGGACCATCAATGAAACTAGAGTCATTACCTCCATTGGACCGGGCGTAATTATTACTAAATAAGAAGGTGTCCGTACTAGAAGTATATATAATTCCGTCAATGAAATTACAATAGCTATATGATTTCATTTCTAACCGATTTTTCAGAGTTAGGGAGCCATCTTTTTGAATGTTCAAAGAGTCCAATATTATTGTTTGTGTTCCGCCAATGGTGTCATCTCCTGTACCATTTAAGTTAACAAGTCCAGCAGTTTGATTAATGGTGCCATTATTCATGAAATTACCAAAGACCATAAGCACACCACCAGTTTGCTCATATACTCCATTGTTTACAAAGTTTCGGCACCATGCAGTGTCAGAGGTAATCCTAACGGTATCACCTGCCCCAATGGTCACGTCTGAAATGCTGTCAGGGATATATCCCAAATCCCAGTTACTACAATTATCCCAATCTTCATCGCCTACATTATTATGGAAAATCTGTGCAGTGCCTCCTGCATTTGCACGAACGGTAATAAAAACGGAGTCTTCAAGGGTACAGTTAGTGCCATACTCTGAAACGAATATATAGGTAGCTGCTGATGAGGCCATCACGGTATCAACATTAGTATTAAAGGTATCATAAGGAGAAACAATTTTTCTCCACCAGAAATTGGTAGTCGGACCATCGGGTACTATTTTTACTTCAGTACTTCCAGTTGCATTTATACAAGCATAGTTATATGTTAGAGACAAGGTATATGTTGATCCTGTGAAAGTCCAACCTGTGTTATTTCCTAAATCAGAACTATTTGCACCAGCGTTAAATGTGCCACCTCCAGTAGCTGTTATATCTTTAAGATTAATGAAATCCGTTTCAAGGGATCTGCCGTAAGGCATAGATAGCGTTGCAGCGGTGCCACTGGATGTAGATTCAACATCTGCACGGAAACATCCATTCGACTCAATTAATAGCGAGTCATTAACGGTAAACGTATTACTATTCCCAAATCGAATTGATGTACTTGCACCTTCTTTTAGTAAGTACAAGGTATCAAAAGAGCAAGTATATAAGAACGTAGCGTTGCTATACAGTTCAGCTTTTTTGATATGACTTCCAGAGGCATAGTGATAAAATGTACCTAAAGTTGAAAGTACTCTGACATAGTTGATAGAACTAGCAGAGGTTAAGCGGTTAGTGCCAGAGCCTGTGTAGTTATAAAAAATAGAGTCCGCAGTGGAGCTTGTCCCTAGTGTAACGAGATAAGCATTTCTATTTAGTGTTATGTTCCCAAAGTCAATAGCTTGGGTGCAGTATAAATTGCCGTATCCACTTGTATTGACAAAGTTGATATTGGTTTGGTCCAGGTCATAAGTAGCATTGGAATGTGTTATATATACACCGTAACCATTGTAAGGAGCATTGTAATCAGCTTCGAGAATAGAAGTTCCCATATTCAAGACCAAACTACTAGATCCAGTAATATATAATCTAAGTCCGTGTATCGTGTAGTTATTGGAGTTAAGGGTTCCTTGCTGTATATATATGGTATTATTAGAGCTAATGTCGCTATTGAGGTTAAATGTACCAGGACCATTAAAATAAATCAGACCTGCAGCTGTATGGCCAGTTAAGTCTATAGAATGAGTTCCAGTTCCGTAGAAGTAGAGGTATCCAGTATGTGACCAATTCATAGCAGAGATGGAGTTTAGACTTCCGTATACTTCTAAGTAATTTGCCCCGTTAAGAGTTGGATTATACAAGGCTCCAGTCCAATCCATATTGGCACAAGAAGCAGTCACATTAATAGTTACATATTGTGCCGTAGAGGTAAAACTATTGGCATCAAAATAAACATCACTATTAGAAGTAGGTAAGCATCCAGTTGCAGTTTGAGGAGATCCTCCAGAGGTGAGAGCCCACTGGGTAGGGTCACTCCAATTACCTGTACCTCCAACCCAATAGTAGTCAGTAGATCCTAGTGTATTGATAGTCCATCCTGAATTATTTCCATCTTCAGAAACAACATTGTTTGCTGTAAATGTAGCTCCCCCAGAGCCAGTCATAGAATTGAGGTTTATGTATTCAGCGAGAACTGTACCAGAGGATTTTGAAATAGTGGCATTAGCACCAGTACTTTCTATTGTATGTGTGGTTGCACAAGAACCCGTAGGAAATGCGATTGAATCGTTTATGGTGCAAGTAGCTCCTGCACCAAAAGTATACGTTTTACTGCCAGAGGTAGAGAATAGACATAAGGTATCAAAAGAGCAAGAATAGTAGAACCTGCTGTTGCCATATAGTTCAGCTTTTTTGATGTGAGTTCCAGAGGAATAGTGATTAAATGTAGCTAAAGTGGAAAGCACTCTGATATAGTTGACAGAATCAGCAGTGGTTAGGTTGTTAGTTCCAGAACTTGTATTGTTATAAAAAATGGAGTCCGCAGTAGAGCTTGTACCTAGTCTAATGGCATAAGCATATCTATTCAGAGATATGTTCCCAAAGTCAACAGTTGGAGTACAGTAGACATTGCTATATCCGCCTGTGTTTATAAGATTGATATTAGTCTGATCAAGGTCAAAAGTAGCATTGGAATGTGTTATATATACACCATAACCGGTGTAAGAAGCATTGTAATCAGCTTCGATAATAGAAGTTCCCATATTCAAGGTCAAACTACTAGATCCACTAATATATAGTCTTAAGCAATGAACAGTATAATTATTAGAGTTGAAGGTTCCTTGCTGTATATATATGGTATTGTTAGAGCTAATATCACTATTGAGATTAAATGTACCAGGACCATTAAAATAAATCAGACCTGCAGCTGTATGGCCATCTAAGTCTATAGAATGAGTTCCAGTTCCGTAGAAGTAGAGGTATCCAGTATGGGACCAATTCATAGCAGAGATGGAGTTTAGACTTCCGTATACTTCTAAGTAATTCGATCCGTTAAGAGTTGGATTATACAAGGCTCCAGTCCAATCCATATTGGCACAAGAAGCAGTCACATTAATAGTTACAGATTGTCCGGTGGTAGTGAAACTACTGGCATCAAAGTGAACATCATCTGTGCCACCTGGTGTAGATGAATGTAATGTGGACCCGCCACTAGAAGTTGCCCAATGACTTATTTGGCTCCAACTTCCTGAACCTCCAACCCAATAGTAATCTGCTGCAAAAACAGAAGTAACACTAAATGCAATTAGTATTAGTAAAATGTACTTTCTCATATTAACAAGCTATTAGTACATCATTTCGTAGTGATAGTAAAGCCGAAAGTTGCTTAAAAAAGTATGAAATTCATAAATATTGTGGTGAGTTGTAATATTTACATGGTGAATGGTAAAAAAGGCCTTATTTTGCTCTGTGAATGAAGAAATAGTTGACTCTTTTATTGGATTTGGAGTATCCTTTTTAACTTTTAATAAATGAAAATAATAGGCATACTTTTTACCATACTGACAGCTTTTTTGGGATGTTCAGACAGTTCTAAATGGGAAACAAACTCGAAAGAACGTGAAGATCGCAATCGAGACTTATCACCTTATGAACAGCAAGTGCTAAACTATAGAGATAGTATGAGTGCGATTTTTTATAGTGGGTCAAACAACGTTTTGCCCGAAGATGAGATTTCTCCAATGGGTAAACTCATTTTTTTTGATGTAGATGAGAAGTTTAGGATTAAAGCTACTTTTAAGAAAATAGAAGATGGAGAGGTTTTTGAAATGAAAACCTCAACGGATAGATTACCTGAATACAGAGTTTATGGAAAATTCTCATTTCAATTGGATGGAGATCAAAGTCTTACACTTTACCAAAATGTAGAACAACCCGAGTACCTATTTTGTCCGTTTAAGGATGTGACAAATGGTGAGACCTCTTATGGAGCTGGAAGATATTTAGATTTCAAAATGGATGATCTTGCTTCTCCTATCCTTGATTTTAACTACGCATACAATCCATATTGTGCTTATAACAAAAAGTATTCATGCCCTATTCCACCCTATGAAAATCACCTAAAAGTGCCTGTCATTGCAGGTGAAAAGAAGTGGCATTAAAAGTCCAATGGCTTTTGCTACCTTTGCCCCTATTTATAGGCAATGGCTGAAAAAATTCTTGTAATAGGAGCATGTGGTCAAGTGGGCACTGAGTTGGTAGAAAATCTACAAAGCATGCACGGCAGTGCAAATGTGATAGCAAGTGATATTCGTACTTCAGATAATCCGGTTTTTGCCAATGGGATTTTTGAAACTCTTGATGTATTAGACAAGACACAGATTGCAGAAGTTTTTGGCAAGTATAAACCAACCATCGTTTACCATCTTGCAGCATTACTTTCTGCAACTGCAGAGGCCAATCCAAAATTTGGGTGGGAACTAAATATGGATGGGACTTTCAATATTTTTGATGCCTGCTTAGAATACAAGGTTCAACGCATTTTTTGGCCAAGTAGCATTGCTGTTTTTGGTCCTACAACTCCTAAAGTGAATACTCCACAAAGCACCATTTTGGAGCCCAATACTATTTATGGAATTACAAAGCTTGCAGGGGAACGCTACTGTGAATATTACAACCAGAGATATGGTTTAGATGTGCGGTCAATTCGTTATCCAGGATTAATAGGTTGGAAGTCTCTGCCTGGAGGCGGAACCACAGACTACGCAGTTGACATTTTCCATCAAGCGTTAAAGACAGGTTCTTACGAATGCTTTCTCAATGCTGGAACAACCTTACCAATGATGCATATGGAAGATGCAGTTCGGGCCACATTGGAAATTACAAATGCAGCAAGTAACTCTATAAAGATTAGAAGCAGTTATAATATTTCTGGGGTGTCATTTAACCCTGAAATTCTTTCTGCGGAAATAAAGAAGCACATCCCATCGTTTGAAATATCGTATGTGGCTGACAGTCGACAAAAAATTGCGGATAGCTGGCCACAGAGTATTAATGATCTGCAAGCAAGACAAGATTGGGACTGGCAGGAAAAATATAATCTAGAAAAGTTGGTTTCCAATATGCTTGAGAACCTAAAATCAGAAGTTCTTAAAAGCAACTAAAAAGAAAATGAAAAATTTATTTCTTATTACTTTAATAACGTGTACTACTATTTCAGCAATGGGACAGTTAAGTACTGTAAGTAACGATAAGCCAATGGGTTATGTTAATCCAGCACTGCAAAACTATGACTTGGAAAAAGGAGTTGTAAGTGTTTCTTATGTAATAAATCCATTGGTAAAAGATACAATACCTGCTGGGATATTGGCAATAGCGGAGTTTAAGATTAATGAAAAATTGCGGGTAGGAGTTAGTGCTTTTCAGGTGGAAAATAGACTTAGCAAAAGTCAAACTGCCAAAGCATATTTATCTTACAAGCTAGAGTTGGAACCAGGAAACTATATTATAGTAGGTGCCAATATAGGTGCTTACACTGATGAGGTTAGAGTAACAGAATTTAATAAAGTGTTCGCACCTAATAAATTCTCTTATGGCCCAGATTCTAGTGCTACCGGCAAGGAGTCTGGAATAGATTTAGGTGTTGGTATTGCTTATTCATACAATGGGTTTCAAGTAGGCCTTGGATTTGGAAAGGTAAATAGACCCGCGGCATACCCATTTCCAATTAGTGAAATTGAGAAGGCTTATAATCCATCAGATCCAAAAGATTCATTTTTTGTCCATAAAGATACTTCCGTAATGTTAGAGTCTGGAAATTTTGGTATTGAAATTAACTTTAATGCTATCTATGAGTGGAATTTAAATGAAAACATTAAGATATTGCATAGTCTTCATGTTGGAAATTTGGACTTGGCTGGAGTAGATTACCTTGGTTTGCAAAACATAGTTAAAATTAACAATCGACATTCTATTGGTTTAGGAGCATTTTATAATGGAACTCCAGGTTTCATTGGCTCTTTGGGTTATGGTATTTCAGAGGATTTTAAAGTTGAGGTAGCAACTTTCTTCACGCAAGATTTGAATTTTGATCCTACTGTTGGCAAGTATGGAGACTATGTTAATGATGGGTATCAACCGTCATTTGAATTCAATCTTAGATACGAATTTTAATAAAGTTTAGCCTCAGAGTAGCAGAGGTCAATAGGAGATAATAATTGTTCCTCCAAGATATTTACACGTTTTAAGGTGGATGTCACATTTTGTAACATTTTTTTAGAAACCCATCCAGAAGTCTGCCACTCAACGGAACTATACCATTCAGCAACTTGACTTGTTTTAAGATTATGGAGTTTAGCTATTTTTTCAATGGTATCCGGACTTTCTGTAACTGTGACGCATGATTCTACGATCGCATTGCATAAAGCGGTAATATCCTCGTGGTTTCCCTTAAGGAAACCTCCAGATGCTGCCGTCATAAAACAAGGCCAGGGACTTACACAAAGGCCTATTCTATTCACAGTTCCTTTGGTAACATAAGGTTGAGTCATAAACTTTTCCCATAGTAGAATATCGGCAGTATCCTGTTCAAAAGCTTCCAAAGCTCCTTCCATATTTCCTACAGTTAGAAAGTTATCTTCACTAATGTCATACCCTTTTTGTTCTGCATGTACAAACGACATAATGTGACTTCCGCTACCCTTTCTGCTTCGTGCAAAACGGGCTTTACTAAGGTCGTTGGAATCTAGTTCCTTAGCTGTGTTACTATGTACTCCCCATATTAAAGGAGATTTGACAAACTGTTGAATTATTCTTGCATCACTCCCTGTATGAATGTGTTTTACAATTCCTTCTGTAAGAACTAATGCAATATCGAGTTCTCCAGAGTCCAACATCTTGCACATTGCACCACTTCCTCCTTTTACATCAACCCATTGAATATCTATGCCGTGCTTAGCAAATATCCCATATTGAATACCATAATGCCAAGGATAATTGAAATGTTCGGGTACTCCACCAACAATTATTTTTTTCATTAGTAGTCTAAAAGTTCTTGGATAGCATCTGACACTTTCTGAGCGTTTGGAAGCATTTCCTTTTCTAATTCTACATTTAATGGAACCGCTGGCAAGTCCAAAGAACCAATACACTTGACAGGAGCATCAAGATGTTGAAAGCAATTTTCTTGTATTCTTCCTGCAATAGCCTGTGCAAAGGAGTTGTTTAATGTCTCTTCAGTAAGTATAATCACTTTACCATGCCGTTTTACAGCATTATATATAGCTTCATCGTCGCAAGGACTTAGTGTTCTTAAGTCCAAAATTTCAACATTCCCAGAGTGGTTTTTAGCAGCATTACTCGCCCACCAAACTCCCATTCCGTAAGTTATAATTGCAATTGTTTCTCCATTTTCTTGAGCTTCAGGACTGGTACTCATATGTACTCGTGCCTTGCCCAATGGGATTATATAGTCTTTACTGGGTTCTAATGTTTTTGCACCCTCAGTGCCAGGCACCTTACTCCAATAAATGCCCTTGTGTTCAAACATAATGACAGGATTAGGATCATAGAATGCCGCTTTCATTAGCCCTTTCATATCAGCAGCATTACTGGGGTACACTATTTTGATTCCTTTTATCGGAAGAATAGAAGATTCATTTGTACCACTGTGGTAAGGACCACCACCTCCATATGCACCAGTGGGTATTCGAATTACAGATTGAACGGGAAACTTACCCCCCGATAAGTAGCTGCTTTTTGATAATTCAGTAACCAATTGATTTATTCCTGGCCATATGTAGTCTGCAAATTGTACCTCTACAATAGGTTTGCAACCTACAGCACTCATTCCGGCAGTAGATCCGATGATATAAGCTTCCTGAATGGGAGTATTGAACACCCTGTGTTTACCATGCTTTGCTGCTAGAGTTGCAGCTTCTCTAAATACACCACCAAGCCTATGGCCTACATCTTGACCGTACAAAAGGGCCTCTGGATGGTCAGATAATATTTCATCTACGGCATGTAAAGCAGCATCGACCATAATAATTTTTTCTGCACCCTCAGGACTTCTTTCACCAAGTTCTTCGGTAACGTCAGTAGGTGCCAGTACGTAGTCTCTTATGGAGTTTAATGATGGGTTATCGGCTTCAAGTGCTTGCTGAAATGCTTCTGCAATTTCAGCATCTGCTTGTTCCCTTAGATCGTCTATTTTCGATTGCTTTATACCTTTGCTAAGAGATTGTTCAATTAGAAATAATAGCGGGTCTTCTTTTTTGTCTTCTTCTAAATCATCTCGATACCATTCGCTTCTAACGCCAGAAGTATGATGACCTAACAAAGGAACTTTTGCATGCAAAAGCATTGGTTTTTGGTTCTTACGGACCCATCTAGTGGCCTTGGATATTTCGTTGTAGCTCTCCGTAAAATCACTACCATCTACTTTCCCTCTTCTTAACCCTTTAAAACCGGCAGCAAATTCATATGCATTCATAGCACGCATCTCGTCTCCAGTGGCTGAGATACCCCAGTCATTATCTTGGACTAAGTATAGAATAGGTAGTTGGTGTAAAACGGCCATTTGTAACGCTTCAGACACCTCTCCTTCGGTCATTGATCCGTCTCCTATTGAGCATACTACAATGGATCCGTTTGTGCCTGGAGTATTGAGTTTGTTTTGTTTTAAATACTGTAGTCCGTGAGCGATTCCTGTAGTGGGAATTGCTTGCATTCCCGTAGCACTACTTTGATGACCCATTTTGGGTTTATCATCATCCAATAATGAAGGATGAGCGTAGTAAGTTCTGCCTCCAGAAAAAGGATCATCCTTTTTAGCCAAAAGCTGTAGCATAAGCTGATACGGAGTCATACCAATGCCCAGTAGTATGGATTCGTCCCTGTAGTATGGAGCAACCCAATCGATTTCTTTGAGATGGTAAGCGAGTGCTAGCTGAATAGCCTCATGTCCTTTTGAAGTAGAATGTACATAACTAGTATGTTGTCTATTTTCATCGTAAATAGTAGCCATTGCTCTAGCCCTAAAGATGTCAAAAAGAGCCTTTTCGTATACAGATTTCTTAATGTGCATTTATATCAGTGACCAATTCATTTTACAGTTTGCAAGTTTAGGTCTAAATTTACTAAGATGGAAACGCTTAAGTCTTGATAGTAGTTATCTATCTTTGTTACCATAGGTTTAAAACTATTACTGAAATGTACTCATTAAAATCACCACTAAATAACAAAGGAATTCTCAAAAAATTGCAATCCTTATTTAGCGATTCAAGCACCTCCATTTTGGATAATGATTACAGTGGTGTATTTAAGTATCGTGATATTGTAGGCAATTTAAGTCAGTTGGTATGTGTGAAAGACCATAAAGGAATATACAAAATGGCGAATCAAGCTTTTTGTGACTTAACAGGTCTTCAGGAAGTTGATATTGTAGGTAAGGATGACTTAGAATTAGGGTTATTTTTAAATCCAGATCAGATAATTGCGGCCGATTTACAAGTGTTTGATAGTGGGCAGAAGAAGCACATACCTTTAGAGCCTTTTACAGATAAATACGGTTCCTTATACTGGTTTCAAACCAATAAAATTCCTTTGTTTGATAAAGATGAGAATGTTATTCAAATCTTAATCATCTCCAGTGATATTACCAATAAAATTGAGGTTGAACAAAGATTGCAGCACAGTGAATTAAGGTATAAATCAATATTCGAGAATAATTATTCAGGTATCATAGTAGTTAATTCTGAACTGGATATTTTGAATAAGAACAATGCTTTTAACAAACTCATAAGAGGAAGTGATGATCAGTTGGGTAAGGATGACCTGAAAAAATACATCTCAAAAGAAGATAAGTCAGATCTTACTGATTTATTAGCAGGACTGGTTACGCGAAACTATGAGTATTTTGACCTTCCACTTCAATTGAATATTAACGATCATGAGGTAATTGATACGATTTGTTTTGTTAGAGGTTTATTTGATGAAGGAGGGAAGTTTACAGAAGCCGTTGTAACTTTTCAAGATGTTACGGATGACTTAAGGAATAGAACAGCATTAGAGGAAAGTGAAAAACGATTTAGAGTAATCGTTGAAAATGCTACGGAGGCTTTAATGTTATTGGATTATGATTCAAGAAAATACATTGATATGAATAAGAATGCTGAAGAGTTATTTGGGTATTCTAGAGATGAGCTATTAGAACTTACTCTTGGTGATCTTAGCCCAATAAATCAAAGTGACGGTTCAAACAGCAAGACGCTCTCAACGGATTATATGGATCAGGCTCTCAATGGAAAAAATGTGGTATATGAATGGACAATAAAACGCAAAGACAATAAGCTTATACCCTGTGAGGTACGTTTGGTTAAACTGCCTTATGAACGAAATAATATAGTTAGAACCAGTGTTATTGACATCACTGAAAGAAAGAAGGCAGAAAGGCTTTTGAATTTGGAAAAGCAAAAGCTTGAAGAGACAAATGACAGATTGGTTAACCTTAATGATAAACTCGAAAATCAAACAAAGCAGCTTCAAGAGTTTGCCTACATTTCGTCACACAACTTAAGGGCTCCAGCTGGAAATATTCGAGCACTCTTAGACTTTTATCACAACGAACCCATCGAAGAAAATTTTAAGATAATTTTAGAAAAATTGGATGTGGTTTCAGAGGATTTATTAGATACCATAAACGATTTAGCAGATGTGGTAAAAATTAAAAATGAAATTTCACAAGACGTTGTAAAACTGAGCATTGCAAAACTATTGGATAAGGTAAAAGATAGTTTAAGCCAGCAAATAAGAGATAAGAAAGCGAAAATTAGTTTAGAGTTAAACGGGATAAAATACATTAATGCTTCTAAAACTTATATGGATAGCATTATGTTAAACCTGATTTCAAATGCTCTTAAATACTCAAAGGACGATGTCGTTCCGATTATTGAAGTTACTGCAAATCAAGATGAAACTAATTTTGTGCTTAAAGTGGCAGATAATGGTACAGGAATAGACCTGAAGAAACATGGAGATAAGGTTTTTGGATTGAGAAAAACCTTTCATAGAAATAAAGATTCACGAGGTGTTGGACTATTTATAACCAAGGCACAAGTCGAGGCTATGGATGGTACCATTGACATACAGAGTGAAATTGGCAAAGGGACAATGTTTATTATTAAATTACCTAAAAGAGTTATTAAATGACAAAAAGAGTAGCAATTATAGATGACGACAATATTTTTCAGTTTACTACTAAAGTTAAGTTGGAGAAACTAAAACTGGCTGATGAGGTGCTTATTTTTAATGATGGTGAAGAGGTGCTTGAGTATCTTAAGAATACCAAGCTAGAAGAGTTGCCAGACATCCTATTTTTGGATATTAATATGCCAATCGTTGATGGTTGGGATTTTCTTGAAATGTATAAGGATATTGAAAAATCCAAGCAAGATAGGATGGATATCTACATGTTGAGTTCGTCAATCAATCCAGATGATGTAAAACGTGCAGAGGATAATATTTATGTCAATGACTACATCACAAAACCAATTAGGGATGAAGATTTAACTAAGATTTTCAATAGATAAAAAATGGCCACCCATTTTCGTTAGATGACCATTTTTGATTTGCATTGGAGTTACCCAATAAATCTGTTTAGTGCGTCAATACTAGATCTGAAATCAAAGCCTTGATTTACGACAAAGTAATTTTGAGGATCCACTGTACTTGCATAGGCGAACTTGGCTATGTCAAGTTTAGAACTTTCAAAGTTAAATTCTCTGATAAGTAGAAGTACCTCTTGGCTGGTTACATCATTATTCTTTAGAAACTGTTTTGCGATAGTTTTACGATCGCTTTCAAAAGATGCAGAACGAACTGTGTTTAATGCAAGGTTGAAGTTTGATTGAACTGGACGATGTGCAGGTTGTCTCACATTTCGATTGCCACTTCTACCTCCACCTCTGTTACCATAATCGGATCCACCACCTTGTCTAGGTTGCCTGCAATCCTGTCTATGGTGAGGTTGATTGCCTCTTCGTGTGGGAACTACATCATCAATTATAAGATGACCTCGAGGTGTAATTCTGGCAAATACATTACTTCCCTGAGGTATAAATATTTTACCTTGAAAAAGTACATTGCTTCCATAGTGATGGTTTTGTCCTTGTTGACGGTATCCCCTTCTATTGTCAGTATAACTCCTATTCCTTTTTTCAGTTACGGTTATAAAATGCTTTCCGGGTCTTATTTGTGAGACCTGAAATTCACCATTTTGAGAGTGATAAATTAGTCCAGAGATAGTTGCCTTAGCCCTGAAGCTATTTGTCCTTAAGAATAGTTGAGAAGCTTGGGCCTCTACCACTAATAATGTGAATAGGATTGTTAATGTTGTAATTGTTTTTTTCATAATATTTCTCCTTTCTAATTTATTTAAGGAATATTATTCAAAACAAGGACCTAAAAAGTATTAGCAGACGCTAAATATTTCTATATCAGTATTTTAAGACAAATGTATGCGTCAAAATTACGCAGAGAAAAGTGTTCTTAATACTATACAGATTACTCTACAGTAACAGATTTAGCCAAATTACGAGGTTGATCCACATTACAGCCTCTCATCACAGCAATGTAGTAACTTAGTAATTGCAACGGAATAGTAGCCAATATTGGTGTTAGACAATCTTCCGTATCAGGAATTTCAATATAATGATCTGCTATTTCAGCTACTTTCTCATCGCCTTCAGTTACAATTGCTATTATCTTGCCTTTACGAGCTTTTACTTCCTGAATGTTCGAGAGCACTTTTTCATAGTAATTGCGTTTGGTCGCAATAACCACTACTGGCATTTCTTCATCTATAAGTGCAATAGGTCCGTGCTTCATTTCAGCAGCAGGATAACCTTCTGCGTGGATGTAAGAAATCTCTTTTAACTTCAATGCACCTTCCAGAGCAACTGGAAAATTATACCCTCTGCCCAGATACAGGCAATTGGGAGCATCAACGTAAGCAGCGGCAATTTCCTTGCATTTTTCGTTACAGCTTTGCAATAGTTCCTCCACCTTTTGTGGTATTGTATCCAATTCAGCAAACATCTCTCTCAAGCGTTCACGAGAAATTTTACCTCTTATATCTGCAATGCCCAGAGCTAGAAGTGTAAGTACTGTTACTTGGGCGGTAAAGGATTTGGTAGATGCAACACCTATTTCGGGTCCAGCATGTGTATAAGCACCAGCGTGAGTTAAACGAGGGATACTACTTCCTACAACGTTACAAATTCCATAAATGGTAGCACCTTTTTCCTTAGCAAGTTCTAATGCTGCTAAAGTGTCAGCAGTTTCACCACTTTGTGATATGGCGATAACGAGATCGTCTTCTGTAATAATTGGATTTCTGTATCTAAACTCAGATGCATACTCTACCTCAACTGGGATTCTTCCAAACTCTTCTATTAAGTATTCGCCTACCAGTCCTGCATGCCATGAAGTACCACAAGCTACAATGATAATCCTGTCTAAGTTTTTTATTTTACTCGCATACTCCTCAAGACTACGCATAGCAAAGGTTAAATTCTGAGGGTCAAAACGACCACGCATAGAATCATAAATGGACTTAGGTTGCTCAAAAATTTCCTTGAGCATGAAATGCTCATAACCACCTTTTTCCAGTGCATCAAGACTAATCTCAAGCTCTTGTATAAATGGAGACTTGCTTACGTTGTCGATAGTCTTAATGGTCATTTTCCCATCTTGTATCGCTACAATCTCATTGTCATTTAGGTAAGTAACGGTTTTGGTGTATTCTACAATTGGAGTAGCATCACTTGCAAGGTAAAATTCACCTTCTCGGTCACTTATTCCCACAACTAAGGGGCTTCCTTTACGAGCTGCAATTAATGTGTTCGGGTCATTTTTACTAAGAATAACGATGGCATATGCACCCACTACTTCATTAAGTGCAAGTCTTACAGCTTCTAGTAAATCAACGTTTTCCTGCTCTTTAATTTCTTCAATTAAATGCGTTAAGACTTCCGTATCTGTATCGCTTTTAAACTCGTGACCTCGCTCTATTAAAACCTTCTTAAGGGTGTCATAGTTTTCAATGATTCCATTATGGATAAGGGCAATATCTCCACTTTGAGATAAATGCGGGTGAGCATTAACTGTATTAGGTTCTCCATGGGTTGCCCATCTAGTATGTCCAATTCCTCTAGTACCAGAAAGGTTTTGCCCTTGAGCAACATTTTCTAGTTCAGAAACTTTTCCTTTGTTTTTATAGATCCTCAAATCACCATTCAATAAGGCGATTCCTGCACTGTCATACCCTCTATATTCAAGTCTTTGAAGACCTTTTATTAAAAAATCATAAGCTTGATCAGGGCCATAATATGCTACTATTCCACACATAAATATATTAGTTAATTTTAGACAAATTTACTGGTATGAGTAAACCCAATTTACACATTATACAAGCAAACGATAAAAACTGTATTAAATTATCGAATACTAAAGTTCTTACTTGATTTTAAAAGCCTTTTTCAGATCTTTAATTCCATCAAGTTCTTCCCAAGGGAATAACTTAACTTTTATCTTTTTCACTTTGCCACTACCATCCGAAAACTCTTTAATCACGGTCTCCGTAGTACGGCCCATATGTCCATATGCGGCAGTTTCAGAGTAGATTGGCGTGCGAAGCTTAAATCTCTTTTCAATAAAGTATGGTCTCATATCAAATCGAGGCATTTTAAGTATCGCATCTGCTATTTTCCCATCTGATAAATCTATCTTAGAAGTACCATACGTATTAACATAAAGTCCCATAGGCTTGGCAACTCCAATAGCATAGGCTACTTGAACCAATACTTCATCACATACTCCAGCAGCTACTAAATTTTTAGCAACATGTCTTGTCGCATATGCAGCACTTCTATCTACCTTACTAGGATCTTTACCAGAAAATGCACCGCCACCGTGAGCACCTTTACCACCGTAAGTGTCTACAATTATTTTTCTGCCCGTCAATCCCGTATCTCCGTGTGGTCCACCAATAACAAATACTCCAGTAGGGTTTACATGATATTTAATCTTATCAGTAAATAATTTTTGGGTTTCTTTTGGCAACAACTTCTTTACCCTTGGAATAAGAATCTTAATCACATCTTCCTTGATTTTTTTAAGCATTTTAGCTTCCGTATCAAAGTCGTCGTGCTGCGTTGATATTACGATTGCGTCGATGGCAATAGGCTTGTTGTTATCATCATATTTGATGGTAACCTGAGATTTACTATCAGGTCTCAAATACTTTATTTTTTTATCCTCACGTCTTAAATCTGCCAACTCTTTAAGCAACATATGAGATAATTCAAGAGGAAGAGGCATCAGACTCTCAGTTTCGTTGGTCGCATAACCAAACATCATTCCTTGGTCACCAGCACCTTGTTCTTCTGGGTTTTTACGCTCTACACCTTGATTGATATCTGGAGACTGTTCGTGGATAGCACTTAGTACACCACATGAGTTGCCATCAAACATGTATTCACTTTTAGTGTATCCAATTTTGTTAATGGTTTCTCTAGCAATTCTTTGAACATCAAGGTAGGTCTTAGACTTAACCTCTCCAGCAAGTATAACCTGTCCAGTTGTAACAAGTGTTTCACAAGCAACTTTACTGCTGGGGTCAAAGGCTAAAAAGTGATCTATGAGTGCGTCAGAAATTTGGTCTGCAACTTTGTCTGGATGCCCTTCAGAAACAGATTCTGATGTAAAAAAATATGCCATATTCTTATTGGAATTTTAAAGCGGCAAAAGTAACCATCTTGACGTAAAAGTGTAGGTCAAGATGGTCAAACTTAATATTCCCATAAATCGTGTTCCATGACAAACAAGTCGTTTTTAATTTTATCTGCCTCAAGTAGTGCTTCTACCCCGTCATCACGAAACCCTTCAAGCTGATTAATATTAAGGTCATAGACGTTGCTTTCCTTTACAATATGGCTATCAAATAACCTCATTTGGAACCAATGATCGTAGCTGAGTCTGGCCGCGTCATTGTGTTTATTAAATATTTCTTGTTGTGCAAGGATTGGTCTTAGGTCATCCATTTTTACCCAGAAAAGTTCTGATTCACCAAGATCAACACCACTCTCACTCATGATGTGATACATAGGAGCAATTGCAATTATTTTGGGTCTTAGGTCACTGTGTTGAGAGTCAAAAATCCAGTCTTCCATAATTCTAAACTTGTCAATGGACGCAGGATCAAATGGAACTGTAACAGTCGTCGTGATCATATCGTAGACGTCATCTGGATTGTCTGGGTTAGGAATAGGGACTTCGGTTGTGTAGGTTACTTTTTCTAAAATCTCTTTTTTAGAAATGAAAGAAGCCAAGGAATCATTTCCGTAAGCCTTAGGTTTATCCATGTCTGGATATCCTTGTGTCACTGCGTGCCAAATGACCTGATTCAGTGGGTTTCGTGGCCAAGTAATGTCCTTGTTTTGCTTCATGCGAGAATCTATAACTCGATGAATACGTTTGGAATACTTTACTCTCGATTCTCCTAGATAGCGGTAGGGTACAGCTCTTCCTTCATTTGGAATAGCTCTGGGATAGAGAGGTTCGAAAGAGGGTAATTGGGCATTTGATAAGATGGTTAAGTTAGTTAAGATAATAACAATGTATTTTTTCATAACGTTAACTTTTGGTGATTAGACAACGGCAACTAATGGAGCTTTATTATTGTTTGTGTATTTTTGGTATGGTGAAGGCTTCTATTCTCATAATGATTATTCTTGTCTTTGGATTTGAAAGTACTGCTCAGGAAAACCCTAATAATCTTCACAGCCTAAAGGTCAGAACAGCTCAAGTGGATGTAAAGACTATTATTAGTAGGAATTTTAATCTTGGGTTATCAGCAGGAGCCGGAGGTGGTCATCCATTGTACATTATTCCTCAGGCAACTTTGCGTTTGGGAAGGCTTTCAATGAGTGGAGTTGTCTATAGTCCATTCATTCAGGGTAAGCTTTGGTCATTAAATGGAGATGTTGAGCTTTTAAGGTTTAAAAATCGTAGCAGGCTCATAGATTCTAATACACTTTTATCCATTTCTGGCGGAACGACCAGAAGAACAATATATACTCAATACGGTCGAGACGCTACTAGAACTCCATATGTACTTGTTGGGTTGACCAAATATTTAAAAAATGAAAGATCTCGTATTTCATTCAAAATTGGAACAATGTATTATTGGACCAGTAAAAATGTACCTGCTAAACCGTGGCCTATCGATCCCAATCCTTGGGTTATTACCACGTCGCCCTGGCCAGAAGATGTAGAGGAATATAAATGGCTAGCATACGGGGAGCTATCTTATCAAATCTACCTTTTTAAGATTCGCAAAAAACAAATCTTTGTAAATCAGAGAAGTGAAAAAGTTACTTATAGAAAATGGAAAGAAGAAAATAAATTAGAGAAGCAAACAGAAATTTTGAAGTCAAGACAGGAAGCACATGAAAGATGGGTAAATGATACTATGAAGTTTGACTGGAACGAGCTATTCAGATATAATTTTAATCCTGGTCTTTCGCTGGGTATGGGCGGTGGACGATTGAAGTATGGTGTGCCAAACTTAGCTATACGCATGGGAAATTGGACTGCTAGTTTTATGCCTGGTCAGAATGAAGGATTCTATGGTAGAGATTTTGCCATGCAAATGGATTTAGAATTTCCTTGGTCATTATCAAAGAAAAAACAAGTCTTTCTGGCTGCCAGTTTGGGCGGTAGTTTTGTAACAAAAAAATCAATTTCTATCGGCAAAGAGATTTATAAAAGCCAAAATTTGGGAACGATGATGTTCGGTGTTCACATTCCAATGTCTAACAATAGATCAAGATTAGCATTAAGAGGTGGATTTGCTACTATTTGGAACCTGCATTTTGAATCTTATAGAAGACCATTTTACAACACAGAAAAGTATATACCATATGGAGAAATAGCCTACCAAATTTATGCCATGCCCTTTGGACACAAACAAAAGGTGTTAAGAAATGTACTGACTGGAAAGGTGAAGTTTAATGGACAAAGGGTTAAAGAAGGTTTTGCTCAATGGTTTAATCCATTTTGGTCAATTGGAGCAGGTCTGGATAGAGCAATTTGGACGCCTGCACTCGGGCTTAAAATAGGTCCTGTTAATGCAAAAGGGAGTTTCTGGATACAGTATGTAGGTGGATATGGTGCATTTAATATTAATGCAGACTTGGTGAAATTGAAATCAAAAAAGGAATTCAATAAATATTTGGGTTTTGGGTTAAATTACTTTGGTTCATCTTCTGGAGAGATTCATTCCACTTCTACTGACATTCTTGGAGGTACTCTTAATTTGAATTTGTATAAGAAAAATGGTCGATCTGGTCTTGAATTAAAAGCTGGGATTGCTTATCAAAGTCGCACCCAGTCTTCCTACGATTGGGAAACGAGTGTATATAATAACTCTTCAAGTAAAAAAATTGTTCTAAACGGAGGACTTTCATATAATATTTATCTTTTTAGAATGGAGTAAGACTTAATCGGTGAGTAGTTTACTTAAAGAAAGCATTTATCATTTCAGAGAAGATTCATTAACTTTGAAAAGGCAATGAATATTAAACTCACCATTTTATCCGTCCTTGTATCAGCGAACCTCTTTGTAAGTGCCGATGATAGTACCAGAAGGATTGGAGGTGATTTTGTCAATTTTGGAATTAGTGTCGGAGTAGGAGGAAACAGACCCTATTACTATTTACCTCAAGGAAGGCTGAAATTAGGTCCAATCTATTTCGAGCTGCTATATGAAGATGTTGTCAGTCATACTTCTAGCGTTGGATTTACTCTTGGGATGGATTTTTTAGAGGTGAACAAAAAGAATAAATCAAGTCAAACTGTTATTACCGGTAGTTGGGGAACTTCTGATTTTGTGCATCCCAATAATAGTAAAGCTCTTATTTATACCTATAGTGTGTTGGCTGGAATAACTCATCGTCCTATAAACAAACGATTGGCTTATAATTTTAAAGTCGGAGGCTTTCAGCTGAATACAAGTGAGAATACTGGGTTTTATCAGGGTCAACCTGGATGGTATCAGTATCCGTTGTATAATTTCAGTTCAAGAATTCTTCCTTATGGGGAAATCAGTGTGGTTTTTAACGTAGCTAAAAATAATGGTCAATCATTGACACTGCAAAGGCTATTAGCTATTGATCAGAAATTTCCAAAAGTGCATTTAAGGAGATTCTCGGAACCCTTCAAAAAATATTTTAATCCGTACCTTTCCCTTGGTGTTGGCAGAGATAGACTATCACTGTATCCAAACTTTGGATTGAAAATGGGTAGTGTGTTTTTAGAAGCAGGCTTTGCGAATGCCTTTGATGGTGATATGGATTGGCATTTGGGGGCAGGGTACTATTTACCTAATCTCAATATAGTGGGAGTAACCCTAAAGCCATCAATTATGATTGAAAGGAAGGAGAAATATGATTTATTTAGTAATTATGTTCAGCTGGGTGAGCCACCGTATTATTACTACGTGTACAAGAAGAAGGGATATGCAGAAACAGCAGCTTTCTATGGTTTGAGTTGGAGAAAAAAGGATTCGCCAGTAAGTATACGTTTGAATAGTGGACTCGGGTTGTATACTGAGTTTAGGAGTCAAAGAGATGAAAGAAATGATGAGTGGTCAGAAAATAAAAAGACGAAGCTTCGACCAGCCTTTGGAATTTCTTTGGTCATGAATATGTTCGAGTACAAGTAAGCATTTAATCTACCAATCGTTTGTTTATTATTTAAATTTTCGCTAGCTTTGGGGTCAAGTACATGGCAAAACCCAAGTTAGATAGAAAAACCCTACTCAGAAATTCACTGTCTGTTTTCAAGACAAAAGGATACAACGGCACTTCTATGAATGATCTTGCCAAAGCAAACGGTTTGCTTAAAGGAAGTATCTATCATTACATAGAAAGCAAAGAAGCTTTGATGTTGGAAGTGCTGACTGCACTTAAGGGGCACTATACCCACAAAGTTTTTATCAAAGCATTTGACGAGAGTTTAACTCCTTATGAGAGGGTGAAAGAACTTGCAATGAGAGCAGAAGAGATTTTTGTATTCGAAGAAGGCGGAGATTTTTTAGTCAATATTGGGTTAGAAACTCAGAAGAGCACTCCCGCATTTACGGAGGTTATTAAGGAGTTTTTTCAGGAATGGATAAAAACGATGACACATTTATATTCTTTTGTTTTAAATGAGTCAGACGCAAAAGAGCAAGCTGAGGTGGTAGTGGCAGAAATCGAAGGTTCCGTTATTATGATGAAACTTTTAGGAGATGTAAATTACTTGCATCGTACGAATGAAAGGTTGTTAAAAGAGTATAAAAGTTTGCAGGATAATCGACAAATGACGTCCGATAATAAGACCAATTATGAGTCATAATTTTAGAAAACTCCATATATGGAATGATTCATTGGAATTAGTCACAGACTGTTATAGAATGACGGAGTCTCTTCCTTCAGATGAAAAATTTGGGCTGGTAAGTCAAATTAGAAGAGCAGCGGTATCTGTCTCATCCAATATAGCAGAAGGGGCGAATAGAAGCTCAGATAAAGATTTTGTAAGATTTCTTTACATGTCTAAAGGCAGTATTTCTGAACTAATAACCCAAATGGAGATTACCGTTAGATTGGGAATGATTAAAGCAAATGAAATTGAACCTCTAAATGACATGTTGGATAAGTTAGATAAATCGATATATAAACTAATACAGAAATTGAAAAATGACTGATATAAATAATGGAATGAAAAAGGTCGACCCTCAAATGTCGGAAGTCAACTATCGTAAGATAAAAAAAGTAGCGGTCTTAGGATCTGGAGTAATGGGCAGCCGAATAGCTTGTCATTTTGCCAATATAGGTTTGGATGTTCTGTTACTGGACCTTAAAAATTTTCCGTCATCGAAAGAAAGCGAGCAAGATGTAGATGCCAAAGTAGCCCAGAATGCACTTAAGGCAGCTTTGAAAAGTAATCCAAGTCCAATCTACAGTAAGACCTTCGCCAATCGAATAAAGACTGGGAATCTGGATGATGACTTACATCGAATAAAAGATTGTGATTGGGTCATTGAAGTTGTCATAGAAAGACTGGATATTAAGAAATCGCTTTTTGATAAAGTAGAAAAGCATCGTAAGCCAGGAAGTTTAATCACATCCAATACATCAGGAATCCCAATAGAAATGATGTTGGAAGGTAGAAGTGATGATTTTACAGCACATTTCTGCGGTACTCATTTCTTTAATCCTCCTCGATATTTAAAATTATTGGAGATAATCCCATCGACTAAGACATCGCCTGAGGTAGTTGATTTCTTCTTGCATTATGGAGATCTTTTCCTCGGAAAAACAACTGTAAAAGCAAAAGATACACCAGCATTTATTGCAAATAGAATTGGAGTTTTTAGCATCATGGCAATATTCAAAATGATGCAAAAGCATGGTTTGAGTATAGAAGCCGTGGATTCCATTACTGGCCCAATATCCGGAAGACCAAAATCAGCAACATTCAGAACTTCCGACCTAGTCGGTCTCGATACTTTGGTGAAAGTAGCCAACGGAGTAGGTCGAAACTGCCCGAAGGATGAAATGAAGGATTGGTTTGCCATTCCTGCTTTCTTAGAAACCATGTTGGAAAAGAACTGGTTAGGAGACAAAACCAAACAAGGTTTCTATAAGAAATCAAAAGATGCAGAAGGCAATCGAGTAATAGAAGCTTTGGATCTAGACTCTTTGGAATACAAGCCAAAAGACAAACCAAGATTTGACAGTATAGGCAAGGCTAGAAAGGCAAATCGCTTGAAAAGTAAGCTGGGAATATTGTACGATGGAGGGGACGCCGCTGCTGATTTTTATCAAGATGTAACAACAGCTATTTTGGCGTATTCGTCCAACAGAATTCCGGAGATAGCAGATGAGTTGTATCAAATAGATGATGCATTAAGAGCTGGTTTTGGATGGGATGTTGGCCCATTTGAGACATGGGATCTTATAGGCTTTGATAAAATTCTCAGCAATATTGAAAAAGCAGGTTACACTGTTCCGCAGTGGATCACAGATTTCAAAGCAAAAGGAAATTCGTCATTCTATAAATCAGAAGGAGGGAAACGCAAGTTTTACAATATAACTAAAGGCGAATACGAAGTAATTCCGGGTACAGAAGCATTCATTGTATTAGATAACTTTAGAAGCCCAGAGCCTGTGTATAGTAACAAAGAAGCTACACTTCATGATATAGGTGACGGTGTTCTTTGTTTAGAGTTTCATTCTAAAATGAATGCGATTGGCAGTGGGACTTTAGCCGCTATCAATAAATCTATAGACATTGCGGAAACACAAGGATGGAAAGGATTGGTCATTGGAAACGATGCTCCAAACTTTTCTGCAGGAGCCAACTTGGCAATGATGTTGATGCTGGCCATAGAGCAAGAATTTGATGAGCTGAACATGGCAATCAAGTACTTCCAGAAAACGGTAATGCGTTTGAGATATTCGAGTATACCTGTAGTCATGGCACCACACGGATTGACGTTGGGTGGAGGTTGTGAAATGACTTTGCATTCAGATGCTGCAGTAGCCTCAGCTGAGACTTATATAGGATTGGTAGAAGCGGGAGCAGGACTTATTCCTGGAGGTGGAGGAACCAAAGAGTTTGTGCTCCGTACAAGCGATAGTTTTTATGCAGGAGATCCTCAGTTACCTACTTTAATAGAGCGTTTTCAGACCATAGCTACCGCAAAAGTGGCTACATCTGGTCACGAGGCTTTCGAAATAGGCGTAATGCATCATGACAAGGATGAGGTAGTCGTAAATGGAGCTCGTGTTATTACAGAAGCAAAACGAAAAGTGCTTGAACTAGACCATAATGGCTACGTTCAAAAACCACAACGAGATGATATTTTAGTACTTGGAAGAACAGCTCTTGGAGCATTGTATTCTGGCGTAGAAGCTTTTGGAATAAGTGCATATGCAAGCGAGCATGATATGTTAATCGGAAGAAAGTTAGCATTTGTTATGGCAGGAGGAGATTTAACACAGCCTACTAAAGTGACGGAACAATATCTTCTGAACTTAGAACGAGAAGCATTTTTAAGCTTACTTGGTGAGAGAAAGACATTGGAAAGAATACAACATATTTTAAAGACTGGGAAACCGTTGAGGAACTAGAGGTGAGACGAGAGATTTTTAGATATGAGTATTGAGATGAGTCACATTGAGCGGAGGAATAAAGAAACATTAACAATTAACAATTAAACATTATGCCAGAAGCATACATAGTAAACGGATACAGAACTGCGGTTGGAAAAGCGGGAAGGGGAGGACTTAGATTTACTAGTCCAGTGGATTTAGGAGCTGCAGTAATTGATTATTTGATCGATAACACACCGGGTTTTGATCCGAGTGTTGTGGAAGATTTAATCGTAGGGAATGCAGTGCCAGAAGCAGAACAAGGCTTGCAAATGGCAAGATGGGTTGGAATGCGAAGTAAACTGCCCATGGAAGTACCTGGAGTCACGGTAAATAGATATTGTGGAAGTGGTATTGAGACTATTACCATGGCAGTAGCTAAGATAAAGGCAGGTTTGGCAGATTGCATAATAGCAGGTGGAACGGAGAGCATGAGTTTAGTGCCTACCGTTGGGTATAAGACTGTACCAAACTACACGATTGCTAAAGATCATGGAGATTACTTCCTTGGAATGGGATTAACAGCCGAAGAAGTTTCTGTGAAGTATGATATAAATAGAGAAGATCAAGATGCATTTGCATTGGGTTCTCATCAGAAAGCTTTAAAAGCTATAAAAGAAGGGAAGTTCAAAAGTCAAATTGTCCCATTTGAGGTAGAGCAAGTAGATTTTGATGCCGCTACTAACAAACGAGTAACTCGAAAATATACCGTAGACACCGATGAAGGGCCACGTGCAGATACAAGTCTTGAAGCGTTAGCCAGATTAAGACCGGCTTTTAAAAATGGAGGAACGGTAACGGCAGGAAACAGTTCTCAGACCAGTGATGGTGCCAGTTTTGTATTGGTAATGAGTGAGAAAATGGTGAAGGATTTGGGTCTTACGCCTAAGGCTAGATTGGTAAGTTCTGTATCTGTAGGAGTGCATCCACGTTTCATGGGTATTGGTCCTATGGAAGCCATTCCAAAGGCATTGGCCAAAGCAGGTTTGTCGTTGAATGATATTGACCAAATAGAGTTAAATGAGGCTTTTGCTTCACAAAGTTTAGCCGTATTAAGAGGGTTAGAAATCAATCCGGATATTGTAAACGTAAACGGTGGAGCTATTAGTTTAGGTCATCCATTGGGTTGTACAGGAGCCAAACTTACGGTTCAGATTTTAGAAGAAATGAAACTAAGAGACCAGAAATACGGAATGGTAACTGCCTGTATAGGTGGTGGGCAAGGGATTGCTGCAGTGTTGGAGAGATTATAGGAAGTCAGTTTGCAGAGGTCAGAAGACAGTTGGAAGTAGCAAGAAGATGAAGAAGCATAATTTCAAAAACTTACAAGTTTGGCAAAAAGCTAGGGTTTTGAATAAAGAAATTTATCAAATCACCAAAGCTTTTCCAGATGATGAAAGGTTTGGACTAATAAGTCAATTGAGGCGAGCTTCTATTTCTGTAATGGCCAACTTAGCAGAAGGATCTGGTCGAAAAACAGCAAAGGACTTTGGCCATTTTATAACAATGTCCTATGGCTCAGCTTTGGAGATTGAAAGTCTCTTGATAGCCTCATTAGACTTAGGTCATTTAAACGATGAGAATTTTAAGCAACTGGAAGAACAAATAAACGAAGTGCAACGAATGCTAAATGGATTAGCAAATAGTATAAAACAACAATGAAGTTGAATTGCAAAGTGTCTGATATCTGACCTCTGCAAACTGACTTCTTAAATGAAAAAGATATGAGTAAGAACAATTTAAAAGGAGGCGAATTTTTAATCAAGGAGCAAGACGCACAGAGTACATTTATCCCAGAAGAGATAAACGAGGAGCAAAAGATGTTTCGGGAGATGACTCGTGATTTTTTAGAGAAAGAGGTACATCCCTTGCGTAGAGCTATTGACAAGCAAAAAGAGAATCCAGATCTTATTCCACAGCTGATGGAGAAAGCTGCTTCACTCGGTCTTTTAGCGGCTTCACTTCCAGAGGAATATGGAGGTATGTCAGTAGATTTCAATACGGAAACTGTACTTAGTGAGGAGTTGGGAAAAAGCCAAAGTTTTAGTGTAGCACTTGCAGCACACATGGGAATAGGCACATTGCCGATCTTGTATTATGGTACACCAGAGCAGAAGAAAAAATACTTACCGGGATTGGGTGATGGTAGCTTAAAAGCAGCTTATTGTCTCACAGAACCTGATAGTGGAAGTGATGCTCTTGCAGCAAAAACAAAAGCTGTTTTAGATGGAGATGAGTGGGTGATTAATGGAGGTAAGATGTGGATTACAAACGCAGGGTTTGCGGATGTATTTACTGTGTTTGCTCAGGTAGACGGAGATAAGTTTACAGGTTTTATTGTAGAAAAAGGAACTCCGGGATTGAGCCTTGGAGAAGAAGAAGTAAAACTGGGGATCAAAGGAAGTAGTACACGTCAGGTGTTTTTTGATGATGTACGGATTCCAAAAGGTAACCTATTGGGTGAGATAGGAAAAGGGCATAAAATAGCATTTAATGTATTGAACATAGGTCGTTACAAGCTATGTGCTATGGTAATGGGTGGCAGTAAGCGAAGCATAGATGTTGCCGTAAACTATGCCAATGAAAGGTATCAGTTTGGGGTTCCTATCAGTAGTTTCGGTGCAATCCAGCATAAAATAGCTGAAATGGCGATAAGAACATATGCTACGGATAGTGCTACATACCGAGTATCAGACCTAATTCAAGATAAAATAGCAGAGCTCGTAGAAGAAGGGAAGACTAAAGTAGAAGGCAAGTTAATAGCAGCCGAGGAGTACAACATAGAGTGTGCTATTCTAAAAGTGTTGGGTTCAGAAACGTTGGATTATGTGGTAGATGAGGCGGTACAGATTTTTGGAGGTACTGGATATTCAGAAGAATTTCCTGTAGCGAGTATGTATCGAGACGCTCGAATCAATAGAATTTTTGAGGGAACCAACGAGATTAATCGGATGCTTGCAGTAGGTCAGATGATGAAGAAAGCATTGAAAGGCGAACTTGATTTAATGGGTCCTGCAATGAAGATTCAGGAAGAATTGATGGAGATTCCAGACTTTGGTGATGAGGGTGATGGTTCTGCTTTGTACGAAGAGAAGAAAGCAGTACGTCAGAGCAAGAAAGCTATTCTTATGGCAGCAGGAGCGGCGGCACAGAAGTACATGATGGAGCTAGAGAAGCAACAGGAAATCTTGATGAATCTGGCGGATATGGCCATTGATGTATTCACAGCAGAAAGTACGGTTCTACGTACGGAAAAACTGATTTCACAGCGTGGAGAAGAAGCATGTAAACTTCAGATAGCCATGACCAAGTGCTTTGTAAATGATGCGATGGAGCGTTGCTATATCGCAGGTAAACACGCTCTAGCAGGTTTTGCTACAGATGATATGTTGGTGATGATGCACATGGGTGTAAAACGATTTACAAAATATCCCATAATCAATACCATTGACCTGCGTAAGCAGGTAGCAGCCAAGCTGATTGCTGAGAACGGGTATTGTTTTTAATTCCGACAGGAGTTGGAAAGTGAAGAGTATATTGTGAGGAGTGACTAGTTGATGGTCATATATTTAATGTCAGAAAAGGTATTTGTGTTTCCTTGCCTCAAACGCACGATAAAATCATCGTACGACAAAATCATCGTACGATACGGTAAGAAAGGATAGCCCTGTAATTCAATGTCTGTATCAGAAAATAGATAAAAATCAAGCGTCTATTCTCACTTTTCTTTGTGTAGATTTGAACCGTATGAGAATTTTAAAAATATTGTTTATTCTGTTCCTATCGTTTAATGGATTTTGTCAAAATCAATTGACTTCTGATGTAGCAACTGAGTTTGTTCGTGAGAAAATTTATGATTTGAACTTAAAAATATGGAATGCAGTACATTCAGGTGAGATTAAGGCATACAAGAACGATTCATTGGTATCAGTGCTAGGTTTAAAAGAGTTAGACAATCAAATTAGCCTGGAATTCACTAAAATGATTCCAAATCCCGATAACCCGGAAGATCCTTATGATTTGGTGCCAAAAATAGAGGTAGTCAGATTTGATTCTTCAAATCAGTTTAAGGGAGTTAACCTTCATTTTAAAAAGACCATTTCTTCTGGTAGTATTAACTTTCAGTTGGTTTCAATAGCTTCGGTTTGGCAACCGGTTACTGCAAGTGGGATAGATTTGGGTATTAATCCTATGTATCATATAAAAAATGAAGATTTAAAAAAACTATTGGGTAATCAATATGAGTTTTATGAAGCTTTATTTTTGATCAGAGCTTCTGTTGGAGATTTTATAAATCCTTTTTATTATCCATTTAAAGATGCAAATAAATTGGGGAATGAAATTACCTATTACAATATGTGGCATAGTCAGCATTATCTTCATTTTAGTGCTTATCAAGATACCATAATGGGTCATCATTTGGCTTCATTGCCAGTATCCTTAGCAGAAAAAATAGTTAGTACAGAGATGGAGCTGTATGAAGATGTAAAATTGACTAACGCCTATTCCAACATTAAAAGTCAATTAGGAGATTCCGCGTATGTCATGGTTCCAAATCCAGATAATCCTGATGACCCTTATGATTTGATTGCAAGAGTAGTGTACCTCACTTTTGAACTTGAAAGCATTAAAAATGTTGAAGTATTAATGGAGAAAGGGAATTCGCTTTTTAGGCTAAGCAAACATTGTTCTTCTTTAAATGGGGTGGAGTATGATTTAAGTTCTTGTAGAAGAGATATTTACTATTCTTTTGATGAGACTAAGAAACTGCTTCAACCTCATGACAGAATCATCCTAGAAACGCTAATGGAGGACCTTACAAAATAGATAATAGACTTAGTCGTTATTAAAACTGTATGAGGATTTTTTTACTATTCACATTGTTTGCTGCTTGTTCTAATGGTTTCGCTCAGACATCATTTGACTATCTAAAGTGTCAAAAAGTACTGTCGGAGAAGGTCGAAAACATTAAACTTAAGCTTTGGAATGGTGTCGTGAATGGAGAGATAACGCCATATAAAAGCAACGAATTAGCAGAAGTAAGGACTATTGTGGACATTAGAAATCTATGTCAGGGTGAGGATTCATTAGAGATGGTAAAGCGAAGGCAAGATATCTTGGAGCGAAAGAATAGAGACACTTCCAAATCAAGTAATGATTCATGGTCTGCTAGTTGGAATGATAGTAATTGGAGTAGTGATTGGAAGCTAGACCCTGTAGATTCAGCCATACTATCAAGAGAAGATAAGTGGAACTTGGATGATACACTGAAATATCATCTCAAAAAGTATAAAGATTTACGATACGATTTTGATTCTACTAGGGACATTAGAGGTTTAATTATCAGTTACGAAAGGAGAGTAGAGGGAAGTAGTATCCAATTCAGCCCCAAAGCGTTTGGTTTACTGATCGATATAACCGTGGAAGGTATTTTTCTTGGTTCATATCCAATATTTTGGATAGACCAACAGGAACTTGAGATGGTTCTCTCAATTGAAGAGGTTCAATTTTTAGAAGCTCTAGGTTTCCAGCGAGCTGCTTTAGGAGATTTTTTACCTTCGGGTTTATCCTTGAAACGTCAGAATTACCTTGAAGGAATCAGTTCGTCTAACCTTGATACACGCTTTAACTCAAGAAGTACACAGGAGATAACACAGGAAGAGATTGCAATTATTTCAGAGTATAATGCAATAGTATTTGAAGATTTGGGAAATCAAATCTTAGAATTGAAGTTGCCTCAGGACAAGTATTTTTTTAAGGATTCAACACTTAAAAAAGGATATCGCAACATTCGGGAAACACTACAAGAAGAGTTTGAGTTGGAAATGGAGGATCTATTAGATGATGATCCATATGACATTGTAACAATTGTATCGTCTGTGACTTGGTCCTTTGAATTTAGGCAGATGGATACCTTGATTATTGAAAGGATTAAAAATGATTATTTGATAAAATTTGAGAACTCGGTTTCTAAGATTGGATTTTTAAAGCCGAGAATAGAAGAACATAACGTATTCATCTCTTATAACGCTATCAAACATCTGCTTCAACCTCATGACCGAAGTGTCTTGGACATGCTATTGGAGGAAATAGTCAAGTAAGGTGTGTCCTGAAGATTAGGAACACACCCCTTGTTTCTTAGTCAAATCGTAGATTTGAACAAACAAAGCCCCTCTCAAGAAGGGATTTGTTCGGGTCTAGAAAGAATTCCACTCCAGCGGAGGGGAGGTTTTACCCAAATCTTGGATTTGGAAATAAAAGCGGGGTGTGTTTAAAAGTAACACCGCTATTCCTTACTATTGTTTATGAAAAAGAAATTTCTTTGGTACCATCCGAAACTAAAGGAATACGCACGTCAACATAGAAATAATAGCACAAAAAGTGAAGTGCTATTTTGGATGATGGTGAGAAACAAGCAAATTCGAGGCTATGACTTTCATAGACAAAAACCGGTCAATTATTTCATTCTTGATTTCTTTTGTCCAAGACTAATGTTGGGTATAGAGCTTGATGGCATTACTCATCATGAAGATGCAGTTATAGCTAAAGATAAGATTAAAGAAGCTAAGATGAACGAGCTTGGTATTACGGTTCTTAGATTCAGAGATGAGGAAATCTACAACCACATGGCTAGTGTTTTAAGCGAAATTGAGAAGTTTATAGATGATTTTGAGTGTGTACAATAATGTCTGTGTCTCTAAGAAATCATCCTAGAAACTCTGATGGAAGAAATAACTAAATAAACTTAGAGTTTCAGTTTCACTATCTTCTTCTTAAAAATCTCGGTGTCAATAAGGATATAGAATACATAGGTCGTACTGGGATGGTCTTTTAAGTCAATATGAATCTCTTCACGAATATCCTGAAGTTTACCATCCTTAATTGTTCTGCCAAATCCATCCAAGACATAATAGGACGCAGTCAATTTTTCCGAAACATCCAACTTAACAATGGTTTCATTGATACACGGATTTGGGAAAATGGTAATCAATTCTTCGCCCTTACGAATTAATGCTGCAATCGTCTCCGTTTTTACAGCGTACTTCATTACAGTTTGATACCTATAGTCTCGAGTAGTCCCCTTAAAATCGGATGTGGGAGCATACGTGATGGATACCATTAGAGAGTCATCTATTGCAAGTTCTTGAGCAAGCGTATCCATTAAGAGAAGGCCATTATCTTGGTTTCTGTATAATCGGTAGCGGCTAAAATCTTTTTCACCTCTCTTCTTAACAAACATAACGAGTACTTTTTGTTTGAGTCCAATAATACTGTTGTGACTATGGTCTTTAACAATGTTTGCATTGTACTCTATGACTTCGTTATGTGTAATAGGGCCAGAAGGTAAATAGGTATAACCGTCAATCATAGTTGGGGCAACGGCAATGTGGTCTGCATAAGATGTACAGAAGCTTAGAACAAGAAGGAAACACAAGAAATACTTAACCATCAGTATTTACGTTTTGATGATTTTTTTGGTAAAGAACTCACCATCAATTACCAAATATAGTAAGTAAGCTCCGGGTGTATATCCTTCCAGTTTTATCTTGGTAGCTTGTCGGATATCAGAGATGTGATTCTCTTGAACCTTCCGACCCATTTGATCCAAAATAAAGTATGAAGCCTCTATTTGCTCTGGAACTTCACATTGTAGAGTGAATTCTTGCGAAGCAGGGTTTGGATAGGTAGAAATAAAAGAATTTCCCTTTCTCATGAGGCTTGCAATGGTTTCTGTTTTAACTACATAGATCTGTTTAGACTCATAATAATTCCCAAAGTAGTAAAGGAATTCAGAAGGCGTTCTTCTGTTTGGTTTATAGAAATTCAAGTCTATGAGTACAGAGTCTCCAATTGTAAGTTCTTTCGACATGGAATCCAGTAATTGAACAATGCCTTGTTCATCACGTCCATTTAAGTATCCGATATGGGAGAAGGTAGAATCAAATTGCTTCTTGACCAGGAATTCCATGGAGCTAAAACTAACAAAGGGCATCCCATTACCTTTTAGGTCTCGGACATTATTGGGATTAAAATCGTGCAATTCCTGTAGTGTAATAGGTCCAGATGGAATATCTGCATATCCCTCTAAATGTTGATAGAATACCGGACAAAATAAATTTAGATTGATGACCGCAAAAGGAATTAGTAGAAAGTAGAACGCTTTTTTCATAAGAACATATCTTTTGTTCCTAACGAAGATGGAGAGCGTTTATTGCATTAAGATGACAAACTTGGCCGAAGGCAACTTCTATTTAGTATAGAAGGGTGCGTTGTATTAAGGCATGATTTCCAAAAGCTCAATCGTAAAGATAAGCGTAGAATAGGCAGGGATATTTGCCCCCATTGCACGTTCTCCATAGGCTAACTCTTGTGGAATATATAATTCCCATTTACTACCTACAGGCATCATTTTCAGAGCTTCTGTCCAACCTTTTATAACTTGGTTTACTCCAAAAGTAGCAGGTTTACCTCTGTCATAGCTGCTGTCAAAAGTCTTTCCATTAATCAGTGTACCACTGTAATGCGTTTTTACACGTTGACCATCCACCGGAACGGTACCAGTACCCTGTGTTAGTATTTTGTACTGTAGTCCACTAGGCAGTGATTTTACTCCTTCTTTGGATGCATTCGCTTGTAGAAAAGCAGTTCCCTCTGCAGTTACAGCTTTCAATTGTTCGGCCTTTGCTTTTTTTACATAAACACTCACAATTTGATCCGATATATTTTTATCCAGTTTTACATGATTATGCTCAATCACGTCTTTCATGGCTTCTGTAAATATGGTATAATTAAGGGTGTCTATCCCCCCACTTTTAAGGCTAGTTGCAATGTTCATTCCTACTGCATAAGATACACTATCTATGGTTGTATTCATAGGTGTATGAGTGTGCTGAGCTTTGGCAGAAGCGAGTGTTACTACCAATACGAATAGAGTTAATATTTTTTTCATTGTCACGAAGATAGTTAAGAGAAATGTTCTTTTGTTCTAAAAGAAATTAGTATTTGTGGTGTAATCTTGAGTTGAAGACTCCAATGAGAAAGGCTGTGTTGGACAATCCTCCTAAGCAACTAGAAAGGCCATTCCCATTTTTTGGGTTTGATGTGTGATACGGATATGGGTATTCAGTGCTATTCAATTTACTGTCTAGAAGGTATATCCCGTTACTCTCAGGGTCTCCAGGGCTTGCATAGTGTTTGCCAATTATGGCAAAGTGAACCACATTTGGTTGTTTGCTTACCTTGGCGACTTCATCATCCCTAAGTATGCGATATGCAGAGTACGAATAGTTTTCTCTGAGTAAGGAATCCAATTGCGATGTGGTAAAATCATCAGGACATGCCCTATTAATAAAGTACAAAGTGTCAGATTTTAATTTTTGTAAAGTGGTTCGAGTTTGGAAAACGTCTTCATGCATATTTCCATCCTTGGCAAAATTAAAATTGTAGACAATCATAAGTCTGCTTGGCACAATAAGTTTATTGGTATTGTTTGAGGGGTTGAGGACATGAAGGTACCCAAGTTCAAATGATCCTTGTTCTTTAAACTGAAATTCAAGGCCAGCATAAACTCCCTGTACAATTTTTGGAGATATTTCATTCGTAATATCCTTAGTGGGAAATCCGAAGCTATCAGAAAATCTACCTGCAAATTTTTCTTTAACATTTAAATAGTAAGAAGGAGCATAACTTAGCAAGAAATTTACTTCATTGGTGAAGCGAACTTGCCTTTTATATCCGATGGAAAATTGTAGATTAGAGCTGCGGATTATTGAGCTTTCATTTTTATTTATAATAGAAAAAAAACTATAACCAAGTTTAGACTGTAAATAATCTTGCTTCAGATTATAGGAAACAAAGATATCTCCTCCAAAACTCGGTGTAGATGAGTTGTGGTTAGGTAATAGAGGAATTGTTATGAAAGGAGAAACCCCATAGCTCATTTTTTTATTTGCTAATTCGCTACTTTGAGCAAAAGAATAAATAAGGCTAGCAGTACTAATTATCAAACAGAGAAATCTTTTCATCCTAAATTCAAAGGTATGGAATTCCATGTCAAGATTGGTTTCAATTGTACATCCATCCATATTAATTGACCACAGGCAAACAGTCTTGTTCATCTACCAATTAATCCTAATTTTGCCTACGGAATCTAAAATAGTATTAGAGGGGAAGGGATTTAATTTTTATCAGGCAACACATAGTATTTACAAATATGAGAAAGTACAATATAGTAGGTGTAATGTCGGGCACATCCATGGATGGTCTGGATATAGCACACTGCACATTAGAAGAACAAGAAGAGGGAAAATGGAGTTATAGCATCAATGCTGCTACAACAATTAGTTATGGAGAAAAGTGGAGACTTAGATTGTCTAAATTGAGACATCAAAACTCCATGGTCTTTCATAAAACAGATCGATTTTATGGTCAGTTTATTGGAGAGAATATCAAGCAGTTTTTGAGTGATAATAACCTCGAAGCGGACCTAGTATCGTCGCACGGACATACTGTATTTCACCAACCAGAAAACAACATTACTGTTCAGATAGGAGATGGAAATGGTATTTACGCATATACAGGAATTCCAACGGTAACTAATTTTAGAGCATTGGATGTGATATTCGGAGGAGAAGGTGCTCCACTTGTAGGAGTTGCAGATCAAATGCTATTTGGAGAGTATGATATGTGCTTAAACTTAGGAGGCTTTGCCAATATAAGTGCTGATATCAATGGAAATAGGGTAGCATATGATGTAGGACCGTGTAACATAATACTCAACAGAATTGCTCGCGAATTCGGTCAGGAGTATGACAACAGCGGAGAAATAGCAGAAAAAGGAGCTATCGACTATGATTTACTTTCTGAACTCAATGAAATTGAATTTTATTCTTATGAGCCACCAAAATCTTTAGGTAGAGAGTGGATTAGCTCTAATTTTTGGGGATATGTAAGAAATAGCATTGCCAAAAAAGAGGATAAGATGAAAACATTGGTTGACCATATTGCACAGCAAGTGGGCAACAACATTGAAGACCTTTCTGGTGGTGATGCAAATGGGAAAAGAATCCTGATTACTGGTGGAGGAGCATTTAACAACACGCTTATCTCTCATATTCGTACACATACAGACGCAGAAGTAATAGTACCAGAAGATCAATTGGTAGATTATAAAGAAGCACTTGCTTTTGCATTGCTTGGAATATTAAGAGTTCAAAACAAAACAAATGTATTTAAAGTAGCTACAGGTGCTAAAGAAAGTACTGTATCGGGTAGCTTATATGGAGACTTTTCTAAGATTTAAGGAATGGAAGATTTATTAAAAAAATTCGAAAACAAGCGACCTGAAATTGTATTTGAGTGGAAGGACTCAGAGACAGAAGCCGAAGGTTGGGTAGTGATTAACTCACTTAGAAATGGTGCCGCAGGTGGTGGTACTCGTATGCGAAAAGGATTGGATAAGCGTGAAGTGGAATCACTTGCTAAAACAATGGAAGTGAAGTTTACAGTTGCAGGTCCTCCGATAGGCGGTGCTAAGTCGGGTATCAATTTTGATCCAGCTGACCCACGTAAAGAAGGTGTATTAAGAAGATGGTACGCTGCTGTAATGCCAATGCTCCGTAACTATTACGGTACAGGTGGAGATATGAACGTAGACCAGTATTCAGAAGTAATTCCGTATACGGCAGATTTGGGTGTTTTGCATCCACAAGAAGGTGTTGTACAAGGGTATTTCAAGAACTATAGTAAGGTAGAGAAATTACAGGCAATCACTCGTTTGCAGAGTGGTGTATTATTGCCAATAATAGATGAGCGTTTCACACCCGATGTAAGCAAGAAATTTAATGTTTCTGATATGATTACCGGATGGGGTGTTAGTGAAGCTGTGCGACACTACTATGAGCTCTGGGGTGGTACTATGAACCACAAAACAGCAATCATCCAAGGATGGGGAAATGTAAGTGCTGCTGCTGCATTTTATTTGGCAAAGCACGGAGTGAAAATAGTTGGTATCATTGATAGAGATGGTGGATTAATCAATAAAGAAGGATTTACTCTTGAGGAGGTGACCGACATGTTCATCAACCGTGATGGTAACAAGCTAAACTCAAATGTTTCTGGATTTTTAAGTTTCGCAGATACCAATGCTCAAATTTGGGATCTTGGAGCGGAGATTTTCATCCCAGGAGCGGCAAGTAGATTGGTAACCAGAGATCAGGTAACAAGTCTGATAGACGGACAATGTGAAGTAATCAGTTGTGGTGCAAACGTACCGTTTGCCGATCCAGAAATATTTATGGGAGAAATCTCTATGTATGCAGATGCTAACATAGCTGTAGTTCCCGACTTCATCGCAAACTGTGGTATGGCACGTACTTTTGGTTTCTTGATGAGTGAAAAAGGTGAAGTAGATGATGTTGCTATCTTAAAGGATGCATCAGAAATCATTGGTAACCAAATGAGAAGATTACACCAGTTCAACCCACGTTCTACAGGACTTAGTCGTAAGGCTTTGGAGATGAGTCTTACGGATTTGGTAGATACTGGAGATACCAGCCACAGAAGTGGATTAGGAGGATTGGCATAATTTTAAACGCCAAATTGTAGGTCCGCCTCTGTAGGTACATGCCTCTGAGGCATGTACCTACAGATATTACGGCATGTACCTACAGATATTGGCATGCCCATACAGGTAATTTGGCAAAATTCATTTTAAATAGTATCACAATCCGCAGCACATAGTTCAAAAATCTTTTTGAATTCTCTCGCTTTTATGAACTTGCTACGCATATCCATCTGATATTGGTGTGTTTTTTCTGTATTTGAAGCCACTAGAATGGGTGTCTTTTTAAAATTGCAATAGTTGATTTTAAAACTAGCATTAAATGTTGGGTCAGCTAGGTCAAAGTCCTTCACAAGTTTTTTGTAAACGTTTGGATATTCAGATTTTAAATGAGCAATCAAGTTGGTTTGTCTTGGAGCTATTGTGACAATCTTAGTTATGGTGTCAGCAGTGTAGGATGTCATGTCTTTTGAAGTCATGATGTAATCCTTTCGTGTTGGAGCTGTTTTTACAAATTCAGACCCTAACGACCCATCAGAAGGAACTTCAGATGGAGGGGGTAAAGAGCCTTCCGCTTTACACGGCCAAATTATATTTTCAATCTCACGACGGAATGCTTCATCTTTTTTTCTTTTCTCTAGATTCTGATTGTACAAAAGATTTTGTTCCTTGTAAAATAAGTCATCTGCAACGTTTCTATTTGCCGCGTTCTTGTCGTATTCCTTAAGCAGATTGTCAAGTTTCTTCTTAGAGGTTTTACGTAGAGTTACGTTTTTAGTATTATCTCTTTTTTGTAAAGCATCCTTATAGAAGTGATATTCACCATTCTTTTTTGCTAGACATACGAGATCATAATCAAAAAGCTCGTTCAAAGACTCGGTGTAGAACGCTCCATTCTTCTTCATTTTCTGATAGGCAGGTAACTTGTTTGGAATGAGATATACATTCACAAAATCATAACTTTCTTCGTTCTTTAGCTGGATTTTTAGTTTATGGTATTCTATTGAAATGTCTTTACCATTATACGTAGTCTTCAAAGAAGTTCTAGAGATGGTAGCAGCGGTTACATACTGATCTAGATTTTTCCAACCTGTAGAAGTAACAGGGACAATATATGAACCCTTGGGAAGTGGAGGAGAAGGATATGTTACACCTGCTTGTCTGTATGCCTCGACTAAATTAGTGTTCAATTCTTCATTATAGTTGTCGACTTGGTCTTTCCATTCTTGGTTGGATTTTTGAATATCACGATTTTGTTTATCTGCATCTTCTTTACTGTACTTGGCTAGAACTTTATTTCGGGCATTAGAAGCGGCTTCCTGATATGCTTTACTCTTCTTTTTGTGGTATGCTGATAATTGGGCGAATGCGGGTGATGCAGCCTTCGTATTGCTCAATTTTTGAGCTGCAAATCGGTTAAAAATTTCTTTTTTCTCAGGAGCTATTCTACTTGCTACAATAGAGTCAGCATACGAGATATCTTTATCTAAATTTTGAATGTAAACATTCAAAGATGCTTCATCGCAAATGTCAAACAGGTGTTGGAGACGTATTTCAAACTCCTTGGTAGCGATATAAGTATTCGCAAATTTTTCTGTTTGCAATGCTTGGATAGAGGAGGGGCAGATTTGTTTAAGTTCTAGCTCAATAAGTTCTTTAGTGTATTGAGTGTCGTCAGATGTCCACCTGGAGACATTATATGAGATTGCTTTTTTTGAATTGTAAACGACAATAACATCATCGTCATGTGTTAAGTACTGTCCGTTGATCTTCCACCAAGTTCCATTGACAACTCCAAATTCTGCATTCTCTTTATTAAATTGGGCATTAATTTCTTCCAATAAATTACCGAAAATAGGGTCTAGACTCTTAAGAATATCTTTTGTAAGTGAAACCTGATCTCCATTATAGTCGTTAAAATTTAATAGGGTTGGAGCTCCCAGATTTTCTGATATTTGTATGAGTCCGTAACCCTCTAAATAACCTTCCTCGGTTTCACCCAAAACCCTACAATCAAACGACCAATACAAGCTATCCGTAAAATCCTTATTGCCAGCATTATAGCCCAGTTCAGCTACTTTAGCCAGATATCCTTTTGGATAAAAGTTCAAATCGTCAAACGAGCGATTTACCAAGTAGTTTTTAATTTTCGTTGGATTAACCCAATTCACATTCCCTTTTGCATCTTCTTGCCCGTCAAAGAGCATGATGTTGGGATCTACGTAGTCAGTGGGTACTTGTGCCGTAATTTGTTTCCCATCTGCAATTTGCAGTTCTACGGTGCCATTTTTTGCAGTAATCTTAAACATCCCAGCGGTTGCCAGTAAGTTGCTATCTGCCATGGTACTCAAACCAGCTTCCAGTATATCCAAAGTGTTTAAAGCTTCTTTTATTTCAAGCTCGTAGGTTTTAACATCACCAAAAGCATAGGCTGGGATATGTAGGATGATTCCTTCTGTGGTTTCTACTACTGTATCTCGTGTATTGTCTATTTCAAATAGATTGCTGGGGAGATTTGCTCCCACTTCTGTATGGTCTACATTTTCCTGATGCAATGCTTGAGTTATGTAGTATATACCTAGACTAAGAACCGCAGCGGCCACTATAGCAATAAAGCCAGTTTTTATCATTTTGCCCATACGAACGTGCTTCCATGCGTTGCTAATGTCTGCTTTTAATCCTTGTAATTTTACAGCCTGCATAAGTTCTCGTTGCAGTTGTACTTCTTTGGCAAGCTTTGTATCTGTATTTATGCGTTGCTCAAAGTTGGCGTTCTCCTCTTTGGAGAGCTTTCCGAGCAGGTAGTTTTCTATTATTTCTTCCATCTTGTTTTCTGTTTAATTGATTTTTTGTTCCAGTTTTAATGCGTGTTCTTTTGCATACTTCAAGCATTTGTACTTTTGATTCTTAGCCACTTTTTCAGATTTGAATTTAAGTTGCTCTGCAATCGCTTTCATACTCTTCTTTTTGAGATAAAAGAGTTGTAGTACGGTGCGGCAACGTTCAGAAAGTGCAGCCAATGCTTGAAAAGCTAGATTTAGCTTTTCCTCCTTTTGAAGTAGTTCATCTACATCATTGGAAGAAGCTATTTCTAACTCACTAAAATCGGTTGGGTTCTCTTTTTTGTCTTTTCTACTCTTAGCATAAAAGACAAACTTGGAAACAGAAAACAAGTAGGTATCTATACTTGCGGTTAACGTAAAGTTTTCATCTTGGCATTTTTCACAAAACACCAAAAGTGCTTGTTGAAAGACGTCGTTGGTATCAGTCTTTGGACAACCATTGGTTACCAGCCATTTTTTGATGACAGGATAATAGTTGTACAATTTTGTAAAACCTTTTTGTTCGCCATTTCGTATCTGTGATATAAGATCGGTTTGGTTCATTCTTTACGTTAATGTCAAAAGTAAAGAAAGGTCACCTAAGAAATTTTAAAATAATTTTTATTGGATCACGCCTATTCATCGTCCCATGAGGGACCGTCTGTAATCCATTCTTCATGTTGGAACAAATGCCATTCAGCTTTAGCCATATTGAATTTAGGATCTATTAAAGGTTTTCTCTTCCTAAAGTTCAAGCTTAAACTGCTGTTCACATAGATTTCACAATTAGGCCCAAAGTTTTCCTTTAAACGCTGGCAATATTGCCAGATCATACAAGGATGGCTACACATGGTACGATATTGCTTTATCGTCATATGTAGTTTTGCATCATGTAAAACTCTGATTCCATCACTTTTTATAATACTAAAACTAGCAGTACCTGACTTGGAGCGTAGCATCATTCGCCAACTTAGCTTATGTCCTTCTTCGGACCAAAACACATTGCTATCAAAAGCGTGGTGGCGTAAAGGAAGAATGATTTGTAGTGTAAAAAAACCAATGAATAAGATGGAAACTAGTTTAGAAAATCTAGGACTTGGGGAACTTAATTCTGTAGAATGAACCGTTTTCATTCGAAACAGTTTACGAATTCTTTCCGCAGGGTAAAAGAGAACGCAAGCACCAATCATCATATAGGGAAAAGTACCAATTTGAAAAGTGATACTGTTCATGATATGGAAGTATAGACTAATGAAAAAGGCCAATTTTCGAGTCCGTTTCCACATAAGAGCAGGAATGATTAACAAGTCAAAGAAGATGCCACCCCACGACATGATAAGCCCTTGTTTTTCGTTGGCATAAAGGAAACCAATAATAGAGTGTTTTTTGTGGCTTAACCATTGTGTAAGAGGAGTTCCCTGAAGCCAATCAGGGTAGAGTTTAGCTACAGATGCGTATACAAAAACAACCAAGAGAAGGAGGACAAAAATCTGAATGGTGTAGTTGTAGCATACCGAAAGGGGAGTGACCCTTTTACTTTTAGCATCTAAGCTATATGCCTTATGTGCAGGAACAAAACACATCATCAAGCAGAGTAAAGACATCAAGTAATGATGGTTGTTATACGACGTCTTATGCATGAAATAAACTCCTAACCAAGCAATGGTAAATAGAACCATGCTCAGTTTGTATCGATAGCCCAATGTTATAGCGATGGATAATAAACCCAAAACCATAAAATAATAGTTCATACCGTTACCCGGTAGAGGTTGTAGCCAATCAAAACCAATAAAGTTAAACGTAAACTCAGGAGGGTCTATAAAAACTTCTTGAACCCATCCAACAGCCACTGCTCCAAAGGTTTCAAAAAAGAGTACAAGACCAAAAAGGATTCGCCACAATACAAGAGGTGTATTGTCAACTTGTTTGAAAAGATAGGTATGGAGTTTCACAGTGTTGTTATCAGATTAGAAACCTACAATGCTTTGAGTCTCTACACCTATTGGGTGTTGATTCGCAGCCAATTTTGCATATTCTCGAGCCTTGGGATTATCACCCTTTCGCTCTTCGTTTATAGCCAGATTGTGATACAACATGGCTTTCTTCTTTCTTTTAGTTTCTCTTTGTGCTCCTTGCAACCAAATCTTTTCTGCTTCATCCCATTGCTCTGCTCGAGCTTTTGATATTCCCTTTTTGAGGTAGTCATTCCCATCAGAATAAAACTTTTGAGATCTTGTATGTGCTGTAGGTGAAACACGGCTAGCATACAAAGAGCCGTATCGAACCCCTAAATTGGTTAACTCACGCTTGTAATTGCTATTTAGGATATTGGTAGCACGAATTCTTTCCAAGGATTCAGCTTCATAAAAGTATTTTTCTTCTTGTTTCCATTCATCCAATAATTCACCCGTTTTACTATCGTACATTCTCCATCCTAGTTTTAGATTTACGGTACGTTTACCAATGTAGTAGTCCACTTCTCGGTAGGTACTATTCCCTAAATTAACTCTTCTGATTTCTATGGTGTAATCATCATTAATTGTTTGGTCAAACATTTCAAGAGATACAAGGACATCACTACCAGGAGCAACTCGAGTAATTTCCGTCTTGCCAATCTTACTAGGGAAAGTTCCATTAGCCGTATGTTTGAATTCATCAGAGCTTGTGAAAAAGGTAAGGAATCGTTGAGATTTAATTTGATTTCTAAATCCGTTTACTGCTCCATTCATTACATCTTTTATGTTCGGATTTAGTACAGTACTATTGGTTTGGTTATAGGGGTATGTAAGTCGAACCCTGTTCAGGAAACTCAAATTTTTGGCTCCATCTGGAAGTTTGATAGTTGCGTCTGAAACTCCTGTTTTCCAAGAGAGTTGTTGTGTGCTTGCACACGAAGCAAGAAATAGAGCAAGGATGATAAAATATTTTTTCATTCGATGTATGGCATACAAAGAAAAAGGAAATTTCTTTACTCTAAGAAGTGTTGCCCTTTTTACATTGAATTGTCCAAGATCATACCGTGTTTTACCCCAAGTCTTAGCAGGTCAACGATACCATTTATCTCTAATTTTCTGTAAATATTTTTACGGTGAGTATCAATGGTTTCTTTGGATCGAAAAGTTTCCTCTGCTATTTCCTTACTACTCTTACCTTGAATCAGTAGCTCGGCTATTTCATATTCACTTTTAGAAAGAATATCCAGTTTGTTTGGTTCATTGAATTCGTGGTCCGTATAGAAATCGCACCCTCTAGCAACCTTGTCAATAGCCTTTTTTAAGTCTTGAGCTGAAGATTCTTTAATCAGATAGCCGTTAGCCCCAAGTTCTTTGGCAGTATTGACATATTTGCGTTGCGTATGCATGGACAGCATAATCACCTTTATATGCGGCCTTCTATACTTGATTTCTTTCAGAATTTCAAAACCGCTTTTGCCATTTTTTATCCCTACATCCAGGAGTACTAGGTCAACAGAATCACTTTCAAAATGGGTAAGTAAATCTTCACCACGAGAAAAGGTGATTGCAGTAGCAATGGTGCTGTTAACGGGAAGCACTTCCTTTAATGCATCAGCAAAGAGGATGTGATCATCTACAATAGCAATACTTAAATCATTCATGGCTCAATGCCAAAGTTAGTACATATTCAGCACCTTTGTTTGTGGCACTATTATTTTGGAGTCTTCCCTTAATACTCTTTATACGCTGTACAAGATTCCGCTGTCCCATACCAGACTGCACAAGTTTAGGGTCAAAGCCTAAACCGTCATCTGTATATATAAGCGTAAGGACATTCCCTTTTTTGTGAATTTTCAGAACAATCTCTGAAGCTTGAGCATGCTTTATGGTATTGTTGACCAGTTCTTGAATTACACGATACAGGTTGATCTCAACAGTCTTTTCCAATCTTTCCGAGAATTCTATGAAGTCAACAGACATGGTAATGTTACCACTGTCGTTGATAGTTTCTTGTAGGTCAAGAATAGCCGCTTTAAACCCAAAGTCCGATAATACTCCAGAAGTGATATTTTTGGACACCTCACGTACCTCTTGTACTGACTTACTTAGCATTTCTTCCAGTCTTACGAAATTGTCTCTCATAGATTTATCGGATTCTTTGAGCAAGTCTTTGACGCTTTCAAAATAGAGTTTTGTAGTGCTAATTCCGGCACCTACTCTGTCGTGTAGATCAGCGGCAATGCGTTCCCGTTCTTCTTCCAAAGCATCCAAAATGGTTTGGAGGTTCTTGTTTTCTTGTTGCTCTATGCGTTGAGTAAACAGTTGTTTCTCCATCCGCATCTGTTCTTCCAATAATTTTTTCTTCCCTCGATATATCAAAACCAAGTCTACGATAATGAAAAGCAAGAATGCCGCCACAAGAGAGGACATAACTACTATGTAAGTGATATAGTTTATCTTTTGGTCCATATGAATCCAGTGGTAATAAAGACAATCCAAAGGCTAAATGCAAAATGGTTTATTTGGAATAATTCCGTAGCCCTTGGCATGTCCAATTTTACAAGTAATGGTACAGAAGTGAGTATGGTGGTAGTGAGCACAAAATAGAATAAGTTAGCAACTAGAAAGCCTACACTGGCGGCCCTTCGTACATCACGGGATAAAACGATATTCCTTAATAGCTGGTAGGAAATTAGACCAATTATTAAACCGAAAAACGTTATGGTTATGCTATTAAATTCATCTGTTCCTTGTCCAGAAGTATAATTGAGAAGTCCTAATATAAGTGTCGTAATAGCAATAACAAAAATGGTTTTTTTGTATCGAATAGGAGCTATGAATGCATAAAAAAATAGAATAGAAACCTGTTGCACTAGTCCAGTAATGTTATAGTACCAAGTGTTAGGTCCAGCTATCGCGAATACGGCGAATAAATCTACAAACAGAACATAACAGACAAATCCAAAAATTATATATTCCTGTTTGGAGAATTTTCTCAGATAGGCAACGCCAATGAAAATGGAGGCAGTTAATAAATAGGTATGTATTTTTAACTCAGGCAATTAATCTAGGGACATTCAGGTGGACATAAGTAACCAAAATCCATTGCTTTTTCCTTAAAAGTACCATCGCCCTGATACGTGTTGGTTAATAAATGTGTGCCAGTATTGTCAATCAGTGAAACAAGAGTAGATTGTATCATAAACGGTTTACTTTTTATGGTAGGATGAATAAAATGATGGACAGCGGCATCCTCAAAACGAAGTTTTGCATTACCTGGACTGGATAAGTTGATAGCACTATTATCACTAAAAAGTTGTGCCAGTCGTTTTCCAGAAAAGAAACATGCTCCTGGATGCCGGAGTTTATCACTCTTAATATTGTAAACTATGGGATCTCGTAAGTAGGATATAAGATTTACGTTGGTGGCATAATAATCTAGTTTGTCTTGGAATTCACTTGGATTCGCATCATCGAATGTCGTATATCCACTAGGACTTAATTCATAGTATTGAATTAGAGATTGACCAACAGTTGGAATTGGAATTATGTTTCCGGATACGTCTTTTTTTGCTTTGACTAGAATATAGGAGAATTTGGTATTGTATAAGATTGGATAGCAGGCAAATCCTTCGTCAAGCTTATTTTTAATATTATCATAATCAACTGCTAAAAGAAAATGGGACAATAGCATATCATTATCTATGTTTGATATGGTAGGGTTATGAGGTAGGTAATGGGTATTAAATAGTAGTTTCAAAGCCGTTGCCTGTTCTAAGTAAATTGGAGTACCGTATGTCAGAATTGAATTTGTTAAATCATCTAGGCCTAAATTTGCTGGTCTTTTAGGTAGGGTTTTGGTTGTCAAGCTATCCTGATATAGGATAGCATAAAGTTGGTCAGCTAGAAGATTAGTATCATAGACTGGGGGGTCAGATAAATTAGAAATAGGCTGTTCCTCACTGAGGTCTTCTTTGGTGGTTTTATCCGTAGATGAGCAGCTATAAATAAAGAAAGAGGTAATGCATAGAGCCGTAATCGTTAAAATTTGATTTTTCATTTTTTTTAATCTAAGACATGGTTAATTTAATGCCTATGACAGAATTTAAATAATATAATTAAATGTAATTTCTTATGTGATTCTATTATAGAACTGTTTGTAAATTTATTGCAAATATTGTAGAGCATTTATTCAAAACACATACCCCTAAAAGGGTATTTTTACTCATCGTCTTTTAAGAAAAGTTCTCCTTTTATGACCCAAGCTGTTCCAAAGGCAAGTAAGCAAACTGTCTCACCAATGAAGACAACATGTGTGAACTGCCCTTCCCCAGTGAAGACGAAGAAGGCTGCCATGACTAAAACACTTGCTACCATAACCCAACCCAAAATTTTATACCATTTATTTCTAGATCTCTTTTTACCGGTCGTCACGTAATTCGAGTTTTTACTTGTTTTGGTGAATCGATTAATGGACATATAGGCCAATAGCAAGAGAAATAATGCTGCAGATGTAAAATGTACACCTGCTATTATTTTGTCTGCAGAATCGGGGTATAGAGGGGTGGTAGGGAAAATGGCTACAAAGGCAGATAATACAGCGATAATTGTTGCCAAATCCCGATCGTGTAATCTACCTAAAAAGCGACCAGAGGATTTTTCATCGTCATCCAAGTCATAGCCTATATAAGCAAAAAAGAACATGGATACCGAGCACATACAACCGATAAATACTACGTTAACTTTAGAGTAGAAATAATCACTTATGGAAGGCCGAAAGACTTCGGTATCTTTCAGTAAGAATGCAAAAGCAAGCAGAACAAAAGGAAGTAATAATGCAATTCCTCCTACAATTTTCAATAATGTTTTAGCGTCAATAACTTGAGGTTTGGACGTGGACATGGTGCTTTTTTGGGTTAGGTTGATGTGCAAATTAGAAAAAATAGTTGTCTTAACAATACAACAGATGTTACTTTTTGATAGGAATTATCTGAGTACTAAATACAATTTTGGTGTTTTCAATACTTTTAACAGAGCTAATAGAAGGCAAGGCAAAGGAAAATTTGAGGTTTTGGACTACCAATCCTGCCGACATCTGAGCGTACCAAAAGGATTCGTCTATTTCTAAATTCTGATAATATATTTCTGTTCCCCAGTTTTGATTTAAATCAAAATTAAAGAAAAGACCAATTTTATCATTGTCTGTATGAGCCATTGCGTATACATTTAAACCTGTTGAAAATTTACCAGCCCAATCTTCTGATGTAGTTCCGAATTCTTTAAAATCAGCAGTCCCTTTTGTCTTTAAAGTGGCAATGAGATTAAGTTGGCTCTTTTTACTCCTAAGATAGAATAATGGCAAGTCAACGGTTAATGCTACGTTACCACTATTATTTACAAGGTTTCGAATGGTTTCGTTTTTAGTTTCATTGGAGTCATTGCCTGTCGAATTAGTAATCATAGAACCTAAACTGAGTCTTAATGGACCCATGTAGTCATTTACTATTTCCGTATACAAAGAGCCCGTTTTGTCACCTATAAATAAAGAGTTATTGCTAAGTGGGGTTAGTTTACCCCCGTCCTTGTAAATCATATCATGAAAGTTCTGAGCATTATTAGTTGAAGTAGCTAACCAAAGGAAATTGTCTGTTTCTGTCTTTGGTTTAACACTGTCAGGTTTAAGGCTAATAGTCTTCATTTTTGTAATGTAATTCGTTTGCGAAGAGAACGTGCCAATACGGTATGCTGGAACTTGAGCCATACTAGAGATGGAGAATAATAGGATAACCAGGATTTTAAATTGTCTCATATTGCATATTTATACTGCAAATAAGAAGGAGGAAAGTAATCTAAATCCTACCCCTAAAAGGGTATTTATCAAAAAGGAGTCTATTTATCTCAATCGTGATAATGGCGGAAAGGTTGAAATCTTAATAGAGTAAATTTAGTGGGTTATTTTTTAAGTTCCTTCAGTTTCTCCTCAAGCGTATTCATCTCATCACGCAAGCGAGCAGCTTCCATAAAGTCCATTTCTTTTGCAGCTTTTAGCATCATGGCTTTGGTATTCTCAATGGCTTTTTTCAAACCGTCCTTACTCATATACTGTACGATAGGGTCAGCAGCCATACTCATGGATTGCTCTCTGTTGTCGTAAGGATTGGTAATTCTTTCCAAAGCAGATTTCTCTTTCTTTTCAAAAACGGACTCCTTACTTCTGACAATGGTCTGAGGCGTTATCCCGTGTTCCTTATTGTAGTCTTGTTGAAACTTACGTCTCCGTTCCGTTTCAGTAATGGTTAAACGCATACTCTCGGTAACCTTATCGGCATACATAATAACCTTGCCGTTTACATTACGAGCAGCTCTACCCGCTGTTTGTACAAGACTCCTTTCACTTCGCAAAAAACCTTCCTTATCAGCATCCAGAATAGCAACTAGACTGACTTCGGGTAAGTCAAGGCCCTCTCTTAAAAGGTTAACACCTATAAGCACATCAATATCTCCTGCTCGAAGTCTATCCAAAATCTCTACACGGTCCAGAGTTTTTACTTCTGAGTGGATATAAGTAGCAGATATCCCAAGATTTCTTACATACTTATCCAATTCCTCAGCCATTCTTTTAGTCAAGGTAGTTACAAGCACACGGTCGCCCATTTTTATTCGTTCATCTATTTGCTCCAGAAGATCATCCACCTGATTTACGCAGGGTCTTACTTCAATCACAGGGTCAAGTAATCCCGTTGGGCGAATAACTTGTTCTACAATTACACCCTCACTTTGGGTTATTTCATAATCAGCAGGAGTGGCACTTACGTATACCACTTGATTTATCACTTCTTGAAATTCTTCAAATTTCAAAGGCCTATTATCCAGAGCTGCAGGGAGTCTAAATCCGTAATCCACTAGATTTATTTTTCTGCTTCTGTCGCCACCATACATAGCACGTACCTGAGGAAGTGTTACGTGACTTTCGTCCACAATCATTAAATAATCATCAGGGAAATAGTCAATCAAACAGAAAGGGCGTTGGCCAGGGTCTCGTCCATCCATATACCGACTGTAGTTTTCAATACCACTACAATAGCCCAATTCACGCATCATTTCCATATCAAATTCGGTACGCTCTTGTAAGCGTTTAGCCTCCAATGGTTTCCCAATTCCTTTGAAATAGTCCACCTGCTTTACCATATCATCTTGGATATGAGTGATAGCATTATTCAGTCTGTCTTTTGGTGTAATGAAGAGTTGTGCAGGGAAGATAGCAGCATCCTCCATAACATCGATGCGTTGACCTGTCATAGGATCTATGGTTTCAATATCCTCTATTTCATCACCAAAGAAGCCAATCCGCAAGGCAATGTCATCGTACGCTAGAAATACATCTACCGTATCACCTTTCACTCTGAAAGTTCCACGTTTAAAATCTGCAGTAGTTCTGGAGTATAGACTTCCGACCAATGCGTGAAGTAAGGTGTTACGAGCTATTTTTTGACCACGTTCTATGCGAATAATGCTGTCCTCATAATCGTTTGGATTACCGGCACCATAAATACAACTTACAGAAGCCACAACAATTACATCTCGACGTCCACTTTGCAAAGCCGAACTAGTCTTAAGACGCATTTTTTCTATTTCTTCATTGATGTTAAGGTCTTTCTCTATGTAGGTATTGCTACTCGGAATAAACGCTTCAGGTTGGTAGTAATCATAGTACGATACAAAGTATTGTACCGAATTATTGGGGAAGAAATGTTTGAACTCACCATACAGTTGAGCCACCAAAGTCTTGTTATGACTAACGACTAGTGTGGGCTTTTGTGTTTGTTGAATCACATTGGCCATGGTGAAGGTCTTACCAGAACCTGTAACCCCTAGGAGGGTTTGTGCAGGTAAACCGTCATTTAATCCATCGACTAATTTTTTTATAGCTTGAGGTTGATCTCCCGTAGGTTTAAAAGGTGATTGTAGTTCAAAAAGCATTGGTGCAAGTTTAGTGAATAGTTGATAAGTGAAGAGTAACTAGTGATAAATTTATTATCTAGTTGTGATATGCTAAGTTACTTACATATTGATGGAATTGGGCGATAAATTTTCGAAATTTGTGGTATAACCATTAACCATTAACCATTAACCATTAACCATTAACCATTAACCATTAACCATTAACCATTAACCATTAACCATTAACCATTAACCATTAACCATTACTTCATCTCAACCTCTTCAAATACCTTAGACCCTCCCAACAGCATACTGTACATATTTCCCTTGTAGTTGATCTGTACCATGTTCTTTTGATTCGGAAATTGGGCTTGTAAAAGTGTATTGTGCATCCCAACCTTTTTTAGCCTTTTACGGCAATTTATAGGCTCAAAATATACAATCGTTTCAGCAAAAGTTACTTCAATAAGTGAGACACTTAATGCTTGATTTTTGTTATTCAATTGTAAGGCAACTTGGTCATTTATATATTTATCAATGAGCTCTTTATGACCACTAATTGAAGTGTTTTCTAGGCTGATATCATTCCCTGAAAAGGCAGCCAAAGCTCCTTCTAAATGTTCGGTATCTATTCGCCATGTAGTGTTAAATTCTTTTTTACTCTCATCATAGGTTAGATTCATCCATGAAGTATGGAAGTCATGATTAGGCGTGAGGGTAAGAAGTATTGATAGTATTAGATGAAGCATTAAGATCTGGATTCAAGGCAAATTTAATCGATTAAAATGCCTTCTACTCTAACGTGACAAAGCCCAAAGTGGTTAATCTCTCAAAATCCTTTTATTTGTGACACCTTTATGAAAAAATTTGTACTCATACTCAGTTTGGCTTTTTGCCTTGTCAGTCTTAGCACTTCCGCACAGCATAAGCATAAAAAATCCAAAGGAGTAACTTCAGTTCCCAATTATCAAGATCATACAGACCAGAATAAATTTCGTCAGCTGGACAATGAGCTACCTACACCCAACGTATACCGAACGGCAAGTGGAGCTCCAGGGCATCAGTATTGGCAAAATACTGCTGATTATACCATGAATCTGCGTTTGGATGACGAAAATCAACGAATCTATGGAACGGAAGAAATTACCTATACCAATGCATCTCCCGATGATTTAGCGTATTTATGGGTACAACTGGATCAAAATATGCGTAGTCCAGAATCAGAAACGTATCAGATTCAGCAAGGCAACTTAAAGGACGGCGTTGGCCTTTACGAATACTTCAATATGTTCCATACCTTCCCTGGAGGATTCAATATCGACCATGTAAAGAATGCAGATGGGATTGATTTCAAGGTAAAAGTAAATCATACCATGATGCGAATTGATTTGGAAGAACCACTTAAAGCAGGAGGTTCAATCAAAATAAACATCAAATGGTGGTACAACATAAATGACCGAATGGAAATAGGAGGAAGAAGTGGTTATGAGTATTTCAAAGAAGAAGATAATTACCTGTATACTATTGCTCAGTTTTTCCCTAGAATGGCGGTATATAGCGATGTTACAGGATGGCAAAACAAACAATTCTTAGGTAGAGGAGAGTTTACCTTGCCTTTTGGTGACTACGATGTAAAGCTTACCGTACCTAGTGATATGGTGGTGGGAGCTACCGGTGAAATCCAAAATGTAAATGAGGTCCTTACCACAGAGCAACAAGCGAGATTAGAAAAAGCAAAAACTAGCGAGAAGCCAGTAATTATAATTACGCAAGCCGAAGCAGAGAAGAACGAAACAAGTCGTTCAAAAGACTCCAAGACATGGCATTTTAAGGCGAAGAATGTACGTGATTATGGATGGTGTGCTAGTCGTAAATTTATTTGGGATGCACAAGGCGTTCAATTTGGTGATAGAACGGTAATGGCGATGTCTCTATATCCAAAAGAAGGAAATCCAATGTGGGAGATGTACAGTACAAAAGCGATTGTATTAACGCTTGAAACCTATTCTAAATTCACTTTTGATTATCCATACCCTGTAGCGTATTCTATCAATGGTAAGAGCATCGGAATGGAATATCCAATGATCTGTTTCAACGGTGGAAGAACGGATAAAGAAGGGAAGTTTAACGATGCGGTAAAATACAGAACTATCTTGGTGATAGTACACGAGGTAGGGCATAACTACTTTCCAATGATTATCAATTCTGATGAGCGTCAGTGGACTTGGATGGATGAGGGTTTAAATACCTTTTTGCAATACCAAACAGAAAAGGCGTGGACCGACGAAACAGGAAAAACATTCCCGAGTAGAAGAGGCCCAGCTAAACTTATTGTGCCGTATATGGGAGGAGATAAAAGGTACATTTCTCCTATCATGACGAACTCTGAGAGCATCAATCAGTTTGGGAATAATGCGTATGGTAAACCATGCACAGGATTAAATATTTTGAGAGAAACGATAATGGGACCAGAGCTATTTGACCATGCCTTTAAAACATATGCTAGCAGATGGATGTTCAAGCATCCAAGCCCAGCAGATTTTTTTAGAACTATGGAAGATGCAAGTGCAGTAGATTTAGATTGGTTTTGGAGAGGATGGTTCTACACCAATGACCATTGTGATGTTGCCATTACTGATGTGAAGGAGTTTAAGCTAAATTTCAGTGCACCTGCTGATGGAACATCAAAAGAGAAGGTAGCAAAAGCAATAAAGAAGCAAGCAGATGCAGGAGAGTTTGACCCAATATTACAGAGTATTGTAAGAGCAAAAGATCCAGCAAAGGCGTATGAGCTTGTAAAGAATAATATCACAGACACACGTAAGGATAAATTAAAGGAAGCTACTTACTTCTATCAAGTAGACCTTAAAATGATCGGCGGATTAGTAATGCCTGTTATTTTTAAGTTGGAATATGAAGATGGGACAAACAAAGAAGTTCGTATCCCAGCAGAAATTTGGAAGATGCAAAATGAGAAGCTAGAAGTGACGGTGAGTAAAGTACTAATTACAGACAAGCCAGTTTCCAAAATCGTTTTAGATCCAAATCTAGAAACAGCAGATACAGATACGAGTAACAATACCTGGTTGAAGTAGGGGGTAGCAGTCGATCTTAATCGACCGTTACTCGAGCAAACTGATTGTATTTTTTGCCAATTGCAAAAAGTATAAACTCGAAATCTGAAATTTGTTCACAGCTTTTTGGTCGGATTCTAATCCTTTCTTTTTTATTAATAGAGATTAAATCTCGTGAATTTTGTTTTCCGTTGCCATCCATCGAGACAGCATGTAGAATCATTTCTCGTCCTTCTCTTACATTGAACATAAAGTTCAAATTATCATCGTTTATGGACATAAAAAAACTAGAATAGAAACCTCCATCATTAGCGGTGTGCTGATATTTTTGAATTTTTTCAGCCCACTCAATGCCACCCTCTGGGTTAATATTTATGACGTAGATATCATCATAATTGTAATGCGTAGTTGTTGTGGTATTGCCGTTGGCATCAGTAGAAGTCGTAGTGTAAATACGTACATATTCTCCTACCAATACAGCACCTCCATCTTCTTTTACAATGAAGTCTCGGAAGTCCACGTTGGCAAGACCTACTCCCTTTCCTTTATTAGCTCTTTTTTTAGTTTTAGCAGCCTTACGATCACTCATGCCGTCAGTTAGAAAATCTAAACCAAATTCTTTTAGACTCTCTTGCTCTATAGTGAAATCACTGGCATCTAGTTGCATGAAGAAGACTCCGTCAGATCGAAATCCTTCTTTACTGTAAAATCCTCCGCAAATAAGATCCCCATTAGACGCAATATTTAATTTTAGCTCTCTGATGTAATTGTCTTTTAGTTCCAACTTGTGCTTGGATTCTAAGCCGTCTTCTGTCACTACGTTTATATAATAATCATAGTTACGTTCCTTGCGTTCCCTTTCCTTCTTTTCCTTCCAAACTTGTGTAAGCAAGTACACCTTGCCATCGTCAGATACATTGACAGATTCAATATTGGATAGACCCCTATCATATGGAAGTGTGAATTTTGATTTCCATTGGAGTTCAAAGTTGTCATCAAACACCTTGACCGTCATAATGGCCTTTGATTCCCTATTGCCCGGGTGCTCTATTGCATACACAATTTTCTCTTCCTTTTGGGATATAGAGCTAACATATTCACCATTGCTATAGTTTCTGCCTTTTGTAAGTTTAAAATTGTAAATCATATCCTTACTGCCACTAAACTGTAAAGAATTTTGGTCTATGCCTTGAACGCTAAGTGATTTTTTTTCTTTAGTCTTTACAGAGTTTAGAGCATATAGATTATCGTTTAATTCTAGAATGTTAATCAAAGAGTAAATGCCTCTTCGGTATTCATTTTCCAGTTCTTTTTCATTAGACTTGGATAAGCCTTCATATTTTTCCAAATATTTTTCACCCCCAAACATTTTAACAGAGGAATTGATGGCATAGAATTCTGATGAATTACCAGTATAAAGAATGTCTGTAACCAATTTCTTTCTGGCTTGGATTTTTTCACCCCATGTCACGTTCATATCGTCCACTTGTGCCATTGAAGAAATAGCAAACAACATAGTCAAGAGTACTGCAAATTTTGTTTTCATTGTGCAAATAAAACGGAATTTAATAGGCTAAGCGTATTTTTGCTCGGTGAAACATTGGATAGCCGCTTTTCGTCTTAAAACACTTCCGTTAGCTATGGGTGCTATTTTGTTGGGAAGTACACTCCATTCAGAAATGTTCGATGGACAAATTTTTTGTTTTGCAGCGATTACAGCTATTCTACTTCAAATACTTTCCAATCTTGCCAACGATTACGGTGATTTTGTAAAAGGTACGGATAAGCACAGAACTGATAGGCAACTCGCTGGAGGGAATATAACGCCCAAAGCAATGCTAAATGCAATTGTATTATTTGCTGTTTTGGTGCTGGGCTCAGGTATTTATTTACTTAATCTAGCCTTCGCTGATAATTGGAATTATTGGTTAACTTTTTTAGGAGTAGGAGTTGCTAGCATCATTGCAGCAATAGCCTACACAGTGGGCAAGAAAGCCTATGGGTACAACGGACTTGGAGATGTTTTTGTATTCATTTTCTTTGGTTTGGTAGGGGTATTAGCTACCTCATTTTTGTTTAATCAGTCCTTTCAATGGATGTCCTTGTTACCTGCAACGGCCTATGGTTGCTTATGCGTAGGAGTCCTCAATGTCAATAACATACGAGATTTGGACAAGGATGTCCTTGCCAATAAAATAACATTAGCGTCAAAACTAGGGAAGTCTGGAGCTTTAAGATATCAAACAATACTAGTGGTAACCGCCTTTGTTGGATTTTTTACTTATCATCTTATTGATAGTAGTTGGAGTCTAGCACCATTAGGAGCTCTTGTATTAGGCATTATTCATTTAAAGAAACTAAAGGCAGCAGTTCACTCATTAGACTATAATCAACAACTCAAGATGTTATCGTTAGGAAGCTTTGGAGTGGTAGTACTTTTTGCACTTGGGTTATTTTAAAACTATGCAGTACAGCTTTAGCATTCAAAAGCATGTTTTGGAGTTTGTGAAACCCGCAAAAACGTCGCGTAATATTTTCAAAACAAGAACGATCTACCTGATTACCTTATTTGATATTCAATCAGGAAAGTCTGGAATAGGAGAAGCCGCACCACTGAGCTTATTGAGTATCGATGATGTGTCAGATTATGAAGCAATATTGGACCACAAGCTTTTGGCGTTTTGTGAGAAAGGCAGTATTGAAGAAGCTGATTTAAGTGATTACCCAAGTATTCGATTTGGCATAGAAACCGCTCTTTTGTCATTAGAAGCTGATGAAAAAGGTAGAATGTATCAAACAAACTTCACCTTGGGAAAGTCCAAGATCCTAGTCAATGGTTTGGTATGGATGAATGATACGCAGACGATGTATGAAGAAGCTCTTGAAAAAATAGCGGCAGGGTTTGATGTAATAAAATTAAAAATAGGAGCATTAGATTTTGATGATGAATGTCGAATGCTAGAGAAAATAAGAAAACAATATTCTGCATTTAAAATCACACTAAGAGTAGACGCAAACGGAGCATTTAAACCGGATGAAGCTCAGGAGCAATTGAATGAACTGAAAAGATTTGAGATTCATAGCATAGAACAACCCATTGCACCTAATCAGTGGGATGATATGCAACGATTGTGTATTGAAAGCCCTGTGGATATAGCATTGGATGAAGAGCTGATTGGAGTTGATGTTCATACTCAAGGAGGTAAACTACTTCGCTATATTAAGCCACAGTATCTTATTTTAAAACCCAACCTTATAGGAGGCGTATCAATTGCAGATGAATGGATAAAATTGGGTCACAATCAAAGTATAAATTGGTGGGCGACATCGGCATTAGAGAGTAATATTGGACTAAATGCAATTGCACAATGGGTTAGTACATATGACAACCTTCTTCACCAAGGATTGGGCACTGGAGCATTGTTTTTGAATAACCTAGAAACTCATTTGGAATTGAAAAAAGGGGTGATGCATTACAAAGCGTCTTAATCTCATTACGGCGTTGTATTGTTATTAGAGCACTTTTATTGTGTTGGTTTCGTTTTTTTATTTAAAAGTGACATTGGCACGATATTTTCATTATTTTTGCAACAAGAAATGAAACGATTAGTTTCCATAGCGTTTACTTTATTACTAGCAGCATCAATGGTGTTTGCAGGTGATGATCCTAAGCTTGGTCAGAATTACCCAAATCCTGCCAAGGAAAAGACCTATGTTAATGTTGAGTTTACGTCAATAGATGCTACACTTACATTATCCAATATACTTGGAGAAACAATCCAGATTCAAAAACTTCCTCATTCAGGTACATTTATTATAGATGTCACTAATATTCCAGAAGGAGTTTATTTCTACACATTGGATGCTGATGGTCACAAGGTGACTAAGAAGTTAACAGTGAAGAAATAGTCAATTCTAAAGCTTTAAGGTTCTGATATGTAGCTACTAACCATGTGGTTAGCACTTTTATGCAACTATTTGTAAGTTAACCGTGTCTAAATAGTATGACGAAGACTATTCTATATACCGCAGTTCTCATTTCATGGACAAATATTCAAACTCGTGCACAGACCTTTACTCCAATTTCACAAAACAACCTAAGTGGCATATATGCAACAATTTCTAATCCAGCTTTAGCCGTTGGAGGCATTGATAAGTTTAGTTTTAATTTGGTAGGAGCAGGTGTAGGTATTCAGAATAATGCATTGAGAAGTGATTTAGATTATGAACTGGTGAGGGTAGTAAGTAAGAGGCCTTTTACCTTGGAGCCAGGTAGTCTTGATAACATAGGTGTAGAAGTACATAGAAAACAGGTATTGAAACCTAGAATTTATGCTAATGCTGATGCCTTACAGTTAGCGGCACAAGTAGCAATAGGTAAAAAGCTAAGTGTTTTTGTGTATAGCAGGGAAAGAGGATTTATTAATTTTGATAAAGGCGATTATCACTCTCTTAAGTATCTAGCAGAGGAAAAATACAATCATAAAGAACCTCTTGTTAAACTAGGCTTTGATGCACGGAGTATTACATATCAAGAAATAGGTGTGGGTCTTGCTGCTGAGGTTTATAACAAACGAAAAAATTATCTGAAAGCAGGGTTTACGTATAAACGATTAAATGGGAGGTCCATCTTTGCGATGAACATACCCGAATTTGAAAGTAAACTACAGAATAATGGTATAGGTGTAACTGCTGAAATGAATATTATAAAAACGACATTGGACTTTGCTGCTCAAAATCCATTGGATTTTATTCTAAGGCCAGATATAGGCCAAGGAACCGCAATTGATTTAGGCTTTGTCTATGAACATAGACCCTATAATTTGAAGCATACATACCGTAAAAACAATCCCAAGAAAAAGAATAAAGTCTTTAATAGAAGGAACCTAGTAAAATATGATTATAGGTTTGGAGTATCACTACTAGATGCAGGAAAAATCACATACAACAAGAAAGCCGTAACCGTAAATGAGTATAGATTAAACACTCATTTTAGCCCCGAAGATTTAGCTGAAATGACGGGAGACGATTATGCACAGAGTATTTTAGACTCTGCTACATTGACCAGTAATAATAGAGATGTGATAGTGGAACTGCCAACTACCGTTGTTTTGCAATATGATCAGCGGCTCCTTAAAGGTTGGTTCTTAGGAGTGAACTATACTCAAAATATTAGAAAAAATAAACTAGCAAGCATCTATGTGCCCTCCAATCTACAAGTACAAATAAGAAAGGAGACAGAACATTGCGTATTTGGGTTTCCAACACTAATAGTACCGAGTACAAGGACATATACCTTAGGAGCATATGCCCAAACTGGCCCTTTCTTTATAGGAACGCAAAACATTGGGACTCTCTTCCTCAAGAAAATATACAACCCATCATTCTATGCAGGCCTCGTCTGTAACATTCGATATAAAAAAGATTCAAATATTGAGAATCACAAAAGTTTTAAGACCAGAAGAACTCCAAGTTACTGGAAGTATTGAAGTTCAAGTTTCTCATCCCATTTTAGTTCCTTCATCAAGTTCATTGAAGTGAACTCTAGATGAATTACACGCCTTTTTCTTTGATTAGTTGACTTGGCACTTTTATGAAGCAGAAGTGGTTTCATTAGCATAATTCCTCCCTCTTTTATTTCAGTTTTTATTGCATCAGTGTTTTCACTTATTAAGGTTCTGGCGGCATCTGTATGCGTTTTTTTATGTGATCCAGGAATTACATGAAGTCCACCATTAGATTCATTAGCCTCATCTAGATGAATCCGAATAGTAAATATGGATTGATTGATTTCTTCAGGAGGACGTACACTTATTATATCGTGCTTAGAAGTCCAACCAGTATACCCTTTTGCTATTTTTTTCTCAGAGACGTTAATGGTTAAATCTTGGTGCCAAGTAACGTACCAGTTGTTGTCTATATTTTTATCAAAATAGATAGCCTTGCACAGGAAGGCATCTTTGTCAATAGCTGTTATTATTTGTTGTAGACGCTTCCCGAAAATATGTTCCAATAACTCAGGATGCTTTTTTAGCAAAGCCCGTTCAGAAAACTTGTCTTTATTCGTCTGTAGTTGAAGGGCCTTGTCTATAGCTTTCTTTAACTTTCTAAGCTCTCTTAGATTGTAGACGTTATTAAGAATGGCATAGCCTTTATGTTCGAGCTTTTTTGCAGCTGTTTGGATGTTCTTGGTCGTAAGTTCTGTGTTATAGTTGCTTAAATTTTGAAGTAACCGGTCTTTAATTCTTCTTTTTAAGTCTAAAGGTTTCAAGACTTTAATAGATTCACCAAAGGACAATATTTCCTTTTCGAGTTCGAAATTATGCTGAATTTTCAGGGAAATAGTCACCCCAAAATTATCTCGTTCGACCACTTGTTGTGAATGGTGCAAAGGTTTGGTTAGGATATAAGGAGCATGAGCATGATCTATAAAAAGTTCTATATCCATTAAAGGAGCTTCGGGAGATATGGAGACTCCTATAGCATTTTGAAAATAAGTAGCAGCATCAAAATTTTTAGCCTCTTGATAGGTTAAGCTACTTCTGTCTAAATCTACAATTCTATCAAGAGCAAGGTTTAGAATGCCAGGATTTTTAGCTTTCTTACCAATGACAAACCATCTATTCCTAAATTCTTTTAAAAGATAAGGATGAAAATTGAAGGAGTTAGCTTGACGAGCTTTGAATGATTTATAGGTGAGATGAATAGCCTGTTTTTTTATAATAGCATTGTAAATAGCGTCCAAGTATTCCAAACCTTTTAGGTTTTCATTTTTCTCAAAGTCAATCACAGGTTTGGTTGCTGTTTTCTGAGAATAGATATGATCTTGTAGCTTTTGTACCATACCGTCCAATTCTTTGAAATGGGAGAAACCTTGAAATTGTTTCATAAACTCAACAGCTTCTGTGAGTTTACCTAAATCCTGTTCGGTGAGGGGTATATTGGTAATGGAGTAGTTGGGGTCCTCGTAGGTGTAATACTTCTTATCTAAAACAATAATTGGGGCAAAGTAACCCAGCTTGTCACTACGCATAATCTGAATATCGGCTTGGACGGTGCGTTTACTCACTCCTTTATCTATTCCTTCATATTCATATAGGGTGTCAGAGCATACTTCAATGAGATCTTCCAAGGTCCATTTTCGATATCTATTTTGAAGACACTTGTCAATAGTCTTATATCTAATCAGAGCATTTTTATTTACAGCCATTTTTTTCGTGCTGATAATCAGCCAATTACAAAATTATTTCAAATATACTTGTTCTACGCAAAAAGACTGCGTAGAAGTTCAGAAATCTTTGTGCAACAAAAAAGGAGGAAACTCTATGATTACGTTCATTCAATACAAGTTGTCCCCCGGACATTGGGTTCGGGGGTTAATTAAGAAAATGTTAATGCCTTTATGGCGGAATGGTATACGCAGCGGTTTTAGAAACCGTGGTTGAAAGACATGTAGGTTCAACTCCTACTAAGGGCACATATGTATCTATAGCTTAGTCGGCAAAAGCATCGGATTTTTAATCCGGGATCCAAGGTTCGAGTCCTTGTGGGTACACTTTGGGATGGTCTAAGGGCAGGACAGGTGGTTTTGAGCCATTTAGTGAAGGTTCGATCCCTTCTCCCAGAACCAAATTAGTATATCTAGATGTAGGGGAGTCCGGCTTTTCCCGTCCACCTTGGAAGTGGGAGCACGTTGGTTCGAATCCAGCCATCTAGACTGTGACTGTAGCATAAGTGGTAGATGTACCAGGTTGTGACCTTGGAGAAGTTGGGTTCAAGTCCCGCCAGTCACCCAATGCTCCTATAGCATAATGGTCAGTGCAGTAGGTTTTCAACCTAAAGATTAGGGTTCAATTCCCTGTAGGAGTACAAGATCAGATGTGGCCAGAGTGTCTCGTCTGTATTTTATGGGCAAGTAAGTTGGACAGAATGAGTCTTCGAAACTCTAGTACGTAGGTTCGATTCCTACCTTGCTCACAAGCTTGGGGTAGATAAACAAGTGGCTCGTACCTTGCATTTGCACTGCGAGGGCTGTCGGTTCAAGACCGACCTACTCCACTATAATTGATGCGTGGCCGATAGGTAAGGCAGCAGGCTGTTAACCTGTGCAATGTGAGTTCATCTCACCGTATCAGCAAATGGTTTAGTGTGCTCTACTGGTGTAGAGATTTAGCTTGTCACGCTTCAAAAACGAGGGTTCGAAACCCTCCTAGACCGCATTGTATCTATAGCTCAGATGGCAGGTAGCACTCCCCTTTTAAGGGAGGGGTCCAAGGTTCGAGTCCTTGTGGATACACAATATTGAGTAGTAACCACCCAGTCTGATACACTGGAGTAAGGTAATGGTTGCAAATGTTGGTTCGATTCCAACCTGCTCAACTTAAAAATTGCGGGGTGATTACGACTGGTAAGTAGACGGTCTCGTAAGCCGAGGTATATGGATTCGATTTCCATCTCCGCAACATTGCGAGTGAAGCATTTCGGTAATGCACCTGCCTTCCAAGTAGGATAGCTAGGTTCGACTCCTAGTACTCGCACAGATAGAAAGGTTATTCGTAACTGGCCTTTAGCTTATGCGGTAGAAGCACTTCACTCATAATGAAGAGATAGATGGTTCGAATCCATCAAGGCCAACATGGAAAGAAATAGTTCACTAGCCCAAATGGGAGAGGCATCGGGTTTAAGCCCCGTACAGTCTGAGTTCGAATCTCAGGTGAACTACTAGTACTTTAGGATAAGAAGATCAAATGGTCTTTGAAATCTTAGATAGTAGGTAGGATAGGATGGCTGAGTGGTCTAAAGCAGCAGACTGCAAATCTGTTATTCAGGAGTTCGAATCTCCTTCCTGTCTCAAATGTGTCTCAAGCTAACCTGGTGGAAGCATTGGTCTGAAAAACCAAAGGGCGAGGATCGTAACCTCGGAGTCACACACATATGGAAGGTGCCGCTAAGGTGGTAAACTAGTCTTGAAAACTAGGGATGGGTAACACCATAAGTTTCGATTACTTCACCTTCCGCACCTTGGGTTGTGGCATTGGTATCCGGCCGAGACTGTAAATCTCTAGCTCTGTAGGGTTCGAATCCCTGCTGACCCACATTAAGCTATCTAAGCATACAGGGTGATGCACTGGATTTGTAACCCAGATAAATAGGTTCGAATCCTATAGATAGCTCTTTGGAAGATAAACCACAAAGGTTGTGGACTCCCCTGCTAAGGGATGTGTTCTAAAAGGATTGAGTTTCGAGTACTCTTTCTTCCGCAAATCGCTGAGAAGCGATAAAGAATGTAATACGGTACAAAGCAGCCTTGTTGCGTGTATTTCGTTTTCGAACGATGCACCATAGCATATGCCAGTAGGTAAATATGTACTGCTCGTTTTTGTTCCGATTGCAGAGACGCATAAGTCTCGGGTTCGATTCCCGATACATCTTAACGATGTATAGTTCAGTTTGGTTAGAACAATGCACATAGGTTATGGGTTCGATTCCCATTCTGCACACCACGCAGGTAACTCATTGGTAGAGTATATGTTAATGTAGGTTCGAATCCTACCTCGTCGTAAGGCGAGTGGCGGAACGGTTACGCAACAGATTGTAAATCTGTCCAACAAAAGTGGAGTTTTTGAATAGTTCTCCCTATAAAAACTGTTCCATAAAGGCAAGAGTGTAAGGCCGTATTATCTCTTCGAATTGAAGTTGAGTTCTCTCTGAGAAGGACACTAATTTTTGAATTGAGGATACAATTTATACAAGCTTTGAGTGTAGAGGATACCGCTGTTTTATGCTTTATCACTTGATTAGAAGTACATATTACATCTAAATCAACTGATAAAGTTGCAGATAGCTCAATCAATACTCCGCTAAGTACAAATGCAGTATGCTTTTGGCCTTTTTAAAAATGAATAAAGAAGAATGATATAGAACAATTAAATAAAAACGAACATGAAAAATGTAAGAATCAACACAGGTTATGTAGGTCTTGTCTACCGTAGAGGAGAACTTACAGAAGTATTAACAGCAGGTAAGCACTTTGTCAATTCATTTATGGATACGGTAGAGATTCACCGAGCTAAGGACATTTTGAATTCAGCTACGGATATAAGTTTACTTATGCTCAATCCAGTATTGAAGTCTCTTACAACTCTTGTAGAAGTAGCCGACGGTGAGATCTGCATGGTACATAAGAATAAACTGTTTGAAACCGTTTTGCCAGCGGGTCGATATGTCTACTTCAAGAACTTAATGGAATATGAATTCACCGTACTAGACTTTACGTTTTCAGAGAGAATTCTAGACCCAAATGTCTTGAAATATGCGAACTCTAATCTGAGTAACTACATCCGAAAAATAGAAGTTGCCATGCACGAAGAGGCTGTATTGCTGGTAGATGGAGAGTACAAGATGGTATTGTCCGCAGGTGCTTATTACTACTACCGTAACACGACAAACTTGGCTGTTAAACACGTGGATTTGCGAATGCAAGCTATGGAAATAACTGGCCAAGAAATGTTGACTAAGGATAAAGCCAATCTTCGGGTAAACTTTAACCTACAGTTCAAAGTGGTAGATACCGTGAAATCAGTGCTTAAAAACAAAGAGTATGAAAAGCAACTCTACCTTATTGCTCAACTGTTACTACGTGAAATTGTAGGTACACTACAATTGGATGAATTGTTGGAGAACAAGGAGGCCATCACCAAGTATGTAATGGAGAACATTGGTAAGGCTTCTACTGTATTGGGAGTAGAAGTCTACTATGCAGGTGTAAAGGATATCATATTGCCTGGTGAAATGAAAGAAATCATGAACCAAGTATTGGTAGCTCAAAAGAAAGCACAAGCAAATGTGATAACACGTAGAGAAGAAACTGCATCTGTACGGAGCATGCTAAATACGGCTAAGCTGTTGGAAGAAAACGAAATGCTTTACAAGTTGAAAGAAATGGAATACTTGGAAAAGATTGCGGACAAGGTTGGTGAAATTACAGTAAGCGGTGGTGCCAATGTTTTGAAGCAGTTGAAGCAATTATTTTAGAGAATTATTAAAGTATAACTATTAAGTATAAAGGCAATCTTGCTATGCAGGATTGCCTTTTTTAATCGATAAAATATTAAGATATATCCCAAAGGAGTAACTTAAAGCTTATTTGGGAGTAATACTTGAAACATAATTACTGAAAAGCAATGAATAAACTTAGACTAACCATCACCCTAACGCTTGGTATTTTTACTTTAGTAGGCTTTGCACAAAAGGACTCCCTGTGGCATTTGAATTCCTCAACTGCAACAGAGCCTGGCATCGATTGGCAAAAAGCCAATGACTTTGTAGCGGAGAAGGAAGCTGTAGAAATAATAGTAGCTGTAATAGATGACGGAGTCAATGTAGATCACCCTGATTTACAAGGGAGGATTTGGATAAACCCAGCAGAAGTAGCAGGAAATGGTATAGATGATGACGGCAATGGTTACGTAGATGATGTCTATGGTTGGAACTTTATCGGAAAGACCAAAGCTGACAACTTAGAGAAAGCCAGATTTTTAGGAACAGAGAAGATACGATATGCCACAATGAAGGGTTCGGAACGTAAAAAAGACGAAGGTTATGAAGCGTACAAAACATTAACCAAAGAGTTTAAGAAAGAGGCAAAAAAAACCAAACGACAAGCTAAGTTTATTGGTAGAATGGATGGTTATATGACGGCATTGCATGATAAATATGGAGATGCACCAACCTTAAAACAGGCAAGAAGCATTCGAGCCAAAAAGTTTGCAGGTAAAACAGGAAAATTGATTACTAAAAAAATTGTAAAAAAAGATCCGAAGAATTTTATGGGCATATATAGTCAGATTCATGAAGGAGCAGAACAGCTTGTACCAGCAGCCACACATCATTACAATACAGCACTGAATGAACGCCAAGCCAATGTCGGAGACAACTATTCAGATGTTACAGAAAAGTACTACGGAGATAATCAGGTAAACTATCACAGTTCCGGTCATGGTACACATGTAGCAGGTATTATAGCTGCCAACTCATCGAATGATTTTGGAGCAAAAGGAGTTTGTGCGAATTGTAAAATAATGAGCATTAGAACAGTTCCCAATGGAGATGAAAGAGATAAGGATGTGGCAAACAGTATCCGATATGCAGTAGACAATGGAGCTAAAATTATCAATATGAGTTTTGGTAAATCCATGTCTCCTCAAGCAGAAGTAGTAAAAAGTGCAATTAAGTATGCTGAAGAGAAAAATGTACTGTTGGTACACGCAGCAGGAAATGATGCCTCTGATAATGACAAAGGAGGTAACTACCCAAATGATGGAGCAGGTGCAAGTAATTGGCTGGAAATAGGAGCCTCATCGTATCGTAAATCTCCAATGAGATTAGCCGACTTTTCGAATTATGGTAAAACTCAAGTAGATCTTTTTGCTCCTGGTGATGAGATTTATTCTACCTATACAAACAATGGATATAATCCAGCAAGTGGAACCAGCATGGCAAGTCCAGTAGCGGCAGGCGTAGCAGGATATGTTTTGAGTTATTACCCAACTCTTACAGCAACTGAACTAAAATCAATCTTGATGAAAAGTGCAATAGCGATGAGTGACGCACAGCAGGTTCCTGGATCAAAGGAATTGAAAGTCCCATCTGAGATATCCGTAAGCGGAGGTATTGTAAATGTATACAAGGCATTGCAACTTGCAGAAGAGATGAGTAAGAAATAAGAATTTGTCTTAAATTTATAAAGGCCGCTGCATGGTATGTAGCGGCTTTTTTGTTAGGGATTGACTATTTAGGTTTGGGTAATCTCGTTATTTGATATGTCAATCTCAACTAATAAATGAAACATTGGGTCAGGATGACCACTATAAAATGTTTTTCTAGGTCTGTTAAAAAATGCAAAGGAATGTCTTGCCTAAAAGGAGCTTGTATGACCAGTTTTTCCATAAGTATCTAAGGATAATAACATTGTGGAATTACGGCCGTATTTGATGACAGTAGTTTGACGTTAAGCTGATAATTGGGCAAAAAAAATGAACATTCTATATCATATAATTGCGTGTAAATTAAAAATCATGAGAAAAACATTACTCACTTTTATTGTTCTTTGGGTGTCCTTGAATGTTAACGGTCAAGCGGCTCGCAATGTACTTTTTGAAGAATTTTCCACTGCCCCATGTGGATTTTGTCCTGATGGGGATGTAATTGCCGAGGGGATGGCAGAGAAATACCCTAATATGATTTGGGTAACGCATCATGCCGGTTTTGGTAAGGATGCAATGACCATTCCTGAAGGAGTTGCCATTGCAAAAGATGTAACAAACTTTGCTCCTGCAGGACTGTTTGATAGAGTGAAATTTGATCACCCATTATATTCAAAACCTGAAAGACTCGTAGCATCACGTCAAATTTGGGATAGTTTGATGCAAGTACGGTTAAGCGAAGGAGCTGATGCTGGAATTGCAATATCAAACAATTATGATACAGCCAACAGAACGCTGGATTGCACTGTGGATGTTACTTTTTATGGAGGTAGTCATTCCGGAGACATTAGGCTGAACCTTTTTATAGTTGAAGATAGCGTGGTTGGCACTGGTTACCCAGACTATGACCAAAAGAATTATTTAAATGGCTATAGCGGTCATAGGTATTATCAGGCTGGTGATACTATCAGAGGTTACGTTCATCATCACGTAGTAAGACAGATACCTACAGGGGCTTGGGGATTAACAGGAGTTATTCCAACTACTCCGGTTATAGGAACGAAATACTCTAAGAATTTCAGTATTTCTATTCCAAGTGAATGGTTACAAGAAAGAATTGACATAGTTGCTTTTGCATCGTACTACAATTCAGATTTCAAAAGTAGAAATGTAATAAATGCGAATCATTTAAAAATGACCGATGTTAAGACCATTTCAGCATCTGTATCGTCAAATAGAATATTAAAAAATGAATTGTTAATTTACCCCAACCCTGCTAGGGAATCGGTATTTATTAGTGCATCTAAATTCGCCAACAATCAAAAAATACAAATTTCAGATCTAACGGGTAGAGTAGAATATTCTGCAACAGTTTTTAAAAATGAAGGACTCGAAATATCACTTAATGGTATCTCTAACGGTATTTACATTGTTAGATTAATTTCTGATAAAGGGCAAGTTTTGAGTAATCAGAAATTAGTAGTTAATCATTAGACTTAATTTCCTACGAATTAATAGAATAGCAATTTACCGAGGTAGGTCGCTATTTTTTTATTGTACAAATAAAGGTTCTTCAAATGGTGCCGTTTCATGAATGTTTGGGACATTCACTGTAGTATCATTTTGGAATGAAACCGAGGAAGGTTTAAAGTCAAATCCTTATCTTAGCAGCACATGAAACGTCTGATTTGTATTGTATTAATGGTTGTGAGTCTGCAATGTTTCTCTGAGTCCATTAAAAGGTATAGAAGAATTTCAGATAAAGGTATTTCCCTAACGTATGGATGGAACTATGTGGAATCATCTGGAATGGGTTTGGCATTGGATTATACTCGTTTGAATAATACTAGAAATCCGATGGTTCACTTTTGGCGTGCAGGAATGGATGTTAACTTTCACGAAGATTTCACTATGATTGGTGCGAGATACGCTATAGGTTCTAGAAGAATCTGGTTGCCAAGCATAAGTCGTTTTAACGTAAATGTACCGTATCTCTTCGCTCAGGGAAAAAAAGTGAGCAGAGGACTTCAAGTCTGAGCATTAGCCCAGGGATAGGTTTCAGGAGTTATTGTCTATTGAACAATAGAATGAAACTTTGTTTAGATGTGACCAGCGGTTATCTCTGGAGCCAGTCATCGGAAATACACCGAAACTCAGTGATATTTGGTATAAAAGGCGGAGTTAGTTTTGCCTTCCCGTATCGTAAAAAGAAAGAAAAGTAAATTAATTTGTATCTACGCAGAATCGTTGCGTAGTGGTCCTTGAATCTTTGTAGTACAATAACAAAACGAAGAAAATGAAACACGTAATTTCAACAGAAAAAAGACCGATCAAATTATGGTTAGATGATTTAGAAGATGGAGCGTTGGAACAAGCTAAGAACTTGGCCAATCTTCCATTCGTTTTTAAACATATTCCACTAATGCCAGATAGCCACCAAGGATACGGCATGCCAATTGGGTCTATTCTTGCAACAAAACAAGTAGTAGTTCCCAATGCAGTAGGTGTAGATATAGGATGTGGTATGTGTGCTCTAAGAACAGAGATTAATAGTATCTCAATCGATGAGCTAAAGGCAACCTTGTCAGAAGCCAGAAAAACAATTCCATTGGGAAAAAATTGGCATGATGAGGCACAGGATGAAAAGTGGATGCCAAAAGGTTGGGAAGATCTAATGATGGTATCTAGAGGATACGAAAGAGCTAAGAAGCAAGTAGGAACACTTGGAGGAGGAAACCACTTTATAGAGATCCAAAAAGGAGATGATGGATATGTTTGGATTATGATTCACTCAGGTTCTAGAAACTTGGGTTACAAAGTAGCGGAGTACTACAACCGTCAAGCAAATATGCTTAACGAGCGATACTTTTCCCAAATTACCAAGAAACAAGAGCTTGCCTTTTTGCCAATTGAAACGCCAGAAGCTAAGGCCTATGTAGAGGAAATGACGTACTGTATTGAATTTGCCTTGGCCAATAGAAAGCTTATGATGCATCGAATGGTAGAAGCTTTGACCAAAGTAGTCGGAGAGTTTGACCACGATGAAATCATTAATAAAGCTCACAACTTCGCTGCATGGGAAAATCACTTTGGAGAGAATGTATTTGTCCATAGAAAAGGTGCTACCCGAGCTCGTAAAGATGAATTGGGTATGATTCCAGGTTCTCAAGGTACATGTTCGTACATTGTAAGAGGATTGGGAAATGAAGAGTCTTTTGAATCTTGCTCGCATGGAGCAGGTAGAAAATTAGGAAGACGCCATGCCCAAAGAGAACTAAACTTGGAAGCTGAAAAAGCAGCTTTGGATGCCAAAGGTGTGGTCCATGCCCTTAGAAATACGAGTGACTTGGATGAAGCTCCAGGAGCGTATAAAGATATTGATAAGGTCATGGCTAATCAAACAGATCTTGCAGAGATTGTGGTGAAGTTAGAACCCCTGGCAGTATTGAAAGGGTGAAGCGAATAATTAATTCCGTTGGAATAACGGTGAAGTCATCCTGAGCGACAGTCGAAGGGTGAGACGTCAAGTTCCTTTTGAGAGGAAACAGTTCAGATTTCGACTGACGCTCAATCTGACTATTTAAGTAAACAAGAGATAAAGAAGAATAAAATGAAACAGAGAATAATAGATAAACTAAAACAGTTGGAACACGACCAGCAGATACGAATACTACTTGCAGTGGAAACAGGTTCTAGAGCATGGGGTTTCCCGTCTCCAGATAGCGATTTTGATATCCGCCTTATCTATGTGAAAGAAGCAGACTGGTACATCCGTCTTACTGAAGGAAAGGATAATATATCGTATATGTCTGAAGATGGAGAGTTGGATCTTACAGGTTGGGAACTTCGTAAGGCACTTCGTCTGATGGCTAAATCAAATACGGCATTACTGGAGCGTGTCCAGAGTCCAATAGTCTATCTGGAAGATGGAGATTTCGCCCAAGAGATGAGGAGTTTAGCCTCTGATTTTTATTCGCCAGTAGCTGTAATGCATCATTACTACAGTATGGCTCTTAAAAGTTTTGATGACATAAAATATAAGGAAACATATCGCCTCAAATCGTTGTTTTATGCATTAAGAGCTACTTGTGCATGCTTGTGGATACTGGAACAAGATAGAAACCCTCCTATAGTGTACTCAGAACTTTTAGCGGGACTAAAACTTGCACCTAATCTCAGTGAAAAGATAGCTTCTTTAACCATGTTGAAGGCGACAAAGAGTGAAAGTTACATGCATCCCAAAGATGAAGATTTGGTCACTTTTATAACGGAGACATTAATCATAATAAAGCAAGCTAAAAATGACTTGCAACCGAGTAAAGGCAATACGGAAAGCTTAAATGTATTTTTACGGAGTAAAATTGTATTTAAGAAATGAACATTCAGCAGTTATATCAAAGCAAACAGATTCTCCTTGAGTGTGTGAGTGGAAGTAGGGCATATGGTTTAGCTACCCCTTCTTCTGACACCGATATTCGAGGAGTTTTTGCGTTAACTAAAAATCGATTTTATGGGTTGGAATATGATCCGCAGATTAATGATGAAACCAATGATGTCGTGTTTTATGAAGTGAAACGATTTGTGGAATTATTAACGGTGAACAATCCAAATATCTTGGAATTGCTAGCTACACCTAAGGAGTTTATCCTTCAAAGAAATCCAATTTTGGATACTCTGAAACCTGAATTGTTTTTATCCAAATTATGCCAGAAGACCTTTGGGAATTATGCTCTTTCTCAAATTCAGAAAGCCCAGGGTTTGAAAAAGAAGATTTTTAATCCTGTAGACAAAGTGCGTAAGACAGTATTGGAATTTTGTTTTGTAAACTATAACAATGGTTCTATACCAGTACTCAAATTTTTGAATATAAAAGGTGGTAGACAAGAGAATTGTGGTTTAGTGAACATCCCTAATATGCCCAGTATGTTTGGGTTGTATTACAATCCATCTATACCTTACAGAGGTGTTATGAATAAAGAAATGGCCAATGATATAGCACTTAGCTCTATACCCAAAGGTGAGGAGCAAATTGGAATGCTCTACTTCAATAAGGATGGTTATTCCAAGTACTGCAAACAGTATAAAGAATACTGGGATTGGGTTGAAAAGAGGAATGATGCTAGATATCAAGGCACTTTAGACCACGGGAAGAGTTATGATGCGAAAAACATGATGCATACATTTAGATTGTTGGAAATGGCAACAGAGATTGCAAAAGAAGGTCGAGTAAATGTAAAAAGACCCAATAGAGATTTCCTGCTTGGGATAAAACGGGGTGACTATGAGTTTGATTATCTTATAGACAAAGCCAATGATAAAAAAGCTGAAATGGAAGAAGCTTTCTCAATCAGTTCCTTGCAGAGTAATCCTAACAAAGAGAAAATACAAAAGCTCCTTATAGAAATAAGAAGCGAGTTGTATTCGTAGTCAATTTCCTGTCCCTGAATATCATCTGAAATGATAGCACTATTTCACCCACCCGTGCATAGGTCGTATTTACAACGTACCCTCAGAAATTGATGTAAGTATTTTTAACTAAAAAAGCCCAGACTCTACGAAGAGCTGGGCTTTTAGATTGTATAATTATAGCATCAACTGCTATTTTTTATTTGTCTAAAAACGATATTATCTCTTCTTTCTATTTCACTGAACGGGCTTCCTTTTACCATGGCTATCTCATTGAAACCATTTTTCTGAGTAATGAGTGACTCATTACTCTTTACGGAACCACGATATTTTGAGCCATAGTCTCCCTGCAACGATTTAGATGCTGGATCTAAGTCGCCCCAGATGGTATGATTTGCTCTATCATCTATAGGTTCTACAAAGTATACTTTGCCAGTCTTCATAGATTTTACAATGAATCTACCCGTCTCGTCTGTGTTGGTTAAAAACCGTTTTCTAATGGTTGTCATAATTATTTTATTTAAAAATTTTCATAAAAAAAGCCCAACTAAAAATTAGCCGGGCTTCAGGAATATATCTTAGTACTAATTTTACATATTCTTCTCCGGCATGCTAAGGCTACTCGCCTCCTGCATTGGTAATAGGTATATAAAATTAATGTGTTTCATTTTTAAATGTGATGCAATGTTGGGTCTAATTTTTGGTAGTATTCACAGCTCTTGTGGGTTATGACTGTAAAATGAACAAAGAGTTATTTACTGAAGAAACTAATTGTAGCCTCTTTGCCATAGTTCATGACCTTGATTTTAACATCGTCCTTTTGCTTCTTCACTTTTGGATTAAAATCTTGCACATTGATAAATACCGTCTGAGATATTTGCTGTGGTCCTAGGAACCTACGATTCAAATACTCACTACTCATCAGTGAAAAAGCCTCCATAAAATCGGATGTTTTTTGAATGTCTCGGGGAGAAATATCTTTAGTAGAATTATCTGTTTCAAGCTTCAAACCCAAGGTATGTACATTGCATTTGTAGTAGCTGTTTGCTCCATTATTTACGGTTACGAGTGTATCAAATAGATAGAATGGATAGTTGTCCAATATGCCGCCGTCCACCATCACCTTGGTTGTAGAATCCGCGTCTTTCTTTTCTATTAGACTTCCGTCAGGTTGCATAAATAGGGCTTCAAAATAGACAGGTATGCTAATGCTGATTCGTACGGCATCCAGTATCTTCATATTCGGATAGGTCTCGTGACTGAATATTTCGATTTTTTGATCTGTGAGATTAGCCCCAGTGACGTACAATAGTTTTACAGATTGACCCGCCAGTTTAGCTTGGTGGAGTTCTCCAAAAGTTAAATCTTTGGAGTATCCCTTTGCCATTATCATTTTACCCAAATCAGTTATAAAACGGTCCGTTTTATAATAACCATACGTTTTGCGAATTCGCAGAAGGCCACCAAAAAATGGCACACCTACCTGATTGTATTTGCCGAAATTGGTGTTTAAATTCAGTTGTCGAATCTCTTTTCCTGTATATCCCAGTGCGAACATCATCCCGTTCATAGCACCAGAGCTAGTCCCTGCTATTTGTTGAATATCTTTTGAAATACCTAAACTGTCCAATACTTCAAAGGCTCCTGCATAGGCAATCCCCTTCATTCCACCACCTTCAAGTACTAGGTTTGTATATTGAGCACTTGCATTAAAGGATAGTAGAGGTATAAGTGCAATTAGTAGAAGTCGCAGTGACATAGGATGGTATAACGTAGCTATATCTGTAAAAGTGTTTTAATCTGTTATGCTAAAATAGCGTTTCCAATTAAGAAATACATGAGAAGACCAAGCAAGTCATTACTTGTGGTTATAAAAGGTCCTGTGGCCAATGCAGGATCAATTTTAAATCGATCTAAAACAAGCGGAACAACTGTTCCTACAATTGCCGCTAGAAGTATAACTGCTAACAATGCTAGACTCACAGTTATCATTATATCTTGGCTATTCCCAGATAAAAATCCATATCCCATAAGCAATGCAGAGCACACCAAACCATTAATTAAAGCTACAGCTAGTTCTTTACCCAGTTTACCCCAAAGTCCTTCGTTGGTTATGGAATTATTGGCAAGACCTTGTACCATGATAGAACTAGACTGTACACCTACGTTCCCAGCCATTGCCATAATTAGTGGCATAAATAAGGCCAGTTGAACATTTTGGGCTAATTCCGCTTCAAAATTTCCGATTACCAAAGAACTTGCTACTCCACCTACTAATCCTACAATTAGCCACGGAAGTCGTGCACGTGTATTGAGTAAAACGGAGTCTGTACTTTCTACACTTTCGGAGATACCTGAAAGCATCTGATAATCCTTTTCAGCCTCGTCTTTTACATAATCTAGAACATCGTCAAAAGTAATACGACCTACCAGTCTATTGAAAGCATCAACTATTGGCAAGGCTACCAAATCATATTTTTGCATAGTAGAAGCCACTTCCTCACCAGGAGTATATGTACTTTCACTTATTACATTGTCATTGTAAATAGACTCAACCTTTGTACTTTCCTTAGATAGAAGGATTCGTTTCAGAGAAATCCATCCAACAAGCTCGTCAAATTCATCAACAACATAGCATGTATATACCTGAGCAACATCTTCAGCTTGTTTTCGAATCTCATCTGTGCATTGTTTGATGGTCCAGTTTTGTTTTACCTTAATCAGCTCTTTTGCCATCAGAGCACCAGCAGTATTCTCAGGAAATTTGAGAAGAGAAGCGATGTTTTTACTATGCTCTTTATCTTCAATGTTTCGAAGAATTTCCTTACTGCTAATACTGTCCAGAGAGTTGAGTATATCGGCTGCATCATCTGATTCCATATAGGCGAAAAAAGTGCTGGCAATTTCTTTATTATCAAATCCTTTTAAGAATTTCAGCTTTACATCTGCCTCCAATTCAGTGAGCACATCCACCTTCTTTTGAGGATCTAAAAGAGATGCAATGTAAACTGCCTGATCTAGATTTAAATCGTCAAAAATTTCGGCAATATCAGCAGGAAATAGCTTTTCCAATACAGGAAGAAGCTCTTTCTGATTCTTAGTGTCTACGAGATCAACAATCTCTTTTACAGACTCTTTGGTTATTTCAATTGCTGACATTTTCTTGTATGAAAACACACAATTCTTCAAACTGAAGGTGTGTCAAATTCTCGGGTCGCAAGGTACTAAATTGATGCGTATTAAAAATTGCTTTTGGTATAATTGGAGCTAGGCTATTACTCAAGGTTTTTCTACGTTGACCGAAAGCCATTTTAACAACTCGCTTAATGAATGCCGGGTCGACCTTAAAATCATGGTTCACTCGTTCTGCCTTCACCACAATGCTGTTAACCTTAGGAGGTGGGTTAAAGGCTTCTGGAGGCAACTTCATTACTTGCTCTACTTTATAGTAAAATGGAATTAGAACACTTAGTATTCCATAGTCTTTCTTGTCTTTGGGTTGAGATACAAGACGAATTCCCATTTCCAATTGGAACATGCCCACCCATCGTTCAATTAGTTCACTATTCTCAATAATCTTAAATACGATTTGAGACGAAATGTTATACGGAAAATTACCAATCAAACTGAATTGATTTGTATAGTAATCTCTGAGATTTACCTTTAGAAAATCGGCCTTTATAAGTTCTATCTTGTCAAAGTGTTTTTCAAGGTAGGTGGCAGCTTCTGGGTCAATTTCCACCGCTCTAAATCGCTTGGCTGTGGTAAGCATAAACTGGGTAATGATTCCCGTTCCAGGTCCAATTTCTAATACATCTTGCTGGCTGATATCACCCAGTCCTTTTACGATGGTTTGAGCCGTTTCGTTACTGGTTAAGAAATGTTGTCCAAAGTGTTTTTTAGCTTTCAAGGTAGTTGTTCAATTAACCAGTTTATAAAGTCATTATTAAAGAAGGTTTGTCGAATTGAAATAAATTGAAAGTCCTCTACATTCTTTAAATGTTTGATTTTCATCCAGTCTTTTTCAGTACAAACCAAAAGTGCACCATTCGCTTTTACCAAAAGAGTATCAATGTCGGATTGTGAAAAGGGGTAGTGGTCCCTAAAACCTTTAAAACCTGTCAAGTTGTAATCACTTCTTAGGTTATTTTCAAAGGCGGAATTATCTGCCAAAGCACTAAAACCATAAATGGATTTTTGCAATGTCTCAATCGAGCCAAGCGGTTCGACCTCAACTTTGGTATAAAAAGTTGGTTTGTTAAAAGTGTTTTTAAAATCCTTTAACGGTTCATCTTCCTTTGCTTTGGTAAATACAATCGCATCTGCCCGTTTTGCACCTTTTCGGCTTTCTCTAAGTCTACCGCTTGGCATCAGCCAATCTTTATAAAAAGGATTGTTGTAAGTGCTGAGTAGGAGTTGGGTAGTTGGTTGTATGGCTCGGTGTTGGAATGCATCATCCAGAATAATTAGATTTACTTCGGGTCTTTCTGCTAAAATTTGTTGTACCCCAATCACTCGTTTCTCACAAACAGCTACTGCAATATTTTCAAACTTGGATTTGATTTGAAGAGGTTCATCCCCCGTTTGGGTTGGAGTTTGCTCAACCTGTACCCAAAGAAAACCTTTTGTTTTTCGGCCATATCCACGACTTAAGACAGCAATGGTGTAGGTGTCTTGGAGTTCTCGAATAAGATACTCTACCATCGGAGTTTTACCACTTCCACCTACAGCTAGGTTACCAACCGAGACAATCGGAATATCAAACGAAGTAGATTTAAAAATACCTGTGTCGTAACACCAATTGCGTGCAGAAGTAATCAACCAATAGATGGCTGAAAAAGGAGAGAGTACTATGGCTAGAATCAGTTTCAGATGGTACAAAGAAAAGCAAAAAGATGGGTAGCAGTAAGCGGAATGTCAAGTAATCCAATGTTCCCTTATCTCGGAGCTGGAACTATGATTTGATATACATAGTTCGGAGTTTAATTTTATCGAGATTTACTTTTACACCATAAGATAGAAAAGGAGTTTTACTAGCAAAGAAGGTCTGATAAAAATCTGTTAGATTCATATGCTTATTTGTTGCAGAAGCAAAAATTTCCATAGAGTTGATAAGCTTAAGTTTAAAGCCAGTATTGTATAAAGGATAGGTAAATGTCCTATTGTTAGACAAGTCCCCAATTATATTTAGGTCAATGTCTGCAAAAAACTCAATGTTCTTGTAAACTTGTTTATCCCAATTGATTACAAGTTCGATACCCACTAAATTTCTATTTTGAAATTGCGTAAAAGAGGCCCATTGATTATAGTTTCTATAATAGTTTTTTAGAGGATATAGTTGCCTACCGGTATAAGTGAATATACCTCCAAACTGAGGAGTTCTATTTGCATACCCCAGATTAAAACCAGCATCATAGTATCGGATACCTCCTATTAGTTTTAGATGTTTACTTGAGTAGTTAAGACGACCTCCCACGGCAGTAGACAAACCTGTAACTTGATTTATTCTTGTTTCAAATTGTAATTCTGCTGTTGTTTTTTTGCCCAGTGAATATTTAGAGTAGTTGGAAACATTAAAGTCTGAGGAGGTGGGATGGGTACTTCCATCCCGATTGTAAAACAATTTATTTGCACTAATAGATGTTGAATTTTTGTATCCGTCGGAGGTGTAAATGAGCGATACTCTATACAATTCGTGTAAAGCATAACCAATGTTCTGGGACAAATCTGCAATTGCAAAAAGGTCAATTTTCAATCGCTCGGTACCCGTTTGAAGATTAAAACCTTGATAGTCCAAATTATATATTCTGAGCATATCATTGACATCTTCATTCCAAAAATCACCACCTTTAATGGTAGTGATTATATCCTTTTTGAAGATATGTATGGTGTCTATTGATGACAATTGAATTTTAGGAAAAATGACAATGTTTGCTAATGTATTATTACCGCCAGAAAAGCTCCGTTCTTCAAGATATACGCCCGTTTGGATGGTATACTTATTGTTCAAAGTCAGTTCGTGAGTTATCCCAGAGTAAATAGCAAAATGATGAAAAGGGTTGTCCTGAACTCGGGTGAAAATACAATTGTAGCATTGGGTATTGGTGTTTAATGCACTCAGAACGTGTTGCCCTTTTAAGTCAAAAGATATTTTAGAGTCAAGGCGTGTAGAATCTTTACCAAATAAGAAACAAGAGTTGAGTGTTACTAAGAGGATGAACAAAAGTCTTTTCATAATAGATAATGTATTTCAAGAATGGATTATACAAAACGAATTTTAGGGAATTAATATATGTAAAGAGTATTTTTTTCTATTAGAATGAGAATAGGTCTTTGGCTATATAAACAATGCTCAACTATTTTGAAATTTGGTATTTTCAATTAGTCCAAAGATTGACGATGAAACCAAAACCCTAAATTCGTACCATGCGAATAGCAGAAGTAATACAACATCTGGAGCAGATAGCTCCATCTAACTTGCAAGAGAGTTACGACAATAGTGGATTATTAGTAGGGGAGAAGATGACAGACGTGAGTGGAGTCGTAGTGAGTCTAGATTGTATAGAAGCGACAGTACATGAGGCAATTTCAAAAAAATGCAATCTTATTGTGGCTCATCATCCCATTGTTTTTGGAGGGCTAAAAAGGTTTAACAATGCAAACTACGTGCAGCGTACAGTGCAGTTAGCCATCAAAAATGATATTGCCATTTATGCGATTCATACGAATTTGGACAACGTCTATCACCAAGGTGTTAATAGTAAAATTGCAGAAAGACTAGGTTTAACTAATACACAGATTCTAGCACCCAAATTAGATACTATTACTAAGCTAGTAACCTACTGTCCTATTCTGAATGAGCAAGATGTTAGAAATGCCCTTTTTGCGGCAGGAGCAGGTCATATTGGAAATTATAGTGAGTGTTCTTTTACGACTCAAGGAAGTGGAACCTATACTGCTGGCTCTGGAACAAAACCAACAAAAGGAGAGGTTGGAAGTCGACATACAGAAAGTGAGGTAAAAATAGAAGTGGTTGTTCCAAGTTATCTAACAAACCAAGTGTTAAATGCACTCAAAACCATTCATCCATACGAGGAAGTCGCTTATGAAATATACCCAACACTAAATGTCAATCAGGAGGTTGGAAGTGGGATGATAGGTGAGCTGGAAGAAGCAATGAATGGACAAGAATTTCTAGGGTATCTGAAAGACCGAATGGGGTTGAGAGTTATAAAGTACACAGACTTTAAGAAAACCATAAAAAAGGTAGCGGTTTGTGGAGGTTCTGGGCAGTTTTTATTGAAAGATGCAAAGGGCTCAGGTGCAGATGCTTATGTGACTTCTGACTTCAAGTATCATGAGTATTTTGACGCAGAACAGGAGGTCATGATTTGTGACATAGGGCACTATGAGAGTGAAAAGTTTACAATAGACCTTTTATATGATATATTGAGTGAAAAATTTAGTACCTTTGCCGTCCTTAAAACGGGAGTAGACACTAATCCAGTAAAATATTTTCTATAATGGCAATAAAAACAATCGCACAGAAATTAGAGCAACTTTATAAACTTCAAACTATTGATTCACGTCTAGATCAGCTAAGAGCTGTGAGAGGAGAGTTACCTATGGAGGTTTCTGACCTAGAAGACGAATTGATTGGACTGAATACTAGATTGGCTAATTTTAATACAGAGATTGAAACGTTCAATGAGCAAATTTTTGCAAATAGAGAACAGATTAAAACTTCTACTGAATTAATCAGAAAGTATAAAACTCAATTGAACAATGTAAAGAACAACAGAGAGTTCGATGCATTGAACAAGGAGATAGAAATTCAAGATTTAACAATCCAAGCTGCAGAAAAGAAAATGACTGAGTTGGATAAATCAATACTTCTAAAGCAAGATCTTATCAATGAAGTTCAAACTAGATTGGATGAGCGTGAAGGAGATCTTGAGAATAAGAAAAAGGAACTTACGGAAATCACTGCTGAGACAGAGAAAGAAGAAGCGTCTATTCTTGCCGAAAGAGAAAAGTCTAAAGATTCAACTGATGAGAAGCTAATTAAAGCTTACGACAGAATTAGACAAAACTTTAGAAACGGTATTGCTGTAGCTCCTATTCTTAGAGCTGCATGTGGGGGTTGTTTTGCTAAAGTACCACCACAACTTCAATCTGATATTCGACAGTCTAAAAAAATTGTAATTTGCGAAGCCTGTGGACGTATCCAAATAGATGCTAGAATGGCAGGAATAGAAGAGCATGTGGAAGAAGAAAAAGCAAAACCAAAAAGAAGAGCTGTTCGTAAGAAATAAGCTCCGGTTTTCTATTTTATCTTTTCTTTTTCTTTGCACTGTACCCGTTATTGGGAGTCATACATTTACCTTTAATAAAAACTTATTAGTTGCACAACAACAAAATTATGAGCTACGACTTGGTCGTGCTTATGATTATATAAGAACTGAACAGGAAATTGATCCTGAGAACAGTGCCATCCATTATCTTTTGCATTTCAATGCTTTTTTAAAAGCGTTTGTAAGCGAAGAACAATCTGACTATGCAACATATAGGAGGGTTCAAGATAAAGCTCTTTTTCACTTTGAAAAGCTTCCAGATTCTTCACCTTATAAGAAGTTTGCACAGTCTGAAGTCTATTTCTATTCTGCAACACTAAAAGCAAAGTTTGATGAATTGTATAGTGCCGCCAGAGATGTAAACAGAGCAAATACACTTATAGAAGCTAATCATAAGGAATTCCCTGAGTTTGTACCAAATAATAAAACACGAGGTATCATAAAAGTGTATCTATCCACAGTTCCAGATAACTATGAGTGGATTATTAAAATGCTAGGCATAGAAGGTGATTTGAGTGAAGGGTTAAGGTTATTAAAGGATGTTACAACGCACAAAAATGATACGACAGAATTAGCGGGAATAGCAAAGGAGGCAGCCTATTTGTATTCCTTTTCTTTATTGCATGTTGCAAAGCAAGGAGGTAAAGCTTGGGCCGAAACCCTAAAATGCACAGAAGACTATAAGACCAACTTATTGAGTTGTTTTTTTAGAACGAATGCCGCATTAAAGCTGAATAGGAATGAGACCGCAATTAATATTTTAAGCTCCAGACCAAAAAGTGATGAGTTTACTAAATTTTATTTTTTGAACTATCAGCTTGGAGTTGCAACACTGAATAAACTGGATGTTTCAGCAATTGACCATTTCAATGAGTTCTATAATAATTTCAAAGGTAGGAACTACATAAAGAGTTGTTTGCAGAAAATGAGTTGGTATTACGTCATACATGACGATCCAAGCAAAGCAGTATATTATAAGGACCAAGTTTTGGTTCAAGGTTATTCCCTTAATGAGGAGGATAAACAGGCACTGAGGTACACACATAAGACAATACCAGAGTCAGCCCTTCTAGAAGCAAGATTGCTCTATGACGGGGGATACTTTGAACAAGCCAGTAAAAGTATACATGAGATAGACGGTAAAAGTCTACCAAGTACCAAACTCAAAGCAGAATTCTGTTATAGAGCCGGTAGGATAGCCGAGAAAATGGGAAAAATAGAAAATGCCTTAAAGCTGTATGAAGCATGTTCCTTGTTTGCCATTGATGGTGACGAGTACTATGGAGCTTATGCAAGTATTTACCTTGGAGACTATTACTTAAATAGCAAGGACATGGTATTGGCAAATAAATTTTATAAAAGGGCTTTGGGTTTTAAAAAGAATAAGGAGTATACACAGTCTATAGAGCAGAGAGCAAAGGCTGGCTTAAAAAGAATCGAGTAATTCTTATTTGAATTCTACAACTTCAGATTCTTCAAGGTATTCCGTTAATAAGATAAATTTTTCTGTATTGTTAGCAGATACTTCAACGTAAATGTCTGTCGCATCTTCATCATCAAATTCGCCTGTGCAAGCTTTTAAACCGGAAACCTCAAAAGACTTTGTATCCTTAATCGTAGATGTTGGTGTAATTTCAGACTGCTTTTTATCCTTAGTATTCCCATCAGCAAAGCTGAAAGTTGCTGTAAAAAGTAGAATTAAAGTAATTATGATTTTGTTCATAATGATAAGGTTTAGTACCTTTTTTAGTTCAATCCAAGTGCCAAACGTCTGATTTTCTCATAGTACCCATATAGTCAGCAGGTTAGGGTGCTTGCGATTTGAGGGGCTAAATTCCATTCTTGTCTCATAAATGGAAAATGCTTCTTAAAATTATCATTTGTATTGCAATAAATGACCCTATTTTTGCCGCTTAATTCACAAAAAATGAGTGACAGACCAGTTAGAGTACGTTTTGCCCCAAGTCCTACAGGGCCTTTGCATATAGGAGGAGTTAGAACAGCTTTGTACAATTATCTTTTTGCCAAGAAACACAAGGGTAAATTTTTACTTCGCATTGAGGATACGGACCAAAAACGTTTTGTGGAGGGTGCGGAAGATTACGTAAATGATAGTCTTAACTGGTTGGGACTTACAGTAGATGAAGGCGTTCGTGAAGGCGGTGATTTTGGGCCATACAAACAAAGTGAACGAATGGATAAGTATGCCGGATATGCTCACCAGTTGGTTAAGGATGACTATGCATATTACGCTTTTGATACTCCAGAGGAGCTTACTGAAATGCGAGCTAAGTTGGAGGCGAATAGTATGAGTGCAAAGTACGATGCTACGTCCCGTATGAGTATGCGTAATTCGCTAACGCTAAGTGAAGATGAAGTAAAAGAAAGATTAGATAGAGGAGATAATTATATCGTAAGGATAAAGTTGCCACGTAATGAAGAGATTCGTTTTCAGGATGTTATTCGGGGATGGATTGTTTTCAATAGCAGTCAGTTAGATGACAAGGTACTTTTGAAAGAAGATGGTTTACCTACCTATCATTTAGCCAATATTGTGGATGATCATTTAATGGAGATTAGCCACGTAATACGCGGAGAAGAATGGTTGCCAAGTGCACCGCTTCATGTAATACTCTATAGATACTTGGGTTGGGAAGATACCATGCCGAAGTTTGCTCATTTGCCTTTAATACTAAAGCCAGATGGAAAAGGTAAACTAAGTAAAAGAGATGGCGATAGACTCGGGTTTCCAGTATTTCCAATTGAATGGAAGGACCCTAAAACCGATGAAATAAGTAGCGGTTATAGAGAAAGCGGCTATTTACCGAATGCAGTAGTAAATATGTTGGCATTACTTGGATGGCACCCGTCAGACAATCAGGAATTATTCGACTTAGAGTCTTTGATTAATGAGTTTACATTGGAACGAGTATCCAAAAGTGGTGCTAAGTTTGATATGGATAAGGCAAAGTGGTTCAATCATCAATATCTGATGAAGGCCACCGGCACAGAAATAGCTGATATGGTTGCTTCCCAAATAGAGCCAAAGCACACAGCCAGAGGAGATAAATACTTAGCTACTGCCATCGAAATGTTAAAAGAAAAAGTAAGTTTTGCTTCTGAGATTTTACCTTTGGGAGATTACTTTTTTGAAGCTCCAAGTGCCTATGACGAAAAGGTGCAACGCAAAAAATGGAATGCAGATATTGCAGGTCATATTACCAATTATATAAATAGCATAGTGGAAGGGAATATGGTTTCAGCATCTGCTATGGAAGAGCAACTACAAGCTTATGCTGATTCTAAAGAAATTGGAAAAGGAATGCTTATGCAGCCACTTAGATGGGTGGTAAGTGGACAAGCTGGTGGTCCTCCAATATTTGAAATGTTGGAGTTGATTGGTTTAGAAGAAGTTTCTAAACGCTTGGATAGAGCAATACAAAAATTTCCAGTTTAGACTAACTTAAGGATTTCACAGCTTTTCTCACTGGCCAGCTGTTCTGCTACCTTTTTTGATTTTCCGCGACCTCTGGCAATTTGCTCACCGTCTAATATCACTCCTATGATATAGGTCTTTATTTTCTTTTCTTCTGTATTGTTCAGAACTTTGAATTCCAGCTCTTTCTTTTCTTTTTGAGCATATTGGTTCAATAGACTTTTGAAATTTTCTACCTTGTTCTTTAATTCATCAAAGTCTAGGTGTATACCAACAATCTTTTTTTGAATGAATTTTTTAGTGAACTTATATCCTTTGTCGAGATAAATGGCTCCAATAAGTGCTTCTAGGGCATTCCCTGCAATACCTCTGACCGCAGCGTGATTTTTACGAATGGAATTATCAAACTTAAGATGTTCCTGTAATCCCATGTCAAAGGCAATCTCAGAAAGCTTTTTCCTACTCACAGATTTACTTCGCATCTCCGTAAGAAAACCTTCCCCTTGAAATGGATATTTTTTAAACAGCAATTCGGCTATCACTAAGTCCCATACAGCATCTCCTAGGTACTCCAACCGCTCATTATTATTTTTTGCCTTTAGACCATCTACATTTTTTGAGATGGAGTTATGTAAAAAGGCTTGTTGGTAAAGCCCTATATTATTTGGAAAATAACCAAGAAGTTGGTTAAGATTTTTATGGAATTCAGCTTGACCAGAAAAATTAAAATAATAGATTTTTTTTAAACTGTTTAACACAGTATTACTCGCATTTGCCAATTATCACAGAGGCATTGTGCCCTCCAAAACCAAATGTGTTGCTTAGAGCATATTTAACATCTCGTTTTTGTGCTTTATTAAATGTGAAGTTCAATTTAGGATCAAATTGCTCATCATCAGTAAAGTGATTTATTGTTGGAGGTATAATACCAGTATTAATAGCAGAGAGACAAGCAAGAGCTTCTACAGCTCCAGCAGCACCTAGTAAGTGACCAGTCATTGATTTGGTAGAACTTATATTGAGATTATAAGCATGATCTTTAAATACGCTAAGAATGGCTTTAGTCTCACTAATATCTCCTAGAGGAGTAGATGTACCATGTACATTTACATAATCGATGTCTTCGGGATTTAGGTTAGCATCCTTCAATGTTCTTTTCATTACATTTAAGGCTCCCAATCCTTCAGGGTGAGGTGCAGTTATGTGGTAAGCATCAGCAGTCATACCACCGCCAAGTATCTCGCCATAAATCTTAGCTCCACGTTCTTTTGCATGTTCATATTCTTCCAACACAAGAGATGCTGCCCCTTCGCCAAGTACAAAACCGTCTCTATCCGCATCAAATGGTCTAGATGCGGTGCTAGGACTATCATTTCGCTCAGAAAGAGCCTTCATACTATTAAATCCGCCAATAGCAGAATGAGTAACACAGGCTTCTGAACCTCCAGTTACTATTGCTTTTACCATTCCTAATCGAATATAATTAAATGAATCTATGATAGAATTATTAGATGACGCACACGCTGAGACTGTTCCGAAATTAGGTCCTCTAAAACCGAATTTTATGGAAATAAGTCCTGGTGCGATATCACCAATCATTTTTGGTATAAAAAAAGGATTAAACCTAGGAGTACCATCTCCTAGGGTAAAATCCCTTATCTCTTTTTCTAAAACGTGTAGTCCTCCAATACCCGAGGCCCAAATCACACCTATATCTTCAGGTACGAAATCAATTTCGGCTATACCGGAGTCTTTAACGGCCTCCTCAGCTACTATCATGGCATATTGAGTAAAAGGATCCATTCTTCGGGCTTCCTTCCTGTCAATATAATCTTTAACATCAAAGTTTTTTAGTTCACAAGCAAATTGTGTCTTAAACTTTTCTGCATCAAATTGAGTAATGCTGGCAGCACCACTAACTCCATTGGCAAGTGCTTCCCAGTACTCCTTAGCAGAATTGCCTATTGGAGTAAGGGCACCTATGCCAGTTACTACTACTCGTTTGAGTTGCATCAGGTTGGTTCTGATTTATTAACCCGCGTTTTCAGTGATGTAAGATACTGCATCACCTACAGTGCCTATTTTTTCAGCTTGCTCATCAGGAATGGCAATGTTAAATTCTTTTTCAAATTCCATGATTAACTCTACTGTATCAAGAGAGTCAGCACCAAGGTCGTTAGTGAAACTTGCATCAGTTGTTACTTCAGATTCTTCTACACCTAGTTTATCTACGATAATTGATGTTACTTTTTCAGCTATTTCAGACATATTAATTTTGTTTTATTAAGTTGTGCAAAGAACAATTTTTTAGATAAAAAAGACAAAATTAATTTGCAATTAACTTGTACACGATACTTATAGAGAATTATGCAATCACTTTTTACAGCAGAGGAACTAGAATTAAGCTACCCTATAATTCATGGTGTAGTAAGCAGTAGTCATCCAGTTACATTGGGTTTCGTGCTTTCTCAACACCCGGATTTTGATGTTGAATTATACGATGATGTGGTCAACTATTCAAAGGATAGTTTGCACGTAGCTTATCGAATAAAATATTTAGAAGATGATACAAAATGCCTTTTAATCAAGAATAAAGGGACCAAGGAGTTACTATATAAGAAATACAAACAGGTAGATTATCTAATCTGTGCGATGAATGAAGAAGAAATTAACACAGAAATAATAGAGATAATAAGAAAACTAAGTGGTATAATGATTTGTTTTGCATTAGACAATCCTAACCAAAAGGAAATCCTAAATTTTATGCAACTTCAATGAAGAAGAACATTAAATATAACAAAACTAAAATTATCGCTACTATAGGTCCAGCGACATCTAGCGTATCTATGCTGAAAAAGATTATAGAAGCTGGCGTTGATGTTTGTCGAGTAAATTTTTCCCACGGAGACTGGGAGACTCATCTACAGGTAGTAAAGAATATACGACAAGCCAATGAAGAATTGGGAACAAAGGTGGCCATTTTAGGTGACCTGCAAGGTCCTAAGTTAAGAATAGGTGAAGTAGAAGGCAATAGAATGTTATTGGAGGACGGAGCTACGATGACTTTGACGACCCAAGCTACTATTAGTTCTGGCAATACTATTTATGTAAAATATTCAACACTGGCACGTGATGTGAAAGTTGGTGAGAGAGTCTTACTAGATGACGGAAAACTTGAGTTGGAGTTTTCAAAAAGGATAGATGCACATACAGTAGAAGCTAGAGTAATCAACGGCGGTTATTTAAGTTCCAATAAAGGTTTTAACCTCCCCTCTTCAGATATGTCTGTAGCAAGTCTTACAGAAAAAGACCGAAAAGACTTGGAATTTGTAATGGAGCACGACTTTGATTGGGTTGCTTTATCCTTTGTAAGGGCAGCAAAAGATATTGAAGAGTTAAGAAAAATATTAGATGAAAATCAGTGTGATGCTCATATTATAGCTAAGATTGAAAAACCTCAGGCAGTTGATAATATAGATAGCATAATAGAAGTCACAGATGCTATCATGGTAGCAAGGGGGGACTTAGGTGTTGAGATGCCCATGGAACAAGTGCCTATGATTCAAAAGAGGATAGTCACAAAGTGCGTAGAAGCTTCCAAACCTGTGATTATAGCTACACAGATGATGGAAAGCATGATTACATCACCGACTCCCACAAGAGCAGAGGCTAATGACGTGGCAAACGCAGTAATGGACGGGGCAGATGCTGTAATGCTAAGTGCCGAAACGTCTGTTGGGGAATATCCTCTAAAGGCTGTAGAAGCAGTAGAGAAGATATTGGGTAGTACCGAGTTGGGTTGGAATGTTTACAATAAATTCAAAAAACCTGATCCAAGTTCACCATCCTTTATATCGGATAGAATCTGTTATGCGACTGTAAGTATGAGTGAGGGAATAAAGGCTAAAGCAATATTATCCATGACTCAAACAGGGTATACAGCTTATAAAATTGCAAGCGGTAGACCCAATTGCGATGTGTTTATCTTCACTTCCAATAAGAGATTACTTACACGTTTAAGTTTAGTCTGGAATGTAAGAGCCTATTTTTATGATAGCAAAACCAATACAGATGATACGGTTAAAGATGTTATTAAAATACTAAAAGGAGAAGGTTTCTTAGTGGATGGTGATGTTGTAATTAATACCGCAGCTATGCCAGTTATTGAAAACAGAAAGACCAATACATTAAAAATTAGTACGGTAGGAGAATAATGGAAGATCAAGGTATAATAAATAAAGTAGCAAATAGCGGAATTGTGTCTATTGACCTTGAAGAACTTATTCCAGAAAGAGAAGAAGCTTTTATAGATATAAAGGACCAGTTGTTTCATGGTCTAATGCTCAAAGAGAAGGACTTTCGAGCATGGGTTAAGGAACATGATTGGACAGCATATAAAGGTAAGAATGTTGCATTATACTGCTCAGCAGATGCAGTAGTTCCTACATGGGCCTATATGTTAATGGCCTCCTCCTTAAGGTTAAATGCCTCAGATGTGTTTTTCACCAATCCTGAGAACTTAAATGCAATGGTTGCGGAACGTGCATTATCCAATATAAAAGCACAAGACTATACCGATAAAAGAGTGGTGATAAAGGGATGTGGAGATAGAGAAATTAGCAATCATGCATATGTAGTGCTAACAAGTTTACTGGTCCCCGGGGCTAAGTCTGTAATGTTTGGTGAACCGTGTAGTACAGTTCCCGTTTACAAACAGCGTAAATAAAAAAAGTCTGACCTTATTAAGGGCCAGACTCCAATCAGTTGTAGTTTTTCGTATTTATCAAGATCTTAGTTCTCGATGGCCTTCATTGCATCAAATTCCATAACTCTTTCCCCGTTAATATACTGAGATACAAAAGCGTCTGAAATACCTAAAGTTTTAATATCATTACTAAATTGAACCGCATCCATTAGGTTCTCAAAATGACCAATCACGTACCTCTTTGCACCATCAACTTCTTCTGCTTTAATAGTCTTTAGTTGTGCATTAAATGACATCAAGTCCAAGTATTGGTAATAACCCATTTGCACTTGATAAACAGTCCCATTGGGAAGTTTGGTGCTGGGCATTGAAGCTTTTAAATCAGCGTATTGAGCCATTAAAGCAGTTAGTTTATCTGCTAGTTCCTGCTTCTCTGTATTTGTCACCGCCAATTTAGCTTTTAAGACAGCTATTTCATCACTTAAGTCTGTAACTTCGGTTTTGTGTCTGTTTTGCATTTTTACCCATTTCTCAGGATTTTTCTTGTAGGTTTTGATTTCCTTTTTAAGTGCCTTACGCTCTTGCTTAGTAAGTGATTGAGCTTCTGCTATGCTTATACTGGCAACGAATGCGAGGGTTATTAGTGTCACTATAATTTTATTCATTTTTATGATAGTTCAATTATTATGTGGAGCAAAATTAGATAAATGAAGTGTAGGTTTTGCTCATAAGATTTGTGAATAACTACCTTTGCATACTTTATAATACACATACATGGAATATAGAATAGAGCGAGACAGTTTAGGTGAGGTGAAAGTGCCGGCAGACAAGTATTGGGCTGCACAGACTCAGCGGTCATTGGAAAACTTCAAAATAGGCAACCAAAAGATGCCAATTGAAATAATTAGAGCCTTTGGAGCTTTAAAAAAATGTGCTGCAATGACGAATGCCGAACTAGGAGTTTTGTCTCAAGAAAAAGCGGATCTTATCTCTGATGTGTGTGATGAGATTCTAGACGGGAAATTGGATGACCAATTCCCATTGGTAGTTTGGCAAACAGGTTCTGGGACACAGAGCAATATGAATGTAAATGAAGTTATTGCCAATAGAGGTCACGTTTTACAAGGAGGTAAACTATCGGATGAAGATAAAGTCCTGCACCCCAATGATGATGTAAATAAGTCTCAAAGTAGTAATGACACATTCCCTACAGCGATGAGTATTGCGGTGTATAAGCAAATGGTTGATTTTGCTATTCCTGGATTACAAGTTCTTAAAGATACGTTTAAGAAAAAAGCTCGTGATTTTAAGGATATTGTAAAAATAGGACGTACACATTTTATGGATGCTACACCTCTTACACTTGGTCAAGAGTTTAGTGGATATAGAAGACAGCTTGAAATGAGTATTTTAGCTTTGGAAAACGCAATGATAGGGGCTCAAGAGATTGCACTAGGAGGTACGGCAGTAGGTACAGGTCTTAACACTCCAAAAGGCTATGACGTAATGGTAGCTGAAAAAATATCGAGAGAAATGGCAATGCCTTTCCGTACTGCGGAAAATAAATTTGAGGCACTAGCTGCTCATGATGCGATGGTAGAACTTCATGGAGCACTAAAAAGAGCTGCAGTTAGCTGTATGAAAATAGGTAATGATATTAGAATGCTTAGTTCTGGTCCAAGAAGTGGTATAGGTGAAATCCTGATTCCAAGTAACGAACCCGGTTCTTCAATCATGCCAGGAAAAGTAAATCCAACACAATGTGAGGCCCTTACCATGGTTTGTGCTCAAGTGATGGGTAACGATGTTGCGGTAACAATTGGAGGTAGTAATGGACATTTTGAACTAAACGTGTTCAAACCATTGATAGCGGCAAACTTGTTGCAAAGTGCAAGAATATTAGGACAAGCATGCCTTTCGTTTAACAATAACTGTGTGGTAGGAATAGAACCAAATTATACAGAAATTAACAACAAATTAGAAAGTTCTCTAATGCTGGTAACCGCACTTAATACCCATATTGGATATGATAAATCAGCTGAAATCGCTAAGAAAGCGTATGCTGATAACACAACGTTAAAAGTTGCAGGAGTAGAACTTGGCTATTTAACTGCGGAGCAGTTTGACCAATGGGTAGTACCCGCAGATATGTGTGGTGATACTGAGCTTGGATTTTAAGGAATGAGCACCAAACTAAAACCTTTTAGGTTAAAAACTATTGGGAAGTATACTCAAAAGTCAGACCTCAAAATATTGGATATAGGCTCGGGTAGTCACTCGAGCACTATAACCAAAAAGTGGTTACCAAAGTGTCATTACACAGGTGTAGATCGTGATGTAAGTTACGATAATACAGAAGAAGACATCAAGAATATGGATAAATTCATTCAGTTGGATTTAACCGAATTGCAATTTGATGCTATACCGAATGATACGTATGATGTAATCATTATGAGTCATGTGATAGAACATTTGTACAATGGAGATAAGGTGCTTCCTCTTTTACTTAAGAAGCTCAAAAAAGGAGGTTTGTTTTATATCGAATTTCCGTGTGAGGCAAGTGCTACATTCCCAAGCAAAAAGGAAACACTCAATTTCTTTGATGACGATACACATGTACGGATTTACTCCATAAAGGAAGTAGCTAATATCTTTATGGATGAGGGTTTCAATGTAAAGATGACGGGCAAAAACAGAAGTTGGATTAACATACTTTTAATGCCAATCAAAATACCATTGCAACTTATTACCAAAGGCTATGTACGTGGGGGTGTTTACTGGGATGCTTATGGTTTTGCAGATTATTTGATAGCCCAGAAAGGGTAGGTCATTACCCAATCAACTGCATATTTTATACTTCCATTGTCTATTCCTTTACTACTCTAACCATTACTCTCCCTTCTTTTTCTGTGGTTATTTCTATAAAATAAATGCCTTTGGCAGCCTCCAAGTTAAACTCTAGCTTATTCGTATTTGAGACAGTCTTTGTAGCAATCACTTCGCCCGTAACAGAAGTGATTTTTGCCTGAAGTTGTGAGTGAATATTCTCAAACTCAATCACAATATCACCTTTGGTTGGGTTAGGGTAAATTTTAAATTGGTCGTTAAGGCTATTTTCACTTACTCCCAGGGTGCTAATAATCACACATGATGATGTGTCCAAACAACCATTAAGACTTACTTCTACTGCGAAGTTACCATTCTCGCTCGCTGTATATGATTGATAAATTGCTGATGCAATAATGCTGTATGTATCATTACAGTCTAGCCACTGATATTGTGCATTTGCTTGGTTACTTGCGATAGTTGCCCCAGTTAAGGTAGTTTGTGACTCTATAGAATGAATGACCATGTTAGTTGTGACAATACTATCGCAACCCAGAATATTGCTAAAAGTATCTCTTATGGTTTGAGAGGTGTAATATGTATTGCCTAGATAATCTACAGAATCACAGGAAGTAACATTTTGGGAGCTGAAACTTGATTTATGAATCACTAAGTTAGTGGTGACTACGCTAACACCATCATTGGTTAATGTGTCAACAATCGTTTGGTTAGTGTAATATATTTTGCCGTGAATATTTGCTGAATCACAGGATGTAATGTCTTGGGAGGTTCGAATAACATACTCATTGATAGTGGTATTGGTAACCACAGGACTGTTTTGATCAAAGTAGATAGAGGCAGTATTGTCGATTACTGCAAAGTGCGGTAGATTGGCTACTGTTTTTATCTTGTACTGAACCCATCCATGGCTTTCAGGTTCGTTATGAAAGCTGTCTAGTAGGTTTATATGAGGGTAATTGAATAAAATTGCTCCTTCAGTTAGGCTAATTATAGGTTTCACAGAGCCGTCTAAGTAAGTAAAAGTACTTTCATCTAAAAAAGGACTTAGCGTGTCTCTGATGATAATGTGATATGCCGTGTCTGTACCTGTGTTTTGAAAACGGATGGTGTACGTAATCCAACTATCAGGAATGGCAACTTCACCGGGGTAGGCAGCTTTGTCATTGGGGTCATATGAGTTCACTATTTCTCCGCAAAATAGGAGAGAATCATTTGCAGAGTTTATATCACTTGCAGAAGTAGTCACTTTAGTTTTGATGCAGATATTTCTACCAACTATGGCATTCGAATCTGTCTTTACAATAATATTGAATGAAGAATCTGGGTCTATTGCACCAAAATCAGTAATGGTATAGGTCAAGGTTTTCCCGACTACACTGGTGGGCGTAAGTGCTCCAGCTAGAGGTGCTACATAGTTTGCAGAACCCATAATGGTAGTAGTCACGGTTCCAGATACGTTGTCAGCACATCCCAGCTTAAACTGGTGGCCTACATCTCCCGCTTGGATGTAAACAGGTCTATTTCTAGTGGGTCTAAAACTTCCTTGAATAGACCATGCTCCAACATCTACTCCATTGCATTCTACACCAAAATTTTGGTTAGTAAATACGGTGTCCGTAGTGGTGATATTGATAGTTCTAATCCCAGATAGAGGACAGCTTACAAAAAGAGAATTAACTGAATCTATTTGTACCACAACACTGTCTCCTGTAGATGCATCAAAACTATAGAAGCCATTGACATCTGTGTAGGTCTGACTTTTTAGTGCACCATTAATGTATTTAAGCATTTTTACACCACTAAGTAGTGGACCATTGTTTAGACTATCTGTCATGCAATTGATGGAAGTATCATGGTGCACATTCCCTATAATGTTATATGCAATGGGACAACCTGAAGTAGGACTACATATGGGAAGATAAGTTGAACTGTCCGAAGGGTTAATCACGAAAATGTATTTAGGCAGGCACGGGATTTGTGTATTTTTTTTAACCTCAAACCTATGAAAACTATTTTGTGAAAAATAAGGCAAACACGCCAATTGAGGGTTATCTGTGCAAGACAAACTGTGCAAATAACTAGGCAAAATGGGTAGGCTTATTAGTTCATTATTATTACAATATAGCGTTCCTAATATGTCAGGGAGATTAGGCAGGCTAGATAACGCATTGTGATCACAATCGAGCCGGGTCAAAGAACTAGGCAAGGCAGGCAGACTCGTTAGTTGATTATGAGAACAATAAAGACCATTTAAAGAACTAGGCAAGGCAGGTATACTAGTTAATTCATTGTTTTCACATGAAAGTGATGTCAAAGAATCAGGTAAGGCAGGCAGGCTAGTAAGCTGGTTGCTATTACACCGAAGTGTTACCAAATTTCTAGGCAATGTGGGTAATTGAGTCAACAGATTATAACTACAGTTAAGTTCTTGAAGTGAGTCGAAAAATTGTATCCCATATAGATTCGTGAGACTAATGTTACCACAATAAAGCTCTGTTACATGTGTAATCAAAGAATCAGTAGTATCCATCTGATTTCCAGTCATAGCATTGGGGAAAGCAGATTGCAAAAACAATACAAAAGTACTATCTGGGATGGTCACATATTGTGCGTTACTTATAAATGCAGTGAGAGAAAGAAGAGTGAAGAAAAATATGGTTTTCATAATGGCCTAATTTGACGGTTTACTTATTAGAACCACAATTCCAAAATGGTTCCCTTACCTAATGTCAGATTTTCATCACAAGTATCTGCCACACGATTTAAGTGTATTAAATAAGCGGATATATGATTATACCCTAGGCCTTTAAAGCCTAAGAAACAAATTTTTTTTAGAAGGAATGGAAATCTATTCTTAAGGGAAAGTCAATTGGGGTGAATATCCTCCTATTAAAAATAAGAGAATATTTTTACCCAATAATTTGAAGATTTCATAGTCAATTGAGATAACCTCTTCAGAGTTAAATTAAAATGGGAGTTAAAATTTTTTCGACGGGTTCCCGGTTTTGAATTCTAAACTTGGTTCAAGGTTATATTTAATAATTGTATTAAAAAACTGTGTGATTCCTCAGGTTTTGTACTTTTGTCCTATTGAAAACACTAGGAAAATTTAGTAAGTCAAAAATTAGTGATGTACCTGTCAGCTTAAAGAGTAAGGAATACCAAGAGCTGAATAAGGAGATTTCACACTTTAACGGACAAGGGATTTATGTTTATTCATTTAGCCAGCATAGGATGCTATATGCAATAGGTTGGGACGATCTACTTGGATACGAAAATGAAGAAATCAATATGCTTCACTTGGTGAATATTACAGCCCCAGAATACGCGAAATTTTCGAATGAAATTAATGATAAAGCATTACTTTTTTTAAGCACTAAGACTAAAAAACTGAAAGAGTATAGTTTTACTTTAGAGACGAAAAAGGTCCATAAAAGTGGTGAACATGTTCCTCTGGTTTGGCGGGTAAATGTGCATACAGTAAAAGAAGGAAGAGTAGACCAAATTATTGGAATTGCAGAAAGAATCAACACAATTAAGCTTGGTAGTATTATGCAGTATTCTGCCTATGGACCAGACAAATCAAATTTTGAAGAGATGCTGAATAAGGAACTGTTTTTACATTGGGCAATATCAAAAAAGGAAAAAGAAGCATTAAGCCTTGCTGCAAAGGGCTTAACTTTCAAAGAAATTGCAAATAAACTGAGTGTTTCAGTTTCGGCAGTTGAGAAAAGAATAATTCCTCTGTATAAAAAATTCGAAGTAAAAAGCCTGCCTCATTTGGTAAGCTTTGCACACGAGAATAACATCTTGTAAAAGTCCTAAAGGTAAATAGACGTAATATCTTTCTCGTTTACACCAATTTCGATCAACATGTCATTCCATAGCCCTTTGTGATCTTTTCCGAGGATCCAGATGATGTTCTTCGTTCGTAGCTCCCTACGGTTGTTCACGTTTTTAGCAGAATACGTATCTATGAGATGCAAAAAATTGGAAGGATTTACAATATCACTAACGGGTAGTCCAGGGTTTATATCATCGATAACCAAGTACTCAGCCTCTCTCCACGTCCAAAAACTGGTTTCGTAGGTTAAGCTTCTCTCTGGATAAAAAAAGTCGCCATACAGCTTGCTTGCGGTTGTATAAAAACAACATTTGCCTCGGATTGAAAGCTCATTTGAAATACCAACACTTAAACTGGACTTTCCTGAACGGGTAGATCCAAAAACCAGCATGTGTTGACCATCATCGGCATTTTCAATGTAATTCTGAATCTTCTGTTTGTTCTCTGTAGTCAAATGCTTGTTCCATTGACTAAGGCGAAACTGAAAAGGGTAAAAGGCATGGTTCTGACTTAATTTGACTCCATACCAATAATAACTACAGAACGCAAGAATCATAAAAAGGAGTCCAAAAGTGTAAAGCTTATATATCGAAAAGTCACTAATAAGTCCAGCGGCAAAAGCTCCAGACCAGAAAAAGCAAAGATCGGTGAATGTATCAAAGATGAGATTTTTCCAATCCGTCTGAAAAGAATCCGATTCAGGGTCTATGGTATTGGATGATCCAAACAGAATAGGAATCAAAAGATTGAGCGACTCGAAAATGAGCCAGAATAAAGAGACCAACACAATCCCTGTGAGGGTATCGTTTTTTTGCGGGTATAGGTGCTCGAAAAAACGAACAAGTAATACCGTTGGGATAAAACCAAGCGAGAAATGTCCAAATTGGTTGGCAAGCCATGAATAGGTAAGTGTAACACCTCTATGGGCATCTTTACCAATAAGATCAGCTTTTAATTGTTTTAATATTGAACGGTAATTTTGATAAACCAATATATTTTGAATAAAAAAAATTCGAATATAATAAGGAAATTTCTTAATGAAGCCTGAGGGATTCCTCAGTCGGATTGACTCTCCTTTGAGAGTTTAAGCCTTCCAGAAACACTTATAGCTTTTAACTCAACCCAGAAATCACACCGTCATTGTCAATGTCCATGCCTTCACTTGCAGGTACAGCAGGTAGACCTGGCATACGCATCATATTACCGAGAATTGGAATCAAGAATCCAGCCCCCGCAGCAATTTCAAATTCACGTACAGTGATACGGAAACCAGTTGGTCTACCGGTTAATTTATCATTGTCAGAAAAAGATTTTTGGGTTTTGGCCATGCATATTGGCAAGTGGTCCAAACCAAGTTTAGCTATCGTCCTTAGACCTCTATTCGCAGCAGCAGCATAATCCACACCATCTGCTCCATATATCTCTTTTGCTATCTTTTCTATTTTGTCTTTTACTGGAGCATCCCAATCGTATAATTTTTGGAAGTTGCTCTTACCACTTTCTACTTCTTCCACTACTGCTCTAGCTAGGTCAGAGGTTCCCTCTCCTCCATCAGCCCATCCTTTGCTTAGCACTGCTTTCACACCTATGCTTTTACATTTTTCGATTAACCAATCAATTTCTTCCTGACTATCGGTATAGAAATTATTGATAGCCACAATACGCTGTAATCCAAACTTGGCCATATTTTCTATGTGCTTTTCAAGATTTACAAATCCTGATTTTACTCTATCCAAGTTTGCATCATTGTATTCTTCCTTTGGAGCACCTCCATGATGACGGAGAGCTCGAATAGTGGCTACTATTACTACTGCTTTTGGTTTCAAACCGGCATAGCCACATTTGATATCCAAGAATTTTTCAGCTCCCAAATCTGCACCAAAACCAGCTTCAGTAACTACATAATCCGAAAGGGACATTCCCATTTTAGTTGCTATTATGGTATTGGTTCCTTGGGCAATATTTGCAAATGGACCTCCATGTATAATCGCAGGATTGTGTTCCAATGTTTGTACTAGGTTTGGTTTGATTGCGTCTTTTAGCAATAAGGTCATTGCATTTTCAGCATTCAAATCTCGAGCATATATTGGCTTTCTATCAAAGGTATAACCTATAAAGATGTTACTTAATTTGCTCTTCAAGTCGTCTATATCCTTAGCCATACACAGTATAGCCATAACTTCACTTGCCGCAGTTATATTAAATCCATCCTGACGAGGGATTCCATTGGCAGTTCCTCCAAGACCAATAGTTATATTCCGAAGAGCACGATCATTCATATCTATCACACGTTTCCAAATGATGGTACGTGGGTCAATATTCAGATTTCGAGTTTTACTCTGTAGATTATTATCTATTAGTGCACTAAGTAGATTGTTCGCTTTTTCTATGGCCCCAAAGTCTCCAGTAAAATGAAGATTGATGTCTTCCATAGGAACAACTTGTGAATGACCACCACCAGCAGCACCTCCTTTTATCCCAAAAACAGGACCTAAAGACGGTTCACGGAGAACAACTACTGACTTTTTGCCAATTTTATTTAGACCTTCATTTAGACCAATAGAAACAGTTGTTTTGCCCTCACCTGCTGGAGTAGGAGTAAGTGCAGTTACTAGAATGAGATTACTATTCGCAATCTTACTTTCATCAATGAGATTAAGTGGCAACTTGGCTTTGTATTTTCCATATTGTTCAAGGTCATTTGGGTCTATATTCAGTTTAGCAGCAATCGTATTTATATGCTGCATTTCTACTTTTTGGGCTATTTCTAAATCGGTCATGTCTTATTTTAGGGTAACGAATATAAGAATAGCTTTTAGTAGCCTGTGACTAACCTGAATCAATTGTCTAACTTTGAATGCATAAGCTGACCTTTTTGGGTCATAATTCTGTTGGTGGCTATAATGCGTAGTTACAAAAGGCCTAGAACCTAATTTTAAAACTAATATGGAGAATAAAAAGAAAACGTATTTGGCCTTAGGTGATAGCTACACAATTGGAACTTCAATCGCTTTTTCGGATAATTTTCCGAATCAATTAGCAGATGGCATAAGAAAGAAGATTGATACTGATGTGGAGGTGAGAATTATCGCTCAAAATGCATGGAGAACTGATGACTTACAACGGGGTATTAAGCGAGCAGATTTAGAAGAAAGGTATGATTTAGTCTCCTTGTTAATTGGGGTAAATAATCAGTACCAAGGATTGCCGCTTGAAGACTTTGAAAATGACTTTAGAAATTTAGTTGAAACGGCAATTCAATATTCTGGAGGAGAAAAGAATCACATTTTTGTAGTTTCAATTCCCAATTATGGGTACACCCCTTTTGGAAAAGATAAGAAGATACAAACAACGTCAGAGCTCAAAATATTTAATACTTCAATTCAAGTCATTTGTGAGGAACAAAAAATTGATTTTTACAATGTGACGGACATTTCACTTGAAGCTGAAATAAAAGAAGAATATAGAGCAAAAGATGACCTCCATCCATCTGGGGAGCAATATGCTGTTTGGGTTAGTTCTTTTTTAGAAAATGTTATCGAGAAGCTACAATAGTTTTATCCTATTCTTTTAAGAATGAGGTTACATATCTTTTATTGTTTGCTTTCATTATCACATAATACTGACCTGTTGGAAATGATTCTACATTAATTATCGTCTCATTTATGTGATTAGAGAAAGATTTCTGCATCACGGTCTTTCCTGTAATGTCAATGATGTTAAGGTTAAGATTTTTACTTGAAATTTTCTTGCTCCAAGATAATGTTACAACATCTGATACGGGATTGGGGTATGTTTTTATTTGAAAATCAATACTAGAAGAGCTAACTGAAACATTGTTCTTTTGATATTCCAACAAATCTATTTCCCAAAGACCACGTCCAAATGTGGCTGCAAGTAAGGTGTAGTTGACAGTATCAATCTCCAGCTCTGATATAATTACCTTTGGCATTCCTTCATTATACGGGATCCAAGATGTCGTATTGGGTAGCAGATAAAATACACCTAGATCTGTCCCTATATAGATGAAATCACTGCCGTCTTGTTGCTGGACAATTGTGTTCACAGGAATATTAGGAAGATCATACGTCATGTTAACCCAAGTATCACCCCCATTTGAGCTTCCGAAAATTTTATTGTCCTTGTCAAACCCAGAAAAAGAGATCCAGACCGAAGAAGGTTTGTTTTGATTCATCTCTATGTATGAGGGATAGAGATTTCTGGGAAGGCCTGTGTTTTTGTCTTGCCAAGTATCACCTCCATTGGTTGAGGCATAAAAGTTATTTTCAATACCACTACTGGCATATCCTCTTTTTGCACCATATATGGTCTGGCCATTTGCTTTTTCTACATCCAAGGCAGTAAATGGTGAGCCTGTGAAATTACTTAGACTTTTAGTGAGATAGCCGTAATTAGCGACATGAACATTGACATATCCAATGTACAATTGGTTATTAGCAAAGACAAATGGAGTAGTCCATTCTCCAGATTCTCCTGCGGGAGGAAAGATTGTATTTTCATATGTGAAGCCTCCCCCAAATGAATTATAGGCAATGATTCGTCCATTTTGAGACGAGGTGTATCGCATATTCACTTCATCTGCAAATGTAGATTCCATTCCATCTCCACCACTTAGATTAAAGAATAAGGAATCCGTACCAGAGGTATATACAGTGGAATTGTCTTGTGCCCCTGCCATCATTTCATTTCCGTTTTGCGGGTTAACACTAAGCCTATAGAATGAAGTGATGTTTAGTCCCTTTGTATAATTTGTCCAACTGGTTTTAGAGACATAGGTGTTTTTAAGGTCAGCTACATTGTCTGGTATTATGGAGTAACTTCTACTAAATCCACCATCATGACAAACAAAATATGAATTATTAGTTGGATGCTGAACGATTTCTTGAATGTCCCCATGCAAACTCTCTTTATAGTAATTTAAAAGCCAGTAAGTAATGGGTACAAAAGATGTCCCTCCATTGGAAGTCTGCCAAATATTGACTCCTCCTATTAGTACTTTATTTTTGTCGTTCTTATCTACTGAGATAGCCAAATCATATCTTCCTTGGCCTCCAGGTTTATCATCAAGTGAATTGTTCAAGATGTTGTATTGATATGTATTATCAAGTTTCGTAGAGAAAGATAAACCTCCATCTGTTGATTTATAAAAACCAAAGAAACCTCCAAGAGTATCACATGCAATAGCATAAACATAGTTTGGGTCAGAGGGGGATACTGCCAATTCTATTCGTTGTACTGCATTGGTAGCAGGTATGGAAGAGGTGGCACTAGACCAAGTTGCTCCAAAATCATTTGATTTTAGAATACCTGCACTTCCTAGTTTGTATGAATGTACATATCCAGTGCTCGCAAATAGAATGTCTGGAGAATTGGGATGCTGTTCTAAATCCCAAAACAATGCGTTATTGGTTTGAGAGAAGCTAACTCCTCCGTCATACGATAAGAAACTCCCAGTTTGTCCAACAGCGATTACTGTATCAGGATTGGTTGGGTGAATAAAGACTTTAGCTATAAGTGAACCTTCAAAGTCGGTTTGTTCAAAGGATAAGTCCGTTGGCATCCAGTTTTTACCGCCATTTATAGTTTTGTAAACCCCTAAACCATAGTGGCTTGTGCGTTTATTCTCGTTTGCCTGTAAGTTATGTCCAAGGTATGCAAAGTCTCCAAGAGCTATATACATAATATTTGGATTTGTGGGATGAATAGCGAGATATGATGTTCTAAGAATGGGGAGGTCTCCTGAAATGGATGTCCAGCTTTCTCCTGCATTTATAGTTTTCCATACACCTCCTTGAGCGACACATATAAACCAAATATTGGTGTCTGTAGGATGAAACCGCATACTGTTTACCCTACCAATGCCAGCAAGATCATCTATGCCATAAGGTCCTTTAGGAACCCAACTAGAAGATTTTTTATTCTTACTATTTTTTTGAGACAGGTAAGAGTCACCAATGAAGTAATTTTTACCAAAATTTTCAAATGAAGAAGTTATCCTTCTCTCTTGAAAATCATTGTTTCGTAGAATATAGTTAGGTGTTCCTTCTTTTTCTGGAATTTGTTGGGCATTAGCATCAAAACAAATTAAACCAAACAAAAAGAACAGCAGGAAATGCAGTCGATTGGAAATCATATCTTCTGCTAAGATAGTAATAGCAATTTATTGTCATCTTACTCGTGTTAAAAAATGACATTTCTAGGTTGTGAATAATCCCTACTTCAAAACTCCCATTTCCTTACCTACCTTGGTAAATGCAGCAATTGCTTTGTCTAAATGATGTTGCTCATGATCTGCAGATAATTGAACACGAATACGAGCCTTACCTTTAGGCACTACAGGGAAATAAAATCCAATCACGTAAATACCCTCATCCAGCATTTTAGCTGCCATTTCTTGAGCTACATTGGCATCGTACAACATAATCGGTACTATTGGGTGCACACCTGGAGTAATGTCAAAACCTGCGTCAGTCATTTTTTCGCGGAAGTACTTGGTATTGTTTTCCAGTTTGTCTTTAAGTTCTGTTGTCTCACTAAGCATGTCAAGTACAACAATACTAGCACCTACAATGCTTGGAGCTAATGTATTGGAGAATAGGTATGGTCTGCTTTTTTGACGAAGCATATCTACGATCTCCTTTTTTCCAGAAGTAAATCCTCCACTGGCCCCGCCTAATGCTTTACCTAGAGTTCCTGTAATGATCTCAATTTCACCCATTACACCGCAATGTTCATGAGTTCCGCGACCCGTTTTTCCTAAGAAACCAGAACTGTGGCACTCATCTATCATAACACTTGCGTCGTATTTGTTTGCAAGAGCCACTATCTTATCAAGTTGGGCAATGGTACCGTCCATAGAGAAACTGCCATCTGTAACAATAACACGATTTCTTTGGGCTTGACTTTCTTTCAAACAACGCTCCAAATCCTCCATATCATTGTGGTTATATCTGTATCGTTGAGCTTTGCAAAGTCGAACTCCATCTATAATGCTTGCATGGTTTAAAGCATCAGAAATAATAGCATCTTCGGCATCAAATAATGGTTCAAAAACACCGCCATTTGCATCGAAGGCTGCCGCATAAAGTATCGTATCCTCTGTGCCCAAGTATTCTGATATTTTACGTTCAAGCTCTTTATGTATGTCCTGCGTTCCACAAATAAAACGTACCGAAGACATACCGTATCCGTGTGAGTCAATGGCATCTTTAGCTGCTTGAATAACCTTTGGGTGAGAACTTAAACCTAGATAATTATTGGCACAAAAGTTAATAACCTCTCCACCAGCCTGTGTTTTGATGTCAGCACCTTGGGGAGTAGTAATAATGCGTTCGTTTTTATATAAACCAGCTTCTTTTATATCAGCCAGTTGACTATCTAGTTTTGCTTTTAATGACTCGTACATGTATTGTTTTAGTTTTAAGTAAGGCAAACATACAAGTCTTTGCTATTCGGTGCAATTGTTTATGAAATACTGCCAGTTTATCGCATTGATTTATATGACAAGATTGCATTAAACTGGATAGAATACTCCTTATTACAGATGAGTGACTTTAATTTACCAAACTTATTAGGTGGCACAGTGGTTGTAATATTATACTTGCAACGACGAAAAGAAATCAATGTCTCAGGAATATAATAAGTCAGATAAGACTGATAATCAAAATAATACGCCAAATCCCTTTGATAATAAGAAGAATAAGGGGAAGAAACCTAAGTTTAACTCTCTGTGGATATATGCCATATTAGCAGTTGTATTTATACTTATATCCGTTTTAGGTGGTTCTTCAGGGAATAAAATTGATATGAAAGAACTGCTCAAGATGGTCTCAAAAGGAGAAGTCGAGAGTATTGATGTGGATATTGCCAATGGAGGCAGAGCAGAAGTCTTTTTGACCAAAGATGCTAAGAAGTTAAAGGATCATAAGAATGAAGTCAAAGAGAACCCATTTCCTGGGGGGACTGCCCCGTATACCTATTACCTAAGTTCAGTAGGAGATTATGAATACTTCAATACGCAGATAGAAAATGCTCAAAGTAATATAGATGTTGAAAAACGAGCATTTGTTAACCCAGTCAATAAAGGAAATATTTGGGATAGTCCATTGGTTACTTTGGTAATTTACATTGTGATATTTGGTTTAATCTGGATGTTTATAATGAGAAGAATGGGTGGTGGAGCAGGAGGTGCAGGTGGTAGCCAAATCTTCAGTATTGGAAAATCAAAGGCACAGTTATTTGATAAAGATACAAAAGTGAACGTGACATTTAAAGATGTTGCTGGGTTAGAAGGAGCCAAGGAAGAAGTAATGGAGATTGTAGATTTCCTGAAAAATCCAAAGAAATATACCAATCTTGGAGGAAAAATACCCAAAGGAGCATTACTTGTAGGCCCTCCAGGAACAGGTAAAACGTTGTTGGCAAAGGCTGTAGCAGGAGAGGCAGACGTTCCTTTCTTCTCACTATCTGGTTCAGACTTTGTAGAGATGTTTGTGGGTGTAGGAGCGAGTAGAGTTCGAGATCTTTTTAAGCAAGCTAAGGAGAAAGCTCCATGTATCATATTTATAGATGAGATAGATGCCATTGGTAGAGCTCGAGGTAAAAATGCAATGCAAGGAGGAAATGATGAACGTGAGAATACCTTAAACCAACTCCTGACGGAGATGGATGGTTTTGGCACTGATACGGGTGTTATAATGCTTGCAGCTACTAACCGAGCTGATATATTGGATTCTGCATTGCTGAGAGCAGGTAGATTTGATCGACAGATTTATGCTGACATGCCTGACTTGAATGAACGGAGAGAAATTTTTGATGTGCATTTGAAACCAATTAAGATTGTAAAAGATCTAGACATAGATTTTCTTGCACGTCAAACACCAGGATTTAGTGGTGCTGATATTGCCAATATGTGTAATGAAGCTGCACTTATTGCGGCACGTCACGATAAGAAGGTTGTAGAAAAGCAAGATTTTCTGGATGCAGTGGATAGAATAGTTGGAGGGCTTGAGAAGAAGAATAAGATAATAACCCCTGAAGAAAAATATGCAATTGCAGTTCATGAGGCGGGACACGCTACTGTAAGTTGGATGTGTGAGTTTGCTCATCCATTGGTGAAAGTGACCATTGTTCCCAGAGGAAGAAGTCTAGGAGCAGCTTGGTACTTACCAAATGAAAGGCAAATTACACGTACAGAGGAAATGCTTGATGAAATGTGTGCCACACTCGGGGGTCGAGCAGCAGAAAAGGTAGTTTTTGATAAGATTTCTACTGGAGCTTTAAATGACTTGGAAAAAGTAACCAAGCAAGCTATGGCAATGGTCTCTATTTATGGTCTGAATGAGGCGATTGGTAATATCTCTTACTACAACATGGATAATAGTTTCAGCAAACCGTTTAGTGAGAAACAGGCTGCACTTATAGATGGTGAAATTAAGAAATTAACGGATGAGCAGTACGCTAGAGCTATCAGTATACTATCGGAGAACAAGGATAAGTTACTTAAGCTCGCAGACCAATTGCTAGATAAAGAAGTTATTTTCAAAGAAGATGTAGAAAAGATATTTGGGATGAGTGCAAGTGATGTTGCAGCTAAAAAATATAAAGAAGAAGTTCCTGAGGTTGTAATAGAAGCTAAAAGTGAAGTTACAGAAGTACTTGAGGAAGAGGATACCAAAGAAAAGGAATCAGAATAGTTATTCTAATTCGCCATAAAAAAGGAGACTAGCTTAGCTAGTCTCCTTTTTTATGGCGAATTTATTTTGATTTTATTTAACCTTAGTGGTCATGTATTTCATTACGTCATCAGGTACTAAGTATTTTATGCTTCTATTCATTCGTACAAGACCACGAACATAACTTGCAGATATGTTTAGCATAGGGCCTTTCATTACGCGTACTTTTTGATTTTTTGCGAATTCACCCCCTGGGAAACCATCTCTAAAATAGGCAAGTATCTCATATCCCATTAATATTTCCTCATGGTCTTTCCACTTCTCCAAATGTTGTAAGTTATCCGTTCCTAAAATGAGTTGAAATTCAGTTTTAGGATGAAGTTCTTTAAGTTTCTTTAGGGTATAAGCTGAATAAGAAGGAGTGGGCATATCAAACTCGACATCGCTTACTTTGAATCTATCATTGCCTTTTAGAGCAAGCTTCACCATATTGAGTCTATGACCAGCTTCCATGATGTCTTTCCCTTTTTTTAAAGGGTTTTGAGGGGAAACTATATACCATACCTCATCAAGCTTAGCCTGATCTAACATATATTGACCAATGATCAAGTGTCCATGGTGTATTGGGTTAAATGACCCAAAGAATAATCCTACCTTCATTCTACTCTTCTAATTCTAAAAAACTTGCAACTATATTTTCCGCGGTAACAAAGGTATCACTTAACACATCGTTAACAATAACTTTATCGAACTGATGTTCAAAATTTAGTTCAGTTTTAGCTTTTGAGATTCGTTCTTGTAATTGATGTTCTACTTCAGTCTCTCTACCTCTTAACCTTTCCATCAAAATGTCTACTGATGGAGGTCTTAGAAATACCGCTAGAGCCTGATTGCCATAAAATTTCTTAATGTTCAGGCCACCGACGACGTCTACGTCGAATATCACCGTTTTGCCCTCTGCCCATAATCGTTCTACTTCACTTTTTAGAGTACCATAAAAGAGACCTTTATAAACCTCTTCATATTCGAGAAAATCTTCGTTTTTTATTGCTTTGATGAAATCATTTTCGGTATAAAAATAATAGTCATGTTCATTTACCTCATTGGGTCTCTTGCCACGAGTAGTAGCACTAATGGAAAAAGCTAGTTGAGGCATTGTTTTCAAAAGATGTCTAACTACTGTAGTTTTTCCACTTCCGCTTGGGGCTGAAAAAATAATGAGTTTATTGTTCACTGTACTTTGCTTTTCGTTGTCAGTTTTTTGTTGTCCTTCGGTCATCATTTATAATAAATTCAGAGCTTGTTCTTTTATTTTCTCCAATTCTTCTTTCATAGTAACTACTTCTTTTTGAATTCCTGCATGATTTGCTTTGCTTCCGAGTGTGTTTATTTCGCGTCCCATTTCCTGAGCTATAAAATTAAGTGACTTGCCCTTGGGGTTTTTACTAAGAGCTTCAGTGAAGTGGTCACAGTGGGCTTGCAGTCTATTCTTCTCCTCATTAATATCATACTTTTCCAAATAGTAAATCAGTTCTTGTTCAAAACGGTTTTTATCAAAGGATTCATCATCCACAAGCTGTTTTAGGTTCTTTTGTAGACGTTCCTTAGTGCTCTCAGTACGTAAAGGCTCTAGGGCCTCTATTTTCGGAATTCCTGCAGCTATATTGTTCGAATATCCCAACAATAAACTTCTTAGCCCCTCACCTTCTTTTAGTCTGAAAGAGTCAAACTCTGTATAAGCTAGTTTCCCAACTTGTTTCACTAGACTATAGAGTTCTTCATCGAGCTGTTCGTCATCTTGATATATAACATCCTGCATCATTGTAGTAATCCGGAAGATGTCATGCTGAGGAGCATTCAAATTTTCACTCAGTTGCATTAGTTTTTTATAGTATTGACCAGCTAAAGCATCATTTATTTGAATGTCATTTTCATTCACCTTGTGTTTAACTACATTGATAGAAAGCGTTGCACTACCTCGCTCTATTTGCTTGCCAAAAGTATTTCGGATTTCAATCTCTTTAGGCATTAAAAAACGAGGTACCCGTAGACTTAAATCTAGGTACTTACCATTGAGGCTTCGCAATTCCACCTTCACACTATAATTCTCGGTATGTTTTTCGGCCATTCCATAGCCAGTCATTGATCTTATCATGAGCAAGAGGGCAAATATACTAGGGTTTTGCAGGAAGACTTTGACACAAGAATAAAAAATAGAATGGAGCAAAATAAAGTTGCGTTTTTTGTGTTTGAGTGATGAAAATTACGCAACTGAGTTCTCTTTATAGAACATGTAAGTCGTGAAAATATTTAGACGGCTTTTTCTAAAAAATCTTATTATTGTACTTGATACTACACTACTCTTAATTTCTATTTTAGATAAATTTAATTGGGACTATCGAAAGCGGAAGCCGAAAAGCTTTTAGAGTAGGCACAATTTTTTTATTTAAAATTTTATGAAAAAGTATTTTTATTTAGCTGTAATAGCTTTGTCTATGGTGGCTTGTAGCGAAAAAGAAGTGATGGAAAAAGCTCCTGAGAAGGCAAGAGGGGACCATTATGTAGAGGATGGCAGGGGTGGTCACACTGAAGTTATTGTGCTAAAAGGAGATTATGTTTCAGCTGGTGACGACGGCAATGGTGAGCCGATTATTTGGGATTGTCTGACTTCCGACGCGATTTGTACAATAGGTATAATTTGGATTTGGGATTCGGATCCAGTAGGTCCATATATGGGAGATCCTGATATTCGTTTATACGAGAAAGGTGATTTAACGATCGATCCAGATGGTCAAGAAATAGTTTATTCGGATGTAAATTTTACTGTTAAAAGCAACATCAATGAACCCTCAGTTTCTTACAGAGTAACCATACTCCCGTAAGATGAAATTACAGATTACTTTTATACCATTGTGTTGTCTGCTACTTCTTCTTAGTTTCTGTGGTAAGAATGATTATTCTCAAAAGATGATATTGGCGGAAACAGAAGATGTAATATTAAGTATGCCTAGGAGTATAAAGGTTAAAGGAGACACACTTGCATTTGTAAATAAAAATGCAAGCGTGTCTTTTTATAATACAGAAGATGGTTTGTACATCACAAAATTTAGGATTGATACAGCAATCTACGGTTCTATTTACACGACTTTAAGTGCAAATACGAGCGGCACCTTACTTCCTTTGAATCAAAAACTTATGCGAAACCCTATGTTTCTGAGCAGCTTTAGTCTGATATCCATAAATGCTAATGAAGATAATTGGCAAGTCCTCGGGTATGTCCCTAAAATGACAGGTTTTTTTAGAAACGACACTATGTTCAAGGAGATTGATAAAGTACTAACTGTATTTATCTTAGATGATGGGCTAAATGTTATAGATTACTTTGTCGATACAGGAATTATTCAGATTAATCCATGGTCGGATTTTAAGTTAGTTGAGAACAATCTTTTTATTGGCTCTCGTGTGAAATGTTCCAATGAGAGAGGCTTCATATACAAAGTAGAACTGCAAAATAATTTTATGAGTATTGAAGATACCATTTACAATGACGACTTTATAGTTGACTGTATTAACAAAAATAAAGATGTTGGTATGACGTTTTTATATTGTAAAAATGACACGTTTTTAGTTTCTTCTAACCAAGATATTATTACATATCAAGATTCTACATTCAATTTCAAAAGGTCGATTTCAGTTGCTAAAAAAGGTCTTCATTCAACAATTAACTTTTATCAAGGTCAGAAATATTTTTTTAATTTTCTTATGCAAGAGAATGGGGTTTTAGACTTTAAAAGATATCCATCAATCTATTTTACTCACCCATTTCTGATTAACGATAACACTTATGGATATATTGAAAAAACAAAAGAAAATTATATACTACATCGTAATACTTTATAGCTTTGGTTGCAATACGAATACTGTGGATTCAGAGAAGTATAAAAGTCTGAATAATAAGATTGTAATACTAAAAGGTAATAGTCTTTGTACGAAATGTGTTTCATTAAATAGAACTATTTACGAGATGCATAAAGAGAATCTGGTGGTGGTCTATCCTTCTATACGTGAGATAGAAATAGAAACAAGTAATAACCTGGAGTTTGGAACCAATGAAATCGTGACCTATAATGATATCGATTTATTCAAGAAAATAAATGAGTTAGCAGGTTATGATAGGTATTCTTCGACTTTGGCAGTCGTGTCTGGAGATAGTATTGTCTACTCAACAAAGTATGACGAGTTTAATTTTTTAAAACTAGATAGTTTGATGACCATTTATCACAAATGATGTAATTGGGAAACGTGATTTCTATTACCTTCCTCTATTCACCAACCAAAGCCCCAAAACAATTAATAAACCACAACTTACTTCCCCCCATGTAAGGTGGTCCATACCTAAAGAAACTGCAATTATGCTTGCAAATAGATATAGCTTCCGGCTGTCGTACTACTACTGTTTTGTAACGCCCATGTATTCAGTAAATAGGCACAAACAGTAAAATTTAATAGTCAGTTTTTTTTATAAAAAACTGTATCATTGTACTTGATACTACACTACTCTTAATTTCTATTTTAGATAAATTTAATTGGGACTATCGAAAGCGGAAGCCGAAAAGCTTTTAGAGTAGGCACAATTTTTTTATTTAAAATTATATGAAAAAGTATTTTTCTCTTTTAATCATCTGTTTTTTATCATTTCCTGCTTTTAGTGGAATAGTGATATACAATAGAAACTCATCAGGAGCTGGGCCCGACGGTTATGATCGGGTTGTAGCAACTGGTGTCTCAGTAGGTAATACTACTATTGTTAGTATACAATGCAATGACCCCGGATCTGCACCTTGTCCTAAAACAGTAAATTTAGGAATTCCAGCATTTGAGGAACAATGTGGCGTTTGGGAACGTGATCGTTTAAACGAAATAATTCTACAAGTAGACCAACAATTAAATAATGGCAGTGTTAAGGGTTCAGAAATTAGTCATTATTTCAACGTTGATGATGGGAAGCACTATTTCTACCAAGCCATTTGGTTTCAGAATTCTGATGGGGAACAAATAACTCAGATACTTAAACTCTAATCAAAAAAATAATGAACAGAATTTATGTAGTATTAGCGTTCTTTTTTGCAAGTGTTTCTACCTCTTTTGCTATCGAGATTGTATCAAAAAATATAAGCGGTGGGGGACCAAATGGGTATAGCAAAACGTCCAAATCAAGTATTTCAGTATCAGCACCTGGTTTATTAGGTCAAGTAATTACATATACATCTACTACTATAACTTGTTCAGGAGCGGGTTACGACATTTGCCCTGAAGGAATTATAGCAGATGGGACTAATCACTACGATGCTATAGATGAAATATACATTAACTCGCGATTGGAGTATGCTAAAACAAGAAAATATGAAGGTGAGGATAACGGTTCATTAACTGTTGTTGTGCAAGTAGAAAATGAAGCTGTTGACCGTATCTATAGGGTAGAGTGGAGTACTGATAGTGAAGGAGCAGTAACAGCAAAAGTCTTTAGAGATGATATCTAGAGGTATATTTATTCTTTTACAATTTTGTGTTTTGGGTAACGTAGTTGCCCAAAACTCGAAATTAGATACTTTCGTTTCGTATCCCATGGTACAATCAGGCTCAATTTTTTGGGAAAATGAATATACCAGAGTCAAACATGGACGGGACTTTAATTTATACTGTGTGAATCGTTTTAAGAATGGGCAGCTAAACTATACACTTTTAAATATAGATCTAAGGAATCTAAACTTGGAACAGTTAGATATGGCTGATAGTTTAAGTGGAATTAATTACGAGCTTATGGAAAAGTACCATTCAAATGTTTCCTATATTATGAATGGATTACAAGGGGTGTTAGTGTCGTACGGGAAACTACATATTGTGAAATGGCAAGATGAGAAATTAGTCTTATTAGATTCCATGAATATAGGAAGGAACTCTGGTGAAGAGATGGTTTTTTTTACGGATGACAGTAAAGCTATCGTAGTAGACAAGGTCCAGACTAAATTAAATTCAGATGGCGGAATTCGGCTGAGCGTATATGATTTAGGGAAGATGAAACTAGTCAAACAAAAATTTATAGGGTCTTTGGGTGCTATGTTATACTACTTCAATAAAAACTACTCCTATGTTACGGTGTCATCGGATTGCATTTATATTTATAATCCAGTTAAAGGAAGTTTAATGAAGTATAATCACAAACTAAAACTTCAAGGGGAATATCCACTTCATCTTACAAACGATTTTTTTGAAGTAGATCCTGATTTGAGCTCTCTTAAAAAGTATTTAGGGACTACCAAGCTTTTAGATACTATTGGTGTTATTTCATCAAATATGAATAGGGTTATTAATATGACTTTGAAAGGGGAGAACGATATTTTTTTTATAGTTCAGCTGGTCGACTCAAGTGATAGTGGAGTGAGATTGGAAGCTAGAGTATTAAAAAAAGATGGGGTTACTGAAGTCCTTGATTTCAATCAAGGTGAATTAGCGGTTTTATCTCAAGGAAGAGTCTCTATCGTAAAGGATAAAGTATATTGTCTAACAGCGTTTGGGAACATCAATTTATTTAAAGAAGGTCTGTCTGAGAAGGAGATTTTTAAGTCATTATATTCCGAAAAACCAAACTTAGGACTGTATGTATTTAATCTTAATTAAAATTATCATGTTGCTGAATTTTCAAAACTTCGTTATTCCCGAGGAAGTGAGTTTTGATTCAAAACAGTGGTTATATTATCTTAATGAAGACTTATCCATCGATAGTCTGACTGTTGATAAAGCAGATGATGTCGTAATATATACAGGTAGTTTTGCGTGTACCATGTGTCTGGAACAACTAGATATTATGCTTAAGTCTTCAAAATTTAAAGATGTAACGATAGTCTATTCTTGTTTAGGTAGTAATTTTTCAAGGCATGACTTTTTTACAAAATCCTTATCGGTTAGAAATGAATTAAATTCTAAACTGAGAGGAAGCACTTTAAGCTACACAGCATATCTATCCAAGGTAGATTCTACTATTAGAAAAACTCCATTTGTTGAAGTGAATTGCAGTGATACCATTAAATTTTACTCGTACTTAGACGTATTTGAGAAAGGTCTAGAAATAAAGCAGTGTTTTTAAGTGTTTTTTATCTAAACTTTAAGATTTACCTCCCCCTATTCACCAACCAAAGCCCCAAAACAATTAGTAAACCACAACTTACTTTCCCCCATGTAAGGTGGTCCATACCTAAAGAAACTGCAATTATGCTTGCAAGCAATGGCTGTAAGTAGATATAGCTTCCGGCTGTCGTACTACTACTATTTTGTAATGCCCATGTATTCAGTAAATAAGCTAGAATGGTCACAAATAAGACTACAAAGCTTAATGCGAAAATCACATGAGTAGGCATAGCAGTCCATTGTGCAGCTAAGAAATCGTGAATCCCAATTGGAAATACGAATACCAAACCAATCATGAATATAAATGCTGTTACTGTAAGAGCACTATATTTTTTAAGGAGTCGAGCTACATAATAGAGATAGAAGGCAAAACTGCTGGCATTTAGTATGACCAATAAATCTCCCATTAGTCCATTGTTGTCAAAAGAAAATGAACCTACATTGACCAAAAGGGCTGCTCCTAAAAATGCAATTAAAATTCCTAAATAGACCAGAGGTTTAATTCTCTTTTTATAACCAATAGCGGAGAATAGTACCACGAGTACTGGGGCTAGAAGCATCAGTACAGATGCATTGATAGCGGAAGTCATGCTCAAACCTTTGAAAAAAGCTAGCATGTTAAGGGCTACTCCAAAAAAGGCACAAATTGCAAAGTCTATATAATCTCGCGTGTTTTGGATTTTCTCTCTAGCAAAGAAAAAGTAATAGGTGCCAAAGAATAAGGCTCCGCACCCGACTCTTAGAAGTATAAAGCCATAAGGGCTTATATACTCTGGCATAGCCCACTTAGCAAACGAGTAATTGGCAGCATATGCCAGTGCTACAGTAAATAAAGCTAGGTGTACAAATATGTTCTTGCTAACTGGCAATTTGGGGCAAATAAACATACAAAAAATACACTTTTACACATAGGCTATTTCAACTAATCAAATGTGTAGCTTATCCTTGCAAAGATGTACGATTATATATCAGGGAAGATAGACAAGATAACACCGACTGAAGTTGTGGTTGATTGTGGTGGAGTTGGGTATCTATTGCATATTTCATTAAATACGTTTGAAGTATTGAAAGAAAAGAAGGAGGCTAAGGTCTACGCCCATCTCATAGTTCGAGAGGATAGCCAAACATTATATGGCTTTGCAACTTTGAATGAACGTCAGATGTACGTAAAATTAGTTGGTGTAAACGGAGTAGGCCCGAGTACAGCCCGAATGATTTTAAGTAGTATGAGTGTGGATGATGTAGTAAGTGCTATAACTAATAGTAACATTGCAATGCTAAAAAGTATAAAAGGTATTGGTCCTAAAGCTGCTCAAAGACTTGTGATAGAATTGCAAGATAAGCTAGGAGGGATAGGCTCTGATGATGCATATAACTTAAATGGAGGAAGTGTAGAAACACAGGAAGCTACAGACGCGTTGCTAGCTCTCGGTTTTGCAAAACCAGCCGTTGGTAAAATACTGATGAGAATTAGCAAGGAAGCAGGCAATAAACCTACGACCGAAGAGTTAATTAAGAAATCACTGCAATTATTGTAATTTTGTTAGCTATTCTCATTATTTCATCGGCCTATAAGAAAATACATACTTTTAATAACTCAGGTTTAGACAACTTTTGAAAACAAGAATTTTAATAATGAAATTACGAAGAGCTTTATTGGCTTTTTTGGTATTGGCTGTATGCAATGTGTTGAGCGTTTCACTCTTTGCTCAAACAGATAGCTCATTGAGGTACGAACTCAAGGATAAAAAACCAAATGGAGATGCTCCAAAAAATTTGGTTGATCTCAAGGATCCTCCCAACATTAAGACGATATATAAGTATGATCCAACTTCTGGAAGTTATCTAGAAATTATTACAATTGGTGGGAAACCAATTGGTTCCCCCCGAGTACTAACACTGACGGAATATTTACGTGCAAAAGAACGTAGAGATAGAGAAGTATATTACCGAAAAAAGAGCAATGCTGATACCTATGTAAAAGGTGGAGGTATAATTCCTAAGATAGCTATTACTCCCGAGATTTTTGATAAAGTTTTTGGCGGAGGTATTATTGATATCAGACCTTCAGGTAGTGCAGAAGTAACTTTCGGAGGTAATTTTAACAAAGTAGAAAATCCATCATTCCCAGTGCGACAGCAAAAGAACGGTCAGTTCGATTTTGGCATGAAAATGCAATTGAATGTGACAGGTCAAATAGGTGATCGATTAAAACTAAATTGGAACTATGACACTGAAGCTACGTTTGAGTTTGAAAATCAAATGAAGCTAAATTGGGCAGGTGGAGATGATGATATTGTTAAAAATATAGAATTGGGTAATGTTAGTCTTCCTTTAAATGGTAGTCTAATTCAAGGAGGGCGAAACCTTTTTGGTGTTAAAACACAGTTGCAATTCGGTAAATTAAAAGTAGCCATAATAGCAACACAAGATAAGGGTGAGACTAAGGAGACTGAGGTGACTGGTGGAGCTCAAGTAACAAATTATGATATTCAAGCTCATAATTATGATGTGAATCGTCACTACTTCTTATCACAATACTTTGCTCAGAACTATGACAATGCATTAACACGCCTTCCAATTATCTCTTCCAATATCCAAATCAACTATGTTGAAGTTTGGGTAACCAATAGGAATAATGCCATAGGGAATTCCAGAAATGTAATGGGCTTTATGGACTTGGGAGAGAATGAAAATAATGTGTACAGAGATTTCTTGGTACAAACTGGAGGAGCTTTCCCCGACAATAATGCTACTAATTTGTATAGCGGTATTGTAAAAGCAAGTACAGATTTTTGTAGTTCTTCTGATCCAAGAATGGTTCTTGGTACAGATTATGAATGCTTGAGTAATGCACGGAAATTAAATGATAATGAGTTCTCATATCATCCCACATTGGGATATATTTCTCTAAATCAGTCGTTGAATAACGATGAGTTACTAATGGTAGCTTATGAGTATATAGCAAATGGGGCTAGGTTCCAGGTAGGAGAATTAAGTGTAGATAATCCTCTGACAACAGGAAGTGGAAGCTACCTCAACCTAAAGTTATTAAAGCATGCAACTATAAAGACCAATCTTCCGGCTTGGGAGTTGATGATGAAAAACATCTATTCTCTAAATACCTATAATCTTCAAAGAGAGGATTTTACGATGAATGTAGTTTATGCAGATGATCCTTCTGGTGCAGACTTAAACTATTTGCCAGTAGAGCCTAGTGAGACCGAGATTAGTAAAAGACAACTAATTACAGTTCTAAATTTAGATAAGATTAACAAGCAGCAAGAGGCAAAGCCAGATGGTGTTTTTGATTTGATTGATGGAGTTACTATTGATGCCTTAAAGGGTAGAATAATATTTCCTGTAAGAGAGCCATTTGGGTCGTTTTTAAGGTCTAAATTTAAAGATGCAAGTAGTGCAGACTATTATGTCTTTGACTCACTATACCGAACTACAAAATGGAATGCTGAACAGGATTTAAAACACAATAAGTATTTCTTGCGTGGGACCTTTAAAGGTTCATCATCAGATCAGATTAGACTCCAATGTTATAATATTTCGCAAGGTTCTGTTAGAGTTACAGCCAATGGGAATGTCTTGAGCGAGGGGTCTGATTATATCGTAGATTACACCTTGGGCACAGTAAAGATTGTGAATCAAGGAATCTTGAATTCTGGGGCAGCTATAAAAGCAACATGTGAGAGTAACTCTCTGATTAATATTCAACAAAAGTCTCTTATTGGTACACGTTTGGATTATAAGCATTCAGACAAATTAATTCTTGGGGCGACTTTTATGCATATGTCAGAACAACCCCTGACGAATAAAGTTAATATAGGAGAAGAACCGCTACGTAATTCAATATGGGGCTTTGATGGATCTTATAATACTGAATCTCGGTTTTTGACTAGGATGGTTGATAAGTTGCCATTTATAGAAACAAAAGAGGTGTCAAGCATAAGTATAACAGGAGAGTTTGCTCACCTAATACCTCACAAAGCCAAGACTCAAGGTGATAAAGGGACATCTTATATTGATGATTTCGAAGGTGCGGAGACCCCCTATGATTTAAAGTATGTACGAAGTTGGAGAATGGCGAGTACTCCTCAAGGGCAGCCTGATTTATTCCCTGAAACAGCAAATCCACTTACCGCAGATAGTAGTTTTAACTCCAAGAGAGCTAACTTAAGTTGGTACAATATAGATCCTGTTTTTCAGGGAGATGATAACAACCTGACTCCTGAAAACATTAGAACTAATACCATAGAACGATCAGGACATTGGGTGAGAACAATTGTACAAAAAGAGATTTTCCCTGATATAGAATTACAACAAGGACAGCCCCAACAAATACCAACTTTAGACTTAAGCTTTTATCCGGATGAGAGGGGACAGTACAATTACAATACGGAAGATTTGCTAATAGATGGTTCGTTGGATAAACCCAAAGAAAATTGGGGAGGTATTATGCGACGAATAGAAACCAATGATTTTGAAGCTACCAATATAGATTATATAGAGCTATGGCTTCTAGATCCTTTTGTTTATTCAAAGTATGATGGCAGCAAGCACAATACTGGAGATCTCTATATCAATATAGGGAGTGTATCTGAAGATGTCATTCAGGATAGAAAGAGATCAGCAGAAAATGGGTTGCCTGTTCCAAATGGTAATTACACTGTAGATGAAGGTAAATATGCCTTTACACCAAATGGGCAGATAATTAATAAAGCCTTCGATAATACTCCAGAAGCAAGAACATCTCAAGACGTTGGACTTGATGGAATGAATGATGATAAAGAAAGAGAAGTCTTTAAAGAGTATTTGGATGCCATTGCGGCAAAGCATGGTACGAGTTCTGCTGCTTATCAAATAGCTCAGGCTGACCCATCTGGAGATAATTATATCTATCCTAGAGATCCTCTTTATGATAATCAAAATGCACTGGTACTACCAAGATATAAAAAGTACAATGGGTTTGAGGGGAATAGTACTTTAGATAAGCTAGCTGACGGAACTCCAAAATCTGGTTATACTATTCCTGATGATGAGGATATCAATCAAGATTATACAGTGAACCTCAATGAGGAATATTTTCAGTACAGAATAAGTATAGATCCGAATAATCTAAAAATTAATGAAAACTATGTAACTGATTCCATTCGTGTAACAGCGGATCAAATAGATCCTGGAGCTTTACCAAATGAAGTGACATGGTATCAACTGAAAATACCAATCCGCCAATATGAGAAGAAAATTGGAGGTATTCAAGACTTCAAATCTATTCGATTCATGCGAATGTTTGTCAAAGGGTTTGAGGATAGTGTTGTTTTGAGATTTGCTAATTTTCAGTTGGTAAGAGCGAATTGGAGAAGGTACCTAAAAACATTAAAGTTCCCTCCGAGAGTAGGGCCACCAATTGATCCAAATGATGATGCGGAGCTAGTTGTATCAACGGTAAATGTAAATGAGAACAGTAAGCGTAGTCCTATTCCATATGTTGTTCCTCCTGGCTTTAGTAGAGAGATAGATCCTACACAAGTGGGCAATGTTCAGCAGAATGAGCAATCACTTTCCATTGAAGTGCGTAACTTAGACAAAGAGGATGCAAAAGGTGCTTACCGAGCTTTAGATTATGACATACGTAATTATAAAACGTTGAAAATGTTTGTCCATGCGGAGTCTCAAACTGCTATGAATGGAGATGTAGTGGCTATGATGCGGATAGGAACAGATTTAGAAAGTAATTTCTACCAATATGAAGTTCCATTGATAATTTCACCTGAAGGCGTTGCTGATCCATCATCTGTTTGGCCATCTGAAAATGAGATAATAGTTGACTTAGAAGAATTTTATAGAGTAAAACTGAATAGACAACTTAATAATCAAAGTGACCCGAATGGGTTTTACTCCGAAACATTGTCCAATGGACATAAAATTAGTATTGTAGGCCTTCCTGATTTAAGTAATGTTAGAACAATACTTTTGGGTGTGAAAAATTCTGAGACAAGTTCTGTAGATAAGCTATCTGCAGAAGTATGGTTCAATGAATTAAGACTAGTAGATTTTGCAAACAAAGGAGGATATGCTGCCAATGCACGTTTGGTGGCTAAGCTTGCAGATTTTGCCAATGTTACAGTCTCTGGTAATTATCAAACAATAGGTTTTGGTGCTATTGATAAAAAGCTAAATGAGCGAAATCTGAATGAACAAATTCAATACGATATAGCCTCAAATATAGAGTTGGGTAAATTCTTCCCTCAAAAATCTGGAATTACGGTACCTATGTTTATTGGATATAGTGAGAATATTATTAATCCTAAGTTCTATCCACTTAATCCAGATATCTTATTGCGTACAGCCATTAATAATGCTGAAACACAAACTGAAAAGGATGGAATTAGGCAAGCAGCTCAGGATTACTCTTCACGATATAGCCTCAATTTTACAAATGTCAAAAAGAATAGAACGGCAGCATCTGGAGGTAAACCACATTTTTATGATATAGAAAATTGGAATTATTCTTTTGCATATCAACGTTTATTTAGACGTAGTCAAGTAATAGAAAGGAATGATGCTAAGACCTATAAGTCTTCTTTGGGGTACAATTTTAGTCCTAAACCAAAATCGTGGGAACCGTTTAAGAGAAAGATCAAATCAAAACGCCTTACCTTGATTAAGGACTTTAATATTGGTTTGGTCCCAACAAATCTTAATTTTAGGGTAGATGTTAATAGACGTTACTCTGAGCTAATGAACAGAGATAATGATAATTTCAAATCAATAGTTCCAGTACTTTATGATAAAACTTTTAGTATAGGACGACTTTATGGTTGGAAATGGAATCTTACTAAGAGTCTATCTGTAGACTATGCTGCAACAGCAAACTCATGGGTAGAAGAACCGGAAGGAGAATTAAATACTCCAGAAAAGAAACAGGAAGTTTGGGATAATTTTTGGGCATTGGGCCGACTTAATAACTTCAATCAAACGGTTAATGCAAATTACTCGTTACCATTAAGAAAAATTAAGATTTTGAATTGGACTACTGTTACCACAAGGTACAGTGCTAACTATGAATGGAGGAATGCTCCTCCTGCTTCACAAAGTTTGGGTAATACTATCCAGAATTCAAGAACAATAGGTGTAAATACCAACTTTAACTTCATCTCACTTTATAATAAGGTGCCTTTCTTACGTAAGATTAATCGACCACCACCACGTAAAAAAGTAAAGAAGGACGTGGATGATGATGATGATGATGAAAAGAAAAAAGAAGAGATTAGTGCAGGTACCCGAGGGTTATTTAAATTCCTGATGATGCTAAAACAGGCTCAAATGGGGATTACTAAGACAGATGGTACTACTCTTCCTGGTTTTACAAAAAGCATAGATTACATTGGTCAGAACTTTAAGAATAATACTCCAGGATTACCATTTGTTTTTGGCTCTCAGGATGAAAATTTCAGGAATAATATTGCGGCAGGTGGGTTCTTAACAACTGATACCAATCAGATTGCACGTTACATTAATCTGAATGGATTTGACCTGAACGGATCTGCTACGCTGGAACCTATTAAAGGCTTTAGAATTAGTATTAATTTTAATAGGAGACAAAGTTTAAATGTAAATAGTAATTTCCGTTATCAAGAATCTTCTGGGTCTTATGATGATATTATTTACACGGAAATTGGAACATTTAGTACATCATTTGGCACATGGAGTTCGATGTTTGATAAACTGGGCGATGATTACTCATCAGCAACTTTTACTCAGTTTAAGGACAACAGATATACCATAGCCTTGAGATTACAGGCTAGAGATTTTGGTGAAGGTGGAATATATTCAGCATTGTATGGCAATGAACTAAACCAAATAGATGATAGTACTAGTTTCCCTAAAGGGTATGGCAATAAGCACCAGGAGGTACTTCTGCATTCCTTTATCGCAGCTTATAGTGGAAAGAATGCTAGTACTGTAGAACTGACTCCTTTCAAGAAAATTCCAATTCCAAATTGGAGAATTACTTATAATGGGCTATCTAAATTGGACATATTTAAAGATATTTTTAGTAATATTTCAATATCTCATGCATATTCATCTACACTAACCATTGGGTCATTCCAAAGACCATTGGACTATGGTACCGATGATTTAGAGAGAGGTGCTAATTTAGCTACACAGTACCTGTACCAAAGTGGAGTTACCATAGTTGAACGACTTACACCATTAATAGGAATTGACGTAACAACGAAGGATGGGATATCTGCTAAATTTGAGTTTAAAACGGATAGAAATTTACAACTTAATGTAATCACTGCCAGAATGGTAGAGGTTAGAAATAAAGAGTATGTAATTGGTGCAGGTTATAGAACCAGTGGACTAAGATTACCAATAAAAATGCAGGGTAAGAGAATCATATTGCAGAATGATTTAAACATTCGATTTGATTTTTCTATCAGAGATGGGATAACGATTGTAAGAACCTTAGAAGGTAATGATGGTCAAGATTCATATATACCAACTGCAGGTATCAGAACGATGAGTATCCGTCCATCTTTGGATTATAAGATAAGTGATGCCCTTAACTTCAGAATGTTCTACAATAGAAATTCAAATAACCCTGTTACCAGTAATTCATTCCCGAGTGCATTAACAGACTTTGGAGTTACGCTTAGATATACATTACAATAATTATACGGAGAAACGGCAAGAGATCTGGCTCCACCATTAAACATTGAACAACAAAAAGTCCATCTAGCTATAGATGGACTTTTTTACTGTCGGGATAACTGGATTCGAACCAGCGATCTCTGGTCCCCCAGACCAGCACTTTAACCGGACTAAGCTACATCCCGATTATGATGATAATTTGAGTGATATTTTTACTCTAAGTCCATGAGAAAAATAGCTTTTTTTATTTTATTCAGTACAAGGATAAAACAGATTAGATTAATATGATGTGTAAACGGGTGTAGATTTTTAATTTTTGTGTTCAATTAGAAAATGTTTAGACTATTACAGGCGACATGATCGTATTATTCTGGCCCTTTTTTACAAATAAATAAACGAATTATTCAAGTTTTCTTAACCGATAATTTGTTACTTGCGTTTCCTGCAAATGATAAGTAAATTGACATTTTCCTTTCTAAAGGATTTAGAAAAGCACAATACAAGAGAGTGGTTTGCCAACCACAGGAAAGAATACGAAGCTTCAAAAAGTGAAATGCTCAAGCTCATGCAAGACGTTGAGTTTGGTCTCAACACTACGGATGAGATAGAACGGAAAAAGCTATTTAGGATTAATAGGGATGTCCGGTTTTCCAAGAATAAATCTCCTTATAAGACTAATCTCAGTGGTTACTATGCTCGGGCAGGAGCAAGGAGAAGAGGGAGTTACTATTTTAGCATTGAACCCGGAGGAAGGACCCAAGTAGGGGGAGGTTTCTACGGTCCTAATAAAGAAGATTTGCTTAGAATACGACGCGAGTTTGAAATGGATGGAACCGAAATTGACAGAATTACTAAAGATAAGAATTTTATAAAGCATTTTGGAGAGTTGAGAGGGAATGGAGTGGCCACAGCACCTCGTGATTTTGACAAGAGTGATCCTAATATTAAGTGGATTCGGATGAAGCAATTTTATGCTTTTAGAACATTTAGTGATAAGGAAGTCCTTTCTCCATCGTTTGCCAATGAAGTAATGAGTACGTTTATAGCGATTCGACCTTTCTTTGATTACATGAGTGACGTTTTAACAACGAATCTGAATGGAGAATCCCTTTTATGAAAGAGTGGTATTTAAAAGTACGTCGAAGAACAGAGGTGATTTGTGGTCCTTTAGAATTGGAAGACTACAGTATTCAGCCTAGTGTGGATGTGTCACCACCCAAATGGCATTTAGCACATACCACTTGGTTTTTTGAGCAGTTTGTTCTAAAAGCCTTTGTAGTGGATTATAAGGAGTTTAATTCTGATTTCGCTTACCTGTTCAACAGCTACTATAATAATGCTGGAGAACGAGTGTTAAGAGCAGATAGGGGTATGATGACTCGGCCGATAGTGTACGAAGTGCTGAAATATCGGCAGCATGTAGATAAGGGTATGGAAGCGTTTTTAAGCTTAAACCCATCAAAGGAACAATTGGATATTATAGAACTAGGGTTGAATCATGAACAGCAACACCAAGAGTTATTGGCCTATGATATTAAGTACATTCTGGGTCATCAACTGACTTTCCCAAGCTATGGGTCTGAATTTGAATTAAAAAATTCTGAGAACGGTGGTTTTGTGGCCATCAAGGAAGGCCTTTATGAAATAGGGTATGAGGGAGAAAACTTTCATTTTGACAATGAAGAAGGCAGACATAAGGTATATCTTTATGATTTTGAGATAAGAAAAAGTCTAGTAACCAATGGTGAATGGATAGCTTTTATTGAAGCAGGTGGATACGAAAACTTTAATCTCTGGCACAGCGAAGGTTGGGATTGGGTGCAAAGTCAAGAGACCAAGGCCCCAATGTATTGGCACTATACCAAAAATGAATGGCATGCTTATGATATGAATGGCTTGAAACCATTGGACTTTGCGAAGCCGGTTATCCATATTAACCTGTATGAGGCCTATGCCTATGCAGAATGGAAGAAAATGAGATTGCCAACCGAGGCGGAATGGGAAGTTGCAAATATGCATTTTGATTGGGGGCAGTTGTGGGAATGGACGAACAGTTCTTACTTACCCTATCCTGGATTTAAAACAGCTGAAGGTGCTCTGGGAGAGTATAATGGCAAATTTATGGTAAATCAGAAAGTGCTAAAAGGAGGTTCTGTTGCTACACCTAAGGGTCATACACGTAAGACATACCGGAATTTCTTTCACCCGCATCTTAGGTGGCAGTTTTGTGGACTTAGACTTGTTAAATAACAATGAAAAATCGATTTGCTGAAGATATAGCTGAAGGGTTGGCAGTCTTTCCTAAGAAGTTGAGTAGTAAATATTTTTACGACGGCAAGGGAGACAAATTATTTCAAAAGATAATGGCTATGCCAAGCTACTATGTGACTCGTGCTGAGTTTGAGTTGCTGGAACAGCGAAGTGCTGAAATAGTAAAAGCTTTGGGGCCTAGTAATCATCTGAATATATATGAACTTGGAGCTGGAGATGGAACTAAAACCATCCTTTTATTAAAAGCATTGGAAAAGGCTGAAAAGTCTTTTACTTATTGGCCAGTAGATATATCTGAGAATATACTTGAGACGTGTAGGTTGAATGTTTTAGAAGTGGTGCCAAGTGCAGAGATTAAACCCATCAACGTTACCTATGAGGAGGCCTTAAACTATATTGAGTATGATGAGTTTTCTACCAACCTTATTATGTTTTTGGGATCTAATCTGGGTAATCTCAATCATCCTCAAGCTATTGAGTTTTTAAAGAAGATTAATACTAGAATGCGTCCGCAAGATTGGCTAATGATGGGACTGGATAAAATGAAAAGTCCTGCTCAAATTTTGGCAGCATATAATGATGCAGAGGGGATTACACGGGATTTCAACCTAAACCTACTGCATAGAATAAACAGGGAATTAAACGCAAATTTTGATGTAAGTAAATTTATCCATTGGCCAGTTTACAATCCTGAGAGTGGTACTTGTAACAGTTATCTAGTAAGCACTGAAGAACAAGAGGTGACCATTGGAGCTTTGAATAAGACCTATAAGTTTACAGATTCAGAGTCTATTCATACAGAGGTCTCACAGAAGTACAATTTGCCAACTATTGAGTGGTTGTGTGAGATGTCAGGTTTAGAACTGAAATCAGTATATACTGATAAGCAAGAACTCTTTTATGAGTGTTTAATAAAAAACTTAGAATGAAGGCAATTTGGAATGGAACGGTAATCGCGGAAAGCGATGAGACAATTAATGTTGAAGGGAATCAATATTTTCCTGCAAGCTCTATCAAAAAGGAGTTTTATGAGTCCAGTGAGACACAAAGTACATGCCACTGGAAAGGTGTAGCATCTTATTATACACTGAATGTCGATGGGCAAAAAAATAATGACGCTGCATGGTATTACCCAGAAACAAAGGAGTTGGCTAAAAATATTGAAGGGTATGTGGCGTTTTGGCGAGGAGTGAAGGTAGAAGAGTAGATTTGTGAAGAGAAGAAATAATCACGTATGAATAAATTAATAGATCCTGTTCATCTATTTTCTATTGCTGATTTACCCAATAGAGAACCTAAATATGCCCTAGTGGAAAATACAGATTTAGTCGTCATTAGGTATGAAGAAAATGTCTCTGTTTTATATGGTAGGTGTTTGCACAGAGGTGCACTGATGGCGGATGCCCATGTAGAAGGAGATAACCTAGTTTGTGGTGTACACAATTGGGATTATCGTATGGATACAGGAGTTAGTGAGTACAACAATTCTGAAGTGCTTTATAAGTTCAAATCGGAAATAAGAGAAGGAGTTGTATATGTAGATAAGGCAGATGTGATAGCCTATGAAGAAATCCATCCGCAGCCATTTAATAGGGATGAGTATTTGGGGCAATATGCAGATACACATCCAGAAAGTACTGAGCCGTACACAAGTTACATAAAAGAACTATCCATAAATGGATTGAAAAACTTTGGCCATCATGGTCCCAGTAGTTCAATGGGAGTAGATAGAAATTTGCTGCCGAAATGGGAGAATATTCAGTTTTTACCAGCACAATTGAGCAGAAAGCCATTATTGGATGCAGATGAGGTTAATACCAAGGTGGTAATAGGTCCTAGAGCCAAGAAACCATTGGAATTGGACATCCCATTTTTTGTTTCGGATATGAGTTTTGGGGCTTTGAGTAGAGAAGCTAAAATTGCCCTTTCAAAAGGTGCTGAAATGAGTGGAACTGGAATTTGTTCAGGTGAAGGAGGTGTATTGCCAGAGGAGCAAGAGAATAATTCAAGGTACTTTTATGAATTGGCTTCTGCCAAATTTGGTTTCACTTGGGACCTAGTAAAGGCGAGTAAAGCGTTCCATTTCAAGGCCGGTCAGGGTGCTAAAACAGGAACAGGGGGCCATTTGCCTGGAGCCAAAGTGTCGGCAGAGATTGCTGCGGCCAGAGGTTTGGAAATTGGTCAGACAGCAATTAGTCCAGCTACATTTAGTAATTTTAGAACTCCTGAAGATTTTAAAGCCTTTGCAGATGAAGTAAGAGAAAAAACTGGGGGTATTCCAATTGGGTTTAAGCTTGCGGCAAGTAGAATAGAAGAAGATATAGACTTTGCTCTTGAGGCATCGGCAGACTATCTAATTTTAGATGGCAGAGGTGGTGGAACGGGATCTGCACCCACCATCCTTCGAGATAATATAAACGTACCTACGATTCCTGCTTTGGCACGTGCTAGAAAGCATTTGGATAAATTGGGTGTGAAGGATGTTTCACTGGTAATCACAGGCGGATTGAGAGTACCAGAGGATTTTGCGAAAGCACTAATGCTGGGAGCCGATGCTATAGCTGTGAGTAATTCAGCTTTGCAGGCTATTGGTTGTTTAGGAATGAGAGCTTGTGGAACCAATAACTGTCCAGTAGGAATAGCCACACAAAAAGAAAATTTGAGGGCCCGTCAGGAAATAGATAAGTCGGCTAATCAGCTTAAAAACTTCTTTTTAGCAGCAAATGATCTTGTAAAAGTAGTGGCAAGAGCTGTAGGTTACAACGACATAAATGATTTCAAATCTTCTGATTTAGTCACTATTGATTATGATATCCATCGCTTAACTGGAATTTCATATGCAGGAGTACAATAAGGTAGATCAACAGCTACATCAGTTAAGTCAAATAATTGCTAAAGTCAATAGAACATTTGTTCAGAAAGAGGAAGACGATAGCCATACCAATTTGTATTATGACCATGTAAATGGTAGAATATTCGGGAGATGGATTGAAGTTGAGAGGGGGAGTGTCGTCTTAAGTTTAGACTTGAGAAGTTTTAAGTTTGTATGGTATGATAGACTATTCAAAATATTAAAATCATACGCTATTGTGGGTAGAACTTCCATGGAAATAGAGTTAGAGATAGAATCGGATTTGCCTGATTTTAGGCTGAGTAAAGATGGCTTTAAGGAGGAACTTCATTTTAAGATTAACGACTATTCATTTATAAATGATTCGTTTGAATTAATCGAAAAGCAGGATTTAGAAGTCTGGAGGTATTGGAGAAATAAAGCCAATAAAGCCTGTCAACAAGTGCTTGGAGCATTGCAACAAAGTAGTGAAATTCGAATATGGCCTCATCATTTTGACACAGGGATTTATGCCATAATACCCCAAAATATTGGGATTAGTTTTGGCCTTGCGATGGAAGATGATATGGTAGACTCCCCATATTTTTACATGTCAGGATATCCAGAAAAAAGCAGTTTGGATTTTTCCAAAGTATCGGACCTATCTTTAGGTAGGTGGCAAACTGTTGGAGAGTGGAGGGGAGCAGTTTTACCACTGAAAGGTATCAACTCTTTAAGTTGTAAGGAGACTGACAATGCAATTGATGCATTTATAAAAGAAGATTTAAAATGGTTCTTGAAATAGTAGACAATTAGAGAAATCTGTCAAGTTCTTTAACTAGGATATCTATATCTGCTTCGTTGTTGTAATAGTGAAGCCCAAAGCGAATAAATTCACTTCTTTCGGATACTTCAATGTCTTTAGATTTTAGGTGCTCAAAAAGTCCTTTTTTATTTTCAATGCAGATTATACCAGCTCTATGATCCATAGAAAAATTTCCTATAATTTTAACATTAATATTCTTTAGTTCCTGAATAGTGTAGTTCATTAATCTACGAATACGGACAGCAATATTCTCGATTCCCAATTCGTCTATCTGGCCTAAGGCGTAACTCAATCTGTGAAAAGCGACATGGTCGTGATGGCCAGGCTCATAACTTTTCATACTTGGGTAGTATACAGCTTCTCCATCTACCCATGTATGGCTGTTAAAACCTGAACTACGAGGTGGATACTGGTCTTGTACTTGCTTATTTATATAGAATACTCCGTTACCAAATCCTGCTAATGGCCACTTGTAGCAGCTAGATCCAAGTATGTCAATATACTCTTGTTGCACATCTATAGAGATGGCCCCTAAGCTCTGTGTGGCATCCACCATTAAAAGACAATTGTATTGCTTACATAAAATGCCAATTGCCTCAAGATCTGCCGTATATCCAGTAAGCCATTGGACATGGCTAATGCCTAATACAGTAGGTTGTTCATTTTTTAGAAATACTTCAAGGTCGTCTAAATCAACCTCGTGATTTATAAAATTCAACCATTTAACATCAAAATTTCCAACCTCAAAAGGCTTGGTCAGTGAAGGATAATCGCCTCGGTAAAAAGCAACTTTGATATTTGAGGGTAATGACTTTACAAACAGATTTAGAGCAATTGAAATATTGGGGACCAAAGCAATTTCATCAACTTTGGCATTCAATAAATTAGCAACTTGCTCCTTTATAGCGGGAATTGTTGCTGAAATAAATTCTGTGCGGTATTGGCCAGGAGCAGTCCTAAATTTTTCAGTTTCCTTAATCACATATGCTTCAGCATTAGAACTGGGTATTCCATTGGCTGGTGAATTAAGATACGTACCCTGGTAGGAGCCAAGATGTAATTTACGGATGTTTTCCCAATCAATCATGGGTGCAAAAGTAAGAAACCAAACTTGAGTAAGAAGGCTAACCGATTAGTTTTGTGTATAAATAACTTAACAAAATATAATATGAACACTAAATTTTATTCAACGCTAATTCTTGCCATTTTGGTAAGTGTAATTGGGTGTAAAGACGACGATGGAACTACAACTCCTACAACTTCTAAAACGAAAACAGAATTAATAACCGCAGGACCTTGGGTTCTCACAGGTCTTACAATTAACCCTGGTGTGGATACTGGAGGGGGAAATCTTCTTACTGATTTTTATGCTGTAGGTGATGTATGCGATAATGACGATGAAGCAATTTTTAAAGCAGATAATACAGGGAGTTATAATGAAGGGGCAACAAAGTGCGATCCAAATGATGATCAAGAGTTAGGTACATTTATCTGGTCGTTTAATACCGAAGAGACCATGCTAACTGAAGATGGCGAAACCTTGATGCTATCTGAATTAACAGCAGAAAAAATGGTACTTACACTAACGATAAATGGAGATGATATTGATGGTGGTGAAGCTGGTGTTGATTATACTTTTACAGAGATATACGGACATTAATCGTCATTAACTTATTAAAAAGAGCGAAGTTTTGATATCAAAACTTCGCTCTTTTTTTATTCTTTTTTCACGTCTATTTCTCTGATACTTGTTTTATAATGTCATACTCAACTTCATCATCCAGTTAAAACCAGCCATAGGGTATACGTAGTTGAAATCTTGACGCTCTCCGCCAAGGTATCCACTAAAAGTATATCCGTTTGGTGCGTAGTATTGATTGAATACGTTGTTTAGATACAGACCTATGTTTAAAAGCTTGGTGCCCTTTATTTCTTTACTTGTATAGTTCAGAGATACGTCCATATTGGTAAAGGCATCCAGACTACGAGCATTGTTTTGAGTATTATCCAAATACTGTTTGCCAACATATTTCCCTTGAGCATTTAGCGTGAAATGGTCATTAGCTTTATAGCTAAGCATAGCGGCAGCAATGGTGTTTGGTGAAAAGGAAATGTCCGTATTGTTGTATTGCGTTGATATAGTACCATAAGTACCATCCCATTCTCCAACATATTCTGTAAAGCTTTCAATTTTATTCTGTGACAACGTTAGGTTACCACCAGCTTGTAAGTTTTCAGTAATGGGATATTGAAAGTCAAGTTCTATGCCTTGTCTGAAACTCTCCTTTACATTCGTTCTGATAGCCTCTCCTACATCATTTACTGCACCGGTTAGTACCAATTGATTTGTATAATTCATAGTATACAGATTTAGATTAAGTCGTTTTCTTCCGTTTGTATATCTATACCCGAGTTCTACGTTTTCCATTGCCTCATGCTCAGGCCATTCACTCGGTTTATTGTCCCTAAAATCATCCCGTACTGGTTCTCTGTTTGCAATTGCAAAAACGCCATAAAAAGTGTGATTCTTAAGCAAATAAGTAAGACCCATTTTTGGATTAAAGAAGCCGTAACTGACCTCTTGATCATTGAAATTTAAACTGTCATCTAGTCCGTCAAATTGATAGTTGATAAATCGATACTGTAAGTCAATGTAAGGTATTAAATTATTGAAATTATATGATTGACGGATGTAAAAATTTCCATCTGTTTTAGTGGCATCATTATCATAGTAACGAGCTTTTATATCTTCATAACCTGTAAATTCTGTTGCTATAGCTTCGCCAAAGTGTTTACCTTGGTAGTTACTATATCCCCCTCCTATTACTGTCTCAAATTTATTCTTGCTATAGGTAGCATTTGCTATTCCGCCTACCAAAACATTCTCTAACCATCTACGTCGCACGAGGTCTCCTTCAAAAGCAGTATCTCCTGTTGGTTGTATACTATCTATCCCATAGTCTGCCAGTGTTTCTCCATTTTTGAATTGCTCAAAGTACCCCTTACCCGTTGTTACGTAAGCCGCAGTATTTAGCTTTAAGAATGGAGAGAATTTATGGTCAAAGAAAAACTGGTAGTGATTCTGATTGTAGTTGTCTACTTCGTTTTCATAGGTATATGAATTGTAGGTTTTACTGTTGCTGTTTTGCAAGTTTTGTAATTCAGACCCTCCAATGTAGAGCTGGTTTATATATCGGTTTTCTCCTGCAATATCTCCATTGAAAGTAGGTTGAGGGATGCCGTACCAAGCTTGGTACGTACGCTCACTACCCAATAGTATATTGGTTTTAAAAACAGATTTTTCCCAGTACTTGGCGGCTGTGATATTGGCTGATTTTAAGTTGGAACTGGCTCTGTCAATAAACCCATCACTTTGGATTAAACTACCACGTAGTTGAAACGCCCAATTACCCTTTAATCTTCCTGTGCTATGCGTTAATGATACTCGTTGTGTGTTAAAACTTCCATAACCTAAATCTGCTCTAGTAAATTTATCTTCACTCAACTCATTAGTTCTTATGTTTACACTTGCTCCAAAGGCAGAGGAACCGTTGGTGCTGGTACCCACACCACGTTGAATTTGCACACTTTCAGTTGAGCTAGCAAGGTCTGGCATGTTGACCCAGTACATGCCTTGACTTTCCGCATCATTAATAGGAATACCATTTACGGTAATATTTACGCGAGTAGGATCTATACCTCTTATTCGCACTCCAGTGTAACCCACTCCATTTCCTGCGTCAGAAGAGACAACAGTACTGGGTGTCATATTAAGTAGAAAAGGGAAGTCTTTACTTTGATCAAGCGATTCTATTTCTTTCCTTTCAATATTAGTGAACGTAGTAGGAGTAGAGTGTTTTGCTCTTACTGTACTAATACTAGCAGCATCTAAAAAGGCCATGTCCGCCTCTAAAAAATAGATTTTGTCTTTCGAGTTTTGGTTTAAGTCAATAGTTCCTACGTTTGTTTTGTAAGAAGCATGACTGATTGAAATAGTGTAGACCCCTTTTGGAATATTCACCATGTTGATGGTCCCGTTGGGTGTAGAGTAAGTGGATGTTGCACCACTGCTGTTACTTAACCTGACAAAAGCTGACTCTATTGGTTCAGAGGTCTTGGCATTTTTAAGTTGAGCTGTAAAATTTACTTGTCCAAAGCAGGTTGTGACCGCTACAAGTAGAAGACTGATTAATGTTGTTTTTTTCATTTCTTGTTTATAACAAGAAGTGTTGAGAGATACTGTATATATCTATTAATTCCTACGGCAGCATTATCTGCATCAGGTGTATGGGTATCATCTCAGCAATTAGTCGGAACTAAAAGCACCCCTTATGTTGCTGCAAAGGAAATAGAGTTTTCTATTTAATTACAATTTTCTTAGCAAAAATTGTACTGCCGTTTTCAGCTTTTAACCTTAACAAGTAGGTGGACCTTGCGTATCCTCTAACATCAATAGTAACCAACTCATTATATGGATGGGTTTGAAGAATTTGACCTAGAGCATTGATAAATTCAACTTCGGCATTAGGATAACATTCATAACTATTACTACTTAGGTAGACAAAATCAGAACTAGGGTTGGGATAGATTTTATGTTGAATATTTCCACAACCAGGATCATATAGATTGACAATGAGCGTGTCTTCAACAGCTACGTTAACATAGTGATAAACGGTATCATTTATATAGGTTGTCACGGTATCAAAAATGGTCTGATAGATAGTGTCGATTTGATATGTGAAAGTCGTGTCGTAAGTTGTGATGTTAGTGTATATGGTATCATTAATTATTACATTAGATGTGTCAAATACAGTTGTAAATGTTGTGTCGTAAATACTTATAAAAGTTGTGTCATTAATGAATGTTGTATCATAATAGTCGCAGGTGTCAGAATTAAGTTTTAGTTGCCATACATTGGAGTGAGAACCAGACGATGAGTATCCCCCTACAGAAAAAACGGTAGAATCTCCAATACAAAATAATTCGGTGTCGATTTTTGATCTGTAGCTACTATTGGAGGTTTGATAAGACCATGAGTTTGAACCTGGACTGTACACATAGAAGTCGTTTAAAAATGTGCTCACAGGACTTCCAGAGTTAGTGCCGCATCCTACGTATGCATCCCCACTATATACAAACGCTGAAGTTATTCGTCTGGCAGAACCAGGCATAGAAGCTATAGAACTCCATGTATTAGTAGAAGGATTATACTCCCAAAAGTTGTTGGATGGGGAATACGTGCCAGTAGAATAAGTCGTTGTATTGCCGAAGTATCCTTTTGAACCAATACTGAAACCAAGGACGTTGATTGAATTTCCTCCTGGAAAATTAGCTTTTTGCGTCCATGCGTTGGTACTTGGTACGTACATCCAAAAATCGTTTTTATGGCATGAAGTGCCACCACAGGTTCCTGTTCCAACATAAGCTGTATCTCCAATTACAAATGCACTGGCACCATATCTTGCTCCCCCAGGGAAAGAGGTCTTGGCTGTCCACATATCCGTATTAGGGTCATATTCATATAAATTAGATGTAGCAATCCCTCCTGAAGTATATCCCAGACAAATGTAGCCCTTACCATTTATGGAAAATCCGGTTGGAATAAATCGTGCTCCTCCAGGGTAGCTTGCTTTCTGTGTCCAAATATCTGTTTGAGGGTTATACTCCCAGAAGTCACTCATGTAAACTCCGTCTCCTCGCCTTCCCAGTCCAACGTAGATTTTGCCATTGATTTCAAAACTTGTTGCGGCATGTCGTCCAAAATTTGGAAGACTTGCTCGTGACTCCCACTGCAATTGAGCAAAAGTAGAAGTTGAAATTAAGAGAATGAATAGCGTATTGAGAACGAGTTTCACAGTTGTGTTTTTAGATAAATTACTTTAGTTGACCAGTATGACTTTTCGAGCTCGTTTACTTGAACTGGCATCATAGACCTCAAGATAATATGTTCCTGCTCCACCAAGTGTGCTAGTTTGAATCTGATAGGATGGCGTATTTACAATTGCAGAGTATACTTCTTGTCCTAGTGTTGTGAATATCTTCAAAGTGTAATTATTCATTTGACTATAATCATCAATCTGGATGGTAAGCTCACTGCCAGCTGGGTTTGGATATACCTTCATTCCCACGATGTTAGGAGTTGATATAGAATTGGTATTTATGTCAAACTGTAAGGTGTCTTGAACAGTTATGAAAGTGGTGTCGTTGACAAAAGTGGTGTCATTGACAAAGGTAGTGTCTTGGATAAATGTGGTATCATAGCAGGTGATTTCTGTACAAGTACTATGATATAATTGTGCGACTTCGGTACTGTCCAAATCTCGATTATAAAAGTAAATATCGTCCAAACTTCCTCTAAAGTGTTTTTCTATTGTCCCTCGATTATTTGCAGCACCCATTAGCATATTGTATTGAAAGCTTGCAAAGTTATCAGGTCCTTCCGCTTGAAATCCTGTTAAAGCAGTTCTTTCTGTGCCGTCTAAAAAAAGTTTGTAATCGTTATTAGATGCATCATTAACAACCCAAATATAGTGGTGCCATTCACAATTATTGATGGTAGAATCATAAATTACTAATGACAGAACATCTCCGTCGGAATCACGCAGAAAAGCATTTAAATTTCCATTAAGATAGGATGTCCCTGCACCTCTATTTATTTCAATACTAAAAACAATGTCATTGTTACTGTTGACCGTCTTTAAAATGGACTCATATGCATTTTTGTCAGATGATGACTTAAACCAAATGCTAACTGTAAATGAGTTGAGGCTTGAATTAAAAGAATCCATTTTACCTAAATCAATATAATCATCAACTCCATCAAATATAAGGGCATTAGAATCTACAAAACAACGGTCTCTCCTAAAGGTGGAATTGTAATTTGTAGCATGATTTCCACTTGTTCCATCATTATAAGAATTTGAAAAGTTATAGCTGTAGATTAACCCACTTGAAGGTATTTGAGCAAAAATAGAAGTTGAAATTAAGAGAATGAATAGCGTATTGATTATATTTTTCATAGCTGTTTTTTAGATAAAATTTTCGCTACAAAGGTAGAAAATATATTTGCTTCACACCTCCACACATTTTATGCCCAAATGCCGCCGTTTTTAGTGTGCTTGTTTACATTCGCAGTCTTCCAATAATTGTAATGACCGAAGCACAAAATTTAGCAACTTTAGAACAAGCTCAAGAGATGGGTTTGTCAGCATCTGAGTTTGATAAAATCAAAGAAATTCTAGGCCGTACACCTAACTTTACAGAGATGAGTATCTATTCTGTAATGTGGAGTGAACATTGCTCCTACAAGAATTCTATCGTTTGGCTTAAGAAATTACCGAAAGAGGGCCCAATGATTCTTGCAGAAGCAGGTGAAGAAAATGCGGGATTAGTAGATATAGGTGATGGCCTTGCATGCTGTTTTAAAATAGAAAGTCACAACCACCCAAGTGCATTGGAACCATATCAAGGAGCTGCTACTGGTGTTGGAGGAATCAATAGAGACATCTTTTCTATGGGAGCTCGTCCCATTGCCCAATTGAACTCTTTGCGTTTTGGTAATATTACAACGGATAGAACAAAGTGGTTGGTGAAAGGGGTAGTTCACGGTATCAGTGGATACGGAAATAGCTTTGGCATCCCAACTGTAGGAGGAGAGGTTTATTTTGATGATTGCTATGAAACCAACATTCTGGTTAATGCAATGAGTGCAGGTATCATGAAAGGCGAAGATATGATTAGTGCTATTGCCGAAGGAGAAGGTAATCCAGTATACATATTCGGAGCAGCAACAGGAAAAGATGGTATTGCAGGTGCAGCTTTTGCAAGTAAGGATATAGGTGAAGATGCAATGGATGATCTTCCAGCTGTGCAAGTAGGAGATCCTTTTTGGGAGAAGCTTATTTTGGAAGCTACGCTTGAAATTCAAGCTACAGGAGCAGTAGTAGGACTTCAAGATATGGGTGCAGCAGGTATTACCTGCTCTACGTCCGAAATGAGTGCTAAATCTGAAACTGGAATGCGAATTGATTTAAGCAAAGTGCCTCTTCGTCAATCAGACATGAAAGATTGGGAAATCTTGCTTTCTGAAAGTCAAGAAAGAATGCTTGCCGTTGTAGTAAAAGGAAGAGAAAGGGAAATAGAAGAAATATTAGAAAAGTGGGATTTAACCTACAATATTATTGGAGAGGTAACCAATACGGGTAATGTAGAATACTGGATGGACGGTAAGCTAAAAGCGGAGATACCCGCAGAGAGTCTTGCCCTTGGTGGAGGAGCCCCTGTATACCATCGTGAGTGGGAAGAGCCTGCATACTTCGCGAAGAATAACGCATTCGAACTAAGCAGTGTAAACCAACCCAAGGATATGAAAGAAGTGGCTCAGTTTCTAAGTACTTTGCCCAACATTGCATCTAAGAAGTGGGTATATGAGCAGTACGACTCTATGGTAGGTACTATCAACCAAGGTACGAATGGTGTAAGTGATGCTTCCGTAGTTAAAATAAGAGATACCAAAAGAAGTCTTGCTCTTACAACAGATTGTAACTCTCGTTATGTATGGGCTGACCCAGAGAAAGGGACAGCCATTGCAGTAAGTGAAGCAGCAAGAAATATTGTATGTAGTGGAGGAAAGCCAAGTGCAATTACCAATTGTCTAAACTTTGGCAACCCGCATGATAAGACAGTTTTTTGGCAGTTTAAAGGTGCTATTCTAGGAATGAAAGCAGCTTGTGAAAAGTTTGGTACTCCAGTAACAGGAGGTAATGTAAGTTTCTATAACCAAGACAGTAAAGGCAATGCCATATATCCCACTCCAACAATTGGAATGATTGGTATTATTGATAGAGATGAAGATATTACCACTTTGAGTTTCAAGAATGAAGGTGATGTAATTCTTATGTTGGGTAAATCAGTAGAAGAAATCGGTAGTTCTCAATACTTGGCTAAATATCACAAAGTAGACAATTCTCCTGCACCGTACTTTGAATTGGACGAGGAGGCTGCTCTTCAAGAGTGTGTACTTAACCTAATCAGAAAAGGAGCTATAAACTCTGCACATGATTGTGCAGAAGGAGGCTTATTTATCACATTACTAGAGAGTGCAATGTCTGGCAATCTTGGTTTTGAAGCAACAAAACAAGCAGATATGAGGGATGATGCGTACTGGTATGGAGAAACTCAAAGTAGAGTAGTAATCTCTGTATCCAAGGAGGATGTAGAGCGTGTAAAATCGTTGATTACCGTTCCGTATGAAACTTTGGGTTCTGTAACTGCAAATGATGTAATCATCGATGGCAATAACTGGGGTTCCACCTCAGATTGGAAAACAGAATATGATTCTGCTTTAGGTAAGGCTTTAGAGGGTTAGTCATTTACATAATAAAAAGAAATAGTACTACGGCTAGAAATATCAATAGTAGTGCAACTAGGATAATATTAATCCATGCATAGACATAGGAAGCATATATGAAAAATTTGCCCATATAGGCTTCGGGATTCTTTTTATAGGACTTCCAACCTATAAAAGCGAGGATAATTGCTGCGATTCCCATTAAGCCCATAAGAAGAGGGAAGACCCCAACTATAGATCCTATAGTAGATACCGCAAACATGATAAAGGATATAATGGACTCCATATTGTAAATCTTGGCTTCAGGAGGTTCATCAGTGCTATCCTTGGGATTAATTATTTTTAGATTTGTTCGCAGTTTTTTAACAATTGCTTTAACAGGTCTTTCTTTTAGCTCAGCCTTACTTGGAAGTGCAGTTTTAAAGCTTGAAGAAATATGTTTGAATATCTCAAATCGATTGGTGTCTTTGGTTAAGATGTTTTTCTCGTTGGATATTTCGAGGTGTATTTCTTCTGCCGCTGTAGCATAAGATTTCGTTCGTTTTACGCTCTTTTTTTGGTTTTTAAAAACGTGATTTATGTTGTATTTACGAGTTTGGTGATAGCCATTTTTATGAACGGTACTACACGCTGCGAAAAGGAAAATAATTAGAAATAAAGAAAGTATTTTTTTCATAGTAAATTTATATTTTGGGATATACCCAATGCTGAAGTTATTCCAAATCTATTATTATTCAAGGTATATACAAAACGGTCTGAATTTCAGAACGTAGTATTAGGTTAATGTGTCAGTTCAATAAATGGTCATTTATAGTGATTAAGAGTTGCATTTGTGGTTAGATATTAAGTGATAAAAACCACTAAATTCGCACCACTAAAAAAAACAGCATGTCAGCCAAAATAATATATACTAAAACCGACGAAGCACCTATGTTAGCTACGTTTTCATTTTTGCCAATCGTACAAGCATTTACAAGTGCAGCAGGAGTTGAAGTTGAAACACGAGATATATCATTGGCGGGTCGAATTTTGAGTCAATTTCCAGAACTATTGGACCCAGAGCAAAGGGTGGGAGACCATTTGGCAGAACTAGGGGAGTTAGCAAAAAATCCCGAGGCTAACATTATTAAACTACCTAATATATCTGCATCTGTTCCTCAGTTGAAAGAGGCTATAAAAGAGCTACAAGGTAAAGGATATAATATCCCTGACTATCCAGATAATCCAACTACGGATGAGGAGAAAGCTATAGCAGCTAAATACGGCAAGACAAAAGGTAGTGCAGTTAATCCTGTACTAAGAGAAGGTAACTCAGACAGAAGAGCACCCAAAGCGGTAAAAAATTATGCTAAAAAGAAGCCGCACAGAATGGGGGCTTGGTCTTCGGATAGCAAGACCAAGGTAAGTACCATGAGCAGCGGAGATTTTAGAAACAATGAAAAATCTACGACACTAGCTGCTGCAACTACTTTTACAATATCACACACAGATAAGTCAGGAGTTAAAACTGAGCTAAGAACTGCTAGTCCACTTCTAGAGGGAGAAGTAATCGACGCTACTTATATGAGCAAAAAAGCTTTGATACGCTTTTTGGAACAAAGCATTGCAGATACAAAAGTAGATGGCACCTTGTTTTCACTTCATATGAAGGCTACAATGATGAAGGTCTCTGACCCCATCATCTTTGGACATGCGGTAAGAGTTTATTTTGATGAATTGTATAAGAAGCACGGTGCAACATTTGAGCAACTTGAAGTTAATCTGAACAATGGCTTTGGAAACCTAGTAGGAAAATTAGACGCGTTGGATGCTGATAAGAAGGAAGAAATACTAACGGATATAGCAAATGTGATTGATGCTCAACCAGACTTGAGTATGGTAAACAGTGATAAAGGTATTACGAATTTACATGTACCCAGTGATGTAATTATAGATGCAAGTATGCCAGCTATGATTAGAAATGGGGGTAGAGTTTGGGACAAGGATGGAGCAGAAGGAGATACCAATGCCGTTATACCAGACAGCAGTTATGCATCGGTATTTAGTGCTACAATTGATTTTTGTAAGAAGCATGGAGCATTTGACCCAACAACTATGGGTACAGTTCCTAATGTTGGTTTAATGGCCCAAAAAGCAGAAGAATATGGCAGTCATGACAAGACATTTGAAATAGCATCTGATGGTACAGTTGAGATCATAGATGGGAATGGAAATATCTTACTAAGTCATGAGGTAGAAGCCGGGGATATATGGAGAATGTGTCAAGTGAAAGATGCACCAATCCAAGACTGGGTAAAGCTGGCTGTGAATAGAGCAACAGCAACAGGTTCGCCAATCATTTTTTGGTTGGATGAGGACAGAGCTCACGATGCTGAATTGATCAAGAAGGTAGATGTGTATTTAAAAGATCACAATACAGAAGGACTGGAGATTCACATTATGAGTCCAGAGAAGGCTACGCATTTCACATTGGATAGAGTAAAGAAAGGTGAAGAAACAATTTCCGTAACTGGCAATGTATTGAGAGACTACCTTACCGACTTATTCCCGATCCTTGAACTAGGTACAAGTGCCAAAATGTTAAGTATTGTTCCGTTGATGAATGGAGGAGGTTTGTTTGAAACAGGTGCTGGAGGAAGTGCTCCGAAGCACGTAGAGCAGTTGGTAAACCAAAACTACTTACGTTGGGATTCTCTTGGAGAATTTTTAGCCCTTACAGTGTCACTAGAACATTTAAGCGAAAGATACGATAATCCAAAGGCCAAAGTATTGGCAGAAGCATTGGATTTAGCTACAGGAAAATTCTTAGAAAATGATAAGTCTCCGGCACGTAAGCTTGGAGAGATAGACAATAGAGGTTCACACTTCTATTTAGCAATGTACTGGGCTGAAGCACTTGCAGAGCAGAACGCAGATGCTGATTTAAGAGCTAAGTTTGGACCTATAGCAGAACTACTAGGAAGCAATGAGTCTCGCATCAACGAAGAACTTATAGCTGTACAAGGTAATAAGGTAGATCTAGATGGTTACTATATGCCAAGTGAATCTAAAACGAGTAGAATAATGCGTCCAAGCGAAACCTTGAATGGTATTCTTGGTGGATTGGCGAGGAGTTAAGAAACTTTTTTGCATACTTTTGGCTAATGAGTATGAAAATAATACTGGTAGCCGTTGCCTTCTCATTGAGCTTTTCATTGATGGCTCAAGATGAGTCATTCGAGGTAGATGAAGAGTTTTACGATGGGTTAGAAAAAGACTTCCCTGAAGTAGATGTGGTTGTTTTCTCTGACAAGAACCTAAAAGAAAGAACGACTCAAGATCTCAGTAATCCACAAACACCAGAAGAGATTGCGAAAAGAATAAGAATAGATTCGCTTATGTCCTTAATGAAACAAAGGATGGAAGACAATGGTGGTGTGCTAAAAATGCAAACTGATTTTCAGGAAAGAGAAAGAAGAAGACATGAGCAAGAATCTAAAAAAAGACCTTGGCAGGTTCTTCGGATAGTCCTGCTTGTAGTTACCATAGGAGGTATTATAATTAGGAAAGCATCGAAGTAAGTTTGCAGATTTAGTAGGATCTATAATCTGCTCTGTAAATTCGGATTCACGGAATGTGATGATATGATGATAGTTTAATACTCTATGCAGTCATTTTTTTCTTGTAAGTTTGTATAGTCTGATTATGAAAATCTGCATATCCATTTTACTTCTTTTGTCTGTTTCTATAACGACAACATTTGGGAGTTCTTTCGAAGTAAAAGAGTATTTTGTAAAGCTTGATTCTGAGCTATCTGAAGTGCTATTTGAAGGAGAGAACTTAAAACAATGGTCTTCTATTCAAGTATTAAATGCAGAGTTACAGGCATTTCAAACTACAAAAATTAATAAAGCTTTTCGGTTGCAAGATAAGAGACTAGCATCCATTTATCTTATCTCAATTGTGTCTGATCGTGACGATTTTATAGAAGTATTGCAGCAAAATAAGAGTGTTCTTTATGCTGAAAGAGTTCCTGTTTATTCTACGTTTTTAGTGCCCAATGACGTACACGCAAATCAATGGAATTTAGCAAAAATTGATGCTTTTAATGCTTTTGGTATCGTTAATAATTCAAGTACGGTTAAAATAGCGATTGTGGATGATGCCGTTCTAACTTCTCACCCAGATTTGGCAGCCAATATTTGGATTAATCCAGATGAAACTCTAAATGGTTTAGATGATGATGGAAATGGATATATAGACGATATAAGTGGTTATGATGTTGCAGATGATGATAATGATGCAAGTCCTCCAACAACAGCAACTGCTGCTACATTTAGTCATGGGACCCATTGTGCGGGTATAGCCTCAGCAGTTACAAACAACAATAATGGAATCGCGGCAATCGGTATGAATGCCAAAATTATTCCCATAAAATGTAAGAGTGATGGTACTTCTGGAAGTAGTTTACCCTATGCATATACTGGTTTAGAATATGCAATTGTTTCGGGTTGCGATGTAATAAGTATGTCTTGGGGTGGTGGCAGTTATTCCCTTACCTATCAGGCTCTAATGGAAGTAGCCAATAGTAGAGGAATCGTATTGGTGGCAGCAGCAGGAAATAGCAATGTGTCGGCACCCATGTATCCTGCATCGTACAAGTATGTTATTAGTGTTGCCGCTTCAGATCAGAATGACGAGAAAGCATCTTTTTCAAATTATGGTTCCACTATAGATGTAACCGCTCCTGGAGTTGGAATTTGGAGTACAGTGCCGGGCTCTTCAGCGTATGATTTTAAAAGTGGGACATCTATGGCATGTCCACTTGTGTCTGGTTTAGTTGCTCTTATGATTTCGAATGTTCCTGGAGTTAGTCCAGAGATGATTGAGTCTTGCTTGAAACAATCGTGTGATAATATTGATGCTCAGAATCTCAAGTACGTCAATCAACTTGGAGCAGGAAGAATTAATGCATTCAAGGCATTGAGTTGTCAATCAATCAAACCTATTTCTAATTTTAGTGGCCCCAAACTAGCTTGTCCGGATCAGTTAATCACGTTTAATGATAAATCCGTTGGGAAATTACCCAAAACATTTTCATGGAGTTTTCCGGGTGGTTCTCCGTCTGCATCTACTCAGCAAAACCCCGAAGTTAGATATATAACGCCTGGAGTTTATTCGGTTTCACTTACTGTTTCCAATGCTTTTGGATCGGATAGTAAAACGTCAAATGATTTTATAACTGTAGGTAAGCCATTGGCTACCATTTCAGGGAGTTATAGTATACCTTCTGGACTTAAGGTAGGACTAACCATTGAATTACAAGGTAGTCCACCTTTTGACTTTACGCTAAATGATGGCACCAAAGATTATTCCTATAGTGGTATATATTACTCACCCTATTTTATAGATTATGGTCCAGTAGATAAAAAGACAACGGTGGTCATTAGGTCATTTAACGATGCCAATTGTTCTGGAAATAAATCAGGGTCAAGTATTATTGATATTCTTGGAGACTCATGTGTTTCAGTAATTTTTAATGGAGACTTTGCTCTAGCTGATAATGCAAATTGTGTACCTATTGGGTTTAAAACGGATATGACAATGGATTGTACTAAACCCAATAAAGGGCCACCAGAAATACACGTAAGTCCAAATGGAGATGGATGGAACGGTGCATATTGGACAGGTGTAAAGGATCACACTCCAGGAGGAGGAACAAATGTATTATTAGGTGATGGTCCAAGTACAACATCACGTTTGTGGTATCAGTTTGTGAGTGTTGAGAAAGGTAAAACGTATGATTTTTCAGCTTGGTTTGTCAATGCAAATGTCAATGGAAGATACGCCGGTGCAACTTCTCGGTTTGAGATTAGGGTTAAGGGAGTCAATGGTCCGCTCTTGCTTTCAACAGGATATTTAGGAAAAACCACCCCATGGACTGAATTTGTAGGAGAGTATACCGCTACTGAAACAGGAGTAATTGAAATTGACATTCTCATAATTGGCGGACCTTCAGGGGGTAATGATTTTGCTATTGATGATGTATCATTTAAGTGTGCTGGGGCAAAAGTTGGATGTTTTAAGTCATCCAATTCCGCTGTCAGTATATGTGCAACGGAAAACGTGTCTCTTAGCGTAAAAAATGGAAGTAATTATTCTTGGTATCCACAGGTTGAAATCTCATCCTCAAGTTCAAGGTCGGTTGTTGTGAGTCCAAAGAGTTCTCGTTATTATGTGTGCCATTATACAGATGCTGATGACTGTATTGTTATTGATTCTTTTTATGTAAAAATAAATCCCAAGCCTTCACTGCTCCTAGATAAGAAAAAAGTGGAATTATGTGTGGGAGATACTTTAGAAATAGTAGCTTCTGGTGCAGATACGTACATATGGAGCCCAGATTATAGGTTGTTGGGTAGTACATCAAACGTTGTAAAATGTTTTACAGATATCAATCAAGATTACAAGGTCATTGGAACCAATAGTTTTGGATGTACAGATTCAGATACTGTAAGTGTAGTGGTAGAATACTGTTGTTTGTCAAGATCCATTATTGGGTTGGCTTCTGATTCGATCATTTGCTTAGGTGAAATGGTTACTTTTATAAATCAATCAAAATCAAATGGTAATGCGGTGTACCAGTGGGATTTTGGAAAGGGAGCAATACCTAGTCTGTATACCGGTGAAAATCCTCCAACTGTTAAATTTGAGGAAGGAGGGTCCTATAAGGTTATGCTCATATTATCCGATGACTGTGGTATAGATACAACTCTACAAACAATACATTGTATCGCAGTAGGTGTAGATGCTGGAATTGATTCATCTTTATGTTTTGGAGATTATTATAAACTTGGAGGTATTGGTATAAGTGACTATAGCTATGAATGGAATCCATGTTCCAGTTTATCCGATTGTTTGGATCCCGCACCTGTTGTTACCATGAAAGGGTATCAGTCTTATGTACTTACAGTTACCGATCCTTATTCGGGCTGTCAGGTTCGTGACACAGTTAATGTATCCGAGTTAGAAAGAGTGAAATATTCTGAATTTGGTGATAGAACAGCATGCAAAGGAGATACTATTCTGTTAGAGATTAATGCAAATGGTCAACAACTGGAGTGGCATACTGGAGCTACGGATTCAGTTTATCGAGTGATGGATGATGAATTGGTTTGGATAAAAATCTCTAACGGAAGTTGTGATTTTAGGGACTCAGCTTACATTGAATTTTATAACTGCAATTGTGTTCCCAATATTCCAAATGCTTTTTCTCCCAATGAAGATCAACTAAATGACGGCTTTGTGCCTGAAATTGACTGTGAAATCGAAAATTATCTATTGGTGATTTACAGTAGGTGGGGAGAAAAAATCTTTGAAAGTAGAGACCCTAATCAGCGATGGTACGGAGATTATAAGGGTAAAGCTGTGCAAATGGGTGCTTATATGTGGGTATTAACATATATCAATATAGAAGAACAAATAAGCAAACAAGAATCTAAAAATGGAGTGATAACTGTGGTGCGGTAGTGTGATCTATAAGATTCGATAATTCATTCCCACACTTAAAAAAGTGGGTGCACCAATACTCATCTGAATGTGTCCACCAAGGTTATCTGTGATTAAAAATCGAGCTCCTATTGGAATGATACCAAAAGATGTTCTGGTTCTATTATTTTCCCGTTTTATAACGGATTTTTTAGCCTGTGGTCCTGAGATTGCTCCTGTGCTAAAAGCTACAATTCCAATTTTGACACCAGAGTATAAGTCAATCTTGTCTGATTTTCCATAATGCCATAATCCTCTAATGCCAAGGTAAAAACGATTTACGTCACCTGATTCTAAAAAATTATTGAAGGTGTCCGTTACATTTAAATTAATTCGCTGATAACCCGTTATTACTCCAATTGAGAAATTGCCTCCTTTGGTGTAATCAGCTCCTATAGTGAACACAGGAGTTTTCGTTCGAGTCTCATTGTATATGCTATCAGCCACGCTAGCACCGCCGGCAATGCCATTACCTATTGAAACATGTCCTATTAATGAAGATACTCCTACAGCTGGTTTTTCATTGTCTTGAGCAAAGGAACCTAGTACCATTGTCCAACAAAAAAGTGTAAGGATTAATTTCTTCATGGGTTTATTAATTTTGTTAACTGTGCAAGGCTCGGTTATCCGTAGCAGCTAAGGCAGCCTCCTTGGTCACCTCACTTGTGGTGGGATGTGCATGACATACCCGTCCTATATCTTCGGCACTAGCTCGGAATTCCATTGCCAATGCTATTTCGCTAATCATATCTGCAACTCTTGGACCTATCATGTGAGCCCCAAGTACCTCATCTGTTTCCGCATCCGCAAGTATTTTTACAAATCCATCTAGATCCATACCTGCAACTGCTCTGCCATTTGCTCTAAAAGGGAATTGGCCAACTTTGTACTTTATACCAGACTCTTTCAATTGTTCTTCAGTTTGTCCTACACAAGCAATCTCTGGCCACGTATATACAACACCCGGTATTAGGTTGTAGTTAATATGTGGTTTTTGTCCAGCTATAAGTTCGGCTACCATTACACCCTCTTCTTCTGCCTTATGAGCAAGCATAGCTCCTTTTACCACATCCCCAATTGCATATATATTTGAAATATTCGTTTGCAGATGGTCATTGGTTTCAACTCTTCCTTTGTCATCTAGTTTTACCCCAGCTTTGTCAGCATTTAATCCATCTGTATATGGTTTTCTACCTACAGATATAAGACAATAGTCTCCCTCAAGAGTTACTTCACCCTTCTTGCCTTCAGCCTTTACAGTAACAACCTTTCCTTTGGTAGTTACAGAAGTTACTTTGTGACCGAGGTGTAATTTCATTCCTTGCTTTTTCAGAACACGCCCCATCTCTTTACCCAGACTAGCATCCATTCCTGCTATTACGCTCGGTGCGTATTCCACTATACTTACTGCAGATCCAAGTCGCTGATAAACAGAACCCAATTCCAATCCAATAACTCCACCACCTATCACAATTAGGTGTTTTGGTATTTCCTTAAGTTCTAAAGCTTCTGTAGATGAGATTACTCTTTTCTTATCTATTTCCATCCCAGGGAAACTGGTTGGTTTACTCCCTGTAGCAATTATGATATTCTTAGCTGATATTTTTTCTTTTTTATCTCCTGCTATTTCAAGCGTATTTGCGTCTACAAATGACCCCATACCCGTGTAGATATCAATCTTGTTTTTCTTCATTAGAAAATCAACGCCTTTCGTCATTTGATCTACAACTCCTTGCTTACGAGCAATCATCTGCTTAAAGTCAACTTTAGGCGTACCTATATTAATTCCATGGGCAGCAAATTTATGGGTAGCATCATGGTATTGATGAGAGCTATCTAGTAATGCTTTACTTGGAATACACCCTACGTTTAGGCATGTACCACCTAAAGTACTGTATTTTTCTATAATCGCAGTTTTAAGACCCAATTGAGCACATCGTATAGCACACACATATCCACCTGGTCCTGATCCTATAATCGCTACGTCGTAATTGTTCATTTTCTTTTTTGTATTTGTAAGTGCTTAAAGGCACATACCAATTAAAATATTTCTTCTTGTTGTTCAACTTTAATACCAGCTGCAGTAACGCTTGTTAATGTTTCAAGTCGCATATCTTGAGCTATAGTAATAGAGTATTTTCCTTTTTGATTTAAAAGCTTTCGATGAAGAATTGGCAGTTGAAAAGTAATCACATTACCTAGCCCACTGCCTAACCATTTTCCAGATTTCTCTGCAAGTTGTACAGGTACCTTATACTCTGAACTTTTACCATCAGGAGCAGTGAGGGTTACCTTCAAGTGAAGATTCGCAAATGGGTAATCCCCAGTTACTCTCAAGTTGGCTGATATGGTATGATAATGATTGGGGTGTGTTACCTCAAAACTATCGGTAATGGTCTGTTCATATTGCCAGCCATTTTCTGGAATATCATGATATCTATCTACAAGTGCATTGGAATTACACGCTGATAGGAATATACCTGTAATAGTAAGTATGAAAAAGTAATTCTTCAAGTATGAAACAAAGGTAGAATTTTTAGTAAACTTAAAGTGGAAAAATGTGTCGTGTTATAATTGGTCCAATGGTTTTGGAATATACCCATATTTATAAAGCTCTTTTTTATCTTTTAGGTGAATAGATATTCCATCGAACAGGAGTATTTCTTTAGTAGAAATATCAAGAACATTACGATAATCGTGATCCGTAATAATGATACCTTTAGACTGAGATTTTAACCGAATGAGCTCTTTTACTTCATCCTTGTATATGGGTGCTAAACCGTTAAAAGGTTCGTCTAAAAGTACAAAAGGGGCAGGTGAATTCAATACCATTAGAATTTCAATAAATCTACTCTCACCACCAGACAGAGAACCACATCGTTGATTAAGAAGTTTTGCTATGTTGTCTCTTTTTGATAGAGAGATGTATTCCTCCGTATTTAACTGTAAAGCAAGTACCGTTTTTAGTTTCTCTTGCCTTGGGAGAAAGCTTTCTTGAGGCAGGTAGGTTATGTACTTATGAGATTGGGATTGAGAGAGAATGACGTCATCATCTACCTTTACAAAACTAGCATCTGGAATTAAGCTTCGTTGAATCACCTTAAGTAAGGTAGATTTCCCAGACCCATTTAAACCAAGGAGTCCAATTATCTCTCCAGTCTTACATATGAGATGTACTCCTCGAAGCACAGGTCTAAACTCATATTCTACAAACACACTATCTACTTTTAGTTCCATAGTACAGAAGTGCCGATGAGTATAAAGGTGACCAAAACATTGACAAGAAGAGAGTAAATAATGAGTTTCCCTTTGGAAAAACCCAAATTACCGTAGAAATAATATTCATTTTTGAACCTTAAGTTATATTGTATAAAGAGAATGGTGGGAGCAAGTATAAAAAAGCTTTGTCCAAATCTACCCAATGAAAACTCAGAGAAACCCGCACCAAAAAGACCAATGCCTAAGGTTATAAAAAAGGTAGGATAAAATACTTTTTTATAATACATCCAAAAGATCTTTAGTCTGCGTCCCATCGCTCCACAAGTATAGGTATGACTCTCTCATTAAGCCAAGTCATTGCGTTGAATCAATCGAGAAAAAGGACGGATTCTCATTGAACAAAACAGGAAGTGAAATTATTTGACACATACCACTTACCTTTTTTCTTTTGGCGGTATTAATGCATATGTTGAGAAAAATATTGTTGCTACTATTTGTAGCAAGTGTAGTACTTACCAAAGCATCTACAGAAACAAAATCCGAAGTTAAAAAAGTAACGGTGTTTCTAAATGGAGCCCAAGTAACCCGAGAGTTCAAAGCCCAATTAACCTCAGGAGTACAAACCCTAAGAATAACAGATTTATCTCCGTATTTGGATGCTAAGACCATTCAAGTAAAAGGAAATGGGGAGTTTACGATTCTCTCCATACGTCATCAAATGAATTATATCGATGAAAAAGAGGTAGAAGGTGACCTGAAGAAAATATCTGATAGTATGAATCATTATCAAAGACTATATAAAGATGTAGATATAGAATTGAATGCTCTCAGTCATAGTGAGCAATTTTTACAAAGCAATCGCTTGATAAAAGGGAATAACAATAATTTGGATGTCAATACCCTCAAAGGAATCCACCAATATTATTATGCTGAGTTATTGTCCATAAACAAAATGCGAAAGAATTTGAACTATCAACGAGCCAGTATTAACGCAGCCATAAAACGGTTTAGTAGCCAACTCAATGCTATAAACAGCAGACTTACTAAAAACAGTAGTGAAGTACTTTTAGAGTTGCAAGCCAAGAAGGCAACTGGAGGTCAGTTTATGCTCAGTTACTTGGTGAATAATGCCAGTTGGTATCCTAGCTACGACATACGAGTTCAGAATATTAATGATCCTCTTCAACTTGTTTATAAAGCAAATGTGCAACAAAATACAGGAGAGGATTGGGATAATGTAAATCTAACCTTTAGTAATGCTAACCCTTATCAAAATGGCGACCTCCCAGTTCTTAAGCCGTATTATCTTAATTATTCTGCAGGAGGATATAATGCCAACCCATACAAAGCAACAGCCAATCAAAACTCGTACAACCTAAACAACTATATCAGCAGTAATAACACACAAGCTTCAGGTCGTGTGGTGGATCAATATGGAGCGGCGATACCATATGCCGCTTTAAAGGTACAAGCCACTTCGATTGGAACAATCACCGATGAGAATGGTAATTTTTCGATTACACTTCCTCAAGGAAAAAATCAACTTTTTGTAAGCAGTCTAGGTTATGCAGATAGATATCAAGCAGTAGCGGCAAATGGGTCCAATACCATTGCACTTTCCAGTACTCAACAACTTGCACAAATCATGGTAGTAGAAGACGAAGTATTGGGTAGGGGTGATTATCTGGTGAAAGAAAATGATATTCAGTTGTCTGGAGCAGTGACCTACAACTATGCTCCAGCACAGACTCAAGGATTAGTAAGTACATCTTACAAAAGACTATCATTCAAGGCACCCAAAAAGGATAAACAAGTGTACGTGTCAAAACCTATAGCTGTGTTGCCCATGGAGAATCAAACAAGCTTAGAGATTACGCTTGATATTCCATTTACAATTAAGAGTAACGGGAAACCGAAAATAATATCCATAAATGAGGTAGAAGTACCTGCTTACTATGAGTATAGAAGTGTTCCTAAATTGGAGAAAGCAGCATTTTTGATAGCAAGAGTTGCTGATTGGGGAGAGTATAATTTATTGGAAGGCGAAGCGAACCTCTACTTTGAGAGTACCTATATAGGAAAGTCCATTCTGGATGTTCGGTTTTTGACGGATACATTGAATATCTCACTTGGGCGAGACAAAAATGTTATGGTAAGCCGTCAAAAAGTAAAATCCCAAACAACCAGAGAATTCATAGGGAAAGAAACCATTGAGAAAAGACAGTTTGAGATTAAAGTAAGAAATAATAAAGGGCAACCTATAAACCTTATTGTGTACGATCAAGTACCCATAAGCCAAAGACCTAAAGACATTGAAGTGGTCTTGAAAGATAAAAATGGAGCAAGTCATACAGAGAATACAGGAGAACTGAAGTGGGAGATAAAGCTTGAGCCCAATAAGACTAAAGAAGTTAATTTTAAGTATCAAGTGAAGTTTCCAAAGGGACAAAATATCAACTTAGAATAACTAAAAAGGAAGCATAAAAAAGGCTCAATTAATTCAATTAATCGAGCCTTTTTTATGTCACTGTGAGAGATTAAAGTCTCTTCTTTAAACTCTTTGGTAATGCATCTTTATGTACCATAAAGTTAATTGTTTTCAGAGCTACGTATGGCATACTAGCATAGAAATAACCGTCACAATCGTTACGGTCAGTTCCCCAGCTGTTTTTAACTATAAAGTACTCGTTACCTTCTTGATCATTTACAATACCTGTGAAGTGCATTAGGTGATCGTCTGTAGTTAGGTAATTGTCAAATGCTTCCTGACGCATTACTTGTGTTATTTCTAGCTCAGGACCTGGAGTGTCAAACTGTGTTCCCGTTTTTATAGCACCAGCGTCGCTAAAATGCTTGTTATCTTTTCCTTTGGACTTCAGGGCATCCTCATCTTCAGGTACGATAGCTAAGCCATCTCTGAAACTGAAACCTTTTTCACTTACATCGGCAGCCCATCCTATTCCGTAACCGTTGTTCATAGCACCTTTCATTAGGTCCATCATTTCATCAAGAGGTACATTGTATGCTTGAGCCCAAATCCAGTTGTCAGGAATTTCCACTACAAAACTCTCATAAAATGGGTGGTGGGTGAATGAAGTAATAAAAACGTAATCATCCATATTCATGTCCAGACTTTTGGCAAAACTTAGTGGAGTATAGCTTTTTCCATTGTAGGTGAAATTTTCAGGTACGGCCCCTAGGTATGAATCAAGAACAGCATTAAAGGCTTTTTTCCAGCTTGTAGTAAGCTTCCTTTGCTTATTGCTTATTACTGCATCCAGCATTCCTTTTAATACAGCTTCCATCTCACTATGGTTGTGATTTTCTAATCCGTATTCAAGTCCTTTGTATATTTCTTGGGGAACTATTCCATACTTTTTGATTACATAGGGAATATCATGAAAGGCTCCACCTTGGCTAAAGTTACCAGTACCATGCATACGTACATAGTTTTCTGCTTTATCCTCATAGGCCTTACGTACAATGTACATTTCACTCAGTTTATGTTTTCCCTTGCCCATACGCATAAGTTCACTCTCCATGAAGCTAAGAGCACCAAAACTCCAGCAGGTTCCTGTTCTGTTTTGGTTTTGAACTTCGGTTGCTTCTATGTCTTTTTTAATGGTAAAGATGTAGTTGCCATCCTTTTTATTTCTTAATGTGTCTTGAGCTTTTAATTGGTATTGAAACAAGAACAAGCTACATAGTAGTATTGTCGATACGAATGAAAATTTAGTCATAAGGCGGGGAAAATACATAATTATACCAAAATATGATGGAGGAAATCGATGAACAAATAAGAAGCTTGCCTAAGTTTGTTCCATATAGAATGAGAAAATTAGTTCTTTTGTTTTTCTGCTTTGTTTTCATGGGCTCTTATGCTCAAGACATGGAGGCCATTATTAAAGGTGAAAAGGAAGCGTTCATCTCCAAGCGAAATTTCAAATCCAAGCGAAGTGGTCAGGCGTATGACATCGTTTATCATAAGCTGAAATTGAATATTGATCCTGCTGTTCGAAATATTTTTGGAAGTGTATACTCGGAGTTGGTAGCTGGAACAGATGGTTTTTCACAGTTTTCGTTTGATCTTGATTCTCGAATGATAGTTGACTCCATTTTGTATGAAGGGACTTTGGCTAATTTTACGCATTCTGGAGATGAGATTCTTATCACTATTCCTTCTCTAAATAAAGGAGCTCTAGTTGCAGTTGAGGTTTTCTATAGTGGCAATCCATCCGTAAATGAACAAAGGGGCTTCAGTTACGATTTTCAAAAGGATGGGCCCATAGCTTGGAGCCTTTCTGAGCCCTATGGAGCATATGGATGGTGGCCGTGCAAGCAGCAATTGAATGACAAAATAGATTCTATCGATTTTGAAATAACCATACCAAAGAATAACAAAGCAGCCAGTCTAGGTCTTTTACAGAAAGTAGATACGTTGGCAGATAGTAGTCTTGTTTATTACTGGAAACACAGATATCCAGTTACTACTTATTTGGTGGCCGTGGCGGTAACCAATTATTATGAAGAAAGTCATTACATACATCTTAGTGATGGAGATAGTCTATATCACTTAGATTACCTCTACCCAGCCTACAAGGAACAAGCAGATACTCTCCGTTGGAAAATCAACGGTATGATGCGTGGATTTGATAGCTTATTTGGGGACTACCCATTTAGAAATGAGAAGTACGGTCACGCTATGTTTGCAAGAGGTGGAGGTATGGAGCATCAAACCATGAGTTTTATGTCCAACTTGGATTTTGATTTAATGGCACATGAATTAGCTCATCAGTGGTTTGGAGATAAAGTTACGTGCGGTTCATGGCAAGATTTGTGGCTGAATGAAAGTTGGGCTACATACAGCAATGCAATTGCTCGAGAGTTGGTATTGAGTCGAGAAGAGTTTTTAGCATTTTTAATTGAGAGTAGGAGCAGAGCAACACGAAATAATGATGGTTCTGTCTTTGCATATGATACCACCGATGTTGGTGACCTTTTTAATGGCGATATGCGATACCGAAAAGGTTCCATGGTTCTACATCAATTGAGATGGGAATTGGGAGATTCAGATTTCTTCCAAGGAACAAGGGACTACCTCGCCAATGCAGATTTGTGTTATGGCTTTGCTAAAACCATAGATTTTAGAGAGGCCATGGAAGCGGCAAGTGGAAAGGATTTGTATGGTTTCTTTGATCGGTATGTGTACCAAGAAGGTTTTCCTCAGGTACTCACTAGATGGAGTAGACAAAGTCACTCCAAAGTGAAATTGGAGATTTCACAAACAACATCTCATTCCTCCGTAGAATTTTTCCCTTTGACCATTCAATATAGAGCTTCCGAAGGAACCCAGGATACTACGTTTTTGATAGAACATACCAGTCCAAATCAAGAGATTGAGTTAGAACTTGGAATGCACATAGAGAGTTTGGTATTTGATCCAAATGTTTGGTTGCTTGCCAAAGGCTCAGTAATAGAAGGGGACCATTTGGACCTATCTACTATATCACTGTATCCAAACCCATCGAGCAGTTCTATTTCGTTGTATATGAAGGACAGAAAAGTGGATGAAGTATTTATTATTGATATACAGGGAAGAGTAGTCAGAAGAATTGATGCCCAGAGTCTTAAAAGCGGAATAACGGAGATAGATATTCAGGATTTATCCAATGGTATTTATTTTCTAAAGGCTACAGATGGAACGGATTCCGCAGTTCTCAGATTTTCCAAAACTAGCTTATAAGGACTATTTTACTTCTGCTATCATCACTCCAAAGTTTCCATCCATTTGGTTGATTCCCTTTTTAGGTAAATACATACGTGATACAAATCCGTCTAAATACAATGCGTTTTTACAGCCTTTGTTTTCAAAGAATTCTGCAAAAGAGTAGAAATTCACACGTTCCTTACTGATGGCAAATAGGACATTACCATTGGGTAGAATCCCAACACCATTTCGGATGTGAAGAGAAGTAGACTTGGGGCCAAAATTACCATTGATTTTACCTTCTGAAATCAACATTGGGCCAGATTGAGTGGCATATTCAATATTGGAGGTTGGCTGGAAGTTTTGAGTGGTCACAACTGCAGCCTTATCATCCTTGGAGATATAAAACACTCCATTGGGTTGCATATAGAAATTGCCATATCCGCTAGTTGCGGTTTTTAGTTGTTTCTGAACAGAGCCTTTGTCTATATACAGACCAAGTGGTCCATACTCTTTGGTAAACATGCCACCATTCATAGCAAAAACTAATTCCTCATTTTTGCTTTTAAGATAGTTTTTAAGCCTGGGGAAAGTTCTGATGATTTCACTAGAATCATTTTTCCAAAACATCTGTAATTTAGAATTTGAAAGATTAACAACGTGAGAAATAAAGGGACCATCATCCAGTTGATGGAATTGCTCAACAGTTTGAGTTTTTAAATCATTGCTATCGCAAGAGAGTGAGATAGTAGCAAGAAAAAAAAGGAAAGCGATTGTTCTAAAACTAGAATAGTTCACCCTTCGAAGATATACGTTATTTAGTAATAGCAGCTATTAATTCGTCGCTCATAGGAGTAACTTTAGATCCATAATGATTGATTAGTTTTCCCGATTCATCAATCAGGAATTTGTTGAAATTCCAACTGACTTTGTAATCATCTTTACCATTCAAATCTTTGGATGTTAGCCATTTATAGATTTCATTTTGGCTATCACCTTTCACCGATATCTTAGTGGTCAATGGAAATGTGACACCATAGTTTTTAGAACAAAATTGAGCAATTTCTTCTTTACCACCGGGTTCTTGCCCCATAAACTGATTGCATGGGAATCCAATGATTTGAACTTGGTCTCCATACTTGGTGTGGAGCTCTTGTAACCCTTCGTATTGAGGAGTATAGCCACATTTAGAAGCTACATTTACCACCAATATTTTCTTACCCTTGTAGTCTGCCATGTTTAGGCTGTTGTCATCCATCAAAGAGGGGATACTAAAATCATAGAAGCTTGTGGCTTTAGTGGTTTTTGATACAGCTTCAGTTGCAATTTCTGTGGTAGAACTTTTGGATTGAGCGGTACATTCTACCAATAAGAATGCGATTAAAATTAAACCTATGTTTTTCATAAAGATGAAACAATAATAGTACATCAAAGTTTATGGATTCGAGAGAAGTATTACAACCTTACCGAGACAAGTACGTTATTTGTACGAAATGAGTAAAGAGGATAAGGTAAAACCATATTATACAGGCGAGGCAAAATTCTCGCCAATACCTCTTACGGTGTCTTCCCCAGTCATAAAAGCGGAGAACAGATGAAAATAATAAAGTACCATATTTTACCTTTTGTATTTATTTTTAGCATCTTAGATTGCGTAGGGCAGGAAAAATACAATTTTGGAGTGGTGGAGTCTGACAGTCAATTAATGTATGGTAGACACTACTCAACATTCTATTCGAATCACTTTGAAGTAATAAACCACAATTTTGATTCTATTTCTACAGGCTTTGAAAGAGATTCCAACTCCCTTTTACCAAAATCAATGAATTTTGGGTCTAAATATTATGTTGACTCAAAGGATTTTATTAGTATTAGAAATTGTTTTGACAGTATTTTAATGAAATCAACGATAGTCTCACGAGTTTTCATTTCACTGGACTCTAGTGTTGAGTACAATCTAGATGCAAAGTGGTATTACTCTAATAATTATTTTGCTATAAACCATATTCGTGATTCTGTTTCAACCCTTTGGTACGCACCAGTTGAACAGAATGTTGAGAAGGTCTACAGACTTTTCTTTTTATTGTCTAATCATTATAGTGTAAAAACTGCAGGTCTTCAAATGTTAAATACTAATTCTTGCTGGTTTGAAGAGCAATACTTGCGGTTGAAAGGTAAACAGGATGACTAATATCTTAAAGGATGATATCAGAACCTCAGAATTCGAGGGTTGGTCCTTACAGGCCGAATGCTTTCTAGCTATGAGAACATCTGGATTAGTCGTTTTTTATGTTAAAAGGCGTGGACACACATAAATGAAGATTTGGTCAAAAAGAAAAAAGGCTGTTGCTTTAGCTATATACTTAGTACCTGCTATATTCTATCTTGCCAGTACTGGTATATCTCGATCTAACGCAATTGACAAATTTAGGAGTTCTAATGTTTCGGGAAGGATAGAATCTCTAAGGGAGGCTTCTAAAGGTACTATGAAAATGGGTATAGGTGGAGAGATTTATCTGGTGGCATCAAATGCAAATGGAGCAAGAATGTTCAAAAGAGAGGCTTCAGTTGGAGATTCGATACATAAACCTGCATATGCGGATAAACTGATACTCTATAGTGGTGGTGAAGAGTATTTTATTGAACTTTCTGAGTTCCATTTGCCTAAAGTAAAGTAGAGCCTGCATGAATGTATAATAAATTAATAGGAACTCCATTTGGATTAAAAAGCTGTTAATGCCTAAAAGTACGAATCAGATATTTAAGTATGTTAAGCAAAATAGAGAGTCTAAAAATATTGAAATTTCAGAAGATAAGGTTTTGAGGTATTTACAAGCTTCTTGGTGCAATTGAAAGAAGCATTACAACCTTACCGAGACAAGTACGTTATTTGTACGAAATGAGTAAAGAGGATAAGGTAAAACCATATTATACAGGCGAGGCAAAATTCTCACCGATACCTCTTACGGTGTCTTCCCCAGTTATAAAAGCGGAGAACAGAGGCAAGATTAAAGCTTCTGCTGTAGAGGCTATGCAGAAACAGGCCGAACAACAAATGGCCATGCTTAGAAAGCAAGCAGATGTAATTATGAGTCAGGTCAAAGAGATAGAGGCACGTTTGGAGGTGTCTTATGGGATCTACGAAGCTGAAATGAAATTTACTCCTAGAATCAATGAGGTCTATCATTTATACGAAAAGGATGGAGGAAAGATACTGTCTTTTATATCTCCCGATGAATGGGGCGAGCGAATGCCGTATGATGTCTTTATTGCTTCAGTATTACTACTCCCAGACCGTACTTGGGAGGTAAGGATTTAGGGCAAAAAGGCAGTGAGGCGATATAACATATTTCATTTTTTTGTTTGTATCAGTTAGTTTTGTCTTCTATGAAAACATCTGGATTGTTGCTAGTGCTTGTATCAATTAATTCTATAATAATAATACTAGGAATACTGCTGTTTATTTTAAGTTGTGTCAAAATGTATTGTCACAAACGATACCTTGATAGCGAGAATATTGATTTTAAGGATTTTATGGACTTGCCTCTGAACAAAAACAGTATTTTCAATTTTTATGTGTTTTGGACACAACCAAAGACCGTACAGATTTATGTAGTACTTATAAATGTTATCTCAGTGATATGGCTAATATTAATTAATTACTTTCCAGAATAGATGGGTTGATTAGTCCTTTAAATAGGCATCTGATTCAATATTGAATCCCTGAATTTTTACGCTATCCTTGTCATTTTTATAAAGGAAAACAGCAATTCGTGCACTATCATTTTCAAATTCACAACTGTAAAGTAGGTTGTACGTACTTTTGCTTGTTGAGCCTTCAATGACCATAGTATTCCATTGGGTAAGTTCACTACTTTGGAAAGTTCCAAGTTTTTTTTCATTGGTTTCAAGAATTTTGAGTAATTCTACTTTCGAAGTTGCAGCGTAAAACTTGTCTCCAAATAATTCAGTAGCATAGGCGAAGTCCCCATCTTTTAAATCTTGAAAGAACTGCTTAGTTACTTTTTCGGCTTCCTTTTTATCCGCTTCTTTATTTTTAAAGCTACGAGAAAAATTGCACCCCAATATCGAAGTGGCAACAAGGGTAATTATGATTAAGTTTTTCATTGAATCTAGATTTTTCAAGTCCGAAGGTAAAATATTTGTTTGAAGGGACTGTAATTTACTCTTTTCTGAAAGGGATAGATTAACCTAGCTGTTCAGACAAAAGCATTTTAGAGAATAGTAAGTACTAACTTATCTCTTCCAAAATTCCCAGATAGTTTATATATCGAGTTACACTTATCTTTTCTTGTTCCAGAGCTTCGAGGACTTTACACTCAGGTTCTTCGGTATGCAGACAATTGCTAAACTTACAATCGTGCAATAATTTCCTCATTTCAGGGAAGTAATGAGATACCTGATTGGGTTCTATGTTCACCATTCCAAAATCTTTAATCCCAGGAGTATCTATAACCCTACAACCATTTTCCCCAACGAACATTTGTGCAAAAGTGGTGGTATGACGGCCTTTACCATACGCTTTTGAGATAGCACTGACCTTCTGATTACTATCAGGCATCAAAGCATTAATTAAAGTGGACTTTCCTACACCTGAATTCCCTGATAGGAGTACACACTTATCCGCTACCAGTTCTTTGACCTTGTCTAAGTCTTCTGGGTCTAGAAAGCTCACATTGTGAATTTCATACCCAATAGAAGGGTACAACTCCATTAACATTTCACGATGAGAGTTCGCTTTTTTACCGTTCAGGTCTTTCTTATTAAGCAAGATGGAGATTGGGATTTGGTACGCTTCAGCAGTGACCAAGAATCTATCTATAAATCCTGGAGGAGTATGTGGTTTGGCTGGTGAGGCAATCAGAAAAGCATGATCGATATTCGAAGCAATGATTTGAAATTGCTTGCTTAGTTTGTTGGACTTTCGAACGATACAGTTTCTCCTGTCTAGGATTTCACGGATGGCATATTCCTTTTCAACATAGTCAAGGAGAACTTCATCACCTACCACAACAGGATTGGTGCTTTTAATGTCTAAGGTTCGTATTTTACCTCTTAGGCGAGCGTCTACTTCTTGTCCATCAGGCAATAATATTTTATACCAACTTCCAGTAGATTTACTTACGATACCTTGCATTTACAGTATTTTGGATACCACGTCTTTGGTAGCTGACGAGAAGCTCATAGTATAGAAGTGCAAAGCAGGAACATTAGCAGCTTTGAGTTCTTTACATTGCTGGATGCACCACTCGATTCCTATTTGGCGAGCAGCCTTATCATCCTTCGCATCGTGCAGTTCCGTAGCCAAAGGCTCAGGAATATCCATATTGAATATTTTCGGAAGGTTTCTCAAATGAGCTTTTTTCGTAATGGGTTTAATTCCCGGAATGATAGGTACGTGAATACCAAAATCTCTGCATCTTTTGACATATGAAAAATACTTCTCGTTGTCAAAGAACATTTGGGTAGTGATAAACTCTGCACCAGCATCAACTTTGCGTTTTAGGAATTTAAGGTCACTGTTTATATTGGCAGCATCAATATGTTTTTCTGGATAACCAGCAGCTCCAATACAGAAATTAGTTTCCGTAGCATTTTGAAGTTCTTGGTCTTGGTATACTCCATTGTTCATATCGCTTATCTGACGGATGAGTTCCAGTGCGTTGCCATTCCCGTTTTTCTCAGGAGTAAAGTTTCGCTCATCCTTTAGGTTATCACCACGGATGGCCAATACATTTTCTATTCCTAAAAAAGCAAGATCAATCAAAGCATTTTCTGTTTCATCTTTGTTAAACCCTCCGCATATCAAGTGAGGCACAGCTTCTATCTGATACTTATTCATGATAGCGGCACAAATAGCAACCGTTCCGGGTCTTTTCTTGGTGCTTATTTTATCATAGCCACCATCCTTTCTGGGACGCTCAATGAACTCTTCTCGATGGTAAGTTACATCCACAAATGCGGGTTTGAATTCCATCAAGGGATCTATGGCATGGTACAGGGAATCTATACTTTTACCCTTTAATGGAGGCAATACTTCAAATGAGAATAGACTCCTGTCTGTATTTATATATTCAGTAAGTTTCATGTTAAAATTGAACGTTTAGTTCCTTTGTTTCGTTTCCTCTTTTCACATTTACAATAGCCTTATCTCCTTTGTCAAGTTGAGATAGGACCTTCATGTAATCTTGGATGTTAAGCACAAGCTTGCCATTCATAGCAATAATTATATCTCCTTTTAGCATACCAGCTTTGTCAGCGGGTTTATTCGTTTTTACTCCGTCTACTCGCATTCCTTCACCGTCATATACGTAGTCAGGCATGATACCAAGAGTGACTTTGAAATTCATTCTACCTTGATTCTCATCTTTGGTTTTCGTGAATAGAATCGTCCCGTTGGGATTTAAGCGGTATACCTCACCATTTTTTTGTGCGGAATCTAATTTGCCACTCTGCTTGTCCATTTCACACATGAATCTGCTGATGTAAGAGATTACAAAAGCTTCTCCACCGTAGTTTACTATTTCCACATCATCAGTTGGTTTATGGTAGTATTGATGTTGTCCTGTGAAAAAGTGAACTGCTGGAACTCCATGTAGGTAAAATGAAGTATGGTCTGACGCACCTATTCCACTTTCCGTAGTCTTAATCTTAGCGATTTTTCGCTTGGGGTAAGAAACACGCTTGATGGCCTTGTTCCATTCAGGAGAAGTGCCAACTCCATTTATGATCAGTGTTTTTTGCGTAGAATCAAGGTGACCGATCATATCCATGTTAATCATGTAGCTTATTCTATCTCCTAAATCTGTCTTCATCACTTTTTTTACAAAATGCTTAGAACCCAGAAGTCCTTGTTCTTCACCCGTAAAAGCAACAAAAAGGTAGTTGTTATTCTTGAAATGTTTGGATTTTTTTACAATTCTAGCAAGTTCAAAAAGAGCTGCAACACCACTTGCATTATCATCAGCTCCATTGTGTATATCTCCTTCCGTTTCGGCAAGTGATCCTCCTTTTTCTCCTCTTCCCAGATGGTCATGATGGGCTCCTATCACTACAATTGGTTTAGCTCCATTATCAATGTATCCCAGCACATTATAAGATTCGGTGCTCAGTAGAAGGATATCTACAATCAGGTCAATGGAAAATGTGTCCTTTTTGCTGAGATCTTTTTTTACAAAAATAACGGGCAAATTGCTATTGGTCATAACCTTAGCAAGTGTTCCGCTTGGGAATAAGTCTTCATCAGTACTATAAAATATAACCACTCTAGCCCCTTTAGATTTTGCGTAGTTTACACGAAATTCTGTTCCAGCCCAACTCATAAATCTACTGTGTGGATGCATGCCTCCTGGTAGGTCTAAATTGATAACTACTGCTTTCCCTTTCACATCTTTGTCCTTATAATCATTGGTTTTAAGACCTTGATCTTCTATTCCGTATCCAATATTGATTGCATCGCCCTTGTATCTTCCATTGTTGGCAGATACACTGATGGGGTAGTAGTCTGTAAAAAGAGTTAAGACAGTATCGTTCACCATAAAACTGGAATTACCCTGAGCCATACGCATATTGGGTACCGTCATGTTTTGGAAGTACTTATTTTCTCCCATTGGAGTCAGGCCAATTTTCTCAAATTGACGGGCGATATATTCTGCTGATTTGGTTTCACCTGCGGAACCTGTGAGTCTTCCTTCAAGTTCATCATCTGCTAAATACTTTACGTGTTTTTTAACTCGATGTGCTATCTTTTTCTCTTTGAAACGTGGCTTTTGAGCTACAGATATCATATTAAGTGACAGTGCAACAAGCACAAATAAGAAAGCCTTTTTTGGAATATTATAAGATACTAACAATGGTCTTTATGATTACGATTAGAATTAAAGAGGCAAATATAATTTTCAAAAGCTTGGGAGAAGATTTTTGAGCAACAGAAACACCTAAAGGTGCTGTAAAAAGTAGCCCAGCTATTAGGGGCATAAATATTTCCGGCACCAAATAACCTATTTGACGTTCACTAAATACTTCCACTGGGGTATGCGAACCATAACTCAATATCATAGGAACCATCATAATGGGAATAACACCAATTGAAATGGTCGCAGCCTTTTTTATATTTAGGTTCACAAACTGGGTAAACAATGGAACCATAATTACACCACCTCCCAGTCCGGAGAGAGCAGCCACAATTCCTGTTAATGCTCCTGTTATAGGAAATCGAGAATTTTTTACTTCGGAGAGGCTAAGTTCCCCCGACTTAGTGGATGTTAAAAAGCGAATAAGCATAACAACCAGTAGACCGATAAAAAATAGTCCATAGGTTTCTTTATTGTACCAGTTCCCTATTGCAATAAAGTGAGTAAGGAGTAAACTGGAAGGAATAGCAAGGGTAGCCGTAAGGAGAATTTGTTTTGGATAAAACGAGTTGAGTTTATATTGTTTGTAAGAGCTAATAGCACCAGCAAAGAATGTGGCAGCAAATGAGTTGGCTAAAATATACTTGGCTAAATCAGGATCTTGCAACCCAAAACCAACTAAAACCGATGAGATTATAGGAACGAAAATAATTCCGCCACCTACTCCAAGAAGTCCACTTAAAAAACCTCCGAGCATTCCAAAGATGATCAGAGTAATAATTATTGATACTTCCACGTAGTTACGAACCTAACAGTGAGTTGAATTCGGATTGGTTAGCAAAAATTTCTTTTGTTTTAGACCATTCCAAGTCGTCATCAAAACTTACTTCCACCTTTCCCTTTTCAAAGTAGTATCTCTTTACGATTTCGTATTCGAGAATTTCCTTTAGTTCTTCCTTGTTATTGGATAAGTCTGAGTTTTTTGTGCTTTCCAAAGCTAGTTTTAACTTCTCAAATTCATCTTGAAGAAGTTCATAATATTTATCATCCTTGGATTGTTTGATAAGCTTTTCAAGACTTTTTTCGGTTTGTGTGGTATAGGTGTATTCTTTACCCGCCAAGAAAGAGGTAAACTGGGTGTAAACGTCCTCAGAGATATCAAACTCTTGTGATTTTACAATCGTAGTATTTTCGCTTCTAAATTGATTTGCAAATTTAAAAATCAGGTTATTTCTCAATAAACTTTGAGCTAGTTTAGACATTCTAGGAGACTCAATTTTTAGGTCAGGCTGAATCCCTTCTCCATCTGTCACTTCCCTTCCGTTTCTAGTTCTAAACTCTTGTTTCGCACTATCGGCTACTGCTATAGCTTTTCCATTAACCTTATTGCCATAGTCCAATCGTTGTATCAATCTACCACTAGGGATATAGTACTTTGCAGTGGTTATTTTCATGGAAGTATTATAAGTAAGCCTCTTTGTAGTTTGAACCAATCCTTTTCCAAATGAATTTTGACCAATCAGTACCGCTCTATCCAAATCTTGTAAGCTTCCAGATACAATCTCACTTGCAGAAGCAGAATTCTTATTGATTAAAACAACCAATGGTATGGTTATATCCACAGGAGCATTTAATGTTTTATAAGTCTTGTTGTCTTCCTCAAACTTTCCTCTGGTGATTACGATAGTTTCACCACGGGGCACAAATACATTGACAATATTAATAGCTTCATGAAGCAAGCCTCCTCCATTATTTCTCAGGTCCAATACTATTTTGTCCGCTCCTTGTGCTTTTAGAGCAACTACAGCATCTCTCACTTCCTTCCCTGCACTTGGAGTAAATCCAGTAAGTTTTACATATCCAATGTTGCTTTCAATAATGCCAAAATAAGGCACGTTCTTCATTTTAATATTCTCCCGAGTAATGGTTTTTTCCAAAGCTCCCGCACCCAATCTGTCAATTTTGATGGTGAAGGATGTGCCAGCTTTTCCTTTGAGATAGTCGGTTACCTCACTACTCTTTTTACCCTTCATGTCCACACCATCTACTTCTAAAATTTTATCTCCAGGAAGAAGCCCTGCTTTATGTGCGGGGAAATTATCAATCGGGGATTCGATGTAGACATAGTCATCAATAGTACGAATAGAAGAACCGATACCTGCATAAGTTCCAGTTACTTGATATCTATAGTCCTCTGCTTGAGCTTCAGAGTAAAAATTGGTGTACGGATCCAATGAACTGAGCATACCGTTAATACCTGCTCGAATGAGTTCTCCGGGTTTTACATCGTCTACATATGTGGTGTTTACTTCTCTATAAACCTCCGCAAAAATGTCGAGATTTTTAGATATTTCGAAATAGTCTTCTGCTTTAAAAGCCATAAGGCCAAGACCACCGAGTAAAAGGATAAAAATATATTTTTTCAAAATGGATTGTGCTTTGCACAAAGGTAACGAAACAAGGGACTTGTTTTCGTGTGCAGAAAGATGAATGTTTCGTTTAACAGGCCATTGAAACAGACAAGGCTCAAATTAGATTATGGTACAGGGTCGTATCCATGCTTTTTACTCCAAGGGTGGCAGCTTAAGATACGTTTAATTGCTAAATAGAATCCCTTAATAGGCCCGTGTTTTTGTAGAGCTTCTACGGCGTAGGCACTGCAAGTTGGAGTGTATCTACATGTAGCAGGAAGAAGAGGAGAAATGGCCTTTTGATAGATTCGGATTGGAATCATCAAAAGGAGAACCAAAATATTACTTAATCCTTTTAATAAATTCATCAATGGCCAAAGTTAGTCTTTTGTCGATTTCTTCAGAAGAAACGTGCTTATTTGCCAAATACAGAATTCCCAGAGCATATTGATTTTTACCAGCTATTGCATCATAAATTCGGTGCTTTTGCAGTCTATATGATTCTGATATTTGTCTCTTGATATGGTTTCTGTCTGTAGCTCTTTTAAACTTTCGTTTACCTACAGATATCATTATCTGACAAGAAAAAGGTGTACGTAACTCAGTTTTGAGATACACAAAAAGGATGGGTGGCTTGAAAATGCTCTCTCCTTTCTTCTGGAAGATAGCATCTATAGTAGCCTTATGAGAAAGTTTCTCGAGCTTATGAAATGAGTGTGAAATCCCCATATCTAACTATGGGATGCAAAACGATTAATGCTTGTGACGTGGCTCGTCAGAAACAGTAAGTTTTTTACGTCCTTTTTTACGACGTGCAGCTAACACTTTTCTACCATTTCTAGTAGACATTCTCTCTTTGAAACCGTGCTTGTTTCTTCTTTTTCTTCTGCTTGGTTGAAATGTCCGCTTACTCATTGTTATATATCTTTAGACTAACGTCGTGTTTTTGTTAAAGGCTTGCAAAAGTAATATTTTATATAAAGAATACCAGTCTTAGGATTCATTTTCTAAAATTTTCTTTGCTTCGGCCATTTCTGCTATTTCTTTTTGACCTACTGTAGGGTATTCTAATCCCAAGCTTTCTAATTTTTCGGCAATTATTTGTGCCACAATTGCTCTCATAACTGGCTTATTATCAGCGGGTATTATAAACCATGGAGCTTGTTCGCTTGCCGTCTGTTGTATAGCATCTTGGTAAGCACTCATGTACTTAGGCCAAAGAGCTCGTTCCCTCATATCACCAAAATTGAACTTCCAATTCTTCTTTTCTTCTGCTATTCGGGAAAGAAAACGACCCTTTTGTTCATCTTTTCCAACATTCAAAAAGAATTTTAGGATAATAGTTCCATTTTTTACCAAATGGTTTTCCCAATTTGCAATGCTTTTACACCTCTCGTTCCAGAAGTTCTCATCTAAATCTGATTCAGAGTTTATGGTTGGTATTTTTTGTCCTAGAACATAACCGGGATGTACTTTACACACCAGAACCTCTTCATAGTGACTTCTGTTAAAGACTCCAATTATCCCTCTTGCTGGTAAAGCGTCATTGCACCTCCATAAAAAGTCATGATCCAGTTCTTTTTTGCTCGGAGCCTTAAAACTGGTCACTTGAAATCCTGCTGGGTTTACACCTGTGAAGACATTACTTATAGTACTATCCTTACCTGCGGCATCCATTGCCTGAAAAATACAAAGTACAGAATGATTGTCAGAGGCATACAGTTTCTGTTGAAGCTTATTCAGCTTTCTATTGGCCTTCTTGAGAATTTTACTTGCTTCTTCTTCAGATGTAATACCTGCATTGTAATGGGTGCTGAAGTCAGAAAGGTTGAAACTATCTCCATTGGTAACTTGAAGTTTTGGATTATTTGATAAATGCACAGGCAAAAATAGAATTAATTCGGATGGGCTGAAATAGAAAAAGGGCATATAAAGAAAATGTCTCAAAGTAGATTTTAAGGATTTAAACTAGCCAGATGTGGCGATATGAATGGTGTTATTCCGCTGTTTTTTAGCTAAATCATGATATTTTTTATCTCAAAATAGATATTTATGGTTTTTCATATAGCTTTGAGTTAGCATAATTCGAAGGAAGGAATTTAACTCTAAGTAGTGTGGATGAATCCACATTACTTTAAAGAGTAAAAGCTTCAATTCTTGTTTTTAAAGAGAGTGTAAAAGAGGGTGGAAATAAACACCTAAAATCAGAAATACACTTTGAAAAACTTCGGGGTTACGCTGACGGTTTGAACTATTGGGCAAAGAGCCCCTAAGAACGGAGTTCTACCAAAGAATGTATTACGTGGCCTTGATGTCTTTTGCGGATGTCGAAACCATGTGGTTTTGGGAAACGAAGAGAGTCAATCTCTTAAAATTAAACAAATTGAAATGAAAAAAGTATTTAAAACTATTGTGATTATGTTGGGCTTAGTGTCCTTTGCACAAGCTGCTCCCGTTACAGTTACGATCAATGTACCTGGTGGGTTTGTTAGAACTGACCGCTGGGAAGATCCTTCAACATGTAGAACCTTTGATAGAATTGTTTGCAATGCAAATACCTCTGTGTGCTATAGATTAACCTATACTTATGATGATGCAGCGGTAGCAAATCGAGGGGGAGGTCTTGAAGAAGGGAAACAGACTCCGCCTGTCCATGTAGTTCTTATGGACTCAAATGGTGCTATTATTAATGAAGGTATGGTGTCTTTTTATCAAGATTATGCCGTTCTCGAGGGTACAAGTCTTTTGGCTGCTTATGAATATACCTTTAGTCACAACCAAAACTAGATATATGAAACATTTTTTATGCATAACAGCAGCACTTGTACTAGGTATAATATGCAGAGCTCAAACTCCTCAAGTTCCGACAACGCTAACCGTTAAGGGAGACTTCTCGGGGATTTATACCAATGATTTAGGTAATGGAGAGACAGAAAAGATTATTGCCTGTATGTGTTCGGAAAACACCTGCTATACCATTACCAGAATCTCCATTGAAAAACGGGAGGACGGAGGACATTTAGATTCGGATTGCGGTGGAGCAGGAGTGACTTTAATTCCTGTTGGGACTCCAATTACCCTAACGCTTGAAGATGGTTTAATCTTATATGAAGGCAATTTGGTTAGTTATTCCAACTCCCCAAGTGGCCCAGACCCGCTTCAAAGAAGTAACAGATTTGTATTTCGACAATGAAATCAGTGTTTCTTATCATTTTGACGTTAGCCTCTGTTTATGAGGCTAATAGTCAAACTACCGTTTTGAGTAATACTGAATTACAGTTATTCCGTTCAGTCACCGCGAACTCACCTGAATTCAAAACAAAATATTTTGTAATCGTTGATAAAAATGACTGTTTTAACTGCACCCTATCTTCTCCATTAATAAAAGAGACTATTGATAGTAGCCAAGTCTTTGTTTTAACGTCCGGTGTTCCAAAAGGAGTGCTTCCCGACTTCATTTCAAATTACGGATTAAGTCCTTCTTTTAATTACATTGATAACAAAAAACTATTGAATTTATGTAAGAGCATTGGGAGGAAATTTACTACGGAGAAGTCACTGATCATTGAACAAAATTCAGCTTTCCTTACGACCATTCCTTTGAAAAAATTTAGGGATAAAAGTTCCTTTTCTCAAGAAGCAGCCAAGGTGCTTAAGAAGAACTTGTTCCTCAAACACAATTATATAAGTGCCATTACCAAATTTGAAAGCTGGAACAACGGCTTCGTTTGCTTTACAAGTCCAAAGAATGCTGTTTACTTTTTCTCAAAAGATAGTTTGAGAGCAGGGGTCAAGTTGGATAGTGCAACTTTACGCTTGACTTATGACTATGTTATAAGTCAGGAAGATGCTGATATAAGGAAGATCAATAGCTTCGAGAAAAGCATGCTGACCTATGATCAACAACTCAAAAACTTGGGATTTTCTATTCTCACGACTCAAAATTTTGAAGTAGTTAACGATAAACTTAAAATGCTGGTACAAGTGTCCTTTCCTATTTGGACGGACTCATCAAACTTGGAATTCAGTGGCAAACTGTTTTGCTGTACAATGAAAGGAAGTGTGTCGGATGACATTTTGGTAGAAACAATAATTCCTGTGAATATTAACGACCTGCCAAATGGGAAGTCCCTTTTTGCATATAACTACTTTTCAGTGGGTAGTGATAATTCTATTAATCTCGGGTATTACTTGGATTCAAATCTGGTGAAGGATAAATCCACCAATTACATGCATGCTAATTATAGATTGTCACCACAAAACATTTACATGAAACAGGAAAACTATGCGAATATCCCAAATGCCATAGTGGAAGAATACCCGAATGCTCAAAACATTGCTTTAATACATAAAAAGATAAGACCTCTTCTGTATCAATATACCTATGTTCCTCTTTTAGTCAATGATGGGAAATCATATGAGTTGTTTGATTATACTACAGCTAAAAATCATTATCACAGTTATAGTTCAACGATAGATAGTAACCTATTAACAGATTTCTGTTCTATTAACGGTGTCTATTATTTGGTTACCTATAACATTACAAGTGAGTGTAAGCCTATACATGCTCGTAGACTTGCATTCGATGGGCGAATACAATCGTCTACCATGAAGAATAATCAGATGGAGTATATAGCCGTAAAAGATGGGCTGTTTTACTTTGGGGAGTTGAAGTTATAATAGGCGATTCAGATGGCTTTGTCATGTGAGAATGATTCAGATGAAAACACAGTAATATTTCCGTTGAGTGGAAATAGGAATTGATGGTGGAGTGAAGTGCCTCAAAGTAGATTTATTCATGATGGATTAACTAGTTGTGGCGATTTGTATGGCGTGATTTCACTGGTTTTAAGTCAAATGAAGACATTTTTATCTCAAAGTAGATTTTTCAATTTTTCGTCAGGCGTCAGTTAATCATTGCTGTTTGTATGGTGTGATTCCGCTGTTTTTTGTCTGAATCTGAATATTGTATGTCCCAAAGTAGATATTCATGGTTTTTCATATAGCTTTGAGTTAGCATAATTCAAAAGGGGGAAATTGACCGTGGAGAGTGTCGATGGATCGACATCATTTTATAGATGTAGAACTTGGGTTAAAGCAAGAATTTAAATGTTCTACAAAAAAACCGGACAGTTAGTAATTTAAAAAAAGACAAAATGAAAAAGAAAATTCTAAGAAAAATGACATTATTAGCCGGGCTATTGATGCTGAGTTTAACCAATTACGCACAAGGTGAAAGCGATACCAGCCAACCAATTCTAGACCCAAATCCAAGATTTGAATGTAATTTTATTGGGATAGAACAGGAGTTTATTCTTCACTTCAAGGATGAATCTGCGTTATCTATTGACTTTAGTCAAACTCCAACAGAACCACTTCAAATTCTAGACAAGGATAACAACATAGTAGCAATTCTTGACCAAAGAAAAAATGCTATTTCGTTACCTACGTACCAGCACTTTGCCATACAAGGCAAGAACAGCTGCGGTGAGATTGGTTTGTTTTATACCTTCAATACTATACCTCAAATTAACCGGGAAGGCTTTGGCTTACCGCGGAAGATATATAGCGAATGGACTACGAATTTTGGAGAAGGACAGTCCCAAAGGACTATTGACTTTTTAAGAGAAAATAAGAACTTATCGGTATTGGAAAAATTGCTCATCATTCAAGAATATTATTTTGACGGAGACTTAGCCATAACGTACAGAGGCGAAATGGATAATGAGAATGATGATCCGCCACTATTGGGAGGTTTGCGTGATTCTATTTTACTCAACACTCCTCCATTTTGGGGTCGTATGAATGATGCCATTGATGTAGTAGTTTGGGGAGAACCAACGGATGACTGCCATTGTAAAACTACTTGGGGCTTTAGTAATAATGGGCCAGGACCTGTTACTACTCATTCAATCTATTTGCAAAAGAATTATACCCCATATAAATGGTATGAACATGATATTGACCACCCGAGTAAGGTACACAAAGGAGGGAGTAATCGTTATACTGAATATCGCAACGCTACGAAAGGTGCGGCAAAAATGCTAGATGGTAAGATGTACATGAAGGGAAGTCATTCTGATAGGTATCAGCAAAAATTTCCCGACCCCGCACAAGCAGCATCAACCTATAGAACTGTTTTAGGATATACCCTTGCCTGCGAAAACAAACAAGAACAGGACGATAATTGTATGTGTAATGATCGTATATTGGAGTACACCGCATCCTATGTCAACTCGGTGTCTACAAATGCTAAAGAAAACACTCCTTGCTTTCTGTGTGGCAATGGATGGTCTGCCTATGCACAAGCAGAAGATTGGGCAATTCTTACAGTAAGTTCCAAGAAACAAGGCATAAAAATAGTAGATGCAGGACGTGCAAATTCCAAATCTGAAAAAAACACAACGGTAAATAAAGATTGGAATATTAAAATAATTGACTTGGCAGCATCTGTTACGGCAAGTGCTGTTACTGGTGGCACATCTAGCCTTGTGGACTCTGCATTGATAAAAAGAGCAGCAGAAGACATTAAATATTTGATATATAATCCACCGAACTATGGAGGTGGTAGTACGTATAATTCTGGGGGAAATGAACTTTTAGGTGGCTGTGGTAGTGAGTATTCCGTCACATTACGACCCAATGACCCTACAAATATTATGATACACAGCTATGGTGCATTCGACTTAGGTGGTCATACCAAATGGGAGTCCACTGCACATATAGGAAGTGATGATTACTTGGCAGCATATATGGACTACAAAGAAACAGACGAATGCTGTAATGAGGAGGTTTTTAATTGGGTTATTGGTGTAAATGGAGGGCAACAAAATTTAAATGCTCTGCGATGTATTAATGCTTTTTATCAGTTAGGACCCGTTAACATTCCTGCAAAGTATTCAAACGGTCTGCAAGATCTATGGTGGACAGATAGAGATGAATGGGGTAGTGAGGTGTCTAGCAAATGTCCTTCTAGTTATTTTGAAGTTTTTGTTGTTCAAAATGATGACCACATAATTCCTCTAGGAACCTCGTATCAAGTTGCATCAATACTAACTGGCACTGTGTTAATGACATCCATTACCGTTGAAGAAATAACATTAGGAGACCTGAAAACAGTGCTTGCGAATGAAGGTAGTTTTCGCCATAGTTTTTATTCCTTGAAGCTGGTTAGTCACAATGAAGTTCAATATCTTAAAATTTATATAGACTAGTTATGAGATATTTAATAATACTCTTACTATTCATCCTTACTTGCTTTTCTGCGTGTAAGGATGAATGTTTGACCTGCCCAGATAATGAAGCGGTAATTGACGGAGAATGCCAATGCATAGGTATTAGTTTTAATGGAAACTGTGTGAGTGAATCTGATTTTTTTAACCCTTACAATTATGATGGTCCTGAGGTCAATAATCCAGCAGTAATAAATGTTCTTTATAGTATGGCTAGAGATACCATAAGTCATAATATGAAAAACTCCGATCAGTTTGATTTTACTGGATCCGGGATTAGATTGTTTCTATTCCCTTTAGAATGGTATAATAATAGATATAGGTCATTTTTTTTATTTGAGACCATTAGAGGTGGTGGAGAGTCATATTACTGTGCATTAACTTCCCCTATAGGCAGAGAGTATTCAGATACTGTTGACTATTACTGGCCATCAGCTTTTGATTACAATGGGTTGATTAGTCAGAAAATGAAGGCCCCAGGTTTTGAACCGGCCGTGCACTACACAACTGAGATAGATGGACAGACATGTTATTTGAGACCGTATGTCAAAGTTTTAGATACAAATTATGTACGCGTAACTTTTCGATATGTTACTAAAAGTGATGAAGTGAAAGCTGAATGTGTGAGATTGTTTCATAAATGATACGGGCTAATCCAGTTGCGAGTGAAGGTAGTTTTCGCCATAGTTTTTATTCCTTGAAATTGGTCAATAACAATGAAGTTCAATATCTTAAAATTTATATAGATTAGGTATGAGAAATTTAACAATACTCTTACTATTCATCCTTACTTGTTTTACATCGTGTAAGGACGATTGTTTAACCTGCCCAGATAATGAAGCGGTAATTGACGGAGAATGCCAATGCATAGGTTTACATTTTAAAGGTGATTGTAAAGGAGAAGAAGCCTCTCTCGAACCAAAGTTTCTTCACGGCACATCAGTCCTCTTTCAACCCTTTTATTCGGAGGCAATTAATTGTAGTTCTGCTTTTGACTTCAATAATCAACCCTTGTTTATATACATAAGCAAAATAATTGAATATGACGGGCTTGTGAGTGCCGTTTTAGCGATTGAAACTGAGGCCCGACTGACAAACACACATTTTGAAAAAGTTTACTATTCAGGCTTAGAATCTGAGGCAAGTAATTTTGATTCCTTAGCATATGATTGGTCTTCGGCTTATGAGTATAGTGGTTTTGTCTATGTTGGGGAGGATGGAATAGGAGTATCTAATCCGGAGCATTACACAACAGAAATAGACGGGCAGACTTGCTATCTAAGACCTTACATCAAAATTTTAGATAAGGACTATATAAGAGTAACTTTTCGGTATGTTACTAAAAGTGATGAAGTGAAAGCTGAATGTGTGAGATTATTTCATAAATGAGACAGGCTAATCAAGTTACGAGTGAAGGCAATTACCACCATAGTTTTTATTCCTTGAAGCTGGTTAGTCACAATGAGATTCAGTATCTTAAAATTTATATAGACTAGTTATGAGAAATTTAATAATACTCTTACTATTCATCCTTACTTGTTTTTCATCGTGTAAGGATGAATGTTTGACCTGCCCAGATAATGAAGCGGTAATTGACGGAGAATGTCAATGCATAGGTATTAGTTTTAATGGAAACTGTATGAGTGGATCCGATTTTTTTAACCCTTACAATTACGATGGTCCTGAGGTCGGTGATCCAGCAGAAATAAATGTTCTTTATAGTCTGTCAACGGATACCATAAGTCATAATATGAAAAACTCCAATCAGTTTGATTTTACTGGATCCGGGATTAAATTGTATCTATTGCCTTTGGGATGGTATGTCAATAGATACAGGTCATATTGCTTAATAGAGACAATTAGAGGTAGTGGTGAACCATATTATTGTGAATTAACTTCCCCTATAGGCAGAGAGTATTCAGATACTGCAGACTACTACTGGCCATCAGCTTTCGATTACAATGGGTTGATTAGTCAGAAAATGAAGGCCCCAGGTTTTGAACCAGCCGTGCACTACACAACTGAGATTGATGGACAGACATGTTATTTGAGACCGTATGTCAAAGTTTTAGATACAAATTATGTACGAGTAACTTTTAGGTATGTTACTAAAAGTGATGAAGTGAAAGCTGAATGTGTGAGATTATTTCATAAATGAGACAGGCTAATCAAGGTAATTACCGCCATAGTTTTTATTCAGGCAGATTGGACTTCTAGTTTACATGACTCCAATTAGTTTTTGAATTTGATAGAGTTACAACCCGTATCCGAGGTCGGTTCTGAAAAAGTAGTAGTAACGGATTACGGGTTGGTCTATCAAAGCAAACCATTTTATTAGGTATAGACTTACGGAATTGATAAGTTTGTTTCAATGAAAGTGAAATTTTGCGGAGCAGCTCAAACAGTTACAGGAAGTAATCATCTTCTTACCACTGATGATGGTATTAAAATTCTATTGGACTGTGGACTGTATCAAGGGAGAGATCCTGATTTTGATGATTTCAATCAAGAGTGGTCCTTCAATCCTGAGGAGATTGACGTGCTAGTACTTTCACATAGTCATATTGATCATGCAGGTAGAATACCTAAACTGGTTAGAGATGGTTTTAGGGGGAATATAATTTGTACCAGTGCCACCAGAGATTTATGTTCTATTATGCTGTTGGATTCGGGTTTTATACAAGAAAAAGATAATGAATGGGTAAATAAGAAACGTGCTCGTAAAAACCTACCCGCCGTTCCTCCATTGTATACCGTGCATGATGCACAAAAAGCAATGAAGCAATTTGTCGGAATCAGTTATGGTCGTTGGTTTAACATTGCTCGAAATGTAGAAGTACAGTTCAATGACGCTGGACATATTTTAGGTAGTGCCAATGTTACCCTCAAAATAGAACAGGCGGACAGAACATTCAAGCATGTTGGTTTTACAGGAGATATAGGAAGACCAGATAGACCGATACTTAGAGATCCTCAACCCATGCCGCCATGTGATTACCTACTATGTGAATCTACCTACGGTGGGCAAGAGCATCAAGGTATGCCAAGCGATGAAGCCGACTTACTCCGAATTATAAAGGAAACATGTGAAAAAAAGCGAGGGAAACTTATCATTCCAGCATTCTCAATAGGGAGAACGCAAGAACTAGTATATATGATAGATAGATTGGAAACAGCAGGCAAGTTGCCTAGTGTTCCGGTATATGTAGATAGTCCTCTTGCCGTGAATGCTACAGATATATTTATAATGCATCCGGAGTGTTATGATTCTGATATTTTGGCCTATATGCAGACAGATCCAAATCCATTTGGTTTCAGAAAATTGAACTATGTAAAGAAGGTGGAAGACTCCAAAGCTATCAATGAATCTAAGGAGCCGTGTATTATTATTTCAGCTAGTGGTATGATGCAGGCTGGTAGAGTAAAACATCACCTGAATAACAACATAGAAGACGCTAAGAATACCATACTAATAGTAGGTTTCTGTGCTCAAAATACTCTGGGTCGTAGAATAAGTGACGGTGCAGATGAAGTCAGAATTTTTGGGCAGAAGAAGCAAGTAAAAGCGGATGTAGTAACGATGGGCAGTTTTAGTGCTCACGGGGATCAACAGGAAATGCTTGACTTTTTGCAGTGTCAAGATAAGTCAAAACTAAAAAATATTTTTCTTGTACATGGAGAGCTTGACCGTCAAACGATTTTCAAAGAAGCTATACTAGCAGATGGATTTAGTAAGGTAGAGATTCCTGAATTGGATCAGGAGTTTATATTGGATTAAGAACTATAAATAGGTTCTTCTGTTAAAATATTTCTATGCGTAGTTCCTGTCTTTAAACGATGTACAGGAATTTTAAGGTTAAATTTCTTGGATAGTCGAACAATTTCGGAATCAATAAGCTCTTGAGAATAGCGTAACGAAAAGTGACCCAGAATAAGATGGTTAATCTTGATGTTTGCTACCATTTCGATTACTTCTTCCAAACTACTGTGTTTGTTTCTGGCGTTTACTAGAAGTCGATCGTTCTGACTGTCTAAAAAAGTAGCTTCATGGATGAGAATATTGGAGTTGTCAAATCGAGAGTAGTCATCTACCGGAGTATCTCCTGAGTAAGTGATAATAGGCTTTGTTTCTTCTTGGAGGAGGTAATCTTTTCCTTGTTCTGCAATTAGGTTTTTAATCTCTTCTTGACTAAGGTTTATGTATTCTTTCTTTAACTTTTTTTTACAGCTAGACACTTTAAAACTAAGGCTCTTATGGATTCCAATATCCGCAGCAATATGCTCATTTCTTACAGCAACCACTTTCAAATCATTTCGAAGAAAGATGTTTTCTTGGTCAACAATCCCTTGCCAATCACTCCGTTTCTTATCTGGATCAAAATGCTTAGAAAAGGTTTCCAAAGCAGGAAATGATCCAGCATCTTTTGGGTAGTAAATCTGGATTCTATCATTTAGTGGATTTAGCCTGTACAAAGCAGAGAGATGATCACGGTCTGGATGTGATATAAACGCATGTTTTATCTTGCCAACCTTCTGGTTAAGGCCAGAAATTACTCCATCTCCAGCATCAAAAAGGATTCCTAGTTCTTCAATAAAGTACCATGTAGAAAATAAGGCTGTTGATGATCCTGTGATAGTGAGATTCATTTGTCAAAAGTAAAATGAATTGTTAGAACTTGGTAAGCAGTAAATCTCGCCTAATAGGATTGTTTCATAAAAGGAATGGTTTGGAGTCCGGAAGTTGTTTTGATTTTGAGGTAGTACAATCCGTTGGTTAGCTGTGAAATCGATATTTTGTCAAAAGAGTTTGTCAGCTCATGACTTTGCAATACTTGCCCATGAATATCTATTAGTTGGTAAGAAAGTGGATGATTTTGTTCATTGGCTTTTATCTTTATGAAGTCAGCAGCAGGATTTGGATAAATGGATAGACCAATGCTGGAGAAATCTTTGTAAGGAGGGATATTGTCCTTTATAATAATGTTTTTAAGGTCATTAAAAGTCCTTTGGGTAATCCGATTGTGGTCATAGCTTGACCAAGTAAGTACACCATAAGAGGTATATGCTTTCTCACTTTCCACAAGCACGATTGAACTTCCACTTTCACCCTTGTTTGCATTTGCTCCTATTACCCCAATGTAGCTTTCATTAGCTTTATTGAGTTGACCAAATGAATGGTACAAAGTATCTCCATTGTATTGAATGGGGTCCTTGAAATTGGGCAAACCCGGATAGGAAAATTTATGAAATACGGGTTCTTTATAGAAGTTGTCATCTGTGTTGTACCCGATACCGATCCAACCCGTTTGAATTCCTATAGGGTCAACTAATTCAAGGATGGCGAAATCTTCACCATCAAAACTCCAGTTTTTATAGATATATAGTTTGGAGACCCAACTGCATGGGAGTTTATTGTTTGACAGGCCATCATCATACGAAGGGCATACTTTTAAGGGTGTGTATTTTAGATCGGTTGCGAAACTACCATAACAATGGGCGGCTGTGAGCACGTGCCTTCGGCTCACCATACTGCCCGAACAGCTGGTCCTTAACGTGTCGTTTACTAGTTTTGAGATTTTGATGCTAGTTCTAATTGGATAATCTGTTATGTTAAAGTTGTCTTTTGCTCGAACTTTTAAGGTGTAATTGGTTTCTTCAAAAACATTGATAATCGGAGGGTTTTCATCTAAAGGTGCGATTTTTTTATTGAATATGCCGATAAAAAAGTCTGTATGATCCATGTCAATTGTTTTATCATACTCTCGCGGAACTATGGAGTCAATTGTGTTGTTGATGAGATCAAACACCATAATAACCTTAGTCTGTCCAACAGCAATTTGAACAGAAGACAATAACAACAGTATAGAAAGGAATCTAATCATTACTTTAATAAAGTAAAGTTAGATAACGCCATGTTGTACTTCAAAATTGAGTAGTTGACTCATATTATTTTTCAAAGAATGTTTTCATGGGTTCAAAATAATTATCTATCCACCCTTGTTCGTATTGCATCCCGTGTTCTGGCAAATTGGTATGGGCTAGTGTAATTCTAGTACCATCACCATCCTCTTCCAAATCAATTTCAATATGAGAGTTTTCCTCCTCATCGGTAAACTCTGAAGTTCTCCAATCTTGAATGATGTGTTTGTCGGAAACCAAAGCAAGGTTTACTCCTGTGATGTAGCCATCCCAAGCAGTAAAAGTCTGACCTACTTTATCTGATACTATAGCTTCTCCGCCGGTCATTTCAGAGTGTTGTGAACTGTTTAACCAAGCTTGATAGATTTGTGAAGGTGTAGCTTTTATTACCGTAGATACAGTGAATTCCATTCTTCGAAGATAATAAACCCAATTGACATGATTGTAACATATAAAGCTTGGTTATCGTATGTAGAGTATGTGGAAATATGTATTACCCTTCTTGTTTTTCAGTTCATCCGTCTTCGCACAATCTGATAAGTTTCTGATTCTGAAGCATCGAGATAAGATCAAAGAAATAGTCATCAATGAAGGGGAGTTTGTAGTTGTAAAAACGTTTAAAGGGGGAAAAGTACGAGGACGCGTCTTGGTTCTTTCCGAAAATATGATCAAGGTAAAACACAAGGTGGTCCCTTTGACCAGCATAGAACGAATAGGACGAAGAAATGCGGCCGTGACTAAAATAGCATCACTCGTGGTAAGCACGGGAATGAATCTCTTTCTCTATGGGGTTAGTGATAATTTGAGAAATGGATGGGATGAGACCAATGGAAATTACAAGGCAGGGGTTCCTCTTTTGGGCATTGGAATACCTCTACTCACAACAACTTATAAGCGTACTTCTAAGAAATGGAAATTTGTAGGACAGGTGAGTGGATGGTAAGGTCTTTCTGCTCGTCAACATTTCGATTGCCGCTCAATGTAACGAAATCTCCTGTCTCAATACTCTCTACTCAAATTTACCCAGCCATCAAAGCTTCAATTTCTTCTACCTCAATCGGCATACCTGCTTCATCCATCATGTCCACAGGTCCATTATCTGTAATCAAAACTTGGTTTTCGATTCGCACGCCAATTCCTTCTTCAGCAATATAGATTCCGGGTTCGCAACTAAATACCATACCCGCAGCCATAGGCTCATATCGCATACCGCTATCGTGTACGTCAATTCCTAAGAAGTGACTTGTACCGTGCATAAAGTATTTCTTCAAAGCTGGCCAAGTTGGATCTTGGTTTTGGATATCTTCATCGGTAAGTAGTCCTAGACCTTTGAGTTCTTCTTGCATGAGAAGTTCAACTTCTTTTTGGTATTCCATGAGCATAGTACCCGGTACTAGTTTTGCTCTGGCGGCCTTCATTACACGCAAAACGGCATTATACACGTCCTTTTGACGAGGAGAAAACTTTCCGTTAGCAGGAATGCATCTGGTCATGTCGCTTGCATAGTTTGCATAGTCTGCACCGCAGTCTACCAAAATAAGATCACCGTCTTTCACCTCATCTTTATTTTCTATATAATGAAGTGTACAGGCATTTTTACCAGAAGCTACAATCGGTTCGAAACTGAAACCACTAGCTCTATTACTCAAAAAAGCATGAGCCAAATTCGCCTCTATTTCATACTCTCCCATACCCGGTTTTGTAGTCTCTAGAATCCGGAGTAATCCTTTCTTAGAAATCTGTACTGCTTCACGCATTACTTCCAGTTCATATTCTGTTTTCGTACCGCGAAGACATTGTAATATTTTACCAGCTCGCTTGTAGGTGTGCATGGGATACAATTCCAACATTTCATTGGCAAAATCAAGTGCTTTACTCGGAGATTTGGGACTGAAACGATCGTTTTCGTTTAAGGGCAGATATACATTATCAGCCATATTAATAACCTGGCGAAGCTGCTGCATATAATCATGATTCCAATACACACTTTTAATACCACTTGTAGCTGTAGCATCTTCTTTGGGGTATTTATAACCATCCCATACGGCTATTTTTTCATTGGTTTCTACCAAGAAAAGACATTCTCTATATGCAGGAATAGGGCAATCTGGGAAGAGAACTAAGATGCTATCTTCTTGATCAATACCACTCGCCCAAAAAATGTCTGAGTTTTGCTTGAATTTGAATACGGCATCACCATTCCAACTGTATTGATAATTGCTATGAAATATGGCAATACTGTTGGGCTCCATTTCTGCAACAAAACGTTTTCTGTTTTCTATAAAGATCTGATTATTCAATCTTGGGTATTTCATCTTTTATGGTCTTTTATTAAGGTAGAATGTCATTTGACAACATTTTAGTTCTCTAAAGTTATGTTGTCTCTACTCATTAGAAAGCAAACCTACGGTTTTTGCAATTATGATAAAAGATTTATGATGGACGAAGCTAAAAGTTCTGTTAAAGGCGTAAATCTTATAGCTTAAATTCATTGTCTTACTCCTAATTTTCTACCTTCGTAAAACGAAAAATATCGGCAATGGCAAAAACAACAGAAGAACTATTATTTGATTTGGGAATAAAGTCAAAAAATGAGAGTATTTGTACAGGAAGAGAGTGGATTACATCTCTGGGAACTGAAGTAAAGGAAGTTTATACACCTGTTACTGGAGAAAAGTTAGGAGAGGTTATATATGCTAGCCAGAGTGAGTACGAACATGTAATTAAAAAAGCTCAAGAAGCTGCTGAATACTGGAAAACAGTGCCGGCTCCTGAAAGAGGAGATATTGTCCGAAAGTTTGGTGTAAAGCTTCGACTTCGTAAAAAAGATTTGGGAAAACTAGTAAGCCTTGAAATGGGTAAAAGCTACCAAGAAGGTTTGGGTGAAGTTCAAGAGATGATTGATATCTGTGATTTTGCAGTGGGTCTGAGTCGTCAGTTGTATGGTCTTACCATGCATAGTGAACGACCAGAACATAGAATGTACGAACAATGGCATCCCATTGGAATAGTTGGAGTTATTTCTGCATTTAATTTTCCTGTAGCAGTATGGGCTTGGAACAGTATGATAGCTACAGTTTGCGGTGATGTTACCGTTTGGAAACCAAGTGAAAAAACGCCGCTTACAGCTATTGCCTGTCATCAATTGATGAAGGAAGTGATTATTGAAAACAATTTGCCTGAGGGGCTTTTTAATTTGATAATTGGCGATTATAAAATCGGGGAGAGCATGGCAAAAGATAAAAGAGTACCTCTTATAAGTGCTACTGGAAGTACCCGAATGGGTAGAAGAGTAAGTCAGGTGGTAGCAGCCAGATTAGGTACTTCATTACTTGAACTTGGTGGGAACAATGCAGTTATAATTACAGAAAGTGCAAACTTGGATAATGCACTTGTAGCAGCAGTGTTTGGATGTGTAGGTACTGCCGGTCAACGTTGTACTAGTACACGTAGGCTTCTTATTCAGGAATCCATTTTTGAAGATTTTAAGAAGAAATTAGTAAATGCCTATGGTCAGCTAAGAATAGGAGATCCATTGGATGAGAATAATCATGTGGGTCCTTTGATAGACACGGATGCTGTGAAGTCATATTTGAATGCAGTAAGGACGGTAGAAGAAGAAGGTGGTCAGATAATATGTGGAGGAGAAGTACTCCAAGGCAAAGGATATGAGAGTGGATGCTATGTGCAACCTTGTATAGCAGAAGCTAAAAACCATTTTGAAATTGTTCAAGAAGAAACATTTGCTCCTATAGTTTATCTTATCCCGTTCAAGACATTGGATGAGGCTATTTTGATGCAAAATGATGTGAGGCAAGGATTGAGTTCAGCAATATTTACGGACAGTTTACAAGAAGCGGAAAGATTTTTAAGTTCTGTAGGTAGTGATTGTGGAATTGCTAACGTAAATATTGGTACAAGTGGTGCTGAGATAGGCGGAGCATTTGGAGGCGAGAAGGAAACAGGTGGTGGTCGTGAGAGTGGCTCAGATGCTTGGAAAATATATATGCGTCGTCAGACCAATACGATTAACTATGGTAAGTCTTTACCACTTGCACAAGGAATAAAATTCGATTTTTAATCGGGAGTCAGATATAAACAAAAAAGCATTCGCCTTGGCGAATGCTTTTTTGTTTATTATTAATTCTAATTAATGTCCCAATATTGGTAAAGCTTATTGATAAGCCAGTCTTCTCTCGCATCTATAACATCATCTGCTTTCAAAAGTCTAAGAGCAAAATCAATTAACTCCAACCGTTCTTTCTCAACCGAATCGGCATAAAAATCTTCAGCACATTTCTGGAGTAAAATAGGGTAGTCTTCAGGAGCTGTTTGACTTAGCTCATCCATAGCACTTTCTAAATTTCCTCCCAAAGGAAAATTCTTCGCTACATACTCTACAATAATTTGTCCTTCTTTTGGATCAAAGTCACCATCTATTTCAGCTAGGATATTAAGAATCTGAAATCCTGCTACATCTTTGTTTTTTCTGTTCATCGTGGGCTATTGTCTATGCAAGTTTATCTATTTTTGATGCGAAATGAAAAAAATCATCATACTATTATTTGTCCTTGGCTTTTGGGATATTTCCTTAGCTCAGAGTTTTGGAGCCCAATTGGTTTTAGGAGCAAATTTTAGTCAGGTAGATGGAGACCAGTTAGGAGGTTATAACAAGTTGGGAGTAAATGCTGGGATTCAAATCAATAGAGAGATCTCAGATGATTGGGAGGCAGCCTTTGAAATAAGGTACAGTATGAAAGGAGCTAAAAAGGTTATCGACCCTAAAGCTCCTGCCACCTTTACTCTCAAGTTAAATTATCATTATGTGGAAGTCCCAGTACTGGCTAAGTACAAGGGATTTGAAAAGCTAATACCCTTTGGGGGTATTTCCATCGGAATCAATGTACTCAAAGAAAGAGATGAGAATGGAATAACGTCTAAGGAGCCTCAGTTAAATGCAACAGAATTGGGTTTAATACTTGGAATAAGCTATCAGTTTAATGATCGAATAGCCGCAGACTTAAGGCATGCATATTCCCTGTCTTCTGTGAGAGATGCTCCTATTATTATTAATTCTCCAACAGTATTTGGTAGAGCTGGATGGTACAACCGTCTATTTACCATTGGTCTCAATTACAGGTTAAAAAACTAACCTTGAATTACATAGGTTCTAAAATCAGATTGCTTCCTTTTTTGGAAGAATCCATCACGCAATTTATTTCTGGAGATTTGAGTGAAAAGGTTTTTTGTGATTTGTTTGCTGGAACAGGAACAGTAGGTAGTTATTTTAAAACGCGTTGTAAGTCTATAATAGCTAATGATTTGGAGTATTATAGCTACGTGCTTAATCGTAATTATATAGGTAATCATAAAAAAGTGGATTCCAATGAATGGTTAAAGGAGCTAGAAGAACTAAAAGGGAAATCGGGTTTTATCTATATGAATTATTGCAAGGGTGGTCATGGAGAACGTAACTATTTCAATAATAAAAATGGAAAACGTATCGATGCTGTACGTCAGCAGATTCAGATTTGGAAGGAAAATGAACAAATTGATGAGGACATGTACTTCTTCCTTCTGGCCACATTATTAGAGAGTGCAGATAAGATCGCAAATACAGCATCTGTTTATGGTGCCTATCTTAAAAGTATTAAGAAAATTGCTGCTCAGGATTTATCAATTGTACCTGCGATTTTTGAACATACTGAATCGGAGCATAAAGTATACCATGGAGATGCAAATGTGGTAATAAAGGAAGTAGAAGGAGATATTCTATATCTGGATCCACCGTATAACTCCAGGCAGTATGGGGGCAATTATCACTTATTAAATACTATCGCTGAGTACAAGACTTTCGAACCTAAGGGTGTGACAGGACTTCCTCCGTACAACCGTTCTACATATTCCAGTAGGGTATATGTAAAAGCTAGTTTTGAAGAAATGATAGCCAATGCCAAGTTTAAATATATCTTCTTAAGCTATAACAATGAAGGACTCATGAGCCATAAGGAGATTTCTGAAATCCTATTGAAACATGGGAAAGTAGAACTGAAAACTCAAAAATATAAGCGTTTCAAAGCAGATAGAACTGAGAATAGAAACCATGGAGCAATCAAGACAGTTGAGTACTTGTTTTGTCTGGAGAAGAAGTGATTTAGAAAATCTCGATTTGTTCTTTTGGATTGTTAAGCTATTCCATAGCATTCATGAGCCGTCCCCAAATATCATCCAAGTACAATAGAGGAACAAGAGCATCACTTGGGTTCTCTCCCATACGAATAACCACAAGGCCATTGCTTGGTGAAATGCTTACATATTGTCCATTTTTACCCATTGCCGAATAAACGTCATTAGGAGCTTTGGGCAGTAATTTACCCGGAAATAGGAACTGCGATTGTGGTAATCTATAGCTTTCAGAACCATTTAGCCACCAGAGATAGCCATAGGACTTATTGAGCTCTTGGGAAGGTGAGATGGCTCTGTCTATAAATTCCTTATTGATTAATTGGTCTTCACCCCATACTCCATTGTTGAGCATAAGGAGTCCATATCGTGCAGCTGATCGAGCATTACTGAGGTACAGGTGATTGTCTCCAGTCCATTGCCAAAAGCCAGTCATATTGATTTTATCGCTAAGTACAAGGTCAAAGTACTCGTCAAACTTTACACTACCAGCATTGGAGACTACTTGTTCCAAAATAGTATAAGGAGCATTGTGATAGGCCCATCTAGTTCCGGCATCTGCTTTGTATTGTAAATTTCCGGATGTAGTATCATCTGGATTGGTAATACCATCATCTAAACCACTGGTCATGGTAAGTTGGTTCCAAACAGTAATCTTGTCTTCTTGTTCTTTGGTTAAAGATGTCCATCCTTCACCAAGATGTATGGAGGATTTATCGGTGAGACTAAGTGACCCTGATTCTTCCATTTTTCCAATAGTGAAAGCAGTTAACGTTTTAGCGGCAGAAGCCCAGTACCACATTTTATTTGCGTCAAAGTCTGCATCATTGAGTAGCGTTCGGCCCCAGTATTTTTCCAATACAATTTTACCATCTTTAAGAACTAGAAAGGCTCGTGTATCATTGTTCTCAAGGTTTGAATAAAGAGCAGAAAGACTATCAGCATTCCATCCCAAGGTTTCAGGCAAAGTGGTTTCCCAAATGCCAGAGCTGGGTGGAAAGTAGTAGGCCGTTGGTTGATTTTCATCAGTTGGAGGAGTAATTTCTGTATCGTCTTTACAGCCAAATGTAGAAAGAATTATAAGTAGTACCAACGAAGTGCTTTTCATATTAATGTTTCTTTATTATCTGTCTCTGTAAACTCAAAAAGGTTGCTTATAAGCTAATGCTTTTTTAAATGAGAGAATTCTTAGGAGTGTCTATAACATGGATATCACGTTGTGGGAATGGAATTGTAATATCATTATCTCTGAAAGCAGCATCTATCATGAAGCGAATATCACTTCTTACCTCTTCAATCGGGAATAAGTGATTACTCCAAAATACCAATTCAAAATCAAGACTGGATTCTCCGAAATCCTGAAAGAATACCAAAGGTGTTGGGTTGGTGATAATTTTAGTGTGCTTCCAAGCTATTTCTATTAGTAGCTTTTTCACAAGTTCAACATCGGAGCCGTAAGCAACTCCTACAGTAATAGAGAAACGGGTTACGGCATCATTGGTACTCCAATTGATTAGTTTTTCACTTACGAGTTTGTGATTTGGAATAATCATGGTAACACCTTCTCTGCTGGTCACCGTAGAAGTACGCAATCCTATTTCTTTAACTCTGGCTACGGTTCCATCTACTTCTACAATGTCATTGACGCGGATAGAAGGTTCCACGAGCAGTATGAGTCCAGAAATTACATCATTGGCAACCTGCTGGAGACCTAAACCAATACCAATAAGTAATGGAGCAAGAAAAGTAAATGCCGCTTGATTTACTTTCAGGGAGACCAAGGCTATAAATACAAAAATGACAATGAAGAGGTATTTTGCAATTCGTGTGATTGCAAATTCTCTGCCTGTATCAAGTCTTCCTGCTTTTACAGCGGCTTTTGAAAGTTTTTTGGTCCATCGATAGGCAAACCAGATCACTATTCCTGATAGTGAAATGTAGACTAAACTATTGATTGTGACAATAGCATTATCTCCAAATTTCCAAACTTCAATTCCCAGTATATCTTTCATTCTTCGTTCACGTATGATTTATTATAGACCAGTGCATAGTATTTATTCCCAAGATCCAAATATCCGTATTCGTAGCAAAAGTAATAGGTCTTTTCCGCTTTTGTGGTGTAAGTGTTGGTGAAGTATTCGAAACTAAACCCTTGCTTGGCAAGTTCTTTTTGAGTCACCTTAATGGACTTATCTTTAGGACAAAGGTCACCAAGAATATTTCTATTCTTTTTAATGATGCGGTTTACCTTTCGGATGTAATTGTTGGATAGGCCGTTTTGAGTATTGTTGTAGTCATTCCTACATTGCTTATCGCAAAACTTCTTGTCGGCTCTACCAAGCAATTCCTTACCACAATGCAGGCATTCCTTTTGCTCCATAGAGCAAAGGTATTATAAAGCATGAAGGGTTTTAGAACAAGTTGAGTTGAGTGGTGGGTACAGATTTGTACAGCACTTGACTTAGCGGTTTGGGCTTGTAGACTAAACCAAATTTCTTTTTGGCTAAACGCACCTGTTGGTGAATCGATTCGGCAAGCATTCCTGTGCCTTTCATTCGTTCGCCAAAGGTGCTATTACCCAGTTTTCCACCTTGTACTTCGGCAATTAGATTAAGAACGCGAGTAGCTTTTAGTGGGAAAGTTTTTAAAATCCAGTCTTCAAATAATAAAGCAATAGCCCCATTCAGTCGTACCATGGTATGATTAAGACTGGATGCTCCAGCCTTACCAACAGCTTCACAGATATCAAAAACTTCATCACTATTGAGCCCAGGGATTATGGGTGCGAGCATTACATGAACTGGGATGCCATTGGTGCTGAGTGTTTCTATAGTCTTGAGCCTATTTTTTGCAGAACTAGTCCGAGGTTCCATAACTCGTCTTACAGACTCATCCAAAGTGGTAAGGCTAATGTGTACTTGTACCAGGTTTTTCTGTGCTAGTTTTTTAAGAATATCAAGATCTCTACATACGAGGGCATTTTTGGTAATGATGCCAACAGGTTGGTTGTGTTTTAGGCACACCTCCAAAAGTTGGCGTGTGATACCAAACTTCTTTTCCGCAGGCTGATAGCAGTCTGTGTTGCCACTGAGCATAATAGGTTCCCCTTTCCAAGCTTTGCTTTTTAGTTTCTTAGCTAATAGGGCAGGAGCATCTTTTTTTATCAATATGTTTTTTTCGAACTCGGTCCCTGCACTATATCCCCAATATTCGTGTGTCACTCGTGCATAGCAATAGATGCATCCATGTTCACATCCTTGATATGGGTTCATACTCCATGAAGCAAGTATATCTGGACTATCAACTTTGTTAAGTATTGTTTTTGGAAAAATTTCTGTGAAGCTAGTTTCGTTACTGTTTGTGAGAAATTCTTCGTCATAGTACGAGCCATCCCAAAAGTCTTCAACCACATGTTTGTCAAACTTATTGTGGGTGTTGAGCAATGCTCCTCGTCCTCTTACATTTTTCGGTATGACAATATTATTATCCAAATCGTTGACTACATTATAAGCCAAAAAAATGAAAGTAAGAAATGAAAAATGTGAGTCTACTTTTTTAGATCCCTCAAGAAACCTTTAAAACCTTCTTTGGATAGCATCTTTTTAAACTCATACCAAAGAGAAGATTTCTCTGGTCTGTTCTGTAGTGTTGGTGTCGATCCAATCCCGTTTTCTGTGTGGTCGGAACTGGAGTCTAGAGTCTTAATACCCATTAAGTCATCACTGTCTTTGAAACGATCTCTTGCCCTTGCCGTGTACCCTAGTTTTTGTTCTGCGAGTCCCAGATTGTTTAGTATTATAGCGTCATCAGGATCTAGTTCAAGTGCTTTGGTATAATCTTCTACAGATCCTTCAGTATCTCCAGTCTTGTCTTTGATGTATGCTCTGCAACTGTAGAAGTATGCATTTTTAGGCTGAAGTTCTATGGCTTTATCAAAATCTTGAATGGCATGTTTAAATCGTAGATTGAACTTACAAACTCCACGTTCGTTGTAGTAGTCTGCACTATACGGTGACTTCGTAATTAGTAAATTCCAGATATTCATAGCTTCTTCCCATTGCTTTGTTTTCTGGTATGAAAAAGCAAGGTTTGGGCTAGGTTCTCCAGTTTTTTTTAAATATTGAATTACCTCTTCGTATTTACCATCTTCAAAAAGTGATTGAACGTCCATTCTCAATTAAACAAATAGGGTGCGAAAATGATTGCTGCCACAACTAAAGCAAAGAGAGAGGATACTAAAACAAATCCTGCGGCAATGTCTTTTATGATTCGTATGTCTGGGTCAATCTCTTTAGATATTTTATTACAGAGCTTTTCGATGGTTGTATTGATCATTTCTGTAACAAAGACAACAGTTATGGCTAGGAATATCCAAAGCCACTCATTCGAGGTAATCTCAACAATAACTCCTGCAGCTATTGCTACAACAGAAGCCAAGGAATGAATACCAGCGTTGCGTTCTGTCCTAAAAAAAGAAGCAATACCCGCAAAAGCATATCCAAAGGCTTGAATGTATTTCTTTAGAAACATTGAGCAAAGGTAGTGATATAATGAATGTTTTGCCCTCAGTTTACAAGGTTATATATTCGCACGGATTAAGAAATATGAGCATAGAAAGAGAACTGAAAAAAAGAAGTGAGGAAAAATGTGAGTTGTGTTCTTCGAATGAAGAATTATCCATTTTTACAGTGTTTCCGCATAAGGAAGCAAGCCTCCTGCACAGTGTTAATTTATGCAAAACGTGTATTGAACAAATTGAGAATTCAGATCAAGTAGATGTTAATCATTGGAGACTTCTGAATGATAGTATTTGGAATGAATTGGATTCTATTAAAGTGATAAGCTGGAGAATGCTGGATGGATTAAGACAGAATGGGGAAGGTTGGGCAACTGATCTTCAAGATATGATGTATATGGATGATGAGACTACCCAATGGGCAAAGGAGGGATTACCCGCTGAAGGTGCAATTGTACATAAAGACAGCAATGGTGTCATTCTAACAGCTGGTGATTCTGTTGTGCTTATCAAGGATTTGGATGTTAAAGGGAGTAGTCTTACCGCAAAACGAGGTGCAGCTGTTCGTAATATCCGTTTGGACCCTGATAATGCTGAATATATTGAAGGTAAAGTGGAAGGACAGACTGTGGTAATTATTACCAAGTATGTAAAGAAGATATGATTCTTCTATTCTGAAAGAAGCATATAGCCAGAAGAAGTATCACATGGCGATGTATAGTAATACTCTGTGCTCGATTCCTTACTCTTGGAGGTTCTCCAGAAAATAATCGTTTTCCCATACACAGATATAGTGTCTGTAGAATTATTATTTCTCACATTTGTAGAGTAGTAAATGTGAGCATTGGTATAGAGAGACCTCCCAACTGCATTGCTGTTGGACATGTTAAAAGTGTCATCTCTTTGGTCAAAATCAAGATAGGTATTTCTCACAACGACATACTCGCCATTTTTCCAGTCTTTTGTCTTTTTAAATGTGATATTAAATTTTCGTTTGAGTGGTATTGTGTGTAGCTCCCCCAAATCAAAAGTAGAGTTATTTGCACTATGATCTGACAAATTCCCTTGCAGGATTATCTGGCCATTGTACTTTATAAATCCAGGACCAATAGCACTTTCATTGGTAATGGTGACATTGAAATTTCCGTCTGAGTCCGTAGTGAAACTAGAAAGAAGTTCAGCATCCACAGCAGCTGCTAGGAAATTGCGATCCCTTCCTGAGTTCCATAATTCAAGACTAGCACCTGCTACAGGGTTTCCACCACAGCTATCATATAGTGTGCCATATATGTTGTCAGTGAAGATGTTCTCTTCTTTTTCCTTGCAGCTAGAAAATGCAACTATAAATGCTAAAACAAGTAATGGGAGAATTATTTTTTTCATGATACGAGTGCAAATATACCTGAAGCCGTATTTATTCTCGGTCAAATTAAACCTCTAGCCTTCACTTCAAGGTATTTGTCTATGGTATTAATCGTCAAGTCTTTTGGGTCAGTCAGTACACTTTGTATTCCGTGTTTACTTAGCTCTTTCACCATGAGTTTCTTTTGGAAGGACAGTTTCTCAGCAACTGATTTATAGTAATAATCAATTTCATTGGTGGCCTTATTTTTTATAACATCTTCAATCTCACTATTCTTAAAAAAGATGACTACCAAAACATTGTTCTTAGCCAATCCTTTCAAGTAAGGTAACTGTCTTTTTAAGGAGTTCATATCCTCAAAATTGGTGTAGAGCAGAAGCAAACTCCGATGACTAATTCTGAACTTTACATCGGCATATAGCTTTTCAAAATTACTTTCTAGAAATACAGTTTTTAGATTGAAAAGTAAGTTCAGTATTTTGGGTAAATGCCCCATTGACTTATCGGCAGGGAGTATTTTTTCTACTATTTTATTGAAGTAAAGAACACCTGCTCGATCATGATTTTTAATAATAACATGGCTCATAGCCAAAGTGCTATTAATGGCGTAATCCAATAGGCTAAGTCCTTCAAAAGGCATTTGCATAGCTCTACCTGTATCAATTATGCAATACACTTGCTGAGCACGTTCGTCGATGTACTGGTTTACCATTAGACTGCCTTTTTTAGCACTGGCTTTCCAATTCATATACCGAATATCATCGCCCTTTACATAGCCTTTTATTTGTTCAAACTCAGTAGAATGTCCTAGCTTTCTGGTTTTCTTAATACCTATTTCATTACTGAAGTACTTAAAATTTTGGAGGCTATATCTATTGAGGTGAATGTATGATGGATAGACAGATACTTTAGTACTTGCTTCGGCAGCATACCTTCTTTTAATCAATTGAAGTGGTGAGCTAGCCATTATAATAATGTCCCCAAAATCATACTCACCTCTTTCCTTGGGTTGAAGAATATACCGGATGATTTTAGTCTTTTGAGGGTTTAGCTTGGTTTTAAACTTGAGTTCTCTCAAGGCAAGTTGATGCGGGATCTCTTCATATATGGTTGCAAAGAGTAAGTACTCATATGCATTGGTAATGTGCACCGAACAATTATTCTCATCTCCGTTGGATAGTATAGAGCCTACTTCCCGTTTGGCCGTTATTCCATTCTTTCTATACAATAAGATGAGGTCTAATAATACTACAAATACAAAAAGCACAAGCAGACCAAGGGCAACCATATTATACAGAGGATAGAAATGCCCAAATACAAATACAACTGCAATGATACCCAGAGCGATAAAAAACGTCTGGTTCAGAAAAATGCTATTCCAAAACTTTTTAATCAAAGGAAATTATCTTGGTACTTCTATGGTTTCAATAAGTTCTTTGATAATATAGTCTGGAGTAACTCCTTCCATTTCCTTTTCTGGAGATACAACCACTCTATGTCTCAAAGCAAGAGGAGCAACATATTTTACATCTTCGGGTATCACAAAATCTCTGCCGTTCATGGCAGCTTTGGCTTTGGACGCATTGAGTATTGAAATAGAAGCTCTCGGAGAAGCTCCAAGGTATAACATGGAGTGATTTCGGGTTTGGCAAACGGTTTTAGCGATATACTCTTGGATGGATTTTTCTACTTCTACATTTTGTACTATTTGCTGCATAGATTGAATATCTTGCCCATTCAGGATAGCTTTTACTTCAGCTGTTTCATCCTTACCCTTTCTTTCATTGTGTCTATTAAGTATGGTGATTTCATCTTCAAGATTTGGGTAGTCTATGTTTATCTTGAATAGGAATCTATCCAGTTGAGCCTCTGGTAGTCTGTAGGTTCCTTCTTGCTCTATTGGATTTTGAGTTGCAAATACAATAAATGGAGGAGACATGGGGTAAGTTGTCCCATCAATGGTTATTTGTTTTTCAGCCATTACTTCAAAAAGTGCAGACTGTGTTTTTGCAGGGGCTCTATTTATCTCATCAATCAGGATAAAATTAGAAAAGATAGGTCCACTTTTAAACTCAAACTCAGTATTCTTGGGATTGAATACAGACGTTCCTAGAATGTCAGATGGCATCAAATCTGGAGTAAACTGAATTCTTGAAAAGCCCACACTCATTGTCCGAGCAATTAGTTTGGCGGAAAGTGTTTTAGCAATACCGGGGACCCCTTCAATTAGACAATTCCCATCAGCCAGAATGGCAATAATAAGAGAATCTATTAAGTCTCGTTGTCCAACTATTACCTTATTAAGCTCCGTCTTAATCATGTGTACCCCCTGTGTAACTTTGCTTAAATCTAGTCTCGGTTGAAACTGAGGTGTAATTTGTGTTTGGTCTTCGTTATTTTCTATTGGATCCATATTATAAAGCTAGTTTTGATCTGTAAGACTCCACGGTCTTATTGAATTTTATGAAATTTTGTTTATTGAGATAATTGGTGTTTTTAATCTTATTTATGGTAAGAATAAATCGATCTAATTCACTTGGGTCTAAGGAAGTTTTTATAGCTAAGTTTTTCTTAAAGCTATCATCAATTTCCGAGATGTCTAAATAGTATTTCTCTTTTAGCTTGTCAAGTAAATAGTTAACTCTGTACTTAGCCAAATGAATGTGATTCTCTTCGCTTACAAAGAGGTTTGCGACCATTTGCATAAATGCTATGGTGTTATTCTCTAAAGGGATGTGAACAGGTATTCTCCGAGTAACACGTTTGTAGTTAAATAAAACAAAGAAAACCATACAACTTGTCAAAAGGAGAAATGCGGCAAGTAGTGATTTATTCTTTCTAATGTATCTCAATAATCCAGAAATATCGCCTTCACTAGGTTCTGACCTATACCTTCTTTCTGTTCCGTATCCATCCCAGATGATTTGGGATGTTTGGTTTAAATAAGAGAATGTATTTAGACTATATAAAGCATCCTCCTTATTCAAGAGGTGGTAATTGGAGAATAGTTCAGGATTTGCATGTAGAAATATCTGACTTTGCCCATTTGGCCTAGATAAAGCAATGAAATTGGGGTGAGTAGAATCTCCAACTTCTATCGTGCCAAGAACTTGGGCATATGGTGGAATTGATGAGAAATAATTGAAACGATTCTCTCTATCGGTAATTGTATAAGACTGTGAGCCGCCATACAAGTAATCCAAGGTTAGTTCGTACTTCTTCCCAATAGCATAAGTTGTTTGAACATCGAGATAGCTCAGGCAAGAGTTGTAATTATCGTTAGTTGCAATGAAAAGTGAATTGTTAGACTCAGTGTAAGCCATCAAATCATCCATCAAATCGTCATCTGGATAAAAATGAGGGTTGATGTATATCCATGTACTATTTTCTCCGTAAAACTCTTCTAGGTGTTCTTGAGTTCGATTTTTTACAACGTCTATGTATGCATCTGGATATAGATTCTGAAGTTCTTCTTCCAATACTTTAGTGCCATAAGGAGTTTTATACTGGGACTCATAATAGGGTGTCCAATCTGAAACTTTGACGTCATTGCATCCCATAAGGATAACCAGAGAAAGTGATATGATGATGAACTTTCTCATTCTGTGGTAGCAATCTGTTGGTGAAAAATAGTCTCCAAGTTTTCAAACGAAGTTTGGTCCAAAGCTTTTTTACCGTACCAGACATATTCAAATAGGTAGGAAAGCTTAATAAATTGAGAAATATTATTTTCTGACTTTAGCTCAGACAAGTAATCTGCATTGGTTTTATCTCGATGATATTTTATAGCCTTTTTGTTTTCCAACTGTTCCAGATAGAGTAAAAAATAGAATCGTGTAGCCAAGGTGAAATTTCCAGCTTCTTTGGCCTTTTTTATTAGTTGTCTTAAATCATTGGGATCTAACGCTTCTATTTTTTCAATGTCGTGTTCTATTTCCACATGTGGATCTACTCGTTTGAGTCTTGGTTTTTTCTGGATTCTAAGATTGACTACCGCTTGAAATATTAAATAGATTATCAGACCTATAGCTAACGCGAGGAAGCAATAAAAAATAATAGTGGCAAGTATTCCGAAACCGGGCCCAGGAGCATGGCTCCTTCCAGATGATCTATCATGATTTACATCGCCTTTGCCATTTTCATTTTTTTTCTTATCAGCCTCTTTTCCCTTTTTAGAATCACTGTCTACGTAGAGATATGCATCATCTTTGTATCTTGATTTAAGGGAAGTGTCAGCATTCAAATATGGGCTGGAAGAGGTACTGTAAACCAGGTCATTATTGTAGTCATGCTTCTTGCTTTCCTCTATCTCTATAGATTCAATAGCAGCATCAATTTCTTCTGTTTCGTATTCTGTTTCCAGGCTACCGTCTACCTCTTCAAATTCATACTCTTCGTACTCGGTTTGTCCATAACCGAATATGCAGATACTTAGAAAGAGATATGTAAATAATAACTTACTCTTCCTCATATTTTAGGAATGTACTGTCAAAAGTTTCACCTCTATTTTTATAAAGTACAACAGGGTAAATGAGGTAGTAATACGAAATAACACCCAATGTAAATAGGATGATGAATAGAGCCAACCAAAATGGCATGTCGTTATAAAGTTGAGTAACAAAGCCTTCCAATAAGCCTGCGGCTATTGTAAATGGGATTGTACTTAATAATATCATTAGGGATTCTTTCCCGGTAACGATGAATGCTTCCTTTCGGGTTAAAGAACCGGGGAATAACCAGCCAAGTCCTAGTAACAAACCAGCACCAGCTTCTATTACCATTCCAAAAATCTCCATGGCACCATGAATCCAAATGGCCGACATAGACTTAACCAGTACACCTGATTTGTAAAACATGGTAAGGAATGAGCCTAACATTATGGAGTTGGAAAATAAAATTTTTAAAGTCCCTATGCCTAAAGTTATTCCGCTAATATAAAGGAGTAAGCCAACTCTAATATTATTAATGGTAATACCAAGAAAGCTTCCAATGTCACCCATTTGTGTTTGATTGGTGTAGATTGCAGCAGGGTCACCGTTGGCTATATTCTCCATGGTCGTGTCCACATAGTGATCTCCAAGAATGGAACGAATAAAGGTTTCATCATACAAGGATGAAATTACTCCAATACCAAATATGACAAGAAAAACGGTGAAAGCAAAGTAGATGTACTTTCTATGCTTATAGGTTACTCGAGGGACATCCGTACGCCAAAACTCTATGATAGAACCATAAGCGGTCTTCGGTTTTACAACTTTTAGATATGCATTGGATGTAAGAGAGTTGAGGTATACATTGACTTTACTTTTGGGATAATAGGTCTGTGCATAAGCAAGATCATTGTTTAATTGTACAAATAGCTCAGAAAGCCTGTCAGGTTGTACAGGCTTATTGTAATAAAGATAATTTTCAAACTCGAGCCAATTAGCTTTATTTTGTTTTATAAAAGAAACTTCTCTCATAAAGAGTATTCAACTATGGCAAATCTAATCGTAAAAACAACTTTTAACACAAAATTGAATCTAGATACTGATTCTCTTGCTAAAAGGATATTTGCTTTTGCCATAGATTTCGGAGTAATATTTCTGTACATTATATTTATATCTTGGGTAATGTCTTGGTTTGACATTGATTTGGGAGGAACTTTTAAAGCCGATGCCGATAGAATTGCATGGGGATGGATTTCCTTGCTTTCACTTCCTATTTTATTTTATACACTTTTTTCAGAAGTGATTAGTGGAGGATATACATTGGGTAAGTATGCTGTGGGAACCAAGGTGGTCAAGATTAGTGGATTCCAACCCACCTTTGTAGATTTCTTCATACGGTGGATTTTCAGGATGGTTGATATCTACTTTTTCCTAATTATTTCAATAGTAGCAGGAGGAGCTATTTCACGAATTTTCTCTGTTTATACGATTGGATTAGTAGGTATTATTGTAATTACACGGAGTAAACGAGGTCAACGATTGGGAGATGTTGTGGCAGGTACATCAGTGATTAAATCAAAAGTACAGCACAGCATGAATATTACCATTTTAAAGGAATTGAGTGCTGACTACAAACCATTGTATACTCAAGTTTTGAAATTGTCTGATAATGATGCCCGTATCATCAAAGAAACATATGAGAGTGCTCGTAAAATGAATGACTACAAACTAATTAGAAAGCTAGTTGTGAAATTAGAGACAGTCATGAATATAAAAAATGAATCCGATCCTAATGTGTTTATTGAACGGGTATTAAAGGACTTTAATTACTACACCCAAAATATGTAGGACTATTCTTGACCTATTTGATCTAGTTCATCCCCAAGTACAGGATTTTTAGGGTCTGGACCATATTTGTTTGGACCTTTGTCCCCTGCTGTAAATAACATTACAAGCAACCAAATTACAGATACAAGTACTGCCGCTATCCCTATCCATGCAAATTCACTTGAAAACAAATTTTCAAGTGGGAATATTGGAAACCAGTTAATAACCGTATGGAGATTTAAAGCGATAATAAGCCAACCAAACTTTCCTATGTCATGAAATCTTCGGATTCCTACTGCCGTAGTAGGAATTAAAATCAAAAGACCGTAAATGCCAGATAGGCTCATGAATGGGTCATACCAATGGTATTCATAAGTATCGACCAACATTTGTTTTAGAGAAAAGGTAAACTGATTGTCCAAAGCTTCTAAACCCAGGATTATTAACAAACTAATAAGGGAAAATCCCCAATATTCAAGTCTTCTAGCTCTTCCTGTGAAGTTGAAATAGTCTGAGGTTACAGAACTCCAATAGTGTTGAAGAATATTTCTCTTTTTCATGAATTTTAATTCAGAGTAAATAGGCTTTTTAGAATGGTTAATAACACAAACTTAGTCAAGATATAATTAAGTTCCAATTGTAAAAAGGCCTAAACCAAACCGAATTTAAGTCTGTATTTGTCAAATTTGTTGGATTGTGTGAATGCCAAGATATATTTGAAATATGGAATCTAATACACAAATGTTTAAAGGAGATGCTGTAAAAGCAGTTTGGAGTCATGGAATAAACATGATAAAACCAACGATCGTAGTCAGTATTGTTATGTTTATCATAAGCATGCTGATCATGCTATTGCTTTTTTCAACCATGCTTGGTTGGGATTTTGAATTTTTATCCCAATTGATGTCTGGAAATCCAATTGACAATCAGGCTCTGATTAAGGAAAAGATGGGAAATTTAACTCAAAACCCTATTAAAATGGTACTAGGTTTTACTGCCTTTTTTATTTTAATAATTGGTCTACAATCAACAGTATATGCACTGGTATTGAAGATGAGTGGGAATATAGTAGAAGGAAATGGAAGTACACTCGGGTTGGCATGGTCTCAAGTGAAAGGGAAGCATATTGTAAACATTATTTTATCTGTTATGGCTGTGGGACTTATATATTTTGTAAGTGCTGCAATCATGGCAATCTTAGCTTCTTTAATAAGCTTCTTTCTTTTAATTATACTCATACCATTACTAATTCTATTTCTGTTAAGATTTTCCGCAATAGTACCTGCAATAGTGTTGGGAGAAATGTCCCTTTCAGAAGCATTTAGTTATAGCTGGAATGTTATTACTTTTAGACGTGCAGCCTATATCCTTCTTGGATTATTTGTGGTGGGGATTATTAGTATTATCGCCTCTCTTGTTGTTTCGTTATTAGCAGGTCTGTTAGGTACACTAGGTATGGTTGTAAGTCTCTTATTCAATCTATTTACCAATATACTTTCATTGGCTTTGGGTACTTCGTTCATGACAGCATTATACTACCGTTATACGCTACATGAAGGAGATGATTCGGGAATAGAAGCGATAGGTACGGAGTAATTTAAGTGCAAATATTTTTCGAGGTATTTTTGTTTTTCATAGCATAAAAAAGGAGCTTTATGTAAATAAAGCTCCCTTTAATTTTTAGAAAATCTTATTCAGTACCTATTAAATCCAACTCACTTTCAGGTGATGGATTTTTAGGGTCGGGACCGTATTTGTTTGCATGTTTTTGGCTGGATGTAGTCAGCAAAACCAGAAGCCAAATCACCCCTATTACAGGAATAAAGTATACCAATACTGTGGTGCCGCTCTTACCTATATCATGCATTCTTCGATTTGCTACGGCCAACCCTGGAAGAAAAAAAGCTAACATGCTTAGACGTATAATATGGCCAATGTTTTCAGGAGCATAATCGGCGACACTCATAACTAGGATAAAAGAAAGAATGGAGAATAGTGTAAATCCCCAATATTCCTTTCTGCGTGCCCTGCCTTTGAAATTGACATAGTTTTTAGTAAACCCTTCAATAAAGTACTGAAGTATATTTTTGTTTTCCTGCATTATTATTCTGTTCCTATTTGTTCTAGTTCTGTTTCCGGATTTGGATATTTTGGACTTAGACCATATTTATTTGGTCCTTTAGTACCATCTGTAAAATAGATGATTAATAGGTAGATAGCAAATCCAAATAGGGTTAGACCAAGGACTATAGAAACCGGAAGCATAAGATCCCAATCCATGTTTTCAAGCAATCTCGTGTCTATTTGTCTTGAGCTTACTAAGAAAAATAGGATGTAATAAACCAGCGAAAAGAGGCTAAATACTAATGGAATAGCTCCGTTTTTATTGGTGTCATGAAACCTTCTTATAGATACAGCTAAATTAGGAATGAAAAGTCCAAGGGTCGTGAGCATACCAAGTGATATAATACTTGAATGATTCATTGCTAAATCGGTTAAAATAAAGTCAAAAGTTCCAATAACAATGCCAACTAAAAAGTTGACAAGTACAAAGCTCCAATACTCCTTTCGTCTTGCTCGACCGTTAAAAGTAGCATAATTGGTAGTGATACAATCCCAAAAATGTTCGAATATGTTTTTGTTTTTCATAGCATAAAAAAGGAGCTTTATATAATTTTATTCTGTTCCTATTTCTTCAACCTCATTTCCAGAATCTGGATTTTTAGGGTCATTGCCGTATTCGTTTGATCCGTTGTCACCTCCGGTAACAGCAAGAATAAAGCTATAGAAAGGAATCAGTTGATACCATCCACTTTTGCCAGTATCGTGCATTCTGCGACATGTCACCGCTATTATTGGAATAATAGATCCTAGGATGAAAATCCCAATTAGAATTCCAACCATAGACATTTCTGTGGCAGCCATTACCATACCTAGTCCAAAGTAAATGATCATAAAGAATAGCGCGAATCCCCAATACTCTTTTCTTCTCGCTCTTCCTTCAAAATTCGCGTAGTTTTTTGTGTAAGCTTCAGTGAAATACTGAAATAATCCTTTTTCTTCCATGTTTGTTTTTGATTAAGTTAAGTTCTACGAATTAAGCAAAAAAAAAATTAAGTAGAATTTATATCAAAAAAATTGAGCTATTTCACTTCTTTTTGAAGCTATTAATAGCGTTTTTAGTAAAGTCTGAAAGTACCAATGTTCCACTTATTACAGCCCGTTCTGCCAGTAAAGCATCCCAATGCTCCGTTCCCTCCCAAAATACTTTCTTCAGTAATCGCATAGCCTCAGGATTACTCTTACATAATTTTGTGGTAAGAGAAGTAATTGCAAGGTCCATTTCCTCTACGGTATCGTATATGCCTGTATATAGGCCCTTAGCTCTTGCCCATTCGGCAGTCTGCCATTCTGTAGCGTCAATAGCCAACTGGCTCATTGCACTTAATCCTATTTTTCGTTCTACCGCAGGACCCACTACAAATGGGCCAATACCCACGGCAAGTTCGCTTAGTTTGACAGCCGCATGCTTGGTTGCTAGGGTGTAATCAAATGAAGAAGCAAGGCCAACACCTCCACCTACAGCCTTACCTTGTACTCGTCCTATAATGAGTTTGGGACATTTACGGCAGGCATTAATCACATTGGCAAAACCGGAGAAAAACACTTTCCCCGTCTCTAAATCATTGATAGCAACTAGTTCATCAAAACTGGCTCCTGCACAAAACGCCCGTTCTCCGGCACTGCGTATAACGATAACTTTAGCATCATCATTGGTTCCTAACAATGTAATAGTATCTGCTAGTGTAGCCAATACCTTTCCGGGTAACGAATTACTCAACGGGTGATAAAACTCAACAGTGGCTACTCCGTTTTCAATACTGTATTTTACGTCTCCTTGATCTACTGCGTTCATTGTTGGGCAAAATTAAGATTAAGTTCGTGAGGACACGAACTCAATCTTGTGTCTCGGAATATGTTCGTGTCCTCACGAACGTATTTTACAATTCATCTTCTTGATTTCTTTTTTTAACCATTGTTAAAATCGTTGCTAAGGCAACAGTATCTCCTGTTTCATCATAGATATCTACTAAGAATTTTACAATCCCTTTGGCTACATCATCTTCCGATTTTTTCTCTTGGTTTATTTTCTCCTTGCAAGTGAAACGAACGCCAATAGTGGATCCTGGATATACGGGTTTAGTAAATCGGCATTCATCCAGACCATAATTAAGTAGGACTGGTCCTTTCTTTGCATCCACAAAGAGCCCAGCAGCTTTACTCAATACAAAGTATCCATGAGCTACTCTCCCTTCAAAAGTGGTCCCTTCGAGTGAAGTCTCATCCATGTGAGCATAGAAATTATCACCACTTACATTAGCAAAATTTACAATATCGGTGGTCGTAACGGTGTGCTTTGCGGTGATTACTGTATCGCCTATTTCTATATCCTCAAAATATTTACGAAATGGATGCACATCTTTCTCTTTATAAGCTCCTCCATATTGGTAACGTTGTGTTATTTCAGTGAGCATTGTAGGATGCCCTTGTAAAGCGGTACGTTGTAAATAATGTTTCACACTTCCAAGTCCACCAAGCTCTTCACCACCACCTGCTCTTCCCGGTCCACCATGATTAAGCTGTGGCATAGGAGAGCCGTGTCCTGTGCTTTCCGGAGCTGATGCTTCGTTGAGTACCAATATTCTACCGTGATAGGCCGAGGCTTCAATCGCATATTCAGTTGCTATATGCACATCATCAGTAGCAATGGTACTTACCAGAGATCCTTTGCCCATTTTAGAAAGTTCAATAGCTTGGTCTAGGTCTTTATAAGGCATTAAAGTACTTACAGGTCCAAAACATTCTATTTCGTGACTTTCAAGAATGTTTATTGGGTCTTCATTGAGCATTAAAATAGGAGCAAGGAAGGCTCCTTTACTCTTATCGGCCCCTTGTACCTCAAAATTATCTAAATCACCAACTACGATTGGCGTTTTCTTGGCCATTTCCAAAACTCTAGAACGAACTATATCTACTTGTGCTCGATTTACTATAGCTCCCATTCGAACGCCTTCTTTCGCCGGGTCACCTACTGTGGTTTGTCCTAAACTTTTGCCCAATGCAGTTTGCACATCTGCTAGATATTTTTCGGGAACCATAATTCGACGTATAGCTGTACATTTTTGTCCTGCTTTAGTCGTCATTTCACGACGTACTTCCTTTATAAATATATCAAAAGTTGGAGTGCCAGGAGCTGCATCTTCACCAAGAATAGCAGCATTTAAACTGTCAGATTCCATATTGAAAGGAATAGCATTTTCAATGATATGTGGCATGCTTTTTAGCATTCTTCCTGTGGTAGCAGAGCCCGTGAATGTCACTAAATCTTGAGAGGTAAGAGAGTCTAATATCCCATGTCCTTTTCCGCAGTCTAGCTGAATAGCACCTTCTGGAATGATTCCACTGGAAATAATATCCTCTACCATAGCTTGAGTAAGGTAGGATGTGATTTCCGATGGTTTTACGATAGTTGGAACGCCTGCAAGTAAGTTGGCACTTAGCTTTTCAAGCATCCCCCAAATAGGGAAGTTGAAAGCATTTATATGTACGACTACACCTTGTTTTGGACTCATTATATGTTGTCCTACAAAGGTGCCATTCGTGCTTATTTTGGCAGTATCTCCATCTACATAGAAACGTTGATTGCCCAATTGTCGTCGCAGACTAGCATAGGCAAATAATGTCCCAATACCACCGTCTATATCTACCCAGCTATCATTTTTAGTAGCTCCACTTAAGTAGCTGACAGCATAGTATTTTTTTTTAATTTCGTTGAGATGAAGAGCTAGTTTTTTAAGCATAAATCCACGCTCGTAGAATGTCATTGCTCGAAGAGCTTTTCCTCCAATACGACGGGCATAGTCTGCCATAGCTTCATAGTCAAGTCCTTCACTGCTTGCAGTGCTTATAAGATCGCCATTGATTGCGTTGTATTGAGCAAATCCTTCGCCTTTATGCTCTTGCCATCTTCCTTCTGCGTAGTTTTTAAGTTTCATTAAACCGATGTGTTTTTGATGTGACAAATGTAAGAAAGAAAAGTCTCGTACTTAGTACAAAAAAGCTCGTGATATATAAGAGGTGCTCAAATATTTTCTAATGCTTGAGTAAGCAGAAAGGTGGGATTTAGGTTCTAGAACGAGCTAAATAAAAAAAGGACCAGTCATACTGGTCCTTTCAAAATACAGGTTTTTTATCCTAAAGTTTCATGATTCTGGTAGACTTAGACCAGTTTTTACCATCAAATAATTGAATGATAAATAATCCTTGAGGTATGTCATTAATATTTAACTCATACGTGTTGTTTCCTGCTTGTAAACTACCGGATATTAAGACTTTACCTTGCAAGTCATAAATTTTATATTCATGATTTACAGCTATGTTATTCTCAAATTTGATAGATAAAGATTTGCCAACTGGGTTTGGATAAAAGCGAATAGTATTCAATTGAGAATGTAATTCGGGTACTTGATAAGAATTCTTACGATTATTTTTCTGAGTGATTCGTGTGCTTGAAGAACTCTGACATCCAGTTATTACGACATCGTCAATGTACACCCAGTCACTATTTCCTGAGGCATCGCATCTAAAGCGTAAACGAGTTGTAGAGGTAAATGGACCCTCAATAGTCACACTATCATCTTCACGAATGTCATTCTCAAACTCATCACTCTCATTCCAACTAGCAACAGTGCTATAACTTGTTCCTCCATTGGTAGAAACCTGTAACCAGAAATCTTCATTGGCATTATCCATGCTTCTAGCTAGATAAGAGAATACAATTTTGATATCATCAAAAGTGGATAAGTCGAGGTTATCAGTGGTAACAACAGAAGTAGAGGTATTGTCTCTCAATCGGACACTGTAGGTCCCATTTGAATAGGCTGCATCTCTTCTACTTCTTCTACAGTCAGAACCTCCATCGTTCCAAATTCCCCATCCAGATTCAAATCCTTGCGAGTTTATAGCTACTGTAGTGCACGAACTGGAACAAGCGGAACAATCTGGACCACCGCAGTCAACGCCGGTTTCATTTCCGTTTTGAATACCATCAGAACAGGTAGGGCAAGCAGAACAATCTGGACCACCGCAGTCAACACCAGTTTCATTTCCATTTTGAATACCGTCGGAACAGGTAGGGCAAGCAGGACAGTCTGGTCCACCGCAATCAATTCCTGTTTCACTTCCGTTTTGTACCCCGTCAGAACAGGTGGTGCATGGAGAGCAATCTGGACCACCGCAGTCGACACCAGTTTCGTTTCCATTTTGAATACCGTCAGAACAGGTAGGGCATGCTGGACAATCTGGACCACCACAGTCAACACCCGTTTCATTTCCATTTTGAACTCCATCTGAGCAAGTTGGACCGGTACTATTTCCTGAATTTACAATGAAAGAGTCAGTTAGACATCCATTACCATCTATTACGGTGTAAATGGAAGTGTCAGAAAGTACTGTTATGGAACGTGTTGTGGCACCTGTTGACCAATCGTAGTCTCCAATCCATGATGCAATAATTTCAGTAGAGTCTCCAGATGGAATGGATACCTCGGTAGTTTTGTTTACGTTTTTCATCATAGTAAAACTGTCCCTAACCACACCATCATGGCCTAGGAATTTAGCGTCTAAACGACCTCCTTCTATGTCCAAAATGAATGTACCTGCAACATTATAAGCAGAGTAAGACGAATTATGAGGCCACGCACTTTGAGTGCTGGTAGCTCTTCCTGCAGATCCAGACACTACATATACAGTACCTACATGGTCTCCTGTATCTTTAGTATATGGGCATGAATTGGCTGAGCCATTGTATTCCCCACTTGAAGTACTGATGTTATGTGTTGAAGAGGAAAAAGTGCTCTCTGAACCATAATGTCCATGCATCAATTTTGTTCTTTCATAGTTGTGGCTATGCCCCGTTAAAATCAAATCTACTTCATATTGTTCCATCATTCTCAGGAACTCATTTCGAATGCTAACTAATTCAGATTCATTGTCTGAATTGTGAGACCCCATAGTGTAAGGAGGATGATGCCAATAGGCGATTTTCCAAGTTTGATTTGAGGCCGCAAGGTCCTGTTTTACCCATACAGCTTGATCGCCGGTAGTATCTGACATTCGTTTGTCGTCCTCTTCACCATAAGAGTCTAATGCTACGAAATGAATATTGGCCAAATCAAAGGAATAGAAGGACTCTGTTCCAGATGCGACACCTCCAGCTTCTGCATTGGTGGGAAGGGTAAACAGATCATAATAAGGGACATTCTTGTCATCCTGTCGAGCCGAACTTTGAGCATAATCATGGTTTCCGGGTACTGGCCAGAGTGGGCTTTGTCTCAATATTTGATCATCGTAATAATTGAAAAATTTGGTTTCATACTCACTATCGGTTCCGTTTGAATAGGCATTGTCCCCTAAAAGTAAGACAGCGTCTGTGTAGGCTCCATCATACGCATAATATTGGTCTCTATTTTGAGCTTGTTCTGTGTTTTCACTACCACAGTCACCTAGCACCCATATTCGAGTTGCTTTTTCGGTACCTACTGTAGGTGGAGTTACAAAGAAGTTTGTTGAACCGCTTTGTACTGTATCATCATTAGTTGTACCAATGGCATAATAGTATTTTGTATCAGGTGATAGACCTGATAAGGATACCTCATGCTCAGTTCCTGAAGTAGAGCTAGTTGCAGAACTTGAGAGACTGGATAAAGAAGTTCCATAGGAAACTTTGGCATCTGAACTTTGACCTGTTCTCCATCGGACAATAATTGACGTAGGTGTTGCTACTTGTAAATAAGGACCATTGACCAAAGTTAGATTAAATGTTGATTGTCCTTCTATTGAAAGGTCAAAGCCTATATCTGAGCTACTAATACTAGTTTGGTGTACCTCAACAGCAACTACATTTGCACCCGAAACAAGGTGTGAAGCACTTACGTTATAGGTAGTAAAGTCTCCTTCATCTGAACCAGAAATGGCAGATGAAGCCAATGTGGAATGGGATACTGTTCCTGTGGGCATATTGGTACGAATAACCTCTGTTCCATTAAGATAAACCACTGTTCCATCGTCACTAAGAAGACTAAAATCCAAGCCGCCTGGAAAGGTCGTGGTACTCGTGTTAAAAGTTTTTCTAAAATAGGTAGTAATATATTTATTGGAACTGCTAGATCCGTAGTCTACAGTGGTGTTTAAAGTAGCATCGTCGATGGTTCCGTATCCAGCGGGGGTGTTCCCTGTACTCCAAGAAGCATCACTAAAACTACTCGTTTCCCAGTTTGTTGGCCTCGTATCTGTATCCAAATATTTCCAGCTATCTTGAACCGCTAGAAGAGTGTTCCCACTTCCAGAACCAGAGGCCCCATCTAAGACTAGATCGAATCCTAAGTCTGAACTACCTGCTGTGGCTTGATGAACTTCCACTGCTATGGTATTAGTTCCAGATATTATAGCTGAACTTGGTACATTGTATGGTGTAAAATCACCCTCATCGCTGCCGCTAATAGCAGAAGTTGCATATGTGCTATGACTGACTGTACCACTTGGCATATTATAACGGTGAATCTCAGTCCCATTGAGATATATTATAGCACCATCATCACAAAGCAAATCTAAGTCTAGACTGCTAAAAGATGAGGTGGTAGTGAATGTGGTCCTAAAGTAAGTAGTAATATACTTTGCACTACTATTGGACCCATAGTCTATAGTGGTATTAATGGTAGAACCTGATATGCTTCCATATCCCGCTGTTGTATTTCCTGTGCTCCAAGAGGCATCATTAAATCCACTGGTTTCCCAGTTAGAAGGACGAGTGTCTGTGTCTAAATATTTCCAACTAGAGTTGGCAGATATTAAGGAGGTTTGAGCAAAAGAGGTTATGGATAAAGTGAGTAGAATAATGAAAAAGGCGAGTTTTTTTAGACGGCCTCTTTGTTCCTTTGAAAAGGAAAGGGTATAATTTTCCATGTTAGTTTATTTAAATGATGAGTAAATTCAGCTATATTTTAGAAAGAGGTTGCTGAAATGGTGATTGGTACCTGATGAAAAGTTTGATCGGATACCCCTGTGGAGCAACCCATAAAAAAATGAGCTAAAACGTTAATAATAGGTCAAAATAAATGAATCAGATAGTTGCTTACAATATCTAATTAGATACAATTTAGAAATTTACCCCGGTTTAAATATTCCTTCTCGGATGGCAAATAATACTAGGCCAATTGAATTTTTAACATTTAGTTTTTCAATCATCCGTGTCCTATATGTATTGATCGTATTCCTGGACAATTTCATCTGATCGGCGATTTCTTGGTTTGTTTTTTCTTGACAAATAAGTAATAAAATAGATTCTTCTTTTCGATTCAACTTTTCATCTCGATGTGCTCTATCTTTAATTTTAAGCAGTTTCAGAATTTCTGAGCTGACATACAGCCTGGAGTTTGAAACCTCAAGAATGGCATTATATAAAGAATCTGGGCTGTCCGATTTTGCAACATATCCATTTGCTCCAGACTGTAGTATCTCTTTAATAATTCTAGCCTCTTTATGCATGGATAGACCAATTATTTTTGGTTTTTCACCGTATAACTCACGGATTTTTAGAATGGTTGCAGCCCCATTTTGTTCAGGCATTCTGGAGTCGATAAGAAAAACATCTGGAAGGTTTTGAAATGAAATGGAGTTTAGTAATTCTGTGCCATTTGATACGTTGATAACAACCTGAAATTCCGGAATTCGGTTGAGTAGTCCAACCAAACCAGCTCTCATGGTTTTATGGTCTTCAGCAATGGCAATAGTTATCATAAAGGTTTGGGTAAGGTATAGTATTAGATTACATCATTTCTGACTACGATACTTGTTAATAATTTGGTTTAAAGTAATGTATAGTGTGTCTTAATTCGTGACCAATATATAATTATTCATTAAATAATGTATATACATATATTTATTCTCATTAGTAATGTTATTAATTCCATTTCATTAATGAATGAGAATTAAGCTTTTAGAAAGAATACGGGTAAGATGTTTATTCATAATCGGCTAGTTTATTGCTGCTTAATTTTCACTGATGTATCGTTGCATGATGGATTACAAGCTGCTATGTACAGATATTGATGGGACTTTATTGAATAAGGATAGAGAGTTGTCTGAGAAAACCATTTTTCAATTTAAACGGATAAAGGATCGATGCTCTATTGTGTTGGCATCATCTAGAATGCCAGAGGCCATGCGACATTTACAGAGGGAGGTTGATATATTGAACAATCCAATGATTGCATATAATGGGGGGCTAGTTCTGGATGGTGAATCCATAATAAGTACAACAGAAATTAGTTTGGAGGTACTCGAAAGGATAGTTGAACTATCTAAAGGAACGGAAGTGCATATTAGTATTTACAACAATGATGATTGGTATGTGCCTTCGATGGATTATTGGGCAACTAGAGAGATGAATAATACAAAAGTGACTCCAACGGTAAGTGCCCTTCCTGATACGTTAAACATTCTAAAAAAGGAGAATAAAGGTGCCCATAAAGTAATGTGTATGGGACCTGCTGAGGAGATTGCACAGATGTACGATAATCTAATTGCTTCGTATGGTAACGATCTTCATGTATATAGGTCAAAAGATACATATCTAGAAATAGCGAATAAGTCAATTTCCAAAAAATCAGCGATACAGTCCTTATTGAAACATAAGTATCCAAGTCTGGATTGGAAGCAAATAATTGCTTATGGAGACAATTATAATGATATGGAAATGCTAGAAGCCGTTGGAATGGGGGTAGCTGTAAGTAATGCAAAGGAAGAAGTACTATCGTTAGCGGATGATATTACAGCCTCTAATAAGGAGGATGGGGTTGCCCTATCGGTTGCAAAATATTTTTTGTGACACAAAACTAGGAGATTATGATATCATAAGGGCTGGACTGACATCTCTGGCGGCAAGGAATGTTTTTTCTTTCTATACCATGTAATTTTAGAGTCTTATTAGCTGGTTGGGATTGCAATACGTATATTTTTCGTAATTTACCCACGATTTTAACATAAAAAGCGAATCCCGAAAAGCTTAAGAGTAGGGTAACTAAATAAAAAATACAAATGAAAAAAACACTTTTAATCTTATGTGCTGGATTAATGTTCGTCGCGGCATGTAAGGATGACTCAGGACCAACTCCAGAACCAGGAGTTACATCAAATTTTAAGTTTAGTACACCAGCCTTTGATGATGGGGATACCATTCCTGTGAAATATTCTTGTGATGGTGCAAATGTAAATCCGAAGCTTGTATGGAGTGGAGCTCCAGATAGTACAAAAAGTATCGCTATAATAATTGATGACCCAGATGCAGTGCCTGTAGCAGGTTATGTCTGGAATCACTGGCTTCTATGTAATATTTTACCATCAAATACATCCATCAAAGAGGGTGCAAGTACTTTGGATATAGGTGTTATGAGTGGAGTGATAATTAAAAATAGCTTTGGACTTTTAGGTTACGGTGGTCCGTGCCCACCTCCAGATCAAGATCATACATATGAGTTTAAGATTTACGCCTTGGACATAAAAGTACTTCCCAATATTGCTGCAGGTAGTAATAAGGCTCAATTTGAAGCTGCTATTGCCACTCATCTATTAGATAAAGCATCGTTTACAGGAACATTTAGTCATTAAGTTGTCTTAGAATGATATTTAAAAAGACCAATCTCTGATTGGTCTTTTTTTGTTATTTTATTTTGACGCGAAGTACTTTTTTGCCTTCTATAGATCCCTCTAGAATATCTCCTGATTTTACGGGGCCCACGCCTTCGGGTGTGCCAGTAAATATGAGGTCCCCTATTTTTAAAGTGAAATATTGTGAGCAGTGCTCTATGATATGGGGAATGTCGTGAAGCATCATAGAGGTGTTGCCAGCTTGGACTACTTTACCATTTTTTGTGAGTTGAAAATTGAGGTTATTTAGATTGTATTCAGACACAAGAAGGAAATCCCCCAAGACAGCACTTTGGTCAAAACCTTTGGCCTTTTCCCAAGGAAGACCTTTTTCTTTCAATTGACTTTGTATATCACGGGCAGTAAAATCAATACCAACCGTGAATTCTTGGAAGTATTTAGAAGCAAATTTAGTTTCTATGTTCTTGCCCAATCTATTGATTCGTATCACCACTTCTAGCTCGTAATGCACGTCATTTGTCCAATCAGGAATATAGAATGCATCTCGTTGTCTAAAAACAGCAGAGTCTGGTTTCATAAAAATAACAGGCTCTTTTTGCATTTCGTTGCCAAGTTCTGCTGCATGAGCCGCATAATTTCTTCCAATACAGATGATTTTCATTTAAAAAAAATTTCTTTTGCAAAAGTAATATTATGCTAGACCCAGCCGAACTTCTCTATGCCTATTCACAAGGCTACTTTCCAATGGCTGTACCAGAGGATGACAATGAGATTTTCTGGTTTAAACCAGATATGCGTGGAATAATACCCTTGCCAGAGTTTCATATCTCAAAGAACTTGAGACGCTTGTACAATAAACAGTATTTTGAGTTACGCATAAATGGAGATTTTGAAGGAACTATGCGTGCTTGTTCTGAACGAGATGATACTTGGATTAGTGAGGATATCATTGCATCCTATACCAAACTACATGAGATGGGTTACGGTTTTAGTTTTGAAGCGTGGAGAGAGGGAAAGCTTGTTGGAGGGCTATACGGGATCTCATTGGGCAAGGCATTCTTTGGTGAAAGCATGTTTCACAAAGAGACGGATGCTAGCAAGATAGCTTTAATTTTCCTTGTTCAGTTTTTAAAAGAAAATGATTTCCGACTCTTAGATACACAGTACATTAATGATCATCTGCTTCAATTTGGAGCCAAGGAAGTTTCCAATAGTGAGTATGAAGAAATGTTAGCTCAGGCCTTGGAGGTTTAGAAAGAAAGTAACATTCCTACAGGTTATAGGCCGTTTTGGTCTACAACAATTCCTTAATCGTAGCTATCTTTTTCTCAGTTTCTTCCCACTCAGCTTTAGGGTTAGATTCTTGTGTAATACCAGCCCCTGCAAAAAGTTCTACTTTACCTTCAAAAAAACGCATACAGCGTAGGTTGACAAAGAAGGTCGCACTATCCTTACGGAGCACACCTGTAATTCCAGAATAGAAGCTTCTATTTAAGGTCTCAAACTCCTGAATGAAACCGAAACTTTTGTCTCTTGGTAATCCGCAGACGGCACTTGTAGGTTGTAAGTGTTTAAGTAATTCTAAAGCTTGGATTTTGTCTGCTTGGGCAGTATAAGCAGTTTTTAAATGTTTTATTTCACCAAATTTGGCCTCTTCTACATCAGATTTTGTAAAGTTTGTTAAACCAACAATTTTTAGCTTTTCTTCTATAAATTCAGCCACCATCTCCTGTTCTTCTCGTTCCTTATTTGTAAACTTATCTTTTAACGACTTAGTGCCTGCTAAAGCTACAGTATAGATAACCCCATCTTCAAAATGAAGAAGCAGTTCGGGTGATGCTCCTACCCATTGTTCTGGTCCTATGTTGATGTAATAACCATAGGAGTCTGGATATTTTTTAACTGCATTTTGAAAGGAGGTTTGTGCATCATAATTACCCTCGAGTATTTCATTTCGAGCAAGGACTACCTTATCCAAGTTGCCTTCTTGTATTTCAGCACATGCGATGTATACACTGGTCTCATACTCAGTTTGTGTAAGGCTCTCATTGTGCGATAAGTCGTGCTCCTTAATTTCAGTATCCACAGGTTCTTTGCCAAAGAAAAATGCTTGTTTACTTCTGTCAAATGGATAAAAAAGAAGTCCTTCACGTTGCAGCCAATAGGCGTCAATTTCTTCAAATGATTCCATGCTATCTTTTGCATAAGTTTCTATTTTTTTTTCTCCTGGGAGGTAAACTAGGGCCCCTATATTTTCGATGTCCATTACTTCTTATCTACCACTGCTAAAGTCATTCGGCATACATTTATAAGTATTCCTTCTTCCGTTTTAGTTTCGACTTCCCATACTTGGGTGCTACGTCCTAGATGTATTGCTTTGGCTGTGGCAAATACAAATCCATCTCTTACACTTTTGAGGTGGTTGGTGTTTAAAGAGAGTCCTAAACAGGCTTTGTCTTTTGTACTAGCAACGAGATTGCCAGCTAAACTGGCAACATTCTCAGCTAAGGCGGCTACAGCTCCACCGTGTAACATGCCCATTGGTTGATGGACAGTACTATTGACTGGCATCTTCATGGTAATAAAGTCTTCACCTACTTCGGTCACTTCCATTTTTAAATGTTCGGCTAAAGTATTCTTGCCAAACTCATTTAATTGAGATATGTTTATAGCTTTGTATGGTATCAAAATAGTGACTGTTTAACGTGATTGCAAAGAAAACCATTTATATCATTAGACACGGAGAAACCGAGTACAATAAACGGGGTATTATACAAGGAAGTGGTATAGATAGTGACTTAAACGAAACAGGTCTTAAACAGGCAGAGCAATTCTATCAAGCTTATCATCATATCTCCTTTGATGCCATTTACACCAGTGAGTTGAAACGTACACAACAGAGCGTAGCCCGTTTTGCAGAAGCTGGACATCAGATACAACCAATGTCAGAGTTGAATGAAATTAACTGGGGCGTTTTTGAAGGATTAAAAGGTACACCAGATAGTCATAGGATTTACTTAAGTATGGTTAATGATTGGAAAGCTGGGTTGTTGGATAGAAGTGTAGATAAAGGTGAGACCCCAAATCAACTTCAACGCAGACAGGCCAAAGGGCTTCAGAAATTATTGGACAAGACCAATGAACAATGTATCCTTATTTCTATGCACGGGAGAGCGTTACGTAGTTTTCTATGCTTACTTACAGGCACTCCATTAGAACGAATGGATGAGTTTAAGCATAATAATTTATGCTTGTATATTGTAGAAAAAGAGGGCGATAAATTTAGAGTAGAGGAACAAAATTGCTCCAAGCATCTTTGGATTTAACTTTATTCTTTCAGAGGACTAAAATAAAACAAGAGTGTTTTGTGACATAGTTTACGACTAGATTATATAGTCATAAGCTCCTTTTCCTTAGCGGTAATTGTATCGTCAATACGTTTGTTATAATCATCAATTACTTTTTGCACATCTGCTTCAGCATCTTTAGCCATATCTTCACTCAGTCCGTCTTTCTGAAGAGATTTAATCATGTCAATCGCATCTTTACGAGAACTACGTAAACCTATTTTTCCATGCTCAGACTCACTTTTTGCCATCTTTACAATCTGCATACGTCTTTCTTCCGTGAGAGCTGGTACATTTATTATAACTTGTTCCCCATCATTTTGAGGATTAAGCCCAATGTTAGCAACCATAATGCCTTTACTTATTTCATCTAGCATTCCTTTTTCCCAAGGCTTCACCATGATGGTCTTCGCGTCAGGAGTGTTTACATTAGCTACTTGGCTAAGAGGCACCTTACTTCCGTAATAGTCCACCATTACGCTATCTAACATGGAAGGGGAGGCTTTTCCGGCCCTTAGTTTTCCAACTTCAGCCTCTACATGACTTAAACTCTTCTCTACACCCTCTTGTAGTTCGTCCATTACCATCTTCAAATCCTCATTCATCTTTTTGAAATATTTTTAATGTTGCTTCCGCAAAGAAAATTAAATATTGGAACTGTTACAATATTAATATCGTATAGAGATATAATGCCCCTCCTGCAATGCAAAACAAACTGGCAAACGCTGCATTTATAAAAACATTGGAGCCCTTGTAGGTAAAGACAAAACTAAGAATCACGGATAGAGCCATTACAGCATAAATAAGTACGTTTAGTTGAGCCGTAATCAGAATTAGTAATGCTGCAATACCCAATTGGATGAGCATGGTAAAGTTCAATATTTTTGATTTATTGGGATATCTGAACGCATAATTATTCAATAAAAGAAAATGGGAGAGAGTCAGTATCCCAACATAGGGTAGAAACAATTTAATAAGAATGGTGTCAAAAACAGAGTAGTCTAGAGATAGACTAGGGACAAGATTTCCGATTTTATGAGGAATTTCCATGACATACAACACGCCAATGTATGCAATGACCACCATAAAAAAGTACATTAGACTAAGGAGTAAGCCTCTTACACTTCTCGTTCCAGTTTGAATAAAAAGAATGAATACTGGGATAATGAGTAGAATGCTAATGTTGTTGATGGTTTGAGCAATACCAAGTAGTACCCCAAAGTAAATCATGTAGTTGACTGCTTTTTCTGGATGATCTCGTCCCTCGAATGTTAGAAAAAATGCTGCAAGCCAAACCGCACCATATATCAGGTCACTGTAGGAGAGATCTGGGGCGATTAAAACGGATAAAATAGAGAAGAGGACTAGAGGAATATTGGTCTTCAAACCAATTATTCCAAATCGAAAGCAAAAGTAATTCAGCAATAAGCCTTCTGTAAGTAAAATGATAAATTTTACAAGTAAATAGGTGCTTGTGGAATCTAAAATAACCCAGTAGGTCAAAAGAATAACAAGAGATAAAATAAGTGCAGGAGCAAACTTTTTGGTCAGTAGCTGTATCAATTATAAACTATCTTTAGAAGTGAGAATCGCCTATTTTTAGAAGTAGGTACTATTAATTTATTAGAAGAGACTTGTTTTGACTCCGAGGGAATAATTGCAACAAAGTCTAGCTCTGTTTTTAGTAATTTGCTGCTTACTTCATAACCATTGTTGTATATTGTATACTGCATAACATCACCTGAACTGCGAAATTGATCGTTGTACAATAGTTGAATAAACTTGTCCCCGATGAAGACCACTACTGAGCTGAAGTAACCGCCATCATTTACTGTAGTTTGGTTCTTAGTGATTACTTTATGCCAGTCAATAAAAGCACTACTATCAAAATTAATAATAAGTAGCTCGTTAAAATTATAGATATTCTTGGATGTGCTTTGTGGGATTCCATTGACCAATATGATGTCGTCTTCGGTGGCTATTTCTTTTTGTTCAGCAATAATCATGATCCCGCCATCGGATCGGGGAATTGCTTCTATGATCCCATATCCTTCAGAAAGTGCCCCATCGTTTCTATCATTTACTTTGACATTATTTATGAATTCTTCTCCAAAGTTCCCTAATTTAATAATACCCTCAGTTCGACTTTCGTTGAGTTGATAGAATAATGTTCCTATTACCCCGTATTGATCCTCAGCCCCATAGAACCCTACAATTATAGCCTGGTCATTGATACGGTCATAAATCATTTTTGTGCTTTTGAGTGATGCTTTATCAGCAATAATGAAATCGTGTAATATCGTATCTTTTAAGTGGAATAGTCGATGAACATAACTCACTACTTTCTTGCGTTCTTTTACTATTGTTTTGCAAAGAAAATTTACAGAACTATCATTCGTTACTATAAAATCTTGAATGAGAAATTTTTGGTAGTCAAAGGGCAATTCTACATTTTTAGAACTTATGAGTTGTTGTTCTATAGTTAACAGTTTGTGGTGTAAAATGATATTTTTAGAAGGACTTTGTTCTGTGTAAATTAAGGATAGAAGTTGTAAGTCATCACTCACTCTAAGCCTAAAATTTCCTCGATCCCCAAATTCTTTTGGAGGTATGGATGCCAGTTGTTTAGGGCTTCCAATAGCTTTTAAGTCAAAATCGTAGTACTGGCCGGAAAGGTCATTCAGTGTAGTGTTCCTATTGTATTTAGACTTGATAATCAGAATGCCATTCGTGGTCATAACGATTTTCATCAACCGAGCATTACGGAGATCTATGCTTTTAGTCTGATCTAATGCAAGAAGGTGACTGTATCTTTCTAGAATAATGTTTTTGCTATAGAATCTGTTTCTATATCGCATAAGAAAGATGCCTTTTTCATTCTCGCCAATTACCTTGGAAAATACAGCTGAGCCCTTTATTTTAGTAGGATTGCTCCATTGTAAAACCTGTGCGTTTGCTCCTGTAATCGACATGATAATGAAGATGGTGAGTAGGCGGATATTTTGGACGTATTTTTGCAAACGAATAAGTACTGTACAAAGAACGAATTAATTAGATAAAACATCTATTGGAGCATCAAGTAATTAATACAAAGAAGTTAGAAAGGGCAATACTGGTTGGAGTGGAGCCTAAAAACGTTCCTTTGAAAACAAATAGAGTCTTTTTAGATGAGTTAGAGTTTTTAGCCTACACAGCAGGAGCCGAGACATTGAAGAGGTTTACTCAGAGGTTGGAATATCCCAATCCAAAGACCTATGTAGGAGTTGGGAAAATGGAGGAGATAGCAGTTTATGTTAAGGAACAGGATATAGAGTTAGCGATTTTTGATGATGAATTAAGCCCATCACAAATTAGGAATTTAGAGGAGTACATTCAATGTAAGATTATAGATAGAAGTAGTTTGATCTTGGATATTTTCGCAAAGAATGCTCAAACAGCACAGGCTAAAACACAAGTAGAGTTAGCTCAGAGTGAGTACTTACTTCCTCGATTAACTAGAATGTGGACTCACCTTCAAAAGCAAAAGGGAGGAATTGGTATGAAGGGCCCTGGAGAGAAGGAGATAGAAACGGATAGACGTGTCATCCGCGACAAAATATCCAAACTTAAAAAGGAATTAAAAGACATTGATAGGCAGAGTGTAACTCGTCGCAAGAATCGTGAATCTCAGAAAAGGGTAGCTCTTGTAGGCTATACCAACGTGGGTAAGTCCACCATATTAAATGTACTTGCAAGGGCAGATGTTCTTGCTGAAGATAAATTATTTGCAACCTTGGATAGTACAGTTAGGAAGGTCGTGTTTCCTCCAGATCCTGTGACCTATAAGCCGTGTATTTTCTTATTGTCAGATACCGTAGGTTTCATACGTAAATTGCCGCATCAGTTGGTAGAAAGTTTTAAATCTACGCTTGCTGAGGTCATAGAGGCAGATATATTACTGCATGTTGTAGATGTGAGTCATCCTCAATTTGAAGATCAAATGGATACAGTGACCAAAACCTTGGCAGAAATAGGAGCTAGCGATAAACCTATTATTACCGTCTTTAACAAGATTGACAAGTACAGTCCCGAAGCCACTTCCGACGATATTTTTGAAGATGAAGCAATTTATGATTTAGAGACCCTCAAGAAAACTTGGATGGCCAAGCTAGATGAGAATATTGTCTTTGTATCAGCTGCGAAAGGGGATAATATCGATGAACTTAAAGAGATGATCCGCAAGCGTGTGGGGTAAGATAAAAATATATTATAAGTTTATCAATGAACACCTCTGGACCGAATGGACTTTTAGGTTACTCTTAACAATTAATATAGGTTATGCAATTTGTCAGTTCGATGACCATTATTATTTGACAATGGTGTATGGAAGTTGTCTTATTGCAGTGTGGACTTACTTTCTAAAACACAAAATTTTTGGAATCCCTTTTTTAATAATTGCAACTTTGGTTCATTGTTTTCATGTGTCCTGCTATTAAGCAGATAACTACTCCTCAAGAATAGCAACAATTTTCTCTATTCGGTAGGCAATCCATTCGTCTGCTAATCCGATGGCATATACCTTACGTTTAAAGTTCTGAAAAGGGAGCTCATACATCAACGTTTCCATCAGTTCGGATTGTTTTCCAAAGTCCTCTACAGATGCACAGTATTGTTCCATTATTTTGAAGGTGATAGGACCTTCTAAAGGTATAAACTCTTCAAAGTTTCCCGCTTTACGATCTTCAAGATTGATGTCCTCTGCTGCAAAAACTTCTCCGGTGCTTTCACTTGCATAACACTTGTATCCATTGCCAAGTATGGCAGCTACAGCTGCTAATGTTTCTTTTTTCAAATTGTATTGTTTTTAACTAGAATGGGAACCAATTTCTACCGTGACCTATTATTTCTCTAAAGGGCCATGGTATCATCGCTAAAATAATAAGCATGCCGATACTAAAGAATATCAAGGCTATTTTATGCTTCTTAATAGGTTCTGTTGCTTTCTTTGACTTTGTTCTACCTATTTGGATAAGTACTGCACCAAGGATCATACCTACGGAGTGCTCTACAGTCCAAAACCGGAGCAAAGAATCTCCCATGGTTTCGCTCATATTAGAAAAGTTGGCTGCCAAATCTCGACTTACATAAAGCAATAGTCCTATCAATACCTGCAAGTGAACACTAGCTATAAAAAGTGTTGCAGCCATATTGTGTTGAGGTGTATAGTCTTGCTTTCGCATAACTCCTCGTGCTGATTTTGTGATGGCATACAATCCGAAAAGCAATACGGCCCAGCGAAGTATGCTATGTGCGTTAATTAAAGCGTTGTCCATGGTAGTTATTGGTTTGGGGCAAAGGTAGTTTAATTCAGATTGGGGTCTAAGGGTGAGTTTGCAAGTAAGGAGTCTTCTCCGCCAATACCCCTTATTGCATGTTTCCAAAGGTCTTTATCTTCTTTTTCCGAACTTAGGATATAATTGGATTCTAGTTCTCCTACAATCCAGGACTTTTCAGCTAATTCTGCAGCCAACTGACCCGGAGCCCAGCCACTATAGCCAATGAAAAATTTGAAATTATTTGCATCGAGACTACCATCCTTTAATTCGTCCTGTATTTGTTTAAAGTCTCCGTTCCAATATAAGTTATTTGAAATTTCAATAGCTCCAGTTATGTGGCCGTATGAATGAATGAAGTTGAAACTTTCAAGGTCCACTGGTCCTCCTTGAAAGACTGTGCTATTCACGTTGGGTAATTCTTTAAGGAGCATGTTAACGGCAAAATCAGTTTTTTGGTTGAGTACAAAACCTACAGTCCCATGGTCCTCGTGATCCGTTATAAGTATTACAGTCCTGCTAAAGTTAGGATCGGGAAGAAAGGGTTCCGAAATAAGAACTTTGCCTCGAGTAGGTATCATCCTTCAGAATCGGGTTCTTCGATTATTTCAATGCGATTAGACATCAATTCAGATGAAGGAAGGACAACCTTACTATCACCTGTTTTTAAGACAAGAGACGTGTTGTCTATCTCTAGAATTACACCTTCTAAATCTCCAATTTTTATACGTTGTCCCTCATGAAAATTCTTCCTACTATAGAAGGATGACAGCATGTTTCGCATAACTTCTCGAGCTGCATATCCATAGGCAACAGCCCCTGCAATAAGAATCACCGCAACTATAATCAGTATATTTCTAGAAATCAAATCGGTGTTAACCCCCATTTGTTCGATAGCGGTAATTACCACCATTATCATAATGAAGTAATACATGATGTTTCCCAGTAGAGAACCAGCAACACCTCCCAAAGAGGTAGTTAAGTTGATAAGAACTTCCTTAATTTTTGTTGCAATAATGTAGCCCACAAGGAGAATTAATACAGCAGTGAATACGTTCGGTATAAACTCAATAACCCGTTCTACCTGTGTAGTTAGAATTTCAATTCCCAGATTCTTGGTGGTAGAGACTATAACAACCAACATAATGAGCCAAAAGACAATTTTGGAGACAAACATACTGAGGCCTTTTTTTGCCCCGATAATTCTTAGAGGTTCCTCTAGTTTAATTTGAACGGCTAGAGCATCAAAATTTAATTTTTTAAGAGCCTTACCTAAAAGGGAGGATACTACTCGAGCTAGAATATATCCAATGACAAACAATACAATCGCTTTAATAAGTATCGGAACACTTTGGATCATAATGCTAGCAAAGTCTTCAAACGCCTTGATTAGATCATCTGCGATGTTAATTTTAGAAAATATCATGTGACTGTTTTTATTTTTTTACTTCTTCTTTTTATTCTTCTTTTTATTGGCATGAGTTTGGTTAAGAGTATTCAGATTAACCGCTATTCTTTTAGGAGCAAACAGATCCCAAAAATCCAGTACGAGTTTGGCCGCAGCAAGTTTGTCCATTACCTCTGCTTTAGCAGATTTAGGCATTTTGGCTTCCAAACCTAATTGGTCAAATACATTTTTTTCTTTATCCATGGTGGTTACTCTTTTTCTGGATTAATTTCAAAATATTTACTCTTCACCTTATCTCTCGTTCGTTTGAGCTTCATTTTAACAGCACTGTGACTTAGGTCAAACATTTCTGCAAGTTCGGAAATACTCATGTTATCTTGGTACTTCATCAAAATGAGAGACCGTTCTTCAGCCTTAAGTTCTCCTAAGATCTGTTTGACGTGTTCAATCTTCATTTCTAAAAGAATCTTATCATGCACCTCGTCTAAATCGGGATCATTTGATTGAAGTTGTTTAAAATGATCTTCTTCTAATTCTTCCTTATATATGTTTTTATTCTTTCTTATGTAATCAATACAATGGGTATAGGTTACCTGATATAGCCATGTGCTAAAAGTACTTTTACCCTTAAAAGTACTTAGTTTTGTAAAGGCTTTGACCAGAATATCCTGAGCTAAATCTTGTGCAATGGTTAAATCCTTGACCATTAAAATACACTTGCCATAAACTTTATTGGAATAGCGATCATATAGTTCTCCGAAGTAAATGTTCTCACCATTCACCAAAGCAGCATCCACCAAATCTTTATCTGAGTATTTGGATAATTTGAGGTTTAATAAGGCTTCTTTAGTTTGGTTTGTCAAAATATAAGCTTATTGGGTCCAATTTTAAGTGATTTCAGTCAAATAAAGTATAGCTAGGAGGAATAAAAGTATGATTCCTGTCATAGCGAGCACTTTTTCTATCGATGACCAGAGATTTTTGTTTTTGACATACTTGGTTACCAGAAGATAACTTAAGGTAGCGAGAATAGGTGCTGTGAGAAAAGATACGATGGTTGCAAAGTTTACCATCTCCTTCATGTTTTTTACAAAAAAGAATAGAATAATTAATGATCCAAGGGCTAGGATTATTCGCCAAAAGGTTACGCTATTCATGTTTTTTGAAAAGCTAAGTTCTTTACCAATATGGTTCATCACTCTTGGCATCGCATCAAAACACGTAAGTGTGGTGCTGAACATGGTGGTAAATGCGGCGATTAGGATTAGTACGTGGGACCAGTCTCCTAAACATTGGGTAAATGCATCTATAAGCTGTGATGCAAATCCTCCTGCCGTAGGTTCCAAAGCTATCCCACTACCATACATTGTATTTGCTCCAAGTACCAGAAAGCAGATTCCCAAAATAGCAGTACCATAGAAACCAACTTTAAAATCAAAATTTGAGGAGGTGTTTGATTTGGGCTGTGCTAAGGTCCAGATGCTGTGCCAAATAGCGATGTCCAATGGGGCGGGCATCCACCCTACAAATGCAAGCAAAAAACCAAGGTCTTCTGAGTTGCTAATGTTAAAAATGGCAGGTGCGTCAGATATAAATTCTCGGTCAACTCCAAAGGAAAAAACAAATGCAGCAAAGGTTGAGATTGCTAGTACAACCATAATCACCTTCATGAGGTTATTAAGTATACTAAACTTGCCGATTTGTAAGATCAGAAAGCAAATTCCTAAAAGAATCAGAGATAGGAGGGGAGGACTTAGCGTGGTCCCTGTCATTTTTTGTACAAGGCCAGCGGTAACTATAGTGACTGCTGCTTGTACAGTAAACATAGTACTTATAGTAAGTACAAGAAGTAAAATAACAGCCCATTTTCCCATTCTTGCATAGCCTGCAACTAAAGATTCACCCGTGTGCTTTGCATACTTAGGACCTAAGGCAAAAAAAGGATATTTGAATATATGAGCGAGTAAAATGGCTACTATTAGGACATATCCATATTGAGCTCCGGCCTTGGTGCTTTGTACAAGGTGAGATACACCTATAGCTGCCCCGGCGTAAAGAAGTCCAGGTCCCAGAGATTTTAATTTTGAAAGCACGTGGCTAAAATAGCGTTTTTAGAATAATACTTGGGGTATGCGGTATTTGAAAAAATTGGAAGAAAAAAACGGCAATGTGTTTACATTGCCGTTTTCAATTGAGATAGGTTAGATTATCCTATTTTGACAATTAAGTCTGCTACTCTATTGCTATAACCAGCTTCGTTGTCGTACCAGCCCATTAGTTTAACCGTGTTTCCTTGAACCATAGTGATAGGAGCATCATAGATACAAGAATGTGGATTACCTACAATGTCGATAGAGACAATAGGGTCTTCTGTGTATTCAAGAATTCCTTTAAGGTTGGTTTCAGATGCTTTTTTAAATGCAGCATTTACTTCTTCTACTGTAGTGTCACGTTTAAGGGTAACTACAAAATCGGTAGCACTTCCTGTTGGAGTAGGTACACGTAGCGAGTTGCCATTTAGTTTGCCTGCAAGGTGAGGCAATACAAGTCCCACTGCTTTAGCAGCTCCGGTACTTGTAGGTATGATGTTAAGTGCTGCTGAACGAGCTCTTCTCAAGTCCGAGTGAGGAGCATCCAAAAGTCTTTGATCACTAGTGTACGAGTGTATAGTTGTCATAAAACCACTTTCTACACCTATTAAATCATCCAATACCTTTACCATTGGAGCAAGGCAATTTGTTGTACAACTTGCATTTGATAAGATGGTCTCATCTCCTGTTAGTGTATCATCGTTTACACCCAAAACAACAGTTTTGATGTCTCCAGAAGCGGGAGCAGAGATAACTACTTTTTTAGCACCTGCTGCTATGTGCTTGCCAGCACCTTCTGGGCTACGAAAGAAACCAGTGCTTTCAAGTACTACGTCGATGTCCCATTCTTTCCAAGGAAGGTTAGAAGGGTCACGCTCTGCAGTTGCTTTAATTTTTTTACCATTTACGATGAGGTGCTCGTCTGTATATTCTACTGTACCGTTAAATTTACCTTGTACAGAATCATACTTTAGCAAGTGAGCAAGTGTCTTGTTATCTGTAAGGTCGTTTATAGCTACTACCTCTACATCAGATTTTTCAAGAAGGCATTTGAATGCTAATCTTCCAATTCTACCGAAACCGTTGATGGCTACTCTCATTGTTTTTATTGTTTTTTTGTTTGTTAAAAGGACTACAAACGTAACTATTTTTTAAGATAAAGGGATAGCTCAGAGCCCAATTTAGGGCTGGAAGGCGGAGTATAAAAAGAGGGAGAATGTTAGTCTGCAAGTTGCAAGAGAGTTCATTGATATATTTTGATTTTTTTTGTTTGCTAATTAAAAGAATAATATTTCCTTTGCACTCGCCAAACAAGAAAGGGATATATAGATTCTGATTATTGTTTAAAAACGTCTTCCGAAGGTTTCGGAGCCGGACAGCACTGAAGTTAGCAATAACAGAAGTGATACGAGCACTAAATGGCCCGTTCGTCTATCGGCTAGGACGCCAGGTTTTCATCCTGGTAAGAGGGGTTCGATTCCCCTACGGGCTACACTGAAAGGTTTGTAATTGATTGTTTATCAATCGATTGCAAACCTTTTTTTATTTCAGGGTATTGGTTTTGGTATTGGTTCAACCATTAGTCATACTCCTATCTTAAGAATATTAAACTTTCAGTAAATTATATTTGCCTTGCAATCAAAGTTTAAATAATGGCAGATATTAATATTAATTTCAATCTAAAGAATCCTGAGACTAGCAAGGCAAACACGACGAGGCTACTCTCAAGTCAAAAATAACAAAATTCCATCAAGAGCATTAACAAAGATGACCGTTACAAAGGAGTGAAACTGTAATATTGGATGTTCGATATATCAAACATCGTTTGTCACAGGGCATTTCAGTTACTTTCAATTTGTCTTTCCAAATTGGTTTTTTATAAATACATTTGAGAATGAAACGAATGATTTGAATACAGATTTAGTAAGGATGTTTAATCACATTTCTGATCGCATCCATTCATTTTGTTCATTTCTCTACGTTCTTTGACAGCATTTTTAACCGTTTTGATATTAAAGGTCGGTCTCTTGTCATACTGCACTTCAAAAGGAGTGTATATTCCTAAAGCATAATGGGGTCGTTGATTACAATAATCGTGAATAGCATCTTTGAGATGTTCCTCCAGATGTTTTCTATTGGAGATGGGTTGTTTGAATAGATACCTGTGTTTTAGAATCTTATTACTGGCTTCGACCATTGAGTTAGATTGTTGAATGTCCTTCAGAGCAATCTTTTTGGTAATGTCTACTTGAGATTCTCGAATAAACTGTTCGACAGTCTTATTGTTGTTTTCAGAGCCACCATCGACAATTAAATCAATTTCTCTGGTAGGTGTTAGGTTTGTTCCGAACTCTTGTAAGACTGCCTCTCGAATAGTCTGTGTTCTGATTTTACCATTACACTTATTGGAGACTTTCCAATTGATAATATACTTGGAGTAATTATCGACAATGAGGTAGACATAGTGTTTTACATTGTCCAAGGTTTTAACAATTGTGATGTCGGCATGCCAAGTGTGATTTGGATTAGGAGCTTTGATAGGATAATAGATCTTTTTGAATTGACCTTTCTTTTTCTTCTCTCTGAACTTGAATCGTTGATTGTAACGATACCAAGAGTCTAAAGACAAACTGATATGACCTTTACGCATGGCGTAACCCCAAACAGAACAGATAGGCCAATGAGCAAATCGTTTTCTATTGAGTAGTCTTCTCATTGTTTGAATCTCATTGAAACTTGCCTGGCTTGGAATCTTCTTAACACAAACGCCTATAGCTGAGTTCTCACATTTAAACTTGGAGACTGTTTTCCAATAGGTATAACTTTGCATTTTGATTTCAAGGAATGAGCAGATAGTTTTCACACCACCTTTTATGGTATTCTTGGATCCTTCAATTACTCTTAAGACTTCTCTGTAGTTTTCTTTAAAGGCCTCTTTTATATGATCCTTACCGATTACATTCAGTATGGTGATTTTGAGTTTGGTGTAGGCTATGAATAATTGTTTCTCACGAGCAACCTTTTCATCATAGAAGAGTTTGAGATCATCTACTTTATCTCCAATACTGGAAGCATATTCAAAACCAATGAACTTGTCTTTTTCATCCTTCTTCCAACCATGATAAGTTGAACGAGGAATAGTTTGAATAAAATCGTTTGGAAGCCACTTGGTTTGGATATCTAGAGCAAAGGCCATCTTCACAGTAGAATGATACGAATTTCTTTGTTTCACGTATAAATATCAATGTTAAAAATGCATCAATCGTCAAAGACCACTTCCCTCTTTTTGAAACAACCTAAAAATATTAAACGGCTGATAGTGTGGCAATTATACGAATAAAAAGTTCGACTTAAGGCTCCTAGGGGCTACATTGAAAGGTTTGTAATTGATTGTGTATCAATCGATTGCAAACCTTTTTTTTATTTCAGGGTATTGGTTTTGGTATTGGTTCAGCCATTAGTGATACTCCGGTTCTGTCGCATTAATCTTAACGAATTCAAATTTAAGTAATTTCGTTTCAGGAAATGTACAAGCACCATAGATATCCGAAAGCTATAATTCTTCAAGCAGTCTATTTCAAGTTGAGATTTACCTTGAGCTATTGAGATGTTGAAGACCTATTGGAAATTCGAGGAGTAAAAGTGGACCATTCTACCATTCAAAGATGGGTATTTAAGTTTTCGCCTTATGTTGAAGCCAGCATGAAAAGAGTAAAGAATCAGGTAGGTGATAGTTGGAGAATGGATGAAACGTATATCAAGGTTGGAGGAAAGGATAGGTATTTGTACAGGGCAGTTGACAAGCAAGGAAACACGGTGGACTTTCTGCTCACTAAAAGGAGAATGAAGGGATCAGTTCAAAAGTTCTTGAACAAAGCCATAGGGAATAATGGAAAACCAAGACTAATCAATATTGATAAGAGTGGATCAAACACGGCAGCAATCAAAGTGGTGAATAGATATAGTTTATCTGTAAACAAGATAAAGATCAGGCGAGTCAAATATCTGAATAACATAGTGGAGCAAGATCATCGGACCATCAAACCGTTGGATATCAATAACGACAGGATTCAAAGAATTTGAATCCGCTCAGAGAACACTTGCAGGAATAGAAATCATCAACATTATCAGAAAGGACCAACTTACAAATCCAAAGAAAAGTTGGTTTGCTACATTTAAGTCTTTAGCTGCTTAGAAAAATGATAAATCTGCTACTTTTGGAAATAGGTTGGATTAATGCGACAGAACCGGATGGGTAAATAGTACAAGTTAAAGTCTGAAAAGTACAAGTCGTATAATATAAACTATCACTACTCTTGTCAGATGAGAAAAATATTATTAATTGGGTTGATGTTAATAAGCTGCTTTACTCTCTGTTTAGGTCAAGAGTATTGCGAAAATTTCAAAATAGTTTCCATTTTGGACTTTCCGCCAAGTCCAACTACTCCAGGTGGAAATTACTTTTTACTTATGCTAACTGTTGAGGAAGACAATCAGAATAATTCAACAATATATACAGACTTATTTTTTGTTGATGAAATTGGTGATACTATTTCTATCCCAACCGGACCAAGTAGTGCACTACCAATATATGCAACAGACACAATTCCTTACATTTTGAAGCTGAATTCAACAAGTAGCAACCAGAATTTTCCAGTAGATTTCAATGGTAAATTGGTAATAATACATCCGAGTAATCCAATATGCGAAGTTAATTACTCTAATGTGTCAACCAGTATAAACAACATTAGTGATAACGATAAGGTATCTATTTACCCCAACCCTTTTGTTGATGATATTAAAATAAAATCAGGGAAACGTATTGATAAAATATTAATTATTAATTCCATTGGTAGAATTGTCGAAACATATTATCCTAAATTAAATTCATATGATATGAGCTTAGAAAAGCTAAGTATGGGAGAATATTTCATAGCAGTTCAATTTAGTAATGGCGAAACAATAATAAATACGATATTGAAAAGGTAAAAAAGAAGAGCAAAGTGCACCGCGACAATACGGTACTGTTGCATTAATTGGTTCTGTCGCATTAATTCAAAAACAGTCAATTTTTGACAAGTATTGGAGAAACGAAAAAACATAAATAGCTAATAATATGGACTTTAATATTTTCAAGATATCTGAATTTGGAGCAAAAAAGTCCAAAAATAATTAATGCGACAGAACCCTCAATAATAGTAAGTGAAATTATTAGAATAACATTGGTTTTTAAAGAACTACTGCAATCAAAATTTCACTTCACGAAGCGTAGTCTAAAAAAGTGATTTTGTAATATAGGCCAATGAATATTAAATTGTGTAAGTATTCTCGGTAAAGCCCAAAAACTTATAGGCTCTATCACTCTAAGCCCCCACCAAGTAAGTGAATCAAAGGTGATAGAATCTTTGGGCAAGACTGGTAACCATCTACGTCTCAGGTTAACCAATTCTTCAGCGGTCACTAAATTGGTATAACCATAGTTTCGTTGAACATCGACATGAAAAGCACCAGAACCGTTGAACAAATCATTGTAAACGTCAACACTTCGGTAAACCGCCTGATATTGACCCTGAGCATACCTCTTACCCTGAGATGTTGTAGACTCGCGGAGGATAATTGCCCCGTTTTCAGAAAGACGCGTTTTCAGTGCACCAAGTAGTTCCACAACATCAGCGTCATTTAGATACATACACAGACCACCTAGGAAGATCATGTCAAATGGACCTTTGGGAAGGTCATGCCTAACATCTCCCTCAATTATTTTAACATTGGATAGATGCCCAAGTTTTTCATTAGCAGCCCTAACCATCATGTTGCTTTGATCAATTCCTATGACCCTGTTATAGCGCTTTGCAAAGATTTCCATCCAAGAACCTGACCCACAACCAACATCTAGGACACTTCCCGAACTATCTATACCATCTAACCATTTACGGAGAGTTCGTTGCTCTTTGCGAAGTCTATATGTAGCAGCACTTGTCGGAAAATTATACTCGTGAGTCATCATACTAACGGAGGATGCAGATCCTTTATTAGTCTTCTCAAAATAGCGTTTAATGGCCCTATTGTTAAGCTGATGTTCGTCTTCATTAGATTGATCGTCTATCATTATTGTTGGTTCTGGGTTCTGTCGCATTAATTATTTTTTGACCCTTTTTCGTCGAAGTATGGATATCTCAAAAAGTATAAAGTCCAAATTATTAGCAACTTAGGTTTTCCCATTTCTCAGAAATAGTGCCAAAATTAGTGAATTTTGGATTAATGCGACAGAACCACATTTTGCCATCTTAAGTAAGAACCCAATTCAATAAATAAATTGCAATCTCCTCCAAAAAAACCAGTTTTAGTATTCTAATAATAATCTCTCACCTTTATGTCCAATCAAATATAGCAGGTCCAAAAAAAACGCTCCACCGAAATTAATCGATGGAGCGTTTTTGGGAGAGTTATTCTCTAAGCTTACATTTTAATAAACTTAGCAGTTAGTTGTTCGCCTTCGCTGTCAACAATTTGTATAAAGTAAGTGCCTGCACTTAGAGCTTCTACATCCATAGATATAGTCTCAGATCTATTAGTAATAGATTTCTCTAACATTACCTTACCAGTTAGATCCATTACTTTACAAACTGTATTACCTTCAGACTTGAAGTGATAGTTTATATTAAGAACAGAATTTACTGGGTTAGGATAAGCCACTAACTTGTTTCTATCAAGCAAATTAACCTTAGTACTCTTCACTGTTTTGACAATAGGAATAGACTTGAAAGGATAATCATTTCCTGCAATAGCTAATTGTAACATTTGCTGTGCTTCGTAATAAGCCGTTCTGTCCTCCCTGATGTCTCTAAGTATCGCAATACTTGCGGCGTCTTTTGCTAATGATATCTCGTTTACTGCAAGAGATAGTCTAACATTTTCCAATGCTTTTCTATCTGCAGATTGTATGCAAGCATCAAGTGCTATTTGTGCATCTGCATAATTGCTGTTTACAAAGTGATATGCATACAAGATGTATTGACCATCTGTATTTGTTGCAGCCAACCACTTATCTCTAAGACTGGTGCTTACCGATTTATCATCTTTTACCAAGTTAAACCATTGTATAGCATATTTCTCAGAACCAGTGGTTCCCAGTACATCATCTATATTGTCATTAAGCTTGGTTCCACCATTTGGAGTATTCCCAATTGGATTGCTGTTTTTATAGAATGCGGGATCACACGTTTCATTGTATACAGTTTCTAATAATTCACTGCTTGATGGTAACTGTGCACCACAACTAGCTGTAGAGTAAAACTCACCGTTACCTACAGTCACTGTACCTGAAGTAGTTATGATACCATAATTACCATCTGCACTTACCGTACAATTAGCACGTAAGTCTACGGAACCAGTTGTAGTATTATTACTAGCAAATGTGTTACGTCCACCATCGTATGCTGTACCTGGAGTGCCTATAGTTCCTTGTAGATCTACAACATCAATTCCTACATCTGTATAGTTGTACATAAAGTTGTTAGAAATCCAAGGTAGTGGGTAACATTTATCTCTAAGGCCTTCCATTAATATAGCAGTACTTGCTTCAAAAATGCAGTTTCCACTAAATCTAAGGTCTTCGTTCACGTCGGATTCTGTGATGCAGTAAATTCCAACACTCTGTGTTGTGTTTTCCTTACTGTAGTCATCTTCCATGTTTATAGTGTTACAAATTACATCTATTGTGTTTCCGTCTCTCACAAAAATACCAGTTCTACCTATATCAGAAAAGTTGTTTTCTTTAACTAAGATGTCAACGCATTTTTCTACTTGGATACCAGATTCGAAACCTTGGATACTGTTGTTACGCACGGAAATACTTCTACCTTCTTCCATATAGATCGCAGAATGTGTACTCCAATCAATGTCCGTCCGCTCTTGAGTGAATGCATACTGAAGGTTGTTTCCTGTTACAGTACAACCAGTACTACCGCTCAATCGTATTTGATGCTCACTACGTAAGTTACTTTCATAATTGTAGCTGTTCACTTCTATTTCATTGTTATCAATGAATATATCTTGTGATCTGTGTATATCTATACTTCTGTACATATCAGTGAAATTATTGTCAGATATATTAGCTGGCGAACCCTCAGATATAGTTATACCGTAGAACAATTTAGAGGTATCATCATCATCTCCCTTTATCTCTTGTGCATTCACAAAATCATTTTGAGATATATTTCCATAGAATCCACTTTGATTTGCCAAAATACCCCAATGGTCATTTTGATAATCATTGACGTAAACATCAATTAAGGAGCTGCAATCTGTTCTGTATTTGATTGCATTCTTGTCTACATTAAATGTATTGCCAGTGATGCCATCATAAAAAGTAGAACGATTTGAATAAATTCCTACTCTACAGTTTTGGAAGAGGTTATTAACGATGCGTACTTTCACTTCTTGTACCTCAGCAAAGTTTAGAGCTGTTTGGGCACTTTTAAAGGTTGATTCATTGATAATACCATTGGCCGTACCTCTGAACATAAACCCTAACCACGTTTTATTTTCATCACACGATCTGAACACAGAGTTATTCGCTCTAACAGTAGCATCACCTATAAACTGTATTCCTGCACACTCTCCAAAAATTAGATCCACATTGGTCAAATCTAAAATTGCATTACTTACCGTAATGATTACACCATCAGGAATATAGTATTTACCTTGCCAAAGTTGATTTGACGTAATTAAGGTGCTATTTGGAATATGTATATAGTTGTTAAGAGACCAATTTGGTTTAGTTGGATTTGTATGAAATATATCTGGATCCAGATGAGGTTTAATTTCATCTAACCAGCAACCGCCACAATCTATGAGGTAATCATTATTGCTACCAGGGAAATGTCCAAAAGGAAGAGAACCAGAATATTTAGGAGATAAAGGGAAACCATTTATTACAGGATGGCCGACTGCTCTATAATCAAAACCTAAAAGTGAAGCATCCAAGTTTGGAATCAACGCAGGATCTATATTAAAGCAATAATTGCTGCCAGAGGCTAACACAGGACTAGAGTAAGTGTGTAATAATGTGGCATTTTGATAAATTTCTAAATCAATCTGCATGGTACCGGTTTGTCCTGATGGCAAGCTAGGAAGTGTATAGTCAAAACATATTTGTCCCACTCCGCAATCATCTGATCTTTCAAGATCTAAGTCTACCTCTCCTTCAGGTCCAGTAGTACAACCAATACAAATATTATCTAAATAAGTATATCCGAAGTGAGCTCCAGCCCAACAATCACGATTGTAAAACTCAATATGAATTGTTTCGCCAATCAATGAACTTAAATCTACGGTTACACAATTCCAATCCTTATAAACTACCGTGTCTCCAAATTTGATAATGTCTGTGCTAATTAAGAGTGGATTATCTGAAGCTATTTGATTACTACTATTGCCAAGGTTTACCAAATTACTGTAATCTGCACCCGTGTTTGCATCTCTAATGTTTACAGCAAAATAAGGTTTAGCATTTTGATGACCCTGTGGATCATTCATTACCAAAGCATAGCTGAATGTCAAAGTAGCATTCTCTGCAGTGATTTCCACATTGCTTTTAGTCATGGATTCATAGCCAAAGCCACGTCCAGCTTGGCCAAGTCTAAGTGCTGAATTATTTCCTGTTGGATTGCCTGGAACTCTGTTTATCAACGCCCCTACAATGGGGTCGTTCCCTGGACTATGAGTTTCATGATGAACCAAACTTTCATGAGTTCCGCATGCATCAAAATTACCCGTATTTATTCTATTGATTCCAGAATTCGCAGGTCCTTGACAACCCCAACTACTCCCTCCCCAAATGAAATCCCAGAAATTTGGGTTTGGACTGTCGTTTTCATTAAATTCTCCTCCATCACACATATTGTGTCCAGACGAACTTTGTTGATTTAAGTTTTGCCAATGATCTTCACGAGCTTGATAATCTTTAGTTCGGAAGTTAAGATACTGGCTTTTCGTCATAACAAGTTCGGACAAATCACTTTGGGTCATTTTATCGTACTCTGCATTTACATTGTTCGCAAAATCTTGTGGAAGCCCCGATTGTGCATCCACGTCTACCCTAAGCATTAGCACTAGAGCAATTAAGACTAACTTTAAAACGTTTTTTAATTTCATTTTGGTTATTTTATTAATTTCATTATTCCCTACTCTAAAAATAGCTTTTCGGGATCCGCTTTTATAATACTTAGTGGAACTTTTCAAACTAAATCTAACCTATGAGAAGTAGATTGTGAATTACAGGATTATTACAACAAGAAAATCAAAGAAGGTAAAAACAGAATGAGTGTTTTAAATGCAGTAAGAAATAAAATTGTAGCTAGAGTATGTGCTACAGTTAATAATCAAACTCTCTATAAAAAAGACTTTGTTTTGTCATAGAAATCGACTTAAGGCTCCTAGGGGCTACAGATAAAAGCCTTGCTGATAGTTTGGGAGTTGTAAAGGTTGCAAAATGTTCGATTTGGCCTTAAACTTGAGGTGATAAAATCACTAAAAATGAGCTGTATCTTAATCCTGAATGAACTGACTTACACGCTAGTTATTTCAAGCTTATACATTTTCTGAAACAAAATTACCTAGCTTTGATTTCATTAAGAATTAATGTGGCAGGACCTATATGCCAGCTATATACAAATGTTAGCATTAATAAAATACTAACACGCAGAAAAATGAGAAAATTCCTTTCCAAATATATCGATTTTTCGGAGGAAGAATATGAATCGTTCATATCAATAGCCAAAACAAAGAAATACAGTAAAAATGAATACTTACTCAACGCCAATAGATCTGCACAAAAACTGTTCTTTGTCAAGTCCGGGTTTATGCGTGGGTTCAGAATACAAGAAGGAAATGACATTACACATCATTTTTATTTAGACAATTGGTTGGCTACTGATTATGAGAGTTATCTAACTGGCAATCGAGGAGAGTTATATATACAAGCAGTTGTAGACACGACAGTTTATGAGTTCGATAAAATAAGTTTATATACCTTCTTTGAATCACATGAAAAATTCGAGAAAATACGAATTATTCAGGCAGAAGATGCCTACCTCCAAATGGTCAGAAGACTAAAAAATTTCCAGTATATGGAGCTGAAGGAACGTTATTTGGAGCTCATCAATAGAAATCCAGAACTTTTCAATCTTGTACCTCAAAGGTATATTGCTTCGTATCTGGGAGTAACTCCTCAAAGCCTTAGTAGACTAAAAAATGAGTTGTAAATGATTAGTTAACATATGTGAATGCTTAGGCATATTCTATCATCTAATTTTGTCTGGTAAAATCATAACATAACATTATGAAAGTTCTATTATCTAGTTTAATTCTCTTCTTAACTCTACAAGCCCTTTCTCAACAGGATAAATACTTTGTTCATGAGGCACTTTCTAAAGCTAGCTATTTAGAAGATTTTAACCAATTAGTAGACTCTATTCAAACTTATCATCCACAACCGTATGAATTTATATCAAAACATAACTTTGATCAGTTCATTAATCTAAAGAAAAGCATAATCACTGATTCAACTACAATAGGTGAGTTTTCATGGATTTGCAATGCGATTGCGTCAAAGGTCGGCTGTCTGCACACATACACCTCAGCAGGAAACATTTTAAATTTTTCTCAAGAAAACCTCTTTCCTGTAAATGTGCGATACATTGATTCTAAACTCTATGTCATAAACACCTACAAACCCAATAATGAATTAAAATTAGGAGTCGAAATATTGAAAATAAACGGGATAGATGTACTAGATTTAAAAACAAAAATTGGAGCTCATATTTCATCAGATGGTTATAACAAAAAACATACAGCCGCCAGAACAAATATGAGTTTCGGTTATTTCTGTGCCTATCAACTCAACTTTCCTAAAGTCTACAAGGTGGAAATTCGAGAAAATGGAGTTAAAAAAGAGGTGCTACTGAATAAGGAATCACCTGATAATACTAAACAGACCTTAAATTCTCAGACTAAAAATTTAGATTTTAGCCTCAAGAAACATGAAAACCTAGCCATTTTAACGGTTAAGAGTTTCGTATACTATAATGATCAACTTCCTATTTTTAAATCTTTTATAGATAGTTGTTTTAACCAAATTGAACTTCATGATATAGGAAATGTGGTGATTGACCTCCGAAACAATGGCGGAGGAGACCCTTATTGTGCGGTGCACTTATTACAATACATTTCAGATGAACCTTTCAGGTATTATAAAAAAGGTACTACAACTTTTTATAAGGATCTGGAAGAGGAAATTGTTCCATTTAAAAATAACTTCTCAGGGAAACTCCAAGTATTAATTAATTCCCTTTGCTGTTCCACTACCGGACATCTTTGTTCCATCTTAAAACATAAGAACTTGGGAACATTAATTGGCAGTGAAACAGGAGCAACCTATAGTTGCAATGCTAATACCATTAATTTCGAATTAAAAAATACCGGTATTAATGCATCTGTAGCCACAAAAACTTATCAGACAGATGTTACTGGTTTTGTAAAGAACAGAGGTATTATTCCAGACTATCAAATGTCTAGAAGTCTTAACCAAATTTTAGATGAAAAAGACGTAGAAATTAAAAAAGCAATTGAGTTAATTCTTGATGAATGAGAAATAGACTGATACTACATTGTCAAACGGTCTTAAAGCGACAGTTTAAACTGAGCTTTGTATGCAGCAATAATTAAAACGTTTAACTTTAATTAAATAAAATTAAGATCTTTTAACTTCTAGAAAACTACCAATGAATCATTTTTACATACTAATTATATATTTATAAACATGACAAAAACAGCAACTTTTATTCTTCTTTCAACACTTATGTATTCCTTAATTGGCTGTGCAGATAAAACTCAAGAAAATAAAATTACAGAGCAAGAAAATGGATGGGAACTAGAAAAACGGGTAACAAAAAGAGTAGATAACCTTTATTTTACATTTCCTTCAGAAGGGTATGCCTATGACAATCGCGACTTGTTAGTAAAAGAATGTTTTAATGCGATTAAAGAAAATTGCACTACAATTAAATTACCAGTTTATAATACCCCGATAAAAGTTATATTTCTAAATAGTAGAAAAGAAATGGAAGAAGAAGTTGGGTTTTCAGCGACAGGATGGACGAATATGTGGACTCAAGAGATTCATATAGTAGCTAATAATGAATTTACACCTCCAATTAAGCATGAACTAATGCACATGATTGTAATGACAACTTGGGGCTATCCTAATGATGACTTGATTTGGATAAATGAAGGACTAGCAACAACTACAGAGAAACATTGTAACGGATATACTGTTGGAGAGATCTACCGTTACTTTATAGAGAAAGAGATGTTACTCTCAATTGATTCATTGACCAATGATTTTCATGGAGAACCTTCTATAATTAGCTACCATCAATCTGCACATATCGTGGAGTATTTAATAACGAATTATGGACTTGAAAAATTCATAGAATTATGGAAGAAAGGTTTTTCTTTTTTTGAAGAAATATATTCGATTTCGTTTTCTCAAATGGAACAAGAAATAAATAAAAAGACAATAGAAAATTATCCCACTCCGGTAAGTATTGATTGGGATGTTTTTAGAAAAGGTTGTTATTAAAGTATAAATGGTACACAACAAGGTTCTGTCGCATTATTTATTTTTCGGGCTAATTTGCTTATAGCAAAAAACTAAAGTCCCAATGCGTCAAGTAACCGTTGTTTGTGAATATCTAAAGCAATTTTAACAGGCAACACTGATGACCGTAAGTTCTAATATCTCAAATTAGAAAACCAAACCTATTCAATCAAACCCTTTCAAACAAAAGTAGCTGTTCGGATTAACTAATATGAAATATTGATTACTCGAATACACAAAACATTGGTATAAAGCGAATTGCCCTAAAAAAAAGTTCGACTTAAGGCTCCTACGGGCTACTGGTCAACAGTGCATTTGTAACCAAGAATAGAGCAATAAAAGCAGCAGCAACTACTCTCTTATTGCGTAACATATTCCAAAGCGGATATTGACCCTATTATAACTCATCTCTGGATCTAGACTCGTTAAATAAGTGTTCTGACGAATATACTGACCAGAGAATCCAAGTAAAATACGGGTAGTTAAGTGCACATCCACTCCTAATCCTGCAGTAAACTGGCTATTTGATGATAGCCTATCCTTAGTTACATCTGTCACTTGACTACCCGTAATATCCCATATTTTAGAGTTGGTGCGTAGAGGAATTCCAATTCTATATCCAGCTGAAGCTTTTAAAGAGATTCGCTTGGTCATAGGGAATCTGTAATAAATATGTACCGGAATTTGTAAATATCTAAACTCAGATGTGATATTTAATAAATCCAATCGATCATTGTTTTTTATGGATGTAGTATCTAACGACTCCTCTACTACCCAGTAGCTTTCGCCGTTTATCACCCTGTTTTTTGAAATGATGGAATAGCTTGTGTCTACTCGTTGATCTTGACCGAAACCCTGTACTATTTCGGAAGCACTATAAGCATGGTTTTGAACTTGAATGGAGACTCCGATATTTGAGTATTCAGCACTTAAGCCCAAGCCATAAAATAGAGAAGTCATTTCACTATGTTCTTGGGACAACTCACCTATATCTAGCTTAGGTTGGTCACTATTAGACCAGCCCATTCCTCCAAAACTAGAAATGAAAAACCGCATTCTGTTTTTATTAACCAAGATTGAGTTTTGGGGTTGAATATTCGGTGTATTAAGAGAGTACTCCATTGCATTCAGTTCTAGAAAGCTTAATTTAGGTAGTATTAGAAACTGATAGCTTTCATTTCCAATTTGTTCAGAAGGTCTATTAGTCAATAGTGACTCAGTATAGGGTTCAGAAACTAAATCTATAATCACCTGTTTGTCAGGAAGTTTAGTGCCGTTTAGTACTTTCAAAATATTTGTTAGTGAGGCAGGAGCATCAGAACTTATGGGTGTTTCACTCCGTATTGATGGGGATAACGTATTCCATTTTTCAATTGGCGGATCATTTTTTATGAAGGGCACGTCTTCTTTATTCTCTACTTGTGATGCAAGGACATCTTTTGTTTTAGAGGATGCTAAATCAATGTCACTTGATGAATAAACTACAACGGAGTCTGTTGGTATGCCACTATTTTCTATTATTGATGTATTTGATTTGGTTAATTGTTGATTTAACGTTTCAATTCTTTCAGTAGTTAGATTTGAGTCTATCTCAAAAGTGTAAAAACCTATGGATACCAAAACTGCTAGCATTCCCACAATCATAGCACCCTTTACTAAGAAACCAGCCCTTCTTTTCTTGTCCAGTAGCAGCTGAGCGTGGCCCCATGCTGCCTCATCAAAAGGAATGTCAGTCTGCTCCAGATGACTTTTAAACAATTGGTCTATATTTTTATCCTCTAAATTCATTGTACTGCTTTTAAGGGTTCATTTGTTTGTGGAACAGGTTTCAACAGAGCTTGAAGCCTTTTTCTAGCCTCCGCCACATGCCATTTTGAAGTACCTTCTGATATGCCCAACATTTTGCCTATTTCTTTGTGGCCGTACCCCTCTATGGCAAACAGATTGAACACAGTCCGTGTCATAGTGGGAAGTTTGTATATCATATCTTGAAGGTAGTCTGCATTTAAATTTTCGCTTCCAGTATTCAAAACGATTGTTTTTGTATTCATTTCAATATCATCGTATTCTTTATATCGCTCATTGTACTTTCTATCTCTAGTAATTTCTGTAATCATTTGATTAATTAAAATCCGTTTTACCCATCCCTCAAACACAGCGAGATCTTTCAACTTAGGTAAACCATCTAATACTTTGACAAATCCATTATTGAATGATACCGTAGCACTGTCTTTGTCTTTTCTATACCTAAGACACATTCCCATGTGTCTGGTATAAAGGGATTTATAAAGCAGGTACTGTGCTTTCCTATCTCCTTTGATACAAGATTCTATGGTTTGATTTATGGACATGAGTGGAACAGTAAAAACCAAACACCTCATGATCGGATGTTCGGTTTTCCTATCTTTAGCATTCTAATTTATTGTTTAATTATTTTCTTGGTTAATGTTCTTCCATCTATGTTGGTTACTCGGACTAAATATAATCCAGGTCTTAAGTCGGAGGTTTGAAGAATCAATTCTGTTGATTTCGGGTATTCTTCTAGTATAATTTTGCCTTGCATATTTCTTAATGACAGCTTATGAATGGTATTTCCTCTGTCTATTTTAACAGTCAACTGCGTGCTAAATGGATTCGGATAAAACGCCACTGAATTTTTATTCAAGGGCTGTTTTTCTATACTGGTCAGATCTTTTTCGTCTAAAAGCACGATAGTAAAACCTTCTTTCTTATACAGATTTCCAAGTGAGTCCATTCCTACTGAGTCGCAATACATGTCTGTACAGCTAGAATTACTGACTTCTAAACAGACATTGTACTTCCCAAATTTCGTAAAATTATGGAAACCCGTTCCTATTACAGAATCTCCATCGCTGAAGTACCATATATTACTTAAACCTGTTCCTATGGATGTATTTATTAAAAATATTCTAAAGAAGTTTGTGGTATCGGAGTCTATTGCAATCTTAAAATCAGCTATACAAGATTTAGGTAATATTTGCTGTGAAGCGGTATCTCCACCTATAAATAAGCTTCCACATTTAGATGAAATATTATAATTCACTCTGAGGTCAACCTCATGTATTGTATCCAAAGTTAAAAGTGTGTCAAAGTTGGATGCGGAGCTAGCTACAGTGCCATTGATAACCCATTCCATACTGGTAATGTCATCCATCCGCTCTGATGTATTAGTTAAGAAGGTGGTATCTCCCTTTTGTTCCCAGGTAAAAGAAGCCATCGGTGAGGTATATACTTTGTCAAGTACAGTAATTCTAATCGTTTTCTGTATTCTATGGTTATATGGACAGTTGTTATCTATAGCACTGAAAGTAAGCATGTAAGGTTCTTTTCTAGCATCTAAATAAGTGGGAACCCATTTAAAATAACCTTCTTCGAACATTCCATTAATTACACCAGGAGTAACAGTAAAAGAAGGTCCTGTGAATGGATTATCCCAGGATAAACGAATGGAGTCTGGAGTGCCTCCAAATAACGTATCTCCAGAATCATCAGTTAATAAGTCGAATTGAACAGAATCTCCTCCTACTATTACACAAACTTCAGTTATTCCAGAAATAGTATGTGACAGGTTATTATCTATGGTTTCTACCCAAAACTGCATGTCTCGTTGAGTTTGAGAAATTAATACTCCGTTTCGGTATTCTTTTATTAGCAAATTCATTACACTAACTTCATTATTGGCTGTAGGAGTCATGGTAATAAAACCATTTGTAGAATTTAAATGGAATCCTACAGGTGGGTTTAAATTTGGATTTGGAGACGATACTCCAGTTGGCTTAAAGGTTGTAAATGGATCCTCTTTTGAAAAACCTGTATTATATGAGATATAAACAGAACTGACCGACATTGGGTTTTTCATTTCAAAAACCAATGAATCCCCATCTGCATCATATCCACCAAAATTTCTTCTAAAAGGTTGGTTTACATTCAACCGTGTAAATGGCATCTCATAGAAATGAGGAGAACTGTTAGCCCCCTGAAAATTGGTATATATTTTAGCTTCCGTGTAAAAATTATTATTTGCAGCTCCAGTAGTAATAGCACTGTTTCTGCAACATAGACGGAAGCTAATTATGAAAAAGTCCGAACCAGTAAGAAAATTACTATTAGTTGGGTCTGTTAAATCCAATGTAGCTGTAAAAGTATGTTTTTCTACACCTCTTCCACCACCAAATGTATTTGTGGGATCACATAGATTCGTTGTGAAAGTATCACATACAGAAGTAATATTTTCTATTCCAGCACTAGTAGTTGAAATATACTTAGAAAATCCGGATATCGGATTGGCTACCGATACATTTGGTAATAAAAAGGGAACACCACTACAATCTCTATAGACTTCCAAGGTAAACGTATACATACTATCTGCAGTACGAGAATACCGTATGTCAGCACCTAAAACGTGTTTGGCGGATGCATGTTTACTTATTACACACAGACAAAAGATAAATAGAAGGATTAAGGTTTTTGATAGTTTCATCATCGCTAGTTATATTATAGTTTGATTATAGTTTGATTCACAATAAAGACTTAGCTAAAAGTGAAAAGGTTGGGTAATGAACTGAAAATAATTTAAAACCTGAATTTCTATGTGAGTCTAAACGGTTCTGTCGCATTAATTCAAAATCGATTAATTTTAGCACTATTTCCGAGAAACGGGAAAACCTAAGTTACTAATAATTTGGACTTTATACTTTTTGAGATATCCATACTTCGACAAAAAAGGGTCGAAAAATAATTAGTTGCGATAAAATAATAAAGTCCCTTATAAACTATTACAAGGGACTTTTATTACAAATGAAAAGGGAAACTTTACTGTTTTATTATTTTATGAGTACTCTTAGACTCTCCTTCAAAGAGTTCTATGAAGTAGATTCCAGTAGGCAACATAGACATATCTATTACAGATGATGTTGGGGTAAAGGACGCTAGAATTTTTCCTGTAACGTCTAATATGTTGATACTGCTAATTGTAGATTGAAAATTGGTAATGACAACTTTAGAAGTTGTAGGGTTCGGGAATAATTGATATAAAGTGACAGCTTTCTCATTGATGTCAGCAGTTCCAATGTATACACAATCAGAAATATTACTACATTCTCCAGATGTTACTTTCACTGCATAATTTCCATTTATTGTGGCAGAATAACTGCTATTCGTCTCTCCATCTATTGGCAAATTACCATTGTTACAATCTACCCATTGGTAGGTGGCTCCAGTAGCGTTTGCAGAAATGGTAGAGCCCGCTAGCGATGTAGAAATATCTACTGCACAGCTTAGTTTCATAATAAAAACATCTCTGCCCCCTTGTGAGGATAAACTATTGGTTGCAGTGCCGGGATTAAAATTTACTAGCCCTTGGAAATCACCTGCAGCGTACACATTCCCAGATGCGTCCACAGTTATTGCCTTGCCATAATTACGACTAGTTCCTCCTAGTCCTTTTGCCCAAATATAGTTGCCATTAGCATCCATCTTTAAGAAAAGAATGTCTTCATTTTGAATTGATATTATGTTAGTCTCTACGCCGTCAATGTCTAAGGTAACTGTGCCATAAAAACGACCAGCTACATAGATGTTGTCTGCAGCATCCACGTGGATGTAATTTCCATCTTGTATACTTGGCCCGCCAAATAGACGTGCCCAGACATAATCGCCCGAAGCATCTAGTTTTAATACGTAGCCATCACTACTCTCTGATGTTAAATTACCAATACCTACTCCGGGGTCAAAATCTATAGTTCCTCCAAACCCTCCGGTAACGACCGTATTTCCAGAAGCATCATGATCTATAGAATACACCCCTATTTCGCCATTGACGTGACCTATGTTTTTTGCCCACACAAAATTGCCATCCGTGTCGAGTTTGGAAATGAAAATATCTTCTTCTTCGCTTAGAGAGGTTAACTCGCTAGTACCTACTCCTGGGTCAAAATCTATGGTTCCTCCGAAAGGAGCGGAGGTAAATACATTGCCATTCTCGTCTACGCTAATAACTGGGTCCTCTTGATTACTCAGAGAGTTTCCAAAGCTTCTGGCCCACACAAAATTACCATCAGTGTCTAATTTGGAAATGAAGATATAATAGCGACTTCCATCTGCAATTAAATTATTTATACCAGTTCCTGGATCAAAATCTACTGTGTCTCTAAAAAGGCCTGTTGTATATACATTGCCAGCAGCATCTAGGTCTATAGAATTTCCGGACTCACTATATGAACTGCCAAAGCTTTTTGCCCATACGTAGTCCCCAGAAGAATTTAATTTCAATACAAAGGCATCGTATGAATTATCAGCTGTCAAATTACTAACACCCGTCCCAGGATCAAAATCTACTGTTCCTCTGAAAGTACCTGTAACATAAACATTCCCACTGGCATCAATGGCAATATCATTCCCTAAATTATGAAGTGTAGCTCCAAACTTTTTTGCCCAAACGAAGTTGCCACTTGCATCTAGTTTTGAAACGAAAATGTCTGACAATCCACTTGCAGATAAATTATAGATGCCCGCACCTGGGTCAAAATCTGCCGTGCCACCAAAGCGACCTGTAGTGTACACGTTTCCTGTTGCATCTGTAGCTATAGAGTTTACTTGTTCATTACCAGAACCTCCAAACTTTTTTGTCCACTCATACTGTACGTTTTGAGCTAATAGTGCATGACTAGTAAGCAGAGCAATAAGTATTGTTAGTGATTTTATTGTTGTATTTAAAGGACGTAATCCTATTTTTTCTAATTGAATACTGTAGTTTTTTTTCATCGGATTGTTATTTTAAAATCAAATAAACCATTATGTATTTATACATTTATTACTCAACCCATATTCGCAAAGTTTGGGTGTATATCCGAGGCTCTTCTTGTTTATGCTTTTAAATCTAGGAGAGTTAATTTTCATTTACTAAAGTCGCAAGTAACAAGAGGTTTACTCGCTGAAATGCAATGAGGAGAGATTTCCCTATTGTATTCCTCGAAGCTTTTGCGGAGAAGAAGGGCTACCCTAAGGGTTGGCTGTAAGTAGGTTTTGTGCATAATAAATGTCTTTTCAGTTTCAACATCAAGCAGTTAAATTTGTTACAGAACCCCGTGTCTCAACAGATACACCATTACTGTCCCTTCTAGGCAACAAGACTAATAAACAATAATAATTCATTTTTATTGACGTTAAAGTTCAATGATACTCGAAAAATGTATGTTGGACTTTACAGAACTCCTTCGAACAATTGCTGATAAGTTACACTATAAAACAAGCAGTTTTTTGATCATCTTCTTTATATGCATGATACCAAGGGTTATACTTCAAATTACCAATGAAGGGTTTAATGACGACCATATAACTCCGGTTCTTCTTTGGCAAGATAAAAGCGAATACCCACTCACTGAGGACTGCAAGGAATGTTTTCAACCTCCACTGTTCTACTGGATCATAAAAGCAGTAGCTGCACCATTTCAGGCTACTACGTGGGATGGAATATTTACTGTCATTCAATTCGTAAATTTCTTCTTCGTATCAGGGATTTTGTGGTTAGTGCTAAGACTCATTGAATCTCTACACTTCAGCAAGTGGCTTCGTATATCCACTATGCTTTTCTGGGGAACGAATCCAGAACTCATTAGCATTGGAAGTCTAGCTAGCAATGATACTATCTTGATTTTCGCTGGGTTACTCATATCCTACCTTATAGGTAAATATTGGCAAAACCCTAAGCTAAAATATGAGTTTGCAATTATAATTATGCTGGTACTTTCAGGTATTATTAAGGGAAATGGTCTCGTGTTTGTAATAATCCTTGCAGTTGTCTTCATATTGTCACTCCTTCGAGACAAAAAATTTAGTGCACTAAAACTTGGTAGACAGTCTATGTGGTTGATTGTTCTCCTTTTAGGTATTGGCTATTTCGGTAACTTTTTTGAAAAACAGGAACGTCATGGTTACGCTTTTACCACAAATCAAATCATGCCTAATCCTCCTAATTTTTTCACAGAAGACACTATATACGCTAGTAGAAAAGGAGTTACAACCGTGTTCAATTCATTTTTTAAACTTAGACTAGGAAGTTTATTGGCTAATCCTTATAACACTAATCATCTGGAATATGATCTTCATAGGACATCACTTTGGGGACAGATGTTTGGTCAATTTTCCAACTATCTATTTGAACGATACCCTGATTCATGGATCTCTCCAAACAATGACCATTATTTTATCACTAGAATTAACTACATTATTCACTTACCTCTATTTGTTCTCCTGCTTTACGGTATTTTATATAGCATTTTTGTATTCTTTAAGCACCCATTTGACACCAATACGATCCACCTTCTCTTCGTCTTTGCTTTTACTGGGTTCGTAGTTTTATATACTTATTTATACAGAGATTTTAGCTATATGAAAGTTATTTTCCTGTTTCCCGCCCTGTTCTCTATTATTACTATTTTTGGTTCTACGATCAAGAGAATTCCATTCCAAAAAGGTATTATTTTCCTTCTTTTTTCGGCTACCTTACTTTATCAAATAAACTTTATATATTTAATAAGAGTACTAATAAAGTAGGCTTCTCTCGTCTTTTTGTTACCAAGCCTCTTTTCGGATTCTGTTGCATTAATCCCCAAGCCCCTTCGTCGGGAAAATTAATTAATCGTTCTACATGCTGAATAAACTCAAGTTCTGCTCTATAGACTTTGGTTGCTGCACTCTGTATGCATCGAAAGTTCACCCCAGCCTGCAATAGGTGGCAAAATGGCGTTTGGATTAACAAACGTAAATTTCAACAACTCAAAAGTGCAAATAACTGATAACGACCGTTTTAGTAAACAAAGAATTCGAATCAACTCAAAGAACTTTATCAGGAATAAAAGTCATAAATAGTATCAGAAAGAATCAACTAATAAATTCAAAATCAAGTTGGTTTGCTACATTTAAGTCTTTGGCTGCTAAGTAAAATGATAAATCTGCTACTTTTGAAAACAGAGAGATTAATGCGAAAGAACCACTTACAGAAATACATGATTGATCATCTTATCCTTTTTAGATGCTTTGGATTCAAGCGGTTTCTTTTGGATAAGGGGTTTCTCCTCTTCCTTCTTTTCTTTTCAATTTTTTCATATGGTCAAATAGAACCTTGTTCTCCTGATAATAGAAAAATATATACTGTAGAAAATGGTCTCCCTTCTGACTATATAGGTTCTATAACTGAGGATAAATTTGGATTTTTATGGCTCTGCACTCAAAAGGGAATTTCCAGATTTGATGGGAGTGAATTCACTAATTTTATCAATTATATTGATAATAACAACAAAGAAATTAAGATAGGAGCAACGGATGCAATCTGGTTAGATAGCTTAAACGATAGAATTTGGTTTAGTGGAGGAAACGAAATGTATTCTACCTCCATTTCAAATATTAATATTAAAAATATAAAGGATCAATACCCAGAAATTGATTTTCCAAAAAAAAGAATCCAAGCTTTTACTTTAATAAAAAATAATTTTTTGTGGATCTCATACGATTCTGAAAAAGGGTTTGTTTGTTTCGATTTAGAAAAGAACAAAAGAAAGGAATTTCATTTTGAATATAAAAATCAAGAAAGAGAATATAAGCTAAATAGAATCAATGTGATTAAACAAGATCCTGTAGATAAGAATATCCTATGGTTGGGTTCTAAGGGAGGACTAATTCGTTTTAATGTATCAACGGAGGAATATCAAATTATTCATTCAGAATCTATAATATCAATAGCGGACATTTCGGTAAGAATGTTATTTATTTCTGAGACAAAGGTTTTTATAGGTACTTGGGCAAAGGGAGTTCTAGTCTACAATAAAAGATCACGCGACCTAATAAAAATAACACATAAGACTCCATGGGTGTCTCTTTCGACTACAACTGATTTTTTTCAAGAAGATTCAGTACTTTGGATAACAACAACAAAAGGGTTAATAAAATATAACCTTAACAAACAAGAAGCTTCCCATACTTATGAGAACAAGATCGAAAAAGGAATTATAAATGGAGTCACTTTTTGTGATTCAAGGGGAATAAAATGGTTTGTATTTGCTAAAACTTTGCTAAAATTTAGTCCAGAGGAAGATGTATCTATTATGTACACCAGGTTGAAAGAAAGAAATGTGTTTCAACCACCTTTGCTTTCAAAGAGGATAATTGAACACAATGGGTATTACTATTTATTAGGATATAATGGATATGGAATTTATAAAATTGATCTCCAAGCTGAGACGCATGAAATAATAAAAATTCCTCCCATTGCATTGACAAATGGGTCTGGTTATCCTACCAATGATATGATTAAAATGGAGAATGGCAAATTCCTTATTTTGGGTGGAACTAAAATAGTGATTTTTGATCCAGTAACAGAGAAATCAACGTTGTCTTCTTTGCAAGTAAATATTGGGTTGAGCTCAATACAAAAAGGTGAAGGTGGAAATTATTGGCTCGCATCTAGGCCTGGAGGGCTTTTTAAATTAAATTTTAAAACAGGAGAAATTACAGGATTTAAAAAGAGAATGAATGCCATTCAACCAGAAAATCATTGGTGGATGAATTTAGTATATTTAGATTCAAAGGATAAATTATGGATTGCTAAAGGAAGTAGGATGATGTATGACATAAAAAAGGATAGGATTTATGGCCTCGACCCTAGTTTAATACAGAAATATTACCAAGACGTAACAGGAATTCAGGAGGATGGGAAAGGCAGAATATGGATGGCAGGACAATCTCAGGGATTGGGATATATGAAATATGACTCGTCTGGATATACCATCTCCCATCAATTTGACGGCTATTTCTCTGGAGTTTATTCCTATGGAGACAGCTTGCTTTGGACAATTGGCGGTAATGGCATAGGGATTTTAAATACAAATAGTCTAACTCATGAGAATTTAAAAATAGCTGTCAGTTTGAATAGTTTGTCATTAATGGGACCCATTCTTCCTGTGAGTGAAAACAAATATATTATAGGTTGCAAAGATGGATATGCAATTTTAAGCAAAAGGATAAAAACTGAGAATAAAGAGAGAGTTGTGCCCTATGTCTTATCAGTAAGAGCTGGTGGAGCAGAAATGTATTATGGGGATATTGGTGAAGATAAAAACATTGAATTTAAAAGTGGTACCAAGCATATTTCTATAGAAGTAGGAGCATTGGCTTTTTTCCAACCCCATGAAAATACTTTTTTCTATAAGTTACAGGATAGGTGGATCAAAATGGAGAAGAATAGAATAATCAATATTCTAAAACTCCCGCTAGGTAAAAGCACTTTAAGTCTTAAAATTTGTAATGCTCAAGGAGTATGTGAAACCGTAGAATATGTTTTGGAAATCAGACCGTTTTGGTATGAAACAAGAATTGCTATGATTCTCTTCTTTTCTCTTTTAATGGCAATAGGATATTTTATAATCCACGCTTTTGCTAAGCGAAATTTCTTACTAAAGGAGGCAGATAGGCTTAAAAAAATGGATGAATTGAAATCGAAATTCTATGCGAATATTACACATGAATTTAAGACTCCACTAACATTAATTTCTGGTCCAGTAGAGGATTTATTAAGTAGAGGCAACTCATTTTCAGATAAAGAAAGAAACTCTTTTGGTTTGATAAAAAGAAATGCATCTAGGCTACTAAATTTGGTAAACCAATTGCTTGATTTATCCAAGGTACAATCCAATAATGTAAAAATAAACATAACCTATGTGGAAATAAGTGATTTTATCACTCAACTTTTGGACACCTTTTCTTTCAGTGTCACTAAAAGAAAGATCAATCTCAGAAGTGATATTGATCAAAATATGGTAGGTTGGTTTGATAAGGATATTTTGGAAACTATTATATCAAACTTGATACAAAATGCAGTAAAATATACTAATAAAGGGGGAGATATTTTTGTTTTTTCCGAAATAGTAGAGGAGGAATTTCGATTTAGTGTTACCAATTCAAATGAAAATATTGGCAAGGAAGATTTGGGGAAGGTATTTACTAGATTCTATCAAAAAGAGGATAGTACAGAGGGTTTAGGAATAGGATTATCTCTTGTAAAAGAGCTTATAGAATTGTGTAATGGCACCATTGAAGTTGCACTAAAAAATGCTGATGAAATTACTTTTTCTTGTAAGATCCCTATTACTCAAGTTAATAACAATAATGACTCTATTGTAAACGAACACCTGACACGAGTGCTTGAAAAACCGCAGAAAAAATCAATTCCTGTTTTATTGGAATGGAAAGAACCTCTAACCATCTTGCTGGTGGACGATAATGTTGATATACGGAACTACATAAAGAGTTTCTTCCCAGAAAACTGCACAATCATCGAAGCACAAAATGGAAAAGAAGGGGTGCAAAAGGCACTTGAAGTAATCCCAGATGTAATAGTATCAGATGTAATGATGCCTATAATGGATGGGCTTGAGTTATGTTCTATTCTTAAAAATAATAAAATTACATCTCACATTCCAATAATTCTTTTGACAGCCAAAACGGGTGATACAAATGAAATTATAGGGTTAAAAATAGGTGCGGATGCATACATTACAAAACCATTTAATAGGACTAAACTTCTTGTGAGAGTCTATAAATTGATTGAGCTTAGGAGTAAACTGCAATTGCTGTTTAGCAGTGAACCAGATCTGTTTTCTATAGATTTGAAAATCTCGGGGCCAGATGAAAAATTTATGAAAAATGTGCAGAATACTTTAAACATGCATCTTATAGATCCAGATTTTAATGTAGAAATTTTTTGTAAAGAAGTAGGTATGAGCAGAATGCAACTTCATAGAAAAATAAAGTCTTTAATGGGCTTTTCTGTTACGGAGTTTTTAAGGTCAGAGAGGATTAAACTCTCCACCAAGTTATTGAAAGAATCTGAAATGACGATAAATGAGGTTGCCTATGAAGTAGGATTTAATACTCCCTCTTATTTTATTAAATGCTTTAAAGAGAAGAAAGGAATGACCCCAAGTGAATTCAGAAAAGAAAAAAGTTAAACATCATTGTATAAAGCCTAAACTAGGTGTTGTCTTTTTGAAAAATGTTACATTTTATGTATGATTTGTTACATATGAGGCATATTGTAAATGTGTATTCTCAATACTTTTGACCCTATGAATAATAAACTATTTTCAGGTCGAACAATGTTCGCAAAGACACTATTGCTTTCTGCATTTTGCATTGTTTTCTTATCTCAGTGTAAAAAAGAAAGTAGCTCTGATATTCCAGAACCAGTGGTCTCTACCGTGCCAGTGGCCTCTACAATATTAGTTGTCGAAGGACAAAATGAGACTGTTTCACTTGAAAGTTCATTCAGTGTCAAGGTTAAGGTGTTAGATCAATTTGGAATGCCTGTGAATGGTGTTGTGGTTCGCTTTACAAGTCCCGATCCTAATACAAAGTTAATGTTAAGAAAAGATTTTGTAATAATTCCCCTTCCTGGTGAAGGGGTAACAGACACGTCAGGTATAGTAGATTTATATTGGTATATGCCTAATAATTCTGGCCCACAAGAAATCACTGCAACTCCAATTTTAGATAGTAACGCATCTCCATTAAATGTCTCTGGTATAGTCATAAAGGCAAATGCGAAGGACCTTGAGATAGGTGACCGATATAGGGGAGGTTATGTCTTTTATTTAGATAACTCAGGAAAGCATGGTATGTGTGCTAGTGTTTTCCCCTTGCCTAGTGGAGGAGGAGGAGGTACAGATTGGGGGTGTCAAGGGACTTTTATATCAGGAACTGGAACCGCTATTGGACAAGGGATAACGAATACAATTGCAATTAATAATTCATGTCCCGGCCCTGGGAATCGTACGGCAGCATATTTAGCTAGCCTGACACCTGGAACTCAATTCAAGGACTATTATCTTCCATCATTACTGGAACTTAAACTTATATATGACAGCAAGTCAAAACTTAGTTTATCAGGAAATTCAGGTAGGCAATGGACTTCTACGCAGGTGTCTAGTAATAAAGCATATTATATTAATATGACAGATGGGACGATTGGTACAGACGACAAATCAAAAAAATACATGTTACGACCAGTTCGAACTTTCTAAAATAATACGAATTCAATTAAAATTACAAGAGCAGTTTAGTAAATCAATTACTATGAAAAAATTAAATAGTAAGCACGTAATACTGATGTTTTTCCAAGTGTTATTTCTAATCTCATGTAGAGATGATGGTAATGTAGTGCCTGAAGAACCCGTTGTAAAGACATCAACGGTTCTTAATGGAATTAAGGTTTCTACCTGGATGTATCAAATACAGTGGTTAGATGAAAAAGCGACTATTGATGAATTAGATGCTACACCATACGATATGTTAGTTGTAGAGCCTGGACACAATTTTAAAACAGATATTTATAATACGAAGTATTTAGTATCTAGTTTAAAAGAAAAACCAAATGGAGACGAACGTCTTTTATTGGCATATATAGACATTGGACAGGCTGAAGATTACCGAAGTTACTGGGAAAGTAGTTGGATAGCACCTACAGAAACGGATATTGGCACCCCTGATTTCTTATTAACTATAGATCCTGATGGCTGGAGTGGTAACTATCCAGTTGCATATTGGGATACTAGGTGGTTGGATATTTGGCTAGGAGTTAATGGAATAATTAAGCAATTAGCAGATTTTGGATTTGACGGTGTTTATTTAGATTGGGTGGAAGCATATGATGATGATAAAGTTCGTGAAACGGCATCTCAAGAAGGAGTAGATCCAGAAAAGGAAATGATGAACTTTATTGAGGGAATAAGAACAACGGGCAGAAGTATTAATCCAAATTTTTTAGTGGTGTCACAAAATGCACCTTATTTATTAGATGAAGATCCAAATAGGTATATTTCAATTATTGATGCCTTAGCGACTGAAGATACATGGTTTTATGGTGAAGGTGATGTACTTTGGGATAACCCTAATGCTGGAGATTTGTCAGGTGGAGATAGACATGCCTCAGATTACTCCACTGCAAATAGGATTACTCAAAACGCAAAATATTTGGATTTGGGTATCCCTGTTTTTAGTGTGGATTATTGTATTTCCGAAACTAATGCTAAACAAACCTACATTAATGCCTATAGAAATGGATTCATTCCGTTAGTAACAAGAGTACCATTAACAAACATAACTGAAACTCCTCCTTTATTTGAGTAGACAACACTGACAATCCTAGTACTTCGAGAATAGCCTCCTAAATCTTTTGAATGTTTTATGCCCTGTAATCACTGCTGGGCAAACAATCAGGAGCACTTCTTGTCTTTTTTTCTAAAACAAAATTTCTAAGATTTTAGTTTGCCTAGATTAATGCGACAGAACCCTAAAAAAATGCTTAAGAAAGAAGGTATAGACACTGAACAGATTAGAATAGATAAAAAAGAAGATTATGCCAAAGCTACTTTGAGTATTGCAGTGGAGCCTAGGGCTCCTACGGGCTACTTTGAATTACTATTCAAATCTGAGGCAACCTCAAAGAATGATATTTCATCTATAAATAAATACCATTAAAACCATGAGAATGAATACAATAAAAAGAAATATAACTCTAGTAGTTATCATATTAACGGTGGCCGGAGGCTGTAAAGAAGGCGAAAATACTAGTCCAAATACCCCTCCGGGGGGAACTGGTTCGGGTAATGGAAGTAGTAATAAAGAACAAGTTCTAATGGACTACCAAGACGTGTACTTAGCCAACTTTATTAATCCTTCATTGTCGGTATGGGAGGATGGTGATCTTGCTAATTGTAATGCAGGAAGCATTTCTGCAGCAACGAATCAGAAAGTACTTACTCTGATCAATTACTATAGAAAATTAGTTGGACTACCAGGAACAGTGACTTTTGAAGCAACTAGAAACCAAAAATGCCAAGAAGCAGCTTTTATGATGACAGCAAATAATGCCTTAAACCACCAACCCCCCAGTTCATGGAACTGTTATACGGCTAATGGAGCAGAAGGAGCTCTTCGTTCTAATTTGGCATGGGGCCACACCACGGCTGGATTGTTCAGCCAAATGCGTGACGATGGATCAGGAAATTATTTTGCAGGACATCGAAGATTAATATTATCACCTAAGGGTAATGTGTTTGGACATGGCTCCACCAATAAGCATATGGCTTTATGGGTTATTGATAGCAAATCGGCAGCAAATGCTCCTGAATTTATAGCCTGGCCACCACAAGGATTTTGTCCATCCGCGTTTAATTTTAAAAGATGGTCTTTTTCAGTTGTTGGTGGTGCTAACTATGAAAATGCAGTCGTTTCAATAAAGGATGTTAACGGAAACAATATAGATTTATCCATGGAAAATTTCTTGACAGGCTTCGGGGAAGACACTATCGTGTGGGTTCCTCAAGGCGTACAGAATGATATGGAATATACCATTACCATAAGCAATGTTGAAGTAAATGGAAAAACGGAAACCTATACTTATAAAACCACTCTGGTTTCGGTATAGTCGATACATAAGGTGCTGATAAGAAGGCATCTCTAGCTTTATGTTCACTGTAATATTCCTTCTAGCTTGAGTGGAGTGGGTTAAACAAAAAAGATTCAAGTTTGATGATTTAGATGGGGTATGCTTAAAACAGGAAACGTGCTTTTGAAATTTGGTATGAGTTCTTTCGGGTGGATTTAACACAAATTAAATCAAAGTGAATTTCTAAACGAATAGGACCGAAGCGAAGAAAAGCATCTATTAGGGATCCCTAAAGTCACAGCTGATTATCCTTTTTCTTAACCAAACATACCGTTTACTTTTCAGAAAACACCTAAACCTGACACCTGTTTTGTTTCCAAGTTATTATTCAGGAATATTGATGATATAAATATAAAATTATGCTAAAAGGAATTCTATTGTTATTACAAGTTTGTGCATTCAGTTATTCGTTTGCTGTAATTAATATCGTAGCTAATACCACCCTTAGTGGTGGTACATTTTCTGATGATATTGTCGTTCACCCAGGAGCCACCTTGACCTTAACTGGGAATTGTGTTTTTAACCAACATAAATCTATTACAATCATGGATGGGGCTGCTCTCAAAGCAATTAATGGTTCGTTGTCAGCCTCAGGAGAATTAAAATGGGTTGGTATAAAAGTAAATGCCACACCTATATCTAACCCTTCAAGTATACTTGGTGTGGAGATGGCCAACTTTGAAATAAGAGATGCAGATATTGCCATTGAACACCAGAATTTTTGTTCCCCACCTACAAATTGCCATAATAGAAGAATGGATATTAGCTACTCTACGTTTACAGATAATGACGAACACATAATTATCTTTAATGCATTTAATTCTATTAATGTTGTTGAGCAATATACCCAATCAGATATTATTATTATTGATCATTGCGTTTTTTCAAATTCAACTGAAATGTGGCCAATACACATCATGTATACAAAAAATTTGAAGGTTAAAAATTCTTCATTTTTGACAGCAGACGGTGATTTTATTTACCTTCATCTGCGAGCTATTATTGATGGGTATTTTTTCAATAATCATTTTGACAATAGCAAATCGAAAACAAAAATGGCGATTCATGGATATTGTATTGACGTGACCATACTGAATAACTCCTTTGATTTATCGGATTCAAAAATCGGTCTGGATGTGGGTAGCCATGCAGGTTCACAGTTAAATAGGGTGTATATAGGTGGTAATGATTTTTTTGCAAGTGCACTTAACTTGGCTGCAACAGGTATAAAATCAGGGCATAACAGTACCTTCGAACAGGTAAGAATAGCGAAAAACGATTTTACCAACTTAGGATATGGCGGATATTTGGAGGGCATGAATACCAATAATGATATTATCCTTAATTCCTTTAACGGTTGTGACAAGGGGCTATTCTTTTTTAATAATAACTCTTCGGTCAAAATTACCTGCAATACTTTTGACAATCAGACTGAAGATATAACCATAGGTCTAACAGGAACTTTAATGGATCAAATGTTTGGATCTGATCCTAATAATGTATTTTCTAACTTTATATTTGGATCTGGGAATTATAATATTGTGAATAATGGTACGACTTCATTCATCTATGGGTACAATATTAATAAGATTGCTATACCAGTGATTCCTTTAGCGGTAGTGTACTTTAGCGGACCAATTATTGCAACAGGAACGGGAATAACACTTTGGGGAGTGACGAACGATATAAACTGCGATGCAGAATTAGGCGGAGGACCGGGTGGCGGAGGAGGTGGAAGTACAGTACCGTCTCAACAAACAACTGGCATTCGTGACGGAATTGCTACAAATGGAATTCAGATTACGCAGTATCCTAACCCGACAAAAAGTGTCTTACACTATTCTTTAGATGATCATACTGTTAAAGAGGTACATGTAATGAGCGTTACTGGTCAGATGATAATTAACCACAAAGTAGTAGAGCTAAGTGGTAGTATATCTGTTGGACAATTAAGGCCAGGGATCTATTACTGTAGTTACTTGGGTGAGAGAGGTGTTATAGCAAGAGTTAAATTCGTTAAAGAGTAAGTAAAATGAAATAGGTTCAGTCCTACCGACCATGAGAAAGGCGTTCATTTTCTATAATTTAAGCCCAGGCTTACGCTTCAACTTTCGAGCTTAACCATGGAATAAAATCTGTTGTATTTGGAGGGGAGGAAAATCCCAATTTTACAATACACAAAAAAATGTAAATAGCTATTTGTGAGTCAGATATAAGTTTAAAATATTCGACTTAAGACTCCTACGGGCTAATTAAAAAAGGAGTTTAGCATTTGCTAGACTCCTTTTTAATTGTATGTCTTATAGCTCCCATTTCGTGACAAAACGGACTGTTAGCTTCTTGAAACTGGTCGTTTGATTTTTGGCATGGACTTTAATTTTCCACCAGAACCCGTTCCATTCATATTAGGGATACCGAACCCACTTCCTTCATCTGGATCATCATCATTACCGCTGTTTGGGTTGTTATTCAACTCGGATTTTTGCATCGTTTCTTGGTCGCAAGGAATAATGATCTTATCAGCATCCTCCAAGTCAATGTAGTAGGTTACCTTTTCTTCCTTATAAAATCCTTCTTTTTTCAATTCACGACGGGTTTGGTGAGAACTAAGGTCAAAGATTAAACCCAGTTTGAATTGAGTACTTGAGCCTGATTGGGTTACATGGCGAAGCTTGTAATTCGCTCCTGAAACGTAGCTCCCCGCTAGGTCCACTACTTGTTTGTCTCGGGTAAATAGCATTTCATATCGGGCGTCAAAATACATGAATTGGTTAACCCTAAACTTTGCCCCAATTCCTATACCAGAACTCCAAGCAGCTGAAGCTGTTATCGTTTCGCGAGTACTTCCCTCAGAATCATTCGGTGTATTGTACAAAGCGACCTTCTGACCCGTACTATAAATCCGTGGACCTCCAAAGGCAGTAACGTAGGGCTGCATCTAGCATAAATATTTATGTGTCAACTCCGGCTAAACTGGAAATATTTACGGTCACAGGTCAAAAAGTGCAAGAAGAAACCTTGCGAGTTGGAACGAACAATATTGATCTTTCAAAACTTCCAAATGGGGTTTATTTTTTCAAGACCGATTATGGTTTGATAGAGAAAGTATTGATTGAAAATTAGTAATCGACCAATCGTCTAAATGGTCCGGAGCTAACAGTCAAATAGGATACTCCTTTGTAACTATTTCCAAAATCAACATAGTTGATACACTAGGTCAGTATGTCAAAAATCAACTTCTGTATGTCTTGTTCTCCTATTAAGTGAAATGGGGTAGAAACAAGTGCGGAAACTTCAATAGTATTTGTACTAATATTGTGGTAGTTCAAGTATGTTACCAAAAGTCGCCATTGTAGAGGATAATGAAATGTATGCTTCCATATTGGAGCAGGCATTGAAAGAGAAAGGATACCCCGTAGTTGTATTTCACAGCGGTCGGGATTTTTTAAATCGAATTCACGATGATTTTTCAATACTAAGTTTGGATCATGGATTGGAAGGAATGTCTGGTATGGAGGTATTAAGGCAAGTTCATAAGTTGCGTCCTAAACTGCCTGTTATATTTTTGTCAGGACAGGATGATGTAAATGTGGTTGTCGAAGCCTATGACAATGGGGCATTACGTTATATAGTGAAGAATGATCAGTCCATCTTAAAAATGATTCACGCATTAAAAAACATTTCTTCCTACATTGCTTTAGAGGAAGAGGTTGAATTGTTGAGAGAGGAGATACCGGATCGATCAAAATATAGACATATCATTGGTGAAAGTTCAGCTTTGTTGAGGGTGTTAAAGCTTATTCAGCGTGTTGAAAAATCGGATACACTTGTAATGATAACTGGTTCGAGTGGGACGGGTAAAGAACTGGTGGCTCAAGCTATTCATGACAATTCACCACGCAGAAAAAAACCATTTGTTGCGGTTAACGTTGCAGCAATTCCAGACCATCTTATGGAAGATGAATTGTTTGGGCATGAGCGTGGGGCATTTACTGGTGCAAGTTCACGAAGGAAGGGAAGATTTGAAGAAGCTCAAGGAGGAACTATCTTCTTAGATGAAATAGGAGAACTAGAGCTGAAACTTCAAGCAAAAATGCTGCGAGTGCTTCAAGAAAAGAAGATATCTAGATTGGGCAGTAATAAAGAGATTAAACTAGACTTAAGAATCATTGCTGCGACGAACAAGAATTTAGGTATTTTGGTAAAACAAGGGTTGTTCAGGGAGGATTTATACTATCGAATTCAAGGGTTTTTGATTCACTTGCCGAATCTAAGAGAAAGAGGAAGTGATGTGCTTATTCTTGCACGACATTTCTTACAATTATTTGCGGACCGACATGGTGCTGGGGATGTGCGATTTGACGAATCTGCAGAGAAAAAATTAAAAGAACACGAATGGTACGGAAATGTGAGAGAACTTATGGCTGTAATTGACAGGTGCATATTAATGCGAGACGACCAGACAATCACGGCGAAAGGACTAATTTTTTCGGATGGCATCTAATCTTAATTACGATTTTTGGCAAAAGCATCTTATTTTTATTTGCAATATTTCCCAATATAGGATAAATTAGTCTATATTTGAAACTAATTAGGGCCAAATGGTCTTAGCTACTAACATATAAACTACTATTTATCATGAAATTTATTCAAGAACCACGTGTGTCTCTTCGTACCAATCTGGTTGGTCTTACCATTGTAGGATCCTTTGTTATCGGGACCATCATTGCTGCTATTTTTTTTATTGGAGGGATGTCTACAGCCTCAGATTCTGCTGCCTCTAATGTTTGTGTTTCTTCGGCATCAGCCGTGAACACATCCTCTAACCCTTTTGGATCTTTAGTGTCAGGAGATACGATTTTACTAAATGGCGTTTTTAGGGTAAACAATAATTATACGGTTCACTCAAACAAGGCCATAACCATTATTGTGGATGGATCGAGTGCGAGACTACGGATATTTAAAAACAGAAGACTGGTTTTGGGAGCTGGCAGTTCAATTATTCTAAGGAATGGAGGTAGATTGGGTTCTACAGGCGGTTGTAAAGCTAGTGCCAAAATATTTTTTGGAAGTGTCCAAGTAGCAAATTGCTCAGGTGCATCTGGATTACCAAGTTTTGGGAGTGTCAATACCGCAGGTGGCCTTCTACCTACGGGTAGTGTTCTACCAGTTTCGTGGCTCAGAGTTGAAGCCGAATCTTATGGTGAAGACCAAGTTCAAGTTAAGTGGTCTACAGCAAGTGAAGAGAACAACAGTCATTTTATTATTGAATACAGTGAAGATGCAGAAAATTGGATTGAAGGACTGCAGGTTGGATCTAAGGCGGCCAATGGAATGAGCAATACCATATTAGAGTATAGAGAGATGCATCATCCTCCAGCTTATTTAAGTAAGCTGTTTTACAGAATAAAGCAGATCGACTTTGATGGTGAATTTGATTATTCCTCTGTTGTTCTATTTGAAATGAAGCAGAAAGACCAAGTGGTTATTTCAACTTTAGGAGGTTCAAAAATTAAGGTGAACGTTAAGTCGGAAAATCACGGAGAATCAAATATTCGTGTATACTCTCAAAACGGAACAATGGTATTAACCGATGTTGTTGAAGGGAGCAAAACACTGTCTCTTCCAAAACCTGGCATCTACATTATAGAAGTGGGTGAGGGGGCAGATTTACAGAGATTAAAACATATGGTATTGTAGGCCTTAAAAGGTCTGTTACGTCAATAATACTTACGTTCAAAGTAGTGTTTCTAAGGTGATGGTTGGGGGGTGCTCTAGAGGGGTGTTGAAACCTCTGAATGTGGCATAGTTCGCATAGCACAAAGGCATATAAGTAGCCTTATCCGTTTATCTCAATGTCATTTTAGTGACCTTAGAAGCAAACTCGTAACTGATTGTAAAAGGTTTCAGTTATTATTAAAGAACGTAATCAAAATTACATTTTTTGATCGTTATAACAGACCGTAAATTTTTCAACCTATCCTCGCAGCTCCTTCTTAACCATAGAAGCCAGAATGGCAATTAAAGGTAGAACATCGTCTCATGATTAGGCTTATCTTGCACTCACCCCCAAAAGTATATAGTTAAACAGGCATTTGACATTGCCAAACTCTTGGAGTAGGCTATTGTTTTCATTCACCTTTTAACCACACTCTTTGAAAATAACTCCCCGTCCACCATGAGTTGAACTACATAAATTCCGCTGACTAAATGCGAAATATCAATCTCATTTCTGGATAGCTTTTTAGTAAAAACAACTTGTCCAAAACAATTAAATATTCTAACCTCCTTTGGTTCCAATCCCTCAACCACAATAACTCCAGAAGTAGGGTTTGGAGAAAGTAAGATATGTTCGCTAGCTCGTATAATGCTATTAGTCATTAGACCTTCTAAATTGAACACACGTGCTTGTCCACTAAAGGAGCCTTTTTCATCGTTAAAAATAGTTCCAATGATAATGGTTTCACCATCTCCCGAGAGTGAGATAACTTCTCCTATTCTATCTACCGCAGCATCACCATCTATATCTTGACCTACCCGAGTCCAAAGACCGTTTTTAAAGTCGAAAATACGGACATGACCTGCGTCAATTCCGTTTTCGTCATTTCTACCTGCACCAACTGCCAACCTTAATCCATCAGCAGAAATGGCAACATCACGCCCAAATGCGTCCTCGGATGTTTCCCCATACAATGTTGAACCGACTTGTTCCCAATTACCTCCCACGTAATCAAATACTTTTACCACAGATTCATCAACACCAGCTACAAGCCTGTTCCCATCATCAGACATAGAAACAGTTAAACCATCATTAATGTTATCACCAACTTGCCGCCAAGATCCTGATATAAAGTCATATATTCTAATTGAGCCAGCCCCAGAAATTGCTATTCTTCCCCCATCTGAAGAAAGAGATATATAACCTCCTACTTCATCTCTCATTTCATGTCCTTCAATTGCCTTTCCCATTGTTATCACGTTCCCATTTACAATTGAATATATTTTCACCTGTCCTGAAGCGTATGCATTATTGCTATTCCCAGGGCCTCCTGCGGCAATTATGCTTCCATCACCTGATATAGAAGTTTCCAGTCCGAATTCATCCCCTTGAGCTTCACCATAAATGTTGGCACCCACTTGTGTCCAATTTCCATTTGCCAACTTATATACCTGAATAGCTCCTCTATACTCATCATAACTGACGCTTCCAATGACCACAACTTTTCCATCGTCAGAGATTGAGACTGATGATCCAAATTCACCCCCATTGCTTATTCCATCAATTTGGTCTCCTACTTGTTGCCAATTACCCTGTATCTCATCATATATGACTACATATCCTCTGCTATTTACATTGCCAAGTGCTCCAATTACAACTCTGCTACCATCAGAAGTTATAGCAACGGACGAGCCTAATTTTTCCCCTTCTGATGCTCCATTAAAATCAGTTCCTATTTGAGTCTGAGAAAAAAGCTGGCATGGACTTATGATCCATAACAATAAAGAAAAAATAATTTTCAAGCATAGTTTTTTATTTGGTAGATTCATAAAATATAGATGAAAGAATGTGTAAATAGGTTGCCTGTAAATTGCAACCCCGTCTTCATACCCACAGGGTGTTGTTACACTATGAAATCATTCTTTAATGACTTCTCTCCTTGCCTTTAAACTCGGCTCTGTAGTTATTTGTATTTTTCATAACTCTTTGTTTACACATTGCCCCTCATTATCCATTTCTTAGTGTATAGCCTTCAATGTAAATTTTCTCATGCCTTATTTTTGATTTCACATCAATCATCATTGAATTTGGACCAATATTTTCAATAATATAAATAGTCTCTCCACGTTGGGTTGTAACAACAATCCTGCTAATATTATCATTGAAGTATTCGAAGGAGTATTTAGTATCACTCTCTTTTGAAAATTTCGATATAGAAACCAATCGAGTATTCGTGTCACGCACAAGTTTAATGGTAGCGGTATCGTGATCAATGAATCGTTTAATTTTATTCAGGTTGAAAGACTTGTCATAATAATAAATCACTTTTGTCCCTAATTCTATATTTTCAACTTGAACTGAATTTTGATCTAACATTGATATATCATTTGTGTTGCATCTATTGCCTTCTAAACAATACTCAATGAGATTTCCACTGTTATCATATTTTTCGTCAAACTTGAAATATTGCTTTTTCACTATACCTGCAATAAGATCAAACCTTTCACTATGTTTTAGACCATTCTGGTCACTTAATATATTGGTGACATCAACTCTAGAAGAAGACATGCTTTTATATTCAATACTGTCTAATCCTTGACTATTTATGTATTTTGTCTCGATATATAGTGTGTCCCCATTGGTATTTAGATTGTATATTCTCTTATAATCATCAAATAGCTCTGACAGAATGAAACTGTCTCCGTCAATTAAATATCTGGTTTCCAACTTGTGTTTTATTGGCCTACAAGCAAAAAAAGTTAGGGCAATAACTATAACTCCTAGATTTATTTTTTTAAAGTTCATATCTAATGTATCCTATAAGTTGTATTAGTAGGAGCTGTTGCATCCTGTTGTCTATTAAGAATATTGTCTATCCCACTATTGAATCCCTCAACATTGAACTCCTCAACCGCTGCTGGATCACTCTGATCAACAGTTGCACTTTGGGCCTCAGCTCGTTCAGCTTTGGACTTTGGATCCATAGCAGCATACTCGATCACCTTCCATGCATTTTCATAAGCCCTATTCATCGAGCTATAGACCCCTGGTTTGTCGGTTTTAAGAACACCCCAGTCTGCTGAAGATTTACCGGTCATCATAACTTCAACCATTTCTGCAAATTCATCTTTATCTATTCCCTCTAGGCTAATTATTCCATTTTCAGCAGCTTCATTTAAAGAAGCCAAAGCACTTTGAATTACAATGAGTTGATCATAAACTTTATTATAATCGCTGACCAAGTTTACTTGCTGTCCTAATGTAACAGTAAGTTTAAGAGTTTTTGCAACTGCCATAATCCCTGAGAGTCTTTTCGTTTTAGCAAGACCAACAGCATCTTGAGTGGTAACACTTCTATCTTTAAACCTCCTATCTGGCAAACCTGTTGACGCTGCATTTACTACTCTAACAGAAATCTTTCCATCTTTTACTGCTGGCATTAAGGTCTTAGACCCTTTAATAACTCTACTAGTACCCTTTTTAGGTTCTTTGATATTCATCCCAGTATTCACTTGCTTTTCCACTTCTATATGCTCAAAATCTAGAACAATTAACGTTGGATTAATTACCACTTTCGTCATGTTTGAACTATTTGAGCCTCTATATTGATTAGGATTTACAAACGCATTACAGGAATGAAACAATGCTGTACCAAGTGCATCTATTTTTTTATATGCGATATTTATAGAAAATCCATCTGTTTGTAGGACAAAAGCTTGATCAGAGTCCAACCATTCCAAGCCTTCTAAATCAACTCCGTCCATGACTCTATTTTCTGCAAATGCATAAGTACTATTGGATGCATATGATGCCGACATTGGGTCTACACTCAAGAATCTACCCAACCTAGTGTCGTGGATACGGTACTTAAAGGCATACGAGTTACCTTCACCGTTTATCATGGGGTCAGACTCTTGACCGTTGAAACCGAAGCGGTAGTTAAAGTGTTGTATTTGTATTCTGGACATTTGAATATCCAAAATATGACCAGATCCCTTGGAAGAAAAATCTACTACCATCGGTTGAGACGGTGAGCTTTCTGGGGTATTTGTAAGTTCAATACGTGTTCCATCCGAACGCAATATATAATAAAAGATGGTCCCATCTAACCTCTCTATGACAGCCGTATCTCCATTTTGTTTGGTTACGGAGGTTGCAGTTACTGCATTTCCGTTCTCATACACCCTGTAGTCTGTATACAAAGTGTAGTCGTGATAGATGCCATAATTGATAGATTCGGTAGAAACTCCATTTTCAGAATAGGACAAGCCGACCATTGTATACTCACTAGAAGAGACATTGTCTAACCTCCACTTTACCTTACCATTGGTTTTCATTTGCTGTTTGGATGACCCTCCGGTAAATGATCCTGTACTTCCTATGGATATCGTGCCGTCTGACAACTGTTGACATAAGGCAGTGTTTAAGGATACCAGATCAATATTTTCATCGATCATTATAGAAATGTCTTCCATCAAGAAGAAATTAACCTTGAGTATCGTTCCATTATGGTAACCTACGAATGCTGGATGTACTGGAGATCCTGGACTATTTTCAGTGACTGTTTGCAAAAATACTTTCGTCTCATCTGCCCGCAAAATATATAGGTAGATTACCTCTCCATCTCGCTCTACGGTCATTTTATCTCCAGTTTGACTGTATACAGATGTACTGGTTAGTCCTGAAGTTCCTATTACGCCATAGCTATATTCTCCTGTCGTTGAATTATATTTAATTCTGTAGTCAATGTAACCATACCAACCATTGGGTTGTTGATAGGTCAAGCCAATAAAGGCATCGTCATCAGTCTGACCATTGGAATTAACCTCATACTCCACTCTACAATCTCCGTAGAAATCCTCAGAAGATGCTCCTGTAGCCTCCCAATTATCGGTGCTCAATACTTCATATTCACCATCTCCTAAATCATTTAATTTATTGGTCCAAGAAACCAGTGTAAATGAGGTAGGTGTACTCTTTATGTAATCTTCATTGGATGACACTATTGCATTCCAATTACGTTCTTTTATTTGCATTCCAAAGGGGTAGTAATCACTCAGAGAAACTACCTGTGCTTTGTAATGTGCTACTTCACCTACAAGGCAAGATTGGATTCGTCTGTCTGTGACTACAGCCAATACATTACCCAAATGGTTGGAGAACTCGTAACGTTTCTGACCTCTATAAAAGCTTCGTACCTTGCTTCCTTCGTTCATTAGTACGTATTCTACATTTGTATTTTTATAGAACTTAGGAGCAATGACTGCATTAGTTCGATAACTTTGATAGACCATTGTCAAAGGCATATTTTGCGTTGTTTCCAAGATAGAAGCGATATCCATACGTGTGCCATTTCTGAGGATATAATAATAAATCCAATTACCCTTTCTTTCAACTCCCATGATATCTCCGCTTTGTTTTGGAATGGAAGAAGTTAGATTATAACCATAATTGGGATGATGATACAAATAATTTGGATCTGAGAAACGGAATAACATGAAGTAATCCATCCCAGTTTCTATTCCAGCGAAACTTTGCGAACTGAGTCCTGTATACGTTATTTCGTTTAGGTTATTAGAATTTATGTAGACCTCAGCTTTACAGTCACCATATACAAATTCCTGAGCATTCCCTCCATTATCAAGTGAAGAGGCTAAGGTCAATATACTACCCGTATCCGTTTGTACCGTGTTTTGATCAAAAGCGATATGTGTAAAGTCTATCTGGTTATTTTCTATAATATCATCCACATATTTATAAACTTTAACCTCTGTTCTGTTACTTGCTTTAGACGCAAGGAGTAAATTATTCTCTACAACTCCAAGTCTGGACGATCCATATATATGATGTTCATTTAGTTTATACAGCCAATCCTCTAATCCAAGGTCTCCAAAAAGTGCAAGAACTAATTGATCATAATATGATCTGTCAAAGGATGTTTTTACAAAGGTCAACCATGTTTCCAATTCTTTGTTTTCAATTCCAGAAACACCCTGTTTCATTAGTACTGGGTCTTGTAAGAGTTCCAAACTTCTTACTAAAAACTGAGAACGAAATGTATTGCTTATGTCCGAAACATAGAATGTAAGCGTATTAATATTCAGAGCCAATATTCGATCCCACATTACTGAATTGGTCAGGTGAGTCATTAAAATTGTACCCAATAAAGCATCATCTTGTAATGCAGACCTAAGACATGTCTTTATACCTCCAACGGAACCTAACAAAGCAAGAGAAGGAGCAGAATTAGGGAGAACCAAACTGCTGTAGATGATACTATATACACTACAGTCATGACTGTAAACACTTAATAGGTTGGTTGTATTTGCAATAGAACTCAACAAAATTATGTTGGTTACTTTATCGGGAACGCTTAATAAAGTGTCTATGGAAAGTGTGGTCACCAAATGGTCGAATCGTGGTAAATCCGTTTGCTCTAGTATTGTAAGAAACTGAGCATAATCATATGTCATCATAGCATCCAATAAAGAATCCTGACAGCCATTATTGCAAATGTTACTAACTATCCACTCATCATTATATCCAGCAGCTCTAAAAGCTAGAATCATTTCATTTGCAGTGATTTGATTATCTAACAATGCATCAAAAACAGTATTATCGCTCAGATAAAAAGTGCTTGCAAAGTAGTTAACCAAGTTAAGTTGATTAGATGTCGAGTCCAACTCTCCGGCTAATGAATCTACAAAGGTGGTAGTTACCAAAGTACTCCATTGTACTTGATTATCTAAGAAATCTAGGACATCTGAATATACCAATGTACTATCTAAGTAATTGTATACATCCATAGCATTCTTATTATCCAAAGAGTCTGGTTCTGAATCTTCAGCATTGTACGTTGCCATGATATTTCCACTCGCGTCTCGTACATAGTATGTACTTTTTATATCTCCTGTAGGGTCTAGGACGTGTTTTGCTACCCGGTGACCGTCAGGACTATATTCAAATTGCAAATTGGGTTTACTACTCACCGTTTGTGATGTATCTGTGGCCCCATATATGGTTAACTTATTGATTTTAGTATTGGCATTGTACATCGTAAGATCAATCATCAAAGCACTATCCTTCCGGGTTTCTTCTAGATGAGCTACTGGAAGACCCCCATTAACATACCAGTAAATGAATTCACCTTTACGTTCTACTTTTAGGACATCCCCTTCCTGAAGGGTCCCTGCGGTATATATACCAGCATTTTTATGTTTAGCATAGGCAATTCCTGATGGAGAGATGTACCATGAATAGTCTATATCTGTACCATATCCTTCATCGTAGGTTAAACCAACAAAAACAAAATTATTATCTGTTGCTGTACCCAATATCCATTCCATAGATCCATCTCCATATATCAGCTCTTTACTTCGGGCTCCATTGGAGTATCCATTTGACCCATTTCGGGTAAGAACATTCGTACTTACTTCCACAGAGGCTCCAACTACATTGATGTAAGTGATATTTTTACCTCGATTAAAGGGCATAGCAGAGCCGCTTCTGGTAATGCTTTTAATCTTGCCATACACCGTCCATTCTATGTCTATTATTTCTTCTGCCACGTCGCTAATTAGATTACCTATTTTATCATAGGTATAATTATCCAATTCTTGATCATCTATATCATTCGAAAAAGTGGTACTGGACACGTCATCGTCCACAAAGCTTAACTGATTAGACATTGATATATAGTGATAAGACAAACTATCCATTGCAATACCATTTCCAGCATTTCTGTTTAGGGTCAGGAGATTCCCATTGGCATCGTAAGAATAGTCACTGTAAAAGTCTGAATTTGCTGCTCCATTTTGCCAAACATTGTTTACATAGTTGGTAAAGGTGAATGATTTACTGATTCTATTCAATTGATCGTATTCGTATGCCTTACCTATGGAGGTAGTTCCAAGCTTATCCAAAGCGGTAACCATTCTGCTTATGTTACCATTGTACAGTTCTTTTACGTGATTGTTAAAACCACTGGTGGCAGTCTCTTCCATCAAAAAGTAGTTGGATTTATCGGTAGTATTCCAGCTGTTAATAGGTGTATAATCCTCCTTATAGTAATGAAGACTGTATCCAAATACATCTCTTGCTACTTTAGCATTGTTACCAGATCCGTATCCGTCTTGGCCTATATCTCTTTGCTGATGCTTACTGTTACTATTTACTCCTTTTAACCATCCATGTAAAGTGTACGAATAGTCCATGCCTTGGACTTTCAACCCTCCGATTTCTACTCGTTTAAGTGGACCATGCAGGTAGTAATAATAGGATGCATCTTGATCCCAATGTATATTGTCAGAAGAAGTGAATACGGTTGTCAATCTGTTATCCGCATCGTATAAGTATCTATGTGTAAATTGATCGTCCATTCCACGTTGATAATAAACGGTGTTTACATTTCCGCTTACCAAATCATAGTCGTACATAATTAACTTATGGTCCTGAAGAACATCTCGTAAATACGTGTTTTCTCGATCTAAAATTTTAACGTTTCCGTGAATGTCATAACTATAATGAATGGCATGTTTATACAAGTAGTCATCTCGTTCATAGTATGCCATGCTTACAACTCTGCCTCTTAGATTATCTTGACTAAAACCTTTGACATACAAACCAAACGGTGAGGTATCATACCATGTTCGGGTAATTTGCTGTTTCGACCCGTCATCTAACCATGATTCTAGACTTGCATTGTCAAATGCAGTGGTCTTTGATATGGCAATCTGTTGAGAAAGTTGTCCAACTTCAGATATTCTTCCCAAGCTATCGTATAAAGTATAACTGTAGTCCAATGGTGATTGATCTGCTTGTTGAGCATTTTGACTAACCGCCATTCTACCGAGCCTATCGTACCAAAATTCAGAAATGCCTCCATCAGGGGTCTTTTGCCACCGTACTTCATTGAGACTATTGTATTGATATCGTGTTACAAGGCTGTGGTTAGGATAAATTGGATCGATCAAGCCTTTTTTAGCTTTTGCTATATTTTGTAAAGTAACCTGACTGGTGATGACATCCACTCCTGCTGGAGGAACAGTTTGAATTAGATTTCCTGCTTGGTCATAATAGTAAAGCGTGTAGTGATATTCTTTAATTTCATACTGTAAATCAACCGTATCCTTGGCCTCAAGACACGTTCCGTAATATTCATCCTTAAACGCCAGTTTAAGTGAGTCTAGGTAGTTTTTATGAGCAATAGAAGCATAAGTTCCTGCACGCATTCTTTTCCACGTTATACACGGAGGAGGTATTACAAGGTCAATAGTCCCATAAGGTCTATTACATAAGGAGATAGTATCATCAAGAGGACAACTTAAATAATTACAAGTTGTACCAATTACTATGTCGGCAGTATCTAAGTCACCGTATATATCAATGTACTTAATAGTAGCATTGAATGAATTTCTATCAATGGTCTGACTAGATAGGACCTCCAAAATATTTTGAATAAGAAGACCTTCCACATTGATATTTATTTCACATGGGTTATCAGTCTCAGTTCCATCAATTTCAAATCTTGGGGATATACGATAGTAGTTTCTATCGTATAATATTGAGGTGTATAATCCTGTGAGCGTACCTCCATTTTGTGAATACTTAGACAAGTCAAATAGCTTGTCACCGACAGTAGAACTAAAACTGGCATCTTCATTGTAATTATTGTGATAGCTCTTTACATATATTTTATTGAAGGGATTGTTGGAATTATAGTAATTGTTAAAGAGAATGGAATCATCTAAAGATTTATATGTTCCAGAACTTATTTCGTAAACATAAGACGTTTCATTAAGGTCCAATGTTAATTTGGAGGTCCCATCATTTATGCCAGTAACAACACTCCCAGAAATGAATACATAGGATGTACTAGGTTTTCTATAAAAACCTTGGTAGTAATTTAAATTACACGATAAATCAGCATAGGTATTGGGGTAGCCTCCCCATGTTATGCCCTTGGATACGGGGTTTGAAATTTGAAACAAGTCAATATATTCAGGGTATCCCGCAGTGCTATTAAATGTATTTAAAATAGCTACACTATCATATCCAGGAATTACATCCTGTGTGGAATTGTTGCAATACAAGTATCCGTTGAATTCATAGTTTCGATACAGCAAGGAGTCTTGAATTAATTCATCTATGATGTCCAATGCAGCATAGATGAAGGAAGTAGAATCTCCATCAATGGTGGAATCACATAAGTAGCAATCATTTTCAAAGTCTTCATAATCCCAATAGGTTAAATTGAATCCCAACTTATTGTTAAGGAAGTTCGTCTTTAGAGCATAAAAATTATCTAAGGTGTCAGGATATATATCCGCAAACGTGGAATCAAAAAGACCCAATACCGTTATGTATTCATTGCAGCTTATACAGTCCTCACAACCATCCGAACCTAACACTGCAGAAGTTGCAGTATTGAATCCTTTAAAAGCATCTGAACCTGTGGTGTAACACGTATCTGTTGATCCATTTATAATACAAGAATCATTCATTCCATTTGCGTTATAAATGTTACTAGAATATCCTTTTGGTGAAGCAATATTCCATACGTTGCATTTTCCATCCTGTCTGTCTTCAAAAGGAACCATAGCATTGAATGCATCTTCGAACGAATAAAATTGCGTTCCAAAGCGTTGGTCTATCGAAGTGGGGTAATCAAAAGCACCCCAAGGGTGTTCAGGATCGCAGCCGTTCTTACAAATTACTTTGAAGGTATCTATAAGATTTGCTTTGGTAATACTATCCAGATTACATCCACCCAGTTTTTCTAACCAGTAAGAGGCTTGACCATCACATGAGATATCACATTGTGTCATTACCCTTGTATTGGCGGTATCTCCTATAACATCCCCATCCGTTTCTGTATCGTCTACATCCACCTCAGAAGCTATATCATCCAAAGCTGTAAACCTTAGTGTATATGGATCTGGAATAGTGGGAGTACAGGTTACACTATTGCTTTCAAAATATTTTTGTTTTTGAGTGATATAAACAGCCTTAAACATTTCCCATGCAGCATCAGAGCGGTCATCACAAAGCACTGTGGTATCGGTCATGTCAAAAGCAGTAAGCCAGTCATTCATCTCAGTACAATTTGCGAAGTCACCGGTAGAATAAAAGGTTAATAATGCTATTTCAAGTATCGATTTACTCCCACAACTTGGGATAAACTCAACGTATGAATTAACATAATTGGCTAGGAAAGTACTTTTAGCTGAATCGTTCGCACTAAAATACGGATCTTCGAGAGTAGGAATGGTTGCATCCTGAGCAAGGGGATCTAAATATCCCAATTTAAAGGCATCCTTGTAGTTGTCAATGGCCAACATGGCCTGATCATAATCAAAACTAGCCTCATTATCTCTGCAAGTAGTATATCTACAAAATTCTGGGTGGAATTGAACAATTGTAGGCAACCAAGTATCTTCGAAATAGTAAATGTAGTCTTTGAGTGATAATTCATTGGGTGAATAATCCACCCCATCAATATCAACAGATATTGAGTTGCCATCCGCATCTAGATAATCAAGTGACACCCATAAGTTGGACACATTTTTATATTCTTTATAGTTGGCATTTAAGAAACCCGTTCTGCTTATATCTAATAAACCAGATGCAGAAGTAATTTCTCCGGTTATTGAATCTATGGTATACTCGGCATATTGTCCGCCAATTTCCATATCATATAAGCAAGTAAGATAGTATACCATGCATGATCCAGAGGTGTCTGCACAGAGTGCAATGCACTCTTTTTGCAAAGCATCATACTCCCCTTCCGCAGCAAGTTCTATTGTAGCACTATCTATTCCCGCAGAAAGTAGATCCGAATACCGTTGTGTTAAATATGTGCTGTAGGTTCCTAGGTTCTGTTCACATTCATCGCAATCAAAATCACAATTTAACGTATCCTCTAAAGCCAACATGTCATTTTCAAAATCAGAAAATGTCTTCACTTGGTCAGAAGTTATGAATCGATCGTAATAAAATTCATACGCAGCATTGCTTATACGTAAAGTCTTGAATAGAGTATATTTACCTTGGTCCAAGAATACAGTTAACGCAGAGTCATTGTTTAATGTGCTATCCAGATAGAAAGCATATCTCAAAAGAGAATCTTCGCATATCGTATCAAAATCTTGATTCACCTTTCCTAATGTTCGAATGATGGGTTGATTTCCGGCCTCCGATGCGTCTCCATCAAGTAGCTCTAACCCACAGTCATCTTTAAGGCTTATCTCAAGTTCATAAACACAATCGAAACAAATGTCAGGCATTGAATCAAAAGAAAGACGTGGAATTTCAACAGAGTAGCTGATTTCATGTTTGGTGTTCTGACTAGATACAATGATATCTTTTGACATCCAAATTTCGTTACTTGTTGGGCTGTATACTGAAGGAAGACTAGCGTACAATACAGTTTCTGCGGTGTCCCCAGAACCTAGAGCGGCCATAGAATCGGGGCTATTACCTCCAAGTGCTGTGGCAATCACCTTTCCAGAAAGATCTTTGTAGGATACACTTGCTTGGCCATTGGGGTCTAAAACCATTTCTTTTTGATAGTGAGTACTATCTCCAACGGCATTACCGAAGAGCCTATATAATTCCTGAGCTCCTGGTGTAGCATAGTAATACTTGGTTTCATGATTGGAGCCCAACTGATGATTGGAGCCAACTCCACCTTGTCTTTTTATTCTTCCAGTCCCATCTGGCATGTACTCGGTAACAGTCATGGGGAAGCCTTCCGCATCTGGAATATGTCCATCTGCTCGATTGGCAATATTGGGATTATTGCTAGAATAGTATTTTGAAGCACCTGAGCTGTTCTTTAATACTGCCACATCAGCTTGACATATAGTTGTAGGACTACTGTCAAAATCCTTTTTGTTATAGGTCTTATCCGTTGCTTGACTGATATTAAATGCAGCATGAAAACCCAGTTTGCTATCAAAAGCAGGCACAGGTAAAATGTTTACTGAAGGTCTCCCTTCAAAATCATAAATGGTTTCACCAACCACAGCATGCATTCCTGTAGAAATCCGAGTTACAGATTGTCTATTTCTCAAGCTTCCATCATAGTAAGAAACTACTTCTTTACGTTTACCAGATTCAGCAAAAGTGGCAACATACTGCCAATTCATTTCATCGTTGAGGGTCTTAAAGGAACTGCCTGTTGCCAAAGTTTTGATATAGTCACTGTTTTCGGAAAAGGCCGTGAGGGAAGTATTGGAGGTCCCCAATGACCAATCCCCATTGGTAATTTGCTTGATTTTATCTTTATTTCTTCCAACAGGACGCACCCGTGCAACAATATATCCCATCTCGTATGCACTCGAGATAGTATAGCTTGAACTGGTAGTTGTTACTCGCGTTGCATTGTTTCTAAAATCAATGTCAATATCTGCAGAACTTTTTAGCCCAGTTGGCGTATAGCCATCTACCCACATCCACTCAAAATCATATTCTTCTGCTCCGTCTATGGTATTCCAACTAAACTTAGCTTCATCCGTTGATGTGATAACCGAAATAGTATTGAACACAATTGCAGTTGTGGCAATATCTCTATAGCGTTCTATGGTTAAGGTCTGCCCTACTTTGATGTAATTTTGAAACGAAGTATTGGAAATGCTTAAAATGGTAACCTTACTCCACAATCCTCCATTGAAGGTATAACTACTTATCTCTGTGTTTCGATTTAGAAGTGAGGTGTCATAGTTTATGGTGAGTTCTGCTGTGTCGGTTATTAGATTCCCATTTATGTCTTTGTATTCAATTTTAAGTTGAACTGAAATAGAAAATGTGTCTAAATAACAAGAGTCAAGGTACTCATTTAGTTCAAGATATGCGGTATTTTGAATCTGATATTCTTTATATCCGTAACTCGAATAACTGCCAACGGCACTTCCTGAAGCATCATAGCTTTTATTATCAAAGACAATGACCTCAGAATTAAAATAACTGAAAGAATCCCCTGTTATATATTCTTTAATTTCAGGCTCAATCCCAGCTTGGGATGTTGAGAAACTGAAAAGTGTTAGTGCCAGCATCACAAAGTGAATACTGCATATTGTTTTCTTAAAAATCTGAGTCTTCATATTTAGTTTTCTAAGTAATTTACAAGTTTATAGGAGGCAAATTTGCCTTGAAGTTTATGGGTTGTCACGTTAAAATACTTGTTGATGGGCGGAATATCCCCTGCATTTATCGGGGTATAACTGTAGATGTTAGTTGCAGTATAATTCTGCTGGGTTCTGTTATCAAAAACGGTGACACTTACCTTGGAGAAAAGCATCGTCTGTCTACTAAAACTCAATTCAATTGATTTTGTGTTGCCCACTTTAGGCTCTAAATAGTAGGTGTCTCCTTGAGAATTAGTTCTATGTTTTATTTGAGCATAAAACTGAGGCAAGGCTTCAAACATGGACATGGGTAAATCTTCTTTACTGTCCTTCTTGTTGGAGTCAATCATGACTATTTTTAAGTCATGGTTTACGGCTACTTTAATGCTGTTTTGAACCAGTATTTCACTGGACCCTCCAATCATATAAAAGTCGTCTATTCCTCGCATATAAGTCACCATTGAGGTACTGGAAGTAGTTCCGTCAAATTTGACTATGGAACTATTTACCGTCATTTTTCTATTCAGTTTTAGGTAAGAATAGTTTAGTTCAGCAATATCTTTACTAAAATCCTGTCCAAAAACAATTTGGACAGAGAGCAGTAAACTGGTCATCAGAATAAATTTCGTCTTCATATTAATTTGCTTTTTGATGTTGACGACTTTCCTGTAAGGTTTTAATTCCCCTTTCAGTCTCCTTCTTAATTCGAACAAGATTTCCTTCAAGGTCATATTCATAGAATGTCGCATAGTTATTTTCATCCAACTCTGCCATTAGCCTAAGTGTTCTGAAATCATAAGAATAACTCTTCATACTTCCGTTGTATGGGAATATCCTGAGATCGTCGAACCAACTTGTTCCTGTCTCCGACATGTATTTCAGGGTTAGCTTTTCTGCTGATCCTGGAACATCCACAATGGCCTCAATACGCTGCCAACCTTCAATAATTAAACCCGATGGTCGCACCTCTTGAACCGTGATATTTCCAACACCATCTTCAAACTCAAGTTTTACAAAAGAATTGTTAAAAGCGGTATCGGATGATGACATGTTTTCTTTCACCCAAAGCCCAACAACATATTGACCAGATGTAGGTCTGAATGGTATTATTTGATCATTGGCTTCTGTAATATATTGACCATCTAGAACCAAACTACTGTACGGCACAAATGGAACGGTCAATGGGATTTCTTGAACCAAAGAATCATCTGCTTCCAATTTCAAACTAACGTTTCCTGTATGACTAACTGAATCATCCAAATTGGGGTTCGTCTCTTCTTCATACATGGCATAAACAAGACCGTCTTTAGAATATGAGTTTTGCCATTGAGGACACACAAATTCGTCTTTTAGGGTGTTTAGGTACGTGTATTCTTCAAAACCTTCATACCACAATTCGCGGTGTCTGGTATTGGATGCAACTGCTGTGGGTAGAGTGTTGGCATAACCATATATAGCAGCGGAATATCTACCTAAGGGGTCCATGTTTTCTAGTTCCATTCCAAACGGCGAATATTCCGTAACTTCACTGGTCCAGACCCACTGGTCCACGTTATAGCTCGGAGAAAAACGTCCTTCAACGTTGTCATCCACCCAGAAGTTGGCATAGGTATTGAACGCTCCATCTTCTGCTGGATTTGGTCGAGTAGCATCATATTTTCGATCATCTACATAGGTCCAGCTTTTATAGGGTCTCCAATTACCTCTCATGCCTGTTACAAAGGGGTTTACTGTTCTTGCATGTTCCTCCAGCTTACAAATAGTTTCACATTGGTATAACGTATCGCATTCCGAATGAAGAACCAGATCTATAGTATCAATTTCATTAAACTCATTTTTAACACGAGCAGTTAAAGAAGCCGTTTGTAAATCGATAGGGCTATTATCTAATATCTCAATAATATCCTTGGTAGGGTAGTTTTGGGTGGATAAGGTGACAGAGCAATTAAAGAAGCCTTTATAGACACTATCACTTGACACACATTTTGGAGAACCATCGCAGTAGTCTAAGTCATAGCCATTGGGGCATCTGTAACCAGCTTTACTTGCTGAATCACCAACTTGAAACTGTTGACCATACATGTTTTTAGTAGAAAAAACCAAAACTGAATCCAAGCCTTGTTCTGTAGTAATGTTTTCTAACTCTGATATGCTTGCATTATAAATTTCTGCCGCAAACCCAGCAATATTTGTAACATTTAGACCTTCTAATTGAATAATATTATTACCGGGAGAAAGCTCTATTGGAAAAACATTCCAAGTGTTAAAATTCCTGTGATCTTCATAGTTAAGATGAATTATGGTATCTCCATTTAAGATAACTCTAACTTGATTATCACCTCCAATTCCAATTAAATAACTTTGGGCAGAAGTAATATCAATACAACGGGAAAAACCAATCCATTTATTTGTTGGAAGGGTTACATTCCCACTATTCCAAACCCCGGCAATATTTAATCTACCTGTTGAATTATTAGTTCCTTTCCAAATTGGATGAGAACCAATCGGAGAACTTGGGATATACTGTTGAATAATAATCTCAGAACTAGTTTGATCAATTAGCTTTTTGTTAATTCCTGAGCTTTCTCTAAGAATCGGAAAACTCTTATTTGTTATATCTTCATAAATTCGAGTCCTATTCTTGGAGTAATCACTACTTCTTGCTCCAATTGCCACTGTATTGTAAGAGGTTCCATTTGAAATTGCACTTACTGTATCTCTAAAAATACAAAATCCTGATACTTTATCAAACTTAAATGGTCGATCACAAATTTCTTCATGATAATTCAGGTTATACAATATGGTTGTCGGGCTTGAAGAAAACTCACTGTATGATATCATAGAATCAATCTCGTTGAGATATAAATCCAGAGCATCAGTCCCCACTGTATCGCAATCATACCTTGCAAAGAGAGATAAATCAGTTCTCCATTCGTCTTTGTATTCTACCGCTGAAGTCGCAAGAACTTCTTTAAAGTCTAGGATGAGATTCCCGGATACGTTTTTAATAGGATTTTCCAAACAGGTTACTGATCCAATGGAAACTCCTGCCATATTCTTTCTGCCACTGTGTAAGACTCTGAGTGTAGTTGCATTGTCCTTAGTTGCATCTAAACCGTCATACATGACTATCCCTTCCTGGTCTATCAAGATCAAATTGTCATTGGTCGATCTGTTTACCCATACTTTCTTATCCTCGAACTTTCCAGGACGATTTAACCTGCAAATATCCCCAGGGTATAGCATTTCATCCAAATCGTTTGCTCCATTAGTAGAAGCCAATATCCCACCGCTCATTGATAAGCCTTGTACTTCAAGACCCCAATTAACAAATGCTTGTCCCATACCCTCATCATAAGCCCAATGAGCTGGATAATTGAAACTATAGACTTTATTACCAAATTCGTTATCTACAGAGGTTAGTAATACATCTCCAGTAGCACCATCGTACAAGAGGTTCTCCGTTGCTATCTGTGAACCTTCTTTATAGGCAATAGTCTTTTCTAAAAGTCCTTTTCTCTGAATAACCTTGAGGATGGTAGAGGTACGAACCAAAGTGCTAGAATATTCTACCTGAGGCCAAATGCTGAAAATAAATAGAGGAAGTGTTCCTGCAATAAAAGCATCTCCATTGATATCTGCATCCGCATTGAAGCTTTCGTCCTTCATAAATCTAGAATCCATCGTAAAGTCTACATTTACTCCAAAAGTCTTGGTATCAATATCTCCGAATCTGTCAACAGCAAGAACATCATTTTTAAGATTTCCCTTTGCATCTTGCTTATAGACATATTCTACTCCTGACAGCATAGCATCATATTCATTATACGACCAATTTGCTTTTGGTTTACCGTGCATGTCATTGAGTTTAATGATGAACCCTTGAGTGGCACTAGCAAAGGTCTTGTTATCAAATAGATTAGATGTGAATTGGAACCCCTCATTACTGAATTTTGTTTCAGGAATCGTTGCTTGAGTAACTACTGGGTAGTCTTTATAGGTAAAGAATTCGGAAACCTGATAGCCCGTTCTATGTTGCTTAGACTGACCTTCGTGTTCTATACTTTTAACTTTAATTTTACTATAGCCAATGGATGCTCCGGGGAAAAAGCTTTCTCCAATGGGTTTTTCAAAGGTGAAACGATTATCGGGTACTCCAGGTCTTTTTTGATCATATGGGACAGGCTGAACAAAGGGATTCTCATCTCTTCCTATAAATGGCTCATAACTTGCGACACCGCTGCTTATTGTTCTGATACCTTGGGATTTAGATTCCTCATCTCGTGTATATTCATAAGCTTGTCCGTACTGAGAGTCGAAAGCATCTGAATCTTCAGAATTTATAGACTCCCAACTATCATTCATGGTAATTTGTTTTACACGATGTCCGCCGCCTATTTTATCTTTATTAGGGTCATTCAATCGTATCCATGATTTCTCAAAATTTGCTGTTTGACAAAATCCACGTTCCATTAAAATTCGGTTTGGTCCGGCTACTATAGTTCCTAATTCATTGAAAAAACCAAGGAGTGAGCTTGCCAAATCGGGACTAATTCCCGTTTCGTTTCTTGTTCTATCGCTATTTGGATTCACCAAATATTGTAGATTTAAACGTGCATACTCCCATCCTGCCATCGCAATGGGGTTGACCATTCGATTCTTTTTTTTCTCTTTTTTGGGGTCTCTAATTTTTTCTTTTTCGATCTGAACATAGCCCCTAATACCATCGGGCATAACTCCACAAACAATTTCATCCTTGCCTTGAAATATATTTGTAGCTGGCTTTACATAGGTTTTTACGTATTCATAATTCCCTTCTGTGATATTGAGATTTACGGTAACTTGAATGGTCTCAACGTTCGAGAGGTATTCATCAATCAAAGTTCTTCTACCCACATCACTTACAGGCAAGGTGTCACCCAATTCAAAGATTACGATATCGGTTTGGTTATGTTCTCGTCCGTTTGACTTTTCGTAGAGTTTATCTCTTTCTACAATGTACCTTGTTTTAGCGGTTAGACTCCATCTGCCAAAACCGGCAATCTTAAACATTCGCATGGCTCGTTTGTCTTGGACATACGCATAGTCATCCGCTTCATAAACTACATTAATGACACCTCCTGAAGGCAATTCTATTTTATTTAGATTCCAAAGACTGGCATACTCATCAGCATTTAATTGACTTTGATCTGTATACGGATATTCTGCATTGGTAGTTTCAAGAGATGAAGTACGAGGAGGAGCATACGTTCCCCATCTATCATAAGCTAGTAAGTGATACTTTGCCTGATTGTCGTTGTAATGAAACTTATAAGAATTTTGCATTCCCTTTTGAGAAGAACCATAGGTGAAATGTATCTTTTCAAGTGTCAGTTTACCTTTGGTCAAAGGAGTCATTTGATTGGAGACTCCTTTACATAAATCATAGTTATAGGTAAAGTGAACCGTCTTTATAGGTACTGCATCATCTCCAAACTTCTTCAATTCTCTTTTGGAGTACAACTCAATCCTATCGAGTTCATACATTTTTCTACTGGTGTCTTTATCTCCATTTTCGTTTGAAACACCTAGGGCATCCTGTCTTTCGGAAATTTTAAATAAAGCAATATGCGTTTTACCTTCAATACTATGTACATGCCAGATTTCTTTTTCTCCGTAGATATAGTTCCCCATATCATCAAATTTATCAGAAGCATTCCCTTTTGAATGTTTAGCCTTATCAGGTTGGTATGGAGCCCTCCATCCAAAATCACTATGTACTTTGGAATAATTAAATTTAACAGCACTACCTAAATCATCATCTGATATACCATTGCCCGTTAAGTCTATGTAATCGGGTGATAAAACCCCTGTGAGCAAATAGGAATGAGCATACGCTGGAGTCTTAGTCGCTGAGTAAAATTCGTCAATCGCATTTTTTGCATTTTTATAAGGCTCATGCAGTACATTATCTTTGCCTCGTTCATATCCTACCAATCCTGTTGCAGGATCTGCATCATTTACATCTACTCTGAATGATTTTTCAACTTGATTGTTGTTGTATGCTGGGATTCCAAAAACATGTCTAGAACCATCCGTATTTAGCACCTCTATTTCCGAGATATGATCGGGTTTTCTTTTATCATCAGAACGGTCCTCAAAACTATCTACAAGTAGTTTCCCGTCTTCAAAAGTCTGACTGTTTATAGCATAAGACTTAATTTTTTTATCTAGGCAGTAGTCAGCTTCCTTTGCTTTGCGATAGGTAAAGAGTTTATTCCGAGTTGCCCTTTCTTTACTTGTATTATCGACTTTGCTTTTATTTAGAGTCTTTTGTAAACTTGAAGGATTATCTGTCTTCAAAATTGGGGATAAACCATACCCGCTAAGCTGTGGCGATACCATACTGGTATCCTCAACCAACGCTAGGAAGTCCGCATTTTGAGGAGTTAATTCGTTTACATCTTTGAAGTAAACTGGTTCATATGTTGCGACTCCTGCGTCTTTTACAAAACCAACTTGATTTGCAAGCAAGTTATCGTTAGACTGACTCCAATAGCCACTGGTGGATTGACTGTAGTTATAGCCAAGATTTAAGCCTGCTTTTAACAAGTTTCCCGCTGCGAAATCAACCCCCGTACGGTGTCCAGTCGTCTTAGAATCTCTAAAATCATCGTGTACTACTGAAAGGTCATTTCTCTGCAACCTGTAACTGCCTCCAACTCCCTGAGCAGATACACTATACATATCATAGGTGTGATTTGCCCATGGAAGAAAAGGTGTAGTACGCATTAAAGAGCCGTCATTCTCCCTATTAAAGTCCAATAGATAATCCCTGTTCTTTGGGTTGTCACTGGTACTTGCTTCATGTTCGTACATATAGCCATAGCCCTTCTTTGTTTGGGATTTTTTATCATTGGGGATGTATTGATTACTAAAGGAGCCGTTTAAAGATCCAGCAATAGTTTGTCCATAAATTTCTGTACCTGATTTAAAACTAAAGTCGGTACTGAAATATGCCATTGGTGTACTTATATTCGGAGTATAAGCAGGAGTAGCTCTGGTATAAGAGATATTACCGGTAGCCCTTTTTCCTGCAACGGTAATACTCCCGTTTACATTTAATCCTTTCAGACCATTTCTTGAATTAACCCCACTTCCAACGGAAAAATTATTTTGTATTGGTCCAAGCGATGAAGCTAGAGAAACACTTGGACTTATATCCAATCCTCCGTCATCGGAATAGTCCATTGCCAAGCCTTCGTTCAATCCAAAACCTCCAATATTCTGACGGAGACCAACAGAACTCCCCAAGCTGTATCCCATTCCTTTATATCTATTGTACTTCAGACCTAAGTTCACCCCTACATTGGGACTAATTGAAGGGTCCTTATCCTTACCAAAAACCTCAACATTTACCCGGCCTTTCAACCCTATGGTCCAGTTATCTTGTAGATTAATCTCTTTGGTAATTCCCTCCCCATTCATGTCATCAGGTAAACCCCTTACCTCTCTATTAATAGTCCCTGGGTTAATGTTCCATCCCAGTCCAACCCAACTCGCCTCCTGATCCATACTTGCTCCGGCATGATATGCAATATTTATAGGATATCCATTGACGTCTAGTAGAGGGATATTATAATTAAAATCGCCACTAAATACATCCACCATTTCGCTTGTACCTACTGGCTCAAATGACTGTACTTCGGGTTGAGACGGTCCACCTGTTAGAGCGTATGCTCCGAGTGGAAATACAATCTCCATTACAAGTATGCTTAGGAGTACTAGAGCTTTTGTTTTCATTCCTCTGGTTATATATTTTTTCATAGGTTCAATTCGGGTAGTTGGGTGTAATAGTTTTCTAAATTCTTAAATTCAATCAATCTGCCATCATTGAAAATGATGTCTTCAAACTGGATTGTATTGGGCCTATTTTCGTCAGTTGCATTTAGACTAAACAGGACTTGTATAAACGGTTGAATTTTATAAGCTCGTTCAAAATGATGAAATTGACATCTAATAGTATCAGCATCATTTATTCCAGAAATCAAATACGGAAAATCAACGTTTAACTTCCCAATACGAGTATAATATTCTCCGTCATTTGGCAAGTTTTGTGTGAGAACATCAACATTCTCTGTTGAGGATATCCGAAGGCAGTAATTTAGTCCTTCATCATATTTAGTTAGTTCAGATTCTATAAGCTTATTATTTATTGCAGGATCAGTTTTCAGCTCATTAATAGCTAAAAACTCCTTTGGCCTATATTGTAACTGATAGATAAATCCATTTGACTCTATTTCTACATAGGAGGGTTCTTCAAACTGGTTGTAAAAATTAAAGTAATCCTTATAATCCCAACCTCTAGAACAGCCAAAAAGAAATAACAAGGCTGTTAATATTATAAACTTAGCTTTCATAAATGTCAGAGCTAAGGCAGTTACTTAAGCTCTTTTTTATAATGATATTTAAACTTCAATGAATAGACTTCACCTTTGTCGCTATAAATTTCAAGTACATAAAATTTCTTGTGTTCGAGACCAAACGGTCTTAAATCTATTTTAAAGCTATTCTCGCCAAATTTTAAATCCATTGGGTTTAGATCAAGATTTAGAGAATTTCCGTTTATCGTTTTGATATGATACTTTAATTTTTTGGAGACGCCATTTTGGGTATAAATAAACTTCAGTTCATTCAACGTGTTATATATCTGGTCGTCTGTACGTTTTAATCTTACATATGGCATTGGAAATACTTCTTCCTCCTCTTCCACAATGGTAAACTCCCAAACCTCTGAAGTTTGTACCGGTGTTTTGCCTAATAAGGCATCCACTTGCCATGCATAGCTAGATCCAACTTTCAAATCTTGCAATTCTCCTGGAAATGGCAAATTCATTGTTGACAACCCCTCCATCTGAAACAATGGTCGATTACGTCGGATGCCAGACTCTCCTCGTTGGTTTTTCTTCAACTCTACCAGCGTAAATCTATACGTTAGATTGGGGTCTGTGCCAATTGGCATTGGAGGTATCCAAGAAAAGTTTGGACGATGAGTTGTTAATTCTGCCTCATCATATGGGCTAGCCAACAATAAGGGAGTTGGATTGATGGATATGGATTCAGAACAAGAACGAATTTCCCCATCTGAATGTTCCCATAGGTTTGTTTGTTTGAAACAGCTTTCATCTCCACATTTTAAAGATATGCAGACTGTATAGCCACCAGAAGGTAGGGATCCATTCGTTTGTTCATAGTTACCATAATCTCTATTTATGTATTTTATGTCAGATAAGGTGACCGTACTTTTGTCTATTTTGTTCAGCCCTGGGAGGACTTGAAATCTATTGGTCTGGCCCATCATTACAGGAAACCCTTTTTCGGAACTAATCTGTACAGTTAAATACATGTTTAGTGGTTCGCTGTATGTAGACTGGATAATACAATTTATTCCATCTTGGGACGAAAATGTTAATCCTGAGATTGGACTCTGTTGTATTGATAAGGTGGTGCTTTTAACTTGACCAAATGAAGGTTGAGAAATAAAAAAACATCCGCAAAAGGCAAGTAAAAAAATAGATAAATAGTTTTTCATAAACATAAGGATTAACAATAAAATTAAAAATTTGAGGACTTAATTACTCTTAGGTTTTCAGTCTAATTCTTTCCAAAGTAAATGGAAAATATCGTATAAAAAAAGTTAAATAATTACGGGCTCTTTTTTTTGGACAAGTAATATTTTAGTCGCACATTGATTAATTTGTTTTATTTTTACCATGTTGAAAACGCTTATCTCCCTTTTAATGGTATTGCTGATTATTTGCTCAAAGGCTGATGCTCAAACATCTACGGACCTGCCGAAATATATCTCAAGCAAACTGGGAATACCTTTAGTGGATGCTTTTGGTGATACTTCTTTTCAAATAAGAGAAGGCGAAAAGAATTCTCATAAAGAGGATATGAATGCTCTGGAAGATAAGGTGAGAAGCGAATTGCAAATGTTTAGTCCCTCTTATTTGTTTAATGGTAAGGTAAACCAACTAAAAAAGGCCCTAAGTATAACCGGTCCTAGAATAGATTTAGATTCAGCTGAGACTAGAAGTCGTATCAAAAGTTTATTACAAAATAATATATCAAAGTCAGGTAGTTTAGAAATAGAAGCATACTCGGCGAACAAAGTATTACCCTATAGCCTAAATGAGCGTCAATATGTTCGTATATACGCTACTCCTAATCTATCATTATTTGGATTGCCGTTTAGTTCTGACATCTATTATACAACGGAAGATAATTCCTATTTTAATACCAATAGTTTTACATTGAATTTTGATCTAGATAAGTATAAACAAAATTTGAAAAAACGAGGGGAGTCTTTTTTGGATGACAAGAAGAAGGATTTATTTGCTTTAGCAGATTTGGACGAAGATGTGACCCGTTATAAGAAAGATGTTGCGAGACAAATACTTGCTTTGGAACGAGAAGCTACGTTGGAATTAAAACACTATGAAAATGAGGTGCGAAATGCTCCTGAAAAAGTTAACCAAATGGGGCAAGGATATGTTCGAAATTTAAAAGATAGTACATATGATAATTTAGAGGGTAAAATCAGAGATGTTGAAGAGACTAGTTTAGCTATTTCTCAAGAAGAAAAAAGACGGCAAGTCTTGGATTCAATTGAGCAAAAACGGGCCTTATTGAATGAAAAAATCAAACAAATGCGAAGCTTTATCACTAAAGCAGATACGCTACAATCTCAGATCAAAAATGCAAAGGCTTTTACCGCTGATCTTATTTCAAAAAAAACAAGCGACTTGATTTCTCAAGGTAAACAAGAAAAAAAGGGTTTCCTGTCAAAAGCAAAAGATTCAATTGGGTATTCTAAAACATTAAAAAATATACTTATCTCTATTGATGAATTCTCTATTGGTCTATCCAATCCTTATTTTTCTAACAGTACATTGAATGGAATTCCAGTTAAGGGTCTGAGTATTAAAAGAATTTCTAACAAGTCTGATTTCTATTCACGATTAACCCTTGGAAACTCTGTCTCTACTTTCAATGCGTTTGACAAAGAATCAAGACAGCAGAATCTTTATGGTAGAAGGATAGTTGGAACCAAGATTGGATTCGGACAAGAACATTTCAACGACCTTTATATCGTGTCGTTATCTGTGTGGGACCCAATAAAGAATAGTGAAGATGCTGCAGTTGCAAATAGTGTGAACGGGTTGGGGTATAATGCAGTTTTTGGGAGAGTTTCATTGAGTACTGAAGCAGCATATTCCTATTATTCGTTGCGGACACCTACGTCAATTGTAAATGAAAATCAATCAAGTATGTTTAATTCTATTTTTGCTAAGATGTCCTTGCTTGCAGAGTCGAAATGGAAGATTAGTCCAAATGCTAAACTGAAATTAAAATTTGATCAGAAAAATCAAAATTTCAAATCGCTGGGATCTCCATTTCTTCGAAGTGATTTCAGGACTATTGATATTTCTTCTACAAATAGCTTTCTTAAGAAAAAAATAATAGTCTCTGGTTTTTATAAATATTTCACTGATAATGTTTCAGCACTTAGCGAAAACACAAATGAGATGAAGGGCTTTGGGGCTAGTGCTCAAAGTAATTTTAAGAAGTATCCTAATTTTTTAGTATCCTACACTCCATTTGAGCAGAGTAACAACCATCAAGATTCTTTATTAAGAACTAACAATAAGTTTAAATCTCTAAATGCTCAAGTCTCTTACCAAAAAACAATTGACAATCATTTTTTCTATAGTATCCTAAACTATAATCTGGCGATTGTGGAATATGAAGAAAGTGGTTTCACTCCGTCCAATACACGTATTTGGTCATTCAATCAGATTTATCAAAATGATAAGTTCAGGTCGTCGGTTGGTCTTATTTCAGGAAGGACAAATCCATCTATTGATTCGTTGAGTTTTAATGCAATTAATGGTTCTGTAGATTGGACTATTAAAAAATATAAAATAGGAGGGACACTTCAGCATAAATATACATTAGCGGATGGGGTGTTGCTGTCTCAAGCTATATTTATAGAAAGGAATATTTTTAAGTCAAACTCTATTCGTATTACCTCAGGGTATCGCTATTTAGATAATATTTGGGGAGTTAAGAATACAAACATATTTTATGGAGCAATTGGTTTTAAAATGAATTTGTAATTGTATTTAGCAATTCAACTCTGCCTGTATCTTTTTGCTGATGAATAGGCAATTCGTTTACTAAACTGTCAACAACCGAATTTTGCGAGAATCCAGTGACACAAGCAAATAACATAATCGCATTCAAACTGGAATAAACATGTGTACTAACGATTACGGTATCTAATTGTATATCTGGGCAGTCGTGATTCAAAATATTGTTTTATGCTGATTATCAGGCACATAAGGAGTTTCGTTAAAATAGATCCACAAATCCATGCAACGAACACCGATTGTGAGCATCATACTATCAGAAAACAATAATTTTGATGCAAGCTGTCGGCATATTGACCTTGAGAGACCAACGGTACATACAAGACCTTGAAATCAATGAAGACTTTCTAGTTAAAGAATGTGAGAGAGGTCGTAGATTGGCTCAAAAAATCCTCTACGAAAACAACTATGTAAAACAGTACTGTGAAAACCGAGAGGAAGAAGAGGACATTTTGCATGACTGTTTTATCAAAATATTTAAGCTTTTAAATTGATGAACATGAACAAAACCATAGTATTAACTTTCGGAATAATCTTTATTTTCTTTGGTCAGATACAAGCTCAAGAATTCGATTCATTGCAAGGCCCTAGCTATGCAAACATTTCTTCTTTGACTTCTTTAGGAAATTCTCTTTATTGGGTGAGCTATGATTCAAGTCAAATTTACCTTCATGAAGTGCGAAACGACTCAGTTATAAAAATTGATAGTGTTAATTATAACCTTTATGATAGAAAAGGAATTCAGAAAAATAGACTCTCAAGATTCATATCCAATAGTCAAAAGCTATATATAGTTTTTAGGTTTGATATTTTTGAATGGGATGGGTCATTTCAGAGGCTGGATACAAACAAGCTGAAATTGAAATTATTTTCCAATTCATCTGGATATGATCGTAATCAAATATGGGATGCAGAAATCGTTGATGACACGCTTGTAACTATGACCAACAGAAACTATTACGATTTTGGAACAATGTCAACCAACGTGAATATATACACCTTGGATAAACTCGTAGCAGATAGTATGGTAAGTATTGAACTCCCAAAATCGTTGGACACCAATAATATTTGGCCATTCTTCTCAGTCCTAAATGACACAATAGTTGTGGGACTAGATACTGGGGGACTGGTAACTCAAGATTCTATCTTCTTGATTCACAATGGTTCTATAGTTTCAGAATTCAAACAAGACAATAATACTAGCCCATCAGTCAATCTTCCCAGAGCTTTTGAGAATAAACTATTTTTTGTTCAAAGAGATAGCTTTACTGGAAACCGGCATATACATACTTGGAATAAAAATCAAATCACAAAATCATTCAGACTTCCCGCTAATGATTGGAATACAATTGGTAGCCCAATGCTGTTTCGATCGAGTTACTGGTTCTTACTTAATGATAATGAAAAAATAACCTTGTATTTTCAGGAGGGAAGCGAACTATTCCAATACAATAATGATGACCTAAGAGGAGCTCTCGTATTCGGGAATGAACTATACGTTATTTCTAAGCAACCCAGCGAATATGCAAATAGCTATGTTAGCAAACTAAAGTCAGATCTCAGCTTAATCAAAGGATCTGTAGCCTATGACTTAAATCTAAATTGTAAGTTGGATTCTTTTGACCAAATACTGAGCACTATTATCTCTATTAATAAAGATGGGGCCATTAACTCCAATTTGAATGGGAATTACGCCTTTTGGGGTCAAAAAGATTCATCGTACAAACTAAAAGTCGTTCCCAATGATGTAACCAAAGGACCGCTATGTGGGACAGGTTCATTTACAGTGGCAATCACCAAAGTAGACTCTGTTTACCAAAACGATTTTTATTTAGAAATTGATAGTTTAAAATCAGATGTCTCAGTAACCATTTCTAGCAGTGTACCTGTAAGAGGATTTAACCAAGATGGAAACATTACCATAACCAATAATAACCTTCACGAATATGATTCAATAGAAGTTCAAATTCATTTTCCAGTGGGACTTTCATCTTTTAATTCCGATTCCTCATTTATTAATATGGGAACACACTATAGTACTAAGCTTTACAATTATCAGGCATTTGAGGAACTTAATATCCCATTTGCATTAAAAGTTGATACTTCTTATTTTAACGTCAATGACACGATATGTCTGATAGGAAAGATAATTGTTTCCGACTCTATTATTATAAACAATCAAGACACTGCTTGTCAACTAGTTGTTGCTTCCTATGACCCTAATAAGAAAACCAGCTTTCCGTCAGGGGCCATAACCCAATCAATTGACAAAATAGACTATACTATTCAGTTCCAAAATCTTGGAAACTATAAGGCGACCACAGTTAGAGTAGTGGATACACTAGACACTCAATTACCCGTAGAATATATTAGAATTAAAGGGACGAGTCACCCTGAATCATACTCGCTTGAGGTAAGAAACAATGTTCTGATTTGGACTTTTAGCGGAATAAACTTGCCAGATAGTGCTTCTGACCCTGAAGGATCTAGAGGGTATGTCTCTTATGAGGCCAAAGTGCAATCTGCGTTTTTAAGACAAGGTGATCAGATTGACAACAAGGCTGAAATTTATTTTGATTATGAAATACCGGTAGTTACGAACTATGCAAGTGTCTATTTAAGTGACGAAACTAGTCCGATTTTTGGTTCCTATAAACAGATTGAGAATCAAATCATGGCTTATCCAAATCCGTTTGGTTCTCATATTACAATTAAGAATAATGGAAAAAATATAGAACAGTTAACACTATATGACTTCTGCGGAAAGATAATTCTAATCGGGGAAGTAAGAGCCCAAGGAGAGTACAGTTTTGACACTTATGGACTGGCTACTGGTCTGTACTTTATTAGAAGCAGTGGTGGACATACAATTAAAATCGTTAAGAATTAATTGGATAAGACTGAGACTCAGTTCAAGGCAACTATCATCAATTTTAATCGTCTTTCTTTAAAAGTAAGTTTAGCCTATGCTAAAAGTACCACTCTTTTTCTTCGCCTTTAAATTAGGAACGGCAATTCTCTATATCCTCCTTTGATACACTGCCTAATATTTTAAAACTTAGAAGAAGGATGGCTTCAGATAAAGAGTTCTCTTAATTCCTTTGGTTGAATTAATGCAACCAAATTTATATCTTTGGTATTATGAAATACTTTGGAATTATTCTTGTTTCCCTTTTCTTTTTAGGTTGTTCTGACGATATGAATCTTTCAACGGATTCTTCTTTAAGATATTCTTGCGATAAGAACAGTTTTACTGTAACCCCAGAAATTTTGGACCCCGATTCAATAAGATTAGCACTCCCCACCACTTTTTCTCCGGACGGGAATTTTTTTAATGATCTATTTCGGCCATTCCTCTCTAGAGATGCGGATTACCAAATGTCTATATTTAAAAATGGTGAACTTATACAGGATTCATTGGATTTGGCTTGGGATGGTAAAAAAGCCAATGGGGATACATATGGTAATGGTGTCTATGATTATACAATCAAACTTCGTAATGGAAAGGGTAAAGAGTTTTCCATAAAAGGTAAAGTGAGCCTCAATGCATATGGTAAGCAAGTTTGTGGATGTAAATACGAGGATATGTTTAACCCTGATATTTGGGAATTTTCAAATCAATATTCCGAAGGGTGTGATGACATATAAGTCTGAAAACAAGATGGTTACCCTAATGAACTGCTGGACTAATTTTTATTAATTATCATTCGGCCTATATATCGATTATCGTCTGACCTTAGATCAATGAGATAAATGCCCGGGTTCCAGTTTTCTTTTAGGGTATACGAAGCTCTGTTTTGAATCATGTCCTCAAATACTTTTTGACCTTTAGCATCATATATGGTGATAGGTCCATTCATCAACTGCGATTCTGTCTTGATGGTTAAATGTCCTTTGGAAGGATTAGGCATCAATATGAGTTGACGACTAAAAAAAGCATTATTCACTCCTAATCCTGTTAGGTTGTAACAATTTGAGGTATCTACACAACCATTATCCGAGACTTCCACGGAGTAACTACCACTGCTATCATAATCAAATTTAGCACTCGTCTCACCCTGCACTGGCCGAAATGCTTTATCACAATATAACCATTGATATGTACCTGTCGGACTTTCTGCTTTAAGCCAATAATCGGCAACTTCTACTGTAGAGTTAACCACGTTTATGGTTACATTCATAGTTATGAAACTATCGCAACTCTGGCTGTTTACCAGTGTATCATAATAGGTCCCAGAACTTTTTACTAGGTTGCCGGAAGTGGGTAAAATAATCGAATCACAACCCACTAGGTCAAAAGAACTTGAACTTGGATTATGAATGGTCAAATGAATAGTAATAATGCTATCACATAAAGCGTAATTGACAACGGTGTCTAAAAAAGTTCCGGAGCTTGTAATCTCCTTGCCTGATGGAGATACAAAACTTAAACACTCAGCTGCAGTGATCACAGATGTTGAAGCTGACGAAGTTACACCAACAGTAATAATGCTATCACAACCTGCCACATTGGAAATGGTGTCAAAAATATTATCTCCCGGTTTCAACCATTTGGTCATTGAAACATTTTGAACAGAATCACATGTTAACAGATTGAGAGATGAATAAGACTCGGGTAAAATATCCAAGTTCAGTTGCACTATACTATCGCATCCCAAAGAGCTAGTGAAAGATTTGAAGTAGGTGCCACTTTGAGAATAAGTTAATCCCCAGTTTGAAACATAGGAATCGCACGTAGCAGTATCTATAAAACTTGAATCATTTACAACGGTAATATCCATTAAAATAATACTATCACAACCTATAGCATTTGGCAGGAAGTCGTAATAAATTCCTGTACTCCTGATGACTTTTCCAGTTGGAGAGATAAAACTATCACAAACGGACTCTATTATAGTATCTCTTGAATTGGATAGTATTTCGATGTACCTTTTATGTAAAGAGTCGCAGCCAGTATAACTAATGTAATGCTTAAAAAAAGAACCTGTTGTTGTGATCATCATGCCTAATTGACTATCATAATAAGCCGCACAGTGAGTACTAGAATCTAAAGTCTCAACTGTATCTTGTATTAAAGCTACTCCATTATCCCAATTTGAGTTGCTACCAGAAAGAGCAAAGTTGTTCAAAGTCCCATTGTTACTATTTCCAGAATAGTCATTGGTAACCGTAACTCCTGTGTTGTTTCCTTGGGCGATTCCCTCATCTAATTTGTAGTAACCCGCTAAATGGGAAACATTCAGGTCGCAAAATTCAGAATTTCGATTATTGGCAATTTGGCTAGAAGATAAAGTGGTGTCCCAAATTCTAACTTCATCGATAATGCCACTCCAATTTCTGCCAGTATAAGCGGGGTGGTAACCTATGGTAAAAGAAGTGGAAGCAGCCCCAGAACTGGAGATACTTGAACTAACAGAGTCTTCGATCACCCCATCTATATAGATTCTTAAATATGATCCATCATAAGTTCCCGCTAGATGATACCAAGTTCCTGTGTTGAGTATAGCAGAAGTAGTAAGTTCTGTCCAAGCCCCATTAACACCTGCCCCGATTCCAAAATTCACCTTACCTCCGTCACCAGCTCGGAACATAAATCCTCCGTTGTTAGAATTGTTCTCTTTTAGTACAATAGTACCTTGATACGCATTTGTCTTCCAACTATCGGCATAGATCCAAGATTCGATGGAAAAGGCTGTTCCTCCTACATTCAATGCTGGTGCCACGCCACAGTTGACACCATCATCTGTTCCATCAAAGTGCAGGCCATTTTGAGCATCACAGAAAAAGGTTATGAGGAAAAATGATAAAACAAAAGATAATGAACGCATTTAACAAAGCTACAGGATAAGTTGGAGTAGGCAATAAGTGAACTCTCAGTTTCTGAATGGTTGCAGAATCCTAGCTTCGTTAGCTCTATGGTTATATTAACTCACAAAACTCTCTCCACAGTCTTGGTATTTCGATATCTGTTTCCATTCTTTGTTTCCCAAATTTTAAATAATTTACTCGATTAACGTATTTAGTACATTAAGAGTACTCCATGTCGTCTATGGAATTTTGTTGTTGGCTGGGTAGTTGTTTTTTAATATGGTCAATACTAAATAAGCATTATTCCTAATCCAGTTATGTAAGTTCAATCACTTTATTCCAAAAAAATTAGACTTAAGGGTTTCGACTACTACAAAAAAAATGGGAGGTGAAAACCTCCCATTCAAGCAACCAGAATATGAATAAACATAATTCTAAGTTCTTTTGACCAAAGCGAATGCTTAGTTTGGCCACTCTATTTAGTTATACGAGAAGGCAAACAACTTGGATTTCCTAAAACAAAAAACCTCAGAAATTTCTTCCTGAGGTTTTTCTATTCAATAAATATGAGTGTTTAAGTGCTTATATTTCCTATCATCACCATCTTTTCCATTGTAGGATTTGTACTTCCTCCTTTGGGCTCAATAGTCACAGCAAAGGCAACAGCATCGCCATCTACACCTTTCATTTTAGCAATACGTGTATCTGGGTCAAACGTACCTGCGTCTACAGGCTTACCGTCCACTATAGCCCATAACTGGTATTGTTCATCCTCTTCTAGGGTTGGAAGGTTATTGGTTGCTATAATTACCTCATTACTGCTCTTGTTCCAGTATACAGTACTTTCATAACCGTCGTAATTCTCGGTACTCCCCATATAAGTACGTACCATTTTACCATTGGCGATAGTCGCTATCATTTCATTGATTTGCATACTATTATCATTCAACCGCACCGTATTTGCAGCCATTTGTTGGTTTTGAGATTCTAAAGCTACATAGTTTTCTGTCACCTCTTGGAGGTCAGAATTCAGTTTCAAGTTCAAACCTATGGAAGCAAGTAACATGATACTAGCGGCTACCGCCCACCATGTTTTGACATTACTACTTGTGTTATTCATCTCTACTGCTTTTATGGGAGATTCCATTTCAGTATTACGGTTCTCCTCTAACTCAATTTCTGCCTTGGCTTTAGTTAGTATGGCAATAGGAGGTACATTAGATGTAGACTGCCCATATATGCTAAGTGCATCCGCAATCACATCGTATTCAGCTTTTAGTTTAGCGTTACTAGCTAGAAGCTCTTCTATTTCTTGTTGTCCTTGGAGATCTAAAGCACCTAGTGCGTAAAGCTCCAATTTTCCCGATTCTATCAATTCTTTGTAATCCATTTCTTTAATGCTTTAAAAAGGTTCTTAATTGATTTACGGTCATTCTGATTCTGGTCTTTACACTGCCAATAGGCATATCAAGGTGTTCTGCAACTTCCTTTTGTGTGTATCCTTCAAAATACAACATGTTCAAAATTCGCTGGTCATGCTCATTTAGTTTCTCTTTAATGGTTTCACGAAGGCCAATGAAGTCTTCGTTTTGCGTGCTGATACCATATTCTGCTACTACAGGTTTGTCGGCCATTGTATCAGTAATCTGTGCATTTCGTGTTGCCTTCGATTTTACAAAATCAAGTGCTGTGTTTTTGGCTATTTGCACTACCCAAGTTACGAGTTTAGCTTTGGATGCGTCAAAACGAGTGGCATTTTTCCAAATCTTTACCAAGCTTTCTTGCAACACATCTTCTGCTGCCTCTTGTGATTTTGTTATCCCTACTGTGATTTTGTACATTATTCCTCCGTATTCTTGGTAGAGCAAATCCAAAAACTGCTTGTCTCCATTGTGCATCATCTGCACTATTCGAGCTTCAAGCAATTTTCCCGAACTATCGGGTTTGGTTGCTGCTGTATTCATTATATTATGTTTGGTTCACTATATTCTTATTTGGTTGCTACAAATATGGTTGATTCTAGTCGGTAAGAATCCTACCCTCAAAGACTGAAGGCAGGATAACTATATTACGAATTAAATCAATTGATTTTTGGATATCATTGTCTTTTTTAGATATGCAACGATGGCAATCTTATTGGTAGACTCAGACTGTTAAGTTTTTTAGCTCTTCGGTAAGAGTACCCTGTCTATTACCTGAATTACTCCGTTAGATTGGTATACATCATATGTCGAGATATTGGCACTATTGCCGTTTTCATCCCATACTGTGATGTTGTGTTTCCCATTCATCATAAACGAGAGGTTCCCTCCTTGTACTGAGGCTATTGTAGCGGTTCCCTTCCCTTTTTTGATAGCTGATTTTAAAGCCTCAAAATCATACTTGCCCGGTAGTACGTGATAGGTAAGCACTGCCGTAAGTTTTGCTTTGTTCTCTGGCTTCAGGAGCATATCAACGGTGCCTGATGGCAAATTTTCGAAAGCGTCATTTACTGGGGCGAAAACCGTGAAAGGTCCTTCACTTTGTAATGTTTCAACAAGTCCTGCTGCTTTTACAGCCGCAACTAGTGTGGTGTGGTCCTTAGAATTTACCGCATTTTCTACAATGTTTTTCGTTGGATACATTTCTTGACCACCTACTTTGGTGGTTTGTGCATTTACGGATACGTTCATGCCTATAAGTAGGCAAAGTGCTGAAACAAGTTTGATTGTTTTTTTCATTTCTGTGTATTTGTTTGTTGTTGTATATGGTTATACGACAGAAATGCAGATTTGGATTTTAATACAATGGTGGAAATTCATTCAACCCGAAAAGAATTCATGTAGATAAACTCAAGAGACTAAAATCTCAACTGTAAACTCCCCAACACTCCAAAAGGGGCCCCTTGGGTAAAGTAAATTTCTTCCTCGGATTGATTTTTCAACGTAAAACAAGATCCAGGGCAAATTGTGTCTCATTTCACTCAGTGTTTGTTATGTTTACAGGCGTCTCATCTAAGGTTATAGATAGGTTCCATGATCTATGTCAAAACCTCTCATGAAAATTTGTTCTACTTTACCGCCTCCAGTGTGTTGACCAATGAATAAATCAGGCACTTTTCTATACACTTACTGTGAATTCTGAATTGGTATTACATTCAAGTCTATTTTTGTGATATAAAATAAAAATGCAAGTGATAGGTACATTAGCCTCATCTATATCGCATTGATTTTTAATCCCATTGATGGTCCCAGTTCATATATAGCATCTTGAAGTTCTTTTTTGAGAAGTGCCGCTTCATTATCAAAGCCATTAGCTTTCAAAATTTCTGAGGAATGGTACATTGCCTTAGGTTCAAACGTTTTTCCAATTACATACTTACTACTGATTTTTAAAGCCTTTTGAGATTGTTCATTTTTGAAATATGCCCATGCCAATAAATCATAAGTTTGAGGAGTGGATCTATTCTCTATTTCCAGAAGTGCTAAAGCCAAAGCCTTGGTTGCAGTGGATTCATTGTCAGCCCATAATTCAATGTTATAGGCATTATACATATTGCCATAGTCGCGAGCGGAAAGTAAGCTCTGGTATTTTTCTTTGTGCTTTTGTTCCAGCTCCTTATTTCCTTCGTATTTCGCAATTTCTAAGAGAAACAATTCGTAGTCAGGTGTATTGTGTTTTTTTTGGATGTCTTTAATGATTTTTCTAGCAAGTTTTGAATCTCTTTTATTTGAAAAGACAATCCAAGCTATGCCTTTCAATGCGTATGTGTAATTAGAATCTATAGCCAAAGTCTTTAGATAATAGGAGTACGAGTCTTGTATTTGTCCTGCATGGCCATAATAGTCTGCAATATTGGAATAGGACCATAGCATTCTACCCTTGTTGTTTTGATTCTCAGCTATGGTTTTGGCTTTTTCCATGGAGACAATAGCATCATCTAAATTGCCTTGATGGTCTTGCCATTTTGCTAATCTGATGTAGTAATCAAACGTTTCCATACGGATAGTATCTAGCTTTATTACGGCACTATCGTACATACCCAATTCCATGTAGACATCAAATAACATTTTGGTTGTCGCACTTTGGCTCTCTCCAATATCATCTGCTAGATTTAATAATTTATGGGCTTCTTTGAACCTATGTTGTGTAATGAAATTTCTGGCTAGAGACCGAAGAAGGCTTGAGTTTTTCAAACCTGTTTGTTGATTTGCTTGTTTTAGCTGTTTCTCCGCTAGGAATATTTTCTCTATGTCTCCTGTTTTGTCAAATAGTTGTGAATTAATGCCTGCTAACTTTACAAGATAAGGCCATTTTTCGTTTCCTTTTGGTGACTTTTCCATCCAGAATTTCTCTTCTTGTTGTAATGCTAGTATGCTTTGATTTGAAGTGTGATGTAAGTAAACACTAAAATCAGCCACTGAAGGAGAAAAACTATCGGTTGATTTTTGTTTGGGTGAGCAACTCGCTATCACCATGGCCAATAGGCCAATTACTATACCTTGTTTCATAAATTTCTTGATTGCTTATAGAGTTATACGAGAAAATTACGTGTGTGGATTTAATTTTATCTAGATGTTTAACATAAGTGAAATCTACCCTGATGGTTGACTAAGATTGATGTTTGGTTTTATAAAATACTCTGCGTAGTCTTGAGTTTTAAACAAAAAAAGCCGCACCCAATGAATGGATACGACTCAATTTTATATAAATAGCCTATATGAAATTATTTACCAAGGAGAGGCTAGATATGGAAACGATGTTAGGAATGCTTTATCGTTAGCATCTACATGGTCATCAGATAGTGTTGGATTTTCCAAGTTCCCTTCACCACCAAAGATGAGGATTAACTCTACCGTTATTACGTCATCAGGTAATGCTCTCCCGGTTAATACATTAGTGCCGTCATAGAATGTAGTAGGTTTATCCGTAGAGACATTTAAAACATCTGTTGCAAGTAAACCTGCAAAGGCATCTGCACCTAAACCAAGGAGGTTTTTGTCTCCTGTATTACCATATGCTGGACTTACTGCTTCTAGGTTTGTTTTTATCATAGCTTCGAAAGCAGCTGCTTGTTCACTTGGTATTGTAGTATTGAACTTATCTTTCATATCCGGATTGATGAATACAGTATTAACTGCTGGTCGACCCATTTGGTCCGCTTGGATGTAGGTCCCAGAAAAGTCTGGCCCCATTGGCGTAGGTTCTGTAGTAGTATCATCATCCTTACAAGATGTCATGGCTACTATAATAAAAGCAAGTGCCATAAGTTTTATTGAATTTTTCATTTTTCTTCGTTGTTAAAATTTTGCGAATTAATAATTATTTAGCGTTTGCTGTTACCCAAGTATTTAATGTTCCCGAGCCACCCAATTTTGCTTTTGGCACCTCTATCACTATACTCATTACATTGGTTCCTTTAAATGTGTCATCTCCGGGATCGCTAAACCCAGGAGCAGTTCCGCCTATGATTTCACCATAGCGAGCAAAGTCCATGAAGAAAGGATCATCACGTGGCCCAGCAAAGAATTTCATTCCATCATTTTCTGCTGTCATAGCTGTTTCTGCATACGATGTAATGTCTACCACAGATTGAGTTGCATTGGTGTTTACCGCACTAGATAATCCTGTTTGATTTGGAGCAAATGGACCATAAAAGTACATCTTACCATTTCTTGGGATTGCTTGGATAACTAGATCTTCCACGTTGTCACCATCATTGTCAATGTTGAATTCAATCATTACATTTTCATCAAAGTTGGCTGCACCTGTAGCAGAAGGTGCAAGAAGACCTTGTACATTAGCTACGAATACAAGGTTACTTGTGTTTTCTCCTTGAAATGCATAGAAATCTGTGATATCTGCTGTACCACCTTTTACAGCCGGAGCATCGATGTGGTCGGCTGCAACCACAATAGCACCTGCGATAAATAGACCGCATACTGCTAAGATTTGTTTTGTTTTGTTCATAATTCTGAGATTTTTATTCGTTCGTTTTTTGTGTCTCAGAATCTTATACGAGAAGAATTGGTGAACGGATTTTCTATTACTAATCTATATTCACACTGGGTTATTTAAAAAGCCAAATAACCGCAACACTGAATCAGAAAAATAGTGAATAGATGTGTCTAATTCAAGACATTTTAGAATTTATGCAACAAGCGTCTAATTTCATTACCTGATTCCGTAGTAGCCTTCAAAATGTAGCTTCCAGGCCCTAAGTGTTCAACTTGAAGCACTATGGATGAATTGGACTCTATAACACGACTGTATACCGATTGACCTGAGGTAGTTGATATTGCTATATTTTTAATGCTCTCTTTACTCAAGTTTGTAAGTCTCAAAGAGCTTGTAAACGGATTTGGGAATACTTTGAATGATTCAGGGCTAACTGTATTTGCAGATAATTCTTCTACAACCTCATAGTGCATATACTCCGTTCCTTTTACAGAAAGGGTATTCAAATTCAGATATTCAATTTTTACAGAATCATCACCCAAATTATCTGGATTAACCAGTACTCCATATCGTTCTCCCGGAAAAACCATGAGTGTATCTGAAACCATAGCTTCCGGTAATGGTCGGCCATCCGAGCTTACAACACTCGCATTTAGTTTGTCTGAGAAGATGTACCTGTTTGCATAATACCCAATATTGGCCAATCGCAGAAAGGTATTATCATTCTTTAAAAATACCTTCTTTGCTTCACTTCTTAGTTGTGTGCCTGACGATCCATTTACTAAAAAGTAAGTAGGATCATAGGGAGGAACTTTAATTTTCACATGACCTATTGGGTGCAATAAATGTGCATCTGTATGCCAATTGGTATCAATTTCAGATAGGAGAAAATTGTAATCTCTACTGAAGGAGTATCCTCCTTCCCATGTTAGCTTGTCATTGCCTTTGGGTTTAATAATTAACATCCCATACATTCCAGCTTGAACATGAATCGCCGACACTACGTGGCAGTGATACAAATAGGTGCCCGGATGTGGAGCCTTAAACCGATAATAACCGTGCTCCATGTGTTCTACTTCAAAACTCAGATGAGGTACGCCATCATTCTGTTGATCTACATCCAAACCATGTAAATGAATCGTGTGTGGTGCTCCTTGAGACACATTCCACATGTCAATCTTAACAGAATCTCCTTCCTCATAGATGAGTGTAGGGCCCGGAATTCCAGGGTTTTCTGATAATTTTGTAGCATAACCAAACGTTCGAATTTCAGTTCCGTCGTCCAGTACTTTTTTTCCAATATTTCTTGCTATTAACAGTGTTGTGCTTTGTGCGAAAACACCTTGAGCTGCAATAAAAAATATAAGTGCAAGGAACTTTCTCATTCGGTAATAATCATTGTAATAAACATACCATTTGGATAATAATTATTTGCTGTAGTCGCGACCAAATTATGATCGTGGACGGGATACTCTCCAGCTTTATCTGGTACCATTTGCAAAATGGTTCTTTCCCCCGCATAAACAGGATATGTATCTTTTATCCAACCCACTACATCTGATGTTCTACTAGAAGCAATTATCTTAAAATGATAGCCATGAAAATGCAAAGAATGCACGGAGTTTCCTGAGTTTAGAATATGAAGTGTAAGCGTATCACCTACTTTCCCTCTTATTTTAGCAAGTGTGTCGGTTGCTATGTCTGGATTACTCTTTCCGTTGATTAAAAAATAGTTCGGTTTATAGTTAGCGAAATCAATGGTGTCACCATTTTGAACCGCTAGATTATAACTGCTCTGAAATTCCTTGATGTTCCAATAAAATGAATTATCCCAGTTGCTCTCAACAGTAATGAGACCAGATAATCCTAAATATTTTTGGTTCGGATATTCCGTAGTGGAATACATTTGAAAAAGACCCTTTGAGCTAAAAGTAATAGGAGTGTTGACACTTTTACCTGAATCAATGAAGGCAGAAAATCCATATTCAGAAATCTCGATGGTATGTCCAATCGTATCTGTATTAGTGATTTGAAGAATTACATCTTGTCCCTTTGTGAACCTGAATAATTGGCCATCTAATTTAAACTCAGATGTGCTATTAAATGCTTTTGCTGGAACAGTAGAACTATCTACTAGTAAATGTTGGCCCGTATTTATAAAAATGCTAACAGTATCGGTTTGCCCAGAAACACAAACTGAAATGAAGAGTAGAACTAGATTGAAGAATACTATTCTCAAGTTTAGTGTCTAACGATAAGTTTGGATTGTCTTATCACACCACTACTGTTCAATTTTAGGAAGTAAACTCCAGAAGGCAAATCTGCAACTGTCAATTGCTGATTTCCTGTAGTTGGCATGAACTTCTCTTTTAGGATTCGACCTTGTAAATCACATAGTGTCATCGAAGTGTTTACGGCTAAAGTCGTAAAGTTCACCGCATTATTTGCAGGATTAGGAAGTATCTTAAGAGGAAGGACTTTTTCGTTTTTGACAGATGCCCCTTGTTCTAATTCCATGGTAAATGAAATGGTATCACCACCGCTATAATTAGCTGAATCGTACACATAGATTCTAAGTACACCAACCCCAGATGTGATACTAGACAAAAAGTTAATCTTAAAAAATCCAGTTGTGCCAGCTTGAGCGTCTGTCATATTAATTCGAATCATTTTACCTGAATCTGGAACACTTGGGTAACAACCTCCGTAATCACATAATGAACAATCCCAATCACTTTTAAATGTATTTTCAATCGTTTTCCATTTATACGTAACAGCTTTTGTGGTCGATGTGTTTACACTTATATTGTATTCTGAGATGTCACCTAAGATTTGACCTGAGACATGTTTGGAAGGGGTGTAAACCAAATCCTGAGCACTAGATGCCATAGCAATTGAACATAAAAAAACCATCAAAACTATCTTCGTCGTTTTTACCATAATTACAAATGTAATCAAAATGGGAAAACTTATAAATAAGGCTATTGGCTTCCCTAAATATTAGGCTCTGTAGATTCATTATCTTCAACGTTCTCATTAAAAAAATAACTAAATCGACATCTTTTGTAAGCCCTTAATTTTCTCAAATTATGGGAAGGTTACACTTTATACAAGAAACATCATTTGCTGGCTAAGTCATTATTCTGTCAACGAAATCATGTGTACAAACATTCCTTCTATTTATTGTTAAATTTGAGAATACATGAAATCACTCCCCACAAGATGAAGTTTACTTCTTTAAGCATACCATTGACCTGGCTCTTCCTTTTCTGTTATATGCTTTCTGTATCTACTGCCGTTGGAGGAGTTATAAAGTCTGATAGTCTTGAAGTTAACACATCGCAAAGTGGATGGCAGGCAATGCAATCAAACGGGTATTGGGGAGCAACAAATAATTGCAATTATGTAAAGATTCACTTTGACATTTACAGTAATCGATTCAAAGGAATGAATCGGGACGATCTAATTTGCGGTCCATTTTTAGAAACAGGAACTCGAACGGCTTATTCAAATTCGAGCCAAACTAACCCAAAGAGTTTATCTGTCAGCATTTCTAAACTAAGGAAAGAAATTAACCTACCAGAGAACGCCACAATTGACAGTGTTACGTTTATCTACCTATCGGATGATTTTATTGATTCAATTAGTCTAAATGAAACCACAGTATATTCCATCGACACTGTGCATTATGGACAATTTCCAGTTTCAGGGATTAAACGCAATGTGGGCTTGAGTAAGTCCAAAAACTACCTGATACTTAAACCTGCCAATGCTGGGGGGCCTTATGGGACCTATTTTCGGGCCAAAATTTACTACTCATATGAATGTTGTTCTGAATTCATAAAGTGCTTTGGAGACTCGGTTCTATTCTATAGCAATATTCACGATACCATAGCTTACGATTCTTTGAAGTGGTCGTTTGGGGACTCATTAAGCAGTAGTAACCTTTCCCATCTTAAAGACCCAAAACATCTTTTTTCTGCAACTGGTGATTATAATGTAGAACTTGTTGTCTATAATTCCGCGTTTGTCAATGACACCATTTGTTGGACTGTTCAAATTATCAAGCCGCCCAGTTTTTCTGTAATTCCTGATACTTCATTGTGTATTGGAGATTCTCTAAAAATACACCCCATTGATGGCCTCTTTATTGAAAATGGATCATGGTCTTCAAACCAAAACGTAGACAGCCTTATTGTTTATCAATCTGGAACTTACATCTATGCCTCTGACAACGTATGCGGCACGAAAATAGATTCTGTTACTCTAAGCTTTATTACTTGCAACATTGGATTGTCGATTTCTGACACTTGTTTTAGCGACAGTACGGTATTTAAAATACTATTACCCGATACAATCAATGTAGACTCCGTCTTCGTGGATTTTGGAGATACTCAGGATGGCTATTTTATTAAACAGAAAAATATTAAACATTTATACTCTAATGCAGGTCCACATTCAATCAAGGTGATTACTTTTTTCAAAAGTCATACTGACACATTCTATACTATCGTTAATATTCAATCACCACCTAAATTTAGATTACCTAAGGATTCTACACTCTGCCGTGGGGGCGAGATTGAGTTATACCCGTTGAATAGTGAAAATCTAGAGAATACTTCGTGGTCTTCAGACCAGAATTTAGATACTATTGTGGTTTATGAATCAGGCACTTACACATTCACTTCAAAAAACCAATGCGGGGAGCACTCTGATTCCGTAATCATAAGGTTTGTTGATTGTAATATTGAGTTTATCATTTCTGATACTTGTTTTGGAGATAGCACCGTATTTACACTTTTACTTTCAGATAGTCTAAGTTTAGATTCTGTTGTTTGGGATTTGGGAGAAGGCAACACGATAATTGATGATAACGGAACTATAAAATATGTCTATTCTAAAACTGGTTTTTTTGATGTCAGGGCTATAGTCTACCTAAAAGAAGTGATAGATACTTTAAAGCTTACTCTTTCAATAAATTCTGCTCCAAAATTCAAACTTATTGATGACTTATTAATTTGTTTAGGAGATCATATTGATGTTTACGCAACAAGTAACTGGCCCCTGACCAGTCCAATTTGGTCTACTGGTGAAAGGACAGACACTATTAGAATCAGTGAGCCAATTTTGGTCTCGCTATCAGACACTAATCTTTGTGGTAGTTATAGAGACTCTATACATATTTCTGTGAAAGAATGTAAATCCAGTTTAATCATGCCCAATGTATTTTCCCCAAATGGAGATATCCTAAATGACGTCTACCTTCCAATTGAAATGATTGGAATTCAAAATATTAAAATCGAAATATACAATCGTTGGGGAGAACGCGTATATGAATCTATGGACCTCAATACTGGCTGGGATGGGAAGCTAAACGGAAAACCTCTGCCATCATCCACTTATTTCTGGATTGTTAAGTATGAAACTTTATGGGGTAAAAATGAGATAATTAACGGTATTGTAGATTTAATACAGTAGGATTGTTCCTCACCAACATCACCCCAAGGACGTTGTGGGGGAGGCTAAACTACAATTCTATTTTATTAACCACAAAACCAATCACACTATCTGGCGGATACTCCGGACATTTTGAATTGGTTCTTTTTGATATTGATTGAAACAACACTTTCTCATCTGCACTTATAGGGGTGAATGATTTTTCTAATCTTACATTCCCAGAATCGACAATCTTTTGATTAAACTGATAGAATTCCCCATCTACAGTATCGGTTACAGCTATAAAGCTTTGGTTTTTAAAATTTGAGACAAGGCCGATGCGATCTTTGCTTATAGCGAAGTAGGCACTTGGTGTGCAATTCATTTCATACTTATTAAAAAACGTAGAATCCCAAATTTCCGATCGTATAAAAAACTCCCCTGATCCACTGTACACTTTACTTTGGGCTTGTTTTCCCGAAGGCAAAATAGTATTGTAAGATTTAATAGCTCTACACGAACAGAAAAAGACCACAAAAAGCAAGTAATAATATCTGAACATTCTATGGAATATTTTCAGTGGGTATTGATTTCAGTTGATAGTCACTAGCTAAATACCCGAAACCTTACATCTGAACATGATTTATATTTTCAAAAGGTTCTGGAATATCTTTGGGATCTTCATCTATAATTTGTAAAATATCTCTTGTAATCCCTCTTGAAATATTCGAAATAGGTACATCATTTGGAGAACCTTCAAAAGGATTTTCCCCAGCCAAACCAATTCTCAGCATTGTATTGAAAACCCAGATCACTATAACTGTAAACGGGATGTTGAACCAAACAAAATTGGTGCCTATAAATGGATGTGTTTTAGCAATTTCTACTCCCATTGAAGCAAAGGATGGAATAATTGCCATTGGTAACAACCACATGAATATATGGACAAAGTGGTAGCCTATGCTTCCATATTGTTTTGGGTAAGGGAAATTCTTAATTCGCTCAGCTTTTCCTTGTAGAGCGGTTAATTCTTGTAGCATTTGTTGTAAGTTCAATAAAGTAAAGTCCCATAATTTTTTTTCGTCAGTAATTTTTCTAAAATGGTTGGATTGAAGACTTATAATCGCGTTAGGTTTGTTATCCTTAGACATTACATACTCATATTCTTCTGACGATAGAAAAGGCTTTATCTCTTCTTCTAATGGGGTGTTGAATTCAGGTACATTGTAGTTGAAATCTGCATTTTTGTGATTAACCTCGTAGGATGTTTCCCAAGACTTTTTAGTACGCATAGCATAGCGAAGTGCCGTCAACCAAGCCACATGCCTGCGAGTTATTGTTCTTATTACGTCTATTTCGTCTTTCGTTGCCTCGGAACGATGCATATAAAAACTGTCTTTCAACGTAATTATTAACGACCTAGATGTATTAACAATTCCACCCCATATCTTTCTAGCTTCCCATATTCTATCATAGGCAGCATTGTTTTGAAAACCTATCATAAAGGCTACTGCCGTACCAATAAGTCCAACAGGAGTTAAAGGAACTTGTAACCATTTTATATTTAAAAATTCATAAAGAAAGGTAATTGATGTAGCTAGAATAACGAAAAAAATAATCTCTCGTTTGGTCCAGATTAAAACACTCTTGAAAGGAAATCTTCTTTGTACGTACATATTTTTGAATTACAATATTATGGATTAACATCCAATACTTCAAAACTTACTTCTATGCACTTTCATGCTTGGAAAAAGGGGCTTAAAACAGGTACGTACTATCTAAGAACTCAGGCAGAAGCTCAAGCAATACAGTTTACCGTGGAGAAGGAAGCCAGTAAGCAAGTGGAGCCTGTGATTCCACGAGTATCTGAAACTAGTTTGAATAAAGTAAAGCACAAACAGTACAACCTCCTCAAACTGATGGTAAGAGTTGTTCTATAGAGGAAAGATGCTTAAGCTGTGGAGCTTAGGGAACAATGGATGAAGGAGCTAAATATAAGATCTCAAGATAACTGAAAGAATTGCACAGTTTCCGAAACATGCGATTTAAAGTAAAGCCACCTTGTATAATCCAAGGTGGCCTTTTATTTAGAAGGCTTAATGAAAAGTTATGTTATTGTTTGACTATTTTGTAGGTCTGTTGCGTATGGCCAAATGCTAAATTGACCATATATATTCCTGGGGACAATTCTCCCAATTCTATGATTTGTTGAGATGGTTCTAGGCCCACTTTGTCATATACCACCTCTCCCAAATAATTTGTAATTTCTATTCGCAATATGGCATCACTATCAAATGAATGATTCAAAGTAATGCTGGAAGTGAACGGGTTGGGATAAACTACTATTTGGTCTGATGAGTTGTAGTCACCTTCTAATTGTCTACTTACGATTATGGGGCCATATAATTCAGTGTTACCGTCAAAATCTACCTGATTTAATCGATAATAGAAGTACTTATTTTTAGATAAAGGAATCCCCTTATCTAGATATGTATAATTCAAAAGGCTATTAGAATTACCGTTTTCTGCAGCCGAGGTTATTTGAGCAATTATTCGCCAGTCATCTCCATTAATACTTCTTTCTAACTCAAAATAGTCATTATTAATCTCAGTAGCTGTGGTCCAGTGAATAAGAGCAGTACTTGGAGCGGTCAATCTACCTATAAACTGTAACAATTTTACAGGAAATGAATTGTCCGCAGCACCGATGCCACCACCACCTCCAGAGAAGGAGGTTACCTCAAATTCTGCACTGTGGGTAGAAATATTTACAGTATCATATTTCCATACGTCAGTACTAGGGGTAGACCCATTAAAGAGAGTAATGCCTCCACTGATTGTATGTGGGTAATCAAAAGGGCTACTTGAAAATGAGGTGTCTTTATAAAATTCTAAGTCAGTCACGGCAGTTACAATGGTAGAGACTGAGTTGCCAGCCCTATTAATATGACTAGCGGCTTCTTGCACCAGGCTATCATAGTCTTCAGTTGTAAAATAGTATTTTACTTTTACATTGCCACTACTTGGTTGGGCGGTAGGATTCACATCCCAGATCCTATTCATCAGAATGTATCCATCAAGGTTACCTATCATACCGCCCGATGTATCATAGCTGTAGGTTTTGTTGTTTCCAATTTTCAGTTGAACCTCAGTATCATTTACTGTAGCCCCACTACCGGTGAGATCTAGAGATAAAAGAAGCTCTCCCCCTTCAGTACAATAATGTGTCCATCCACTATCATCAGTATGGGAAGAAAAAGAGGTGAAAGTGGAGTCACTTATATTCGGGAGAGGGGCAATCTGAGAACATCTTAATTGGTAGGCTCTTACATGACCAGAATTGGAACCATTGTTATCATTTTGATTCGCTCCAGTTGCAAGTGTGTTCCCGTCACCTGAAAGAGAGACTGAATATCCTGACTGATCATTTCCAGCTTCACCATCGATATCTGTGCCTAATTGATTCCAAGCGGAGCCATCCCATTCGTATGTCCTTGTGTGACCTGCATTTGGAGCAGTACCATCATTCTCTGTAGCTCCAATAGCAAGTATGCTACCATCATTGGACAGGGAGACGGATGATCCTGATTGGTCTCCAATATTTTCACCATCGATATCCGAGCCCAATTGATTCCAATCAGAGCCATCCCATTCATAGACTCTAACATGACCAGAATTAGAACCATTACCATCGTTTTGATTCGCTCCAATGGCTAGTATACTGCCATCACTAGAAAGGGAGACTGATGATCCTGACTGGTCACCATTATTTTCGCCATCGATATCTGAACCAACCTGATTCCAAGAAGAGGATCCGTCCCATTCATGTACTCTTACGTGACCAGAATTAGAGCCATTACCATCATTCTGAGGAGCTCCAATAGCAAGTATGCTACCATCACTGGAAAGTGAAACAGATTGCCCTGAGAGGTTAGTGGAACCTTCTCCTTCAATATCCGAACCTAGTTGATCCCAAGAAGCGGATCCGTCCCATTCATATATTCTAACATGACCAGAATTAGAACCATTACCATCATTTTGATTTGCACCAATAGCAAGTATGCTGCCGTCACTGGAAAGAGAGACTGAATATCCCGCTTGATCACCTGAAGATTCAGCATTAATATCCGATCCAAGCTGACTCCAAGCAGATCCGGTCCATTGATATATTCTAGTATGACCTGCACCTCCATTTTCAATTGCCCCAATGGCAAGGATGCTTCCATCACTAGAAAGAGAAACGGAATGCCCCGCTTCGTCACCTGTATTTTCAGCATCAATATCTGAGCCCAATTGAGCCCAAGTAGATCCTGTCCATTGATATACCCTAGTATGACCTGCATCGCTACTAGTACCGTTATTCTCTGGAGCTCCAATTGCAAGAATGTTACCATCACTAGAAAGAGAAACGGAGTATCCAGACTGGTCACCTAAAGCTTCTCCATCAATATCAGAGCCAAGTTGAATCTGCCCAAACGAAAATAAAAAAGTTGATAGCATCCATAAAAAAGAAATATGCCTTAGTAAATGTACTTTCATATCATGTAAAATTTTCTTAGTGTAAAGGTCCAAGAAGGGAAGATTTATTTAAATAGCTACAACTAGTCATTTTAGGATTTTTGTGCTGAAGTTCAAGAAACAGTTTATAAATGGGACTGGTACAAGTTGAGGCTAAAACGCATTACCAAGGTTAATTAATGCGTCAATTTAAACATAAGGTAAAATCACATCTTTTTGGAGGTTTAGAAGCTTAGCTAAATGGCTATACTTAGCTATTTTATAGTAAAGTGAGAAGAATGACATTTGTCTTAAGTCAAGCAACATGATGTAGTGGTCATGTCTGTTGGTGTTAATTAAATAAGTTAGTTATGGGTAGAGAAATTCTCTGCCCATTTTATTAAAATGTCTTTAAATATGACTTTACTATAATAGTAAATAGGGACTAACAGTTGTTTGAATTTGGATTTAATAATGGTCTGAAAATGACCTGAATTTTGCTCATTTTACTTAATAATCAAATTGCTCTAATTTTTTACCAGATAATTTTTTAACTACCCCAAACTATTTACTTAGTTATGTTGATGGATGCTACTTAAGCATCTTTCATAAATAAGGGCTGAAGTATATGATCTCAGCCCTTTACTAATAAACTATCTACTATACGAAACTTTAAAAATGTAGTAAGACTACTATCTATTATATTTCATAACAAAGGTGGAGTGAAACTCCTCAACATAAAATAGCTATGAGTGGCCATTTTGATCTTTTAAGAGCCTATGCTTTTAGCTGTTATTGTCGTAGCCTCTGAGTAAACCATACTTAACCAAGGAGACTACTGATTTACAGCTTGTTTTTCTCAGTATATTCTTTCGATGATTGTTTACTGTGTGTAAACTGATATTTAACTCATCCGCTATTTTAGAACTTGGGCAATCATTGCAAATTTTCTGAAGTATAATCTGTTCCTGAGGAGTTAATACCCCCATCAAATCTTGCTCTCCAAATCTCAAAAATGATTTCAGCTTTTCTTCAAGACAACAAGGAAGATACCTTTCGTGATTAATTACAGTTCGAAGGGCTTCAGATAGTTCCATTCCATTGGATGATTTAGTAATGAATCCTAATGCTCCAGCATTATAGGCCCGCATAGCTGTGTATATGTCCTCATTTGCACTATTTACAAGAACACTTATATTTAGTTTTTGTACTAAAAACTTTAAAAGTCTGATACTATTTGTTGTTTCAGGTAAGTTCCAACCTAGAATTAGTGCACTGATTCTATTTGTTTTAAGGTGCTTAATAAGCTCATCAGAGTCACTAAATGACCGAATAGAATCATATGAGTTATATTCTTGTAATGCTTGTTTGAGGCCTTGTGCGTAGACAGGCTGGTTGTCTAAAATAAACAATCTTCTTTGTACTCTCATCGTGTGTAGGGTTATATGTATTGTGTGTAGGGTTATATGTAGGGCTATTTTTGAGCACTAATAAGGTGCTCATAGAGTGAAATAATTTCAGTGGTATTATATCATTATTGGCAGTTTCCATAGATATGTAAATCTTTAGGAGTAAAGAGGATAGATAGGAAGTCCCCAATTGGCGTATAGGGAGTATCCCTTGAGCATTATTGCTCCAAGCGGCACGCAGAAATACGATTATCGCTTTCTTCTGTTTTTGATGAGATATAGACAAAATATCTTAAGTAGTAGTGATAGCTCGAATCTAGGGACAATCCAATCCATATTTCGGCCAAATGCATGACAGAACGCTGTATTTGCATGATTATCAGCGTCTTAAATTACTTAAGTCCAAGAGTTTAAGACAATTAAGGTATATGTTTAAACATTTAGATCCCAAATCACCACTATAAAATATGAACACAATTTTTTAAGAATAATAGAGGATGTTCAGGTAGATATGTACAAGACAGAATGAGTAAATTGGCAAATCTGCAATCTTTTTCTTAAATTTGGTACTTATACTGAAGTAACCCCTTTGCTAGTATTCGTTATAATTTACCCCATTTAAGGTCTTTCTGATACTATTGCTTAATACACGTATAGGGTAGAGTCTCTGATATAAGAGAAGCAAAAACCAGCCCTAGCTATTATAATAACCAGCCCTAGCTATTTTTATTGGTCACGATACTTTGGAAATTTGAATTAAACAAATCAAAAGATGAATTCAACTTATAAAGTGGGCAAAGACAATATTGAGACATATGATGCATTATGCGATTATTTCAATGACACATACAGCATAAAAGCGTATTGCGGATTGTTGCAAAGTCTGGAGTTCGAGTTAAGTCAGAAAATAGATGGAATTTTTATTTCCAGAACGATTAAGTCACGAAATAGACAGCTAATATTAAATGTTAAGGTTGAATCTATTGAAGACCTAAGAAACAAGAATGACATAAGTCTAAGTAAGATTAATACTTACTTATCAGAGGCTTTTCGATCTTTAGGTTCCAGTGTCCAATTTATTTATGACAAAAAGAACAACTTCCAATTTAGAATATTTACTCCTGATATCAATACTCTACTGGATGTGTAAAAAAATCAGATAATTTTTTCGAAATGAGGCCCTAAAAAAATGGAACAGAAAAACGAAAACTTGGAAGAATACTTTAATGTGCTAAGTCAAACTTTCCATAGCAAACGAGGATATGTTATTTACATTATAACATGCACTTTGTAGTGTGTACTTCTACAAATATTTCTTCTAGAATCGGAGCAAAATAGCTATCTGAATAGTGAAATAAAATATAAAATTGAGTGATAGATTTAAACAGAAGCAGTACCCCCCCCCNAAGTTTATCAGTATCCGTTTGAGATATGAATAAAGCCAACCTCCTTATTAAATTCAAAAAAGTGTTAAAGGTTACATTGTTTTTAACCACAATCACTCTAACCTTTTCGATATTTCACTATAGTATTCTGTTATTGTGCTGTTATAGTGAGAATGGATCAAATTGTAAGATTCATAAAACGGTAAGCGGTTTCTTCTACAGGGATGTAGAGGTTGAAACAATTAAAAATAATCTGAGGGTATTCTCCACAGTACAAGATGACAGAAAGGACGCTGATATTTCTTATGACAAGTTACAAAGTAATTTCTACAGAAAATCCAAAAAATGGTTAGATATTTATCCGGAATTCGGAACCCAGAGAATTATTGAAATGGGGAACGCCATGCTTGGCTTGTCTGAGGTTGTTTCAGATTGGAGTAGTAAAGGACAAGAAATAAAAGCAAATAAGGCTTCAAATAGATTCATGAGAAGTGTACCCCTACTAGTCTTCCTATTGCTTTCTGTTACAACTTGCATCTTAGGTTTTGCCTGCTTTAAGTTTCAGTTGAGAAAAAAAAGGCAAAGGATTATAGAAGAATCTCGAAATAGGCAAAAGGAAGTCTGCATCCTTAAGGATAGATTCTATACTGATATATCGCACGAACTACGTGCTCTATTAACCCTTATTTCAGGGCCATTACAGTACCTAATATCGCAACCAGATATCCTACTATCAAAAGAAGCAAAACTGCACATTGAATTAGCAAATGCAAATGCAAAAAAAATAAACATAAAAATTGAAGAACTCTTAACCTTAAGCAGTTTGCAGAATAACTCGATTAAGGTACGTGGAAGAAACCTAGAGGTTAATGCTGTCATGAATAAAATGTTACTACCATTTAAAGCACATTCTAGCCTGAAAGATATTACCCTTAAAATGGATTCGGAAATTGGTGATAATGTGAGGCATCCAATTGATATGCGGTATTTTGAAATAATAATAAATAGCCTCCTATCTTATGCGATTAAATGTAGTCCAGTCCAAGATACAATAACGCTAAAAGTTTGTAAAAAGGGTTCTAACCTTATCCTTGAGATTGCAAACCAAGGATTGGGTATTAATAAAACAGATTTAGAGCAAATTTTTAATCCCAATGGCCAAGGGGATGATATTAAACTAATAGACCTGGGAATTGAACTTTTGTTATCGAAGCAATTAGCAGTTCTAATGAACGGAGAATTAGAGGCTAAATGTATCGAAGGAATAGGAGGTTCTTTTCTCTTGACACTTCCTCCTGTTAAAATTGCCCAAAAGTCAAAACAAGAATATGCTCAAGATTATGTGTCAGTTAAACCTGTTTCAAGTATAAAGTTTGGGAACCGTCCTAACGCTTTGGTGGTAGATAGTTTACCTGAAATGGCAAATTATATTAAGTCTGTGTTAAGCAGCGACTTTAAAGTCTACGTAGCCTTTTCAACAATATCAGCTCTTAATATTTTGGAGACTAATTCTATTGACATCATGACTATCGATTTATTGATGCCTATTATGGGAGGGAAAGACTTGGTTAGTCTTATTAAATCGAAGGAAGAATGGCAGAATATCCCAGTAGTAATTCTGACTGCGAAAAACGACTTAAAGGATAAAACTGACCTCCTTAAATTAGATATTGATGACTACATACTTAAACCATTTTCGGTAGAACATCTCCGTATCCGTTTGTCTAACTTGATTGCGAAGAATAACGGGAGAAATATTTCCAAGGAATGGGGTCTTGCAGATGCTGATGAGATGTGGCTAAAAACCTTTAAGCAGTACATTGTGAATAATATTTCAAATCATAATCTAAGCTTAGCAGACATTGCAGACCACTTTAATATGAGTACTCGAACTCTAAGAAGAAGGATACATGATCTTACGGGAGAAAGTCCACTTTCTTTTTTTAAAGAGATCAGATTAACCTATGCTTATAAGTTAATGAGACACAATAGTTATTCTTTGGTTAAAGAGGTCGCATTTTCTTGCGGCTTTCCTCGCTCTGATGCATTTAGTAGAGATTTTAAGAGGCGATTCGGTATAACTCCAAAAAGTTTACTGACCAAGTCAAATCGATATGGCAGACAAGATGAAATAACTGAGATTCAAGAGTAAAGAAGCTCCAATTAAATGTCTAGAAAAGACGGTGATTGCAAAAGAGGAAACTCGATAAATGGATGTTAGTTGTATCGAACATAGTTTGATACAACAGTTCTGGAGTTCTTAAATAATATTGAGTTCTGAATGGATGGTCCTATTGTTGTTATCAAAGCCTCACTAAATGGATTGAATAAATCATCATTTAATAAGAAATATATTCCTGAGTCATCTCAATAAAGTTACTGTTCCTTTTACAGATTTAAATTGTTGAGCTGTGCTATAACCTATGACGTATATATATGCTCCAAGTTGACATTTTTGTCCCTTATATGTACCGTCCCAAGATTCATTAACGTCGGTTGAATGGAATAGTAGTTCGCCCCAACGACTATACACATTGAGACTATAGTCACTATGTCGCTCTACAAATCGTGGTCCGAAGACGTCATTCCTAGAATCCCCATTTGGAGTGAATGCTGAAGGAACTAATAGGCTAATGGATGGGATATAATTAATAGATCGCATGGCGGTATCGGAACATCCTGCAAAATTTTCTACATACAGTAATATTTGAATTACTCCAGATTGGGTAAATACCTTGCTTGGATTAACAACTGTACTGGTTTGATTTTCAGAGAAATCCCAGCTATGATATATAACGTCCGTGCTACTTGCATCATAGAACTTAATGGGTAATTTACCTTTGTTTTCCTCTCCAATTTCATAGTTGAAATCCGCAATAGGAGGCAGCATGACAACGACAGATTCTTTTTGATCTGATGTATCTTTACATCCATTCTGGGTGGTGATAATTAGTTGAGCATCATATTGACCAGGGGCATCAAGAACAGTTTTAAGTGTCTTGTTATCTACAAAAGATTTATTGTCAATAGACCATTCATAGATATCAATGATATCTGAGGGAGTGGATGTGCTAGTAAGCGTACTTTCGTTCAAATAGCAAACTGTATCAGTAACGAAACTTGCAATTGGAGCATCAAATATTTCTACAGTTAATATGGCGGAATCCTTACATCCATGAATTGAAGTGGTCTTTACCTTGATGGTTTTTGACCTGCTTGTTATATAATTTAATGGTTGGGGTAAGAAGTCTAAATCAAAAAAGCCATCACTAAAATCCCATCGAATATCGGAGATGCTGTCTTTTTCATGCTCAGGAGAATAAGAGAAGCTAAACAAATTACCTTTTAAACATTGATTCGTGTCTAAAGCAACAATACTTGGTTGCAATTGAGGGAATACTCGAGTAATGGCGTGTAATGTGTCCCTACATCCAAGATCTGTTTCTATATACAGGTTGATGTTTTTTATTCCTTTTGTTAAGTATACAACAGTAGGATCTGAATCCTTAGATGTATTGCCTTCGTCTAAATTCCATTGAGATGATGTAATGCTATCATGGGAGCTATTTTTTAGAATACTGAAAAGGAAATTATTGTCCGACAGGCATTGTTCATAATCATCAATTTCGATTTCTGAATCGATTTGGTCTGCCACAAAAGATGTTAATTGTGTTGTGTCAGGGCAAGAACTGGTATGGCCAACGATGAGTTGTATTTCATGATTTCCCACCGTACTAAAATGATGTTTGATATTTGCAGTATCTGAATGGAGTAGTGTATTATTGATAAACCATTGATTTTTTATGGGGCTCCCTTGATAATCCGTTTCATCGATTCCTGTAAATTCATTATTGGTAATACAGCTAGAAGTATCACTTAAGCTTAGGTTCGCAGTTAAATTTGGATGTACTATAATGGTTTTTGAAAATGTATCTGTACAAGCGTATAAGTAGGTTTCTGTTTTAAGCAAAAGAGTATAGACTCCAGATGAAGAATAATTTATGGTAATGGAATCCATTAATCCATTTGTAAATGTTCCATCTCCTTTGTCCCATCGAAAACGAGCGTCAGGTAAAGGGTCTAAGTTTTTCACAGTAAAGAAATTTCCGCTTTCGCAGTTATAGGATTCTACTATTTCAAAGTCAGCATGGTTTGTAGGGAGTACTGTAAATTTCTTTTTAGCGGTATCTACACATCCAATGCTAGTGGTAATAATGAAGTTAATATGGTATATGCCTGCAGAATCAAAAGTTTCGTTAAAGATAGAGTCAGATGTTATATTGGAAGTATCTCCATATTCCCATCTTCGAGTATAGGTTTGTCCAGATGGTACATCGGATATATCTGCAAGTTGGATGAAGTTTTTGGACAGACAATAGTTAAAGCTATCCTGAGACAATTTAGCTTCTGGGTTTTGATCAATAACACTTACCGTCGTTCTAGTAGTATCAGAACATCCAGAACTGGAATAAGCTACAATCAGCTCTACTTCATACTGTCCAGTTGATGTATACCGTTTAGAGTTTGAAGTTGGGTCACTGAATCCAGTAACAGTTCCATCACCCCAATACCATAGATATAAGGAGAGTATTGAGTCTTCATGGGAACTTTTAAAGGTGAATAAGTTATTGTTGATACAAGGTATTGAATCGATTACTTCCATCCCATGACCAGGTGATGGCTCAATTGTAAAATAGTATCGTTTGAAGTTGGTGCAACCTTGTTCCGTTTTAACTACTAGATCCACCCATTTATCGCCAGATGTCAGAAAATGTTTCGTGAATTGTACGTCAAATACAGTGTCGTTTGTTGAAAAGATCCAGAATGTAGAGTCAATCTTTCCAAAGGTGGTGGTGCTTATGTTTTTGAAGCTTACACTATTTGTCTTAAGACATTTATCCTCTAGTATTATTTCTGAATCAATTCTTGGGGTATCCGAAACGACAACTCTTTTAGTAATGCTATCTCTGCAACCGTTTCTACTTTCTACTCTCAGTTCAATGTCGTAGTTGTTTGGTGAGGCATTGTACCAAATATTTGAAGTACTATCTATTTGGAATTGGTAGTCGATGTACCAATTAAAATGTAGAATAGAGTCCGTTATTGGATTGAAAGTAACAGACTCTTCCATTTCTATATCTGTACCACCACATAGTAAGAGGTCAGGAAATGAAAAATCAGCTGTTACACCTTCATAAAAGGAGACATCTACTGTGTCATATGCCATGCAATTGGTAATGCTGTCTGTGCCAATTATGGTGTATACTCCGGGAGTAGAAATTTCAATATTAGCAGTAGTATCACCTGTATTCCATAAATAACTAAATGTAGGAATATTAAAAGCCTTCAATTCAAAAAAAGAAGAATCGGTACATGCACTTAATTTATTTTTAGAAATTAAGTTTAATTCACCTTCGTCGTCTCCTAATGATACATATTGATACGTAGTGTCTATGAATCCACTGTTGTTAGGTGCATAGGCTAGTCTTACCAAATACTCTCGTTGTTGATAGAAAGAGTGGGAAACATTTTGACCAGAATCAGGTGGTGAACCATCATCCCAGAACCATTTATAATAAGAAGAGGTGCTATCCGATGGTTTAAATAAGAAAACTCTACCGCTATCACATAGTGGGAAGCTCTCGAATTTAACCTCCATGGCTAAGTTTTTTAAACCGCTTCCAGCGGTATAGAGGTAGCTCTCTGCTTGTCCAGTTCCATAAATGTATGCCAAGAATCCAAAATAATTGTACAAGGAATGAGATCCTGCCAATAAAGAATCTGTGTACCAATAAAAATCACCACAGTTGGATGCCGTTAGTTTTGCTCTTGGGACCAACACTCCGTCAATATATAAAGAGTCAATACCTAATTTAGGAATGACTAAACTGATATAGTGCTGTGAAATGATATTGGTATTGGCAGTAGCTACCAAAGCACTTTGAATAAGTTGTTCAGTAGAGCTAATATAAACCAGTCCAGGATCTCCATCGCCTAGGCCGTTGCAGACTATCCCTTTCATAATTTGAGAAACAAGTACCGGCATTGAACTTTGGATACATACTGCTCTTTCAGAATTTACATCATACTCGTAAACTTCTCCTTGATTTAAAGTAATAACATGTGTCCCGTCTCGGTATACTGCCGTGTTATCAGAGTTTGTAGTTACCTGTATCAAGTAGCCATTGGTATGACCTTTCAGAGGTACTATTAGAAAGTTTACACCTAATGTTCCAATGGGAGGTACTTGCTCCAATAACATATCACATGCAGCACACGGGGCACCCGTACAAAAGTTGCCACAGAATGCGGATATTTTTTTTCCGTTAAGTACTTCTACCGTTCCTCCTGATATCTCATGTTTACTGGATGACCTCACTTGAAAGCACTCTCCTTGTTGTAATGTATCGACTATAATTGAGTCTAAAGCTGTGTTGCCAGAGCTGTCCCTCAAAGTATACTTAATAATGGTATTGTCTTCATGACTTACAACAATGCTATTCTTAAATTGTACAGCTGTGCCGTATGTAAGGAGTAAATATTTGCTATTTTGGGGTATGGCCTTACTTGGATAAAGAACAGTGGCATCCGTGGTAGCAGAAGCGGGGACCAGTAAGTAAGCTGAAATGTCAGCGGTAGAAGTTATCCTAAAACTCCTAATAACAGGTTGTTGATAAACTGTGGTTCTAACTTGAGAACGATCAATAGCAAAACGGTATTGCGTATTTGCGGGGACATTAACGATAGTATTTAACCCTGTACTAAAAACCTTTATATCAACGGTACAAGCGTTTTGAGTACTTATAAATATGATTACAGAATCTGGTGAATTCCAAGTGTCATTAACCGTACCCCAAAATTCTTTACCCTTCGTTTCCATTTGACCATAAGAAGAAGTCCAACTAAATAGAAAAATAACTAAAACCCCAAAGATCTTGGAAGTATTGGGTATTTTTTTAAAGAGTGTCATTGGGATATAGTTGAGGAAGATAAGGTATTTAGTCGAAAAACCAATGTCGGCAGGTGTTTTAGAATGTCACGAATTGCAGATGGTCATTTTTCACTAAAATAGAATGCTAAGTATATATAATTCTAATCTATTTTTTTTAGCGTAAAGACAGCACTTTGAAATCTACTTCTTATCTGACTATATGCTTCTATACGAACTTCTCAAATTTGAGAAGTTCCAGATTTTGTCGTATTGGTTAGCTTTGAATCCAATACAAACAACACTATCTATGAAACACACTAAATGTATTTATCGTCTTTTCTGTCTCATTACATAGTTCACCATATCGGTCTGATTATAGTCTACCCCAATTTTAAAGGCCATATCATTTCGGTCCTTGCTATGTGTATTTATACACGCTACTTTTATGCCGTTTACATGAGCTAACTCAACATGAGCAAGTGAGATTTGATCAATATCTATGGTAATCCCTTGAAAGTCATTTTCAATACATAAATCCAATGCTGTGTCAAAATCTTGATATATAAATATGGACTGGTTGGGTCTTATTTCTTGGATATACTTAGCTAGTCTTAGGTTTTTTACTTCTAGGGTCACGTGTTCAAGACCATAACCATCAATTATTTGAAATACCTGTCTTGTGAATTTTGCATAATAAAGATCACTTGTATCGGGAGAAAACATTTTAAGATCGAAGAAGTACCTTTTATCTTTAAACTCAACAAGGTTTCTAAAAATGTCATCCAAACTAACCAAGCCATACTCTGAGTATAGAAGTTCAGAGTATTCGGCATTTCTTATTTTTTTCCATATTTGATTATGTATTGCCCCGTCTTCATCCATGGTCTCCTCTAGCATTTTGTGATGGTATGCTATTAAGACAGAATCCTCCGTCATTTGCACGTCTATCTCTACCCCGTCAGTTCCCTTATGTAAGGCAAAAGCAATAGCCTCAAAGGTATTAAGAGGAAAATCATGAGTTATACCCATGCCTCCATGACCAATTACTTTCGTGTCGTCAGAGTAGAATACATCTGACCTGTGGCAACCTGATAGAAGCGAAGCAATTGTTACGGATAGAATTAAAAAAATCCTCATTTCTTCCTTTTAAAATTAAAATTGTAAGCTGTAGATGCACCTATCCACTTTCTTTGTAGCTCATAGTCGTCTAATATTGAATATATTATAAGTCTGTGGTGCCATCTGCCATATGGTCTTTGATAGAGATATGCAGCTCCTAAAACTGGGCTAAATTCTTTTTCTCTGTCTTCACCACCCTTAGCTACACTAAAGGTGCTATATGTTATAAAAACTTGACCAGCACTGAGTTCTAAATGATGGCTTTTTTTACCCAAAACTACTTCCGCCATTATCGGCACAATGATGTCTGGCTTGAATTTATTCTCATAGTTTAACACTCGAATCATTGAAACCCCACCTTTTAGATAAAAGTTGGCTACCTCTCCTGGTTTAATCATTCGTCTATAGCTCAGTGAGCCATATCGTCCTAGGCCTAAACCTTCAATTTGAATAGAGTGTTTGAAATTTACAGTATCTCTCGTTTGTCCCCAACTGACAGATGGGTGTAGTAAGAGTACTATTACGAGATAGTGTAAATATTTCTTCATTCCTTTGGTTCTTGATTAAACGTTGGACTTTAGGAACCTTAAGATGTATTGATAAAACGTCTGTTTTTTTGGATTAAATAGAGTTTTGGATAATGTGCTGATTGCTAAGATAGGACTTCTCTACTTGCTTTCTAATTCCAAAATGACTTGATGGCCATTCGTTTGGTAAGGAGAGTACTGTATGGTTACGTCTATAATCTGCATCAATTCTTTGATTAAAAGTAGACCTAATCCACCCTCCATCTTTAGAGTATTAGTGTCCTTGAGAGCTTGGCTATTTAAAAGCAGATTTATTTTATCAGTATCGCCAAGCTCAGAGAATGTATTTTTAATTTGAATAATGGTCTTTTCAGACCCTGTATAAGAATCTATGAATATGATGACATCCTCATTGTGCTTAATTTCGTTCTCAATCAAATTATGAAGTATAGAAGAGAGTACTTGGCGATCAGTAGAAACAAGAATGTCCTCGGTCATTTGATTCTCTAGTTTTACATTTCTCAACATACTTGGAACGGAAAAATATTCTCGTATCTCATCGAAGAGGTCGAGTAAGGAAAATTCATCTTTGTGCACAACTAACTCTTCTCTTTGAGTTTTTATCCAGTCCAATATTTTATTCATTGTGGTATAAACATTGTCCGTTGCCAAGTGTAGACTTTTATGATATTGTTGTGCCTCACTTTTGTTCAACTGGTCATTATGGAGGTCTAGCTCCTTACTTAGATATCGAATAGAGCTAAGAGATCCCATGACATCATGTGAAATAAGTCCCATTAGTTTTTCTCTTAGTACGATCTGTTTGGTTAAAGATCCTTCAGATTGCTCTAATTTTTCGACGTATTCTTCCAGTTGGTCGTTTTGAGCTATTAGTGTTTCATACTGTTCTTCAATTTTGGCTTGTAATTTATTTGCTGCCTTTTTCAGGTAAGAAATTCTTGCTTGGGTAAGAGTATAAACTACACCCCAAAGAGCAAGCAATATTAAGAGTTTAAACCACCAGGTTTCATGTCGCTTTTTGGGTATGTTGAATTTAAAATTTTCAATTATATCGTTACCATTCATGAAAACTCTTCTTGCTTCAAAGAGTTTGTCGCCAGAATGAAGGTTAGTGAAACTAATTTCCCCATTCTGAGGTAATAATTGCCAATTGTTTTCATCGGTTATGCGATACCAAATCTGTAGGTTGGTGGGGCTATTGTGATTTGGGGAAGAAACCTTGAAGGTTATTCTATTGTTCATTTTGTCAAGAGTACTGCCCTTTAAAAATGTTTTTTTGTCAGCAAATACCTCAATTAAAATCGTTTTTCTTGTCTCATCAATACTTATGTCATCAGGGTTGAAGTGAACTAATCCTATTACTGACGGAAATACAATTCTCCCATTAGAAAGTTCGATTCCACATTGAGGGGCACCGCCATTAAATTCATTGGTTCTAAAACCATCAGATTTATCAAAAAATTGATACCCTAAGAATGAAGATGTTTCATTAATAAATCTTTCTATACCTTTTTTGGAGTAACGCAACAATCCGGCATTTGTACTTACCCAATATGTTCCATGTTCATCCGGAATAATTCGATGTGAAAATAAAGTTCCAACACCAAATTTTTGGTTTGGAGTTTTGAGAAGTTTCTCATTTTTGAGAATGCACAGGCCTTTACCATAAGTAGCTAACAAACGTGTAGAGTCATTAATGAACAGCATGTCCCGGACGACTAGATTATTTGTGCTCTTTATTTTTTTTAAAAGTTTCTTTTTGGTGTTGAATCTATACAGTCCGGTTGTAGTTCCTAACCAGATTGAAGTGTCAGATTCAAACTGAAGGAAAGTGCTACTACCAATACTATAATTAAACGTGTACCTTATTTTATTATCAATACTAGCAATAAGCCCTGTTACACTAAAAAAGACAGTGTTGCTATCATTAATGGCATATATCATTCTATCACCAGTACCCCAAGGTCCATTCATTTTGGAAAAAAAATCCCAATCATTGGATTTTTCATTCCATTTTAATGTGTTGAAACGTGACTCTATATAAATATTACTTTTTTGATCTGAAATCATACTGGCAGATAACAGATTGTGACGGTTGATTTCTTGGAAATTAGACGTTTTATATCTATTGCCAATAGAAGTAAATAGAATTCCATCCTTCTCTGCTAGAGAATAAAGAGCCCCATATTTCCCCGACCCTTGTGAAAAGGTATTCTTGAATTTCTTTTTCTTTAAATGGAAAACACCTTGAGTAGGACTGGAAATGAAAATATTGTTTCTATCCTTTGTAAAAGAAATATTTCTGATATCCAATTTAATATCATGGAGTAAGGTGTTAAATTTCAAATTCCCAGTTTCCCCAGAAACGTCAATTAACAGATTTTTAAGCTTGATGACTGGCGGGTTTAGGTTTAATCCACCTATAAATTGAATAGGTGCATTATTCTCTCTAAAAGTACTATCCATAAACATGGAATAAGGGTACGTTTTAATAAGGTTTCCTTTAGAAAATTCCAGTACTCCTACCTGAGGGTCCAGAACTAGAAATGAGTTTTTGTAAGTTGTAATTAAGTCTGAACTAGCAAGATTAGTGTACAGCCCAGATTTGTATCCATCGTTCATGGGAAAAAAACTAACTGAATTTGGACCATCTTCAGGATGATTGTAAAAATAGGCCTCATTTGGAGTCATAACAAAACACTGTAGATTGTTGGTTATCAATGAGTCTGAGTACTTGGATAATTTTAATATTGACCTGATGTTATCATTTTGTAGTAACGTACTTAGGTTGGTTCTAGTTCGGTGAGATCTATGAAAAGGACCAGTGGTTTTACTGTTTTTTTTATAATTAATTTCTCCATTTTGAATGCTGGCAAACCAGAATATTTCTTCATTTAAAGTAGGCTTTTTACCGAAGAACTGATACTCGTTAAGATGGTGATCATAGGTTACAGAGATGTAAGCCAGCGAGTCAGTGGTATTCCTAGCCCAATCTGTATATGTTCTAATTCGCTCACCATCGTACCTTACCAAGCTTCCCGTATAGGTTGTAATCCATAGAAAATCTTCTTGATCAATAAAGATGGTTTCAGCAATTGATTGAGGCATGTCAACCTGATCATTGAGATTTTGAATGGTGAAATTTGTTGTTGTTATTGTTCCGAAATTTGAGCCGTTTTGACCCAGGGTTAGCCTCATGAAGCACAAGCATAGCATCATGAGATACACCTTTTTGAAGTGCCTTAATGATGTAATAATCTCCGTTCTTTTCATGATTGGTTAGAAGCTGAAAAATCTCCGTTTAGTGTGACGTAATTGGTCCGAACTCACGAATATCAAACTTTGAATAAATTATGTTTTAGAAACTAAATGATCAATTTAATCACAGTCTTATCATAGCTGTCTAGAGCCAAATTTAGCTAAGTTGAGTGACTTTTGCCTGAAATCTGATGAATACTTTTATTTTTTAATGGGTTTGTTTATTGAGTAAGTAGAAAAATGCCAAGTAAATCTTAGTTTTTTTGTACCCCTAGAATAAATTCAGTTTGATGGAGAAGAAATAACCTTCTGTGCCCTTCCGTATTTATCGGTAGTCTGGCTAGTTCTTCATATAAAATGCCTGTTGTGTTATGTATTGTTCCTAGTTGAAATGTGAGAATAGAAGTCGTTACTTATTTTTTTAATTGTAAGATGATTTGATGACCATTTGTCTGGTAAGAATTATACTGTACGCTTGCATCTAGGATTTCGACTAATTCTTTGATTAAGAGTAGTCCTAATCCGCCTTGCATCTTTAGAATATTGGTGTTTTTGTCATTTTTGTGGTTGAGAATTTCGTTTATTTTATCAAGGTTATCTAATTGGGAAGTGGAATTCGAAATTTGGATTATGGTCTTTTGAGAAGTGGTATAAGAATTTAAGTAAATAACCGTATTTTTATTATGCTTAATTTCATTTTCAATCAGATTATGTAGTATGGAAGAGAGTACCTGCCGGTCATTGGAAATGAAAATATCCTGAGTCAATTGATTTTCTAGTTTTACACTTTGTAATAGACTTGGAAGAGCAAAATAAGCTTGAATCTCTTTAAATAGGTCTAGCAATGAGAAGTCGTCATGATGAAGAACTAATTCTTCCCTTTGTGTTTTGATCCAACCTAGTATTTTGCTCATTGTTATATAAACATTATCTGTTGCCAAGTGTAGGTTTTTATGATATTGTTGTTGCTCACTTGGGCCCAATTTGTCTTTATGAAGATCTAGCTCCTTGCTTATGTATCGAATGGAGTTTAGAGATCCCATAACATCGTGTGAAATGATTGCCATTAATTTTTCTCTTAGTACCATTTGTTTGGTTAAGGATCCTTCAGATTCCTCTAGTTTTTCAACGTATTCTTCCAGTTGGTCGTTTTGAGCTATTAGTTTTTCATATTGTTCTTCGATTTTGACTTGTAGTTTATTGGCTGCATTTTCTAGATAAGAAATTCGAGCATGGGTAAATGCATGAACTATTCCTAAAATAGCAAGTAATATTATAAGTTTAAACCACCAAGTTTCATGTTGTTTTTTAGGGATGTGAAATTTGAATTTTTCAACCACATCAATGCCGTTCATAAAAACTCTTCGTACCTCGAAAACATTTTCTCCAGAATTGAGATTGGTAAAACTTATTTCGCCATCTTGGGGAAGTATTCGCCAAGATGTATTTTCACTAACCAATCTATACCAGAGTTGCAGATTTTTAGTATTGCCATAATTAGGAGAAGAAATTTTAAACGTTATACGGCTAACGGTACCGCTTAGTGTAGTGCTTTTTGTAAATGGTTCTTGATCCGCGAATGCCTCAATTACGACCTTTCTTGTTATCTCATTGGTAGGCACATCACTTGGGTCAAAATGGACTAAGCCCTGAATAGAGGGAAAGACAATTTTTCCATTTGATAAGCCGATTCCACATTTAGACACACCACCATTAAATTCATTGGTTGCGAACCCATCAGATTTATCGAAAAATTGATACCCCAGAAACTGTGATTCTTGGTTTATAAATTTTGTCAAACCCTCGTTTGAGTACCGCACTAAACCTGAGTTGGTGCTCATCCAAAAAGTTTCATATTGGTCTGGTATTATACGGTGAGAGAATAAGGTACCTCTATTGAATTTTTCATTGGGAGTTTTAAGTATTTTTCCATTTGTTAAGAGGCACAAACCTTGTCCATAGGTGGCTAACAATTTTATCGAGTCATTGAGTGGATGTATATCTCGAATAACAAGATTCTTTGTCTTTTCTATTCTTCGCAGTATCTCTTTTTTGGTGTCGAACGTATAAAGGCCTGTATTAGTTCCTAACCAAGCTCGGGTGTTAGATTCAAACCATAAGAAATTGACTATTCCAATCTGTTCATTGAGCCTATAACTAGTTTCATTGTCAATGGTGGCTAGAACACCACTTGCAGTATAGTAGACCAAATTGTTGGGACTGACCGCATAGATGAGTCTATCTCCTCGGTGTCCTAATCCATTTACGTATGAGACAATTTTCCAGTTTTGTGTGTCATCATCCCATCTCAAGGTATGATTCTTTGAACCGCTGTAAAGGGTTCCCTTGAGGTCGGTAATCTTACTTGGATAGTAGAAGCCCTGACTATCAATTAATTCAAAGGTCCTTATCTTGAATTTTTTTCCGGTGGAAGTAAATAGGATTTCGTTTTTTTCTAAAGTAGAGTAATATCCTTGGTTTGTGATTCCCTCAGAGAAGGTGTTGCTAAATTTCTTTTTCTTCAAATGAAAAACACCTTGAGTTGCACTTGAAATGAAAATGTTGTTAAGATTTTTGGTGAAGACAACTCCTTTAATATCATTTATATAGACGTCTTCAAGTAATCGATTAAACTTTAAATTTCCAGTTTCTCCAGATATATTAATTAATGTATTCCCAAGTTTAATGACGGGAGGTCCCATGTTTAGTTGACAGACAAATTGAATGTGATATTTGGGTTTTGTTAGGGTGTCACTTGCAATGGAGGAAAAAGGATAAGTTTTAACAAAAATCCCTTTTGAAAATTCAAGAATTCCTTTTTGAGGGTCTAAAATCAAAAGTGAGTTTTTATGGGTGCGAAGCAGTTTTAAATTATTAATCCCAGAGCAAATATTCTTTTTATATCCTTCAAGAATGGAGAAATAACTTAATGCTTCAGGTTTATTAGTTGGATGATCGAGGAAATACGCTTCGTTTGAGTTAATTGCAAAACAAAGTGTTTTGGATATCAAGGAATCAGAATAAGGTGCTAGTTTAAGTAAAGATTTTCTGTAATCACTCATTAGGAATAGGTATTGATTCCTGGTGGGTAGATGGGATTTAAGAAAAATACCAGTTTCTTCAGGAGAATGTTTACTTACTATTTCTCCATTGGTGATGTTCGCAAAACAGAGCACTCTTTCATCGGGAATTGTCTGACCAAAAAGTTGATACGTATTTTGTAGGTGATTGTATGTTATTGAAGTATGTGTTAGCGGTTTGGAACCCTGCCAGATACCTCCATTTATTTTATAGGTTTGAATTTTATCCCCGTCGTATCTAATTAGGCTCCCTGTATAGTTTGTTATCCATAAAAAACCTTCTTTATCAATAAAGATAGTTTCGGCAATTGATTGAGGCATGTCTACCTGATCATTTAGGTTTTGTATAGCGAATTTTGTTGTTGTTATTTTTCCAAAATTTAAACTATTCTGACCTTGGATTAGCTTCGTTAAGCACAAGCATAGTATAACGAGATATACTTTTTTGTAATTCGGCACTTGTGAAAGGATCTCTTTTTTATTCATAAATGGTTAAACTAAACGGCATAAGTTCCTGATTTACATCGACTAATGACTCTGTATGACGCAGCATTTGTTCTTAGCAAAATGGGTGATTAAGTAATAGGAGCAGTATTCTATGAAGGGTGGTTGAACAAGGTGTTGACTTAATTATAACGTCGATGGATATAGTACGTTATTTATAGATTTCAGCTCATGTATAGAGCGGGTATCAAGATTATTTTCCGCGTTTATTATAGCTTGTGCTTTATGATAGAAACCGACAAGAGCAAGTGGTGTAATTTTTAGGGCTTGGTTCTTCAACAAAATGGATTTCCTACTGTATATAAATAGCATGATTAAATAAAAATAGAGGCGAATAAAGCTTATAAGGCTTTGATTAATGGCATTCTGTACTGTTAATGGGGCAAAAAGGTGTATATGCACCATACTTGTATGGCGTATTCACACTGGGTGAGTAGCAAAAATGTGTTCTTTTGAGTTAATAGTAAAAGGTGTAGTACAAAAAAAGGCTCGACGTTAGTCGAGCCTTAGATATTATGATAGAATAAGTAGGATTGTCTTACTTATTAAGGATTACTTTTTTGGTTACGATGTTCCCT
>NVWV01000015.1:0-42500 GCA_002746305.1 Bacteroidota bacterium | reverse complement strand
CTGATTTGTTTCGGTTAGGTACTTAAACTTAAAGCTGTTAAAATTCAGTTTGAGATCCTTGATTTGTGCATTGCCAGTAGAGTATATTAATCCTTTGGAGAGAATGTCACTGTACTCAACAGATTTTTGAAATTTTTCTGTACTGGAAAAAATAAATGGATTATATCCATCAACACCAGTAGTTCTGGCGTAGGTATTGAGATTCACCCATAATCCAACAGTAGGAGTAATTGTCTTGTTTTCAAGCTGACTTAAAGGTGTATTGGCTGTTTGATTAGTTAAGGTTTCATTTGCTTGTTCTTTTAAGTAATCTTTAATATCCGTTGTAGGGATGTTATAGTACATGTGGATTGGACCGTTTAGTTGTATCGCTGTGAATAGCTCAATGAATACTATGAAGGCCATATAAGTTTGAATCTTCTTATAGTGAACCAAGCGAAGGCTGTAAAGGAGACCTAAAAATAAACATGAAAGAATTAACTGTATGAAGGCATGGCTATAGTTATTTAATGGACTACGTTCCCTGAGTCCATGCCAGTGTTTTATGTATTCGGAGTACTCAGATAAGTCTGATTTGTAGAGTAGGTATGATAGTACTAGTGGGACGATCATAAGAAATAGTATGACCCTAGTACTTAATTTAAGGTTAAATGCTGATATTTTTAGTGAGTTTACAGCATATGAAGAGCATACTATTATTCCAAATATGGAGTATAGACCAAAAAGGTATGGGTGTCTGAACAAGCTTATACCAGGAAGAAATTGAAACGCCAGTCTATGCACAGGAGTGTGATTACCTAGCATCAATAGTAGAGATATAACTATTGAGGTGACAAGAATGTACTTCCTTATTGTGTTTTTTTCTTTGATAAGATAATATAGAAATAGAAGTAAAAAAGGTATCCCAACATATACATTAGCCATACTTACGTCAATACCACTAAACCCAACTTTAGCAGATATAACATACGGAGTTATGAAGGACTGAAAGCATTGCCAGTTGAAGTTACTTACAAAGTTTTGAGGATCATAAACAAGTGGTGTTGCTCTGGAGAAATATGAAATTGAGTCCCCAATACTATATAGATAAGGGCCAGAGAGAATAGAGGTTGTTATTATACAAATGCCGATTAATTTTAACGTAAACAGAAATGTCTTTAGCCTATTCGACGATTGAAAAATGAAGTACAGAGCCAGAAGTGCATATACGTAGACAAGCACAATACTAAATGCGGTATACGCTCCCATTAGGTGTAAGGAAGTAACTAGTGAAAGGACTACAGCATAAATATAGTTCCGATTTTTAAAACTAAGAAGTAAGAATAGCAGGCACCAGGGAAGCCATGCAGCTCCAGTTGTAAAGCCAATCATGTGAGAAGTGCCCGAAATGAATCCTGATAGCGAGTATACCATTGCTCCTAGAAATGCTACAATTGGTTTAAGTCTCAACTGTTTAATAAAAAAGTACATTCCAATACCTGCTAAAAGTATATGGAATACCAGTTCAAGATTCATAGAATACTGGGTATATCCCTTGGCTAGACCAAATAGCCAAGTTATCGGATACCAGACTGCCCCTTGTGGGTTGGCATGCATTGGGTACCCGAAATTTTGATAGGGATCCCATAAAGGTAGATGCCCATTTCTCCACCAGTGAATAGCTGTGTATCTATATGGAAAGAATGCAGAGAGGTTATCCCATTTAGTAGGAAAAATATTGAAGACTAATTGAAAATATGAAATGATGGTTGTGAGAAACAATAAAGAACAATATTTTATGTCCTCCCTTTTCACTAGTTTACTTTTTGACCTATTGACAAGATTGACACTCCAACTGGAAATTTGATTTTTCGATTTATTAGTATCTTTTCAGACCTGAAAATTCTGAAAAGTATTGAGTTAATAATTCCTGATGAATTAAGTCCTTCATTGTCAGATCCGGAAGTGATTTCTTTGGATTTCTTTGGTATTAAGTTAAGAAGAAATCGAACAAGAGCTATTGGAAAAAATAGCCAGAAATTAAAATAGGTGCTATAGTCAATAGTGAACTTATGAGATTCAAACAAATCATTAATTCCTGATTTAGTATATCTTCTAAAATGATGGTTTATAACATCATGGTTGCTCCATAAAAACTGAAATGCAGGGACAGTAATGAAATAATATGCTTTGGGTTTTAGAACTCGGTTGATTTCAGCTATGGCAAGAGAATCATTTTCGATATGTTCAATGACATCAAAAGCACAAATTAAGTCAAATTCATTATCCTTAAAAGGTAAATCCGTTAAGCTGGCATTAACAGCCTGTATGCCAGTCTTTTCCTTCAAAAAATCACAACAATCCTTGTCGTACTCCAGGGAAGTAACATCAGAATATTTCATCAACATTTCAGTAGTAGCACCTGTTGCCACACCAACATTGAGAACCTTGATCCTGTTATTATATTTTTTAAGTATAATGTTTTTTAAAACGGATTCAAGAATTACAAGTCTAGCTTTAAACCACCAGTGACTTCTTTCGAGAGTATAGTACTCCTTATAAAACTTTGGATCCATCTGAAGTCAAATGTTTTTCAGCATGATAACTTGATCGTACCAATGGCCCACTTTCAATATACTGAAATCCCATTCGTTGACCTTCTCGTTTGTACATGGCGAAAATATCGGGATGAACATATTCTGCAACCTTTAAGTGCCTTGGAGTTGGTTGCAGATACTGACCTAGAGTAATAATGTCTACTCCAGAATCTTTTAAGTCATGCATAGTTTCTAAAATTTCATCCTCAGCTTCTCCCATTCCACACATGATACCACTTTTGGTTTTCATGCCTTTCTCTTTTAGGTATTTGAGAACGAACATAGACCTATCATACTTAGCTTGTACTCGTATTTCTTTGGTCAATCTTCTTACTGTCTCAATATTGTGAGACACTATTTCTGGGTGCACTTCAATTATGGTGTCCAATTGCTCTGGCTTACCTTGAAAGTCTGGTATTAGAGTCTCTAAAGTCGTCTCAGGATTGAACTCTCGTATAGTTGAAATAGTCTTAGCCCAATGGCCGCTTCCTCCATCTTCTAAATCATCACGGTCAACACTAGTAATAACAGCATGTTTAATCCCCATAATATTTATTGATTGAGCTATTTTAAAGGGCTCTAAGGGGTCTAATTTATCTCCAGCACCAGTTGCAACATTACAAAATTGACAACTTCGGGTACAGGTATTGCCCGAAATCATAAATGTCGCTGTCCCTGCACCCCAACATTCACCAATATTAGGACACTTACCACTCTCACATATAGTATGTAACTGATTCTGCTTTACCAACTTAAGCATTTCAGAATATTTACCATCACCTGGAATCTGAGTTTTAAGCCAATCAGGCTTTACTCTTTTATTCTGTTTTATTTTAACAAGCGGTTTATTTTCTATTTTATTCGCCATTTATTGTACAAATTTATATGGTCAATTGTACTTATTACATATTAATACCATATTTATAAATACATATAAGAAAACATCATTTACAATCGTTAGCTTTGTTTACCAAATTACCAATGAAACACCTTTTTTCTATTTGTTTAATCCTAGTGTCCATGGGAGTTATGGCGCAGAATAATACACCTACTTACACTTGGCGTATGCACCTGCCTTATAATAGCGTAGAGCAGATAGTTGAGAGTAAGACAAGTCTTTTTGTGAGAGCAGATCTTGGAGTCTATAAATTTGATTTATTAAGCGGAGAGGTAGATCTGTTAACAAAAGTTGATGGGTTTGCAGAATCTGAAGTCTCGAGAATTGCATATTCCACAGAATTTGAGACTTTAGTAATTGGTTATGCGAATGGAAATATAGATCTACTTAAAGGGAATCAGATAATAAATTTTGATATCATCAAACGCAATCCTTTAGCCGGATTAAAAGATATTCTTGACATCAAGATTTTTGATAATAGGGCCTATTTTGCAACTAGTTTTGGGGTTGTGATAATTGATATTGATTTGGAAGTTACAGTTGATGACTATCAAAATTTGGGTGCTGGAGGAACTTCACTTTCTGTTAAAACGTTGGGTATTTTGAATGATAGTCTGTTTTTAGCGACTCCGGAGGGTATAAAGAGTGCACCTGCTTATGACAATAGTGTCAATCTAAAGAATTTTTCGAGCTGGAAAACAAATACTACCTATGATTCAGTTGAGCTAATGGAGGTGTTTAATGGTAAACTATATTTTACTCATGACAGTATGTTATATTCATACGTCAATGGTACATATTTAGAAGTTGAAGGTGGAGATAGACTGGGCTACAAGAGTTTAGTCTCTAGTCACGATAAACTTGTTATTTGCAGATGGGAAGGAATTGCTCTTATGGATCAAAATGAAATTTTTGAAGAGAGAGGTGACCCTTTTATGCAGTTTGCAATTACAGATTTTCAAGAAAGTGTTTGGTTTGGAGGTTTTTACAGAGGGTTGATTAAGAACGCTGCGGATGGGAAGTCTAGTTCTCTTACTCCAGCAGGACCTTTTGCTCTTTCTAGTTTTGATATGGTAGGTCAGGGTAATAAAATGTGGGTTACATCTGGGGGGCATACAACTGCGTTCGGACCTAATTTTTTCGATTATGGTTACTATGTATATGAAGATGGAAATTGGACAAATAGTAATAAAATAGATAATCCAATAGTGGGTTCAATGTTGGATCTTACTAATATCTTGGTTTTACCAGATAAAAATGAAGTTTGGTTAGGAAGTTTTGGCAGTGGAATAGTGCAAATAGTAGACAATGTACCACAGGTAAAGTACGATCATACAAACAGTACAATTAAGCAAGCTCCAGGCGATAGAGATGTAGCATTTGGTCTTGCGATGGACAGTAAAGAAAATCTCTGGATAGCAAATTTTGAAACAGAAAGGTCTTTAGTTGTAAGACGTAAGGATGGAACTTGGGAGGATTTTAATGTTGGGAATAGAAGGTTGGGTGAGATGATTGTTGATGATTTTGATCAGGTGTGGATGTTAGTACCTCGTACCGCTAGTGTGGGTCTATTGGCTATTAAAGAGGATGGTAGTGGAGTCTTGCAAAAGAGATTTTTGAGTACAGGTAAGAACTTAGGGGGATTACCAAATAATAATGTTAAGGCAATTGCTCTTGACAAAGACGGAGAGATTTGGGTAGGAACGGAAGAAGGAATAGCCGTTTTTTATAATCCAAGTTTGGTTTTTGACGGAGGTGTAAATGCAGATGCCCAGCAAATAATAATAGATGACGGAAATGATATAGGTTTCCTACTTGGGAATGAGGTTATTAATGATATCAAAATAGATGGAGCTAATAGGAAATGGGTAGCAACTAATAATGGTGCATGGTTAGTGAAGGAAGATGGTTCAGAAGTTATAATGCATTTAACAAAAGAAAATAGTCCATTACCCTGTAATGTTGTTAATTGCATTGGAATAGTTCCGAATACTGGAGAAGTGTTCTTTGGAACAAATTGTGGAATCGCATCTTTTCGAGGGGATGCTACGGAGGCAAATGATTTTCATAGCAATACGCTTGTATTTCCCAACCCAGTGCATCCAAATTATGAAGGTCCTATTACAATAACAGGCTTACCTGAAGATGCAACTGTTAAAATTGCAGATGTTGCAGGTAGGGTTGTGTACGAACTCATAGCCACCGGAGGAACTGCTGTATGGGACGGACGAAACTTTAATGGCGAGAAACCTCAAACAGGAGTCTATCTTATTTTCTCTGCCAACAAGGATGATGCAGATGCACTTGTATCCAAGTTGCTAATAGTACGTTAGTACTATGATTGTAAAAACAAAAGCAATTGTTCTTAAAAACACTAATTACAGCGAAAATAGCGTAATAAGTAAAATGTATACGCGGGAGTACGGCATGCGTACCTACATTTTGCAAAGTATTAGGAAAGGGAAATCCGCAATTAGACCTTCCATGGTTCAGCCTCTTTCCATAGTACAAATGGATGTCTATGAAAAGGCAAATGCAAATATTAACAGAATAAAGGAGTTGAAGAATGTTCCTTTATTGATTGAAATCCAAGAAAATATATTAAAAAGGACAATTGCACTTTTCTTAGTAGAGATTTTAAATCATTGTATTACTGAAGAACAATGTGAAGAAGAACTTTTCGATTTCATTGAACATCAAATTTTGCAATTGGAAAATGAAAGTGCTCCCAAATTTGTCCCTATATTGTTTCTTACAGAATTGAGCTATCATTTAGGTGTGGAACCTCAAGGTGAGTTTTCTGCACGTACACCCTACTTTAGTATAGATGAAGGGGTATTTGTGGCTGAGATGAGTCTTCAAACATTATCTCCAGATATATCAAATCTATTATCTCGTTTTCTGCAAAAAAAAGAACTGAATAGGCTAAAGATAAATGCTAACCATAAGAGGGAAGTCCTAGATGCGTTAATAAGATATTATCAGTATCACGTTACGAAAAATAAAAAGATTAAATCGGTTGAAATACTTTCAGAACTGTTAAGCTAATGGCACAGGGTTTGAATATGTTTGTAATAGTATGAGAAAGACAATAGCATTAGTAAGCCTAATTATTATGACTTTAGCTAGTTACGGTCAAGTAGTACATGAAGACTCAGCAATGATCTTGAGAAAAGTGTACATGGATGGAGACACTTTTTATGTTTATTCATTTGACGAATTTATTCTAAAAGAATTTAACTCGAAGGATGAAAAGGAAGCTTATCTAAAACTTGTACGTAATGTTAAGAAAGTAATGCCATATGCAAAACTGGCAGCTTTTAGACTGCAAATGATGGAAGATAATTTGAATCAACTAAGTAGTAAAAAGGCAAAGAAAAAGTATATCAAAGCAACGGAAGATGCAATTAAAGTTGAGTTTATTGCTCAACTTAAAAAATTAAGTTCATCTCAGGGAAAGCTGCTAATTAAGCTTATTCATAGGGAAACAGGAAATACAACTTATGAGATACTGAAAAAGTATCGAGGCAGTGCAAGTACTATGTTTTATGGAATGTGGGCTAAAATGTACAATGCGGATATTGATACAAAATTTGATCCAATAGAAGACTATCAAATTGAGCATATTATTAAAAATGCAAAACTAGAGTAGATACCATTTGTTTATCAAAAATAGAAATGAAATTAGACGTTTTAGCTTTTGGGGCTCACCCTGATGATGTTGAGTTAGCTTGCTCAGGCACCTTACTAAGGTTAATAAATGAAGGCAAGAAAGTTGGAGTTATAGATCTTACTGAGGGAGAGTTAGGAACTAGAGGAACAAAGGAAACTAGATACAAGGAATCCTCAGATGCTTCTGAAATATTGGGATTGGATGTTCGTTTAAATTTAAATCTAGGTGATGGTTTATTTGAATTGAATAATGAGAATAGACTTAAGGTAGTTGAAGTAATTCGAAAATATAAACCCTCCTTGGTTCTTGCAAACGCAATTGAAGATAGGCACATAGACCATCCAAAAGGTGCTCAGCTTATTAAAGAGGCTTATTTTCTCTCTGGTTTGGAGAAAATTAAATCAAGTTTAGATGGTAGAGATCAAGAGGCTTGGCGACCAAAACATTTATATAATTACATACAGCATTATCATATTGTCCCAGATTTTGTCGTAGATGTGACACCTTATCATGATAGAAAAATGCAGAGTGTCCTTGCCTATAAGACACAATTTTATAATCCTGACTCACAGGAATCAGAAACACCCATTAGTAGTAAGAGATTTTTAGATTTTCTTGTAGCCAGAGGAAGGGAGATGGGAGAATCAATAGGTGTAGAATTTGGCGAGGGGTTTACGTCCCAGGGTCCATTAAGCTACGATTTAAGTAGCTTATTGTAGAATAATTGCAACAAGGTCATCCATTTGGGACTCGTTTCTATTTGGTAGAACGGTTCGTTCTGAGCTCCAAAGGATTCATAAAACATCTTTACAGAGGGTATTGAAGAGCCTTCAAAGTCCAAAATATAGCTTTGATTGGCATATGTTTCAATTATATAATCTATGGCAACAGAAATGGCATTTGCTTTTCTGCCTTTGGAATTTGGGGCTCCGAGAATGTAATGGAGTCTTCTCTTTCCTTTTGCGAAAACCAGCCCTGCAAGAACCTGTCCTTCACCAGTCACTTCTATACATAGAAAGTTTGTAGGCCTTCTTTCATAAAGTGCCAGCAGTTTATCATAATCCAAGTTGTTCAATTGAGGATTAAGAAGACCGTATGCATTTTTATATAGTTCAATTGCTGTTAAAGGATTCTTAGATTCCTTTATTGTTAAGCTAGGTTTATGTTTGTTAATATTCTTAACCAGGCTTTTAGAGTAGCCCAACTTCACAGTTTGAGCATCTGTTAAGTGAAGTGTTAGGTTAACTCTGCTAGAGGCATTCAAATTAAGTCTTAGGTTCGTATTGAAATGCACTAAAGTAGACCTGCGAGAAATCATCGTCCAGAGTTTTAATAAATCACTAGGATCTAGTTCAGTACCAAACCAAATGTTTTTTTGGATAAAATTGGGTTGAAATAGTTTAGAAAAACCCATTTTTTTTGAGATTGGAAGGGCAATTGCTCCATCATAGTCTCCCAATACTACCGCATCCCACTTGCAAAATGAATCCAAGTACCAGGAATAGCAAAATATTAATGCATTATCAGCTCGATCAACAAGAGCATTCCATTTCTCCTTATTGATTTGATTGTGTTGTATGAAATTAAACTCCCTGCCCAATGATTATTAGTGTTTAGTCCGATATAATGGGTAGCAAAATTAAGTAGAATTTCAACTAAGCAATTGATTGTTTATACACGAAAAAAGGAAGGCGTAAATAATATTCTGTTTTTTTCTTTAGAGGCCTTGCAAACTTATATATAAATACTACTTTTGCAGACCTTTTTAGAAAACGGATAGAACAATATGCCTACAATACAACAATTAATACGTAAGGGACGAAAGTCACTTACTAAGAAAAGCAAGTCGAGAGCACTTGATGCGTGTCCTCAACGAAGAGGTGTGTGTACAAGAGTCTACACTACTACTCCAAAGAAGCCTAACTCTGCGATGAGAAAGGTGGCGAGAGTGAGGCTTACGAACGGTAATGAGGTTAATGCATATATCCCTGGAGAAGGTCACAACTTACAGGAACATAGTATTGTTTTGGTAAGAGGTGGAAGAGTGAAAGATTTGCCAGGTGTGAGGTATCATATTGTTCGTGGAGCATTGGATACCGCCGGTGTAGAAGGTAGAACTCAAAGAAGAAGTAAGTATGGAGCTAAACGCCCTAAAGACGCTAAGAAATAATGAGAAAGTCAAGAGCTAAAAAAAGAGAGATCGTTCCAGATCCTAGGTTTAATGATGTTTTGGTTGCTAAGTTCATCAATAACATGATGATTCAAGGCAAAAAAGAAACTGCTCGTAAAATATTTTACGATGCAATTGATATTGTAGATGGTAAGATAGAAGAAGAGTCTGGAATAGAAACTTGGAAAAAAGCATTGAATAATGTGATGCCTTCAGTTATGGTAAAGAGCCGTAGAGTAGGTGGAGCAACTTTTCAAATACCAATGGAAGTAAAACCTGACTTAAAGGTTTCTTTTGGTGTTAAATGGATGATTAATTTTTCTAGAAAGAGAAATGAAAAGTCCATGGCTAACAAGTTGGCTGGAGAAATATTAGCTGCGTCTAAAGGCGAAGGAGCTGCGGTGAAGAAGAAAGAGGATACACACAAGATGGCAGACGCGAACAAGGCGTTCTCTCACTTTAGAGTATAAGGAAGATGGCTAAAAGAGATTTAAGATTCACAAGAAATATTGGTATTGCTGCCCACATTGATGCGGGTAAGACTACCACTACCGAGCGTATACTTTACTACGGTGGTGTGAGCCATAAAATAGGAGAAGTGCATGATGGTGCTGCTACTATGGACTGGATGGAGCAAGAGCAGGAAAGGGGAATTACAATTACTTCTGCTGCTACGACACTTCAATGGGACTATAGAGGTCAGGAATATCATGTTAATATTATCGATACTCCGGGTCACGTGGATTTTACTGTAGAGGTAAATAGATCTTTACGTGTACTTGATGGTCTTGTATTCTTGTTTAGTGCTGTTGATGGTGTTGAACCTCAGTCAGAAACTAATTGGAGACTTGCTAATAACTATAATGTTCCTAGAATTGGGTTTGTTAATAAAATGGACCGTCAAGGAGCTGATTTTATTAATGTCTGTGAGCAAGTTAAGAAAATGCTTGGTAGTCACGCACTGCCATTGCAATTGAATATCGGTGCTGAGGATGGTTTTGTAGGTGTAGTTGATTTAATCAACTTTAAAGGTATTACATGGAATGAGGAAGATCAGGGGATGACATTTCAAGAGATTGAAATTCCTGCTGATATTATAGATGAGGCAAGGCAATTAAGAGAAGAACTTCTCGAAGCTGTTGCTGAATTTGACGAAACTTTAATGGAAAAGTATTTCGAAGATTCAGAATCTTTAACAGAAAGAGAAATACTTAGTGCATTAAGAGAAGCTACCATTGCAGGCAAAGTAGTGCCAATGATGTGTGGTTCTGCATTTAAAAACAAAGGTGTTCAAGCTATGCTTGATATGGTAATGGAAATTCTTCCATCTCCGATGGATCAAGAAGCAATTGAAGGTATAAATCCTAAGACGGATGAGCCTACCGTTAGAAGGCCAAGTGCAGATGAGCCATTTGCTGCTTTAGCATTTAAAATTGCCACTGACCCGTTTGTAGGTAGACTTTGTTTTACCAGAGCATATAGTGGTGTACTTGAATCTGGATCTTACGTACTGAATACACGTACGATGAAGAAGGAACGTATCTCGAGAATATTCCAAATGCATGCAAATAAACAAAATCAGATTCCGCAATTACAAGCAGGAGATATTGCAGCTCTTATTGGATTTAAAGATATTAGAACGGGTGATACCTTATGTGCTGAAAATGCACCTATTGTATTAGAGTCTATGGACTTCCCTGATCCAGTTATCGGTGTTGCTATTGAGCCTAAGACTCAAGCAGACATTGATAAGTTAGGAATGGCACTCAGTAAACTTGCAGAAGAAGATCCGACATTTGTTGTGAAATCTGATGATGAGACTGGTCAGACGGTTATCTCTGGTATGGGAGAACTACACCTTGAGATTATCATTGATCGTTTGAAAAGAGAGTTTGGTGTAGAAGCAAATCAAGGTGAGCCGATGGTAGCCTATAAGGAGACCATTACCAATACGGTTAAGCATAGAGAGATATATAAGAAACAGTCTGGTGGTCGTGGTAAATTTGCGGACATTCAGGTGGAAATAGGTCCAGGGGAAGAAGGAAAAGAAGGATTAGAATTTGTTAATCAGATTGTTGGTGGTGCTATTCCGAGAGAATTTATACCTTCTGTAGAAAAAGGATTTAAAGAAGCAATGAAGAACGGAGCTCTTGCGGGTTACGAAGTTCAGAACTTGAAAGTTAGATTATTTGATGGTTCGTTCCACCCAGTGGATTCTGATTCATTATCATTTGAAACTGCAGCTAAGTTCGCATTTAGGGATGCAAGTAAATTAGCTAATCCTGTTATTCTTGAACCTATTATGAAGTTAGAAGTAATTACTCCAGAAGAAAATATGGGTGATGTGATAGGTGACTTGAATAGAAGAAGAGGTCAAATACAAGGAATGTCTGAAAAAGGAGGAGCACAAGTTGTTAAGGCTCTTATACCACTTTCTATGATGTTTGGTTATGTGACTGATCTTAGAACGATTACTTCAGGTAGAGCTACTTCTACGATGGAGTTTAATAATTACGATATAGTTCCTAGTGGCTTGGCAACTGATATTATAGCAAAAGCAAACGGAACAGCAAAAGCATAAAAAATGATTAATCAAAAAATAAGAATAAAGCTTAAGTCTTACGATCACAATTTGATTGACAAGTCTGCTGAGAAGATAGTGAAAGCTGTGAAAGCAACTGGTGCTGTAGTTAGTGGTCCAATTCCATTGCCTACTCACAAGAAGATTTTTACAGTGTTAAAGTCTCCTCACGTGAACAAAAAAGCTAGAGAACAATTTAAATTATGTTCTTATAAAAGATTAATGGACATCTATAGTTCTAGTGCAAAAACAGTTGATGCACTGATGAAACTAGAGTTGCCAAGTGGTGTAGACGTAGAAATTAAAGTTTAAGGACATGTTAAGTGTTATAGGAAAGAAAATAGGTATGACCGCTATTTTTACCGAAAATGGTAAAAAGGAGCCATGTACTGTTGTGTCTTGTGAGCCTAATGTCATTACGCAGGTAAAGACAGAAGCCAATGAGGGTTACAATGCGGTACAAATAGCATCTGTGGAGAAGAAGGAAAAAAGTTCAAATAAGCCGGAAATGGGTCATTTTGCTAAAGCTAAAACAACTCCAAAGAGAGTAGTTCTAGAAATTAGGGATTATGACGGAGAAGCAGGTTTGGGAGATTCTTTTGGTGTTGAAGTATTTAAAGAGGGGGAGTTTGTAGATGTAGTTGGTACTTCGAAAGGTAAAGGTTTTCAAGGTGTTGTGAAACGTCACGGATTTAGTGGTGTTGGTGAGGCTACTCACGGTCAGCACAACAGATTAAGAGCTCCAGGATCTCTTGGTGCAGGTTCTACTCCTTCAAGAGTCTTTAAAGGAACTAGAATGGGAGGCCAAATGGGTAACGTAAGAGTGAAAATGCAGAATCTTAGAATACTTAAGGTAGATGCGGAGAATAATTTACTTGTGATAAGTGGTGCATTACCAGGTCACAACGGAGCATACGTAGTAATAGAGAAGTAAGATGAAAGTAAAGGTATTAAATACATCTGGTGCTGCAACAGGCAAAGAAGTAACTTTACCCAAGGATATTTTTGGTGTGGAACCTAATGACCACGCTATATATCTGGATGTGAAGCAGTATTTAGCAAATAAGAGACAAGGAACTCACTCTTCTACAGAGAAAGGTGATATTGCTGGATCTACTAGAAAGATAAAAAAGCAAAAGGGAACTGGTACGGCGAGAGCTGGTAGTATTAAGTCTGGTGTGTTTGTTGGTGGTGGTCGTATGCACGGTCCAAGACCAAGAGACTATAGCTTTAAGTTAAACAAAAAACTTAAGCAAGTAGCTAGGGTGTCTGCACTTTCTTATAAGGCTAAAGAAAAAGAAATTTTTGTTTTGGATGAAATCTCAATAGATTCTCCAAAGACAAAAGAATATCTTGAAGTTCTTAATAACTTGAAGATGAATGACAAGAAGACGCTGTTGGTAGTCCCTGATTACAACAAAAATGTTTATTTGTCAGCTAGAAATATACCAAATGCTGAGGTGATGAAGGCGAGTGATGTAAATACATATAGTATTCTACATGCGAACAATATTATCCTAGTTGAAGGTTCAATAGATAAATTGATAGAAACATTAAACTAAGATGGCAGTACTAGTAAAACCTTTGATAACTGAAAAGATGTCTTTGTTGAGTGAAAACAAAGGACAGTATGGTTTTAGAACAGCTTTAACAGCTACTAAACCAGAGATAAAAGCAGAAATAGAAGAGATGTACAGCGTTGAGGTTGTGAAGATCAGAACGTTGGTAGTAGCAGGTAAAAGAAAATCAAGATTTACAAAATCTGGAGTTTCTAATGGAAAGACTTCTAATTACAAGAAAGCAATTGTTAGCTTGAAAGAGGGTCAGTCTATAGACTTTTACGAAAATATTTAATTTGAGAAATGGGAATTAAGAGAATAAAACCAGTGACTCCGGGTCAACGTTTCAAGTTAGCAGTAACTTTTGAAGCATTGACAGCGAGCAAGCCAGAAAAGAGCTTATTGGCTCCTTTGAAAAAATCTGGTGGTAGAAATGACACAGGTAAAATGACCATGAGAAATCGTGGTGGTGGGCACAAGAGGAGATATCGTATTATCGATTTCAAAAGAAATAGATATGAAGTGGCTGAGGTACTTACTGTAGAGTATGATCCAAATAGAACAGCTTTTATTTCTCTAGTTCAGTATACTGATGGTGAAAAACGTTATATCGTTGCACCTAAGGAAATTGCTGTTGGCCAAAAGATATATAGTGGACCGGGTTCTGCTCCTGATAATGGTAATGCTTTACCTTTGGAAGAGATTCCTTTAGGTACTACCATTCATAATATTGAAATGAAGCCAGGGAAAGGTGCTGAGATTTGCAGAAGTGCAGGGACAAGTGCTCAACTGATTGCTAGAGATGGTAAATATGCAGTTATTAAATTGCCTTCGGGAGAAAGCAGAATGATTCTAACAAGTTGTCTAGCAACTATTGGTGAAGTTTCTAATGGAGATCATCAATTGGAGATTTCTGGAAAAGCAGGTAGAAGTAGATGGTTAGGAAGAAGACCACGTGTTCGTCCAGCAGCAATGAATCCTGTGGATCACCCTCAAGGTGGTGGTGAAGGCCGTTCAAAAGGTGGTCAGGCAAGAACTAGAAAAGGTACTATGTCTAAAGGTTTGAAAACAAGAAACAAGAAGAAGAATTCTTCTAGATTAATTTTAGAGAGAAAAAGAAAATAAGTTATGGCTAGATCATTAAAGAAAGGACCTTTTGTACACTACAAACTGCAAAGAAAAGTAGATGTAATGAATGAAGGCGATAAGAGATCTGTAATTAAGACTTGGAGCAGAGGTTCACTTATAACTCCAGATTTCGTAGGTCATACCTTTGCGGTACATAATGGAAATAAGTTTATTCCTGTTTATGTTACTGAAAATATGGTAGGTCATAAACTAGGTGAATTTTCACCAACAAGAACGTTTAAAGGTCATCAAGCTAAGAAATAAAGATGGAAGCAGTAGCTAAATTGAACAATTGTCCAATGTCTCCTCGTAAGATGAGATTGGTTGTAGATCAAATAAGAGGTCAAAGAGTGGAAGTCGCGTTGAACACGTTGAAGTTCAGTCAGAAAAGAGTGTACGCAGAAAAAGTAGAGAAATTACTTAAATCTGCTATCGCAAACTGGCAGGAAGTAAACGATGAACGAGTTGATGAAGAAACTGGCCTTATTGTTAAAGAAGTTTTTGTTGATCCAGGAAGAATGCTGAAAAGAGTTCAACCTGCTCCTCAAGGTAGAGCTCATAGAGTAAGAAAAAGATCTAATCACATTACACTGAAAGTGGATACTGTGGCTGGGGATGTACAAACTGAAGAATCAAAGTCAGAAGAATAAGCAATGGGACAAAAAGTAAATCCAATAGGTCTTAGATTAGGTATCGTTAGAGGTTGGGAAAGCAACTGGTACGGTGGAAAAGAGTTTGGCGTAAAATTAGCTGAAGACAATAAAATCCGTAAGTATTTGAATGCGAGAATGCCAAGAGCTGGTATTTCTAAGATACTTATCGAACGTATGCTTAAGCGTATTATCATTACAGTTCATACTTCCAGACCGGGTATTGTTATCGGTAAAGGAGGATCTGAGGTTGATAAGCTAAAAGAGGAAATTAAGAAACTTACTAAGAAGGATGTTCAAATTAACATTTTTGAAGTAAAAAGACCAGAACTTGATGCAATGTTAGTGGGTCAGTCTATTGCTCAGCAAATAGAGGGACGTGTTAATTTTAAGAGAGCTATTAAAATGGCAATCGGTTCTTCTATGAGAATGGGAGCACAAGGGATTAAGATAATGGTTTCTGGAAGATTGAATGGAGCAGAGATGGCTAGAACACAACAGTTCAAAGAAGGTCGTATTCCATTGCATACTTTTAGAGCAGATGTAGATTATGCATTAACAGAGGCACTTACGGTATATGGTAAGATTGGTGTTAAAGTATGGATCTTCAAAGAAGAAGTGTTTGGAAAAAGAGACTTATCCATAAATATGGGTATGGGCGAACCAAAACAGAGAGAAAAGAGACACGGTGGGCATCATTCAGGTGGTTACGGCGGTAGAAGAAGAAGTAAATAAGTTAGAAAGACAAAGTCATGTTATCTCCAAAAAGGATTAAATATAGAAAACGTCAGAAAGGTAGAGTAAAAGGTATTGCTGCCAGAGGTCACAGAGTACAGTTTGGTGATTTTGGTTTGAAATCTTTGGAGCCAGGATGGATTACTTCTAGACAAATAGAGGCATCCAGAATAGCACTTAACCGTTATATGAAAAGAGAGGGTAAAGTTTGGATTAGAATATTCCCAGACAAGCCTATCACTAAAAAGCCTGCTGAAGTGAGAATGGGTAAGGGTAAGGGTTCTCCAGAATACTGGGTTGCAGTTATCAGACCTGGAACAATCATTTTTGAAGTAGACGGGGTTACTCATGAAGTAGCTAAAGAGGCAATGAGATTGGCAGCACAAAAGCTTCCAGTGGTAACAAAATTTGTAGTTAGACCAGATTATAGTGCTTAATTAATATGCAGTATCAAGATATTAAAAATTTGACTGAAAAGGAACTTCACCTTAACCTTAAGGATGAAAGAGCTCAACTTCAAAAAATGAGGTTTAGTCATGCCGTTTCTCCTATAGAAAACCCTCATAAATTGAGAGTTACTAGAAAGACTGTTGCTAAATACATTACTGAAATAAACAGACGTAGACACGAAAATAAAGAGGCTTAAGAAATGGAAAGAAGTAGTAGAAAAGAGATTGTAGGAATCGTACGTAGTAACAAGATGGAAAAGACCATCACAGTTTCTATTGAGCGTAGGATAAAGCATCCTAAATATAAAAAGTTTATTAAGTCTACGGCAAAGTTCATGGCTCACGATGAAAAGAATGAGTGTAACGAGAATGATATCGTACGTATAATGGAAACGAGACCATTGAGTAAGGATAAACGTTGGAGATTGGTAGAAATCATAGAGAGAGCGAAGTAAGATGATACAACAAGAATCAAGATTAAAAGTAGCAGATAATAGCGGAGCTAAAGAAGTACTTTGTATACGAGTACTTGGAGGTACCAAAAGAAGATATGCTAGTGTTGGGGATAAGATTATCGTAACTGTAAAAGATGCAATGCCATCAGGTAATATGAAGAAGGGTACTGTTTCTAGAGCAGTAGTTGTTCGTACACGTAAAGAGTTTAGACGTCCAGATGGATCTTACATCAGATTTGATGATAACTCTTGTGTTTTACTTACGGAAAATGATGAGCCTAGAGCAACACGTATTTTCGGTCCTGTAGCAAGAGAGCTTAGAGATCGTAAGTTTATGAAGATAGTATCATTAGCACCTGAAGTATTATAAAAAATGAAACGTAAATTCAACAAAATACCTAAACTACACGTTCGTAAGGGCGATACAGTTAAAGTTTTGTCTGGAAATGACAAAAACAAAACTGGAGAGATTAAGCTGATTAACCTTAAAGAAGGTACAGCTATAGTAGATGGTGTAAATATGGTTACTAAGCATAGAAAACCAGATGCAGACAATCCAAATGGATCAATTGTAAAGTTGGAAGCTCCTATCAGAGTAAGTAAATTGCAATTGATGGTCAATGGGGAGACAACTCGCGTTGGAAAAAAGAGAAACGATGAGGGTAAACTTCAGAGATATTCTAAGAAAACAGGTGATTTTATAAAGAATTAAGATGAAACCAAGATTAAGAGAAACATTTGAAACCACATTGGTTGCAAAGCTTAAGGAAAAGCACAATTACAAAAATGTAATGGAAATTCCAAGGCTTACTAAAATATGCTTGAATCAAGGAGTTGGTGCAGGTGTAGCAGATAAGAAATTGGTAGATACTGCTGTTGAAGAAATGTCAATTGTAGCTGGTCAAAAGGCTGTTCCGACATTTTCGAAGAAAGCAATCTCTAACTTTAAGTTAAGAGAAGAAATGGCTATTGGCTGTAGAGTAACTTTAAGAGGAGATAGAATGTATGAATTTTTAGATAGATTCATCTCAGTATCATTGCCTCGTGTTAGAGACTTTAGAGGTGTTAGTGATAAAGGTTTCGATGGTAGAGGGAATTACTCTATGGGAATTACGGAGCAAATCATCTTTCCTGAGATTGATATTGACAAAGTGTCTAAAATAAATGGTATGGATATCACTTTTGTAACGACTGCAAAAACAGATGTAGAGTGCCATAGTTTATTAACAGAATTAGGATTACCATTCACAAAGAATTAAGATAAAATGGCAAAAGAATCAATGAAAGCGAGACAGCGTAAAAGGGAGCGTACGGTTGCAACGTATGCTGCTAAAAGAGCTGCTCTTAAAGAAGCTGGAGATTACGAAGGTCTGCAGAAGTTACCAAGAAATGCTTCTCCTACTAGATTGAGAAATAGATGCTCAGCTACAGGTAGACCGAGAGGATATATGAGAGATTTTGGAATCTCAAGAAATGTGTTTAGAGAAATGGCTTCAAAAGGTTTGATCCCAGGTGTAACAAAAGCAAGTTGGTAATAGAGAAATGAGTAAAATTACAGATCCAATAGCAGATTATCTTACAAGAGTAAGAAACGGTATTAAAGCGAATCATAGAATTGTTGACGTACCTGCTTCTAACATTAAGAAGGCTATTACAGAAGTATTATTTGATAAAGGTTATATCTTGAACTACAAGTTTGACGATACAACTGGTCCTCAGGGAACTATCAAAATAGCATTAAAATATCATCCAACTACTAAACTTTCTGCAATCAGAGAATTGAAGAGAGTGAGTAAGCCAGGATTGAGACAATATACTAACGCAGAGGAGATGCCACGTGTACTTAATGGTTTAGGTATCGCAATCGTATCAACATCAAAAGGCGTTATGAGCGATAAAGAGGCTAGAACTGAAAACATTGGTGGAGAGGTTCTTTGTTACGTATCGTAAACAATAAAGATAGAAGAAAGAAAAATGTCACGAATAGGAAATAACCCAATAGCTTTACCTTCTGGTGTTGAACTTAAGTTTGATAACAATCAGGTAACAGTAAAAGGCCCAAAAGGTGAGCTTGTACAAGAAGTTTCATTAATAGATGTAAAAATCGAGGATGGAAATGTCATTGTAAGTAGAAATGGTGAGACTAAAGAAGAGAAAGCTAAACATGGCCTATATAGATCTCTAATTAGCAATATGATAGTTGGTGTTAATGAAGGTTATAAAACTCAGCAGCAATTAATTGGTGTAGGTTATAGAGCTATAGTAACGGGTCAATTATTAGAGTTGAACCTTGGGTACTCGCACACTATTTTTATGCAAATACCGAGTGAAGTTAAGGTAACAACTGAAGCTGTTAAAGGTCAGCCTCCACTGGTAACCTTTGAGAGTATAGATAAGCAACTAGTTGGTCAAGTGGCAGCGAAGTTGAGAAGTTTACGTCCACCTGAGCCTTATAAAGGTAAAGGAATTAAGTTTATGGGCGAGGAGTTAAGAAGAAAAGCAGGTAAGACTGCAGCTAAATAATAAGGCATAGCATTATGATTAAAAATAAGGCATCAAGAAGAGCCAAAATTAAAAATAGAATTCGAAGAAAGGTTTTGGGTACCGCTGACGTTCCAAGACTGTGTGTGTATAGAAGTAACAAAGCTATCTACGTACAATTAATTGATGATTCTAAAGGAGCTACAATACTAGCTACATCTTCTCAGGGTATAGACAAAGGAACAAAGTCTGATATTGCAAAAGAAGTGGGAAAGGCTATCGCAGAGAAGGCGAGTGCTAATGGTATAGAGAATGTGAAATTTGATAGAAATGGGTATTTATATCACGGACGTATCAAGAGTTTAGCAGAAGGAGCAAGAGAAGGCGGTTTAAAATTCTAAGAAATGGCAACACAAACATTAAAACAAATCAAAACAACTGATCTTGAACTGAAAGAGACAGTGGTAAATATCAACCGTGTAGCTAAAGTTACTAAAGGTGGTAGAACATTCAGCTTCAACGCTATTGTAGTTGTAGGAGATGGAAAGGGTATTGTAGGTCACGGGCTTGGAAAAGCAGGTGAGGTTATTGATGCCATCCAAAAAGGAATAGAAGATGCAAAGAAGAATCTTGTTAAGGTTCCTTTGATCAATAATACAATCCCTCATGAGCAATACGGTAAGTATTCTGGAGGATTTGTATTTATGAAGCCTGCTTCAAATGGTACAGGTGTTATTGCTGGTGGTGCAATGCGTGCTGTTTTTGATAGTGCCGGTGTAAAAGATGTATTGGCAAAGTCAAAAGGATCTTCAAACCCGCATAATGTGGTGAAGGCAACAATGGATGCACTGACAAAATTGAGAGATGCTTATACAGTTGCTGAACAAAGAGGTGTAAGTTTAAATAAAGTGTTTAACGGATAATAAAATGGGAAAGTTAAAAATAACACAAATTAAGAGTGCTATCAGACGTCCTGCGGATCAAAAAAGAACGTTAATAGCTTTGGGTCTAAAGAAGCTGAACAAGACTAGAGAGGTAGAAGGATCGCCTGCAGTGTTAGGTATGATTCGTAAGGTAGAGCATTTACTTAAAGTAGAAAAAGGGTAATTATGAATTTACATAGTTTGAAACCGGCAGAAGGTTCGGTTAAAAAAGGAAAAAGAATTGCTAGAGGGCAGGGATCTGGTAGAGGTGGAACTTCTACAAAAGGTCACAAAGGAGCTCAGTCTAGAACTGGATATAGCAGATCAGTAGGTTTTGAAGGTGGACAAATGCCTCTTCAAAGAAGAGTACCTAAGTTTGGTTTTAAAAACCCTACGAGAGTGGAGTATGTTGGAATTAATCTTGACAGGCTACAAGAAATTGTTGACAAAACAAAAGCAAAAGAAGTAACTACAGAATCGTTGATAGCTGCAAATGTTATTAAGAAGACTCAAATAGTTAAGATTCTAGGTAGAGGAGAGCTAACCAGTAAAGTTGACATTAAGGTAAATGCCTTTACAAAAACTGCTAAAGCTGCAATAGAAAAAGCAGGAGGCACAGCAGAAACTATTTAAGTCTATGAATAAGTTAATAAGTACATTAAAAAACATATTTTCTATTGAGGATCTTAGAACAAGGATTTTAAACCTTGTTCTTCTTTTGGTCGTTTATAGAATCGGAACATTTATTGTAATACCAGGTGTTGATCCTGTAATACTAGACACTGTATATGGTGCCAAAGAATCTGAAGGTTTATTAGGACTTATTAATACATTCTCTGGTGGTGCTTTTGATAGGGTTTCCATATTTGCATTGGGAATTATGCCGTACATTTCGGCTTCCATTGTAATTCAGTTATTGACTGTGGCTGTTCCATCTTTCCAGAAAATGCAGAAGGAAGGAGAAGACGGTCGACGTAAGATAAACTCAATTACCCGATATTTAACCATAGCTATTACTATGGTTCAAGGTCTAGCATATTTAATCAACCTTAAATCAGGAGCAGGTAAGCCGTTGGCATTGATGTCTGAAACTTCTGGAGCATTAGGTTGGACAGGTTTTCTAGTAGTAGGTACACTTGTACTTGTGGCTGGTACCATGTTTACGATGTGGTTGGGAGAGCGTATTACAGATAGGGGTGTAGGCAACGGTATTTCAATCATTATCATGGTTGGTATTATAGCAAGGCTACCAGCTTCTTTGTTAGCAGAAGTTGTAGATAGGTTCAAGGGCAGTGAGTTAATGTTACTGATTGTTGAAATTGTTTTATGGGTAATCGTAATTCTGGCAGTAATTGCTTTGGTACAAGCTACCAGAAGAATACCTGTTCAGTATGCTAAGAGAATAGTTGGTAATAAGCAAATGGGTGGAGTAAGACAGTATTTACCGTTAAAGGTTAATGCTGCAGGTGTAATGCCTATCATCTTTGCTCAGGCACTAATGTTTTTACCAGCGACAGCTATGCAAATTCCCGGATTGAATGAGTCGTCCTTTTTAAATGGGCTAACGAATCCGTATGGATGGGGGTATAATCTATTATTCTTCGTAATGATTGTTTTATTTACCTATTTCTATACAGCAATTACTATTAATCCAAATCAAATAGCGGAAGACCTTAAAAGAAATGGAGGCTTCATTCCAGGTGTAAAGCCAGGAAGAAAGACTGCCAACTTTATAGGTTCGGTAATGTCACGTATAACTTTACCGGGATCTGTGTTCCTTGGTTTTGTGGCAATATGCCCAGTATTCGCGATTATGTTTGGAGTGAATGACCAATTCGCACAATTTTATGGTGGAACATCTCTACTAATAATGGTTGGTGTTGTATTGGATACTTTGCAGCAAGTTGAGCAATACTTGATTATGCGACACTATGATGGCCTTATGAAAACAGGAAGAATTAAAGGCAGAAGTTCTGTCGGAGGAGCAATCACTGGTTAAGTTTGGTGAAGAGAATAAAAAAAATTAATTTTGCAGCCCTTTAAAAAATGGCAAAACAACAAGCAATTAAACAAGATGGTGTAATAACGGAAGCGTTGTCAAACGCAATGTTCCGTGTCAAGTTACAAAACGGTCACGAAATAGTGGCTACCATTAGCGGTAAAATGAGAATGTATTACATCCGTATTCTACCTGGAGACAAAGTGCAAGTTGAGATGTCCCCTTACGATTTAACGAGAGGCAGAATTAGCTACAGATATAAATAACAGTATGAAAGTTAGAACTTCAGTTAAGAAACGATCTAGCGATTGCAAGATCGTTAAAAGAAAAGGGCGTATTTACGTCATTAATAAAAAGAATCCAAGATTTAAGCAAAGACAAGGATAACAATGGCACGTATTGCAGGAATAGATTTACCTAAAGGTAAAAGAGGAGTTGTAGGGCTTACCTACATTCACGGTGTGGGTAGCAGCAGAGCTGCTCACATACTTAAGTCAGCTAAGGTAAGTGAGGACAAAAAAGTTGAAGATTGGACTGATACTGATATCTCCGGTATTCGTGAGTTTATTGGTAAGGAGTTCAAAGTAGAAGGTGAACTTAGATCTGAAACTCAAATGAATATCAAGCGTCTTATGGATATAGGATGTTACCGAGGTTTGAGACATCGTAAAGGATTGCCTCTCAGAGGGCAAAGAACCAAGAATAATGCTCGTACCAGAAAAGGGAAGAAAAAAACAATGGCTAATAAGAAAAAGGCACTTAAATAATTGAATCATGGCAGGAAGTAAAAAATCAATTAAGAAGAGAAAAGTTAATATTGAAGCAAATGGTTTTGCTTATGTAAAATCTTCATTCAATAATATTATCATCTCAATTACAAACAGTCAAGGTCAAGTTATCTCTTGGAGTAGTGCTGGTAAAATGGGCTTTAGAGGTTCTAAGAAGAACACTCCATATGCAGCACAGGTTGCAGCTCAAGATTGTGCTAAAGTAGCAGTGGATTTAGGTCTTAAGAAAGTAGAAGTTCTTGTAAAAGGTCCAGGAGCAGGTAGAGAATCAGCTATTCGTTCACTTAGTCAAGCAGGTCTTGAAGTGTCAGCGATTAGAGATGTTACACCGTTACCTCATAATGGATGTAGACCTCCCAAAAGAAGAAGAGTTTAATCAGGACAATATAGAAACGATTAAGGAAGAAATAAAATGGCAAGATATAGAGGACCCAAAGCAAGAATTGCACGTAAGTTTAAAGAACCAATTTTTGGACCTTCAAAGGCTTTAGAAAAGAAAAACTATCCTCCAGGGCAACATGGTAATACCAGAAGAAGAGGAAAGAAATCTGAGTATGCAATGCAATTGGCAGAAAAACAAAAGGTTAAATACACCTATGGTGTACTTGAGAAGCAATTTGCTTTGACTTTTGATAGAGCTGACCGTAAAAAAGGTATCACAGGTGAAAATCTTTTGAAATTTTTGGAAGCTAGATTGGATAATACCGTATTTAGATTAGGTATTGCTCCTACCCGTAGAGGTGCAAGACAATTGGTAGGGCACAAACACATTAGAGTGAATGGCGTTGTTACTAATATACCTTCTTTCCAAGTAAAATCAGGTGATGTGATTGAAGTAAGGGAGAAATCAAAATCTCTTGAGATTATCACTGATTCACTTGCTTCAAGAAATAATTTTAGCTGGTTAGAATGGGATGGGGATACCTATAAAGGTACCTTCCTTAATTATCCAAATAGAGACGAGATACCTGAAAATATCCAAGAACAATTAATAGTAGAACTTTACTCGAAATAATAAGATGGCGATATTAGATTTTAAACAACCTGATAAGGTTATAATGCATAAAGAAACAGCCAACTATGGTCTGTTTGAATTTAGCCCTCTTGAAAGAGGTTATGGTGTAACTGTTGGTAATGCAATGAGAAGAATTTTGCTTTCATCTTTAGAAGGATGGGCTATAACTTCAATTAGAATTCCAGGAGTTGATCATGAGTTTTCTACAATCAAAGGTATTCTAGAAGACGTTACCGAAATTATCCTTAACCTAAAGCAAGTAAGATTTAAAAAACTTATTGATTCTAGTGAGAGTGAAAAGATTTTTATTTCTCTTAAAGGTAAGGAAGAATTTAAGGCTGGTGAGATTGCGAGATACACCAATGCTTTCGAAATATTAAATCCTGATTTTGTAATCTGTTCAATGGAGCCATATGTAAACTTTGAAATCGAATTGACGATTGAGAAGGGTAGAGGATATGTTCCAGCTGAAGAAAATATACAAGAGAATGCTCCAATCGGAGAAATAGCTATTGATTCTGTTTTTACTCCAATCAAAAATGTGAAGTATCGTATTGAAGATTTTAGAGTTGAGCAAAAGACAGATTACGAAAAGCTTGTATTTGAAGTGAAAACAGATGGTTCTATTCATCCTGAAGAAGCTTTGAAAGAAGCGTCTAAAATTATGATGAGACATCTTGTGTTGTTCTCTGATGAGAGTATACTAGAAGATACTCAAGTACAATCTCAAAAGAATGAAGTGGATGAAAATATGCTTCATATGAGAAAAATACTTAAAACTTCTCTTTCTGATCTTGATCTTTCTGTGAGAGCATACAATTGCTTGAAGGCAGCGGAGATAAGAACACTAGGTGAGTTGGTAAGTTTCCACATTGAGGATTTGTTAAAGTTCAGAAACTTTGGTAAAAAATCATTAACAGAGTTAGAAGATTTTGTAAAGGAAAAAGGATTAAACTTTGGTATGGATGTAGCGAAGTATAATCTTGATGACGAATAATAGTAAGATAGAACGATGAGGCACGGGAAAAAATTTAATCACTTAGGGAGAAAGAAAGGGCATAGAGAAGCTATGCTTAGCAATATGGCGTCTTCTCTCTTAACACACAAACGTATCTTTACAACTACTGCTAAAGCAAAGGCTTTAAGGGTATATGTAGAGCCACTTATAACCAAGTCTAAAGACAATACTACGCACTCAAGAAGAATAGTATTTGGTTACTTGCAAAGCAAAGACGCTGTAAACGAATTGTTTACTTCAATTGCTCCTAAAGTAGCGGATAGACCTGGAGGGTATACAAGAATCTTAAAGACAGGTAACAGACTTGGTGACAATGCTGATATGTGTATGATGGAGCTTGTTGACTTTAACGATGCAATGCTAGAAGCAAAGTCTTCTAAGTCTAAAGCAAAGTCAGGTAGCAAACGTACTCGTAGAGGTAAGAAAACTGAGACTAGTGCAGCAGCACCAGCAACTAAATCTCCAAAGAAGGAGAAGGTTGTTGAGGAAGTAGTAGAAGCAACAACTGAGACTGTTGAAGAAACTCCAGTAGTGGAGAAGACTTCTACAACTGAGAAGGCTTCTGAAGCTAAAGCAGATGACTTAACTAAAATTGAGGGAATTGGTCCTAAGATGGCAGGTGTCTTTACAGACGCAGGTATCTCAACCTTTGCTATATTGGCTGAAAAGACTGCAGACGAACTTAAGGCTGTACTTGATGCTGCTGAAGGTAACTTTGCTGCTCACGATCCTAAAACTTGGCCAGAGCAAGCTAAAATGGCTGCAGATGGCAAATGGGACGAACTTAAAAAATGGCAAGATGAACTAGATGGGGGTAAATAATAGTCCAATAGTTTAAATCAAACATATTTGAAAGGTCTGCTTAATGCGGGCCTTTTTTTATGCTCAAAAAATGCTATATTTTATAGATATCCGTGGGATTATCAAGGATCATGGCTTTGTTGCCTTTAATTGCAATTGGGCTACGAACTAATTCAGGGTTATGCATTAATAAAGTCGTCCAATCTCTGTCTTCAAAGTCCATACCTTTTATATGTTTTTGATAGTAAGGTTTTGACTTATCCAACAACTGTTTTGGTGATTTATTAAGCTTCGAAAGGATGCTGTGCCAAATAGTTCCTGTGCCTTTAGTACGAACAATATCAATGACATTTACATTGTTGCTTAGACTTTTAGCATAGGCCAATACTTTCTTAGATTTTGAGCAATTGGGCTTTAGGTACAAGTGAATCTCATTTTTTGAAGTAACTGTTTTATGCATAGAATTAGAATGTTTGGTTTCTACAATATAGGTAATATTTTGTACACTCGGTAATCCTTAAGTGTATGAGGTTAACAGTGAGTCGAATAGAAAATGAATGTAAGGAATTTACATCATGTTAATATGTAATGTGATTGGGGTGAAAAAATAACACAAAACTAAGTTTGAAGCTCCAATCGTCTAGTTAAGCTCCAAACTTAGTTTTATGCAAAGTTTTATTTAAAATACCTGAAATCATGTCCAGCTTTTAACTGGCATAACGTTTCATACATAAGTTGTATGCAGTCTTCAATGTCTGTATAAGCAACCGTCTCTACTGTTGTATGCATGTATTTAAGAGGTAACGAAATAAGTGCACTTGCAACACCCATGTCGCTATATGCAAATGCGTCAGTATCTGTGCCTGTACTTCTACTCACCGCTTGACGTTGGATGTCGATCTTATTTTTCTTGGCAACATCCATAATCATATTTAGTAAATTGTTTTGCACTGCAGGTCCAGTGGTCACTGCAGGACCGCCACCACACTTAGTATCTCCTTGTATCTTCTTGTTGTACATAGGACTTTGTGTATCGTGAGTTACATCAGTAACGATAGCAACATTGGGTTTAAGTCTACGACTAATCATCTCAGCACCTCTTAGACCTATTTCTTCTTGAACTGCATTTACTACATAAAGCGTAAATGGAAGTTTCTTCTTATTCTCCTTCAATAAACGAGCAACTTCAGCAATCATAAAACCACCACCTCTATTATCAATGGCACGTGCTACAACATATTTTTTGTTTAGCTCCATCATTTCTGCATCAAAAGTTACAACGGTGCCTACATCGATACCCATTGCCTGTACTTCTTTTTTATTTGCGGCTCCTACATCTATAGTGAGATTTTTAAGAGAAGGTTGTTCTTCCTTAGCTCTATCACGTACATGAATAGCAGGCCACCCAAATATACCGTCAACCTTTCCTTTTTTGGTATGTAAGTGTACTCGCATGCTTGGTGCTATTTGATGGTCACTACCACCGTTTCGTATTACATAAATGTATCCGTTTGCATCTATGTAGTTTACAAACCATGCAATCTCATCTGCATGTGCTTCTATCACTACTTTGTAATCGTGTCCAGGGTTGATAACTCCCACTACAGAACCGTAAGTGTCTACTTCATATTCATCAATATATGGTTTTACATAATCCAACCATACTTTTTGCCCAGGGGTTTCAAAACCTACAGGAGAGTTGGCATTTAAATATTCGCGTAAAAATTTTTTACTTTCTTTTCTCATTGGTTCAAATTTAGAAATTAACAGTAAGGAATTAAGATTAGGGAAGAAATGTTTTTTTAAAAGCAAATCTGTGTTCTGATGCATTCAGTTTACAGTTTGCAATTATTATTATTGCAATTAGGTTCTGATTTCTACACAAAGTTTTATTACGCTTTGTGCTAGGTGTTTATTTGATGGCTTAAAAGAAAATTATACAATGATAAAATTATCGTTTAAAAACCCATATTTAGTACTTGTACTGGTTGTTGTGGTCATGGTACTGGGAGGGGTTCTGATTCCCCGAATGGCAGTAGATATTCTACCACAGTTTAAAAAATCAGCAATGCAGATTATTACTCTCTATCCTGGTATGCCTGCGGAGGTTGTAGAAAAGGATATAACCAGTAGAATGGAACGTTGGACAGGTCAATCACCTGGGATTGAAAAACAACTCTCTAAAAGTCTAATGGGTGTCAGTATTGTTACCAATTACTATGGTGAAGATGTGGATCCTGCAGAAGCAATGGCGAACACCTCGGCTTACGCAATGAGTGACATGTATTATCAACCACCAGGCACTTTACCTCCGATGGTGCAGCCCTTTGACCCAACGGCAAGCAAGCCATTGATGTTATTGACAGTAAGCAGTGATACTAAAAGCGGAAAAGAACTGTATGACCTTGCGTATTACAATTTACGTCAAATGCTCAGTAGCGTACCTGGTATTGTAGCTCCTGCAGCATACGGTGGTTCTAAGAGAAGAATTCATATATATGTAAATCCATCAAAGCTCGAAGCACTTGGGATTTCACAAACTGAGGTGAACGACGCCATTAAAAAGAACACCACCATGATTCCCTCTGGTATTGCAGAAATTGGAATGATTAATTATGCCATTGATGCCAAAGGGATGATTATTGATGTAAAGGACTTCAATGATATTGTGGTGACCTATAAAAATGGAAAACCTATATACATTAAAGATATTGGATATGCTTCGGATGCAAGTGTCATTCAAACAAACATTGCCAGAGTTGACGGCAAAGAACAAGTTTATCTTCCCATATTTAAAAGACCCGGAGCAAATACTATTGCATCAGTTGAAGGGGTGAAAAAGGCATTACCACAATTAAAAGAACGCATGCCTGATGATGTTAACTTGAATGTGATTTTTGACCAAAGTTCTTATGTGAGAAATGCTATTTCAGGATTGTCAAATGCAGGTTTGGGAGGACTTATACTTGTTATTGTTGTCCTTGTTCTTTTCTTAGGGAATTTTCGGTCTGCATTAATTGTTACCATAAGTCTGCCATTATCAGTACTTTTTGCATTTATCATTCTTTCAATGACAGGGCAAGCAATTAACAGCATAACTCTTGGAGGTATAGCATTAGTCTTGGGCTTATTGGTAGACAACTCTATTGTAGTACTTGAAAATATTGACAAGCATTTAAAAATGGGTAAAACTGCTTGGCAAGGATCTCTGGATGCTGCATTGGAAGTAGCTACTCCTGTATTAGCCTCTACTTTGGTTATTATAGTGGTGTTTTTTCCTGTAATATTTCTAACAGGAATGGCTAAATTTTTGTTTTCTCCTTTAGCAATTACCGTAGCTGGTTCAATGGTTGGTTCTTATATTTTCTCTCTTACTTTAGTTCCTTTGGCTGCAGCTTACCTTTTTCGAAATAAACTGCCTAAAGCAAGTGATAAACCCAAAAAATCAGTACTTGGGTTCTTTCAACGATTTATTGATAAACTGAAATCTCATTATGAAAAAAGTCTTGTTACTGCTCTGAAATATAGATGGGGAATATTGAGTTCAATTACCATACTATTCGTTTTCTCAGTATTTGTAATGAAGAATCATTTGGGCTATGAGTTGTTTCCGCAGTCAGATGTAGGGCAAATGGGAATTCAGGTACGTATGGAGTCTGGAACTCCTTTAAAAACCACAGAAAAAGCCATTATTGAAATGGAGCAAATCATTAGGGATGAATTAGTAAATGACTTGGAACAAATTATTTCAAATATTGGAGTGGTTTATGATCTTCCTGCTGCATATACGCCAAATTCGGGCACTCAAGATGCTTTTATTGGTGTTCAATTAATTGAACATCATGCGTTAAGTACTTTTGAATATGCTACTAGATTAAGGGAGAAACTAAATGATGCTTTTCCAGGTGTTGAAATCAGCTTTAATACAGGAGGATTAATTACAGCAGCTCTCAATGATGGAAAACCAGCTCCTATAGATGTACAGATTGTTGGCAATGATTTAAATAAATTACGTGCAATTGCCGAGCGTTTAAGAGATACAATTACCGACATTTCTACTACTAGGGATGTGAGAATATTGCAGCGAATTGACCAGCCAACCAAAGATGTTGATATTGACAGGATCAAAGCAGCCGAATTGGGTGTGGAACCTGTGGATGCAATTAAGAACATTGTATCAGCACTCAACTCGTCAGCTACATTTGATAAGGCTTTTTGGATAGACGAACACAATGGTAACCATTACTACGTAGGGGTTACTTACCCTGAGTATCTTATCAATGATGAACATATCCTTGAAAACGTAAATGTGAGTAGTAGTACACATGATAAACCCGTTCCATTCAGAAACTTTTCTAAAGTTACGGAATCACGTAATCCTGTGGAGATCAATCATTATAAGCTTCAACGGGTGTTCAATGTTTACAGCAATGTGGAAGATTCTGACATTGGATCTGTTTCCGATGAAATCCAAAAGAGGATTGATGAAATGGATTTTCCAAACGGATACAAAGTCACTTTTCAAGGAGAAATATCTACCATGAAAAGTTCATTTGCTGATTTAGGCTTAGGAATGGGACTAGCAATAGTTCTGGCTTTCCTTATTATCCTTCCTTTATTTCGTTCTTTCAGGCAACCTCTAATTATTATCATGACCTTTCCTCTGGGAATAATAGGAGTGGCTCTAATCATGTGGGTAACTGGTACGAACCTCAATATCCAGTCAATTATGGGTATTATTATGATGGTGGGTATTGCTGTTTCGTATGGAAACATTTTGATAGATAGAATTAATGCTTTGATAAAGGAAGGAAAAGATAAGTATGATGCTATTATTCATGGAGCATCCGATAGATTTCGTCCAATTTTAATGACTGCAAGCACAACCATTTTGGGGTTGTTACCAACAGCAATGGCAACTAGTGCTGGAACAGAAGCAAATGTTCCATTGGCAATAGCAGTTATTGGAGGAACATTTATGTCCACGTTACTTACCCTTTATTTTATTCCTATTCTATATTTACTTATTGCTAAATCCAAAATAAATTAAAAATGAAAATTATAAAACGCAAATATGTAGTTGTAAGTATGTTAGCCATTACGTTAATAATGGCTTCTTGCGGAAATAAGCAACAAAACGATACAGATTCGGCAATTGAGAATGTATCCAAAAAAAAGAAACTGCAATCAGTTGAAGTGGTAAAACCACAACAACGATCTTTTATTGCGGAAGTATTAATTAGTGGAACAGCTCGACCAAATCAAAAGGTCATAATCTATGCGATGGTAAGTGGTTATGTGCAAAAAATGCATAAAGACATTGGGGATGTTGTTCGTAAAGGAGAGGTTATTGCAGAGTTATCTAATCCTGATATAATGGGAAAGTATGAGGAAAAGAAAGCACAACTAGAGGCTAAAAAAGCTATCTATGGGCGATTAAAATCTATTCATGAGAAGACCCCTGCACTTACTCCATTGCAATTGGTAGAAGATGCCGAAGCGGAATATCTCTCAGTAAAGGCAACTTTAAAAGTTATTCAAACCCAACTGAGTTTCTTGCGTGTAAAAGCTCCCTTTGCAGGGAAAATCACGAGACGAATGGTAGATAATGGAGCATTAATACAGAGTGGATTAACAGAGGATAACCCGCAGGGGATTGTAGAGATACAGGAGATAAACCCTATTCGTCTAACTATTCCATTACCTGAATCGGATGTAGCTGCTATTGATAAAGGTATGGAAGTAACCGTTATGTTCCCTGAACTTCAAGGTGAATCATACAAAGCCAAAGTAAGTAGGACCGCAGGTGCTTTAGATTTGGCATCCAAGACCATGCAGGTTGAGATTGATATAAACAACCCTAAAGGCTTGATAAAACCAGGAATGTACGCCAAAGTTCTGATGCAGATTAATAATCGCGAAGGTGTCCTATCTCTGCCAGTTACGGCACAATGGATGTATCAGAATCAGCCTTTTGTGCTTGTAGTAAAGGATGATAGAGTAGAACGAATTCCACTACGAAAAGGCCTATCAAACAAGGATTATTTTGAAGTCTTAAACCCGGAAATAACAGAAACGACATTGGTGATTATTCGAGGTAAAGGATTAGTACAACCCGGACAGATTGTTAAATCTGTTATTAGAAGCGAATAATTATGAAAAGACATTTCCAAATCACACTGTTGTTCATTTTGCTTATTACTCTATCTGGCTTAGTAAAAGCTCAGAATAATACGCAACCAATAAATTTAGAAACAGTTCTAAGTCTAGGTGGAGCTAATAACCTAACAATAAAAGAGTATAAAGAACGGCAGGAATTAGCAATTGCGGATCTTTCTAAATCAAAAGAATGGTGGTTACCCAATCTATATGCTGGTGTAAGTACTCACCAACTTTGGGGAAATGCTATGAATAGTGATGGTAATTTTTTCATTGATGTTAACCGCCAAAGTTTTTGGGGTGGTTTAGGACTGAACGCTACTTGGGATTTCGGAGATGGGATTTTCAAAGAGAATGCAGCCAAACTCAAAGTACAAGCTACAGTGTATCAAACTCAGGCAGAACAGAATATGGCTTTGTTAGATGCGATACAAACATATTATGACTTTCTGGCGTCACAACTTTATTACAGAGCCTACGAACAACTGGCACTACAAGCTGATACCATTGCAAATCAAATAGCTATTCAGGTGGAAGTTGGCTTACGATTTGAATCAGAATTATTGTTAGCACGACGCAACTATATGCACTTAAAAGTAGAAATGCTAAATGCTAGGACCGAATACAATAATCGATCTGCAACATTGGTAAAATTACTGAATTTGAACCCTACAATCAGGTTGGTAGGAACAGATACCATTTTAGCTCCTTTGGATTTGATTGTTATCAGTGATATTCCGGTTTCTTTTGATTCTACTTACGGCCTCCGACCAGAATTAATGGGTATGGAACTTATGTTACAATCCTTGAATGAAGAGAAAAAAACTACCACAACAGGATTGCTATTGCCTAAATTAAGAATAGGTGCATATGGATCTTACTTTGGAGGTGTGTTTACTCCGCTTGATCAGACAAGTGAAATCAATGCAGCTTTGATATGGAAAATTCCCGTAGGAAGGCTCGCATACAAAGGCACACTAAAGCAATACAATTCTCGGATTGTGCTACAGGAGATTAAAATGGAGCAGGCTAAAGCTCAAATCAATGAAGAAGTGATTCGTGCAAGAGAACAGATTAGAGTGGCCAAAGAACAAACACAGATTGCCCTAGAAGGAAGTCAATTTGCAGAAGAAGCTCTGATACAAAGTATTCAAAGACAACAATTGGGAACTGTTCGTCCTTTTGAAATCTTGCAAGCACAAGAAATCTACATCAAATCAAGGTTAGATTACCTAAAAGCAGTAGCATCTTATAACAAGACGCAATATGCTTACCATGTAGCAACTGGTAATAATCTTTAATCATATTAAAAACAATGGAATCAATTTAGGCTAGAATAATTGGGTTTTGTAGCATTAATCCATCTGTTTTTAAAGGAGTAGAAAAATCATTTCACTTATGTGGCCAATGACTTAAATGTATCAAACCAACTTTTCCTTGGATTTGTTCAAAAATTTCTAGTCTGATCCCTTTTTTATTCTTTTGACTTAAAGGAAATGAACTGTATTCCCTTGCTTATCTACCACTTCATACCAATACTAATTCCACCTCCTAGGCTAATGTAAGTCTTATCCATTCTCCAACTTGGCTAATTAGTCTCTTCTGTTCTCAATGGCTGGGAAAAATTTAAGAACCCATCTTTGAATAGTAGAATAGTCTATTTTTTTACCCTTTTGTATTGAGTAGTTCTTGAACATCTCAATAGCTCAAGGTAAAGCTCCATTTGAAATAAGCTGATTGAAGAATAACAGTTCTTGGATATTGATGCAATGATGTCTATACTTTTTCTAAAAAGAAATCGCCTTAATTTCTCAATTCATCCGGACTAATGCAACAGAGCTGCTCTTAAAATCCTTCTATTCTTATATGGACTGAGGGCCGTGTTAAATCCAAAAAGCCCCTACATTTCTGCAGAGGCTTTCGGTCATAATTCTAAATCAAAAAAAAATTATGCTTCTTTAGTATTTGTTTCTATCTGCGGCTTAGTCTTAAAAAGACGTTTTAGAGAGATAGTTAGTCTATCACTTAAGTAATACATTACTGGCACTATTACTAATGTCAGGAAGGTTGCAAATATTAATCCATAAATCACAGCCCACGCCATTGGTCCCCAAAAATCTGCATTTTGCCCTCCAGCATATATTTCTGGATTACCTTCACGAAGCAATTTAGTGAAATTAATATTAAACCCAATTGCAAGGGGTAATAATCCAAGTACCGTGGTAATGGCTGTAAGCAATACAGGTCTTAGTCTTGTTTTACCTGATTCTACGATACTATCTACAATGTCTGAAATAGAGAGAGTAGCATTTTTGTCAAGTCCTAGTTCTGCACGTTTTCTAGCACGGAGTAAGTTGGTATAATCGATTAGTACAATTGCATTATTTACCACAATACCAGCCAAAGATATGATACCTATCCCTGTCATCATAATGGAGAATGTGGTACCTGTAAGTGAGAAACCCAAGAGCACACCTATGGTACTAAATACTACAGATAGCATAATGATAAATGGTCCTGCTACAGAGTTAAACTGGGTCACAATAATGAGGAAGATAAAGAACATAGCCAACAACATAGCTCCTCCCAGGAATGCCATGGAATCATCTTGTTCTTCTTGCTCTCCTGTAAACTTAAATTCGTATCCAGATTTTATTTCGTGGTCGGCAAGTAGTTCTTTGAATTTACCTACAATGGCATTTGCATTGGCTCCTTCTTCTACTTCTGAATATATAGTAATAACTCTATCCATATCTTTTCTTTTGACAGAACCATAGGTAGAATTGTAGGCTACACTTGCTACAGCACTTATAGGTACTTGACTTATCTTACCATTGGCAGGATTTCGGAATGTGATACGTGTATTGAGTAGATTTTCTAGGTTATATCTGTACTCGTCTTTGAATCTAAGTTGTATCTCGTAGTCGTCTTCTCCTTCTTTGTATTTGGATATTTCTTTACCAAGTAATGCTGTACGAATAGTTCCTGCTATCTGACGTGTACTTAGTCCAAACCTACGTGCAGATTCTTGATTTATAGACACTTCCAGTATTGGCTTGCCAAGCTCTAGGTCTGTTTTGAGTTGGTCAACTCCAGGAATATTGGCAGCTTCCATTATCTTCTTTATTTTCTCTACTTCACTTATTAAGGTGTTATAGTCTTCTCCTTTTACTTCCAAATTGATAGGTTTTCCAGCAGGTGGCCCCATGTTATCTTTACCAAAAGTAAGCTGTGCCTCAGGGAAATCTGCACAAGCCTTTTTTATGTTTTTCATAATTTGGCTTGTACTTGTTTCAGAGAGGAATACTCTTTTTTCGTACTCCAAAAATGAAATAGTAATACGAGCTTTGTTGGGAGATGAACCTCCCATGGCTCCTCCGCCTCCATTGGGGTCTGCGGTTTTTTCTCCTACTTGAGCTAGTACAGCTTCTACAATAGCACTATCATTTGCGATAGCCGGCATTATTAGAGCTTCTAGTTTCTTGGTAATTCTATTGGTTTTTTCTATATCTGTGCCCAGTGGAGTTTCTATGAACACATTGACATAGTTAGGCTGACTATCTGGGAAAAACACAACAGGTGGTGTTTTTACACTAAATAAAAATAACGTTAATCCAAAGAAAACAAAGATACCAATTAGAAAGAAAATCGGGTTTTTTCCACTCAATGCAAACCGAATAAATTGAGCATATTTATTTTCTATGCGTGGCATTACGTTTGCCATAAAATAGTTGCCACCAGGTGTCAAGACAAATCTATTTACAATAGATATTATCACTGTTGCTATAAATAGTCCGCCCAATAATGGAGAACCAATGAAGTAAAGAAGAATGCCAACCAAGATAAGTAGTCCGTTACGTATCCAAAATTTACTTGCTTTTGATTTTTCACTATTTCCTGTTTTAATCCAATCTGCGGTAAGTACAGGGTTAACCACTAAGGCTACGAAAAGTGAAGAAGAAAGTACAATGATAAGTGTGATAGGCAGATACTTGAAAAATTCTCCCATCATACTAGGCCAAAACATTAATGGAACAAATGCTGCGACTGTAGTAGCTGTAGATGCGATAATAGCTGTAGCCACTTCGCCAGTACCTTCTATGGATGCTCGGTCTTTGGTTTTGCCTCGCTCTGTGTATTGCCGATAGACGTTTTCTACGATTACAATTCCATTATCCACCAGCATTCCAAGAGCAAGTATCAAAGAGAAAAGTACCATCATATTGAGCGTAGTTCCACTGTAATTTAGGATAGCGATACCCATAAGCATAGAGAGCGGAATGGCTATTCCCACAAATAGGGAGTTGCGTACTCCAAGGAAGAAAATCAAGACTCCTACAACCAAAAGTACACCCATAATGATGCTGTTTTCTAGGTTGTTTACCATGTTTCTGGTTTGTACACTTTGGTCATTTGTGATGACTACTTCTAGGTCTTTCGGAAAAATATCCTGCTTGGCCTTTTTTACAATCTCTTGTATTTTTTCGGCTGCGGCTATGAGGTTTCCTCCACTTTTCTTTTTGATATCTAGCGTTACTACGGGTTCCCCATTTAGTCTTGCAAAACTCAAAGGTTCTTTGGGTCCGAAGGTTACTTCTCCTATATCTCTAAGATATACTATTTTCTGGAATTCATTTTTGATAATAACATTTTCTATGTCTCTGTAATCTTTGAATTCCCCAGCTATTCTTATATTTCTACGCGTGATATCTCCACCCTCTATACTCTTGATATCTCCACCACTCATCGTCACATTTTCATTGGCAATAGCTTGCTCTATATCAAAAAGCGAAAGCTCCAATGCTTCCATTTTTACTCGGTCTATCGATATTTCTACCTCTTCTTCTGTTATTCCACTCAAGTCAACAGCAGATACCTCTGAGAGGTTCTCCATTTCCTCTTGAAGATATTCAGCGTATTCTTTTAGCTTGTCTTGACTATAATCTCCGCTAACGTTTACATTCATTACGGGAAAATCTGAGAAATTCATATCAGATACTGATGGATCCGCAGGAAGATCATTAGGCAAGTCCATTTTGGCTCTATCCAATGCATCTTTAACTTCCTGTAGTGCTTTCTCATTCTCCACAGAAAACTCAAATTCTGCTACGATGATAGAAAAATCTTGAATACTCGTAGAGGTTAGTTTCTTGAGTCCTGTGATGGAGTTTATTTCTTTTTCCATCGGCCGAGTTACCAGATTTTCTATATCAATAGGCGAGTTGCCGGGATATGCAGTGTTTACAAATATGATAGGCTGCTTTACCTCTGGAAAACTTTCCTTTGGCATAGTCGTATAGCTTTTAAACCCTATAATCAAAAGTATGGCCATGATAACATAGACACTCGTTTTGTTGTTTACCGCCCAGGTAGTGAGTTTAAATTCTTTTATGATTTCTTTTACTTTACTCATTTTATTCGCTGATTTTAGATGTATGATAAAGGACTTTTAGTTTTGTCCTAAATTGTAAATCAAGAGTCATTCTTACTCTGTTACTATCTTAACTTCGTCTCCTACTATCACACTATTTACTCCTTCTGTTATTAATAAATCTCCAGGTTCTAGTCCAGATTTTATTACCGTTTGGCTTGGGAATTGTTTTTCTATTACGATAAATCGTTTTTCAACTACCTTTTTACTTCCGTTGGTTTTTATGGTGTAAACAAAATTCTTCTCGCCGTCTGTTCTTACCAGCTTAGTGGGGATACTTATTGCGTTTTTATCTTCAAAATCATAAGCGGTAATCAGTGCCAAAAGGTTTGGTTTTAACTGACTTAGATTCTTGGATGGTTTTATGTAAATGACAAATGTTCTATTATTAGCATCTATCACATTTCCTATGGCTGATACTTTCTCTTCCATTTCTAGTCCTATAGATGGAAACTTAACCTTTACCGTCTGGCCTTTTTTAAGTTGACCAAGATATTTCTCAGACACATTAGCCTTTATTTTGATGTCACTCATATTCACGATACGCATTACTGGGCCACCAGTTAGACTACCAACCAATTCCCCTTCGTTTGCCATTATCTCATCTACAGTTCCACTTATTGGAGCACGTAGAGAGTATTTGCCAAGCTGGGTACGAGCTGTAGTTATGCTGTTTTGCAAGTTCTCATACTGGTTTTTAGCCTGTAGAAATTGCATTTCACTGCCAATTTTTTGCTTCCAAAGTCTTTGCTGCTTTTCAAAATTAGTACGAGCTAAACTAAGAGCACCTTCCAATTCTGCTATTTGAGAACTTGCTGTACTACCATCAAGTGAAGCTATTACTTGTCCCTTAGATACACGTTGTCCTTCTCTTACATAGATCTTCATTAACTTTGCGGGCACCTCCGGAGATACCAGTACATTTTTGTCAGACTCTACTAGACCTTGTATTTGAAATGGGTTTTTGAAAGCTCCAGTACTTATTTCTGTTGCCATTACTGCTATTGCGTTTGTACGAGCAGTTGTATCCAATTTCTCAATCTCTTTTTTTAATTCTAGAACTTCTTTCTTAACGGTGACTAGTTCTTTTTCTTTCTCAACTAGCTCATCTCGCTTCTTAGTAAGTTCATCTTTACTTGTAGAACCGCAACTAGCGGCAAGCAGTACTGTGAGGATTAGTAATATATTTTTCATATGAATGTGATTAGTCTTTATTGGTTAATGATTTTATAAATTTCCCAGTGCTTTGTCTAGGTTTATTTTTGCGACACTGAGGTCATATAAAGCATTTAAATAATTGGTCTTTGCGTTGGTAAGATCACTTTCTGCAGTAATCATTTCAAAACTGCTTCCTACTCCTTCTTTGAATTTAATAGAGGTTGTATTGTAGATGGATTCAGCAAGCTCTTGACTTTTTTGCTGTAACTCTAATGATCTAAATGCACTGGAGTAAACTGTTCTCGCTTGACTGACTTCTAAGTTTATGCCATTGGTGAGTTGAGCTATTGAATTGTCGGTTTTTGAAATGCTAACTCGTACTTGATTCATTTTAGCTTTTTTATTGAAACCATCAAAAATGGGTACGCTTAAACTTAGAGAAACCATTCCCTGCGGATACCAGTCATTTCCTAGATCACCAAAAGATCCGTCATTTGCAAATGTGCTAGTACCGTAGTTAACGGAGCCATACAGACTAGGGAAATAACCCATCTTCCATCTCTTTAAGTCAAGTTCATTAAGCTTTTGTTGCTGTTCTAGAAGCTTGTATTCTATCCTGTTGCCAGTGCTGAACTCTAAACCATAGTTTTCTATAAAGTTCGTGTTCGTAAATTTAGGTAGAGACGAAGTAAGTTGAACTTCTTGGTTTACTTCAAGTCCCATACTATTAAGAAGAAGTTTCTTTGATAGTTCAGCTTGACTCTTTAGGTTGTTGATCGAGATCTCCAAATTAGATGCAGAAAGGACCATTCGGTCGACATCCAGTTTTTCAGCAAAACCAGCTTCATACATTGCTCTAGTCTCATCTTTCAGTTTCTGAATATTTTTAAGACTTGATTCCAATTGTCCAATGTTATCATTTGCAATAAGAGCCATGTAATAAGCTTTTAATACACCTTCTTTAACATCTATTTCTGATTTAGAGGTAAGTAATTTACTTACATTTACAAACTCAGAAGCTGCTTTAAGTCCTAAAAAGAATGTGCCGTCAAAGAGGAGTTGATTCATGGTCACAGTTCCAGTCATGTTAAATGGAACGCCAAATTGTACTGCAACTGTGGTACCTGCAGGAGCACCTACTATTTCACCAGGAAGGATGGTTGTCGGAATCTTGTAGCTATTAGAAAAAGAGCCGCTTCCACTGATTTGTGGAAGTCCCATGCTTTTGATTTCATCTACCTGATACTCTGCATTTTTTACATCCAATAGAGCATTTTTAAGATTGTAGTTGTTTTGCACAGCAAGTTCTTGAGCTTTCTCAAGGCTTAGTACAAGTTTTTCCCCCGTCTGAGCAAATCCAGTACTCAAAAGTAAAATTAGGGAAAGGGATAAAATGTATTTCATCATTCGTTCGTTATTTCGTTAATGTGTTGTTCTAAATATTCTCTACCATTTTGGTTACAAATACCACTCAGGTGATAGCTTACCATTTGTCTATGTAGTGTTACAAAGTTGTAGTCATTATCACTTTTTGTAAGTTGTAGCATCATTCCACTAATCAATGTAATGTAAATGAGAGCAATGATATCGGGTTCAATGTCTGTTCTATACAGTCCCTCCAAACGGCCTTTTTCTATGTTTTTTAAGATAGCGGAACGTACAAAATCATTTCTGAAATTTTCCATTATCGCCCATTCTTCAGGATAGTATTTTTGTAAGTCGTATATTACAGTAGGATTAACATCCTTGTGCGAGTGACTAATGTGTCTGCTGATATCTATCATTTGCTGTACAGCATTTTCAGTAGAATTATAGCAGTCTTCACAAAGACATTTTTCTTGGTCAATATCAAATTTGATGACATTGCTTATAAGTTCCTTTTTGTCCTTGAAATGTTTGTATATCGTTTTTTTACTTATACCTAGTTCTCTAGCTATGTCATCCATACTCACACTCTTTATACCTATTCGCATAAAAAGATTGGCTGCTCCTTGCAATATTTTTGATGATTCTTCCAAACCGAGGTGCAAAGAAAACGACGGAAACTTTTAATATGCAAATAGTTTCCTGAGTTTTTTGTCGAAAATAATGCGAGTTGGTGGAGTGAGTTAATGAGGCATGCTTTTCAGACGCCTGACTGGGCTCATATAAAAACAGGACTTCTAGCCCGTGAGCTATAGATCCTCTGAGATTAATAAATAGTCGTTAAAACTTTAAGGCGTATTTATGGAGTTTTTTAGCTCCTCAATCTGTTCTTTTTTACTAGCATCCAGTTCTTCTATAAGCTGAAAAGTCAAATTGAGGTCTGCATCCGTTTCATACAATATTTCGGCTTTGGCCAATTCCAATAAGTCGTCGAGGATACCTGGGTATTCATTGTAAACATGCTCTAAATGAAACAACGCCTTGTTGTGGTTTCCCATTGCAATGTATGTTTGGGCCAGTACTTGTTCTGTGATTCTATCTTCGTTCAAGTCAAACGCCTTTTTATTGTATTTGAGAGCTTTGTCTAGATCATAGTATTTGTAATCATATTCTCCAAGGTAGATTAATCCAAGACTGTTGTTAGAACCTACATCATTCGGGTTAATTGCATTCGCTTTCAGCAGTCTACTTAAAGCTCCTCCTATGTTTTCGGAATAAAGATCGGCATCTGCCATGTTTAGTAAATAGTAATAGTCTCCCCGTTCATAGCAATTTGCTGCCATTTTATGATAATATACTGCAGAGTCATCATTGGTAAGATCTACATGTGCCAAAGCTATGTTTCTATAAATCGTTGATTTTGTTTCGGGGTCCTCTGGATTTAAATCTGCTGCAGCGTGAAAATGAATCAAGCTTTGTTCACTATTGCCCTCATTCAGTGCATCAATACCCTTCTGGTTTTCTTCTATTGCTTTTACTTCAGAAAATAGCTTGTCACAGCCAGAAATAAATATGACTAAAATGAATAAAACAATGGGAAGTTTGAATAATTGATTTTTCATAGCTTCAAATGTAATAAGAAAATCAGTTTAGTTGAGGAAGTCACTTTGAGTGAGACCTCGATAACTATCAGGTCGTTCCGTACGACAATAATTACCGATAAATGATAAAATTAAAAGAATAAGGAGGCTATCGAGTGCGATGCCGCTAGAGTGCACTGGTGTGAATCCGCTCATTTTGGTCAAGTGTAGTAAACATAGGGATTTATGACTATTTATTTGTACTCAGTTTATATGATAATATACATAATAACATACTTGAGCATGAGAAAAAATAGGTTTTAGTCTTTGGGTCTTTGAAGTAGGATTTAAGTAATCTAGATTCTGGGATGTACTTTATAACTATCTCAACTGCTTCAGGAAGCGAACAGGTTAAAGCGATTAAAAAATAATACTACTTTTGATAAGTTCTGACTCTTAATCAGTACAAAGAATGCCGGGGATTTATCCTCGGCTTTTTTTATGACATCTGCTGAGTTTGGTTAGTCGTTCATATTTCGACTGCCGCTCAGCATGACAACAAATGTCGTGGTGTAATTAGTAATAAAAATAGAACAAGGAGTCTGTCAGGTGCAATGCCACCATAGTATTTATGGTGTGAATCCGCTGATTTTCATACGTGTAACAGTCATGAAATTTCATGACTGTTCATTTGCTGTACAAAATAATTATAGCAGATTTTAATCATGAAAAAAATTACATTTTTATCCGTCCTTTTTTTGAGTCTCTTATTTTTTGAAACTAGAGCACAAGAAGTGACCACTTTAGCTGGGAGTAGTCAAGGCTATGTGGATGGTACCGGAACAGCTGCCAAGTTTTATAAACCTGCAGCAATAGCAGTAGATGCTAATGGAAATCTCTATGTTGCA
>NVWV01000002.1 GCA_002746305.1 Bacteroidota bacterium | reverse complement strand
AGATTTAATACCCATTAACTTTATTCCTTTGCCTCGTTGATATCTCTTTTTACAACGCCCATGGATAAGGTTAAAAGCTCTAAACATTCCTGCTATCCACTTATTTAGATTTTTAGCATTGCATGATTTAACAGTAAGTGTGACCAAATAAGCTTCGTCCCATGTACTTAAAGTTGGATAATATTTATTTATAATTTCAGCTTTTCTAATTGCACAACAGACTGTACAAAATCTGTTCTTACAATACGAAGAATACATCTTGCCATTGGATGTGACTACAGTCTTTAAACAATGGTATGTATTCCAATAACCTTTTAGGCGTTCATCTTTACCTTTAGATTTTACTATGTCAATAAGTGTAAGATTCATCTTTTGAGAGATAACCTTTCTTTTAGCTCTTTTTGCTAAAGCTGGATTACCAACTATATTAGTCCCATTACCTGAAACCATTAAGTTCAAACTAAGTCCAAGAGATTGTCTGTCCCGCTTTGTGCTAATGTATAGATTAGAGCTATTATGAGCCATAGCTTACTTGTTTCTAAGTGCTTGTTTTACTTCATGTTGGATTTCTGATGAAGTTTGTATCCTATCTTTTTTTAGATACTCAATTAAGTCTGACCTAAGAAAGTAACATCGTTTGGCTTTCTTTATAACAGGAAGCTCCCCTTTGCTAATTTTTGTATAGATGGTTGCTTTACTAAGATGAAGGAAGACTGCACATTCTTCTACTGTTAGTACTTGGTCTGAGTCGTCCTTGAAAATTTTGCAGGTTTGACTATTAATGAATGAGAGAAGTAAACTCTTAGTCTCTTCTACATCGCTTTGTAGTTTGATGAAATCGAACATGAGACTTCAAAATTCATCAAAACCATTATGGAGTAATAGATTTTCCTATTGTTCCTTTTATTCTTAGAGTATTCCTATAATATTCTTAGATAATATCTTTCTTAGAGTCGTAATTAGTCCAATTTTTATTGACAGTATCAAATTTGTAACCAATGAAATTTTGAGTTAGGAGACTTACATAGCGAGGTTTTTCTCCTTGAATCTTATTGTCAGTGAAGAAAGAATGAAAGGCTGCATAAACTTTATTTTTTCTATTGGTGTCATTAATTGATATTTTACTTTTATTGGATTTCAATTGTTCGAATGCTGTTTTTAGGAATAGATGTAAGTTTTCAAGACTTATAATATTTTGAGTTACTAGATATTTGTGAAAATGGTCATATACTTTCTCTGGATCTAATAAGTTGAAATTATTCTCAAATATTAAAGGTCTAATTTTTGTTTGATTACTAAGAGACTCATTCACCAGTTCGTCTTCATAATATTCAATTAATATATTAATATTTCTTTCCATAAACAGTGGGTCTTTAGAATTAATATATTTAGAAACTGAACCTGAAGCAGCTAAAGTTCTACCATTTAATTCAAGTAGGTAGTCCCTTTTTTCCTTTTTTAGATACTTAATTATTTGGCGGATATCAAGTGTACTTTCACACTTGTTGAATATATTTTTAAATCGTTTTTTTTCACTTTGAGCAATCTCATTTATTATATCTTCTACAATGTTATTTTGTGATTTAAAAAGGGATGTTGAATTAGAAGAAGCATTCTTATCATTGTGTAAACTACTTATCTCATGCTTATACTGTTCTAAAAATCTATAAGCAGAATTTCCAGATTCATACTTATTAGAGATTCGATTGATGACATTTTCTAACTCTGCTGTTTTGTGATTAATGAAATCAGTTAATATAGCAGTAGGATATTTGCTCTTATATTCGGTGAGTTCAATTTGTGCTATTTTCTTAACATACTTGTCTAAATCACTTTGGTTATCAAAGATTCGGATTAATTTTTTATGACCAACAAAGAATGCGTTTTGACTATCTAGTTTACTACCAATATGTAAAAAACGGGCAGAACTAGTTTTGTCTACGTCTGGATGTAATTGTCGCTTACTAAGAATATTAGGGCTAAGATCTGCTTTCAAAAAATCGATTTTTATTCCTCCATTATGCTCTTTGTCAATCCTTATCTTTAACCATAGTGTGCTACTAGTTTTAATATACTTGTTGAGTATATTGTTGGTCATTAACTCCCCATATGCAGGAATAGAGCTACAAGTATATTCAATTAGTGAAACATAAAAATAATCAATAGACTGTTTAATATCCATGAATGCATCCCTTTGTTTTTCAATGTCTTCAATCAATGCTAGTTCTGATGAGCTTACTTTAGTTCTATAATTTGTAATGTTTAGTATTTCATCGTAGAAATAGGTAGGATGTAGTTTTTTTTCTTTTGCAATCTCAATTTGCAATACATTAAATACGGTCCTTATTTGCTCTTTTGTAACTTCGACATTTGTTACTATTGACTTATCTAGTTTTTTAAAGAAATGTTTAGTCAGTTTAAAAAAATCCATATCTCTAAAAGTTGGATTATTTTTTCCGAAAACGTGTTCCCTCAAATAGACTATGATCTGTTCATTCATCAAGTTGAAATTTCAATAGTTCTTTCATCATTTCTTTTTTCCTATTTTCCTCAAATCCCGCAACATAATTTTGAGTAGTCCTTATATCTGAGTGATTGAGTGCTTCACTTGCAAATTCAATACTTGCACCATTATTTATTAATGTATTTGTGAATGAATGTCTTGCCCAGTATGTCGAAACAGCTTCGTTAATGCCATTTAGAATAGCATATTTCCTAAAATGTTGATTGATGTATCTAGTAAAGCTCTTAACCTTTTTATGTTGTTCGTGAGGTGATAGTCCTTTAGTCAAAATAGGGAATATGTGGTCCTTTGGAGATGAGCTTAATGTCTTATATCGCTTAATAAAATCGAGTATGTACTCGTTCATGGTAATATAGATGATTTTCTGCTTTTTCCTTCCTGTATTTTTTGTTTTAGCTCTAGTGTATTGAATAGAATCTTCTTTTACATCTTGGAACTTCAACAAAGCAATGTCTTTGATATTCATACCCTGTGCATAGAAAGAGAAAAACCAATAATCCTTAGCTTTTTGCTGTTCCAGAGTCTTTGGAATGCCATTAAATAAAGATGCTAGTTGTTCTTTGGTAAGTGCTTTAATTACCTTGTCTCCAGTAGGAATAGTGTATTTATACTTGCCAAAAGGGTATTGCTCAGGAAATATTATTTTATCGTCAATGGCTTTGTTATAAACCGCACGTAATGCACGGAGGTACATTGACACTGTAGTTTCGCTCCGTTCTAGTTCATCTAACATATATCGTTCATAGCTTTCCAGAAAATCAGGTGTGATAGAATTAAAGGAAATCTCTTTACTTATGGTAGATGCGAATTGATCTAATGACTTTTTACTTAATTTATAGTTACTAGCAGTCCCAATTTTATGATGATTTTCTAATACTTCAATTTTAGTTTGATAGCAGCTAGATAAATTACCATTAGCAGGTATGTTATCAAACATCTCTTTTTCAAATTTCTCAAAAGAAAAGGGATGAAGTGATTCTGCAATATTTGATGATTTATGCATACACTCATTTAAAAAGAACTTGAGTTTGAGATTTGTTCCCCTTGGTTTATTTGAATATTGAATTTTATCAAGTGCTAACTGCATAGTAAATCCCTCATTTATTATTTTTAGAATATCAGCTTTGTTGTTTATCTCTGATTTTATTTTAGTGAATGGATATAACTTAGTTTTTTTAGTTACTGGGTTATATACTCTAAGTTTTATGGGGTAACAACCGTTAGCTTTTTTATGACGAGTATCTAAGTATATTGAAATGGCTGCATTATTCATAGGTTCTAATTAATATGTAAATTTATAACTTGCACACGATTTGCATAAATTTTATACAAATAAACACATAATAAGTAAATAACAAACAAGTAGATAAATGATGTATAGTAGTGGTTTAAAGAGAATTAGCATACTAATTAGATAGTATGTAGATAAGTAATATTCTGCTTTGGGAGCAGGAGGTCGTAGGTTCAAATCTTGAGATAGCTTCCTTAAGCAAGTCTCGCATAAACTCACCTGAAACAGAATGATGAACACCCCAATTCAAAATGTATCTGGAGAAATTATCCATAATGATATAGATAGAATACTCCTTACCGATAATTTTAAATTTAGTAATATCAATGTGCCACTTTTCATTGGGAGCAGAAGCCCGAATACCTATCTTATGTTTAGGCTTTTTTAATCTTGGTCTAGAAATTCCCAAGAGTTTGGCGTACTTATAGAAAGTAGACAAACCAACAGATAGGATCTTTTCTCTTTGAGCGTGAAAAGCAATAGAAGAAATAGGCCAGCATTTATACTCAACAGAAGTAAGAAGGTCACGAAGAGTATTCACTTCAAACTTAGTAAGTTGATTTGGACGAATGCGATTACATACTTCAAAGTAAGAATGAACACATTTCACTTTAGTCTCCAGCATCCAGTTATGAAACGTAGTAGTCGAGAATCCAAGAAAAGAAACGGCCTTCTTTAAACCAAGAATAGGTTTAACTTCTTGGATAACGTCTACAATGTCAGAACGAGAATCATAGAGAATCTTTTGGCAAGTGGAAGACAAAGCAATAGCCGATTGAAATATCTTAACGAGTTTGAAATAGCATTCTAAGTTTCTTTGTAATCTTTCAGACTGAGCCATCTTATAGAATAAATCATATTTTTCGTTAGCCGCTTGATTGAGAGAATTAAGTCCAGAACCAAAATATTTTGATTCATCCTCGTTTTTCCATCTACTGATATTAGAAGTAGAAAGAGAAGCATACAACTCAGCCGGAATAGCATCCGTGAGTCCTAAACGAATAAGATGTTTTAGAGCAGTATCATAAGAATTTCGTTTCATAGAAGGGAGCACTGCAAACTTATTCATTACAAGCTTCTCTTTTACAAACTCCTTGTTCTCAGCTGATTCCCTTATATGGGACAGCATTATTCAATACATTTGTAGAAGTTGCACAGCCTTTTGAGTAACCATGTCTTGAATAAAGAAGAACTTAAGAGAAAGGCAATTGAGAGTTTAAGAACAACTTCCTTTGAAATCGAAGGTGTCTTTTTCCGCGACCTCTCAAATATTATTCTTTAATAAAAATACCTTTTACCCTCTGATCTTTGGAGTTAAGAATCAAATAATAAATATTATTTGGTAATGATTCTACATCTAAGCTAACACTATTCACCGTTTCCCCTTTGAGCATAGTTTTTCCATCTACAGAAATAACCTCATAACTAAAAATATAGGGAAAATCAATGTTTAATTTTGAACTTGTAGGATTTGGGTAGAGTTTAATATCCTGCGAATAGACATTATCAATCCCAACAGTATTATAGACAATAAATGTTTTAGAGCTCATACAGGATAAATTATTTTTGACTACTACAATATAATTACCTACAGACAAGTCAGAAACATCTTCCAAGTCATTAAAATCTCCTGTTCCATCTGTATTCCAATCGTATAAATAGTTGTTTCCATCGCTAGAGACTGTAATATCTATAGCTCCCGTATTAGTATTATTGTCAAAAGTTACTATTCCTAATATACTTATTGAATCGTGAACTAAGATATCTTGACTAAAAGGGCAATCATTTGAATTATCACTGGTAACAGTATAGGTTATGGTACCAATGGAACTTGGTTTAAAAGCTACATTATTAACTACTCCCATATTCCAAGATAAATTGTTTGTAAAGGGAGAAGATGCGTTTAATATTAATTCCTCACCTAAACACAATGTAGTATCAGATAAAGATACATTAAGGATAAAGCAAAGTGACGTTATTAATACTTGACCATTACCTATTGTCGTACCAGCAGTTTCAACCTTGTTAGTTCCTGAATTAAAGGATCCGCCGCCACCGCCGCCATTATAAGCACCCAAAACTATTTCGCCACCGGCACCACCACCACTGTAACCGCCGCCACCGCCACCGCCAACGCCACCACATCTGCCATTACCTCCTCCTCCTCCTCCGAAGCCACCATCGGCGGCAACATTACCACCACCATTTCCACCTGCACCTCCTAAAAGAGGAATTTGACCACTCGTTGATTCATTTGAACAACCATGTGTAGTTCCATCATTTCCAACAGAAGCCCATCCTGCACCTCCAGATGCATAATTAATAGCGGTTGGTATTACAGCTCCATTTCCCAAAGTTCCAGCTCCGTCAGAGAATCCAGCTCCATTTGCTCCATTTATTGTAACAATAGCATCGATACCATTTGTAAAACCTGAAACAATATCTGTAGCTCCGCCACCTCCGCCACCTCCAGCAGCGATTAAAAGTTCTCCTGTAGCATTATCCCAAACAAAGGTTCCACCACCACCGCCACCAACATATTCTGGTCCGTCTCCTTGTTCTCCTACGAGTATTTTCAAGACTTGACCTGGAACCACAATAAAGTCGCCTTGGATACTTGCTCCTTTTCCGCCAACACCACTGCTAACTCTAATTCCAGAACCACCTTCTGCTCCAATAGCTTTTATCTCAATGGATCCAATTCCAGCAGGTACTATATAGGTCTGTACTATACCGGTATAATTGAAAGTTGAATTTTGAGCAAAGAGTAAATTTACACTAAAAATTAACGCTATGAGTATAACTTTATTGAGGTTCTTCATTTGAATATAAAATTTGAATGATTACGAATGTACATAACAATACCTAAAGACTTATTATCAATCTATTTGGATGCAACAAGACTCTGGCACATTTGTACTTTCATAGATACTCTAATATGAATAGTTAAACAGACCCTATATACTCTTTTTATATTTATATCCTCTCTACTTTTAATAGGCTTCCTAAAAAATAGAAAAACCATTGTGCATTCGTGCGTGATAGACTTAAACACTATTACTATCAGCACATTACAACGCACTAATAATGCACGATAATGCACGATTGCACACCTCCATATTTATCAGACATACTTTTCAGGCATTAATTACCATAAACCGCACAAACACGCACTTTGGCGTAGTGCGGTGCAATACCTTGTATTTACAAGCTACATATACTATAAGTACACATGCACTAAATAATTGTGTTGTTTTCGTAAGTGTGATGAATTAACTCTCTAGTGTTATTTGATGACGGAGTAGTATTCCCGAACTTCTAAAAAGTTTCGCCAGCCGTTACACTATTGTCATACCTTTTTTTCTTCCACCCTTCTATACTACTATACCTACTCAACCTAATGGTCTTAGTACGGTGTAAACCATTAAATATAGAAATAAAATGAAAAATGACATCCAAAATCAAACACCAGAAGAGCGAATGATCACAACAATTCGTTACGCTAAAAACACACTTTACAATTCAGACATATGTGGTAAGCTATTTCAAATAGCTCACTACTGTGAGGAATTAATCACCGCTAACCAAGACACGGAACTCCATAAACTTCTCGATGCACTAGTTGACCTCGACGATTTTGTAAAACGAGCCAAACGAAGTAAAATGAAAGTGCATGATGTGATATTTCTAAACGACACATTGAGCAAAGCTTTAAAGTCTTACCCAACTAACGTGGCAGCTTAATGAGTAACGAACATAAACTCAAAGAACATCTCAGTACGCTCAATTCAGTTGAGCTTGCTGAGTTCTTAAAAACCACTGTAATGGGTTTTAGAAGCCTAACAAAACAGTATGCAAAAGCATTGGATTCAAAGTTCAACTCTTCGTTTTATTGCTCAAGAGCAAAGGCCACAACTCTAAATGCCAATGTCTCAAAAATTGGAAGAGTTCTAAGCAGTACAATTGATGATTTGAAAGTAATCATAGCGTTTCTATGAAGATACTTACAGCTAAACCAGATGATAGCCCTGCATTGTTTATACAATGTAAGGGGCTTCACTCTGGAAGACCGCTCAAAGAGTACATACCCAATAGCTTTGCTGTCTTTTCAGACGACCCTAACATTTTTGATAAGTGTTTCACTCTTTGGAAAACAAAACAATACAGACATCTTATTATAGGTTCAGTAGTTCCTTTTATAAGGATTACCGATACTCGAAAATTGGTTAGTTCCATTTTTCCAGTTTTGGACAAAAAGTGGCAACTATATACCTAATGGGCCAAGATTAATTTTTGCGAACCCAGAAGATGACCCTTGGCATCGCTGATTGTACAATTATAGATACCATTAGCCAATTTTAAATTTAGATTCTGGTTTCTTTCTATTCTAGCGTTGAATATATCTGCACCTAAGCTGTTATAAATATTTAGGTACAAAGAGCCTTCAAATAATGGCAGTTTGGAGTAGTCTATGTGAACCATGCCAGTAGAAGGATTTGGGTAAATGCTAAATGAAGGAACGATAACCTTCTCTTTGGGAGTGGACAGAGGGATTTGAGCTAGTTTTAAATCGTCAATAATTAACCCGTATTTTGAAAAATCAGGAGCCTTGGGGTTAGCTGGGTTACTAGAGTAAAAAGCAATGACAATAGAATCTGGAGTTACAAACGGTGATACATCTTTAATCTCAATCTCAAATGCATTGTAGTCGAGAGATTCGCCAAAATAGGTATGACCAATGCCTACTGTATCTACCTTATTCGTTGTGGTATTGTACTTCTTTAAAATGATAATCGCATACCCTGAGTCTAAAGGGCTATTGCTGAATTTATAGTACCCTTGAAGGAATCTTGGTTTATAATTAATAGGTGTTCCTCCACTAATAATATCCAATCCTGGACTATCAAAATCTCCACTAAAATCTGGATTTCCATTGCACAAAATGGATGGCCACCCTCCGGAAATATGAACTGATCTTAACTGACATGCAAATGAATCTGAATGAGCATCAGAAGTTCGGCCAACTCCAGCAGAGGTCCATTCTGTCCTTGAATTGATGCTTTTCCAGCCTGTGGGTTCTTCCCATGAGAATGGAGGAGGGGAACCCGATGGGGTCCATGCCTCAAAGGTGGGGTTTACTATGTCTTGAGCCTGACAAGTAAAAACTAAACTTAAAGTCAATAAGATAAATGCGAACCATTGTTTTTTCATCTCACAAAAATATTGACAAATAGTACAGAACGACTTGTACTATTGATGCTTTTACTTGTACTATTTATTTAATGATTGTTTCTTTGTTTGCATCATTTAAGTACCAATGCTCCTTGTTTTACCATATTGTTAAACTCAACAAAAGGGCAGTCCAGCCTAGTAAAATTTAATATTATAATCTTGTCCCATTAGGTATATAGTTGCCAGTGGTTTACAAAAACAACAGAGTGCGAGAACACTCGGTTTTACTTGAAGTTGATTATATAAGTTCTGCTTCAACCTCGGTGATTTTATCGTCTAATAATGTCTCAATGAATTTTAGCACCTTGCCGGTAAGACCTTTATTCAGAATCTCATACTTAAAGGAGTTGCATTCGGTACTTGCATTAATTGTAATTTTACCAAAGTCATCATTTTCCTCTTGTGAAAATTCATCTTCTTTGTATAGGCTTGTCAATACCTTGGTCACTCGATGTTTGTGTGATATTAAACTATCCCTTATCTAGATAGATTTTCAAAGTGCTTCGTTAGTTCTGGGAACTGTTCAGCCTTGGTTTTCTCTTCTTTCACCTTTTCGGTTTTAGGTGTAGCCTTTGTTACTGTTGACGTTGATTCTTCATTTTTTGGACTGCCTGCACCTTGTGCCCCTTCCTGTTTACTTTACTATCCATAACGTACTTATTATAAGCGATTTATTCTACTAAGGTGAGCTATTGACAGTCGGTAAGCAATGAAAAAATTGGACTTCTTTCTTCCTAAGAAAGAAGCAAAGAAAAATTGGCCCCCTTTCGTAAAATATTGTAGTATAAAAAATATAACAGACAGATAGTATTAATTTTCTGACAGTTACATAGATTTATTACCTGCTTTGGGAGCAGGTGGTCGTAGGTTCGAATCCTGCTACCCCGACCAACTAAAGAAAAGTCTGAACGAGAGTTCAGGCTTTTCTTTAGTTGATTCACCACCTCACAAGGATCACGTAAGTAACCCTGTACAAGTTATACAGATGCACAGAACATTTCGATAGCCAATCGATCAAGATTGATAACATACCCAAAAGGGTATTATTCAAAAAATCTTCAATGATATATAACCTACGCAGTTAAACCCCAAACCACCAATTTATACCTAATATTGTTGCCAATGGCTCGCTAGACAGTGAAGGTTTTGTATATCTGGTGTTGGGCTTAACTAAAAACAATGAACATCTTGAATAAGATATTAGGACAGAATAAAAGTGGTCATTCAGAGGACTTCGAAAAGTTCTTACATGATTATTTTACAGGAAATGGGATGATTAAGGAAAAATTGATCAAATTAATTATTGTATTGGGAGTTATTTCTTTTTCAGCGTGTTCCATAAATGAAAAAGATAGAATTGGAATTAAGGGATATGTAAAAGATGAACTGGGAAATCCGTTAACTGATGTATCTATCTCGTATAGAACTTCTGCTATTTCTGTTCAAACAAACTCCAAAGGAGGTTTCAGCTTGAATGAACCCAGGACTTTTTTTATAGAATTTAGAAAAGAAGGATACCATTCTTTGTCTACTAGAATAAATAATTTCTCTGAAGATGCTTCTTATCATTTCAATACCATAACGTTGAAAAAAACAAGTAATCCAGATGCTAAGTATAAAGATATTTCTCTAGACACAGATCCAGATTTTAAAGAAATAAACCTAATTGGCAATGTCCTTAACTCCTTTAAAGAGCCTCTAAAGAATGTTCGTTTAACCTTAACTGATTCTATTATGGAATCTTATAGTTTGTCAAAGTATGGGAATAGGAATGGCTATTTTGATTTCAGAAAAAATATCCATCAAATCACAATCAAAAAAGAGGGTTTTGAAGAACTCGTGATGGATTTACCGATTTACGAAAAGGATAGCCTGAAAATCACATTACTGGAAAACTCAAATGGGAAAGGTATTTACATAATTAAGTCAGATAGGTATGTCTCTTTACCACAAACTAAACTTCCGCATGAATCTGAAGAAAAGATAGGGAGTGTGCTGTGGGGTGGTAATTTTTCTTATGACGTAACTGATTTTTTTTACCCGAATAAAGTCGAGGAATTTAAAATTCAAAATGACTCTGTACTACGCTTTATATCGTATGAACCTTTGTTCGGTAGTAGGCTTTTTAAAGCACAAGATGAAGATAAATATTTATGCACCGTGAGTTATAAATTTGGTATTTCTCCATTTCCAGAGACAGAATCAGTTTCTGTAAGCACAATTTATCCTCCAAAATATAGTAGACATACATTGGACGAGCCTAAAATAGTAGAATTCTCACCTGTAAGTACAAATTCAAGTTACGTTTTTGTAAATTCAAAAACCAAAAGAGGGTACTATTTTACGTATTGAAATAATAAAGTTAATTCAACGGTATTGGAAGGTGAAGAAATTACTAAAAATAATCCTCCAAAGCACGGCATTATGTATAACCAATTTCAAAATGAGAGGAAACATGGAATTTGGAAAAAAAAGGGGTATACCATAGATTAAACATTAACCCTTGTTGAAAAAAAATGAGAAAATTTACCAACTTATTGACATTAGGATTTTTCCTGATAAACAGCGGAATTTACGCTTGTTCTTGTATCGGACAGAGAACGGTGAAAGAAGAAATAAAATATTCTGACGCAGTTGTGATTGGGAAAATAATATCCAAAGAGCTAGTAACTCTTATTGACTCAACAGCAGTTAAAATGTTTAGCACCGACAGTACTGTAGCTAAAGGATATCCTTACAAAACAATTGTTGCCAGATACGAATTGATGCTGACTTCAGTATACAAAGGAAAAATTACCACAGACACCATAGAAATATTCACTAGTGTAGATGGTAGAAGTTGTGGTATACTATTTGAAATTGGCAAGGACTATATTGTATATGGAGAAGATGAAACTTACTTCGGACAAGTAAATAATGATTGGCCATTTCCAAAAGGAAAAAATATATATTGGACAAATATCTGTTCAAGGACAAGCGTTAAAACCAAGGAAGAAATAACAGAGATTGAAAAATACAGACGGATAAGGACCCATATTCTGCGATGAGGCTATGCTGGTACCAATGGACTTTAATTTCTACAACTCAAAGTTGATTGGCATATTAAAATAATAATAAACAGTCTCTAACAAAACAACCATTTTTAGAAGAATTAATATTTACTGTAACAGGCATCTTTCATTCTTTTTTTACCCTCCAACACGCCAAAAAAATAGAGAATATACTTGTAAAGAACTATTTATAGCTCATAATTTCTGATTTATAGATCCCACTTTCACTCTTAATAACAAGATATAAAATACTGGATTCTGTAGTCCATTGTAAATCAATTAAAGAACCCTGAACGGTCTGAATATTTTCAATGTTTCTACCACGACTATCAAACAATTCAATACTGTTTACTTTTCCAATTCCTGAAACGTCAATGGTAACTTTATCTTTTGCTGGATTTGGATAAATAGAGATTTCATCTGAATTCAAATTGTCAATACCAGCTGTTTTTTCGATGGGGTTGGAGATCCTAGATTCACACCCATTACTATCTATAGTTATAGCTGTGTAACTGCCTATTCCATATATAGTTAAGGTGTTTTGGGTTATGCCACTAATTAAAGAACCATTTTTAAACCACTTATGTGTGCCTGACTGATTGGAGGTTATAGTAGTGTTAGATCGAGTCAAGGTTGGAATGTTTGGATTCATAAGTAATTCTATATCGATAGAATCGGTATTGCTGCATCCGTTTTGATCTGTAAGGTTTAACCAATATGTGCCAGAAGTAGTTGCATTTTCTGTACTTTTAGTCCCTCCAGTATTCCAGAGGTATGAGCTTCCTCCTGAAGCCGATAATAGTAAGGTTGTACCGCAAAATGTAGTATCTGTACCCAAACTGAAGTTGGGGACTGCACTTACTTTGGCATAAACGGTATCTGTATTCTCACACCTAGTATCGTCGGTAAAGGTTACAGCATATGGACCATTTCCAACTTGAATATTTCTAGTAGTTGCACCAGTATTCCAATGATAACTAGAGAAAGAATCACTGGTTAGGGTAACCAAGCTGTTGGAGCAATAGTAGATAGTGTCTGCCCAAGACTGTTGGGGAAGTGGTTTGATTACAACGTTAATGTCATCCGTTGAAGAACATCCTGTTACATCAGTAGCATCAAGAGTATAATAGCCCGATTGAGTTATTATCGTAAATGAAGTAATACTTCCAGTGCTCCAATTGTATGTCCCGTTAATGGGTGTTGATAATTCTAGAGGGCCACAATGAGTAGTATCAGGTCCCAAGCTTACTGTGACTAGGTTCAAGAAGCCAAAGGTTGCAGTATCACTATTTTTACAACCGTTGCTATCGGTCACTTGAACAGAATATGTTCCAGCCGAAGAAATGGTTATAGGAGACATCGTTGATCCAGTATTCCACAGGTATTCTTCAAAAAATCCAGGAGATACTAAAGCACTATTTCCACAATAGGTACTATCTACAAGAACAGGTTGTGGTAAGTCTTTTAGGTTAACAATGACACTGTCATTAAAGATGCAGCCCAAAGTGTCAACATAGCTCAAATTTAGATTGCTAGATGCGAATACAAGTAATTCATAGGCATTAGAGCCATTACTCCATTGAACGTTTTGCAAACTAGAGTCTAAGCTAAAACGGATAGTATCTCCCATACAACCAGTTGTATGATAGGCTAAAGTATCTTGATACGGTATATTTGGGTTTATAACTACGGCATCGGAGTTCGTACATCCATTCACGTCCGTTATTACTACTTTATAACGAATAGTAGTGTCAGAATCAAAGTTATTGACGGCTAAGGAGGTCGTGGTATCATTGGTCAATATAGAATTGTTTGCGTACCACTGATAATGTAGATATCCTAGTGCATTAGTGGTAGTGGTGTTCAACATAAAGTCTGTTCCTTTACAAATAAAGGTATCATTAGGGAAGTCAATGGTTGCAGTAGCCAACTTACCAACTGTTATGGTATCAAAATAATTAGTTGGACAATTAAAGGGAGGATTTTTGATGGTATGTTGTAAGATATATTTCCCTTCTCGTTGAATTTTTAGACTGTCAATACCATTGAAGGATAAAAAATTATTTGTGGATTGAAAGAAAGCTACACTGTTATCAAAAACAAGATTTGAATTACTATCCAAAAGGACCCATTCGTATCCAGGAGATCCTTTGAAGGTACTTGAATCTAATTGACTGGATAAAGTATACCATCCACAATCCATCGAGGTAATATTGACATTAGTTTCTGCTCTTTGTTTTACATGGATACGAAATGCTCGATTAGATGTAGCTATTCTATCACAATGGTTGTCATCCACGGTTACCGTAAAGGTGTATGGATTATCATAAGCAGATCCATATGGAGGTGTCCAGCAGAATCTTCCCGTTTTAAGTCGAGCGGAGGAATCAAGAATAGTGAAATTTGCACCTGGTATGCCGTTGTTCCAAGTTAAAATTAAGGTATCCGATATGCTTGTGGTACTTGGTGGTGGGAGTATAAGTGGGGCATCAGTTGTTGTAATATTGAAACAAAGTTGCTCCCCCTCACAAACATTATAAGAATAGGGACTATTAATTTTTGGAGTGTTATTCTCAACCACTGTAGTGCTTGTAATGTGATCACGTCTGGTAATACCTACTATTTGATTGACTCCGGCAGTATCTTTACGCCATTCAGTTACTTGAATAGCCCATGTAGTGACCTCGTTACAATTGGTAGGTGTAAAAATGACATCTCCCGTCTCTGGGTTCATGTACACTCCAATTGGAGGGCTTGAGTTGGGAATAGGAGGTATCACTGACCCTCCAGGAAAATACGCCTGAAAAGGTCTAAAGTATTTATAGTATGTACCTATAAATGTTACACCGCCAGTTGTTGTAAGAGGCCAACCGAAGCTGTAAGATAGACTATCTCTTTCCATTCCGTCTTGTGCCCCTATGTTGTGGTAAACAGGTTGTTGGCACGCTTGTTTTAGATGTGGGTCAGAAGTAAGGTCTACCGAATTATTGCCCATTGCTAGATTTAGTTCGGCAAAATTGAATTCTGTGGTATTTGCTCCACCCGTGTTAATCAATGGAGTTCTACAACAATCTGAAAAAGAAAAATGAATGTTTACGGAGCAATTGGCTATCGTACTAAAAAAAGCAAGTGAAAAATCTATGGTATCGGTGAAAACATGACGTTCTATTCCCTCAGAACCCGTCACCTTAGTATTTTGAGGAGAGCAGTCATACCCGTAGCTAGTACAAAAAACTTTGATTTCTTCAATGGATATGCGATTCAATGTTGTCGTAAGCGGTCCAGATGTACTGCTATAACATGAAATGAGCAAGTCTTCAGTTGAAGGCATTGGGAGACCAGAACAAGAACGATATTTAATAAGTGAAACGACATAAGTAGAACTATCTATTTTCTTGTATGTTATCTCAGAACCCAATGAACTATTGGCGTAAGAGGCAATAGTAAATAGTGATAAAATGGCTATGGTGGGTAATACTCTTTTCATATTATTGGGATCTATATAGTTAGACTTCCAATGGGTAGAATAGGTTGCTTGAAGGAAAGTATTCGAATACTTTATCCTACCTAATCACAGTACTACTTACAGTATCTTGTCATCTGATTTGTGAGCGGGAGGTCGTAGGTTCGCCCAGACAAAAACAAAAACATGCTTAGACATCTGCAAGGATAAATTAAAGGAAGCTTATAGCCTTTTCTTTAGGTGTGGACTCCCTCTGCCAAGGGATCACACAGTAGTTCTCCAACACGCCAAAAAAATAAAGAATATATTTGTAATACTACTATTTGCACAACGACTTAATTGTGCAAAAACTATACTACACAAGATGAACGAATTTATCAGAAAAGCACTGCTCCTATTTTTTGTTGGTTTTTTTTACATTTTTTCCTTCGGACAATCCGTAACTAATGGAAATCTATCCACCGGTAATACTAATTGGGGTTGTGGCCCTGAAGTGGGAGATGAAAGTACTTATGGAGGGACAGGAAGCAATCAGGTTGCTGAAATTGATGCCTCTTCTGGCTTATGTCAAACCATTTCAGGATTTACAATTGGCTATATTTATGAGCTTGATTTTCTTTGCTCGCGAAGAACAAGTTGTGGACCAACCTTTCAAGCAATAAGTGTAACGGTGAGTGGTGGTGCACTTTCTACAACCGTATATAGAAACGGAAGTTCTTTCAGCTTGGCGAGTGAATCTTTTTCGTTCGTCGCAACAAGTACTTCACAAACTCTAACGTTTTCTGGAACAAGTACAGGAAATTGTGGTTTAATCATTGATAATATTGAGATAAACTTTTTAGCTCTTCCAGTAGAGCTAATTTCTTTTAAGGGGCACACTCGTGATCATAAAAATCACCTTTTTTGGAATACTGCTTCTGAGGTGAATAATAGGGAGTTTGTAATAGAACGGAGCATAGACGGAGCATTTTGGACTTCTATTGGTAATATAGCTGGAAAAGGTAATTCAAACTCAATCACCAACTATGAATTCATAGATGAATCCGCTTTTAGAACAGTGAATTACTACAGACTAAAGCAAATAGATTTTAATGGTTCTTTTGATTATTCTTCAGTTGTAACATTAGTTTCCGAGGCGAGTAAAAATAGCTTTATTGTTACTCATTCGTTTAAGAATCAAAGCATTATAATCATACCAAAAGATTCAAAGAAACGAATTCAAAGAATACAAATGTATAATTCCAATGGAAGAGAGGTGACGAATAAGGCTATTCTAAATTCTGATAAAACAACAATAGCAGTGTCTTCTCTTTATCCTGGCATGTATGTTTTAGTTGTGAATTACGAAGTATACAAGTGTCAAGTCTTTCATTTGTAATTTATAATCATTGAGATTCAAAACCCGCTAAAGGATCAGGTAGGTAATTCCGATAGTCGACTATTTAAAACTTTGTAAATTAGTTTTTTGTAAGAGTTCTATAAAAAAAGCATACAAACTGTAGCTGTACTAAAAATCACTATGATCAGACTATTAAGTGTAACAATAGGGTTAAATAGAAATGGAACTGAGAACCTTAAAATAATTTGGCACAAAATCATGCATAAAACAACTAAATACAGGGATACACTTAAATGCAGTTTCTTGATTTACTTCCCAATTATTCTTTTACCGGTATACAAGTAAAACTCAAAAGAACATTTGCTAAATCGCAATAATATTTTGATTTATTGGACTAACATTCAGTCCTAAATATACTCACGTATATTTGTCTCAATCACCCTCTAATTATGATCTCTGTTTAGAGACCATTACATAAATATTTAGAAAGAAAATAAGTAAGCTTTTAAAAAATGACCGTAGACCAAATTGCAATACTATTAATTATTGCAATGACCTTTTTCCTTTTTATTTGGGGACGTTTTCGATATGATATTGTTTCTATTATTGCTTTAGTTACTTTATTCATTGCAGATCAGATACTTGGGGGAGAAACATCAAATTTGGTCATGAATGAGTCTGATATATTCATTGGCTTTGCACATCCAGCAGTCATAACCGTAGCTTTGGTCCTCATATTAAGTAGGGCACTGCGGAATTCGGGGGTAGTTGATTTGATTTCTCGCCAAATAGCTCCTTTTTCTAAAAAACATCTTACCCATATCTCTAGCTTGAGTGGAGTAGTAGCGATTCTTTCTGCTATTATGAATAATGTTGGGGCACTCGCTTTAATGCTACCTGTAGCACTCAAAAGTTCAATAAAACAAAAACGGTCACCTAGTATTATTTTAATGCCACTAGCATTTGCTAGTATTCTAGGAGGAATGATAACCATGATAGGCACACCTCCTAACATCATAATTTCGACTTTTCGTAAAACACAGCTTATCGATTTGAAAGCACGAGCATTGGAAGACCAATCCTCTCCTGCGGCTAAATATTTTGTATCTCAAAATATAAATATTGAACAATTTAATCCTGAAGCGTTTAGTATGTTAGATTTTACTCCTGTGGGAGGAATAATAGCATTAATAGGCGTATTATTTATAGCCTTAATTGGTTGGCGATTGATACCCAAGCCACTGCATAAAAAATCTACAACGGAATCTCTTTTTTCTATTGATGAATATATAACCGAAATACGTATTCCTGGAGGGTGTAAGTTTATCGGGTTACAGATAAGTGAAATAGAAAATTTTACAAAAGACAGGCTTACCATCTTTGGACAAATATCTAAAGATGGAACGATGGAATTACTCCATAATGAGCATATAATTAAAGTAGAAGATCGGTTTCAGATTAAAGCTGACCCCGTAGAACTAAAGGTCATGATGGACGAATACGGCCTGCGACTTACAAAAAAAATGCGTCAACGTATAGACCAGTTGAAAGACACGCATACTGCTTTTAAAGAAGTACTAGTAACACCAGATTCTTTATTAGAAAATCAAAATCGAGACTTCCTCCATAAACATACCTCAAATACATTGATTCTCATGGCTGTAGCACGTCAGGGACAACCGATACGTAAACGTCTGAGAAAGATGGTGTTTAGAGTTGGAGATGTGCTATTACTACAAGGTAGTATTGATAATCTCAATGATAATATTAGCTCTTTGGAGCTATTGCCTCTTGAAGAGAGAAATGTAAAAGTAGGCGTATATTCTAAAGTAAGTTTAGCATTATTAATTTTTGGCTCTGCCATCTCATTAAGTATGTTTGGTATACTGCCTGTCACATTGGCTTTCACAGGGGCTGTTTTGGCGTATATTTTTACGGGTATTCTGCCCATTCGTGAACTTTACCAACAAATAGATTGGCCAATCATCGTATTATTGGGAGCCATGATTCCTGTTAGTAATGCACTTCAAACAACGGGTAGTACGGGCTTAATAGCTGACTTCATGTTAAACATGACCACCAATTTGCCATCTTGGTCTATTCTGGCTTTAATTATGATTATTACCATGACTCTTTCGGATATAATTAATAATGCGGCAACAGCTCTTATCATGGCACCCATTGCAGTTGAGATTGCAATATCTACTGGAGTTAGTATTGATCCATTCTTAATGTGTGTAGCTGTAGGGGCTTCATGTGCTTTTCTCACACCTATAGGTCATCAATGCAATGCTCTTATACTTGGACCTGGAGGATATCGGTTTTCTGATTATTGGAAAATGGGATTACCATTGGAGCTTCTTATTGTTATAATAGGTACACCCTTGATATTGTATTTTTGGCCATTGTGAAATAATCCAGTAAGTATTTAGTGTTTGTTTTTACTAACTCGTCAAATAAGCTGTACTAAAGAAGGTATCTCAGGTAAATAATGTACCATCCAAACTATTGTAATTTCACTATCTACTCTATATTAGTACTTTTGTTTAGTTGAGTCTTCCCTCTATCATAGGCACCAAATCTCTCTTTAACTTTGCTCGAAATAATGATGCGTGTGTATATCCCATTACTCTTAAGTTGTTACCATTAATGTCTTGTAATCTATTCTGTTAAAAATAGGCACTGGCTATTTTTAACAAAGTACAACTCATGTATAATGGAGAAAATTAAAAACGCTTTGAAGAATTGTAAATAGACCTTGAAACTCTAGAAAAGGATGAACCTGTAACAGCTCCTTGGAGAGATTGGGGTATGAGAAATTCATTATTAATGAATTTTGGGATGCGGATTTATGTACAATAGGTATTTCTGATCCAAATAAGAAGTTCCTGTACCTCTCAACATGGCAAAAAAAGGAAGGAGTATATTGTCTAATTGGTATAGGTCAAAGACTCCAATAGCTGTGTTGGAAAATATGAGGATGTGGATATAAATGAACTTTTGAAGATATTTTATAGACATTTGAGAATTAAAATTAGGAATTAGTAACACCGTTTGTAGCACGTTAAAATGCACCATACGCTAATCGTTCGAACTGGTCTACAATACATATCAGTATAGAAAAAAATAGATCAAAAAGTATTATCTCATAGCATAATACTAAACGTTTTTTCTAAAACGTTAAATGGACTGATAAACCAAAGTTTAGAATTATGAGAAAACCGATAGTATTAATTATTTTCACATTTATTGTTTCTCTGGGTTTTAGACAATCAACAGAACCTAACACTAGAGAGTCAATCAACCCTATCATTGGTGATATCAGTTTCATTGAAAAATTTGGTGTAAGCCCTGACCAAATGACGGATGAGAATTTAAGAATCAAGACGCATCTTGAGTATGTGGAGCTACGTCTTCGAAAAAGAGACATAGGCAGTCTTACCGCTGACCTACAAGAAAAAAGGTCAAAACTCCTCGACTTACTTCATGACTATTGGACTAGGGGAAACTTCCCTGAAAACTATGATTTTGAAGACGAAAGGAAACCTTGTTTTATTGACAAGAATGGGACCCTATGTGCCGTAGGTTACCTCGTTGATCAGACCTCAGGACGAGAATTTGCTGAGAAAGTAAATTCCCTTTTCAAATACTCTGAAATTTATGATATGGAGTTGCCAGCTTTGGCTGATTGGGTTGCCAACTCAGGACTAACACTTCAAGAATGTGCGATGATTCAACCAACTTATCTTATGCCAAAACCGAATAATTATGTTGAGCCTAAGTATGGTATTTCATCTGCAATACTAAGTGGGACAAATATTGCCTTTATGACACTTAATGGAATACAGATATCGAAGGCAAGCCAATCAAAGGCAGTTCCTGTTTTGGGGCTTATTGCTGGGACAGGACAACTTGCTATTGGGGTAATCAAATTTCCCAAAGAAGAGTATACCGTCTTTGGAGCAGTAACCAATGAAAATCAAAAAGCTGTTTCCTTAATCAATATTGGGCTTGGAACTAGTTCAATAATTTTGAGCACTTACAATCTAGTATCAAACAGGAAACCCAAAAAAGATAAAACTGTTGCTTGGAATCTTTATAGTTATCCAACTTTGACCAATCAGGTGGGACTTGGATTGACATTTAAAAAGCAGTTTTGAAAGGTGTGAAATCTCAATAAAGGGTTCGTATCATGTGGGAGTATTCTTCTTGTAGAAGAAAATGGAAACCGTAATTCCTCATTTCAGAGAAACTGATGATAAGCTAAAGAATAATTCTAATGCGAGCATTTCTCTTATTTTTGAGACCGCTATTGCCAATTGTAAAACTCTCCGTAAATTAAATGGACCCAACAATTCATAACTACAAAAAACTAGAGTTTAAAGGCAGGACTATTTTTTCGAAAATGATCGTAAGTGAGTATCAACGGTTTGAAAAATATTTTAAAGAAAACGAGGCTTGTTTTATGTTTATTGATGATGGAAGCATTGCTTTAAGAACACCTGATAAAATCCTATATTTTGAATCGGGAGATGGGTTACTGGCAAAGTGCGGTAATTACTTTTTTGAGAATAATCAACCAAAAGAACTCAATGGAAAGGTTTCTATAATTACAGCTTATTTCTATCCAGAAGTAGTGATAAAATTGTTTGAGGAGGATATTTTTTCTTCTAATTATCAAAGCAATTATAACGCGACTAAAATAGTTGTGGACCAACTCTTGGCACGCTTTAAAGAGAACATAAGTTTTCTACTGGACAATCCAGATGCGGTAGATGAGACCTTACTATTGACTAAACTAAAGGAGTTTTTGATTCTTCTAGCCAAACAAGATAGTGCTCCCAATGTAATAGACTTTGTTGCCTCTTTCTTTAAACCCTACGAGTACGATTTTAAAACGATTATAGAAAAGAACATACTCTCAAGTTTGTCTCTAGATGAATTCGCAAAACTTTGTGGTATGAGCCTCGCAACCTTTAAACGAAAGTTTACGGAATATTACCGTGAAAGCCCCAAAAAGTATATTGACTCTAAAAAAATAGAAAAAGCAATACAGTTATTATCTAACCCTGAAAATAGGGTAAGTGATATTGCTTATGATTGTGGTTTTGAGACGGTCAAATCTTTTAACCGCAATTTCAAATCAAAAACAGGAATTTCTCCTACGGAATACCGGGTCCAAAACAGCTGAGCTAAATCGTCCATCCTTTGAGCTGAAAGGGAATCTATGGCCTTTGTCGTCCAATTAATTTTGTGGTATTAAAAATCATAAAATGAAAAAGGTAAAATTATTAATAACAGCAATTATGACACTAGCTACAACGATTAACGCGACTGCGGGAAATGATAAACCCAGTACCATTATCAAAAAGGAAATCACTATTAATACAACTGTTGACAAAGCCTGGCAAGTACTAGGAACTGAGTTTGCAGATGCTTACAAATGGGCTTCATCAATCACACATTCACAGGCAAATGACAATACAAGCTTTAATGGGTCGACTTGCTCAGAGAGAGGGTGTGATGTCACAGGAATTGGAAGTATAAAAGAGAAAATTCTTGAATATTCTGATGCAGAACACGTGCTTTCTTATGAAGTGTATGAGGGAATGCCTAAAATGGTAACCTATATGACCAATAACTGGAAACTAACATCAGCTGGAAGCGATAAGGTTAAATTGGAAATGAGAATGGAGATGAAGACAGGTGGTTTTATGGGTTGGATGATGAAAGGGATGATGAAGAAAAAAATGTCTAAAACAGCAGATCAGATAATCGAGGAGTTTAAATACTATGTTGAGAATGGAAACCCGCATCCAAGGGTAGCAGAAGTTAATAGGAAGTCATAGGAGGATAGAGCAAAGTATAAACGTAATGACTAGGAAAGTGTGGACCATTGAGGTTTGCACTTTTTTAGCTTCAACTGAATTGATTCTTAAAGTGGGAAAACAATTCTTTAAATGGGAATAAATTAAGATATTCTTGAATTTGTAAAATGTTGGTTGTCTACGAGTTACTGTTATGGTTGCTTTTTTGTCCGATTTTGTCCAAAGGTTTAGTTGTAATGGCTAAAATATGGATGCAAAAAACTAACAGTTGGCTGTAAACAGGGTACTTACTTTTTAAACCTTATAACCTTATTAATCTTATTAAAATGAGAAAAACACTACCTCAAAGGCCTCTCATCAACGGCCAAAACAACAGAAAACATTTCCGAGTTGTATCTACTTTATTCTTGTCCTTTTTTTTATGTCTAGGACTCTCTGCAACCACTTATATTTCTACCCAAAATGGGAATTGGAATAGTTCGTCCACTTGGGGAGGAGGTAGTAGTCCAGGTTCAAGCATTGGATCAAGCGATTCAGTGTTAATTTATCATGTGGTTTCCTACAATCTGTCCAGTGATTTGGAGATTAATGGTTATTTAGGAGTAGACGGCGGGTCAGGTACAGCTGATAGCCTGTTTATACCAGATGGTCGAAAGATAACTGTTAACTCGTCAGGAGAATTTTTTATGTACAATGCTGCTGTTGTGAATAACGTAGTTAACGGAAGTTCTAACGGCTCAGGTAGTTTAGAAAATAAAGGGGGTTTGATTAGTTTTACTAACTCTTATGTTGAGTTTGCTCAGGATTGGAGTAATGATGGAGGGATAAATTATTTCTCTAATGGTACATTTAAGACTGGCCAAAACTATAGTAGTAATGGAACAGATACTCTGGACAATGTTTGTTTAGATTTAGGACTTCATGGAAGTGGAAATTTTCAGTTTTCTTCAGGTTCCATAACTTTTTTGGGGGCATCTATTCGTTTAAATGGTTCCAGTGGATCATTTGAATTAAATTCAGGAACAGTCTCTGGTAATATTTCAGCTATTCAGCTTGTTTCATCTGGTGGAGATATCAAAGCTTCAACATCAGTAAGTGATTCTGTTACTCTCTCTTTTTATTGTTTGAGCGGTGGTTCTATAGATGATTCTGGTAATAAATATCGTAACGAAGTTGATAACTGTACAGCAGCTAGTGGTTCTTTTCCATGCAATACATTTGTACCACCACCAATCCCTGTAGAGCTAATAAACTTTTATGCTACGGAAGAATCTGAAACGATTAATTTACATTGGAGCACAGCTACAGAAATAAACAATGATAGATTTGAAATCTTAAGGAAAACAAGCAAGGACAATGATTTTATTGTTATTGGTACAGTTGCTGGAGTTGGAAGTAGTTTTAGTACTGAAAACTATTCGTTCATTGATTCTGAGCCAAGACAAAATGATGCAACATATTATCAGTTAAAACAAATTGATTTCGACGGAGCATTTGAATTGAGTAAAGTACTTATTGTTAAATCTGGAGCACTATCAAAACTTGCAGTGTGTTATCCGAACCCTGTAACCGACCATGTTACAGTTACTTTAGCTGATAATGATGATATAGCCACTGTTATTTTATTTGATGGCTATGGCAGAGAATTGAGCAGTGAATCTATTCAAAGCTCAATTGATATTTCTACTTCCTCGCTTAAACCAGGAATTTACTTCATTAAAGTTTACAATAGAGACCGGAGTCAGACCATAAAGATTTTTGTTAACGATAAGTAATTAGACAAACTTCAAAGCGGTGGATCAGATAACCCAGGAGTTTATATATCCGCTGAGTAGGCAGCAAAAGCTAATAAGAAGTCATAAGAGGCTACAGAAAGTATTCTTGTAATAAATTGAAAAGTGCAAATCTTAATGGTTTGCACTTTTCTGTATTTAGCTTAAAAGTAGTCAGAGCCTTTTGGTTCTATGCTCTACACCACAGAATTACGTATAACGCAACTAAACGCATTTATACCAGAACTCTCACTTCACTGTTTTTTTAGGCTTTCATTGGTCTATACCAATAAACCTTATTGCACCTTCTTCATTTTTTTAAGCAACAAAAAAGCTCCAATGAAAAATATCAATGGAGCCTTTTAATTAGATGCCAGATTTTATCGGGCAAATAATCCTAATATTACATAGGTCGTAGGATCAACGGTACTCACAGCTTGTAGTGGGTCATGCACTACAAGAAATCCATCGTAGGTTGTCGTTAAGTCAGCGAATGTTTCAGTTGACATCTGTGAAGCACTTACACTTCCTCCGTTACCGTCTATTTGCTGTACAAATACATTTCCATTAGGTGTTTCGTTATAAGGAGTTCCATTGGGCGTTGTATCTGGATCTGCAGCATCATGCGAATGGATGTGATAAGTTTCTCCAGTCATTGTGTTATTTAACGTTAACGTTACTCTGGTTTGTCCATTGGCTTGTTCTTCTAAAAGGATGTCAGCACTTAAAGTATTGGAATGAGTCCCAGCATAGGCAAAAGTAGAAGCTACTTGCCCCGTGTTAAAGTCATAATTGTAAGTTGCTGTTTTTAATGTTGGTGCTATTGGATCTGGTTGATCGTCATCACTACAAGAGGATACACTTACTAGAATTAATAGTAAGGCTAATGTTGATTTTGATAAAACATTTTTTAGTGTCATAACTGTTTTTTTACTTTTTAATTAATTGTTTATTCTAGTGGTTGGATGATTAAATCGAAAAAAGGATACAAAATTTTGTAACTTTTTTTACTTTTCCTTATCTAAATAGAAACGATGCAGAGATGGAAGCGATAGATATCAATAATTTTAGGAATCATAAAATAAAAGAATCCGAAGTAATCAGGCGTATTCTCGCTGGAGAGAAAGAACTCTACGAGATTCTGGTCAAAAGAAATAATCAAAAGTTATATCGGATTGTTAGAAGCCATTTGAAAGATGAGGCAGAGATTGAAGATGTAATGCAAAATAGTTACATCAAGGCTTTTACTAAATTGTATCAATTCAAATTGGAATCCTCATTTTCTACTTGGCTCATTCGGATAGGAATAAACGAATCCTTGGCAAGGCTAAAAGAAAAAGGAAAACTGTATCACATAAATGAGCAGTCTGATAATTTTAAAAACAACTACATTCTGGAGGTACCAGATAATAAAGAGTTAAATCCACAAGACAAGATGATACACAGTGAAGCAAAACAATTATTGGAAACTGCTATTGATCAATTGGACTTGAAATACAAAATAGTCTATATTATGAAGGAATTGGAAGAAATGAGTTTAAAAGAAATTGCCATTACTTTGGATTTAACTGTTGCTAATGTAAAAGTACGCTTTCACCGTTCGAAAGAAATGCTCAAGGAGAGACTCTATGATATATCCAACAACAAAAATGCCTTTGAATTTGGATTCTCACGATGTGATAGACTCACTGAAAGCGTTATGAAACGGATTAGATAACTGGGGAAAGCTTTTCTCTATCAATGTCTCCTGCAAGGGACTAAACCAAACGAAAGTGTGATGACACCCAATACAATAGGTGTCATCACACTTATTATAGGCTTTCTAGCTACAAAAAGAATAAAAAGTAATTTTTATTCTTTTTGTTTGATAGAGATATGAAAAAACTAAAAAGTAAGAGACTACGGATTATTAAAAATTATGTTTCGACTTTAATCCTTGTTATTGTTGGAACAGTGTTGTTTACCAGATGTAATGATTCAGAACAAATTGACTGTAAATCTTGTCAAGCATCTCCTGATGCTAGGGTACAGCTTCAATTGTTCAACGAACAAATTAATGTAAATGTTTATAGTTTCAATAGGAATGACCAGCTGTACCAGTTTGGTACAACCAAGAACCATTTAACAAATTCTTTAAGAACTAAATTAATAAAAGTATTAAAGCTTAATAATAGCTTATCCTATGATATTGTCGATGTTGTTGGTATTGTGCCGTTTATAAGTGAAAACTTGGAGAATCTAGGTGGATTGGAATCTTCACAGATTTTTGGAGCAACCATTTATTATATGAAACAGGGAAACATTTATCTTGATGGATATAAGGTTAAAAATAATCAGCTAACTAAAATAAACTCTGAACCTATAGTGGTCTATGGAATCTCAGCACAAGATATACATGTGCTATCACTTGTTGCAAGTGATTCTTCATATGACGTCATCGGTTCCTTAGCTTTTGTAAAATATAGTGGCCTTCCCAAAGTAAATCTGTTAGGAAATAAGATAACAAAGAATTTGTTGAATGAGGGTAATAAGTATAAAGCACCAATTAGAGGTTTAAATGGTGGAGGAAGTACATGCAACGAAATGTCACCCTGCGGTTCTGAAAGAGGTGCTACATGTATTGCCTCTGAAAACGAAGGTGGAGAATCATGGACTTGCTGGATAAGTTATTGGGACGAGGAAGAAGGTATATGTCCTAGAGACGAGGTACAGGCTGTAGCTAATTTGAATAGTATCACTGGGCCATTAGGATTGGACATTTTTCTCCATGATTTTAAAGATAATTTTCTTGCAGGATCAGATAAGGGGGAAGTTTATAGACGACTTTATTATGTTTTGGGAAGGGAATTGGCTAAACAAACCTACAGTGCAACATTTGTAGTAGAATCATACTACATAGCAGAGAGTTTACTATGGCCTAAGCTTGATGAATTAATGAACTCTACTAATGTAAATAGTATACTGCTCACTCAAACTGAAGCCGACTCAATAATTAATTATCTGAACCAAGTAAGTGGTTTATCTTCTGATCCTATGTTTGAGTCAATTATATTTACAGTTCAATTAGATATTAACAATTATGTGGGTAAGACTATTCAAAGTGTACGCAACGATTTTTAATTCATTAAGACAATTTTATATACTGATGATAATTTTAGGATGTTGTCTTTCGTGTACCTCAAAATTATTACGAAATTCAGAACACGGAGTATATATTCCTGTCACTAAAAAATCAGATAGTCGGGTTCTAAAGAAAGTCCTAGGCTTTGGATCTACAGAAATTATGGATACTCTTAATCTCAATTCAGATAGTTCCTTTTGGTTTTCAAATTGCTCACATATTCATTATGGAACGTGGCAATTAAAAGATTCTATATATTTCAGTTCAGATTCTGTTTATCATAAATCAAAAAAATCATTTGTGGACCCACAAAGCATTGCAAATATTCCACCTGCTAAATATGATTCTAACAGACTTTATATGAAAGTAGACGGTAAGGATGTTTCTAATAATCCAATATCAATCATTGCAATTTTTAGAAAGACTAACTAGGATATTGGGATACTACATGTTTATCTCCATCAATGTTCCGAGCAGGAGATGGGGGAGAAGCTTCGGCAATAATCTTAACCCATAAAAAAAGCTCCCAACTGCAAGGTTGAGAGCTTCTCGGGGCGGTATTATTACTATTTTTAAGCGGCGTTGATTGATGTATGCTCCATCATCTTACGCATATTGTTCAATGCATATCGCATACGACCTAAAGCCGTGTTGATACTTACATTGGTCATTTCTGAGATTTCTTTGAAACTCAAGTCGCCATAATGTCTTAGGATAAGCACCTGACGTTGTTCCTCCGGAAGTCTATTAATAACTGCTCTTACCATATCTTCTCGTTCAGTACGGATGATTTGCTCTTCGCGATTATCAGTTTCTATTTTTATTTTACGGAATACATCTTCACCAGATGAATCTGTAACAGTTGGCATTCTTTTCTTTTTACGGAAATAATCAATTGCCATGTTACGTGCTATACGAATAGCCCATGGTAAAAACTTACCTTCTTCATTGTATTTACCTCTCTTGAGATTTCTAATGATTTTGATAAATGTTTCTTGGAATAAATCTTCTGCTATATAACTATCCTTTACGATAAGGATGATAGTAGTGAAAATTCTGTCCTTGTGACGATTGATTAGCATTTCAAGACACGCTTCGTTGCCTTGTACATACTGCTTTACTAGATTTTGATCTGTGATTTTTAAAGATTGCATAATACCTATTATTTATTAGTTGAAAAAAATGAAAACTTGGTGTTTTTAACTAGTATAGGTATATCTTATAGGCGTGCTTCTTTTTTAATGTGAGTACTAAAATAGAAAAATAAATCTAAACTCGCAAATTATTGTTCCATATATTGACTATTTAAGTCAAATTTGTGCCCCGTTGGTTTACAAACGGACATCTAAATGACAAAACAGAAGTACATAGACATACAAAACGCTCATTTGCACAACCTTAAGAACGTTGATGTGAAGATACCTCGTAATAAGCTTACAGTGGTTACTGGATTATCAGGAAGTGGAAAGTCATCTTTAGTATTTAATACCCTTTATGCCGAAGGGCAAAGACGTTATGTTGAAAGTTTGAGTTCTTATGCTCGCCAGTTTTTGGGTAGACTTGAAAAACCGATGGTTGACAATATAAAAGGGTTAACTCCGTGTATTGCAATTGAACAAAAAGTAAATACAAGAAATCCAAGAAGTACAGTTGCTACAAGTACTGAACTGTATGACTATCTAAAACTACTTTGGGCGAGAGTAGGTAAGACCATGTCTCCTAAAAGTGGGCGAGAAGTAAAGAAACACAGTACAAGTGATGTGATAAACTATGTGCTTGATATGGAGAAGGGAACTTCTGTATATATATGTTACAAACCGAGTAAGGAGGAAAAGGATGGTTATTTAGAAGTAGCCATGCAAAAGGGATATAATCGTATTTGGTCTGATGGCGTAGTAAGTAAGATTGAAGATGCAACAACCAATAAGAAACTAAAAGACTATTTCATCTTGGTGGATAGACTCAAGGTGGATGTAATAGATGATGACTATAAAAGTAGGTTATCCGATTCTATTGAAACAGCCTTTTGGGAAGGCGGAGGAGAAGCTACAATTGTCACAGATAAAAGTGAACAAACGTTTAATAACAAGTTCGAGCTAGATGGAATGACCTTTGAAGAGCCATCGGTTAATCTATTGAGTTTTAATAATCCGTATGGGGCATGTAGTGAATGTGAAGGTTTTGGAAGTATCATAGGCATAGATCCTGAACTCGTTATTCCCAATAGAAGCTTATCTGTATATGAGAACGCTGTTGCTTGTTGGAAAGGTGAAACCTTGAGCCAATGGAAAATGGATTTTATCAATGCAAGTGAAGCTACTAAGTTTCCAATACACAGAGCTATTAGTGAACTGACCAAAAAAGAATTGAACCTCCTTTGGAATGGAAGTAGTAAGGTGCCAGGTATCAACGATTTCTTTCAATACCTTCAGGAAAAGTCTTATAAGATACAATATCGTGTGATGTTGAGTAAGTACAGAGGTAAGACTACTTGTCCGAGTTGCTTAGGTACCCGTATTCGAAAGGATGCTACTTATATAAAGATTGCGAATCAAGGAACCAACCCAAAGTTCTTAAGTGATAAAACATATTCTTCATTGAGCGACATGCTTTTGTTGAATATAGAACAAGCTACAGAGTTCTTTGAAAAACTAGAATTAGAGAATCAAGCTGCTGAGATAGCCAAGCCTGTTGTTGCAGAGATTAAAAATAGGTTGGATTACCTTATGCGAGTTGGTTTAAGTTACTTGGGTCTCAATAGATTGAGTAACTCACTCAGTGGAGGAGAAAGTCAACGAATAAACTTGGCAACGAGCTTAGGAAGTAGTTTGGTGGGCAGTAGTTATATCCTAGACGAACCAAGTATAGGTCTTCATTCGAAAGATACAGAAAGATTAATCTCGGTACTTCAGAATTTAAAGGAAAAAGGAAATACTGTAGTTGTAGTAGAGCACGACGAGGATATGATGCGTACTGCAGACTTCCTAATAGACATGGGACCAGAAGCTGGACATCTTGGAGGTGAGGTTGTTTTTGCAGGAAATTACACGGACTTAAAGGGAAAAGATACACTTACAGCGAGGTATTTAGATGATGTAGAAAGAATAGAAATACCTGCTACTCGAAGAAAGTGGAACAATAAAATCTCTTTGGTAGGTGCGATGCAACACAACCTAAAAAATATTACAGTGGATTTTCCGCTTAATACTTTGACTGTAGTAACGGGAGTAAGCGGTAGTGGAAAGACATCGCTGGTAAAAGGAATCCTTTATCCTGCAATACTTCGTGAAACGCAACAGTACAGTACTCAGCGTATAGGAGAGGTAAAGGAGATTACTGGAGACTTTAGTTCTTTTAATGCTGTGGAATTGGTGGATCAAAACCCAATTGGTAAATCAAGCAGAAGTAATCCAGTGACGTATGTAAAGGCGTATGATGCTATTCGTGAATTGTTTAGTACCATGCCAATAGCCAAACAACGTGGATTTAAAACCAAGCATTTTTCGTTTAACGTAGATGGTGGTAGATGCGATAATTGTCAGGGAGAAGGAGAAGAGGTAGTTGAAATGCAATTTATGGCAGATCTTCACCTTAAATGTGAAGAATGTAATGGCCGTAAGTTCAAAGAAGAAGTACTGGAAGTAGAGTTTAAGAAGAAGAGTATCTATGATGTCCTGAACCTTACGGTGGATGAAGCAGTAGATTTCTTTGCAGGTCAGAAGAGTATAGTCAATAAGATGTTGCCGCTTCAAGAGGTAGGATTGGGTTATGTAAAACTGGGTCAAAGTAGTAATAGCTTAAGTGGTGGAGAAGCTCAGCGTATTAAGTTGGCTACTTTCTTAGCAAGATCACAGAATAAAGATAAAGTGTTATTCATTTTTGATGAACCTACTACGGGGCTTCATTTTCACGATATTAAAAAGCTATTGAAGTCTTTCAATGCTTTGGTAGATAAAGGACATAGCATTGTGGTGATAGAGCATAATTTGGACGTAGTAAAATGTGCGGATTGGGTAATTGATTTGGGACCTGAAGGAGGAGATAGAGGAGGAGAGCTCATGTTTGCTGGAACACCAGAAGATTTGATTAAGGATAAAAAATCAGTTACAGGTCCATTCTTAAGAGAGAAAATGTAAATTGTATAGGTCGTTAGTGACCTATCGAAGCAGGGTTACCGTACCTTTTAGTGATTTTTGGATACCATCTTGGTCTATATAATTGAGAACATATACATAGGTTCCATTTTGAGCAATCTTCCCTTTGTATGTACCGTCCCATTTATCAAATTGGTTCCGTGATGAGAAAAGTTGTTCTCCCCAAAGGCTATATACTTGAAAATGATACTCTCTAAACTGACAAGAGATGTAAGTAGGTGAAAACGTCTCATTCAGATTATCATGATTGGGAGTGAATGCATTTGCCATTTTTAGGTAACAGGTACAGTCTACTTCCTTTATAGTGACCGTATCAGACTTAGAATCACAGTTATTGGTGGCAGAAACCCAATACGTACCAGGCTGTGAAACCTCTAGAATGGAGTCCGTAGATCCATCATTCCAAAAGTAGATGCCACCTAGGCACGTGGCTTCAAGTATCTTTGTTTTTCCGATACATAAAATGGTGTCCTTGGACAAGTCAAAATCAGGAGACCTGTTTTCTATAATCGTAATACTGTCACTTACGCTACACAGATCTGCTTTTACAGTTACTTTATAAATACCAGCACCACGAGCTACTATACTAGAACTTGTGGAACCGTCATTCCAAAGTACAGGGTTACCCAAAGGATCTATTTGAAGTTTTAGGGTATCTCCAATGCAGAGGGCAGTATCTTTTCCTAATTCAAGTTTGGGAACTTTGTACTCTTTTATTTCAATGGTGTCTGATGCCTCACAGGCGGTGTTGAAAGCTGTTACTATATATGTTCCCCCAGAACTTACTTTTAATTGGTCTAAAGTGCTATTGTCCTGCCATTTAAAAGTCTTGGCATTTTTGGATTCAGTAAGAAGAATAAATTCTTCACCTTCACACATAAAGGTATCATTTCCGAGACTGACCTCTGGACTCTCATAGAAATCTACAAGAATAGAATCTGAATTTGAACACTCGTATGCACTGTACTCCACCCAATATAAACCAGAAGATATTACTGAGAAGTTATCTAAAGTTGAGTTGTCCTGCCAAGTAAAGTCTAAATCAGGTTTATCAAGTTTAAGAAAGAGGGTCTCTCCTGTACATAGAGAAGTATCATTACCGAGTTCTAGTTTAGGCAGTTTGTATATGTATACGGAATCCTGAATGGTGTCTTTTAAAGTAGGGTAGGTTACAATGGTTGTAATATGAAACCACCCAGAATCTGTAAATTTATGAGAAGGTTTGTGAGCTACAGATGAATTACTAGTGCTGGCTGGATCTCCAAAGTCCCATTTTACGGAGTTAAAAGCTACATTGGATGTAAGTTCAAATTCTGTTAGATCATCAAAGCATAAACCTGTAATCTTGAGGTCTGGTACAGGTTCTACAATTGCATTGTGAAAGGTAGGAAGACCTAAAAAGGATTTGGGTCCAGCAAGATTCATCCCGTCTTTCTTAAAGCTGCAAGCAATTCCCTTATTGTTTGGTTGTTCAATAACTGCCAAACTAGATATATTGTATATGGCAAGATAGATTTTCTTATTGGGTGCAAGTTGTAAAGCTCCCAAGAAATTACTGAATGAACCAACGGTTACTCTGGAAGAGGCTATCGTTGTTTTATTGCCTGAAGTAATATCGTATTGATAGACATTCGCTCTTCTACTTGTTTCTGATACGTATAAAAGCTTATTATTAGGTGAGAATTCAACTCCATACGGTTTATCATCGGTATAACCTGTAAGTGTTACAAGATTTGAAATTTCTCCAGTGGCATTATTAAAGTCAAAGAGCTCTACTGTCCCCTTATTGGTATTAGCAGACACCAGTTTTTTACCGTCACTAGATCCTTTTAGATATCCAATAGAATGTATGCTGTTTCCAAAAATTTTGTCTCCCAAATTTGTTACGACAGGAGTGCTTGATATTCCATTTTTGGTAAACAAGTAGGTTTGAAATTTATTCTCTGTAGCACCATATAGTTGCGTAACTACCCAAAAATCTCTTTCATTTTTATGTTGTATTACCGTGATTTTTTCACAAGTAGATTTGACAATATCTACATTTTTAACAGTATTTACATTTCCCAGACCACCGTTAAGAGTCATATCCACTTCTGAGTACTTTAAGCCATCACCTGTTCTCAAAATAGAAATGGTGAAAATGATGTAAATATTGGGGTTTCCAGGTTTGCCAATAACAACCGCAGATTGTGTGCTACTGCTATGACCTCCCAAATCTAATCCGTTCGACATGATGGTATGGGACTTGTCCCAAACCGATGTTCCGTCGCTATAGAACAATAGATTACCGTTAACATCAGCAATCGTTGCACACCCCTCTGTTGTAGACATTTTACCTGTTAAAGCAGTAGGCGGATCGGTATTAAAGTCAATACCTGCAAATTGACCAAAGTACCATATGTTTCCTTGTTTTTGCCCATACGATTGTATGGAACAAGCCAATAGAACTATAGCAATGAGGCGTAAAAAGGTCTTCATACTTACTTTACAGCTTACTAAATTAAGCATTATCAATAGAATAGAGGTTTTGGGAGAACGTTTTTTGGGGACTGACACTTTTCAATTCAGCAATGGATTGTTTAAACGTTACGGATTCCATAAATCAAGCAATCTTCTACTTTTTCATATTTTATGATGCTATCTGAAATTTTGTTTTCTAAAGTGAATCCTGCTTTTTCAAGAACTCTTTGAGAACCCAAATTACTCCCCAAAACGGTACCGAAAATACGGGTAACCCCAAAATGCGTAAATCCATAGTGTATCATTTCTTGAATGGCTTTAGTAATTATACCCTTGTTCCAAAGGGGCTCTGTCAACCAATAAGCGATTTCTGCATTCAGTCTAAAAATATCGTCGTGAGGATGAATTCCTATACCTCCGGCAAATTCTCCGTCGACCTCAATTACTCTGAATCGATCTAAGTTTTCAGGAGAAGTGGTGAGTTCAATAAATTGTTCTCCTGCTTCAAGTGTATAGGGGTGCGGAAATCTATCGGTAATATTGCGAGCAATGTTGGCATTGTTCGCATGTTTAACAAGACTATCTAGATCATCTTTTCTCCACGGTCTGAGTTTAAAGTTCATTTGCTCAATTCTTTTAATAGATGTCTGCTGTTAGGGGTTTCTCGCCAAATATAGTACTTTTAGAAATTCGGGAGACACTCGTCAAGTAGAGTCAAACATCAACCTTTGTAGCATTTACTAGCCCTTGTTGAGGATTTGAACGCTTAACGCAATTGAGATTTGAGATTGTCGTGAGCTTAATATGACCCAACACAAACATTAGTGCAATAAATTTTTTCCTCAGTGACTATCAGAAGATTATATCCTGATTTAGAAGTGACATGTTTAATACATTACCCATCCACAAAATTTGCAGGGTATATTATACTGTATGTCTGTTAGTCTTTTATAATTTAACAAATGAAGTAGACGCTACATTGCCATCCTCATTCTCAAGTTTAATGTAGTACTGACCTCTTAGCAATGCAGAGATATCTATTTTAGTTTGTGGTGAGTCTAAACTCTGCAAGACTAGTTGTCCTTGAGCGTTCAATATACTTATCTTATTGCTTTTAAACTTGGTGTCTATAGATATGAAATCTTGAGCGGGATTAGGATAGATAGAAACCTCAATATTATCTAGCTGCCATCTATTTATAGAAGACACCAATTGTGTGTTTTTATAAAACTGAATATTGCCATAGTATTCTCCTACTAGTAAGTCTAAGTCACCATCATCATCTATATCTACAAACGCAGGAGCGGCAAAGTAATATGCACTGTCTAGATCAAATGGATTGATTACATGATTTGCAAATGCTGGATTAGTAGCTGTTCCTGTATTTTCAAAGTATGCTAAAGCACCGTCATATTGACCAAGAAGTAAATCTAAATCACCATCATCATCTAAATCGGCAAATTCGGGGAACGCTACGTAAGTTTGAGCAGGTATAACAATACCAAACATATTAGTTCCCGATTTTGTGAACTGTGGACTGCTTTTTGTTCCTGTATTTTTGTAGTACACGAGATTACCATAGTACTCCGATATCATTAAATCTTGATCCCCATCTCCGTCAATATCCACAAACTTAGGAATGGAGTATTCTTCTGTAGAATCGAGGCCAAAAGGGTTCGTCACCGGCGTGGCAAAGCTAGGAACCAAAGAAGTTCCTGTATTTTCATAGTATACTTGAGCTCCATAATATCCTCCTGTGAGCATATCTTGATCTCCGTCATTATCCAAATCTGTAAAGGTTGGAGCACCAAAGTAGCCACCATTTGCCACTAAACCGAAAGGGTTTTTAGAAGGCCCTGCAAATTGAGGATTTGATTTAGTCCCTGTATTTTCAAAATAGACGTAATTCCCATAGTATTCACCTACCATCAAATCAAAATCTCCATCACCATCTAAATCTACCGCAGTGGGCATTGCCAATTGATAAGTGTTTGTAATACCAAATGGATTCTGTACTGGTTTATCAAAATTTTGTGCATTAACATTTAGTCCAAAGAAAACCGCTGTGGCACCTAGAATGTGCTTAAGCTTTAGAATCCCCAAGTGTGACTGTAGCTCAGCTATCAGATGCTTAATTTTTACAATTAGTGATTTTATCTTGTCGTTAAGTGTCCCATGAGATTCTGCTATTGTTTTATCTAGCTCTACTACACTATTTCGGAGTTGTCTTGTTTTTCGAGAGTAATGATACTGTTTCATAGTAATACGTTATTTGACAAATATAGTAAAATGGGATTAATTCGTCTTAGCCCAAAAAGTATCTTCTGGGGTCATTAGACTGCCTTTATAATCTGGTTTCAAAGTGTTTAAGATGTTAGGACGAATCTTGTTGGGGATTAATTGAATATCGTATATTTCGTCTAGTGAAGTGAGGTAGGTGATCTTACCTACTGTACTTCCAGTGGGTAAATGTATGACCAGTATGCCTGCTTCTTGTGCCTGGTCAACAAAGTCAAGTTTGGCAAAAGTTGAAGAATTCTTTCGGAGTTTGGATAGACCTATAAATAGATAATCTTTATATAAGTCCATACCCCGCACAAATCCTTCTACCTTAGTCACTACATCATAAGTTCCCGATTCTTTGTTTACTTTTATAAGTTCTCCTTTAGCGGATAAAAGGACATATATCTCATCATTAAAGATTCGTGGACTGTGCGGCATGCCAAGACCATCTAATATAGTTTCATTGGACTCTACATCCATGAGTACTCCAGTTGTCGTTATGTTTTCTCTCCAGCTTCCAGCTTTGTTACCTTGATTGAAAGCTGTAATGTACTTAGGAAGCCCGTTCTGTAATGCCATGCCATTCAAGTGGCACCGATCTTCAGATACCATTTCATCTATGAACGGCGGTGTCCAATACGGTTTAAAATTATACTGGTCGTCTATTTCTACTACGGACGAGAAGAGTGTATTGACAGCAAACAGCCGTTGGTCTTTGCCAAAGGATAAATCGTGTATGTCTAATGGTCCTGTGTGATAAGTGACCCGTGGGAGATAAAGCCCGTCATACTTATTGGGAGATTTTGGGTAATGAGTGGCCAGGTTCTTTGAGTTCGCAAAGATGAGTATTTCGTCTTTTGTGGCCAAAGCTAGTTTCTCCCCATTCTCATCTAGAGCTATGCCCATAGGTTTACTAAAGGTTCGCGGTAATTGTACCAAAGAACTATCGTCTTGGGGTGAGATGAAAATAAGTTTACCTGCTTGGTAGGTAGATATAGCAATTGAGCAGTTTAACCTACTTAGTAATTCAGGAATCTGGGGCGTGTATTTACAACTAAACGGTGCTAGAGCATTATTCATTCATCCAAAAATATTTAAAATAGTTGATTAGAGAAATCCCAATTGATTCCTGTTAATAAATTATCAGGATTGACATAATGATTATCTATTTCTCCTAACTGTTAAACTCAGCTCTGTTGGTATTCCTTCCTTTTCTTCCTTTCGATGCACTACCTCATTTTATCACTACAATAGATATCATACATTTATTGCATTCCCTTAAAGGTTAGTATGGCGTAAGTTACTTAAGTCCCTTTATGACCGTAGTGCCTGCCCCAAATATGTTGTTTTCTCCATACTTGGATTTACCGCTTCGAGCCCAAGTCATATCTATATCCAGCTGCTTTAGTTTTAATATTGCAGGAGTAGACAAAAGCTTCTTTGTTTTTGCATCTAGAACAGCAGCATCAAAATTGCCTTGAGCTGTAGCTACTTTAGCTTTTGCTAACGCGGCTTGTTCAGCTTCTTTTTTTTCTGCCAACTTATTCTTTCCTAATTGAACTGCTGTTTCTTCAGCTAATTTAGCTACTGGTACAGGAATATCAACATCGGTCATTTGAATTCTTGCAAACTCAACGTAAAATTCAGGTAGTTCTTCAGACATTATTTTAGCTAATTTTTTTTCAGCTTCAGCTCTTTTGGTAATGTTAAGCTCTACAGCTGAATATTGAGGCACAACCTCTTTACCAGCTGATTTTAATGTCTTTAGGATTTTAGTTTCGACATCTGTTATCTTCATGTGAAGAAGATTTACTTTATCGGGATTAAGATTATAATCAAGAGCTAATTCTACCGTTGTTGTCATGTTGTTGTTATCATTAAATTCAAACACTCTTGACATCGTTTTTTCTCTAATATCATATTGAATCATATCATCCCATAGCCAATGGACTCCAGTGCTCAGTCCTTCAGGATAGACAGTTTCTTTGTTAGTTTCTCCTCCCCAAGAGACTTCTACGCCTCTATGTCCAGAATCTACTCCTGTACAAGCTGAAACAAGTAATGCAAGAATTGCAATTGTGTAATTAATTTTCTTCATTTTATTTTTACTACTGGTTATATGTGGCATGTTGTGCAAATTTAAGGTACTGTCGCATTAATCCTCTCAGTTTCCAAAAGTAGTGGAATTATTATTTTGTTACGCAGCCAAAGACTTGAATGTAGAAAACCAACTTTTCCTTGGATTTGTAAGTTGATTCTTTCTGATAATGTTTATGATTTCTATTCCTGCAAATGTTCTCTGAGCTGATTCAAATTCTTTGAATCCTGTCGTTATGGATATCTGTCGTTTGATAGTCCGAGGGTATTTTTATTTTGCTCTAACACACACACACAACAAAGTCTATTGAAGACTTATTGTGTGTAGCTTCCTTCACGAGGCTCAAAGGATATTTTTGTCGTTTTGGGTATGGGTGACTTGTTTATTTTAGGAAATATTCACTCCAAGAAAATCTCCTTTTGGCACGTTTCAATTAGCGGTGGGCAACAACAGTAAAGCCTCTTTGCCGGCTTTAGCAAGATAGCATGTTCATCCGTAGACAGTTCCTGCTTAAGTGATTTCTCATGCTTTCTTGCTAGGAGACCTAGAAACCAAGACGTTTATAAAATCAAATACCCAAACTGTAAAGTATCATGTGATTCATAATATATTGTCTTAAAATTGTGTAAATATTAATTGTACTTCAATGAGAAACATACTAACTATTCTATTCACAATTTGGAGCTTATATCTTCATGCACAAATAATTCCAAATGCAAGTTTCGAAGAATTTAATGATGGTTTACCGTCCTCTTGGATAATAAGGGGAGATACTTCTCTTTTAACTATAGATTCTTCTAGTGCATTTCACGGGGACTACTGCTTGAGCATAAATGATCAGAGTGATAGCACATACGTATCGCTAGAAACTCCTTTTATTGAAATAACCCCTGGTGATTCTTTTGAAACCAGAGCGAGAGTATTATTTTACTCGGGTGTAAATCAAAATCAAAATCTGGGTATTACTTTAGGTTTACGTTTTTATAGTGCGGATAGTGTATATACACATGGTATCTTTCACAGTGACTGGGATCTTGATAAATGGCATAACAATGATCTGCAACTTAAGTCTGGAACAAACTCCAAATATGCTAGTATCATTATAACCACCGGTGGCTATCCTAGTTCTTGGAATTATCCCGATGATTCAAATTACACCAAGGGCCTTGTAGATTTGGTAGAACTTGAACACTTTGAATTCGCTAATATTTATAATATCAAGCCTGAGATACCAACCATATTTCCAAATCCAACATTTAGAAGTGTTACAGTTAAATTTCAAAAACCAGGAGCTGTTAATTTACTTGTCTACAATGCAATTGGAGAGTTGATTGAGATAATAGATAGATTTAATGAACAGGGGATACCTATTGACCTTCCTTTATCTGGGATTTATCATATTATTGCTAAGTCAAAAGGTGAAATAGTTATGAAGAAAAAGGTAATTAGATATTAATAAAATTGTCAGATAAAGCGTTTGTTTGGAACTGTGGTCTGAAAAAACGCCATCTTGTCAAAGGAGACCTTTGAAACCCCTGATTAATTATAACTCGTAACTGTTAAACTTAGCACGGTAGGTATTTATACTCTGTATCCTCTTTTAACACATTGCCTCTTATCTAACTGTTCAACTTTTTGTTGTACTATCCAGTCTAAATTAGTTAATGCGACAGAACCACAGAACGTTCTGGAGAAGTTAATATCAAAGTTCAGGAAACTTAATGATAACCAATTACATCTTACTATATATGAAACTGAATATTAATTGTTATCCGTAGTGAGATTACAAGCACTACTATATCGTACATTAAAAACAATTTTTTTGGTCATCATAATGCTATGGGTTAAAACATCTTTAGCCCAACTCGAAACTAAAGGAAAAGAATTTTGGGGAACATCTACATTAGGATCGGGATGGGGCAATGCTGCATTATTTATTAGCTCTGAGCAAGCTGCAAATGTCACAGTGCATGTATTTGCTTCCAGTAAGACGTACAATTTGACAATAGCGAAAAACTCACTAGTTAGTTTAAATTTAACACGAGCTGATGTAATGTGTAGCGAGGATCAACTCATGGAAACTAAAGGTTTTAAAATCACCTCAAATGTTGATGTGTCAGCCTATTTACTACTTCCATCACCTGCTACTTCCGATGCTACAATTTTGTTTCCATCACATGCCATACCTGGCAACTCTGAATATTTACTTCTTACCTACGGAGAAGAATTTCCAGTAGGTAATAGAGTAGCAATATTAAGTCACGAGGATAATAATCTGGTACAGATAACCTTAAAAAACAATTCGTTAGGCAATAGTACAGACTCAGTAATTATAGTAACACTGAACAAGGGCCAATGCTATCAGGTAAAACAAATTACAGGTTATCAAATTTCTGGAGGAACGGTAAATGTCCTTTCTAAAGGCAAAAAAGTGTCAGTATTTTGCGGAAATGTTATCACAACTGTGGGTAGGGATCAAGCAGCCGATATGCTCTTAGAACAAGTACCCCCAAAGAATACTTTAGGAAGACATTTCGTAATTACACCATTTCTAGATCACACCAAAGGATTCATTTTTGAAGTAGCTGCCTCGGTAGACAATACTGTAATAAGGCAAGATGGCGTAGTGGTGGCCGTGTTAGAAGAAGGTGAAGTGTACATGTTAGATATCGATAGCGAGAGAGCAGTATGTATAGACGCCACAAATCCTGTTCTTGTCTCTCAAATGATGAAAAGTAGTGCAGCCAATGGTAAAAAATATGGTGATCCCGCATTTTTTTATGTAAATCCTCTTGAACAAAGCATAAAATCTGCACTAATTGCAACCCCCAATTCAAGTCAATTTCCTGAGCATTATCTCAGTGTAATTTTATCAAAAGCAGGAAGAGATTCCTTTTATCTTGATGACCTGCTAGTATCTAGAACAAAGCTAACTACCTCACAATGTGGTAATTATTTTTGGTATACGGATTCGATTACCCCCGGAACTCATTCCCTTAAAAATAAATATGGATTCTTATCCATTCTTTACGGACTTGGGCCTGATGACAGTTACTTATATAGTGCAGGAAGTGGATTACAAAATTTAAAAGTAGAAATACTTCATAGAGACTCTTTTTTCTGTGATAGGCACAGAGAATTTACTTTTGAAGCATCCGATTCGACATCTGATTATTACGCTTGGATCTGGGATGATGGTTCACCGCCTATCTACGGCCTAAAGGCTGTGCACCGCTTCTATGATTTAAAACGACAGCATTTAGTAAAATTGGCCTATTCAAATACCAGTGGACAAATTGACACAACCTATCAATACTTGACGTTCTCGGATACCGGGAGGATAAACCTAATAGAAAAAGACCAAATTGCGACTTGCTCTGACTCTACTTTTGAGATAAGTATTGATACGATTATTAATGCAAACTACTTGTGGAGTACTGGAGATACCTCCGCTAAAATAACCATAAGTTCAGGTGGCATTTACTCTGTCATTGCCACTTATAGTATAACCGGATGTCAAACATTTGACACTGTTAATATTAATTTTTTAGAGAGCGTAGAAGCAAATTTCAAAACTGACACCGTATGTCTTAATGAAGCAAATACAATTATAAGCACCTCTAAATCTGACTCTAACATAACAAACTACCGATGGATAGTAGACGGATTACCTGTTTACGGATTAGACACAGTGACGACCACGATGTCATCAAGCGGAAGGTTCGAGGTGCAACTTATTGTAAGTACAGCTAATGGATGCACTGACACAGCTACGAAGTCTAAATCACTAGTGGTTTTAGACATTCCTCAAGCTGACTTCACTTATCAGCTGTTCCCACAACCTAACAGTTTGACCGTTAACTTTTTTGATCAAAGTAGCAACGATGTAGTCTATAGAGACTGGAGCTTTCCTGATAGAGTATCGGATAGTATTGTGTTTCCAATAGTTACCTTTACGCAAAAGGGACCGTTAGTTATCGTCTTGTATGTAGAAAATATTTCAGGCTGTTGGGATACAGCAATTCGAATTATTGACTACCGACCAGACTTCAGCATACTAGTGCCCTCAGCCTTTACCCCTAGCAATGATGGATTAAATGATGGTTTTGGACCCTTAATATTTGATCAGAGTAATAACTACTCTATGCTAATTTTCAATCGATGGGGAGAGCAAATTTTCGAGTCAAACAGTTTATCCGAAAAATGGAATGGCACTTATCAAGGAGTCGATTGCCCACAAGGGGCGTATCTATACCTAATAAGTTATACAAACGATAATAACTATCGTCAAATGGCAAAAGGAACTGTTACGTTGATAAGGTAAACCGTGTATATAAGATTTTAGTCCTTTGACATCCGCTATCGAGAGACTCTAATGATGTAGAACATATCCTTCGGGGTCCCTTAGGGGAGATCCGAAGATGTTAAAGTTGACCCAATAAATATGGGTTATTTTTGACAAACAAACACATGACTAAATTATTTGCAATCTCTCTCTTTGTGCTACTGACATACACTAGTTATAGTCAAAATCATACAACTGCACTAGACCATTACGCCATAACGAAAAATCACATTATTGAATACTCCCAAATGAGTATTAAGGAGGTTGGGAAATCGGTGAAACCCCAAGATTTTGATTTCCTTCAAAAAGATGAGGATGATTGTAGTCTGTTCTTTTCATATGGTATGAAAAGTCAATGGGACGTAGTTCTAACTGCATGTCCTGAGGATATAGGATACTTTGGTTTTACTTTTATTAAGGAAGATGATGAAGAAAGGGAATTGGAACCGTTAAAAAACATGATTTCAAATTTTAAGAAAGAGATGCTTCCCTTCCAAATTGAAGATTTAGAATCTATTGAACTCCAATATCAGTTTAATCAAGGTAGGTTAACGTATGTAGTAACTCTAAATGAATCTACTGAATGTATTGATGATTTTGCATACTGTTATAACCCTGATATTACGGTTAAATGGTATGGTGAAGATCTTGAAGTAATCGCTCCAATTTTAACCTCTGACATGGATTCCTCTTTTATTGGTGAATGGAAGTTTAAGGACGTTTACAATAAAGAGGAGTTGGATGAAAAAAGTCTGAAGATGGTCCAAATGATGTTTGCAGACATGAAAGTTGATTTGGGAAGAGATAACATTTGCAAACTGCGTATGATGGGGAGTGAAGAAGAGGGTACTTGGAGTGTGTCAAACGCTGAAAATATGACCATTGAGATTACCAGTGAAAAAAGTGGAGCTTTTGAATTAGAAACCATTGAAAAAGAAGATGACTTGTGGATTGTGAAGATGGGGAAATCATCTTTTATTCTTGAAAAATAGGATTTACTCTCTATCAAGGGACGTTGAGATAAAAAGGACTCTCCAAGAATCTAAATACCTCTTTCAGAAGAAAATTCTATTTGGTCAATTCTTTCAATCGATCTTTTTCAACTTGTGTTAGACTCTCCATTCCGCGTTCTCCAATTTTGTCTAGTAATGCGTTTATTTCACGTTGTTTTTGAGCCTTGTCTGTGTTGTATCGCTGGTCTCGCGTCAAGTTTATAGATTGGTTTTTCTTTCTTCTGAACGGTTTATCTATGAGTAGAATTTCAGGTTTAACAACGATCAAGATTAAGAAAATAACACTCGGAATTAAGATAAATAGAATAGGTATGTAGTTTATAAATAACATCTGTGGAGCATAGACCAGAACCAATAAAAGACCTGCTATTCCTCCTCCTAAATGTGCTTCATGTCCAATGTTATCCGATTTCTTTCTCATACCATAAATGCTATAAAGTACATAGAGTAAACCAAAGACCCAACTCGGGAGATAAGGAAAAAAGATGAGACCTAAAGTCATGCCTGGAAACATCGCTATGCTAGCGAATACAATTCCACTTACCGCTCCAGATGCTCCAATGGCTGTATAGTTGGGGTGATTTCTATGGATGTACAAAGCAAATAGATTTCCTCCAATCAGACTACCTAAGTAAACTACTAGAAACCAAGGTATACCAATAGTCTCTTCTAGCATTGGTCCAAAGAAAAATAGGGTGATCATATTGAATCCAAAGTGTCCCCAATCTGCATGCAAGAAACCTGACATAATAAGGCGTTTGTAGTCCTTGCCTACAAGTATCGCATCTACATTGAAGGCATTATCTCGGAAGAATGAGCGATTACCCAATCCCTTATAAGTGATAAAAGCAGATATGGCCATAATGACGCCTACTATTGGTGTTATTTCATCCATAGCTTGGTTCTAGGTTAAGATTAGAAAGTGTCTACCTCTCTTCATCATACCACAATGTATAGAATTTTTTGCCGTTTTCATCTTCGCCTCGTTCTATTTTAGTGCGATCACCGTGCACATATAAAGAAAAGTTTTTGTCCAATTTAATTACACTCTTAAACACACCCTTTTTTTTATTGACGGCTGTTTCATTCAATTCAAAGTTTTCTGGAATTGATATCGCTTTGTCTCGTTGATAGGAAGTCGTGAAGTCATTAAAACTATCAATAATATCAGGCTGTTGGATGACCACATTGGCAAATTCTGATAGGTCAAATTCTTCCTGCTCTTGAAAATAAGATGCTGACTTATTTAACATTTCCGCTTGATCTGCCTTATCTGCTGAAAATTCTTTTGGGAGCTCCTTTGTGATAAAGTCCTTGGCAAGATTCATGATGCTTTCTGTTTGATAGTAGGCATCTTCACGCTGTTTTACATGCAGAAAATGATCGAACCAAAACTTAGCATCACTGCCCTTATTCGTATTATCGATTACACTGAGTACGTAACCATCTTTTTTCTCTGTATTGAAGATGATAGCCCCTTTATCCAGCTTGTTGATATGAATACCTTCTTGACTATCTATCTGAAATACTCCCTCTGAATTCTTTACATCCAAGAAAGTGTCTTTGTTTTCTGACTTGAACAATCCAATGGCATCCATAGTCTCTCCTTCGAGTAAACAGTTTTTGATATAGGCCACATAAAACTCTCCTCCTTTAATCTTGGGATGATTGCTGTGTTCATAAAGATGTTTTGCAATGCTTTTGGAGTGAGCAACGATGTCGTCTGGATTCTCAAAAATAGCTTCTACGTAAGCGTATAGCTCGTTTAAGTTCAATATGGTTTCATGGTGAAAACGAAAGAACTCATTTTCCTTGAACGAAGATAGAAAGTAGGTGAGGAGGTGTTCTTCTACATCCTCTGAGTATTCTAGTTTAGTATTGCCAAGGGTTAACAATTCTTCATTGAATGAGTTTCCGACAAAATGAAGTATAACATCTTTTATCTTGGTATCTTGATAAGCAATCATTGGTACAAGTTTACTCAGAAATCATGAACAGATTGAAGTTATTCTATAGATGGTGAATAACTTGAATTAGAAGGATGCACTTACCTACTTTTCTAACCCTAAAGATAACCAACACCCTTAGTGAATTTGTACGGATTTATGAATCCTCATTCCATTGCCTAAAGTAATGATCAAATGGTAGATACCTGCATTCATGAAAGAAACATCTATGCTGTTATTGCTTGACTGGAGTAGGAGTTTTCCTGTGGTATGATATAACTCAAGAGAATGAAAATCTTTCGTTTTAACGTTTAATAACTCATTAGTTGGATTTGGATAGACAAGTGCATCTACTTTTTGGTCTGGTAGGATAGAGGATAATTTACAGTCTATACCACACCAGTTGCGTTTGTTCAACTCACATTTAATTGTCTCATAAGCCAGCTTATTAGAACCTGAACCATCCCATGTTCTTACACCCAAAGTTCTTAGATATTCTAGGAATTTTATATCGCTGATTCCATAGTAGTCTTTAAATATTTGAACATCAGCCGCAGACCAGTCTGTTGATTTAAAAATAGTGAGGTATTTAATATTGCTAGAATGCGTATCCCAAGCATCAAAAACCTTGGTGTAGAAATCTGCCTGTTGAGCCTCAGAACTATTGCAACTGTCGCTGCTAGCATATCCGCACTCAGCAAAATAGATAGGTTGAGTAGTATCTGTGTATTGGGCAACTAAATCACTAAAGTCAGTAGCCACTACACTAGTAGGGCTCATGGTGAAGTCGTTCTCCAATGGGTAGTAGGTGGTAGATACGATGTCCAATCCATTATTTACAGATTGACAAAGAGCTTTAAGGTTCTCATCTACCAAACTATGTAAGGTAAATGTGGTTCCTACCTTTAATTCTTCCCCATGTAGATTGAAGTACAACTGCTTTGCATAGGGAACCACAGAATCTAGAAAAGTCTTGTATTCTGCATATTGTACAGCATTTGTTCCCATATATACATCGTGTTCATTCCCAATATTTAGTGCAGCTAGTTTCACGTCAGGAATATGAATAAATAGGGTGTCTAGGGTTTGCTTGAATCGGCTAATCATGGTAGGATGATTGAACGGAGTGGACATTAGGTCTTTGGGTGTTTCTTTAGCTACTGTATTGATAGTAGCGAGTTGTAGTTCGATCATTACATTGAATGCAGGATAGTATATGTTAGAAACGTCTAGAATCCCACTGATAAAACCTTGGTCAAAGTTGCCACTATTGGTGTCCATACTGCTCCAGTTGACGGCTAAATGAATAGACTCCATGCAAGAAACTTTGGCATATAGGAAAGCAGAGTCGTAGTTTCCATTTTCTGCTTGATCTACTTGCCAGGCCATAATTCTATTGCCTTTTGGCTTTTGGGCAAAAGAGATAAATGTCAATGTAATAAGAAAGCATGATATAATCAGTTTCATACGAACAACATTAACTATTTTTTTTTTATTACCTTTAAGCCACCTAATTAACCTATTCTATCATGAGATTAAAAAAATCCATTACATTTTCTATTTTACTGTTTGCTTTTACCCTTGGTGGTTTTATTGTTACAATGCCATCGTGTGTCCCTGCTGATGAAACCCCTATTGAAAATAGTACGGACCTTACAATAACTGGTTTTGCAACGGATAAAATCACACATAGACACGTAATAGGTGATGATCCTTGCCCACAAAACGTATTTGACCAGGTTGAAGTTTTTTGCTATCAGGGCACTGAATTTACGCAATGTGATGTCGATTCAGTGGTGATTTCTAATGAAATTACCGGTATGACTGCTGTTTTTGCCAGTACGGGAAACGCTTCTGCAACCTTTGATGGTTCCAAGGATGATATTAAAAAAGTTAAACTGGCATTCACGTGTGCTGTAGCCGAAGACTTTCTTTACAAATACACACTTATCTTTTATAAGGATGGTGTTAAAGTTGGCGAAGAAGATTTTGAAGTTGATGTTACAGTGATATAATGTAACCGTTTTGTAGTACAGAAGAGATAATAAAAAAGCCCCCAATCTTTCGATTGAGGGCTTTTTTATTGGAGTATTTCTTGACTTGAAAGTCGCTTTACTAAATCACATACTCTAAAGGTCGAAGATACACATCCGCCACCGCCAATTAATATATAGGATGAATCTTTTATTAGAACAGGTCTGAGCCTATTGAAATAATTATTGTCGTTGTAGTAAATGTGTTCAATAGATAACCATCGGACAGCTGAGGTAGGGTAGCTAACTAGAATTTTAGCTTCTAAGACAGTCATGTTAGATGAAATCCACTCTCTTGTGAAATAGCCTTTAGAAAACTGGAAATTAATACCTGTTGGACCATAGGCAAGGTAATTTTGTTGCAGCATAACAACAGAGTCTTTAACTTCTGGTCTTATTTGACTCCAGTCAAACTTATCTTGAGGGCGGAAGAAAAGGAAGATTGAGTATCCAACAATCATATAAATTATAGGAAGAGTTATAAATAAAGAACTGTTGTTATTATGTTTTGTTTTTGCAATCCTCATTGCTAAATAAACGTTGACACCCTTTAGTATATTTATATTGAATTTACAATCGGGAATTTTGAATTAAGCAAGGAGTTAAACAAAAAAGCCCCCAATCTTTCGATTGAGGGCTTTTTGTTTTTGTTCTTATGAACAGTATTATGAAGAAATACTTGCTTTAGGTGCGGCATCAAGAATTTCTTGACTGACACCTCCAGCAAATGCTTCAAAATTTTTGTTGAATAAGCCAGCTAAGTGGTTCGCTTTCTCATCGTATGCAGTTTTATCAGCCCAAGTATTACGTGGGTTCAATAACTCAGTTGGGACATCAGGGCATTCAGTTGGCATGGCCACTCCAAATACTGGATGTGTTTCAAAATTGACATTGTCTAACTTACCATCTAATGCAGCATTTAGCATAGCTCTGGTATACTTTAGCTTCATGCGGCTTCCAGTACCGTAAGCACCGCCACTCCAGCCAGTGTTAACCAACCATATGTTTACATTGTTTTCTGTCATCTTCTCACCTAGCATATTTGCGTAGCGTCCTGGGTGCAATGGAATAAAAGCAGCACCAAAACAAGCAGAGAATGTAGCTTGTGGTTCAGTCACACCTTCTTCTGTACCTGCAACCTTTGCAGTATATCCACTGATAAAGTGGTATCCAGCTTGACCTGGAGTCAGCTTAGAAATAGGAGGTAAGACACCAAAAGCATCTGCCGTAAGGAAAAATATGTTTTTCGGCTGTGGTCCTACAGATGGTACAGCAATGTTATCAATATTGGAAATAGGGTAGGCACAACGTGTATTTTGAGTAACACTCACATCATCGTAATTCACTACATCAGACTCTGGGAAGAATCGAACGTTTTCTACCAAAGCACCTTTTGTAATGGCCTTCCAGATAGTTGGCTCATTTTCTTCGGATAGATTGATGGTTTTAGCATAACATCCTCCTTCAAAATTGAAGATCCCGTTTTTACTCCATCCATGCTCATCATCTCCTATTAGTTTGCGATCCGGATCAGCAGACAAAGTAGTCTTACCAGTACCAGATAAACCAAAGAATACAGCAGAATCACCGTTTGAACCTATGTTAGCAGAACAGTGCATGCTCAATACATCGTGCTCTACTGGTAGAGTAAAGTTGAGTACTGTAAAGATTCCCTTCTTAATCTCTCCTGTGTAACCACTACCACCAATGATATAAATCTTCTTGGTGAAATTAATGATAGAGAAATTCTCTTGACGTGTACCATCTCTGTCTGGTACAGCCATAAAGCTTGGAGCTGCAAGAATTATCCAATCTGGGTCAATAGTATCTATTTCATTTGCCTCTGGGCGAATGAACATATGATGAACGAATAGATTTTGGTAAGCAGTCTCATTAACCACCCGTACTTTTAGTTGGTACTCAGGGTCAGCACATGCATATGCATCACGTACAAAGATTTCTCTGCCTTCGTAATGGTTGATTACTCTTTCCAGCAATGCATCAAACTTTTCTGGAGCAAAGGGTTGATTTATATTTCCCCACCATACCTCATCAATAGTTTTTGCATCTTCTACCGTAAATTTATCTTTTGGAGAGCGTCCTGTGAATTTACCAGTATCACCAGCTAATGCACCAGTACTAGTAATACGCCCTTCGTTTCTAGCTACAGCTGAATCTAAAAGTTCATCTAAGCTAAGGTTTTTGTTGGTTTTTGAGGCTAAATCAAAAACACGGTCCGTTATTGGATGTGACTTCATTTTTCTAATAAAGTGCAAATGTAAGTTTGTGGATATACTAACCTAAGACTAATGTAACCATTCTAATTATTTTAGGACTGATATTAATCAGTTCCAAAAAATGATAAATTGAGTGAAGGGAATTGATAGTCCATAACGATCTGATAATTAGAGTTTGGTATAAGTTCTTAAAGTAAAATATACTAAGGTTTTGGTGAAAACATCTACTTTTCCACCACCTTTTTACATGGTTGTCTTTCTAGCATTATAACCTTCTTTGATTAAAATCTTAACCACTTGATCCGCTTTATCTCCCTGTATAATAAATGTCTTTCGGTCTACCGATCCACCAACACCGCATTGTTGCTTTACTTTTTTGCATAAAGCCTCTAAGGTCTGTGGATTCCCTTGATAGCCTTCTACCACAGTTACCGTTTTGCCGCCTCTTCCTTTCTTTTCTTTACGAACAGATAGTTTCTGAGCATTTGCAGGTAAATTGGCTGTAGGTTCTTCTTTTTTACCATCCGATTCTCCGAATACCTTGAAACCAGTATCTTCCTGTTGACTTGTAAAGAAATTAGACAAGTCTAGCTTTTGCATCTTTTTCTTACTCATTTGGCTATCATTACGTTTAAACTTTTGGGGTTGAGAACTACATCCTTCTTATTTTTCAAAATTACGGGTTCTCCGTCTATATGCCATTTTTTACCGCTACGTTTAATACTAAGCTTTGAAGCCTTGTAGTAGGTGAAGAGTTTGTTATTCTTTTGTTTTTTAGTTCTTAGATATGAAACGAGTAAAGCTATTTGATACCATTTGGGCTTTCGCATAATGGCAATATCTAGAAGTCCATCTTGTATGTCAGCGGCACTTGCTATCTCAAAGTCGTTTCCCCATTGAGCTCCATTGGCAATGCTAATGCTAAAGAACGGGAGAGTAGTTTCAACACCTTCTATAGTCAATGTTACCTCCTTTTCCTTTTCTTTGGTAAATAAGTCAAGGATGGTTTTTGCATATCCTTTTAACCCTCTTACACCACCAGCTCCAAACTTATGGGCCACTTTTGCCTCAAATCCAGCACCAGCAACGTTTATAAAAAAGGTATTGGAAACACTTGCAGTGTCAATAGCTATTGTTTTACCATTCAAGAAAATTTCCAAAGCCTGGTTTAAGTTTCTAGGGATTCCTAAAAATCGAGCCAATCCATCACCAGAACCTTTTGGGATAATACCCAATGTTTTTTGTTGTTTAGTGCATCTTGAAGCTACCGTATTAATGGTGCCATCACCACCAATTGCTACTATAGAATCAAACGAAGAAGTGTCATAAGCATCAAACTCTCTAATGTCAACAAATAGAAAGTCAATGGATTGAGGAATTAGTTCTGTGATTTGATTTACAACGGAGGGCTCAAATTTTTTACCCGCTTTTTTATTGTAAACAAATAGAACTTTCACTCTACTTATTTCCTTGCTATGACACGCTTTGCCGCAGCGACAACATCTTTAATACCCAGTCCGTATTTATCAAGAAGCTCCATTGGAGTTCCACTTTCACCGAAACTATCATTGACAGCTACCATTTCCACAGGAAGTGGTGTGTGTCTTGCCAATAATTGACAAATACTATCGCCAAGCCCACCATTCATTTGGTGTTCTTCTGCAGTCACTACACATTTGGTGTTGGCTACAGCATCTAATATTGCTTTGTTATCCAATGGCTTAATCGTGTGGATATTAATTACTTCCGCAGAGATACCTTCTTCAGCCAATGCTTTTGCAGCTTCAAGAGAATTCCATACCAAATGTCCCGTTGCAAAAATAGTGACATCAGTCCCAGTCTTCATATGAAGAGCTTTTCCAATCTCAAAACTATCTGGATCAGTGAATATAGGCCATTTTGGTCTGCCAAATCTCAAGTAGACAGGACCTTCATAATCTGCTATTGCAATTGTTGCAGCTTTGGTTTGGTTATAATCACATGGATTTATAACAGTCATTCCTGGCAACATTTTCATTAGACCAATATCTTCTAAAATTTGGTGGGTAGCTCCATCTTCACCCAAGGTAAGACCTGCGTGTGAAGCACAAATTTTTACATTTTTGTTAGAATAGGCAACAGACTGACGAATCTGGTCATACACCCTACCTGTAGAAAAGTTAGCAAAAGTACCTGTAAAAGGAATTTTACCGGCTGTAGCAAGACCTGCAGCCATACTAATCATATTGGCTTCTGCAATTCCCATTTGGAAGAAACGCTCAGGAAACTCATCCTGAAATTTATTCATTTTCAGTGAACCGGTAAGGTCAGCACATAGTCCAACTACCTTGTCATTTTTAAGTCCCAGCTCGTAAAGGCCATCTCCAAATCCCGATCTTGTATCTTTTTTCTCCATTGAGGTAAGGTTTGTCATTAAATATTTTAGTCTTAGCTTATTGTATATTGATATGTTTCATTACACCAGATTTTATGGTGAATTTTATGGTCTTGGTATTGAGAGTTTCTTTTACCGCGGATTGTCTGTAAATTAATTTGTAGTCTCCGGGTTGCAAAACAACTATGTTTTGATTGGTTTTTAGGTTTAGATTCTTGACTAATTCAAGTTTGCCTTTATGTCGTCTAAATATTCCAGCTTCAAATAATCCCCTTGTTACGATATTCAGTTTTCCAGGTTGCTGTACTTGCAGAGTAGTTATCTTGTTTTGTTGAACAGCTACATTCTCCTGTGTAATTCTAGGTAGTGTAAGTAGTTCTACCTTGTAGTCATTTACAATGTACTTTTGGGTACCATTAAAGTCTTGAACATTAATAATCTCGTTTGTCTTCTTATCAATAATCAATGCTTGTAGATTTTTGTAATTGGTTACTCCAATTATTTTAAGATTTAGATCACCTTGGGGAGCATCAATGGCAATAGTATTGTGTGTTCCTGCAGTTAGGTTAATGTTCTTTTTAGTAACAGGTGGGATGGTATGAACAGTAACATCGTAGGAATAGGAGGGGTCTAGATAAAATGTATCAGGATTTCCTCTATAGTTTAAGGTATGGTAGTAATTGTAAATTTCCTTGCCTGACCGAGAATCAGTAAAGGTCATATTTACATTGGTCTCTGTTGGTCTACCATATATATCCAGTAGGTTCACCTGAGCAGATGTATTATTAATGGCCTGACTAATAACAACATTCAATACGTTTTCAAAGTCAGCCTCGGTTTCAGCCTCAAAGTAACGACCGACGCATTCGAATTGTGTTCTAAAATCTGCACTTAGACCAAGACCAATCACAAATGGACGCAGGACTACTCCTTGTTTTTGTAAGGCTAGCGATACCGCACATGGGTCTCCATCACACTCTTCAATACCGTCCGTTATTAGGATGATTATATTTCGGACTCCAGGCGTTTTAGGAAAGTCATAAGCAGCTTCCTGAAGCGAGTAAGCTATGAGTGTAGTTCCTTTAGGTCGAAGGGTTTTTATTTTTTCTTTGATGGAGCGATGATTGTTTGGACCAAACGGAACCTCAAGTTTGGTGTCTTTACAATTTCGTTCCGTCTTTAGGCTTTGATGACCATAAACCCTAAGAGCCAATTCAAGATCATTTTGGTATTGAAGACTATCAACAATTCTCGTTAGGAGACGTTTGGCAACCGTAATTCGATTGTCCTTCCCCATCTTGGCATACATACTACCACTGCCGTCCAATACAAAGAGTATTCTCGTTTTAGGCTGTTGGGCATACGTATTTACTGTTATGAATAACAGGAGTATTGCCCATATTTTGTTCAATTTTGCCATAATATGCAGATAGTCGTTCAAAAACCGTGCTATTCGTTTAGTAGTCTCCTATACTTGATGGGTTCTGAGCTAAAGCTGCTTCCAGTTGCTCGTCGTTGGGAGGTATACCGTGCCACTTATGGCTGCCCATCATAAAGTCAACTCCATTACCCATTTCTGTATTCATAAGTATACAGATTGGTTTGCCATTTCCTGAAAGAACACCTGCTTTACTTAAGGTCTCTTGCACATCATTCAAATCGTTTCCGTCCATTGATATAACGTTCCAGTTAAAAGCTTCAAATTTTGATCTAAGCTCTGTGAAGCCCATAATATCCTTTGTGTCGCCATCTATCTGTCTTCCATTAACGTCTACGGTGGCGATTAGATTGTCTATTTTATTGTGAGCTGCATACATTATAGCTTCCCACACTTGTCCTTCTTGTAACTCACCATCACCCATTAAAACATAAACTAACTTATCGTCGTTATTCAATTTTTTAGCTTGTGCGATACCGCAGGAAACAGATAAACCTTGTCCTAATGAACCAGATGCAATTCGAACACCAGGAAGTCCCTCATGTGTCGTTGGGTGTCCTTGCAACCGTGTGTTTAGCTTACGAAAAGTAGCCAACTCAGAAATGGGAAAATAACCACTGTGAGCTAAAGCACTGTAATATACTGGAGAGATATGCCCATTGGATAAAATGAATACGTCCTCATTGGTACCATCCATATTAAAGTTAGATGGGTTATGTCTTAATACATTTTGATAGAGAACAGTTAAAAGTTCTGTACACCCAAGTGATCCTCCGGGGTGACCAGATTGCACTCCATGTACCATTCTTACGATGTCTCTACGTGTTTGAGCAACGTACTCTTTCAATTCAGTAATTGGTTTTGTCATTTTATTGTGAACAAAGGTGGGTTAAATTGAAGTTTTATAAAATCTTTGTGGAAACTTCTTGGAAAAGTAAAAGTGGCTAGAGATATAGTAGAGATAAGCATTCCCATAAAAGAGTATGAAACCAATAGAGATAATTTGTTGGATTATTTCAAATCAAGGGTTAAGGCGAGCAGTAAGGGTATAAACGCTATTAAGACGCTTAAAAAGTCTTTAGATGCTCGAAAAACCAACATAAAATACAATCTAAGGCTTGAAGTATTTACAGAAAATGACTATCCAGATAAGATAAGTATGCCAACCTTTTCTTCATTGGATAGTAACAAAACAGTGCATATCATTGGTTTTGGACCTGCTGGTATTTTTGCAGCTTTACAGTGTTTGCAAATGGGCATTAAACCGATTGTAATAGAAAGAGGAAAGGCCGTTAAGGAACGCAGAAAAGATGTCGCAAAGCTAAATAGGTCTGGAGAAATAGATCCCGAGTCTAACTATTGTTATGGTGAAGGTGGAGCAGGCACTTTTTCGGATGGAAAGCTATATACACGTTCCATGAAACGGGGCAAAATTCAAGAGATTTTGGAGCTGTTTGTTTTGCATGGAGCAGATGAAAATATTTTGTACGAGGCTCATCCTCATATAGGTACCAATAAACTTCCTCAAATCATTGAAAAATTGAGAGAAACCATTATTGAGAAAGGAGGAGAAGTTCGTTTTGGAGCCAAGCTTACAGACTTCAAGTATGAGGATGGTAAAGTAACGGAAGTGGCTATTAATAACAAATGGGAGTTTAGTAATCAGATGATTTTGGCAACAGGTCACAGTGCAAGAGATATTTATTCTCTGCTTCACGAAAGAAAGGTCGCTTTAGAAGCTAAACCTTTTGCCATGGGTTTCAGAATTGAGCACCCACAGACGTTGATTAATACTATTCAATATCATAACGAACAAAACGCCAGCATTTTACCTCCAGCTAGCTATAGTTTAGTGACTCAAGTAAAGGGTAAAGGAGCATTTTCTTTTTGTATGTGTCCCGGAGGAATAATAGCACCTGCTGCGACAGATAATGGAGAAGTAGTCGTGAACGGATGGAGTCCCAGTAAGCGAAATGGAGAATATGCTAACAGTGGCTGGGTTACTGAAATAGGAGAGGAAGAATGGAAGGACTTTAAACACTATGGTCCACTGGCTGGATTGGAGTTTCAGAAGAATATAGAGCAAAGGGCATACCAAATGGGTGGGGAAAAGTTCAAAGTTCCAGCTCAAAACTTAACGGACTATCTTGCAGAACGTAAAACATCTCAACTTAATGAGAGCAGTTATCATCCGGGAATGACAAGTGTTGATTTGAATAGTCTCTATCCAAAGGAGATTAACTATAGACTTAGAGAAGGGTTGCGAGCAATAACCAAGAAACTGAAAGGTTTTGATCATATCGATGCTATAGTTACAGGACCTGAAAGTAGGACCAGTGCACCAGTTCGCATTCCCAGAACAAGGGATCTACATCACGTTGAATTAACCAATCTATACCCATGTGGAGAAGGAGCAGGGTTTGCAGGAGGTATTATTAGTGCTGCAGTAGATGGAGTGCGGGTGGTGAAGGCAATAGCAACAAAGATTGAGAGCTAAAGATTGCGTCTCACCATATCCAAAGCAGTGTATGCAGTTCTTTCTATAATCTGCAAGCGTGTACCTCTAAACTCACATCGTTTTACTTCTACAGTCCCATCAGGCTTGGCAATTCCAATGTATACAAGACCTACAGGTTTTTCTGCTGTTCCGCCACCAGGACCTGCTATACCTGTAGTAGAAATGCAGTAATCCACTTCTAATTTCTTCTTGGCATTGAGGGCCATTTCAGTGCACACTTCCTCACTAACAGCACCAACACGATTTAGTAAATCTTGGTCGATACCTGCAATAGCTACTTTGGCCTCATAGGCATAGGTTAAGAGACTTCCTTTGTAGTATGAAGAACTCCCTGCTATGGCAGTGATATTATGGGCTATAAAGCCACCGGAGCAGCTCTCAATGGTTCCTATGGTTTGATTACTAGCTTTTAACAATTCTCCGACTATTTCAGGTAGGCTTCTATCACCGTCAAACCATACATCACCAATAATATCTTTAATGGCGTTAAAATTCAGTTCAATATCTGCCAACAATTCAGTTTTAGTTCTCGTGGAGGACTTACCAGATAATCGGAGTCGTACAAGATTTAAATGGGGTAAATAAGCCAGTTTGATATCTTCAGGAAGATTGTCCTCTACCGATTCAATGGAAACGGCCAAATGTGATTCAGGAATACCAATAACCGTAATAGTATTGTGGACTATGGTATAGTTGTCCCCATGTTTGTTGAGTTTTTCAAAAATATCATTTTGCATCATGGCCTTCATTTCATAAGGCACACCCGGCATGCTCACATAGATTTTACCATTTTCTTCAAAGTACATACCTGGAGCAGTACCTTTTGCATTTTGAATAACCTCACAATTATCAGGAACAAGGGCCTGGTCCTTGTTTACCTGTATGACTTGACGGCCACGACTTTCAAACATTTGTGTGATATTGACCAGAGCTTCATCATTTTGAACTAGTTCAGCATTGAAGTAATCCGTAAGTACTTTTTTAGTTATATCATCCTTGGTAGGACCCAAACCTCCGGTTATCAAGATTACATCTGCTCTAGACTCGGCAGCCTTAATTGCGTTTACAATACTTTCTCGTTTATCATTGATAGAGCTTATTTGAATTACTTCAACTCCGTATGCGTTGAGGTGTTTGCCCAGCCAGGCAGAATTAGTGTCGATGGTTTGCCCAATAAGTATTTCGTCTCCAATGGTTATTATTTCAGCAAGCATTTTTAATGGCGTTACGATTGAGTGTATAAATGATGATAGTGGATGAAGGATACAAATTTAACTATCTATGAAACAATTAGTTAACTAATTATAGGATATTATTAAAGATGGCTATTCTGATGATTTAAGTTGTTAGATTGATGATGTTATAAAAAAGTATGTGGATATTGAAGCGTTTAAAATTATTTTCGCACCAAATTATTAAATACAATGAGGGAAGCAAAAGCTAATTTAGCTATCAATAACTTACTTAAGGATGTTACGAAAAAGTTTGATGCAGATAAGACTGTAGCACAACTAGCAGATATTAGGATATTAGCATTGGAAGAGGAAGAACCAACGGTTGTTAAGATCTGCAGACTTGCAAGTGCTTATATTACTGAGAAAAAGAATTTTGATCTGGGTTATGTAGCAGAGGAGGAAATAGGAGATATGACAGATATGCAGTATCTACTAGAGCTGATGCTAAAAGTAGATCGATCTGCAAATCGAGAAGAGATTCAGGAAATAAGAGATAAAATAAAAGAAGAGCTTAGTTAAGCTCTTTTTTTATGTCAGTATGTTTGATGGTCAACGTTAATGACTACAATCAATTAAAGTCAATTTCATGAAAAAAATCATACTTACACTTCTCATTTTTGGTACTACTTTATCCAGTTTTGCTCAGTATAGAGTGAATGCAGGAGCTTCTATAGGTGCTGATGCAGCTATGTTTTCAATTGGTGCGGAGAGAGAATTTAATGTTATTAATGAAAAATTTCATATTAATCCAGGAGTTAGACTGAGTGTCTACAATGGTTCTAATTTGGATTATATCACAGCACCAGCTAAGTATACTGTGAATGATAATCAGGTAGATACATTGAGATTCAAAACAGTTCAAGATAATTTTGCCAATCTCTATGTTCGAATAGGATATGATGTTTCCGATAAATTTTCAGTAAGTTTCGATATTGACGTGGTGGGTGTAAGTTTTGGAGGTGAACAAAAGAACAATGTGTTTTCTTCTGGTACAGAATTAACAGCCAATCCTCCAACTGGAGGTATAGCTACCCAATCCAATGCTAAACCTACTTCATTGAATGTACTTTTGGTAGGCGATAACGACTTGGGGAGTTTGAATTCTACTTTAAATATTTCGTATGACATTACTAAACGACTGGGTGTAGATCTAGGTGGAGGACTCATCTTTACAGAGTACACTGCCAATTCAGAAATTGGGTATGACGCTAATGATAGGTTTAGAAACAAGAATTTCATGGGTTATTTAGGCATTTCTTACCTCATAGGAGATAAGTAATTCATAGTTTACAATATTAAGAAAGCGTCAATTGAGTAATCGATTGACGCTTTTTATTTTGCTTTTCTATTTCACCTCTTACTTTCGCGGCCGTTATGACAACAGAACAATTCAACGACATTAAAAACCGCACAGCAAAACTTGCGGAATATCTTTGACTTAGCCAAAAATCTGGCTTTAATTGAAGATGAAGAGCAACAAACACACGATCCAGCATTTTGGAATGATCCCAAGAAGGCTGAACTCCACTTAAAAAATATCAAGAAAAAGAAAATATGGACAGATGCTTGGGCAGCTGTAAATATGGGAGTTGAGGATATTGAAGTGCTACTTGAGTTTAAGGAAATGGGAGAGGATGTGGAAGAAGAAACAGAAGCAAAGTATAAAGGAACACTTCATAAACTGGAAGATTTAGAGTTCAAGAATATGCTCAGTGGTGAAGAAGATCAACTGGATGCTATCTTGGAGATAAATGCGGGAGCCGGAGGAACAGAAAGCAATGACTGGGCAAGTATGCTAAGTCGTATGTACATTATGTGGGGCCAAAATAATGGGTTCAAGGTTGAGGTATTGGATAAAGTAGATGGCGATGTAGCAGGAATTAAGTCCATTAGTATTCAGATTTCAGGGGATTTTGCCTTTGGGTATTTGAAAGGAGACAATGGTGTTCATCGATTGGTAAGAATAAGCCCTTTTGATAGCAGTGCTCGGAGACATACTAGTTTTGCCTCCGCATATATATATCCTGTAGTGGATGATAGCATACAGATAGAACTCAATTGGGGAGATATAGATATGCAAACTTCTAGAAGTGGTGGTGCAGGAGGACAAAATGTAAACAAGGTGGAAACCAAGGTGCAGCTTACACACAAGCCAACAGGTATCATGGTGGTGTGCCAGCAGGCACGGTCTCAATTAGCCAACAAGGAGGAAGCAATGAAAATGCTAAAATCCCAATTGTACGATATAGAGTTGCGTAAGCAAACCGATGCACGTGCTGAGATAGAAAACGGTAAAATGAAGATAGAGTGGGGAAGTCAAATAAGAAACTATGTGATGCATCCATATAAGCTCGTGAAAGACGTGAGAACAGGAGAAGAGACTAGTAATGTACAAGCCGTAATGGACGGTGATTTAGAAGCCTTTCATAAGGCCTACTTACTCGGTCAGAAAAAGAAATAGAGCTGTTTTAGATGGTGAACAGCTTCGTATATAAACTCATGGCGTTCATCTGTTATCTGTTCGCAGTTTTTTTTAGTCTATTGTTACTGAAAATTGTGTCAACGATTGCTTCTGCCATTTTATCAGAAATTAGATTGTCACAACAAGCAGATGTTCCATATCTAGTTGGATACTTACTTCCTTATTCAGTAGGCGGAGGTTTATTGTTTTTCATTATTAAGTACTTTCATAAGAAGGGGCAGTGGTTCTGGAAGTTTTCTAAGTTCGACGACTAACATAAATAAAAAGGCTCCTAATGATTAATCATCAGGAGCCTTTTTAAGGTGTTTTTTAGTCCTACTTTAATATATCCATTAACTGATCCAGTTTCGGGGTGAGAATAATTTCAATTCTACGATTTTCAGCACGAGCATCACTTGTTTTAGCTGGGTTAATCGGTATGTACTTACTTCTACCGCTAGGAATGATCTTCTTTGCATCCATTTTACCCTCTGTGGTCATATAGCGTACAACAGATGTTGCTCTGAGTACACTCAGGTCCCAGTTGTCTTGAATGGAAGCTGATTTCATAGGTACATTGTCAGTATGACCTTCTACCATTATATCAAAGTCTTCTAAATCTTTTAGGCTTTCTGCAATCTTTAGTAGAGCAGTTTTACCTTTCCAGTCAATATCCGTTTTGCCTGACTTAAATAAGAGGCTATTGTCCAGAGAGACATAGATTTTACCATCCTTTTCTACTACTGAAATACCACTATTCTTATAGCCAATAAGAGATGTAGTTAGTTTGTCTTTGAGGTCTTTTACAGACTTTTCTTGAGCTGCTAGTTTAGCTTCAAGTTCATTCACACGTTTTTCTCTTTCCTTCAAGGAAATTTCCAATGCATCCAATTCTGTCTTAAGTTTAGCAGACTCCTTTTCCTTCAACTGAAGTGAAGATTCTTTGGCAAAAAGCTCTCTCTTCTTTTCATCCAGTTGCTTGTCCAACCTTTCCAGTTCGTATCTCAAGTCATTCTTGGTAGTTTCATTACTATTAACCAAGTTCTTGTAGTTTCTATTTAGAATCTCATAGGATGCTTGAGTCCTTTCAAAATCTACTTTTTGCTCCTGACAGTCTAATTTGGTTTGATCATATTCAGACTCTAACGCGGCATATTGTTCACGCAAAGAGGCCAGTGTATTATCGCCATACTCTTTCATCGTCTTCATTTCATCAAAATCACTTTGCAAGTTGTCATACTTTACTTGTAGGTCTTCTAATTTTTTAGCGGGTACACAGGCTATTGTTGTACACATAGCTAAGATACACAGTAGGTGAATTGACTTTTTCATATTTTATGGCTGTTTTAGAATAAGCAAAACTACAATCCATATAAGAGGTAAGTAGAGTAGGACTGTTCACATATGCACAGCTATAGGTGCATATTTACTAAATATGTGGACGGTTATTGAACGCCAATTAGTTTATTCAGGTCGTTTACTGTGTGTCGACCTCTATTCTTAAGTCCTGAACTGGCATTCGGCAAAATACTTTTAATCGCATCAATGAGCTCTGGAGCGAGGTCGGGATACCGAATAGCAATTCGCTCACATATCCGCATACTAAATGCTCTGATGGCGATTGCTTCTTTGGGGTCAAGAACAAATCCTATGGAGATTTCATACAGCTCACCCTCTATTTCTTTGGGAATTTCACAGGTTTGATAAATCCGTACAATGTTTCTACGCACCGCACTGTGTCTTTCAGGATTTTGTAATTGGGCAACAAGTTCAGAATGATATGGAGTAATGAGTTCAGGTTTTTGCTCTCCTATATGTCCCAATGCCCAACTTGTCATTTGAGAAACTCTCAATGTGCCATTTAGAAAAATATCCATTAACTCAGCGAATAATTCAGTACTATCACCAATGAATTCAATTATATCATTGATAGTTTGCTTGGTATTAGGCCGCTGAGATAATTCCTGTAGCATTATAATTTATAGGGAAGTCTGCATTTCATCTTCTTCTGACTGTCGTTCAAGAGCTAGGTGTAGCAATTTTGTAACGAGAGTACTATACTTCATTCCCGCCGATCCCCAAAGTTTGGGATACATGCTAATATCGGTGAAGCCAGGTAAGGAATTTACTTCATTTACGATTATATCCCCTTTTTGTGATAAGAAGAAATCAACTCTAGCCATACCTTCACAGTTTAAAGCCTTGTAGGTCTTAATAGCAATGGTTTGAATACGGCTTTGGGTGTCCTCATCCATTTCAGCTGGGATCACAGTCACAGAGCCACTTGCATCTGTATATTTTGCATCGTACGAGTAAAAGTCGTGATTTTCACCAATCGTCAGTATCTCACCAACAGGAGATGCACTTACATCCGCATTTCCCATGACTGCACATTCAATTTCTCTGCCTACTATGTTCTCTTCAATCAGTACTTTTCTATCAAATAAGAAAGCATGATCTATTGCCTTATCAAATTCCTGTTTTGTCTTAACCTTACTGATTCCAACAGATGAACCCAAGTTAGGAGGTTTAATGTACATCGGTATTCCTAAATGAGCTTGGGAGTTTTCAAAGGTGATTTGGTTGCGTTCCGACTTATGGTAAGAGAGAAATTTACAATTTGCAATTCCTGCTTCATTTAAAATTCGCTTTGCAACTTCTTTATCGATGCACAATGCAGACCCTACAACTCCTGGACCAACAAAGGCAATGTTAAGCGTTTTTAAGAGTCCCTGAAGAGTGCCATCTTCTCCACCCGTTCCATGGACAATAGGGAAGACCACATCAATTGGACCAATACTTTTCTGGTTGTGACATAAAACAATTTTATCTTCTTCTGCACCCGGTGTCAGAGTAAGCTGAGTGCTAGCATTAGCCAATACAACATCTTCTGTATTTAGTTCTTTGGAAGATTTTAAATACCATTTACCATCCTTTGCAATGCCAATTAACAGGATGTTGAATTCTTGAGTATCAATGGCATTTGCAATGTTTCTTGCTGAACGAATCGATACTTCGTGTTCGGTTGACTTCCCTCCGAAAATAATAGCTACTGTTTTAGTCGGCATTCGTTTAATGTTGTTTTAGGGATACAAAGTAACCTAGCTATAAACGGAGTTTATACACGATATATTAGCTGGGTGTCTTTGACATTGGTCGAAGCTTGGCTAAGAAATTTTTTGAATAAAACTTTGGGCATCATCACCGTATAGCCAACGAGCTACATTGTCCTTCCAAATCTCAGAATGCTGTGTTTCGCTAATTAAGCCATCTCTTAGTACCAAATCCAATAATTTGCCAGGATAACTACTTTGTCTTTCGTTTTCCATTTCGCCTAAAGGATATGGGTCGTCTAGTCCCATAAGTATTTGATCTGTAGTTTGTTGCCTCTTTAGCATGACTTCAAACGAAATGGTATCGTGTACTAAAGTATCGAAGTATATGTTGGGATGTCCTACCGCATTTCGAGGACGTTCCATACCCTCAAAAAGGTCAGGTCTTCCATCAAATCCCTGAGTTCTTCTCCCGATATTAATATGGTTTAGTTGTCCTCCGTGAGCAAAACAAGTACGGATATTGGGATATTTTTTATAATATCCATTTAGCGTATAGAAGTGATATGAGTCTGCACATTGTGCTAGCATCCAAATCAAATGAAAACGCCAAGAAGTGTTTTCCAATTGGATAAACTTCTCACCGTCATATGGATGTACTTCAATTGCTAGTTTGTATTTATTAGCTAATTCAAGTATGGGTTCTGTTTCCTTATTGAAGATTACTCGCCATTTTCCAGCCGTATCCAGATAATGTGTCGGAAGACAAAGCACTTTCATATTCAGCTTCTCAACGCATCGTTCTATCTCCCATAAAGCACCATCTACAAAACCTGCGTGTACTACAAACCCTGTGGTGAATCGTTTTTCATTCTCAGCTTGAACTTGAGCATTGAAATCGTTTTGAAATCGCAATGCCTGCTTCATTTCGTTTTGGGTTAAGCCATTACCATACAACTGGGATAGGTTGAGCACTACTGCGTGGTCAATTTTATTCTTATCCATCCATTCAAGCTTCTCATCTAAAAAGAAACTCTCATCAGTGATTGGGCGGGCCCAGTTCTTCTGACGCATAAACTTGCGATCATCATCTATCCAAAAGATCTCCTTGTCTTTCATAAACTTAGGGATTTGACTAGGATAAGGAAGTAAGTGTGAATGTCCGTTGATTCTCATCTGATAACTAAGATATTTAAGCGGTAAAGTTAAGATTATAATGGTTTCCCATATGGTTTAAATCTCTTTATTATAGGTGACTAAATTTACATTTTAGAAAGTACATAGGAGACCCATTGATTCAATAATTTAACTGTCAGAAAACCGAGAAGAAATTTACCTGAATTATTGATAAGTAACGCCGACACTCAATCTTAAATGCTGGGACCGTATAGAAACTAAATAGAACTAGGCTATCTCCTGTCTGCGTATAGATTCCTTCTCAATGATGTTAGCCACTGATTTGAACTCAGAACGAATAATTGCCCAATTCTTTGGGTATTTATCAAATAATTCATAGACTTTTTTAGCCTGCTTGTTCAGAGCATCCGTGATACTGGCATTGGATACAGGAGGAGTGCAATGGTTGCCAATATGCTTGCCAATGATGCTCAAACCTTTTTGTTGAGCAATTTCAGCAGCAGCTTCGTATCTATCCAAAAGTTTATGGGTTTTTGCGAGTCTACCGAGATGATTCTTCTCTTCCGACTGATGGGTCACTCTAGCGGTGTGACTTGAAAGACTAGTTAAGTGGAGAGGAGTAAGGAGTATTTCAGTCTCTCCTTGTATGAGAGCGAGGTTAAGCTCAATCTGAACGTGGTTTTCTAGGTTTACCTCCAAGTCTTCAAAAGGTTCAGAATAGTCTTTTAAGCCATCTATGAATTCAGAACTCAGTCGAATAACAATGCCATATTTATCTTGAAGCTTGTTGATTATCAGTTTAATAAACCGAGTAATAGCAAGTTCGAAATTTTGTCCTAATTGACTTAGTTGTCGTTTGGTGTCAAGGATCTCATTGCGGGCAATAGCTCCGCCTTTAGCAATGTTTTTAAGAACAAGCCTGTCATTAGATATTATGGCAATAAGCTGGGTCACAAAGCCCTTAATGCTAATTTCAAATTGCTTCTTCTGATCCGAAAGAAGGTATTTTTCCTTTGATAGACCAAAAGGTTTTAATTGTACAAACAAGTATAAGAGGCAATTGTCAGCTGAGATATTTTTAAGAAAAAGAAAGTCTCTATCTAATTCCATCTCCAAGGATGTTTGACCTATCTGTTTGCTACTGCTAAAAGGAGTTTCGTTGATGGCATACCATCCCGTGTTTCCTTTAGCCAAAAAGGAGGGAAGTGACTTAGGAATATCGTTGTATTCTCCGGTATTAGTTTGTACTTGAATAGCATTATTAGCGTACTGTGCGACACAGTAAATTTGGTGAGCTTGTGGAAGGGCAGACGAAATAAAATTCACCACCAATTCCTGCACTGGTATGTTGCCGCTTAATAACACTGTAGAACAAAGATATAAAATTAAGTAAAATATTAAGCATTATTAAGTTACTTGATTTACTTAATTCAAGCTTGATTAAGCAGAGTTAAGCAATGATAATATTGCTTAATTACCTGTATGATAAGCATTTAGACATATACTATTGCATCAGATTAAGACGTTTAGTAAAGTAGTAGTTTAATTTAAAAATCAAGTAAAATGGTAGTAGTAAACAATGTAGAACAGTATTTAAGACGTGAGTTGGCCGTCACTTTCGAGATAGTTATGGACTTTGTGAGAGGGAAAAAAAGAAGTGAATTGGGTTGGAATCAACAGATGAAAAAGCTCAAGAAAGCGTTCGACTTATTCATGTTAGATCTGGATGTAAACGACTTTAAAAGCCAAAAAGTCTTTAAGGATTTGAAACTTCCAAGCGAACGGAAAACGCGTGCATCATCAGAGAAAAGGACCAAGGTTAAAACGGGTTCTAAAGGAAGGGTAGTAAAGACAGGAAAGCAGTTTGCTCTTTTCTTTATTAAAGCGAGCAAAAAAGGATTGTTAAAGCTTGTAGTAGTTATAGAGTCACTCTCACAAATAGGGGATAGGTGGTTTAAGTCTACTCCAGATTTTGAAAATAGACCAAGAAGCAATAGAAGATAAGTGAGGTTAGGAAGAGGTGTTATGCCTTGTACTTTTTGTACAAGTCACGTGCAATCCCGTCGGACAAGCCAAGTTTTGGAACGTAGATACGTTCAGAACCCAACCAGGCAGAGGCTGTAAGAAATATTTTACATGCAGGAAGTATAACATCTGCACGATCTGGATTCAGAACAAATCGACTAATCCGCTCATCATAATCCACAGCACTTAACTCTTCACTGAAGGACTTTAAGTCTTCAACAGTGATAAAATAGTCACTTTGCTGTTTGCGAAGGACTTTTAGGATTTTGTTGATGTTGCCACCTGTACCCAGTATAGGTGTATTGCTATCTAAAACGTTGTTCTTATCAAGCCATGCCTTTAACTCGTCCCAGAGTTCTTGACTTACTGTGTTGTGAAGTAAGCGAATAGTTCCTATTTTGAGTGAGATTGAATCTATTTTATGTCCCTCCTTTAAGTAAGTGAGTTCTGTACTTCCTCCGCCTACATCTATAAATACAGCTCCATCAAGATGAGGTATGTAATCTGGAAGGTCTTCAAAAGAAATGGTATCGGCTTCAGTATCACCACTGACTATTTGGAGATCAATATCTGCATATCTTTTGATTTCTGAGAGAATGAACTTGCTGTTGCTAGCCTCACGCATGGCACTTGTGGCATATGCACGGTAGTCCAATACTTGGTGGACATTCATCAAGTGTCTGAACGACCGCATGGTTTTAATCAATTGGTCTGTTTTCTCTTCGCCTATCTTTCCGTGAATGAATGCATCTTCCCCTAGTCGTATGGGCACACGAACCAAGGACAACTTACGAAATATGGGACCATTATCGGTCTCAAATACGTTTGTAAATAGGAGTCTAACGGCGTTAGAACCTACATCAATAGAAGCAAACTTGAATAATTTCAAAATATCAGTACGAATATAATTTTTTATGGCTTGGATATAAAGAGGAGGTTATATTTGCACCCGCATTTAAAGAGGATTTCTTTGAATGCAGTTTTACTGGCTTCGTAGCTCAGCTGAATAGAGCACTTGATTACGGCTCAAGAGGTCTCAGGTTTGAATCCTGACGAGGTCACGAATAAGAGAAAAGCTCAACACTATGTGTTGGGCTTTCTTGTTTTTACAGCACACGGAACTCGTTTCATTGTGCAAGTAAAAACAAGAAAGTAAAAAATCAGAGACTGATTTTAGCTTTACCTCCAAGAAAGCATTTCAGAACGTACAGAATTTTCGGTGTGCTATGAAAATTGTGTTTCACAAGTTTTTGAAATGTTTCACAAAGACCCACTATGTAAAGCTGTCACCCCATTTTTAGAAAAACGAATGCAAATGCGGGTAGGTTGTACCTTATGATAATCTACCAACGTAAGAATTTATATGCCGTAACTCTCAAATTATTGAATGTTGGCACTAGTGTCACTTTAGACTTCTTATATAATCTTAATTAATTAAGATTATATTGTACCAGAAATTTTTTATTAACCTAACTAAATACCCCCAAATGAAATCAGTAAAGCTAAATTGGACTGATGTTTCCCCTAGTCAATATCCTAATCTAAAGAATGACCTAGAACTGGCAACAGAGACCGCACTTAATTACACTATAGGAGCACTTCAACTATTTGCTCGTGGTGATAAAAAAACACTCTTACATCGCGACCGTTTTTTTGGAAAATTTAATGAAGACCGTTATCACGTTGTAGAAAAAACTTTTATGGACATTCGTGATGAATTGCTAAACGGACAAATGATCTATAATGTTTCTCAGGTTAGTCTGTCTAGTACCAACGTCTACGGCTCGTCGAGTCCAGACAGTAACAATCACGAGATTAACATATATGGTAAGTTTCTTAAAGCACCTCTACTGGGTCAGGATTCTAAATTTGGGGTCATCATCCATGAAACATCGCATAATGTTGTTGACCATATCTTGGACCAGCACGGGACATATTCACTGGCTGATACTGAGGCTTTAGCTAAAAATGATCCTGATAAAGCCACACATTGTGCTGAGTGCTACGAATATTTCGTTGAATTCGGTGTGCAGGCTGGCCTGATTAGTGACAATTCTGTTAGGCTTGAGCCATTTCTACCCAAAATTGGTAACCTTTACGGTGGCGGAATTATTTTCTACGTAGATAAAACTAAGAGGCATGGCTACATTGCTACGCCATTTGACCAGAGTACAGGAATAATATGGGGTGAGTATGGTGTAAAAGTTCCAACAAACTTAAGGACAGACTCTGGAAAAGTGGCCACCGATAAGATTATTAAAACCTTAGGAGTAGGTAGTTATGCTGCTAGGTTATGTTATGATCTAGAGTTAAATGGATACAGCGACTGGTATCTGCCAAATAAGTGGCAATTAGATAAGTTATGGACACAACGGAAAATTGTAGGTGGTTTTACCCTTGATGAAGATGATGGCAAGGAATCTACATACTGGACTTCAAACGATCATAAGACCTATCCAGGAGATGCATGGAGTATGAGATTTAGGCACGGAACCAAAAGGCCAGATGATAAAAGAAAACTTTTTAGAGTTCGTGCTATCAGGTCTTTTTAACTTTAAAAAATTATCTGCCATCAGAAAATGTATATATAAATGGCTTTTTAGACAAGACGGTTATCACATAATCTAGAGTTAAATTAGAATAATTAACTATTCTAATTTAACCATTTTTGAGTAGACTGATTTTAGCTTTTCTATTTCACCACGGAGCGACGAAGGATCTTATATCCTGACGGGATCTCAATAAAAGTCTTTATTATTCGTAAGTGTGTGCTACCATCTATCTATAAATGACCGAATGGAGTTTCTGGCACAAAGACTAGGGCTTAACCTAAACCTTTGGCAGAGGAGCTATTTCAAGCCAATGAACATATTAATGGATTTACTTTTCCCTGGGTCCCAATAGTGACAGATCAGGACTCGGATGAATTAAATGTAGGACGTTGGTAGTTACATTTACCTTGCACAGTGTTTCCATTGTTCTGGTACGGTTGTTGTCATATTCAGATATATGAAAATTTCCCATTACACACATCTTTTATTGTTCTCATTGCCGGTATTGTTTTCTGCTTGTTCAGACAAGGAAGAAGTCGAATCCCCAATTCATGACGTTGCCCCTCACATCAAAGAATTTACTGTCATGGGATCTAATGCCTTAGGTTCAAATCATATTCATCGTAATATTGACGAAGCTTTTTTTTATTCGATGACATTTACTGACGAGGAAGAGGCAGAGGTATTTACTGTGATTAAAGTAAATGGGGACACTTTATTAACTCATGTTTATAGAGAATTAAATAAAGTATTTTCTTCACCAAATTTTTACGAGGCTACCTTCGTCAGGTATTGGGAGGATATGAAGGAGATTATTTTGGATGAACCTAATGACGGCAAACATGATTTCCGAAACCCATACAAGCTTAAACAAGGTGATGAAGTGGAATTCTTTTTTTCTCTAAAAGACAAAGATATATTTATGCCTACAACTTACAGTTTCACTCTGTACTTAGATTAGTGCTCTTAAATTTACGAATTATATATTAGACACTAAGTGTCTTCATAACAAGAAAGTTCAATAATAGTCTGCCTTTGTTGTCTCAACCTAGACAATTCTGAAAAATAACCAGTGATAACTTTATTGTCAATATTCATGATATAAGCCTATCCCCGATATTTAATAGTTGAGCCAATAAAATTTGAACAAAGTGTTTCTCAATATTGAACATCCTGTATATTAATAACTTGAATATCTTTTATCCTGACGGGTTATGGAATAATGAATCTACTTGGCATTGCATGTTTTTTAAAACTTATATAAACGGTATGGGTTGGATATAGTGAAAGTGAAAAATGAAAAACAGAATAATCAGCAACTTATTTGAACTATGGAAACACATTGGTGCTAGGGGGCATTTTTTGCATAACGCAAATCATTATAATTATGTGAGGCCAAATAATAACTCTTGGCCCAGTAAGGTTTTTGAATTAGAAGTTTTACAAGGAGATTTTGAAGAGCTATATTCCAAAATAGAAAATAAAACACTTCCACACTCTATTTCAATTTTAGAAAATGAGGAATTAGAATCTAAATTGTTGGAACATAAATTTACCCTAAGATCTATTGTAAAAGGGATGTATTTGGACTTAAAAGAAAGTGACAAACCGGATAACAGTTTTACTTCCATTGAAAAAGTTGATGATCATATAAAAGCAACTTCATTTGCAAGAATAGCCACTGAGTCTTTTGGTTATGAGGTGCTTACATCTACGATTATTCCTTTAATCAATTCTTCTGAATTGAAACTATTTATAGGAATGCATAAGAACAATTATGTAAGTTGTGGAATGGTATTATTGGATAAAAATGGAATTTCAGGATTACATATGATTGGAACTATATCAGAATATAGAGGATTAGGTTTGGGTAAAATTATGACTAATAAATTGTTGTTTGAGGCTTACGAAAACGGAAGTAAACAAGTTGTGTTGGTGGCATCCGAATCGGGTGAACGAATTTATTCTAAATTGGGATTTATAACCCAGGGAAACCTAAAGAGTTATTCAATTAATAGATAAAATAATACACTAAAAGCATATCACTTTGTATCTACGAACTTGGATAAACCTTGAGTAGAGTTCGAAAAAATGATAAAAGTGAATTGTTCTCTAGAAGGTCATTTTCTGTAGCTTTGACTTGAATAAAATTTAATTACTCGCAATGATTATACCTAAGAAAACTGCTCTAAAAATAATGATAGGATTACTCCTAACAATACTGATTTTTCATTTATCAATACTTCTTGAAATAATACCATACGAAGCTGTTTGGGCAGGAAAGCTTAATTCCGTAGAAGAAATGTATGTGTTTGAAACAATTTCTATACTTATAAATGTTCTTTTATTGATTGTTCTACGTGTTAAGTTTAAGAATATTAAAACTAGTAAAAGCAATAAAATTATAGATGTCATAATTTGGGCGTTTGTATTTTTATTTGCTCTAAATACACTTGGAAACTTGTTTGCCAAAAGCTTGATAGAACAAATTCTGGGTACAGTGCTAACAGCTGTTTCAGCCATTTTATGTTGGATAATTGTCAGAAAGAACAACAAACAAAATCCTGCCTCTTTGAATAGCGAATAGAGATTCGGGGCGACTCAAAACATCAAGTTAAAATCTTGAATCCAAAAACTAATTCAGTGACAATTTCGGAGTTTTGAATAGGATTTATATATCTTAGATTTATGGGGAATGATAAAGTAATTACCGCAACTCTTATGGATGCAGTTTACATAGGAGTTGAGCAAGAAGGGTATTCTAAAAACACAAGCTACAGACTAAGAGCTGTACGATCAAAAGGTGATGTGATAAGAGTCAAGACGCATAAACCAATTGGAGAAATTCTAACTTATGGCAGCACTTCACATTTTGAAAGTGCTTGGGTTGATGTGGTTAGGGTAGGAGTGATGAATTGGTGAGTTAGATGCTGCGGCTGTCGAATAATTGGTTCTAAGAAAATACATTCTGGTTATTTTTACATTCTGATGAAAGACTCGTTCAATTTAAAACATTTCAGCTACCTCTTACTCACCTTCATATTTTTCACGGTAGTGGGAACGCTCACTCACGAAGGTGGCCATATAGCTGTGGCTAAATGCTATGGGTATGAAACTACCTTGCACTACGGTAGTATGAACTATGTAACACCGTACAAAGAAGAATGGGATAGTATGCAAGCTATCTATCAAAGACACAAAGTAGATGAAGATAATCACATACTTCATGAAGAATCTGAACGACAACAAAAGCTAGCTGCCATGGTAAAAGATAAGTACAACTCGACTGCATCGAAATTGATTACCATAGGTGGACCTATCCAAACATTACTTACAAGTTTTATTGGCATTTTAATTTTGGCATATCGAAGAAAATCAATGAAGATTTATGGTATTAAGTTTTGGGATTGGTTAGCGATTTTTCTTGCTTTATTTTCTCTTCGTTTTGTAAGTAATATGACCTTATCACTTATCAATGGTTTATTCCTCGGTGGCAATTCTTATTTTAGCGGAGATGAGGCTAGATTAGCCTCGTCTCTTAATTTGCCGAGTGGCACATTTGCTGTTCCACTATTTTTCATTGGTCTAATCATAGCTCTCTGGGTTGTATTTATGGTCATACCTGCTAAAAGTCGCCTTACATTTATTCTAAGTGGGTTAGCTGGAGGAGTAATGGGATATCTGATATGGTTGAAATGGCTAGGTCCAATTGTAATGCCTTAATTTTAGCTTTTCTATTTCAGCTCGGAGCGACGAAGGATCTTGTATCCTGACGACATTGTACAAAAAATAAAGACTCAAATCTGTTAGCCCTGCATGATTGTGACTTACATCGCCTCCGTATAAAACGCTAAAAGTCAGTAACTTGACAAGAAAGTCGTTAAAGTGTCGTACATAAGTCGTCACTAAATAGGTACTTATTACTATAATTTTGTCAAACACTAAAATACAAATTGTCAATGCAGGAAATTGGAGAAAAAATTAGGGAAATAAGAAAGAAAAAAGGACTGTCCCAAGAAGAACTAGCTGAATTAGCCCAAGTAAATTTAAGGACAATCCAAAGGATTGAAAATAACGAAAGTGAACCTCGTGGAATAACACTAAAATTGATTTGTGATGTTCTTGATGTGAGGATAGAAGATATTTTGGATTATGGAAAAAAAATAGACCAAAGCTATCTTACGTATTTTCACCTTTCTGTATTAGCGTCTATAGTTATCCCATTTGGAAACTTTGTGCTTCCCTATATTCTATGGTTGAATAATAAAGACAGAATAATTGGACTAGATAAAATAGGAGCTAATCTCTTGAATTTTCAAATTGTATGGTCAGGTCTTTCCTATCTTTTAATTTTAATTTTCGCATTTACGAAAATTAATCATTGGGACTATGCAGATATGCTATTCTATGCCTTCGTTGGACTTAATTTAATAAACATGGTGTTACCCATTCTTTTTGCTGTTCGAACAAAGAGAGGGAAACCAACAAACGGGTATCCCAGTATTATTAAACTTATAAAGTAAATTCCGAAAAAAGTTCATAAAAATCTGGTAATACAAGAAGAATAAAATTAAAGTATTGACTACCATTGAGTTTTTGACAAATGAATAGAATAAACAAAATACTTCTTTTGAGTTTGATAATAGCCCTAGTGGGATGTAACACAAATCAAAACGTCAATTCAGAAGAGGACAATGAGAGTGATAAATCATACAAAGAATTACGAAATGACTTTGAAAGTTCACTACTAAAGAAAATAAAGGCCCCTCAGTATTACAGTGATTTTGTCGCACCTCCTGCTAATATATCAGTTATGAACTATAATTCAGAGGGAAGGGAACTGAAAGGATTGCTCCACACTTTAAATATAGACTCTGCTAAGGAGACAAAAGCAATAGTTTATCTGCATGGGGGATTTTCTCTAGGGTATTCTGACGTTAGTGATTGTCAACCATTCATAGATGCAGGATATATTGTATTTGCCCCTTCCTATAGAGGTGAAAATGGGAATGATGGAAATTTTGAATATTTCTACGGTGAGGTATCAGATGCTGAAAACGCCGTCAAATGGTTGTCAAGTCAAAGCTATGTTGATTCGGGTAATGTGTTTGTTTTTGGTCACAGTATCGGCGGAGAAATGTCAACTCTTTTAAGTTTGAATAACAATTGCCCCTCAAAGTTGAATGGAAGCTCTAGTGGACTTTATTTTAAAGAGTCACTTTCGCAATTAGTCCGAAAAGAAAATATTCCTTTTGATACTTTAAATGACAACGAATTTAGATTCCGTTGCCCTGTTTATATGTTGAACTATCTTGCAAAAGATCATTTTATGTATATAGGAACTGGGGACTATTACAAAGAATCTTATTCTTCTATAATAGAAATATATGGGACTGTTCCTGAAAAAATGAAGTTGATTGAAATGCCGGGTAATCATTTTTCTAGTCTTAAGCCAGCAATGAAGAGTTTCCTAACAGAAATTGAAAAGATTCAAAAACCTCTATAAAATACATAAGCAGTAAGGGCTTAGGTAAAGAAAGTACAAACCCATACGTTTTTGCTACATTCGTTACCATTGAAAAGTGAGAGCACGTTGATTATTTACTTTTCTTAGATGAATCCTTAGCATTATGAAATGACATGAAAAAAATAATATTATTCGCATTTTTGGTTATCTGTAAAAGTACATTTAGTCAGACCCCAAGACCCCTTAAACACGAGATAGCAAGGCTAAACATTAATACAGTCTTATTGTGGTCGCATTCGGTGGTAATTGATGATCACCCATTGTGGTCGTCTGATGGAGGTAAAATACTCTTTAATGAAATGGGTGTATGGAAGCAATTGGATTTAAACGAAGTATTCCTAGACAAAGCCGATTGGTTGAATCAAGAAATTGGCTACAACACTTCAGAAGTTTACGATATTCCTGAAGATCTAATGGTTGAAAAGTATAAAGCTGAAACAAAGTACGGTGGTCGAGAAATAACACTTCTGGATGGTGATAAAATAGAGTTGAAGCAGAGAGGTCTTCGGACAGAGTTTTATGTACGTGGTAAATTAATGTGGAGAACAAGTGGCGATAACTGCCATAGCCTCTCTCTTTCTCCAAATAATGATTTTGTTGCGTTTATATCTGAAAGCAATGGGTTGATGCTTTATGCTTTTAATCAGAAAAAGATAATTGAGCAAATAGCTGACAGTGTAAAAATGTGCAATAGAGCCATTGACTACGTAATGGGCTCTAAGCTATCTAGAGCCAGGAAAGTATTGAATAGGTTAACTGAATCAAATCAATCGTATTCTGAACCATATTATTGGATGGCAATGTTGGCTTTAAGTGAAGATCAAGATCAAAAGGCGGTGGATTTAATCGATAAGGCAATTCAGTTAGATCCAGACTTCCCAAGTCATTACTACTTGAAATATGCACTGTTGATGAATCTAGGGAAGAACAACGAAGCGATACATAGTTTGGAAAAATACATAGTATTGAAACCTAGATCTCTCTATGGTTATTATGACCTTGCGGAGCTGTATATAAAGCTAGGTGACCATCAAAAAGCGTGCATTAACTTTAAATTAGCAAAACAGTATCACAGTACTAGAGCGGCTGATAAAATAGAAGAGTATTGTAAAGAGTAGACATAAGTTCAGAATCGCTAATACTTCTGCGTTTCACCCTTGAAATGGATTTCCTATCTTCGTTTCACTAGGAGTTGGACTATCGGGGGGTGCCAAATTGATTCTACATCGAATAATAAGGCTACAGTTTTTTAATTCAGTGTCCTACTCTAAGGCAAACCGTCATTAAAAATAATTATGAAAAATCTAATTCTGATATTGCTGTTGACTTTATTAGCCACAAATTTAGAAGCTAAAAACAGGCATATTGACTTTGATAATGAGTTGAAAGAGGCAGAAGTAATCAAACTTTGTCACGTAATTTCTTATTCGGATACCACCATGACTGTGATACACATCAAGTCCGGAGACACATTAACCTTTAACTGTAAGGGAAAAGTATCTGCTGATGCTTATAGAAGGAGAACGTTAGAAATTGACCCAAGCACAAATGAAATGTATGGATATTGGCCTAAGATAGGGGAGTCTGTACTCATTCTAGCCGATTCCTTACATTCAATAAAGCTTATGGCTTTAGAAATGGGGTCTGACTATAAATTCTGGGATCCGAATGCAGACTTATTGGGTTCATGGTTTCACTTTTCTAAGCTTGCAAGACCAACAGTGTATTGTCGAGACAATTCGCCCAGTCCTATGAATCAAAAGGATAATTGCTTTGACGGATGTCTTTATCCAATAGAATTAATAAATGAAAGATGAAGAATTATTTGACCGTAATAAATAGGGGCCAACTATTGAAACCATTTTTTTATTTAGAAACCCCTTAAACGAAAAAATAAAACTTCTAAGACAAATTATTGATACAAAATAGAGTCTATTTTGTATCAATAATGAACATAAAATCAATAGACTTATTCGGGAAGACACTTTTAAGTTGGGTAACTATGGACCATCTTGTTCATATGCCGACCCCAATGCCAGAAAATGAAGCTGCATTTGTATATGTACTAGAAGGAAGTTGTGTAAGCTATTCTGAAACAGACGAACTAAATATTGTAACCGATCAAGCAGTTTTGGCTAAAAGTGGAAATAGTACTTTTAGAACACTAGAATACCAAGGAAGTACCAAGTACAGTGCAATATCCTTACGTTTTCATAAGGATGTACTGGAAAGAATATATGAAGATACAGCTTCACCTTTCTATAGTGAATCCAATAAAAAGCTAACTGTAAATAGTGTATTCCTGGAGTCCAATGAACTTATTAAGCAGTTTACAGTGAGTCTCATCTACTACTTCGACCATCAAGAACAACTTACCGAAGAGTTGTTAATCCTCAAACTTAAGGAGCTTATTGTACTTCTGTTACAAACAGAGAATGCTCCAAAGGTCTTGGAGATTATGAATAACCTTTTTCAGACGAAGACGTTTGAATTTAAAGAAATCGTAAAAGCTCATATCTGTTCTTCCATAAACATTAAGGAACTGGCTCTCCTTACAAATCATAGTCTTTCAGTGTTTAAAAAAGAATTCAAGAGAATTTATGAAGACACTCCGAGTAACTATATCATTGGTAAAAGAACAGAAAAGGTAGCGGAATTATTACTCGCTTCAGATGATATGGTCAGTACCATAGCGTACGATTGTGAGTTTAAAACGCTCGCACACTTATCTAGGGTCTTTAAGGCTAAGTACGGAGTAACACCCACTGAGTATCGATTAAACTCTTCGGATAAACAATAAAACCTCTTAGACAAATTTAGGTTTTTAACGTGTTCTACTTTTGCACTCAATTATAAAAATAGATGAAAGTATTCAATTTAAAATTTCTCTTTCTGATAGGTTTAAGTCTAACATTCAGTTTAAAAGCGATGGCACAAGAAGAAAAAAAGTACAAGGAAGTAAAAAGGACATTCAAGAGTGAAATAATTAATGTCTCGGCAGATTCTCTGTGGGCTATTCTCAGGGAATTTGACAAAGTCGCACATTGGACTTCTGCATTGGACCATTCAGAAGGTGTAGGAGAATCAAAATTTGAAGGAACCACCTGTAATGAACGGGTTTGTGAAGCAAATAAAAGTAGATTGGTAGAAAAGCTCACTCAATTTAGTGATAACGACAGAGAACTTGCGTATGAGTTAACAGAAGGGGCTCCAGGTTTTGTGAAGTTGGCTACCAACCATTGGACGGTTCATGAAATCGGACCCAACCAATCTGAAGTAAGAATGGATGTTACCATGCATCTTTCAAAATTTATGGGATTTTTCTTGGGAGGTGCAATTACAAAAACCATGACTAAACAGATTTTAATTGTACTTAATGACTTGAAAGTATATGCTGAAACTGGTGATGTCTCTGAAGCAAAAAAAGCTCAGATTGAAAAACTGAGCAAAAAGAAGAAATAGAAGGAAATTTGCTTGTCAAATTCTAGCTTGGCGTAGCTTCAATGGCTTTTCCATAAAATAATGTAGAACATTGATGTCCTATCGATTGTTTATGTATGATATAACCTGTCATGGAATCAATATTTAAAACTTGGAAAAGAAGTAGGGAAATCTATTTGGAGTACTTTGATAGCTATACCTTGGAGCAGTTAAACAAAGTCCCAGAGGGGTTTAGTAACAACCTCATTTGGAACATTGGACATGTAATCGTTGCACAGCAGGGGCTGATTTACAAGACTTCAGGTTTAGAAACATATGTTTCCAAAGAACTATATGAACGCTATAAATCAGGGACTAAACCTAGTCAACAAATCTCAGAAGCTGAAGTCAGTGAATTGAAAGAGTTTTTGGTTTCGCTTATTGAGAAAACAGAATCAGATTTTTTCGAAGGGATATTTGTTACGTTTAATGAACGAATGACTGGAACAGGGTTTCATTTGGGTTCTCTAAAAGATGCGTTTGAATTCAATAATTACCATGAAGGAGTACATCTAGGTCTTATGATGAATATCCGCAAATTTGTATAAGATATTACCTTAACTAAAACCAGAATGGCAGTTTCATTTCTGCATTCGCTCCTTGGCAAAATAGATAAATCTCGCCGTTTCCATCACAGCTAAACAGATCTGTTGCTCGCTATACTCTTTGTACAGTTGTGGGTCTATTGTATATGTAGTTTTCCCAATTACTATGTTATTCTCACCGTAATGATCCGATTTAAATAAACCTCTTTTTCTATTGATTTTGCCATAACGGCCAAACCAGAATACTTTACTCGGTTGCCAAAATGAAGTCCAGTCTACAGAAATTACTTCTGTGTTTCCTTTTCTTGATTTAACAACATCAAAACTGTCTTTCATGGATTGAAGTGTTTGATTAGCAATAGGATCTAGAAAAAACTTATCATACTTCTTTTTTGGTTTTGCATCATAAGCAATCTTGAATGTATCGCAACTGGAAGTACTGGCAATTAGCTGTTTGTCAAACGCATCTTTTAGATGAAATACAGGAACTACGTGGGCAGGGTTGGTATAATCTTGAAGATGATGTAGTATTTCTCCTATGTGAAAGAAGTATTTTGAAGAACTTGTCTTGCGAAGACATCTTTTCGTTATTCTATTGAATCTTCGATCAATTGAACCAACAGTTAAGCCCATAATTCTTTTCCATTTACTGGGATGGTAAAAATGGAAGTTAAACAGTCTAAATGGAAGTTTAAGTTTAGATTCGTCTTCACTCTTATTACCCTCTATCATATTTTTAGCCTCGTCTTCTGCTATATAATCTGTTCGAACATGCTCATTGAGGTAGTCAACAGCCATTTGAGTAATAATAGCATGATTATCAGGACTATAGCAATATCCTTTTAGAACAAATAGGAAAAGAATAGGAGTGAGGATGTATTTTTTCATATGGTTATAGGTAACAAATTTTGATAATTCTTTTAATACCTCAAATTACCGGAAGAGGTATTTATGCTTTATATGGGTTTAGGTATATCGGAGTAAACTAAAAGTACTACTCAGGGAGCAGCACTTTTTATTCTTCTTCCAATTCATTGGTTGGATCAGGGTTCTCCTTTTCTTCGATTTGCTTAATTTTTAATCTACAGATATCCAATAAACCATCATCCTCCTTACTGTAATTATCAATGATACTTTGTAAAGTAGCTTTAGCTTGAAAGAGATCTTCCTCCTTCACGTAAATATCACTCAATAAAATAAATCCTTTAACCACCCAAAATTCGTATGCAGAGAAGTCATCATTAAGCTTGTAAACGTCACTTCTTGCACTATCCAGTTCATTTTGGTCGTATTGGATGTATGCTCTCTGATACAGTGCTTCGGCAGTCTTAGCATTCCTACTGTTAGCAATCACGTAATCAAAATGGAATTTAGCCGTCCTTAGATTACTACTTTTCAGCTGTATTTTCCCCAAGACCATATTTGCTTCTACCAAATCGTCCGTAGGTACATTCTCAATGGGCAGAAGTTGAATTGCCTTGGTCTTAGCATTGTCGTATTCCCTTAGCTCATAGTGACATCTCATCTGTCCGACTATAGAGCTTATAAAAGTAGTTCTAGATGCGGCAATAGGTTCCAAACTTTGATAGAAACCCAAAGCTTTTTTGTAGTTTTTATGGTAGTAATAGGTGCCTGATAGTTTGACCAGAGATTTTTCTTTGAAATCACTTCGACCTTGGCTCACTACATATTCATAGTGTCTAAGTGCCTGTTCTTCCTTATCTGTGAAATAGTCACATTCTGCTTTATAGTAGTTGGCATGAATTATAAAGTATCCATCATTTCCAAACTTAGTAATATAAGCACCCAGTTCTTGAGATGCACCAGTGTAATTTTTAGCTCCGTAAATCTTCATTGCATGATCATAAAGTATACTGTCTTGAGCACTCATTCTTATTCGTGCACCAGGTATATTTTTTACATAATCAAAGTAACCTTGAGGGTCACCTTGACTGTTATATATGATTTCGATAAAGGTTAATGCTTCTTTAGAGGCATTGGTTTTAGCGAACCTTTCAACTACTGTCTTGTAGTAGCCAAGAGCCTTTTCATTTTTGTTTTGGGTGTAATTTAATAAACCCATCTTTAGGTAGCAATCAGGTAGGAAAGGAGAGTAGTCGTGCTGACTGATGATCAGGTTAAAGAAAGTCTCCGCTGTTCCATAGTTCTCTAAAATTAGATATTCTCTAGCTATTTGATATAAAGCCTCGTCTTCGTAGAAACTTTTATTAAAATCCTTTTGGATTTTCTTAAGTGTATTTATCTTTTCTGAGTGGCGTTCTTGTAAACCATAGAGCATCCCTTGTTGAAACAGGGCATAGTCAGCAAGCTTGTAGTTGTTTTTAATAATGAATGCATATTCTTTTATAGCAGAGCTATATTGTCTATTAAGGAAATAGCAATCTGCAAGTCGTTGCGTATTATTCAAGTACAATTCCTTGTTGAGACTGCTATACGTTTCATTTTCATTGAACTTAGCAAAGTAGTTCTGAGCCTTGGGATAATCCTTCTTCTTAAAGTAGTTAAATCCCATACTATAATATCCATAGGTCTTATTTTTACTTCGTTTAGATCCTCCATTACTCATGAATCTATTCATGTAATCTATGCTGGCATCATAGTCGTCTACTTTAAAAGCAATTTCTGCCCTCCAAAAGTAGGAGAGGGCTTCTAGTTCTTTGTCTTTTGGGTACTTAAGCGATTTTTTAAAGAAAATATCTGCATTCTGATATTCCTTATTCAAGTATAATTGCTCACCTCTATGAAATGTTAGCTCCTGATACGCAACCTTCGTTTGATCGTTCATTTGGTTGATGTCTTCTAAGACTTCTATAGCAGCTTTGTAGTTTTTAGTGCTAAGAAATATGTCTACCATCATTGCTTTTACCTTGCTCGTATATTCGGATCTCGGGTACACATCTAAGAATTCTTTAATTGCACCAATTGCAGTAGAATTTTTTTGCAATTCTGCCGCTAGCTTTGCGTAATTGAACGCTGATATCTCAGTTACTTTTTTGTTATAGTCTTTTCTTTTTGCTTCTGCAAAGGCATTTAGAGCCCTTCCTTTTTTATCATTCTTGACATCAGAAACGCCAAGGTGATAGTTTGCAGATTGTCCAATTTCAGAATCTTCATTTGCAATAAGTATAAAGTAATCTGTAGATTTTTTATGTCTGCCTGCTTCATAGTTTGCATAAGCAAATTGGTACACCTCGTCAGAGCTTAAGGATTTTACATCCCCTTTATACTTATCAAAGTGACTCAATGCTACACTAATGTTTCCAAGTTGATATTGAATCTTGCCCGTAAGAAGTTCTATTTCATTCTGCTTCTTGGCTAATTTTACATTTTTGATTACGTCAAAGGCCTTGTCATAATTTTCTTGCTCATAGTAAATCTGAGCCAAATACAGTTGCATGGTCTTGGGACCTTTATTGCCAATTTTTTCAAAAGTGGCAATTGCACAATCGTAGTCTTTGAGAATGTAGCACTGGTAGCCGTAGTAGTAATTTGCCTCAATAGCATACTTCCCTCCGCCATTCATTACTTTTTTAAACTGGTTTTTTGCTTTTACGTACTCTCCACCCTTAAAGTAACTGTAGCCTTGTTTAAAAGCGAGCTCTTCTCGCTGAGATTTGGTGACATCCTTTTCATCTATCTTTTCCAAGTACTTCAAAGCTCTTTTGTACTTTTTATGATTGAAATAGTATAGGCCCAGCTCGTAGGTGATTTCTGTATTAAGTTTATGCTCTGGTTCGTGTCTTAAAAACTGAGCTAAGTCCTTACTAGATCCCTGTTTATTAAGTTTTAGTCTGGATAAACCAATGTACGCCCTAGCTTCATAATCAAAGTTAGGTCCAGGATTGTGATCTAAAAATTGCTCAAACTCAGAGATTGCAGGAACATATTGCTTCTTAATATACAGCATTTTTGCATGTTCAAAATGCGTAATGACATCGGTATATTCCTTAGTCTTTTGGGCAAAACCGGGGGAGGTTAAAGCACCTAGAAAAGTGACAAGTATAAGTGTGCGAAATAGCTGGTTCATGTCTGTTCTTAAAATACTGTTCAAAATAACTGCGAAATGACCAGTTATAGTATTCTAATTGCCCACAATCTATTAAGGATTTAATCGTTTGGGGACTTTAAATAATTTTATGTTTTTTGTGTTTCAAATCATTCACGTAATTATATATTTGCAGCCGCTTAGCAAAGAGGGTTATTCCTTTAGCTAAATAATGGTGGTTGTAGCTCAGTTGGTTAGAGCATCGGTTTGTGGTACCGAGGGTCGCCGGTTCGAGCCCGGTCTTCCACCCAAAAAAAAGGTCTGTCAGTCGACAGGCCTTTTTTTGTATGCACTAAAATGTAATCTTATTGGTCTTTTTGTTAATTTTGGACTAATGAAAAAAATTATAGTACTATTTGCTGCTTTTACATTATTTGCCTGTAGCACTCCAAGAAACAATGGGGAAACTACAGATGAGGAAATTGCTGATGGAATGGAGCAAGATGAAGGAGTGATATTTGCTAACATTACGGATGGAGCAACATTGTCATCACCTTTCGCATTAGATATGGGAGTGAATGGAATGCAAGTAGAGCCAAAAGGTACACCTAGGGCAGGGTTCGGACACCATCACTTGTTGATCAATGATGTTTTTACTCCGGCTGGAACTGTAATTGTTGCTGATGATACGCATATACATTATGGTGGTGGCCAAACATCAGATTCTATCTCTTTGGAACCAGGTGTTTACCAACTTACGTTACAATTTGCTGATGGGATGCATGTCTCTTATGGTCAAGACTGGTCCAGTAGCATCTCAGTGACTGTAGAATAGTGTATTAATATCTACTCAATAATAGAGATGTTGTTACCAAACTTTATGTTAGGTATACACATTACTACTACGGCTATACTATTTTTGAAATAGTTTCTAGGCTATCTATATTATACCAATGAGCAAGTGTCGCACTATTTTTTTAGCATTTACTATTTTCGCAAGCGTTGGTGCTTTCGCACAGGATGCAGATCGAAAACATAGCATAGGGCTTTATCAGAACACAACAGATTATAATATTAGTTTACTGGATAATAAGTTGGTCGCCTTTGACAGTGCACTATCTCACTCTTTCAGAGTAGCATATCAAAGAAGATTATCACGATCTTGGATGTTGAATACTGGACTTAGCAATGGCTTTATTCTAAATCAAAACATTCAAGAAAGTTTTGTTAAGAAAGCATATGCTATTGGTTGGGACGCAGCCATAGTTCTAAAAATGAACAATGGCAGAATGTTAAAAGAAAATCCACGTGTTGCACCTTTTCTAAGTTTTGGATATAGAACCGATTATGTTCCATCTCTAAAAAAACTGGATGAACAACCTTGGTTGTTTCACAATCAATATGGTGCAGGACTGAACATAAAGCTCATTGATAGAACCCATATTCAAGTTCAAGTGGCTGTAGATCAAAAACTTCAAGGAGATTTCAATACCAATATTCAATATAGATTTGGGTTAACCCAGAGTTTGGGTAAATATGATGAAGTAAAGCCCATAAAGCATCCAAATCTAGATAGTGATTCTGATGGGATTGTTGACAGCAAGGATGACTGTCCCCATATTTTTGGTATGACCAAAAATAATGGATGTCCAGATACCTTGAGCCATTTAGTAAAAAAGGCAGAAGAGGATAGCCTTAAACTTCTTGTTTCGGAGCAGACTACTAAAATAGAGCAGCTAGAGCTTGCTAAAGAAAAATTGCAGACTAGGAACGAGACATTAGCTAAGAGTACAATGAGTTCTGAAAGAGAACAAGAGCTTCTTTTACAAATTTCCATTATAGAAGATCTCCATAAAAATGAGATTGCTGAGTTAGTGAATGATAGAACAAATACCCATTCTGATTCTGTTGTTATAGTTGATACAATCTATCAAAAGGAAATTGTATATAAGGATAATCCTGACAAGATATTGTTGTTGGATGAAATAAAGCAGCTCAAGCTGTCAAAGAAAGATCTTGAAAACGAGCTGTTAGCCGAAACCAATAAAACAAGAGTAACAGATACCGTTTACAAAACAAAAATCATATACAAAGATCAGGTAGTCTCAACTATAGACAGTGTAGCTTTAGCACTATTGGCTAGACAAAAACAAGAGCTTGAAAGAAAATTAGAAATAGATAGAATAGCAAAAGAAGAGGCAGAATTACAGGCCCAAAAAGTGAATAAAAAAACGAAGGTTAATGTAAATACTGCTATTCCTAAACACAAAAACTATTATGTAATTACCATGTCCAGTCCAAACATTACTACAGCGGAGTCTTGGTTAAGAAAGATGAAGAAGGATTTTAGTACAGCAAGAATATTACCTCAGTCAAATGGATATTACAGAGTGGGAGTATTTGTTGCCAAGGATTATGATCTGGCAATAGAAATATTGGAACGAGTTAAACAACTGAGCTATAAATCAGCTTGGCTTTCTGTAGAATAAATATATTTGTTTGCATTTGAAATTGAAGCTTATACCATACCTAATTTGCTCCTTGGCTTGTAGTCTATTAGCAAATAACACTTATGCTCAGTCAACAAATGATTGGAGCATTTATAGCTACGTCAAGTCTCATAAGTTCTATAATCTAGGAGCCTATACCCTAAAGGACTTAAGTAAGGCTACTGGCTATGGCTTTGGTGTTTCTATTCACAAACCAATCCACAAAAACATTTCTGTTTTTGGAGGATATGGATTTGCATTGGCCGATAGTCTTACGTACGGAGAATACAATACATCCAATGCTGTTTTTCATCAAATTGAAGCAAATTTGGCAATTAATTTGAACAACATTTGGAAATTAAAACCCTATATATACACTGGGTATGCGTACAATTACATTCAGCAAATTGACAGATTTGATCAAAAAAATTCTGGAATGAATGTTAACTTAGGTATTGGCTCAGAAATTAAGCTGAATGACGCTTTGGGATTAGGCTATCAGTTAACCTACGCATTTAGCCTAAGCGATAATATTCCATTTAACTTTAGACATCAATTGGGTATTCACTACCATCCTAACTTAGCTAAAAGAAAAGAGAGCTCTGTATTTGTTGAGAATTCCGATGACATAGCTATGATTGAAAAACTTAAAGAACAGAATAAGAGACTTCAGTTTCAAAGGGATTCTTTGAGTTTAATAGCAAAAAGCGAAACGATATCTGAGAAACCTATTCAGAATACGGGTATAGTTGCTCGTCAAAATAATGAACTCATAGAACGAGTACTGCATTTAGAAGAAGATAATCAACTCTTACTGAATGAAGTCAGGAGTAGACGTTTTGCATCTGATTCTATTTATCGTACTAATTTTAATAGCTATACGCCAATTGATACCTTAGGACAAGTTATATATAATTTGAACTTAGACTTAAAATCAGGTTTCTACCTTTTGATCCAAGATCTTAGCACTATGGGAGAACTGCGGACATTTAATTTAAATAGCCATTTTGGGACATTAGAGAGTAAAATATACCTAAATAGATTGGATAGGTTTCTGATTTTAGGATATTTAGGTGATGATAAGGACAAAGCCTTAAAGTATTTTTCCGAAATTTCTGAAGAAAAGTACAGGTATAGGATCATTGTTTTTTAGATTTTAACCTATTCACAGTTAAAGTTTATCGATATAGCTATTGCCTTTTTGTATTAATTCTTTTTTTTGCACTATATAAAATTCATATAAATGAAGAAATCAATCCTATTATTAAATTTAGTTATGCTAAGCATTGCTTCTATGGCTCAATCATCTTTTGAGCTGATTGAAAAGGTAGAAGCTCAAGAAGGTAAAGTTGTTATTCCTTTTGAGAAGTACAAACTTCCTTCAAATGATTTAACACTCATTATTCACGAAGATCATTCTGATCCAATTGTACACGTACAAGTGGCTTATCACGTTGGTAGTGCCAGAGAAGAGGTAAGAAACAGTGGATTTGCTCACTTTTTTGAGCACATGATGTTTGAAGGGTCTCAAAATGTAAAAGAAGGAGAGCACTTTAAGATAATAGGAGAGTCAGGAGGTACTAACAATGCGTATACTTCTTTTGATAAGACCGTTTATCATCAAACAGCTCCTAGCAACATGACTGAAAAGTTATTGTGGTTAGAGGCTGATAGAATGGGAACCCATTTAGAAAGTTTCACTCAGAAGCAGTTTGAAAATCAAAGAGAAACTGTTAAAAATGAAAAAAGACAACGATATGATAACCAACCTTATGGTATGGTTAGCGAGATATTATTCAAGTCACTGTTTGCAAATCATCCATACGAATGGACTCCAATTGGCTTTGTAGATGATTTGGACATTGCTTCTTATGAAGATTTAAAAAACTTTTTCCTTAGATGGTATGGTCCAAACAATGCAACTCTTATTGTATCTGGAGACATTAAGCCCGAAGAAGTAAAGGTATGGGCTGAGAAATTCTTTGGAACTCTTAAGAAATGTCCAGAAGTAAAAAACATGTACCCTAAAAAGCCTCAGCTTTCTATGGACTATTATGTTACTACTAGAGATAACATTTTTGCACCTCTTACATCTTTCTCATTCCCTACAGTACCTGAATTCCACAAGGACGAAGCAGCCTTAGATATACTAGCTGAGATTATAGGTGGAGGTAATAACTCTATTCTTTACAAAAACTTAACGAAGAAAGAATTGGCTCTTCAAGCTGGTGCAGGACATTCTACACTAGAACTAGCCGGTTTTATGAGCATCCAAGTTGTAACGAAACCTGCTTTAGCAGGAGGTCTTACTTTTAAAGAGGTAGAAGACAAGGTTAGAGAGTCTATCGCAGAATTTGAAACTAGAGGGGTAACTCAAGAAGATATTGATATAACGAAGACTCAAGTCCTAAGATCGACTTATCGTCAATTGAATAGTATTAGTAGTAAGTCGGGCGTTCTTGGTCATTATGCAATGATGAAAGGAAACGGATATGGGCTTCAAGACGATATTGATAGATACAATGCCGTTACCGCTGCAGATATCATGCGTGTATATAATAAATACATTAAAGGTAGAAAGGCTGTTATTTTGAGAGTAGAAAGAGACGAAGACAGAGATGAAGATGATGAGACACCCAAAAGTGTGAATCCACATGCTTCAGAAGCTAAGAAAACTCACAAACAGTATGAAGGGTTGAACTACGTACCTCCTGTTGACCAGTTTGACAGAAGTGTTATGCCTGGAGCTAGTGATGCAAATGCTTTTACAATTCCATCTTATTATACAGAGAAATTTGACAATGGGCTTCGCATCATTGGAAATGAGTCTAGTGAGTCTCCATTGGTATACTTTTATATTGAAATGGAAGGTGGACATTTGTTAGAAGGAGGAAAGAAGGTTGGCACTGGTACAGCTATGGTAACAGCTTCTATGATGGCAGAGGGTACTAGTAAGCTTACAACTGAAGAGTTTTCTCGTGAATTAGAGAAGTTAGGAAGTTCAATTAGTTATAATTCTGGAACAAGAAGCACAAGCATTTTTGTTAGCAGTTTGAGTGTTAATGTTGATGCAACACTTGTGTTACTTAAAGGAGCGATGTTTGATCCTAGATTTGATCCTGCTGACTTTAAAAGAATCAAGGACCAAATTATAGAGGGTTTAAAGTCTCAAAAAAGTAGTCCTTCGGTAATGGCCAGTAAGGCTTGGAGTAAGATTATTTATGAGGGTACTATTCTTGCAGATTACTATTATGGTAATTACAAGTCATTAAGCAAGATTAGTTTGGATGATGTAAAAGCTTTTTATAAGGCAAATTATTCTCCAAACGTAAGTACACTTGTAGTTTCTGGAGATATATCTAAAGAAGATGCATTAAGTAAGTTAGCTTTCTTAAAAGAATGGAAAAATACCAATGTTATAGTTCCTGGTATTCCAGAATTGAAAATGCCAGAAAAAACTACAGTCTATCTAGTTGATAAGCCTTATGCTGCTCAATCTACGATATACGCTGGACATCCAGGTCCTAAGTTTGATTACAAGGGAAATTATTTTAAAGCAGGTGTTATGAATTATGCTTTGGGCGGTGCTTTCAATAGTAGAATTAATTTGAACTTGAGAGAAGATAAAGGTTATACTTATGGAGCAAGGTCAAGTTTTGGAGGTAACAAGCATTTCGGTATATATAGGTTTTCTGGAGAAATAAAGAAAGAGGCTACGGATAGTGCTATTAGAGAATTCATGAATGAAATAACAACTTTTGCTAAGGATGGTATAACCCAAGAAGAGTTGGACTTTACAAAAAGCTCAATCACTTTAAGTGAAGCTTTGGATTACGAGACTCCTTTTGACAAGTTAAATTTCTTAAGCAGTATTATAGATTATGATTTACCTAGTGACTATACTACGCAACAAGCTGCAATTGTAAAAGGTATGAGTATAGCTGATATCAATGCAGTTGCAAAACAAAATTTGAAACCAAACAACATGGTAATCATAGTTGTTGGTCACGCATACAAGGTACGAGATGGTTTAAATAAGCTAGGATACGGTAAAATTAAAGAGATTACGGTAGACTAGAAATAATCAAGCCACCATAAAAAAGCGTTTGTCAATGACAAACGCTTTTTTTTATGCTTTAGAAATTAGTTTTTGATAGTACTCCAGTTGCTTTTGGGCAAGTGCTTCAGTCGAATAGTAATCTTCAACCAACTTGCGTGCATTTTGCACGATAATCTTATAATCAATACTACCTTTCATTAGTTTCTCATAAAGAGCTGAAAATTCAACAGGAGTATCAGCAATGAGAAGATGATGGCCAGCTATGTAGTCTATTCCCTGAGCACCAATGGTAGTGCTTATAACAAGTTTACCTGCTGCCATAGCTTCTAGAATTTTGAGTCGTATTCCACTTCCACTTTTTAGAGGGACTACACAAACATCATTTTCTTGAACAAAGTCATATGCTCGGGGAACGTTATCATTGACTAAAATGCTTTCTAACGCAGAAAATTTAGAAGAATTAATTCCCTTGCCCGCAAGATGAAGCCTATAACTACTGTCAATAGCTAGAATACCATTGTGAATTTCATCTACAAACCAATTTACAGCCTCTGCATTGGCATGCCATTCCATCGAGCCAATATGATACCAATTCCTGAAATTATTTGAAGGAGAGTACTTCCATTCGCTTAGATCTATTCCTGCGGGGATAGTAAATACAGCTACATTGGGCACTAGTTTCTTGAATTTCAGTCCATCATCATTGGTCACAGGAACTATTACGTCGGCCTTTTGTAAGATGCCTGTCTCATAAGCTTTAAGCTGTTTTGATAGTATCTTTAAGTAGATTTTCTTTATCGGGTTGGATGCATTGGCTGCCAGTCGTTCCCAGATCTCAAACTCAACATTATGCATCCTTAACGAGAGTAAGCCTTTGTGATATTTCTTTATGACATCTATATAAGGCCCTACAAATGTGCCTTCTAGTTGAACAATGTCAAATGTCTCATTTTGTAATAACTCTTGAAGTTCTTGTTCAAAAACAGTGTTATAAAACCTGCTTACGTTATAGGATGTATTCCCAATGAGATGCTTAACGGCCTCTCCTAGTTTCACATCTGTGTCTATTGGGTGAATATATACTCTAGCGTACTTTTCTAATTCCAGTTGGGCTTCTTGAATGGGAGTATTATGCTTTTGACCATCAAGGCAGTATATGGTAACATCATTTTCTAAGATACTGTAAGCCCTGGTATAGTTATAGATACCAATATTCCCACCTTCATTTAATGGCCAAGGAACTCTGTTGGAGACTTGTAATATCCTCATTTCACTTTTTGTTAAAAGACCTTTTTAACCATTTTGGAGTAAAAGTAGTTAGTGCTTTCTTATAGGCCTCTGCATTAAATAATTGAGAATCTCTACTGGCTTTATAGGTTAGGAATATAGCCAAAGGAAATAGGATGAAAAGACTTAGCCACATACCTGTGAATGCTGGTAAGACACCTTGTTTTACCAGTTTTTCACCAAAAATACTAAGTACATAATATAGAATAAATAGGAGTATTGAAATTACGAGGGGTAATCCAAAACCTCCTTTTTTAATGATAGCTCCTAATGGTGCTCCTATAAAAAAGAGCAAAATACAAGAAACTGCAAGCGTAAATTTTCTATGCCATTCTACAAGATACTTTGCCCGCATTTCTTTCTGTATAAAGGTGTCATCAACATTATTCATGCTGATTCTTTTTGCATTATTTACATTTTGCAAAGCTCTGGTTATTACATCTTCCTTTGATAAAATGGAGTTTATGGTCACTTTTTCCCGATCTTCAATTTTTTTAGGTTTAGGAAATCTGGGAGAATCACTTGAAGACTTTTCTACGTCCGCATATTCTAACTTGATGGTTTTTGAATTCTTTTTATTCTTTGAGGCTATGAGGTAATCAAATCTAGCTTGTACTGCTGTGTCAGAAATATCGATTGTGTCCTTCACCAAATAGAAGTAAGGTTCCAGATATTTGTACAAACCCGTTCTTTTTTTAGCAATATACCTGTCAAGTGAGTCCACCCTTTTCTGAAGTTGGGTGATGTTCATCATTCTATGATCTTCTGAAAAACGTTCCTTTTCAGTTCTATTAAAGGCCAATTCACTTAAGTTTATGGTTAAATCATAAGTGGCAAATTTCATCGTATTATGGGGCATGGTCTCTTTGTAGTTGGGGTCATCCACAAGTTCTTGGTAGCGTTGCCCTTCCTCCAAATGCAAAGTCATAAACTGTTTATCATCGGTAATAATCATTTTACCCCGCTTAGCTAAAAGGATATTGTTGTTTCCTCCCTTACGATCATCCACATAAATAATAATGTCTTCAATCGTTTGGTTATCATCGTGTTTTTTACCAACTCTTATCTGATACCCTTCAATATCTTTAAAAAAGACATTGTCGACTATATTCATAGCTGGCTTCTTTTGAGTAACATCATACAACAATGCACCCCAGCTTAGATTAGCTTTCGGAATCAGGTTATTTGCAGTAAAGAATGCACCCACAGCCAATAGAATGCAGATTACTAGCATGGGTCGCATGGCTCTAAGTAGTGATACTCCGGCAGATTTTATGGCAACTAACTCATATCGCTCAGCCAAGTTACCAAATACCATAATACTAGAGAGTAAAATAGCCAGTGGAAGGGCCATTGGTATCAGATGGATGGCAAAGTAAAATATAAACTCAAATATTACTGAAAGTTCAAGTCCTTTACCTACCAAGTCCCCTAAATACTTCCATATTGTCTGCATTAACAATAGGAAAAGGGCAATAAAGAATGTTCCAATAAAAGGCCCAATAAAGGATTTGACAAATAGCCAGTTTAGTTTCTTAATAATTTTCAAATGCAGTTCAAAAATAGTTAGTACCTCTAGTAATGGGTTTATTTTTTGATGAATAAACTAAAACATAGATAAACAAAAACTCAAATCACTCTAAATTTCTAGCAATTATATGCTGAGTTGTTTTTCTAAACTAGCGATTTTACTTAATGTATCAGACTTCTTTTTTTCTTCATTTGCGATAACCTCTGGCTTGGCATTTGCCATAAATTTCTCGTTACTCAGTTTTTTGCCGATGCCGATTAAGAAGCCTTTTAAACGTTTAATTTCACCTTCTATTGCTTGTGTGTCAATCTGTTGCACAAAGTCTTTGAAGCCGATTTCAACTTCGTCTGTGCCAATAAGAGCCTTAAAACCATTTTCAATAGTAGCGGACATTGTCTCTACATTAGCGAGTTTCTCAATAATTCCAGCGGCAGATTGATACACGCTATTATCCTTTGTACGTAATGCAATTGAAGCAACTACTTTTGGGGATATCCCATTTTCATTTCTTTTAGCCCTAATTTCACTAATGAGATCAAAAACATTAGCATGAATAGGAGTAGGGCGGTTTTCAAAATTGGGCCAATCTTGCCTATTTATAAACTCTCCATTTCGATTTTCAATTTCTTGCCATAGTTCTTCTGTAATAAATGGCATAAATGGATGAAGCAGTCTTAGAATAGCATCAAACATGTTTATTGCTTTATCCAAGTCTTGTTGCGGAATAGGGTCACCATAAGTTGGTTTTATCATTTCCAAGTACCATCCACTAAAATCATCTCTAGTTAACTTGTAAAGTTCCATTAGAGCATCAGAAATTCTAAAATTATCGAAGTGGTCATTTACTGAAGACGTTGCTCGGGCAATTTTAGCCTCCATCCATGTATGGGCCTGACTTGCATAAATGGTATAGTACTCATTTTGGGTCTCAGTAACTTCCAGTCCTTTTAATAACCTAAATGAGTTCCAAAGCTTATTACAGAAGTTTCTCCCTTGTTCGCACAGTGTCTCATCAAATAAGATATCATTTCCAGCAGGAGCACTAAGCATAAGTCCCATTCGTACACCATCCGTACCGTATTTGCCCATTAAGTCAAATGGGTCAGGACTATTACCTAGAGATTTAGACATTTTTCTTCGTTCTTTATCTCTAACTATCCCAGTAAAATATACATTTTTAAAAGGCATCTTTCCCTCAAAAGCGTGACCAGCCATAATCATACGAGCAACCCAAAAGAAAATAATATCAGGAGCAGTTACTAAATCAGAAGTAGGGTAGTAGTAGTCCAGTTCTTTTTGACCTTCCTCTTGAAACCCATTGAATACACTAATTGGCCACAACCAAGAGCTAAACCAAGTGTCCAATACATCTTCATCTTGTCTAAGGTCGGAAACAGATAACGAAGAATCATTTAGTTGAACTAAAGCTTCTTCAGCTGTTTTGGCAATAGCAATGGCCCCATTTGGAGTGTACCAAGCAGGTATTCTATGTCCCCACCATAATTGACGAGAAATACACCAGTCCTTTATGTTGGTTAACCAATGGTTATACGTATTTTTAAACTTAGGTGGGTGAAACTGAATCTCGTCATCCATAACTTGGCTTAACACCTCAGGATAGTCTGCCATGAATTTCTTCATATCAACAAACCATTGAGCAGACAAGCGAGGTTCGATTACTGCTTTGGTACGCTCACTCTTACCTACCTTATTTACTATTTCTTCCGTCTTAATGAGAACACCAAGGTTTTCTAGTTCTAATGCAGCAAGTTTTCTGGCTTTGAATCGATCTTCCCCAACAAATACTCCGGCAGCTTCACTTATTGTTGCATCTTCATTGAATACATCAATTGAATCTAGATTATGTCTTTTTCCTATTTCGTAGTCATTGATATCGTGAGCAGGAGTAACTTTTAATGCTCCTGTGCCAAATTCTGGGTCAATATAATCGTCCGCTATAATAGGCACTTTGCGATTTACTAAAGGAACAATACATTTGGTTCCTATCAATTTTTGATATCGCTCGTCATCAGGATGTACACACACTGCTGTATCTCCCATGATAGTTTCAGGCCTCGTAGTGGCTATACTAATGAAATCTTCACTGTTTTCTAGTTTGTATTTGACGTAGTAAAGCTTCGCATTTTGCTCCTCATGATTTACTTCTTCATCACTCAAAGCTGTTTTTCCAACAGGATCCCAGTTAATCATTCGGGTACCATGATATATATAACCACGCTTGTGTAAATCAATAAATGAATCTATCACAGCTTCTGATAAGTCAGGCTCCATAGTAAACCTAGTGCGTTCCCAATCGCAACTACAACCCAGTTTCTGTAGTTGATCTAAGATTATTCCACCATATTTCTCTTTCCATTCAAATGCATAACCCAAAAACTCTTCACGTGTTATATCTTCTTTGGCAATACCCTGTTCTTTAAGTTGATTTACAACCTTGGTTTCAGTAGCTATAGATGCGTGGTCAGTCCCTGGCACCCAGCATGCATTATACCCCAGCATTCTTGCTCTTCGTACAAGTATATCCTGTATTGTGTTGTTGAGCATATGTCCCATATGAAGTATTCCAGTGACATTAGGCGGAGGGATTACAATAGTATAACTAGGTCTATCATCAGGTACTGATGAGAACAGTTTGTGGGCCATCCATTGGTCATACCATTTCTGTTCAATACCTTGTGGGTTGTATTTAGCTGAAATTTCCATTTTAAAAATATGTTTTACTAGCGTGCAAATAAAAAAGCCCATCGTGGTATAACCAAGACGGGCTTTCTAATAAATATTGTAAGTGATTATCTTCTTTCTTTGATACGAGCACTTTTACCTGAAAGGCCTCTTAGGTAGAATATACGAGCTCTTCTGACCTTACCTCTTCGGTTAATTATTATCTTATCTATGTTAGGGGAGTTTGTAGGGAAGATTCTTTCTACACCAATACCGCTACTTATTTTTCTAACAGTAAATGTCTCATCCAATCCAGTGTTTCTTCTTTGAAGAACTGTGCCCTGAAATACTTGGATTCTTTCCTTTTCACCCTCTCTTATTTTGTAATGCACAGAAACGTTATCACCTGCTGCAAATTCAGGAGTATCTGTTCTGATTTGGCTTGCTTCTATTTGCTTGATTAAGTCCATTGTTTTAAATGTGGCTGCAAAAGTAACAAAAACTATAATGCGTTGTTAACATTACAGAAATAATTGTTAAAATTTTTCAGTGAAATTTTAAATGTGATATATTGGATTTTGCAAATTAGTTTTACCTTTGCAGTTCTTAAAAAAAAGATGTACGCAATAGTAGATATAGCTGGAAAACAATTTAAGGTTGAAAATGATCAGAAATTGTACGTTCATAGATTGGCTGCGGATGAAGGCAAATCAGTGAACTTTGATAATGTAATGTTGGTGGATGACGCTGGTAAAGTGAAGGTTGGTGCACCAAGCATTAAAGGAGCATCAGTGAAAGCAAAAGTTCTTCAACATCTTAAAGGTGACAAAGTAATTGTTTTCAAAAAGAAAAGAAGAAAAGGGTATAAGGTAAGAAACGGTCATAGACAGTATCTTACTCAAATTCAAATAGAAAGTATAAAAGGATAGATATGGCACACAAAAAAGGAGCTGGTAGTAGTAAGAACGGTAGAGAGTCGCAAAGTAAACGACTTGGTGTTAAAATATTTGGCGGCCAAGAGTGTATCGCTGGTAATATCATTGTAAGACAAAGAGGTACAGTACATCACCCAGGTGAAAATGTAGGTATCGGAAAAGATCATACACTTTTTGCACTTACTGATGGTAAAGTAGAATTTAAAAGAAAAAGTAACAATCGTTCATTCGTGAACATTGTTAACTAAAGACCTTGGGCGTTCAGCCCAAGATTTAGAGTTTTCATAGTCAATTGAGAAGGCTACCGCAAGGTGGCCTTTTCTTATTCATTATAGAAGTCTCATTCAAATAGTTGAAGAATTATTAACTATTAATCTTTGTACATACAATAAAATGTAATATGTTTGTTGTAACAAAAAGGAAATCACCATTGCCTAAGCTAGGCATTATAGATTAAAGACCTTGGGCGTTCAGCCCAAGATTTAGAGTTTTCATAGTCAATTGAGAAGGCTACCGCAAGGTGGCCTTTTCTTATTTGAAAGCTTTGGAACAGCTATTCCGTATATAACGCGAAGGTTAAAAGCTGAATTGTCTGAGAAGTTAGATGAGTATTTATGAGGATTTAGTTAAATATCTTGCTTCCAATTCGAATCATAGTACTGCCATGGTTGGTAGCAATGGTATAATCCCCACTCATGCCCATTGACAGGGTATCCCAATCATTTTCTTCTTTGTATTTAAGATAAATTTTAGAAAGATGCTTAAATTCAGTTTCAACTTGTTTCCTATCGAGCGTATTTGTAGCCATTCCCATGACACCCTTGCATTGTACATTCGTCAGCTCTTTTAGCTCTGAGGAACTGAGAATATTAGCCAATTCATCTGATGACAAGCCAAATTTTGTTTCTTCTGCAGCAATATGTAGTTGAAATAAAAAAGGAATAATTCTATTGTTTTTCTTTGCCTCCTTATCAACAACCTTTAGAAGCTTAATACTATCGATAGAATGTATTAAACACACAAAGGGGGCTATGTATTTAACCTTATTACTTTGTAAATGTCCGATTGCGTGCCAATTAATATCTTTTGGCAAAATTCCTTGCTTTTCTACTAGCTCCTGAACCCTGTTTTCACCAAAATGTCTATGACCACATTCGTACACTTTCTCTAATTCTGCAATGGACCTGTACTTAGAAACTACAACTAATTGTGTATTTCCTATTTCAAGCTCTATTTGTTTAATATTTTCGCATATAGAATGAGGCATAACGTGAGGACAAAAATACTTTTACTTTGGTTTATATCTGCACTTTGTGCGTGCAGTTCAGAATCCAAAGAGTTACCAGAGAATATTCTTTCAAAAGAGGAGATGGTTGCAATCATCACAGATGCTCAAATACTTGATGCAGCACAAAAGGCTCTTTCTGTACCCAGTAAGGAAAGAAAGGCTATAAGAGACACAAATTTCACCATTGTCTTTAACAAGTATAACACCAATGCTCAGATGTTTGATTCTAGCCTTAAAGTGTATACACTACATCCAAAGCTGATGGGTGAAATTATGGAGGAGGTTGCTGAGAATATTAATGCTCAGAATTAATGTTATTCCCTAAGAGTATAACGGAAAAACTGGGTTTTGATTTAGTCATTGAGGCTGCACGGCTTCATTGTCAGACTAAAAAGGGGCTAGCTCACTTTAATAGATTAAAATGTAGTACGAACAGAGATCAAGTAGCACTTTGGCTTAATCAGACTGCTGAGATTAAGCAGATTTTAGAGAAGGGTGAACTACCACTTTCTTTGGAATTAGACTTTGACTTACATCTGGAAACTGCCAGAATTGAAGGTTTCTTTTATGAAATTGAGACGATTCAAGAAATTCAGGATTTACTCCACGCTATAAAAAGAGTAGTGGATTATAATTCAACAAGGGGCGACCTTTATCCATACCTGTCTCAATTGTTTCATAATCTTCAAATAGATTTCGGTCTAATTGAGGATATTGATAATGTCGTAGGACCTGATAATGAGATTAAACCCACTGCGAGTGAAAATCTCAAAAAAGTAATTAATTCAATCTCAAAGGCTGAACGGAGTATTATTAAAAGCTCCAAGTCACTATTTAACAGTGCCAAGGAGAAAGGGTTTTTAGGAGATACAGAACTGGGTATAAAGAATGGAAGAGTTGTTTTACCTGTACTATCTGAGCATAAACGAAAGATACAGGGAGTTTTAATAGATCAATCAGGTACAGGGAAAATATCATATATAGAACCTTTGGAGCTAGTTGGCTTAAATAATGAACTTGCTGAACTTCAAATTAAAAAGAGACAAGAGGTTATAATTATTTTAAGAGAACTGACCCGAAAGATCGTCATCTATCTTGATGATATTCGACAAGGCTCAGTAAAACTAGCTGTATTTGATTTTATCCGAGCAAAAGCCAGATTAGCCATTGATTGGGACTGCATCTTACCTGAAATATCTAATTCGACGGAGGTTGTTGGTGCAAAACATCCATTGCTACAGGATAGATTAAGAATGGAACATAAGGAGATAGTTCCTTTAGATTATTCCCTTAATGAGGAACAAAAGTTAATTGTAATCTCAGGTCCTAACGCAGGTGGAAAATCTGTAGCCTTAAAAACGGTTGGGATCTTACAATTTATGCTTCAATCAGGATTTCTAGTTAGCTGTTTACCTTCAAGTATATTCAGAGTTTTCGATAAAATATTTGTGGATATTGGTGATGATCAGAGTATTGAATCTGATTTAAGTACATATAGTTCACACCTCAAAGCGGCAAAGCACATCATTAATTTCTGTGATGGAGATACGTTGGTTCTCATGGATGAGATAGGTACCGGTACAGATCCAATGTTTGGAGGTCCAATGGCCGAAGCAATTCTTGAACAGATTCAAAAGAATGGAGCTTTTGGAATTATTACAACACACTTTAGCAATATTAAAACCAAAGCAGATAAGTTAAAAGGCGTTAGCAATGCAGCCATGCTCTTTGATGTAAATAAGCTTATACCGCTATACAAACTACAAATGGGACAACCTGGAAGTTCTTTTGTTTATGAGGTTGCGGCTAATATTGGATTAAATAAAAAACTTATAAAACGGGCTAAAGAACTGACTAATACGAAGCAATATGATTTAGATGCTCTTCTTGCCGAGGTGCAAACTCATCAGGAGACTATACAAACGGAGCAAGCAGAGTTAAACAGAAAAATTGAGCATGCAGATCTAATTGAACGAGAATACAAGGAATTAAAAAAGGAATTGGATAGTCAGAAGAGAGAAATACTTTCTCAGGCAAAAAAAGAAGCTTCGGTACTCATATCAGGAGCTAATAAGGAAATTGAAAGGACAATTCGTGAAATAAAGGAGGCTAAAGCCGATAAGAAGAAAACGCAAAAAGCGAGGGAAATCTTAAGTGAGAAACTAGAAAATAATAACACAGAAACAACTGTTTCAGCAGACATAGAGTTCAAGGTAGGCGAACAAGTCCAGATTCTCAGTACATCTTCAGTTGGTGAAATTCTTGAGATAAAAAAAGATAAAGTAACTCTGTCCGTAGGTTCATTGATTACGAAAACCAAACTAAGTAAGATTGAAAAAGTTGGAAAAAGAACTGAGAAATCAGTAAAAAAATATATTTCCAGCTCTTCTTATAGTGCAAAACAAATGTATTTCAAAGCGGAAAAGGACGTACGTGGAATGAGGACATATGATGCTTTAAGTGAAATAGATGAATGGATTGACTCTGCTATAATTCTTGGAGTAGGATCTTTAAGGGTGTTGCATGGGAAAGGAAATGGGATTCTCAAAATGGAGATTCGAAGACATTTGAAACCACATCCAGCTATAAAAAGCATCAACTATGAACGGGTGGATTTGGGCGGAGAAGGAATTAGTATTATAGAACTGAAATAATGCTAAGATCTCCTCGGTTTTGGATTATGATGAGTTTTTTAACTCCAATCATTTTTTATAGACTTTACGGAATAATTTATTTTTATAAGCGAAAGGCACAAAGTAACCCTGATTATATTTCTAAGACAAGCTATAGATCTCAGGTATGGAAGGTACACCGAGTTAATATGGGGCTAAACCCATATTACAAGAAACTCTCTAAAAAAGGTCGAATTAAGTTTATATCTCGAGTGATTCATGTACTCCAGCAAAAGAAATTTGTAGGGAGAGAGGGGCAGGTGGTAACGATAGAAAAAAAAGTATTAATCATCAGTGGTCTTATTCAGTTGACATTTGGATTGGATAAGTATGCACTACCTAAGTTCTTTGGTATTGCTCTGTATCCAGAGGTGTTTTTCTCCAAGCTAATGAATGTTCATGTTAAAGGGCTAACCTTTGCTAAAGGTACAATTTTACTGAGTTGGTTTGATACGGTAAAAGGATTTCATAATCCTTCTGATAATCTAAATTTAGTGTTACACGAATGGTCACATGCATTTATAATTGATCACGAGTATTATGAACATCGTTGGCTTTATTCTAGTCTCAATACCGGAATTGAAAAAATGAAAGCCTTTTATGAAGATTATAAGTCAAAAGATAATCAACATCCATATCTCAGAAAGTATGCGTATGTAAATCATCATGAATTTTTTGCAGTATGTGTTGAACATTTCTTTGAAACACCACAGAAATTTGCTGTAGCTATGCCCGATGTTTATACAGTCTTAGCTTCGTTACTAAACCAAAACCCTTTGAATAGAAATAGTGACTATAGTTTGGTTTAAATAAAGAACTTTGCACATTATTCCACTTCAAATGAAGCAACTATTTAAATACGGAGATACCAAGCAGTTTTATAAGACTGTAAGTAAAAATGATACAGCAAAATTCAATGGTAAAGAGGTGCATCCATACTATTCAACATTTGCATTGGCGAGAGACGCAGAATGGACAAGCAGACTTTTTGTTATTGATATGAAGGAAGTAGACGAAGAAGGAATAGGAACATTCGTCAATGTTATTCATAAATCACCAGCCAAAATTGGAGATGAGATAAGATTTATCGCTACCCTCAAAAGTGTTATAAGAAATGAAGTTGTTTGTACTATAAACGCTAAGGTGGGAAACAGACTTATAGCGACTGTGGAGACAGGGCAGAAAATATTGGATGAGGATGAACTTGAAACTCTAAATAGAATAGCAAATAGTGGCTAAAAAGAAACAGCGAGATAACAGTATTACACGAAACCGAAGGGCTTCATTTGAATATTCCCTTGATGAGCGATTTGAGGCGGGCATCGTACTTACTGGTCCTGAAATAAAGTCTATTAGACATAAGAAAGTAAGCATCGGTGAGGCGTATTGTTTCTTTGATGATAGTGGAGTGTTAAAAATAAAAGGAATGCGTATTTCTGAATTTAAAAATGCAGGATATGTAGAACAAAATCCGGATCGTGATAAACTTCTTCTCCTTACAAAAACGGAACTTAAAAAAATTAGAATTAAGTTAAGAGATCAAGGCAATACTATCATTCCGTTAGAAGTGTTTATCTCGTCCAAAGGCTTTGCTAAATTAGAAATTTCCATTGCTAGGGGTAAGAAATATCACGATAAAAGAGAGACGTTAAAAGACAAGGATGTACAACGAGAAATAGAGAAGTACGTATAATTCAAAATTATCTTTTATTCAACTGTTCAGATTGCAATACCGCTTTATATTTGCACCTTCATTGCTCACGTGGTGAAATTGGTAGACACGCCAGCTTGAGGGGCTGGTGTCCGCTTTAGGACGTGCTGGTTCGAATCCAGTCGTGAGCACTTTGTGATCGTTTGCAAAACGAAGTTTTTAAGAAAGATCCAATCAACGGCAAGACTGGAAAACCTATCCAGTCGTGAGCACTTTGTGATCGTTCGTAAAATGTGGTCTTAACATCGATTCGATCGAAACATTGCAAATATTATTTTAAGGTTATAATGTTAACTCTAAAGGATAGCAATCTTAGTTGTAAGAACCTATCTATTAGACTTAAGAACAGTTTACATATTTAGTTTCATGTCTAGTTGACTCTTTATTTAGACACCCAAGCCTTAAAAAGGAATAACATTCTTATAATTCATTGTTCATTTGAACCTATGAGTAGTCAAGACCATTCCATTTCACTTCTAGAAGCAGCTGAAATGACAAAAAGATTCAGGGATGCAAATCCACAAGCAATAAAAGCAGGTAAGTTTTCCAAGGAAGCTATTGCGAGTTTAACTAGTGAAGTAGGCTATGAAGGTTTGAGAATATATTATGCAGAAACAGCGGCGGGAGAAAACGCATTGGTACTTGTAGCTGTTGATGCCGCAGGAAATGACCTTTACAATGGGTATCTTGCGGACCATATGAAAATGGATCCACCAATTACCTCTTCGCCAAACCCCCTTAATTCATAAGGAGAGATGGAAAATACTTATATAGCTTTTGCTATTGTATTTTCTCTTTTTCTTGTTGTTTTTTTTAAAAAAGACAAAACGACTCTAGATTGGTATATAGCCTTTTATCTAGGCTTATCAGCCTTTGGAGAGTTTTATTCTCTCATGGGACGAGACGATTGGAATATCTTACCAAACACTATAGTTGGTTTTGCTATCAATCAAATTGTTCAAATGTACGTTGTATCAAATTTGGTTCGAAGGGATACAAATTTGATGCAACGAATTCCCAATAGTTTTATACTTTTAGTCTCTTTATTTGGGCTTTTATGCTTAACTCCTTTGTCATCTGAGAGATTCATTGATGCAGATATGGCACCGACTATACGCTCTTGGTTTACTTATCATCAGTATTTAGATTTTACGTCAATTGCAAGTCTAATTATTTTAGTCAATATGTTTTATTGGTTGTATAAAATTCTCAAGGATTCCACTAAGACTTCTGAAGAGGTTACTCGAAGATATATCGTCATACTTGGTTTTTTAATCTTTTATGGTGGAACTATTTTTATACTTGCTTTTGGTAGATTACTACTGGAAGATTACAGTATTTGGATGAAACTTATGTCTTCGGTGTACAGACCTATATATCTTTTCTCATACCTAATTATTACTATTGCGGTACGATGGAGACTAACACCCTCATAATTTTAGGATCTTCTTTTATTCTACTTCTTATAGTGGCAGGAATGGTCATGATTCTTATTGCCCATAGAAACAAAACAAAAGCTGAGTTCAAACTCCATGTGCTTGAGGTGAAGAAGCAGAAGGAAATTGCTGAAAATACTCTTATAACTCAAGAGAGAGAACGTCAACAGCTGGGATTGGAGTTACATGACGATTTAGGTCCTTCGTTCTCTGCTGTTCGATTATTTGTGCAGCAGATTGATCAAAAAGTAGCTTCTAGGGATTACGATGACCTACCTAGAGTTACTAAGATTATTTCCGAAACGTTGAATGATGCTATACAAAAATTTTCAGATGTATCAAGAATATTGTATCCATCAGTTCTGCATAGACTTGGCCTGAATCAGGCCTTACAGGATATCATTGATAGATGTAATAGCACTGCCGAAAACATGAAATTCACCTTGGAGATTTCTATTGGCAAAATTCAAAAGGAACTTATAACTCTAACTATTTACAGATTGGTTCAAGAGCTAAGTAACAATGCTGTAAAGCACTCTAAGGCTGGAAATGTTGCTTTTACACTTAGTGAGAGTAAGGATGACATACATATGCAATATGGTGATGACGGAGTAGGATTTGATATTGGCCAACAGTACGAAGGCTTAGGAATGAAAAGCATAAGAGGTAGGGTGGAAGCACTCGGAGGGACCATTGAAATGACTTCAAGAAAGAATAATGGATTAGGTCTGTCATTAACTATCCCTAAAATAAGAAATTAAATAAATTTTATTTCAATGGTGTAAATTATTGAAAAATACCCTTTTGGGGATTGTTTTCATTTTTTCGAAATTCTTAATTCGCACTTGAATAGTTCTAACTGCTATTCAAAAACAACCGTGCGAATAGAACCAAATGAATCAAAGTATGTTTACGTTGATTCAGCAACATTATATGGCGGGTACCCAAATGTATCCGTAAATACAGGAGAAGTGTATTCATTTTCTGTGAATCCTTTATGTAAATGGAGAAGAAAATTTTTAAAGTTTACAGCAGGAGGAACAAATTTTCCTTTTGCCAAAAGAAGTAAAAGGAGAGTGAAATCAGCACCCTATTTTGCTTTATGTGGTACCATAAACAAGCGAGATGATCAGCAATTTTTGATTGGTCTAAAACTCAACCGTTATGAGGTAACTGAAGGTGGACAGCTAAATTTCTTTGCTAATAAGGCTAGGAGGGAGGTTCATATAGGAAGTGGTTACGTCATTTTGGAAATTGAGAGGATTAAATAGGTTCATTATTCCTTTTAAAAGGTCTTTATTTGTGAATCTAACGTAGAAATTTGCCTAATAAAATTAAAATAGCTCTTGTTGATGACCACAATGTTATGAGGTCTGCATTAGCTGGTTTTTTAGGCAACGTTCCCGAATTTGAGATTCTTTTTGAAGCATCTTCCTTGAGTGAGTTTGAGTCTAAGCTTGCTTGGGATGAGAAGCCAGATATTATTCTTATGGATTATGCTATTGGTGACGAGGTTGGTCCTGATGGTATTAAGCTAGTACGGGAAAAATTTGGTGATTCTATAGGAATTATTGGTCTGTCGATGCACAAGGAAGCAAGAATTGTGTCGGAAGTAATACAGGCAGGAGGGAATGGGTATTTATTCAAAGGTACTGACACTAAAGAAATAATCATTTCTATCCATGAAGTACATAAGAATGGCTTCTATATCAATGATTTTACTCGTAGGATGGTCTTTGGAAATAGAGGCGATAATCAAAGTGAATTTTCTGAAAATGAACTTACAGAACTTGAGGAAGGAATCATAATTGGGATTTGCAATCAGAAAACTAACGAACAGATAGCATCTTCATTCGGTCTCTCTCCAAATACGATTCATACATATCGTAAGAAGATTTTACGAAAGACTGGAAGTAAAAATACTGCAGGGTTAGTCGTTTATGCTATCAGAAATAATATTTACAGCATAACCTAAATACCCAAAAGGGTATTTAGGTATCACCATTTGGGTATTTCATAGGATTTTAGGATTCTTTTCTTTTGCCATATAATAATTCATTTACCTGCTGACTAGCGGTACATAATATTTAGCCTCATAAAGAGTAGATTTTATTTCTAATCTACCAGATCCTTTATCCCTCCCCCAATAAAGATACTGCTAGTCATTAATGAAAATAATTGCTTCTCTATTGACACCGAGAATAAAATAACCTTCAAAAAAAGCCCTCATAAAAAAAATGCCGGTCAACAACGTTGATCGGCATTTTAAATTGAAAGATTATTGGTTTACTCTTTGAAGATTTTCTTTCGTACTTTTTGACCTTCTGAGCTGTCTATTTCTATAATATAGATACCAGATTCAAGAGATTCAACATTAAAAGTTATAATAACTCCCGTTGAAGCAATACGTTTTGTTTGAATTATTCTTCCATTGAGATCCAATAATTTTACATTGGCATCACCAAACTCTGCATCTAGCTTTATATTGACAATGTCCTTTATTGGGTTCGGGAAAATGGAAACCTTATTGTCCAAGTCTTCGTGTGGCACAGAAACTTTATCACAATTGGGAAGTTCTACACATACATCTGCATAGCACTTACTGCCATTTAAAGGATTTGTAATTAGAATTCGGAAACAAATCTCTTCGCCAGCATTGGATGCCCCATAATCTGTAAAGATTGCACTAACACTATTCCATCCCATAGGCACAGGGTTTGGAGTCACACTAGAGAACGTCCCTTCTGCAATAGGTAGAATTTGAATGTTTGCTGGCCCTCCTGTAGTATTCTGCAGGTCGAAGTCCAATACATAGTTCCAAGTTCCATCAGCAAGCTGTTTGTTGCATCTAGCTCTGAGTTTGATAACTTGTAGTTCACACAATTCTCCACATTGGTCTGTCTTTATAAAGAACTCTTTTTTACAAGTCTCTTTTGTAATAGGATCATATATGTAGGCGGTAATACTTATTCCTCCAGGATTGTATGCAGGAAGGTCAGTATAGGTGAAGCACACAGTATTAGTCCCATTGTTTATGATAAGTGGGCTAGGAGTAAAGCTAGAATTAGGAGCAACTAAAGTTACGTCTGAACCATTGTTTCCGCTCCAGTTTATATCGATACATCCGTAATACATTGGATTTCCACTTCCATCAAGACCAGCACAAGTAAAGGTCTTTGGTGATTTAATATCCACTTCACATTCATCCTTAGGACAGTCAGGTAGGTCAATACATACTGTTGTATCGCACTCGGTTTCTTGATCATATATAGTGATTGTAAAACAAGCGGTTCCTGAAGTCGGAGGTATATCAGTGAATATTGCAGTTCCCGTATTCAAACCAAGTACTAGAGTTGGTGGAGTTATTGCAGTTACCGTCCCGTCGGCGGATACTATGCTTAAACTAGCACCAGGACTTACAGTGTTATTCAGTATAAACGTTAGGTTATACTGTTGATTACCATCTGCATCTACTTTACCACATTCCAAATGAACGCATGCGTTAATGTCGCAATCATCATCACCACAGTTTACAAATTCAATTTCAATATCCTCTGATTCTATCTCACATCCAGCACCATTCTTAATCACAATAGTATAAACTCCGCTTTGGTGTAATGGTACATCAAGAACAGAAGTATTCGCTCCCAAAATGGGGTTACCGTTGTAATACCATTGGTAGGAGGCATAACCTATAGGTGCATACCATTTTAGAGATGTAACGGTATCACATATTTCATAACAACCTGTCATCAGACCACACAAGTCTGGTAGACGATGAATAACTACTTTCTCAGTGTTTTTACATCCATTGCTGTCAACTACAGTAGCTTGGTAAATATTTGGTATAGGTGTAACCAAACTATCATTTACCAGACCTGTACTCCAATAATAGAAATCAACTATTGGAGATGTGCTATTGGCAACAAGAATATTATTATCACCTTGGCAAAGTGTACCTGTTGTAGCAATAGTTATTGGTGGAAGACCATGAATTTCATAGTTGAACGTATCTCTGTCCGTACATCCAAAGGAATTGGTTACTTCTACTATCGTAGTATGACTACCAACTGTATTAAAAGGAAAGAATGAATTTCCTCCACCAATATATGAACCTCCATCATAGGACCAAGAAAAAGTGTGTCCAGAAATTGGAGAAGCTACGAATATAATTTCACCAGCATTTAGACAGTACGCTTCTTCTCCCAAAAGAGTAGCATTTGGAATTGGATTTACAAAAATCGTAGTGTCGGGTACTTTAAGGAAGCAACCTTTAGAATCATAGATATCAACACCATAGTTCCCCGTTTGCTTTGCTCGAATAGTTGCTGTAGTTTCTATGGTTGTCCATAAGTAAGCATATGGAGCGTACCCCCCAGTTATGTTGGCAGTTATATCTACACTATCGCCAAAACAAAATTCATTTGGACCCGATAGTGTAAGGCTTCCGGCTAACGTGTTAGGAAGTACTGTTATTGCTTGCTGAGAACTGTCCTTACATCCGTACTGATTTGTAATAGTTAATGTAGTAACAAATGTTCCAGCACTATTATACGCTCTTACAGGATTTTCCAGCAATGATGATGCTCCGTCACCAAAGGTCCAATCTAGACCTAAAATAGGTGCAGATGTGTTGGTGAATTGTACAGGTACTCCAACACATACTGAGTCAACAGCAGTAAAAGAAGCAGCCGTCGGACCCACTATGGTAATACTTTGAGTGTATTCACAAACTCCAACAACGGTTAAGGTAATGTTGTAGGTGCCTGGTGAAAGAGTTGTAGTAAAGTCTGTAGCAGTAGATAATGTACCACCACCATTGATAGACCAAGCATAACTAGGAGTAGGAGCAAGAGCAAATATCTTAGTTGTATTGTCAAAAGTTACAGTATAACTAGATGAATAGTCTGTACAGTTTATTATCGGATAAAAGTCTGGCACATAATTTATGGTGTCACTAACCGTAACACAAACAAGACAAGAATCATTACTTGTAGTGCTTAAATCAGGAACTTTACCACAAAGTTCAATGTTGTAAATACCTGGTTCAGTATACGTATGAGTTACATTGTTACCAGTTGCATAGTTACTACCTGGGTTGAAAGCATCATCAAAGTACCATCCTAAACCAAATACATTACTAGCCGAATAGTCAAAGCTATCTGTATTACAGCCCAATCTAAACTTATCAAAGTTCAAGGAATATGTTTCAGGCTTACAGTTGCTGCCACAATTTATCAAGCTAATAACAATCGTGTTACTTGTAGACGTGCAACTATCTGCATTGATGGCAACTGCATAGTATGAACCTGTGCTGGTAGCAGTATAACTAGGACCGGTTCCTACTAAGGTACTTGGGGACAGATACCATTTGATGCCAACTGTTCCAACAGAAACTGCTGCATACATGGTTGTGCTTATTGAAGGAGGAGGAGTACCGTTACAATAATTAGTTGGATCTGCCGTACTAATATTTATCTCAGGTGCAGGAATTACAACTACATTATGTGTTGTAGATACTGAAATAGGACAGCTTCCGCCATAGTTAACAGTAAGTGTAACTACATAAGCCCCAGGATCATCATAGGTGTTAGAAGTTGATGTACCACTGCCTGTATTACCATCCCCGAAAGTCCAAGCATAGGATACAGCAGTAGTAGTCGTGCTGGCATTAAATGTAGCATTTACACAAACTGTATCTGGTGCTATAATTGAAGGGTTTGGTGCAGGGCGAACATAAATAAGGACAGAATCTTTCGTTGTCATATTGCAAAGAGTTCTTTCCAAAACTATCCAAGCGTTACCGGTGTAGTTATTGGTTTGTATTTCAATGGCATTGCTATATTGACCAGTATTAACACTACCTGCTATATTAGGATTTATGCTCCATTCATAGTTATCACCATAAGTAGGAGTGCTGTAGTTAGCAAATCCGTTAGAACATACTGTGTCCGGACCTACAATGACTGAAGCTACAAGAGGTAGGTAACTTTCTACTGTAAATGTAACATCAGTAGAAATACAACCTGTTTGAATATCTTGTGCATTTGCTGTAATTGAGTAAGGTCCTGTAGCATTCCATGTTACATTTATAGTACTACCAACACCAGATGTAGGACTACCATTTGTCACCGTCCAGTTAACACTGTGCAAAGCATCAGTTACGATACCTGTATACATATGTGATGAGTTTGGACAAACTGTATCTTGACCTATAATGGATGGAGCACTCGGACTCTCATTAATGATTACTATCATCGTCTCTGTTTTATTACAATGTTTGTCATCCACATCTGTTTTAGAGACAATGAAGAGACCTGGTCCATATGACCAAGTGCCTGTGAATGGACTAACAGACATTGCTGTAGTTGAAGTCATTAAGGTGCCAGAAGCATCAAAAATCTCCCACAAAACATTGGTAGGAGTAGGAGTAAATGAATTAAAAGAGAAATTTTCATTTTCACAGAATTCAGTTGCTCCAAAAATATTAAATTGAGGACGGACATGAATTGGTATATACAAATCCCCACCACACTCTAAGTCCGTAGTACTTCCATTGGTGTTGTGAAAATATTCGACCCAAATGGTACCGTCAAACATGGTTCCATTCGAACAAATCTCAAGTTTGTGTGTATTGATAGTATCTGCTGTTATGTTAAATACTCCAGGAGGTAGATGCCAAATTATACTATCGATTGGAATAGCACAATCTATGTGTAGTGTTTGACAACTGTATTGACACATAATGGTATCTCCAGAAAAAGTAGGAGCTGTAGGTATTACAGGAACGACTAACGAGGTAGGTGTCGAGCAAAATGAACCGCAAGGAGTGCTTAAAGTTACTACAGCTGGCGAAACACCAGACCATTGAATAGTAACTTCAGGATTGGTGGCAGAACCAACAATTGTTCCATTGGTTACTGACCAATTGTAACCGCCACATGTAGCATTTGTAGAGTAAGTTATGGGGGAACCAGGGCATACTGTGCTCACACAGTATATTTCAGGTCCAGGATCTGAACTTACATTCACAATTACAGAAGCAGTGTCCTTGCATCCACATTCATTAGTTACAATGAGATAAGCGGTTAGAGAACCAGGACTTGTGTAGGCGTGAGATACGTCACCAGACCCTGGAGCAAATAACAAGTCGCCATCACCATCGCCAAATATCCATTCATAGGTAAATAAATCAGAACCTCCATTGGGGCCTGAGGTGTTGTCAAAGAATACGGATTGTCCAAGACATATATTTACGATTCCGCCAGAGGTCACAGGTATTGTATTAAACGATGCGGAAGGTCTTGGAATGACGTCTATGCACAGTTCATCTTCTCCGATACAACCAGCTGCAGTAGTTTCAATTACTTTTAACGTCCCAATTCCAATATTCTCCCAATAAACGTTTATGGAACTTCCACTTACAGTATAGTTTGTAGTTCCAGTGATAATCCACGTGTATGTGCTACCTGCATTGTTTTCTGTTGAATAGGTAATCCATGTAGAATCGCATGCAGAAACGCATAAATCATCATCACGTCCATCAGAACCAGGTTGCTTTGAGGTGTCTAGGTTGCAAATCGGTGAAATACTTGGAATAATTTCTGGTGTCGGAAGCGGATTTACAACCACATTCATAACCTTGGTGCACAAAACAGTATTGGCAGAGTCTTTAATGACCACAGTCACCTGACCAGAACCAACAAAACCCCAGTTTATATTTACTGAGGATAAAGTATTACTACCAACTATGGTTCCACCAAAGGCTCCCCAAGAGTATTGATAACCACCTACGTAACCAGATGTATAAGATTGGGGTTCATTTTCGCAGACCGTTGAATCTCCATAAATGGAGCAATCTGTAGTTTGAGCCTTTGCCTGAAGTCCCATGAGACCTAAGAAAAAGCAGAGAAGGAATGTTAATTTTAAATTCATAATTGTACTTAATTTTATAGTTAGTACGACTATGGACATTAACCTAACATGAAAAATAAAAAATTATTTAAAAAGAGTAAATGAAGGTATCTTCTAGTTATCACGTCTTTGGTACAACGACCTTCCAACCCAGTTCTTTTCCAACTATTTGAATATCATTGAGTGTAGTTTCTAATTTTTGTCTAGCCATGGATTTTAATCCACTTTTTTCCACTTTCTCTTTTAGTTTGATTACCGCATTGGCATTCATTTTATTATAGTCATCTGTACTGAATGAATTGAAAGTACTTTCTTGTAGATCAAAGTACTTTATTTCTGGTTCTATACTTACTTCGGGTGCAGGCATATTTACTAGTGTAATGGTTTTTGTTTTCTCATCCACCTGATAGTCCATTTTACTAAGGTCATAGCTTACTCGGGCTTTACCCTTTACTAATAGGAATGCTTTTTTCTCAAATTCTATGAGATTGTAGAAGTACTTATCTGCTTCTTGATAAGTGTACAATTCTGAAAAATATCCTTCCATTAAAACTAATTTTTTTACCGCCTCGATACGCTCAATAATCACCTCAGAATTTTCATTTATTGCAGAACTATTCGAAGACCTGTACATACAAAAAACGATAAGTGCACCAAGTACCATTCCTATGAGTATAAATTTAAAATTCTTCATCATTTGATGGGGTAAAAATACAGTTTACATTTGAAGCATAATAAGACTTATAATATCAGATGAAATTCGGAACTAAAGCGATACATGGAGGCCTAGAGCCTGATTCGGCAACAGGAGCTATAATGACACCTATTTACCAAACAAGTACTTATGTGCAAGATGGAATAGGAAACCATAAAGGATATGAATACAGTAGAACGGGTAATCCAACTCGAAACGCACTAGAAAGTAATCTAGCTGCGATAGAGAATGGTAAGTATGGAGCTTGCTTTGGAAGTGGAATGGCTGCTATTGATTGTGTTATAAAAATGCTGAATCCCGGTGATGAGGTTATTTCTACAAATGACCTGTATGGAGGCTCGTATAGAATATTCACAACCATTTTTGCGAAGTATGGTATCAAGTTTCATTTTGTAGATATGTTAGATTTACAGAACATAACGGATGCAGTGAATGAGAATACTAAACTTATTTGGGTAGAGACACCAACTAATCCGATGATGAATATCATTGACATTATAGCGGTATCTAAAATAGCCAAGGATGCAGGAGCAATGCTAGGAGTAGACAACACCTTTGCTACTCCATATCTCCAAAATCCATTGGATCAAGGAGCTGATATTGTGATGCACTCTGTAACCAAGTACTTGGGTGGTCATAGCGATGTAGTGATGGGAGCTTTGATTTGTAAAGATGAGAAACTATCAGAAGAAATGTACCGAATTCAAAACAGTTGTGGTGCGGTTACTGCACCTATGGATTCTTTCCTAGTTCTTAGAGGTATCAAGACACTTCATATTCGAGTACAACGCCATTGCGAAAATGGAGAAAAGATTGCTCATTGGTTGAAGGATCATCCTAAAGTAGACAAAGTTTACTGGCCGGGTTTTGAAAATCATACCAATCATGATGTTGCAAAAAGACAAATGAGAGGTTTTGGAGGAATGATTTCATTTACACTGAAAGGAAATAGAATAGAGGATGCTAGAGACATTGTTAAAAATACACATCTATTTGCACTTGCAGAAAGTTTGGGTGGCGTAGAGAGCCTTATAGGGCATCCTGCTACAATGACTCATGCAAGTATTCCGAAAGAAGAACGCGAAAAGTCCGGTGTTGTGGATTCGTTAATTAGATTAAGTGTAGGAATAGAAGACATAGACGACTTAATTACGGACTTGGAAACTGCGATGAGTTAGTTAGGTGAATCCAAACAAGGCGAAAAAACAACTAGACGATATTCTCAATAATCTCAATCCTCAAGATTTTATTGACAATGATCCTATTTCTATTCCTAAAAGATTTAGTACTAAACAGGACATAGAGATTTCGGCTTTTTTTGCAGCTACTCTAGCATGGGGACAACGGAATACCATTATCAACAATACCAATAAGCTAATGCATTGGATGGGAGAGGAGCCTCATAAGTTTATCCTAGAACACTCAGATAGTGATCTTAAGGCTTTTGAGAAGTTTGTGCATCGCACTTTTAATAGTACGGATTGTTTATATTTTATAGAGGTACTCAAGCAGTTCTATTTAAAGAGAAACTCACTAGAAGATTATTTTGTTGGAGAAAGTATGAAAGAAAAAATTTCATACTTTCATCAAGCGTTTTTTGACCCAATGACAGTTGGGTTTGAATTTCCTCCTATGCGTACAAAAAAGCATATAGCGAATCCTGCAAAGAATTCATCTGCTAAACGATTAAATATGTACCTAAGATGGATGGTACGAAATGATGGATTGGATTTTGGGATCTGGAAGAGTATCAAACCTTCTGAACTTCGCTGTCCTCTAGATGTGCATGTACAGCGTTCAGCCTTTCATTTTGGATTATTAACTCGCAAACAACAGGACTGGAAGGCCGTTGATGAATTGTCCAATAATCTCTTGAAACTAGATGCTATTGACCCTATAAAATATGACTTGGCTCTCTTTAAATGGAGTGAAAGTAAAATGGCTTAAACCATCCCGTTCCTAAAGTATGACATTTGATAAACAGATTTATAGTAGGTATAACATAAATTAGAGCCGACTTAAAACGTTGTATCAATATGAAAAAAGTAATTTTAACACTCGCGATCTTAGCATTTTTATCTGGATTTTCTTTTGCACAAGAACAAACATCATTCTTGAAGTTGAAAGGAATTAAAGGAGACTTAGGTTTAAGTTGGGACAGGTATCAAAATATGAGTCTCGATTGGATGAAAGCTCGAACAGCTCAAGATGGAGCTTTTACCGATGACCTAAGAAATATGGAAGAGAGTGAGATATTCTACAGTTCCTTGGGAGGCAATATTGGTACTCAGCTTTTGTTTACTGCTCCTTCACTAGGTAATGAAAAGTTTATACCAGAAGTACGGTTAGGGTTGAGTATGACATTGGGAAAAGAAGCAATTGTGGACTATACTAATTCCTCGTTTAATTTTGACCCTTACTCAACGAGTAGTACAGATTACAACTCATTAATGTATTGCTTTGTTGAAAACGAGACTAGAGTAAATGCTGAGGTGGTTTGGAGAGTTGGGGACCAGAAAAAAGTTACATTTTACGGAGGTTTGGGAACCAATATATCTGCATCCTTTGATAATGATTTATTTGTATTTGACGACTACTATAACAATAGAACATTTGCTGGAAACAACTTTGAAGCAGGTAATGGTTTTAATTCTACTGAGAGTGTGTTTAAGGGGAAATCAGTGTTCTATCAAAGACTATACATACCAATTGGACTTGATTTAAAGATGTTTAAACATCTACAAGGAACAATAGAATACAAACTGGGTGGAGGTTTAGAAGAAGTTGTTGGAGGTGCTGTTAGTACTTTTAGAACTGGAGAATTTAATTTTGGAATGAGACTAAATATTGCTCAGAACAATACAACTAGTATTTTGGATTACTTGAGGTAGTCTAAGTCTAATCTTCACTAAAAAAAGGAAAGCATTTTTGCTCTCCTTTTTTAGTGACTAATATCTAGTTTGTGTTTATCCAATAAACCCGCCAAACTCAGCACGGAGAACTGGGAGCCAGTCATCTTATTGAGATCTGGGTCTATATTATAGTTTTTAGATGTTAGGAAATTAGCTTTTTCTAAATTAGCCTGTTCGAAGATTGCTCCATAGAGGTTAGATCCAGTAAAGGATGCTTGATTTAAATCTGTTTCTACAAAATCTACTTCTTTCAATGAGCAATTGTTAAAATTGGTTTTTGAGAGTTTCAGTTGATAGAATGAAGCGTAGTCCAATTGACAATTGTCAAAATCAAGTTCCAGTAAGAAGGGGTTTGAATTGGTAAAATGTAGACCAAGCAGCTTACACTCGCTAAATTTCACATTCTTGAATGCCGTGTTTTTTATCTTCGCATTGGTAAAGTTGCAATTATCAAAAGAGCACTCTTCGAAGACAATATCTCTTAAATCTAATTTGGAAAAACTACAATTAGTAAAAGAGCAACTCTCATACTCTGCTGCGATGGGCGTTCTATTAAAGTCTATTTTGTCTAAGTCTTGGTCGTAGATTACTTCCATAGTATTATTGGGTCAAATTTATTACAGTACCATCTAAATGTTCCATTTGGGTAATCCAAAATCTAGGGGATGTGGATTCACACCCTGATTTTAAATTTTTACTTATGTATCCGAACAATCTTATATCTCCCTTAATAGAGAAGGGTTCAGTATCCGTAGACAGTATACTCCCAATATTAGATTGGCCCAGATAAATAACTGGGTCGATGTCTCTTCCAATTAACCATTGATAATTGGAGTCATTGATATAGGTAACATTCATGTCGTCAATCCAGTCCCCACAAGCGTATTGCATATCATGTGCTTCAATTATGAGTTTATTGTCTGTGTCTGGAATGATTGTTAGTCTGTCCCAGAAAACTAAAGGAGCAGCAAGGAGTATTGGAAGTAGAGAAATAAAGGTAAATCTAAAGATCTTTTTTTTACTCTGGTACCGATAAATGAACAGCCCTATAACTTGAATTATACTAAGACAAAAAATAACTAAAGCAATGTAGTATTGAATTCCCAGATTTCCTTCAATATGAGAATTTCTAGTTAGTATTAGAATGCACAAAAGACCAATTTGAAAAGCAAAAAAAATATAAGATGTGATTCTAAGTGGGAGTGAAGTCCTCATTCAGAAACTCCTACCTTAAATTGCATTAATCCTGCGATATTCTGAGCTCTAGCTTTCATGGTATGAGCATGAATTCCATCAAAGCTTTCATCTATACTTGTGTTAAGATAGTTTAACCATGTGGTAAAGTGTTGTTGGGTGAGTTTGCTCTTTTTTGCCAAATCAATATGAGGTTGCATGGCATTTGCTTTATAGGTTTGGGTGCCAAATAGCATACTATCCCAAAAATCTACTAGAACGGGGAAGTGTTCTTCTAGATTAATTTTAGCAACGTCTGTAAATAAATAGGAGATACTCTTATCTGCGAGAAGTTTGTCGTAGAATGACTTCATTATCAGAAGTATATCTTCTCTATTTTCGATATCTGGTTTCTCATCCATAACTTAGACTACTTAATCAATACCCCATTATCCCATTGTTCGGATTTTAGTTTTCTCCCATTGTGGTTCCAGTACTCCCATTTGCCATGTTTTAGATTGTCCTGAAAATCACCGTTACATTTCCCAAATAAGTTTGTTGCACCAAGTTTCCAATGGCCATTCTTTTTTCCTTTGATATAACTACCGCTATCGGGTCCACCTTCTCCAAATTTATGCTCTACCCATTCACCAGTCTTTTTACCCTCTTTGTAGTTACCATAGGTATGTAAACCTTTTTCCTTATATAATTTATAAGGGCCGTCTAGAAGTCCATTTTTGTATGTTTTGATTTCCAGGGGATTACCACTCATAGTAAAGGTAATAGACTCACCATTCAGTTTTCCCGTTTTGTAAGTTTCTTTGATGACAATAGCCCCCTCTAGGGTATATACTAATTTCTCACCTTCAGCAAATCCGTCCACATAGTCACACGTTTCAGCAACTTTCTCACTAATATGAAATGTGGTGCTTCGTCCATCTCTTAAACCATTTTTATAATTGATTTCCTTACGCTTTATGCCTTCTCTATCATAGGATGTAACAAGACCATGTGGCAATCCATCTTTAAAATTTCCTGCCTGCTCTTTTTTTCCATTGGTATGAAAAAGTTGAAATGGACCTTGCTCCTTACCTTCAACGAACTTTGCTTTCTTTTTTGGAGTGTTATTTACATTGTATGAAATGTAACCTCCGTGCAAGACCCCATCCATATAGGAGCAATGCACTTCACGTGCTCCATTTCTATAAAATGTTTTAAAAGTACCATGTCGTATGCCTTCTTTGTATCCAATTTCTTGATCTGGTTTACCATTTTCATACCAACTCATAAATGAGCCATCTATTTGCCCATTTTTCCAAGTTATTCTCTGCATTGGCTTGTTATTACTAGGCCATAGTAACAGGGATTCTCCAGAATAAAGTTGATTTTGATAGTAATATTTGCCATCTTCTTCCTTATTCAGCTTTACAAATGCCACTCTATTTTGGCTGTAGGAAATAGCGAAGAATGTTATAAACAATAGTACTAGGATTTTTCTCATTTGGTCTTTAATAATGAATGGCAAATGTATTTATTGTATACGCACTATGGACTAACAGTTTTTAACGATTTGTTCTACATTCTGCATATTCATACACTTAAAGTGTCCACGAGGACAGATATTACTACCCAATTTACTACAAGGATTACATTTAAGACTTACGATGTGGTCATCAATATTAACCCCACTTGGTCTATAAGCATACATCCCAAATGCCGGATTGGTGTTTCCCCAAATAGCCTCTATTTGGGTATCAAAAGCAGATGCAATGTGCATCATCCCAGTGTCACTCGTATATAGCGTCTTTGCATTTTTTATTAGGTATGCAGATTCATCAATACTTAGGGTATTGCATAAGTTGACTAAGTTACTATTAGGATAGGATTCTTGTAGTTCTTTAGCCTTTTGTTCATCATCGTTTCCTCCTCCAATCATGATAATGGAGCCATTTAAACGTTTAAAGATTGACAAAAGAAGGTTTTTCGGTATCTGCTTGGTGCGGTATGTACCTCCTATAACAACCACAGAATAACCTCCGTTATCAAGATTGTATTTTCCTAGGTCCATGGTAAAACCTTGTGGAAAGTGAAAATCTATTCCAACTTTATCGTTTACAATATTCAGTCCTTTCAAGCAATCAAAATATCTATCTACAATGTGCTTTTTCGGTAAAAAATTAATTTTGAAATTGACAAGAAGCCATTTTTGAATGTTGAGTTTTTTAAAGCTGTACCACTTTGGTGCATTTAGCAGTCTCTTTAACTTTCTTGTTCTTAAATTCTTATGAAGGTCTATGACGAGATCATACTTCTCAGTTTTTAGATTATTGAATATAGCAGTGTCGTTTGTTCCATTGATGGAATGTACAGCACTCACATTTGGATTATTCTCAACTAACTCTACGAATTTATCCTTCGTTAAAAAGTGAATTTCACTTTTGGGATACTTGTTGTGAAGGCATCTTACAATTGGTGAAGTAAGTACAATATCTCCAATTGAACTAAAACGAATGACTAGAATCTTCATTGTTTATGTTTAGGAGCATACAATATCTCTTCACTTAGAAAAGCGTCAGCAATGATATAAGCTGCTGCGTTCCCATGGTCTATGAGTGCAATAACAACAGTTTGCTCAGTTCCATCTTGAGCTTTGATATTCATGATATGCTTTATAATACCATAATCTCCAGACAATGAACAAGGCATTCGGGTAACATCAAAGTCACCAGAGTCAAAATAGGTGTTGTAAAAAAACCAACCTTGGGTAGTGTCAAAATCTACAGAATCATTTTCAAATCTTGATTTCTTATAATAGTCAATGTATTTGAAACTCTCTCCGTTACAAACGTCAAAATATAATGTGTCATTTATTTGAAGCTGTACCTCATCTTGAGCGTTTACAGCTACCACACAGCCTACAAGCAATAATATTAAAATGTGAATTCTCTTCATTATGTTATATAGTCTTGACCACTAGGTATCGATTTTCGATGCTTATTACCTCAACTTTAGTTCCTCTATCGATAAATTCCCCATTGGTTTTAGATTCAAAAGTTGTTCCGTTAATGTTTACACGTCCCATAGGTCGTAATGCAGTACTAGTTTGTCCTGTTTGTCCTACTAAACTGTCTATATTAGTGTCTTCAAGTTGAACATCTACTTTGGCTGATATGGTATCTTCATTCACTACCAATCTAAAAAGTCTAGACCTTAAAATTTTACCACCAAAGAGGTATGCAAGTACTCCAAAGGCCAATATGCCAAAAACCATTATGGTTAAAACCATTTTCAACTTGGTATTGTCACCGTCGGCTAAATCAAAATGAATACTTGTTAAAATACTCAGTAGAATGCCTAGAACTAAAAGTACAATACCACTTATCCCAGCAACTCCAAATCCAGGTATGACAAAAATTTCCAATCCTATTAAGACAATTCCTAACATTATGATTATGAATAGAATATACTTTGTAACTGGGTCGTCTAAAAATGATAGAAAGGTATCCAAAGCAGTTGGTGTCACCTTTACTATAATGGCACTACTCATACCTAAGAATTCTAAGACCTGGCTTAAAGAGTCCGCTATATTTTCACAATAACCCCACTCAAGTGCATCAATCGCAGTAAGAGTTATTATTTTAGTTGAGTCGTCCAAACCCTCAACTACAATTCTTTCATCCACCATTCCCTCAGCAATGTCAGGATTTCTTCGATAAACGACTTGAGTATCACCATTTATTATTTTAGTGATTTTACCGTGGCTTTCAGCAGTACTTCTCATTTGTCTTCGCATGTAGCTTTGGTGTTTATCCAAAGCACGAGTACCATCTAAGTTAACAACTGTAGTTGCACCTATAGTGCTACCTTTTCGCATATATATGCTATCACATGCAAGTGATATTAGTGATCCCGCACTGGCAGCATTATTATCAATAAAAACACACGTTGGGATTGGAGTTGCAAGTAATGCAGATCTAACTTCATCGGCATTGTCTACCAATCCTCCAAATGTATTCATATGAACAACTATGAATTTGGCGTCAATTTCTTCCGCTCTTGCAATGGCTTTAAGTGTAATTATACTTGAAGAAGGTCCAATTTCTTCCTTTAAATCGAATACCACAACTTGGTCTTGAGATATTTGTGCAAAGCTACCGAGAGAAGCAAGGCATAAAGCCAATTGAACGAGAAATTGTTTCATTTTAACCACAATACTACGAATACAAACAATAATCGTGAATAACTAAATGTTTAATTGAGATATATCATAGATTAAATTTGCACTAATAATGAAACAACTAATTGTACTTCTAATAGTATTTTCTTCCTTCTCAGCATTTGCTCATAAGACAGATTCTGTTGGTACGCGAGTAAAGAATGGAAAAACATATGTCATGCATAAGGTTCAAAAAGGTGATGGACTGTATAGTGTAAGCAAACGATATGGAGTGAGTCTTAAATCCATTGTTGATGAAAACCCTGGTGCAGACAAGGTTATTAAAATAGATCAACTGATTTGGATTCCAACAAATAAAGTTCCTGTTTTGGAGGAAAAGGTTGTCAAAGATTATTTCAACAATACCGGTAATATTATAGATGTCACTAAACCTGGAGATAATGAGGCAAAAATGGAGGTTAGTACTTTTGCAAAATATCATAAAGTTGAGTCTGGACAGACATTGTATGCTATTTCTAAACTTTACAATACAAGTGTAGAGATGATAAAGACTCTAAATAATCTAACAAGTGATGAACTTTCTGAAGGTCAAAGAATCTTGGTTCAAGATGGCAAAGCTGCAATTGTAGAAGTGGATGTTAAAGATGTCGTAGAGACAGATTACGATAAAATGAAGCTTGAACTTGAAAAGAACAAGTACGAGGATATTGGAATCGAGTCAGAGGTGGAGACAAGTACTAATGAGAGTCTTTCTGGATATACCATTAAGATTGAAAAGCTTGTAGAATATAATATTGAAAAAGTTGAAGAAACAGGAACTACGGCAGTAGGGGACCCAATTGTACCGAACGATAAAAATTTCGCACTACATTTTAATGCCCCAAATGGAACAGTCATTATGGTAACAAATCCAGAGAATAAAAAAACTGTTTTTGTAAAAGTAGTTGGTAATTTTCACAGAGGAGAAAAAAGTTCTGAAATTATTAAATTGTCTTCGACCTCAGCAGAGCAAATAGGTGTTAAAGCAAAAGATAATATAATGTTGAGTTATGCTCGCTAGTCTGAAAAGGCATAGTTTAAAAACTTCTATTTTTTTATTCATTAGTTTTTTTGGCTTTACAGCTCTTTGGTATTCTCCATTTATCGTAAGTTTATCTACTGCGGTATGTGCTGTTCTTGTAATCATTAATTGGAAACAGATACTACAGCTACCTTATCGAAACCTATCAATTGTACTTGGAATCATTGTTTTATTAGCTTTTATTGATTTAGTATTTGCTCCTCAAAATAAATTGGCATCTGCCAAGATACTATTGGTAATTGGGCTATTTACTACTTGTATTGCGGGTTTTCAAAATTTCAAAATTTCAGTGGTTCAATTAGTGTGGTATTTACTTTTAATATCCGTGACTGTATTTATTATCAATGTATTATCCGTAGGGAACTATTTGCTAAACAAGTCTCATTTTGATGAAATGCTGCTTCAAAGCAAGAGTATCCCTATTTTAAATATGCATCATATTCACTTTGGAATAATTAATGCAGTTGTAATTTTTGGACTTGTAGGTCTTCTTGTTTTTCAAAAAGTCGAAGGGAAGTTAAAAGGCCTAGCGTATCTACTTTTAATAGTAAATGTAATCTGCTTCCATATCCTTAGCTCTAGAACAGGCTTACTTTCATTTTACATTGCAGCTTCATTTTCGTTTCTAACCTACGCAATTGGCCAAAGGAAGTATTTAGTTTTGGTAGTTGGCCCAGTTTTGATGGCAGCAATGTTGCTACTTACTTACTCCTTAAGTACTTCGTTTCAGAGCAAAATTAAAAATACAATTGAAGATGTTAATAGCTGGGGGCATGGTGCAGAAATAAATCATAAGTCAATGGCCATGCGTATAGAAGCGTATAAAGCCAGTTATTCTGTGATTAAAGAAAATCCTTTTGGCACTGGGGCAGATGCTCAAGAAAGTGCTATTATGTCAGCTTTTGAACAGCAAAACTCAGTCCTTGAAATAGAAAATAGAAAGGGGCCACATAATCAATTTTTAGAGTTTGGTGTTAAATATGGCTGGTTGGGAGTTGTATTAATAATTGTCTTCTTTATATCTCTTCTGAGTCTAGTTCGTGACACAACGTTTCTTTATGTGGCTCTAATCATTGTATTGTTTATTTCAATGCTATTTGAATCCTTATTGGAGAGGCAAGCAAGTATCTACTTCGTGGCATTATTTATCCCATTATACTACTATCTATTTAGTAAAAAGACAATAAATGGTTCTATACTGACGTAATTCTATAAGTTTGGCCCTAAATTTGAATATAATCACAGTACACATGCGATACATTATAGCTTTCTTAATTTTTTGCTTTGCACTTGGTCTGTCAGCACAAGAGGAGTATGATAATGAAGATGATGACACAGAGATCAGTGACTACTCACCTTCCTCAGATTTTTTTGATTGGAAAAGTAGATTGTATTTAGGTTTTTCAAACTCATTTTATGTAGATTTTATAACTTCACCTCTTTCAACTTACAAAGTTGAGTACGCTGAACCTGGAGGAGGGGTAAGATATGATGATGCTGCTGCTCAAACGGGATATTCATCATTTTTTACAATTGGGATTGAGCCAAGATATAACCTATTCGACCTTTCAGAAAATTTTGCAGTTGCAGCTTCATCTGGAGTTTATTTAGGTTTTGGACAGACATATGCAGCCAATTCTAAAGCTGCGTCAGCGAATGGTTTTGGAAATGTTCAGATTCCATTGTTTTTAAGACTTTATTACGGTGCAGGGTCTACTTTTGCTGCTACAGATGATTTTGGTATCAATGTAGGAGCAGGTTATGAGTTAAATAAAATAGGGATATTTAACTTTTCTACTTCAGAAAGTGATGGTGATTTGAACCCCGCTTGGATTATGCCCTCTATAACAGGAGGTGTTATTTTTTATAGAGGATCAACACCTGTTGAAGTAAACCTAAAGTATGGGTTTGGTCCCATTCAAGATCAGATTGTAGATCAGTTTGGAAATAGACTTTCTGAAGGGAAAATATCTACACATGCGAGATCGATTAAACTAAGCATTGTTTATGCTCTAAGATAGAAGTTTAGCTGATTACCTTACCTTTGACCAAGGGAAAATGGTTGTGATTAACAGAGATATAAGTTGGCTTTCATTCAACGAAAGAGTACTTCAAGAAGCTCAGGATAAGTCTGTTCCTTTGATTGAACGAATGCGATTTCTTGGGATTTATTCTAACAATCTAGATGAGTTCTTTCGAGTTAGAGTGGCTACTTTATTAAGACTTAAGAAAGCTCTTGCTGGCAATGAACAGTACGTTGTAGAGGAAACAGAGAATGTATTAAAACAAATTCAATCTCAGGTCATTGATTTACAATCTCGTTTCTATGATACCTATGAACAGATTCTTGAAGAACTAGAAAAGGAAAATATATTTATTAAGGATGACTTGAACTTAAGTCTCAAACAGGAAATATTTGTTAGAGATTATTTTGTTAAAAATGTAGAATCATTAATAACTCCTATTATTCTCAGTAACCTGAAAAAATTTCCATATATAAAGGACCGGTCAGTCTACCTATTTATATCCTTTACTAAAAAGTCTGAGAAGAAATTACACGCATTGATTGAACTTCCAACGGATTATATGTCCAGATTCTTGGTGCTTCCAAGCGATAACGTGGAGCACAATATTATTTATCTGGATGATGTAATACGATATAATATGAAATTTATCCTATCCATATTTGAACCTCGTGACATTGAGTCTTATATCATTAAACTCACACGGGATGCAGAGTTGGATCTCGATGATGATATTAGTGAAAGTTATTATGAAAAAATAACAAAGAGCCTTTCTAATCGTAAAAAAGGAAGAGTGGTACGTTTTGTATATGATAAGGCAATGCCAAAAGTGTATTTGGACTATTTAATGACGAATATTAAGCTTACGGCCAGTAGTAGTCTTATTCCAGGAGGTAAGTATCACAATTTTCGGGATTTCATGAGTTTTCCAAGTTTAGGTCATGACCATTTAAGATACAAACAAGTTGAACCTTTAGATCATTTAGAATTAAAGGAAAGCACTTCAATTTTAAAGTCAATTGCTAAAAATGATGTGTTATTACAATTCCCATATCATTTTTTTGACTATATAATTGACATAATACGTGAAGCAGCTATCGATCCTAAGGTTGTTGGTATAAAAATGTGTTTGTATAGAGTTGCTCCAAAATCAAAAATAATTAATGCTCTAAAGAACGCTGCAAGAAATGGAAAGCAAGTATATGTTGTGATAGAATTGCAGGCAAGGTTTGATGAAGAAGCAAATTTGGAGTGGTCAAAGCAACTAAACGAAGAAAATATACATGTAGAGTTTGGGTTAAAAGGGCTTAAAGTTCATAGTAAGCTGCTTTTAATTCAAAGAAAATCTAAAGGTGAAATGCGTAACTATGCCGTAATTAGTACAGGTAATTTTCACGAGTCTACAGCTACAGTTTATGGTGATACGGCTCTACTTACAGCTGATTCTAGAGTTTCTAATGAAGTAGAACAAGTTTTTCAACTTTTTAAGAAACCCTACTTGCCTTACGTTTTTAACCATCTCTTGGTAGCACCGATTAATTTAAGAAAGGCATTGACTGAGCATATTGACAGTCAGACATTAATTGCAAAAAATGGAGGTGAGGGGCGTATTTTTATAAAAGTCAACAACCTAGTTGATGATGGAATTATACATCATCTTAATAATGCAGCAAAAAATGGGGTCCAAATTAAACTGTTGGTTAGAGGGGTATGTAGTCTTATTCCTTCACATAATATTAAAATAAGAAGTATCATTGGTAGGTATTTAGAACACTCCAGAATTTTTTGGTTTGGCAGTGAAACAGGGGATCTTTATCTAGGTTCTGCAGATTTAATGACACGAAACTTAGATGTCAGAATAGAGGCATTAACACCTATCTATAATGAAAAAATAAAGAGTGAGTTAATAACGTACTTGAATCTCCAATGGAGTGATAATCAAGGGTCCAGAGTTTTAGATGAAAATTTGGGAAATGAAAAATACATAAATAGTAAGGAACCTATCGACTCTCAGATTGAAATGTACAACTTACTTAGAACTTAGTTCCAAAGTAAGTATTCGTCCATCAAAGGGTGTTTTGGGTTCTATTTTGAGAATAGAAAGTATTGTTGGAGCTATGTCGACAGTATAAGATTTATCGGAATTTTTATGTGCAGGTATTCCACGGCCTAAAAAAATAAGAGGTACATGCGTGTCATAGGGGTAAGGTGTACCGTGGGTTGTGCCATTTTCCCTCATGTCAATGAGGTAATTTTCTTTTCCAAGAATTTTTACAAATACTCCATAATCATTTGAATGGCTATTTTTCATCTGTTCAAAGTACTCCTTATTTGATTGTTCACTATTAAGTTCAAAAAAGGAGAACGTTTCTTGTATATAATCGAGGTTTGACAATTCATGTTGGAGACTATTTACAAAATCAATACTATCAATACCTTTTTCATTAAGGTATAGGAAATGAGGTTCAACACCATTATAGTTGGCTCTGAGAATGCAAGAGCTATCTAGATTATACTTTTGTTGAAGCTTCAAGTCAATAGCAAGTATATCGGTATCGTATTTTTCATTTTCTATTCTCTTTGCATCTAATCCTCTTCCTGCCAAAACTTCTGGCATTGGAGCTACCCCATGGTCAGAGGTTAAAATGTATACTACGTTTTCTTTACCAACTTGGGTATTTACTTTACTCATGAAATCGGCTAAATACTTATCGAGTTTATTATAATAATCTAAAACCTCATAGCTATCAGGGCCAAAATGATGACCAATAATATCTGCAGCAGATAATCCGATAGTAAGAATATCACAATTTTCGTCTTTGCCAAGTTCCTCATGAGAAATTATGTTGTAACCAAAGTTAAGTACGTACTCATCACCAAAAGGAGTGTTCCACATAAAAGATCCAACTTCATGCTGTCTAATTCGGTTCGTATCAAAACTTTCTATGGTATGTGGGAACCAAGGTTTAAAAGAACCTTTTTCTCTACTAAAGCTGTCAGAATTTGTACTGGAAAGAGTTGCAAATGCAGGATCAAGTTTCCATCCATGATGTATCGCAGTACTCATTACACTATCAGCTTTATAATTCTGAACCCATTTAGGGAATTCTTCTTTATAATAATCAGTACTTACCATTTGAGTGCTTGCAACGTCGAACCAAAATGCTCTATTTGCATTTTTACCTCCCATCAGTATAGAAGCACGATCTTTTAAAGCTACGCTGTACGTCTTAGAATTCTCGTTATGTTGTTTTAGAATATCACCAAAGGATGATTTCATAAGTCGTTTTGCGGACACTTTATTTAAACTGCAACTATCAATCCCAATAAAGTTAACCGTGCTATCCTCTATAGAGTAATGGCTATACCCCAACTCTCGATTATATACTGTATTGGTTACAATACCATGATGGGAAGGAAAAAATCCTGTAGCAATGGTAGCATGACCCGCAGCGGTGGTCGTTATAGCGTGATTGTGACGTGTATTGGTATAGAATGCACCATTGGTGTAAAAGTCTAAAAGACCTCCCTCAAATTGCGAATTAAACGTCTCAAGGTAGTCTCCTCTCATTTGATCTACACTTATGAGTACGATTAACTTGGGATTTGTCTCAACTTTGTTATTTGCACAACCAAATAAAAGAGAAAATGTTAGGAGGAATAAAATTTTTTTCACAATGCGAAGTAATAAATCATTTGTATGAAACAGGTAAAAAAACTGAAAAATGTCCACTTAGTCAATTCTACCTTGTTATAAATGATTAGGAGAGGCATATTTGCCTATGCGATATTTATATCTTTTTGTTTTCTTAGCTATTCTTAGTTGTATAGCTAATGCACAACATATTACTCGTGGCAAAGTGGTTGACCAAGAAGAACATCCAATATCCAATGTTAAAATTAATGAACAGGGTACTGGGAATATAGCTTATACCAATGATAAAGGTGAGTTTACACTTAACCTGTTTGGAAGTGATAGTAGAGTTATTTTTACACATGACTCCTATGATACTTTTAATCGAAGCTTACCATTTGATGAATATACTCTTGTCTTTTTGAATCCCGATCCCGATGCAAATGACTATCATTTGGGTTATTTAGTTGGATTCTTAGACTTTAAACATAAAAATAAGAATAAGAACCTTCATAATATGCCTTATTTCTTAGGCGAATCTGATATCAATAGGCAATTGCAAATGTTACCTGGTATAGAACAGGGTAATGAAGGTTATAGTAACCTTTTCGTACGAGGGGGAGAGGTGGATCAAAATCTATTGTTGTATAATGGGTCTCCTGTATACAATTCCAATCATTTATTTGGATTATCCTCTACCTTTCATCACAGAAGTATTGAAAATACTAGCATTTATAGGGGAATAGCTCCTGCTAAATATGGTGGTAGAGGCTCATCTATAATATCATTAGAGAGCAAGAAGAATGGAGACTATAGTGGACTTGAAGGAGAATTTGAAATAACGCCATTAAATGCGGGGATTTATATTGAGAGCATTAAAAAGGATATCAGTTATTTCACAGTAGCTGCTAGAAGGTCATGGATAGATCTATTAATACCTGTAGAAAGTAAGCAGAATGAATTTAATGCCAATATTTATGATCTTCAAGTGAATTTTGGTAAAAAATTAAAGAACAAAGATGCTATGGATTTTAGCATTTTAAGTACAAGAGACTTATACTTTATTGCATTCAGAAATACAGATACTACATCTGGGAATAATTCACCTGTAACTTATGGGTTTACCCAAAAATGGTCGAACTTAGTTACATCATTTAAGTATACTCAAAACATAAGTACAAGTACCACAGCAGAGCATTCTATACATTATTCGGGTTACAAGAGCACAACAGAGTTGAAACAGGAAACTTTTAATATTCAACTCACATCAATACCAACTACGAAACGCTTACTTACAAGAGGGGTGCGTGACATTGGTCTACAAAGTAACTGGCAACATCACTTAAATAATAAGCATTCATTAAGTTTTGGACTTCAAACACAGTCTCGTCTCTTACTTATAGGCAGATACGACTATACCGCAGTCAATTATCCAGATTTAGAGGATATAAATACGGTGGAAGGCAATCCGAAATACGAACTAGCTCAAGAAGTTACCTTATATGGTGAAGATAAGTTTAGGTTTAGTGATGAAATAATTTTCGATTTGGGTCTTAGGAGCACGTATTACCACTACAATGACTTTAATAAGGTAGTCGTAGAACCTCGTTTACATGCGACCATATTTTTAGAGAATAAAGATGTCTTAAAGGCTGGTTACAATAGACATAATCAATTTATAAATCAGTTGAATCTAGGGCAAACAGGAGGGCCAAGCAACCTCTGGGTTCCTGCTACCTCACAGATTGCTCCACAAATAGTAAATACTCTAGAAGCAGGGTACGAAAGAAAGTTGGGCAGTATTTATTCAGCAAGTATGAATATATACTTAAAGACTATGGAAAACTTGCTTCAAGTTACCAATTTAAATGATGCTGGAGATCCTGAATTAGATTGGCAGACCAGTGTTGTTCAAGGTGAAGGACGATCTTTTGGAGCAGAATTATTTCTTCAAAAGAGTAAAGGAACCTTCACAGGTTGGATCAGTTATGCTTACAGTAAAAGTACTCGAAACTTTGCTGAGTTATACGATGAGGATTTCTTATTTACCTATGACAGGCCTCATATGTTGAAGGTTTATGCAAACTATACAAAAGAAACTAGTCCATGGAATTTTGGTGTAAACTATATTATTGGCAGTGGTCAATTATTTACACTACCCATTGGAAAATTCAGAGATATAAATGGAAATATTCAATTGGAGTATAATACGTTAAATAACTATAGAAGTCCATTTTATCATAGAATAGACTTTAGTTTGGCTAAAATCAAAGACGCATATGGAATGGGGCAGGAATTTCGTTTCTATCTGTACAATGCGTTGGGATATAGAAACCCACTTTATGTGAGTGCTGATTTTACAGATAATACATATCAAGAACTGCAGGTGCACCGAAATTATCTTGCATTCGTACCCGGTATTTCTTACGTTGTTAAATTTTAAAAAGAAGATTCAGATGAAAAAGTATATAATTTTAAGTTTAGTAATAGGTAGCTTGTCAGCTTGTTTTGTTGATACAATTCAACCTGATGAATTGATTGGATATCAAAAGAAGATGGTAGTAAACGGAGTGTTCACTGCTGGAGAGGGATTAGCAATTGAACTTACTACAAGTGAGGCTTCTATAGATTCCACATTTCCTAGATTGATAAAAGATGCAAATGTTACATTGATTACTACTTCTGGTAATGTGTCAATGAGCTATAATGTACTCTCCGAAAATTACATTACTGGCACAGCCTTAATGTCGGGTGAAAGTGTTGCACTCAAGATAGAACATCCGAGTTTTCCAAATGTTAACTCGGTTGTTCGGTTTCCTGTAAATATTAACGCTTATGGAGTATTGATAGAAAATGGAGGAATAGATACTTCTGGTAAAAAGGGAGACTTACTCCAAGTCACGTTCAATGACGAAGCGGGAAAAGACAATTTTTATAAGATTAATGTTTATTATATGAATACAACCTTGAATCAATGGATCCCTATTAATTTTGACAAGCGAGATCCTTCTTTAGCAGAATACAACTCATACCTTTTAAATGATGCTGGTGTACTATTCTCGGATGAATTGTTTAATGGTAATAGCAAGACTATTAGTATTGTGACTACATCGGGCTTGGTTTCTTCCAACCCAGGAGATAAGTATTTGATTGAATTGTCAAGCATTACCAAGGATTATTTTAGCTATTATAGATCACTGCAAAGAGCTCAAGATGCTAAGGAAATTAGCTTTCAAGGTGGATACAATAACGCAGTAGTAATTCATTCCAACATTGTAAATGGGTTAGGAATTTTAGGAGCAACAACACAAAATAATATCGTACTTAAATAGGATTGGATTCTGGTCAAGTATTGTCTCAAAATGTCACTTAAAGAAGTAGCTTGCGAGTGATTTACAACAATGGGTAAAAAACTTTTTTTTTCTGGCTTTCTTCTCTTCCTTTCTACACTAATTTTTGCCCAAAAGGGTGTAATAAGAGGTTTTGTATATGATGCCAAATCAGGTGATCCAATAGTTTCAGCCATCATTACTTTTGAAGAGATTAAGCAAGGAGCCTATGCTGATGAAAGAGGTTTGTATAGTATTTCAAATATTGCTAGCGGAGAATATCATATTCAAGCGACTTCTGTTGGGTACGATACTTCCTTTGCCAAGGTGAAAATCAAGAATGATAAGATTGTAGCACAAAATTTTTACTTAAATGCGACAAGTAAAGCTTTGAAGGGTGTTAGCGTATCGGCAGAAAAGCTTAGAAAAAGTAAAGAAGTCAATATTTCACAAACAAGAATAAAACCCGTACAACTGACAAGAATTCCTTCTGTAGGAGGAGAGCCGGATTTGGTACAATATCTTCAAGTACTACCGGGCGTTGTGTTTTCTGGTGACCAGGGTGGACAATTATACATTAGAGGTGGTTCTCCAGTAATGAATAGGGTAATGTTAGACGGTCTTACTGTGTATAATCCATTTCATAGTATTGGCCTATTCTCTGTATTTGATAGTGATATATTGAAATCTGTTGATGTTTATTCAGCTGGGTTTAGTGCAGAGTATGGAGGAAGAATTTCTGCAATTATTGATGTTAAAACAAGAGAAGGAAATAAAACAGGCTTCCATGGAAAGGTAAATAGCAGTCCATTTAACTCTAAAATTTTGTTAGAAGGACCTTTGAAAAAATATGAAACAGGAAAGGGGAGTAGTAGCTATATAGTCTCATATAAAAATTCGTATTTAAATAAGTCTGCACCCATTATTTATCCATATGTAAATGACGGTAATTTGCCATACTCATTCAGTGACTTATACTCAAAGCTATCTTTCAATGCAGCTACAGGAAGTAATATTCATTTTTTTGGATTTGACTACAAAGACAATGTAGATTTTGAGCAGTCGTCATCCTATGCTTGGAAGTCACGTGGACTAGGAACTAAGTTCTTACTTGTTCCAGGAGGTAGTAAAGTTATCGTAGATGGAAGCATTACGTATAGTAACTATCTGATAGAACAAAAAGAGGTAGACTTAAAACCAAGGAAGTCAGGTGTCAATGGATATAATGTGAATCTGAATTTTACGAGATTTTTTTCGAGCTTTGATAAGTTGAATTATGGTTTGGAGATGAATGGTTTTAGGACCAATTTTGAAATTTTCAACTCTTTTGATAGAAGGATTTCTCAGTTTGAAAACACTTCTGAAATTAATGGATTTGTCAATTATTTAAAGAACTTCAATAAAAAATTGTTGTTAGAGATGGGGTTAAGAATTCAGCGATATGCATCTCTTCGAGAAACCACTTTGGAACCCAGGCTTAGAATGAAGTATAACTTCAACACACGTTGGAGATTTAAAGCTTCAGGAGGGTATTATTCACAAAACTTGATGAGTGCGGTAAGTGATAGAGATGTAGTAAACTTATTCTATGGTTTTCTAAGTGGACCAGATGACTTACCTAAAACATTTTTAGCAAGACCAGTAGAGACAAAACTGCAAAAGTCACGACATGCTGTTGCTGGTTTTGAATTTGATATTAACTCAATTTCGGAAATTAACGTTGAGGGATACATCAAAGACTTTACTCAATTAACGAATATCAATAGGGACAAAATATTTGATGATACTCCTGAGAATAATTCAAGACCACGTTATTTAGTTGATGATTTCATTGTTGAAGAAGGAGAAGCATTTGGTTTTGATATAACATATAAGCTAGAAAGTAAGCAATGGTATATATGGACTGTATATTCCTTTAATGTAGTTAATAGATACTATGACAGGGGAGAGAAGGTAAAGTATCAACCTCATTTTGATAGACGTCATAATATAAATCTCGTTAATTCTTATGACTTTGGTAAAGACTTATCATGGACAGCCAATGTGCGTTGGAATTTCGGTTCTGGTTTTCCTTTTACATTAACACAAGGTTTTTACGAAATTTTGGACTTTAGTGACGGTGCAAGCACAGATTATACCTCAACCAATGGGGATTTAGGTATCTATTATGATGATTTAAATAAAGGAAGATTACCCTATTATCACAGGTTGGATGCTTCCATAAAACGTAAGTTTAAAATTGCAACCAAGAAGAAAAATGTATTCAATAAGGCAGAAGTTATTTTATCTGTTACGAATATTTATAACCGAGAAAATATTTTCTATTTTGATAGGGTAAACTATAAGAGAGAGAATCAATTGCCGATTCTTCCAAGTCTTTCAGCAAGCTATAGTTTTTAGTTTTGGGTAAGAATCAAAAAAGCCGTTGACAATTTATATATTATCAACGGCTTTTTAGTAACTAACTACTCCTTCTAAATCATCTCGAGTGATGAAGATGAACAAGACTCTTCAAGCACAATTTGTACAGAAGTAGGGTGTGGCTTAAATTCCAAAGTATCTAAGACCTCCATTTGTAGTTTAATGTCGTTATAGGCCTTGCAAAGATTTGCATCTTGCTCAATCAATTTTAACATCTGATTGTGCCTTTCATTTGGTAGCTCATTATAAGCTAAAAGTACCAATTCGTTTTGAGTAATTGCTGTTATCATATTTCTGGCTTTTTAATTTAGTAGAAGAACGTCATTGAATGGGACTTTAGTATCCATTCAAATCTATTTTTTTTTTAAGAGTACTAATACCTTAGAATGAAGTTCTGTTTTGATAGTGTAGGGTCCATAAATACTATCCCGAGGAAGAATAAATCAATGGTAATAGAAACTTTACTCATTTCTTTTATTTGTTTCCAAGCTTCTTCCATTTGTTTTGAATAATGAATATCATCAAATATGAAAACGGTAGATTCACTAGCATTTTTTTGAAGTTGATCAAAGTAACGTAATGTTGGGTCCAATTTGTGGTTTCCATCAATGTAAATTACATCATATATGACATCATCTATCTCGCTTAAAGTAGCATCAAAATTACCGACTATACTGGATACATTCGTTAGACCAAGTTGGTTCCAAACACCTTGAGCAAGATTGGCAACCGTATGATCACCCTCATATGTATCAACGAGTATGTCTTTATTTTGGGCTAAATATGCTGTTGTAATTCCTAAAGAAGTGCCAACTTCCAATACTCTTTTTGCTTTATAGTATTTTACTAATTGAGATAGGAGAGTGGCATATTTTGCAGATTTTAGTGACGCTCTAGCTATATCTGATATGTTTTTTCTGAAAATGTTACCATACTTTCCATAGTCCTTAAAATCGATAACCTGTTTACTCTTTTTTAGTCTTGTACGTTCATTTTCTATAGATTTACTTTTAGACTTATAAGCCTTATCTATAATGTTTTCAATGAAATCGTAGACCGTAGGAGAGTGGATGCCATGCTTGGTCTTACCACTTATAAAGTAGGATAAGTATGCCTTCGTAATTTTTAACTTAGAGTAAGGTTTGACTTCATCTTGAGTCATTTCTATTCAATAGGTTTTGTAGGTTCTTCCACAACATCTGAGGACACTTCTTCAGATTTAGTTTCCTTTTTAGCGTTCTTTATGGCAACTAGTTCCGTTTTAAGAGAAGTAATTTGCTTCTTAGCTTTGGTTATTTTTTGCTCAAACTCCTTTAGCATTTTCTCTGCTGTTTTGGATTTAGCAAAGAAGGACATATTCCGTTCGATACTAGAAATTTCGTCGTTAAGGTCTGTTATTCTTTTCTTTATCTTTCTTTCCTCATAATCCAAAGTTTTAACACCATTATGAGATTGTTTAATCTCTTTATAATGGGCTCCTATGTTAGCTGCTTTAGCTTCTTCTATCTGCTTACTGTATTTGCCGTAAACGGTATTATTCGCTTCGTCATAAGCCTTGCTAATAGATTTTACAGCTTTGTGAGGTACAAATCCTATTTCCCTAAATTCCGAATTGATCTTTTTTAATTCTGCAAAAGCCTCCTTGTGATCTACTTTCTTCTCAGCAAGTTCCTTCAAAGCCTGTACAAGTTCTTTCTTTCTGGATAGATTAGCTTCTTCATCCTCTCTTTTACCAGCAAAAGCATTGTTTTTTGCATTAAAAAATTCATCGCACGCACCTCTAAACCTCTTCCATATCGATTGGTTTACTTTTTCGGGTACTGGACCTATCTTTTTCCAATCTTCTTGCAGTTTTATAATTTCCTTAGTGGTAGTTACCCAGTCGGTACTAGTCTTAAGTTCTTCAACCTTTTTACAAAGCTCTTCCTTTGCTTTTAAATTTTCATTTTTACCTGCGTTAAGTTCTTTAAAAAAGGCCTTTCTACCAGTGTAGAAGTCATTTCGAACACCATTAAACGCAACCCAAACAGCATCTTTGTTAGATTTGGGTACTGGACCTATCTTTTTCCACTCGGCAAATAACTCTTCAAACACTTTGGTTTTCTCATTCCAATCCTTGATGATCTCGGGTTTAATCTGATTTAATAATTCAGCCTTCTCAGCTAAAATTTCTTTTTGTTTCAAATTAACTTCCTTACCTACTTCTAGTTCTTCGTAAACTTTTCGTTTAGCCTCATAGACACTATCACTGGCGGATTTAAATGCCAACCATATAGGCTCTCTGCTTTCAGAAGGTACAGGTCCAGTATTTTTAAATTCTTCGTGGTACTTATTAAGTAGGATGAAGCTTCGTTTTAGAGACTTCTCTTTATGTAACTCATCCATTTTCTTAGTGAGTTCTATCTTGGCTTCTAGATTCTTTTGTCGGTCAAGTTCCTTTAGCTCAATATTAATGCTATGATTATCATAGAATTTGTTTTGAAGTAAGTTGTATTTATCCCAAAGTTCTGATACCGCCTCCTTAGGAAGTACTCGAATGGTTTTCCATTCTTTTTGAATCTCTTTAACCTTACTAATACTTTCTAGTGTTTCATCTTCTGCTACAATTTCTTCTAGCTTAGTAAGGAGAGTTTTCTTTCTCTCTAGGTTTTTCTTCTTTTCAAGTTCAATTCTTTCTTTTTCTTCTATCCTAGCCTGCTTGATCTTTTTGTCTAGTTCAGTGAGATTGTCAACCAGTACTGCCTTATCAAATTCAAATGGAGGAGTGTCTTCCGTCTTGGAGGTTTCGTAGACAGCCTTAGCTTCATCTTTCATAGAGTTGTACTTATCAAAGAATACAGCTTTTATTGCTTTCAACTTTAATCCAGCCGCTTTTGGAGTCAGTACTAAAACAGCTTCAGCTTCTTCAACAATTTCTTCTAAGGACTTTTGTTCCAAAGATGTAACGTCAAATACTTGTTCTGTTTCTTCGTCTTCCGTAACCACTTCATTTAATAGTATTTCCTTTTGGATTTCTATTTCAGGGGTTTGGGATTTTGTAACATCATTGGTCTCTAGGTTTGTAGACTCTTCTGTATTTCCAATGGTTTGTTCCTCGTTCATTTGCTATTTTTAAAAGAGTGCAAAAATGGTATTTTTGAACCGAAATGCCAACTATCTCACAAGATGATGAAGTTAAGATAATAGAGTGTCCTCGAGATGCCATGCAAGGTATACTAGATTTCATACCAACTGCACAAAAAATCGACTATATAAATAGCCTTTTGAAGGTTGGATTTCATACACTTGATTGTGGAAGTTTTGTGTCTCCACGGGCAATTCCTCAAATGCAAGATACAAGAGAAGTGCTTGATAATCTGGATGTTGGATCATCAAACACCAAGCTGTCAGTGATAGTGGCAAATCAAAGAGGTGCGGATGATGCTGTTCAGTTTCCTCAGGTTGATTACCTAGGTTTCCCATTTAGTATTTCTGAAACTTTTCAACGTAGAAATACAAATAAAGGAATTGAAGATTCTTTTGATACGGTTAAATATATTCTTGATAAGTGCGAAAAACACGGTAAAGAAATGGTTATTTACATTTCAATGGGATTTGGAAACCCGTACAAAGATGAATGGAGTACCGCCGTAGTCAATGATTGGGTTGGTAGACTTATTGATCTTGGGATTAGTCAATTTTCACTGTCAGATACAGTTGGAGTGTCTACATCCAAATCGATTGCAGAAGTATTTCAAAGTGTAAATAAAGATTTTGCAAATACAGAGTTTGGAGGACATTTTCATACAAAACCTTGGGAATGGGAAGAAAAGGTTTCTTCTGCGTATAACAATGGATGTAGAAGATTTGACGGTGCTATTAAGGGTTATGGAGGTTGTCCAATGGCAAAGGATGACTTAGTGGGCAATATGCCAACAGAAAGGCTAATTGACTACTTTAGTTTTGAAGCTTTAAAACTAAAAAAGGCCCCTTTTGAAGGAGCCTTTAAATTAGCTGAAAGTATTTTCAATCGTTACCTGTGAGAAATTATTAGCTTCTTAGCTATGCTAATATCTTCATTCACTATGGTTACGAAGTAAGTTCCATTTGGAAGTTCTTTTGTACTCACAATTTCATTTGCATTTATTTTTCGTACTAACATTCCATTGATATTGAACAATGAAATTGTAGAAGAAGAGATTGACAAGCTTGGATCTAACTCTATGTACAATTCGTCATTTGCAGGATTAGGGTATAGTTTGGCCAAATTCGAGTTGGTATATTCAGTTACACTGTTTGTTTGGGTAGTTGAAACTGCATAATAATTTTCAGCGGTCTTAGTATCAGTACCATAATCATTTGTAATACTAAGTTTAACTTCATAGAAAGCGGCAACACTAAAACTAATCTCCATAGATTCTGAGTTTAGATCACCAGTGGTTATGCTATAGGATGAAGGCGAAATTGTCCAAGTACGAGATGTAGCTGCTTGCCCTCCAGATATATCTGTTAGTGTAACTTTTTCATTGGTCAAAATGTTTTGCTTTGTCGTTTCAAAGTTAGCCGCAGGTGCTAAGCTACTGATAGTTACTTTACGAATTATACTGCTTGATACAAGTCCACTGTTTTCACTTACAAATAAATTTCCATTCCCATCTGTTTCTATATCACTCATTTCAGTAAATGAAGCTGAACTACCAGTACCATCTGTAATTGAGAATTTGGACTTGTCACCGGCAAAGGTTGTTACCGTGTTATTATCTACGTCTATAGCTCTAATTATATTTTGATCCGTAACATATATAATACCATTTACCACAGTAATGCCTTTAGGAGCTTTAAATCGTGCATCTGAAAGGGTACCATCTATTTGTTGTGGGTCAGCTCCATCGGTTGGACCTGCTAGGGTTGTAGTTACTCCAGAGAAAATATTAATTTTTCTAATATTTGTGTTCCAAGGATCTGTAACCACAATAGAATTACTGTTGTAAATAGCAACTCCCCATGGACCTCCGAACCTAGCTGCAGATCCCGTACCATCAGTAGTACCCTCAATCAAGGCTGAACCTGCTAAAGTAGTTACTACGCCAGCTGGAGTTATTTTTCGTATTGTAAAATTATCGTATTCAGTGACATAGAAGTTGCCAGCTGCATCAACTGTAATATCTGTGGGTTTGTTAAATCGTGCTGCAGTACCCGTTCCATTGGTTGAACCAACAGTTCCATTTCCTGGGAGACCCGCAGTAGGATTAGCACCAGCAAAAGTGGTTACCACTTGACCATTTCCAAGGCTTGTGTACTTTGCAATCTTTCTAATGCAGTGGTTTTCAATATCAGCTACAAATACATCTCCATTAGAGTTACATACCATTCCTCCGGGATTTCTGAAAGTGGATTGTGTTCCAGTTGCATTCTTATACCCTTCAGAAAAAGTAGGAGACTGTAGGCTACCACTTCGTATGTACAGTTTATTATTGGTAAGTATTCGTACTTTATTTCTTTCAGAAATATACATCTTACCACTGGGGTCGAAACAAATCCCTTCAGGATAGCTAAAGAATGTATTCAGAAGAGCAACACCAGAAGTTGACTCATAATTGTTCAAAGCATCGTCATTTGCTTTGCCAGCATAGGTGACCACACTCTGAGCAAATGCACTAAAAGTTAGGGCGGTTAATACTAGTAAACTTAATTTTCTCATATAATTTTAAATAGTTGTTTGCGTGTTAGATAGGTAATTATTTACGCTTTCTTCAATCTCTTGATTGATATTGGCGTAATTTCTTTTTTCGAAGGTATCTCCAGTTATATGCTCATAGAGTTCTATGTATCGGTCAGATACTTTTTTAACAAATTCACCCGTCATTTGTGGAACAGTTTGCCCCTCTTTACCTTGAAATCCTTCTGAGATAAGCCATTGTCTTACAAATTCTTTAGACAACTGTCTTTGTGATTCTCCATTAGCTTGTTTTCCTGCATAACCTTCAGCATAAAAATAGCGAGAAGAATCAGGAGTATGAATTTCATCTATAAGTGTAATTGTATCACCGTGCTTTCCAAATTCATACTTGGTATCTACTAGAATAAGACCCTGTTTAGCGGCATGCTTTGTTCCATAAGCGAATAGAGCTAAAGAATATTTATTTAGTTGGTCAAGTTCTTTTTTCTTAATAAGACGCTGGGAAATTATTTCTTCATAACTTATATCTAGGTCGTGACCAGTTTCTGCCTTTGTAGTAGGAGTAAGGATGGGAGAAGGTAGCTTATCATTTTCTTTTAAACCATCTGGCAATGAAACTCCACAGATTTCTCTTTTACCAGCATTATATTCTCTCCAAGCATGACCTGCTAAATAACCTCTTACAACGAACTCCACAGGATAAGGTTTACATAGTAAGCCAATGGTAACATGTGGGTCAGCCTCTACATCTTTCCAATTGGGTACAATGTGTTTAGTATTATTTAAAAATTTTGAAGCTATTTGGTTCAATACTTGCCCCTTATACGGAATGGCATTAGGTAATACATGATCGAACGCAGAGATTCTGTCTGTTGCTACCAATACTACCTTATTATCTCCAATGAAGTATACATCTCTTACCTTTCCTCTCATAAAATCCACCTGATTCGTAAAGAAAAAATTGGTAGATACTAATATTTCTTGTCCCATTGCACTCATAAGAATTGAATTTCAAAAGTATAAATATATGACTTAGTTATTGTTAAGATTTTACGAACGTAAATCATCCAAGAATTGCATTGTGTCAACTTTGTCCGCAAAGTCTTGCAAATCAGGATTTTGAGCCATTCCAAACGAAATAGTGTCCTTCGTCCAATAGTTACCCACAATACATTGCAGGTTTTCTTCATTTTTTTTGATAAAATCATCTACTTCAGACTTGTCATCGTAGTATGCGTAATGGATGCAAGCCAAAGGTGCATTTAAGTCTAGCCTCTCCTTTGGTAAAGAAAATCCAGTGTCTAGATGTTGCTCACTGTTCATTAAAAGTAATGCTCTATGATAGGTGTAGTTATTGGCATACTTGTTATGGTTAGCCAAGTCTTTATATTTCATAAATTGATCCAAAACGGTAGTAATGTTCATACTTTTAGGAAGATAGATAAAACTCACATTTCTACAACCCAACCCAAAGTATTGGAAAACATCGTCAGCCAAAAGGTCCAAATCTTGTATTGATTCTGAGCCATCCAAGATTGCAATCGACTTTCGGTTTTTACGAAGCACGTTGGGAATATGACTAAAATATCGCTCAAAATAACGGTAGGAATTATTACTTCCAGTTGCAATTACTGCGTCAATTTTATCCAGTCGCTCTACTAAAGTAACTACGTCGCTTAAAGGAGAATTGGATAAGAAATTTACGATGTATGTCATAACAACCTTATCGTCACTACTTGGTTTTATTGCAGCCTTATTTCCAGAGAGAAGTACACACAATAAATCATGGAAACCCACCATTGGGATGTTGCCAGCCATAATAATGCCAACGGTTCTAGGTTCGATACTGTAGGTATAGTTAGAACTGAAATTTTGGAGTGCTTCTTCATTTAACTTTTCCTTCCACTCTTCTAAAGCAGTCCAATAATTTTCCTTGGTGAGCCAACTGTTTTCAAGATATGAACGGTTTACCGCTCCATTCAAAGCTTCATTTTCTTTTGAGAATGAATCGCCAAGAGAAATAAGTGTTTGTATTACTGTAGATTGCTCAATCATGAGGGGCAAAGGTGCTATTTCTTTATAAAATGTTAACGTTTACCTGACTTTGTTATCCATATTTTTTGTGAACTTTGGAGAATATGAGTTGGAGAAAATTAGAAGGGGAGCCATTAAAACGAGATATTATGGTAGAAGTAGAGGAAGCCCTCAAAGCTGAACGGGGCAATAACATTAAGGTTTGCATAGGTACAGATTCACAAGTGAAAGGTAATTTTACAGAGTTTGCAACTGCTATTGTATTCTTAAGAGAAGGCCGAGGAGGTTTTGTATTTGTAAAGAAATATGCGTCTGAGCGTAAGTTTAGTATTAAAGAGAGAATGATTCACGAGGTCAATGACAGTGTACAGTTTGCGTTTCAAGTTTGTCCCATTCTAGACAAATATCAGACAGAACTGGAGGTACATGCCGACATTAATACCGATCCTAACTTTAAGAGTAATGTAGCATTTAAAGAAGCTATGGGCTACATTTTGGGTATGGGGTATACATTCAAAGCTAAACCAGATGCCTTTGCTAGTACTTACTGTGCAGGGAAAGTGGTGAGTTAAAATGGGTATTTGGTAAAGTTTTAGTATTCGTAAATGGTCTTTACCGTTGATGTTGTAAAATGAAATACTTAGGTCTCATATTGGTTTTAGTCTTATATGTTAATCCCTTGAATGCCCAAATTAAGGATAGCATATTAGTTTATGGAGAGCGGTTTACAGAGCATCCAGTATTCATATATGGAAATGATGAAGGTTTTGCAAATTATATGGACAATACAATGGTGTATCCGGACTCTGCAAAGTTATTAGGTATAGAAGGAACAGTAAATGTTGTATTTACCATTGATACCACTGGATTGGTTACTGAGCAAAAAACGGTAGGGAAGTATATTGGCTACGGTCTAGAGGAAGAGGCTATACGACTGATAAAGAGTACGAACGGAATGTGGCAACCCGGTAAGGAGTTTGGAAAGGTGGTGCAGACACGGCTGAGATTTCCAATGAAGTTTAAATTGACAACCAAATCTTCAAAGAATCACTCCGAAATCTCTGGAAATACCACGCATTCCTACCGATTACCTGTTGATTTTATCTATCAATCTTATCATATTGATGAAGCACCTGTTTATCCGGGTGGTAAAGAAAAGCTCACCGAGTTTTTGAATAAGTGTATACCGCTGCTGTTTAATGAAGAATCAGAAGTAACTAGAATTGGATTTGTTGTAGAAACTAATGGTTCTACAAGTAATTATACAATATTAATCGATGGTAAAGAGGAGCGTTTGGAAAAGAGTATGTCTGAACAATTTTCAATTCTCAGTGGAGAATGGAAACCTGCCACGTTTAAGGGGCTGAAGGTTCGTTCTTACCTGGAGTATCCAGTCACTATATGTTTTCATTAAAACCTATCTTCGAAATCCTAAATGAAACACCTTTTATTTTTAAGTATCATTCTATCAGCCATAGCTTGTGAAACTCCAGAAATCGATATTCGAGACACAGCTGAATTTAAAGAATGGCTCAATGAAAAGACAAATGAACGAAAGGCTGAATACTATGGCGGAGATAGTGCGATGAGCGTATTCATCTCTACTCAGGTTGTGTACCCTGATGCTGCATTTGAAGAAAATGTATCTGGAGAAGTAAGGCTTCAGTTTGTTATCAATAAAAGGGGAGGAGTACAGGAGATACAGATTATTTCTGATTCTATGGGTTTTGGATTGGAAGAAGAGGCTACACGGGTAATTAAAGAAACGCAAGGACTTTGGAGACCAGCTCTACAGCTGGGAGAAAGAGTGAAAATGAAGTACTCTATACCTATTACGTTTTATATCAATTACGAGTAATGTTGTTTGCTAAAGTCAAGATGAAACTGGTAACTAAACCTTATTTTTGCCTAATGAAAAAGATTCTATTATTGTTGATTTTTATTCTTCCTTTAACGGGTTTAGCACAAAAGGACACGTCAGTTATAATTGAGGAGAATAATGATGATGTATATGAATTTATTGATGTTACACAGAACGCGGAATTTCCAAGAGGAGACATTGGGTTACAAAATTTTTTAGCAACGCATATGAATTACCCAGCAGTAGCTCTAGAAAATAATGAACAAGGTAAAGTGATTGTAATGTTTGTGGTTGGTAACCAAGGCAAAATAAGAGATGCTAGAGTGATGAATAAAGGGAGTAACTCTGAAAGTTTGGAAAAAGAAGCGTTACGTGTAGTAAAAGCAACATCTGGGATGTGGACTCCTGCAATGCGAGGTAATGACGCAGTAAGCATGCGATTTAGAATTCCAGTTGAGTTCAAAATATTCGATGATAAAAGCAAATCCAAATCCAAAAGCGAATCAAAGTAAAGAAGTAAAACCTTGGCAAGAATACTAGCACTCGACTACGGAGGTAAACGTACTGGAATAGCCTCTACTGATCCATTACAAATTATAGCATCTCCACTCACTACAGTTCAAACCAATGATTTGATGGACTATCTGAGTAAATACTTTCAAACGGAAGTAGTTTCCGATTTGGTAGTTGGTCAGCCCACTCGTCATGATGGGAGTTTCTCTGCAATAGAAAAGTACATCCTTATTTTTATTGAAAAATTTAGAAAAAAATTTCCATTGATTAATATTCACAGAGTGAATGAGATGTACACCAGTCAAGAGGCTATGAAAGCACTTGTGGCAAGTGGTGTAAAAAAGAAAGACCGCAGGAACAAGAATTTATTGGATAGCACCGCAGCTACCTTAATTTTGCAGGAGTTTTTATACGAGCAATGATTTATCCAATACGAGCATACGGAGATGCGGTTTTACGAGCTGAATGTGAGGAGATTACCGAGTTCAATGATGAATTGAAAAAACTCGTTGATGATATGTTTGAAACCATGGATGCTAGTGATGGTGTTGGGCTAGCAGCTCCTCAAATTGGCAAAAAAATGCGTTTATTTACCATAGACTCTACCCTGTTTGATAAAGGTAAGGACAAGGACAAAAAGGACGAAGGTTTGAGACAGATCTTTATCAACCCTGTTATTTTAGAAGAAACAGGAGAGGAATGGGCATTTGAAGAAGGATGCCTAAGTATTCCAGATATACGAGAAGATGTTCTCAGACAACCCAATGTACGATTGAAATATCAAACTGCTGATGGTAAAGAGAAAGAAGAAGAGTTTGACGGAATGACTGCACGGGTAATTCAACATGAATACGACCATATTGAAGGAGTTTTATTCGTGGATCACGTTTCAGCATTTAAACGCCAATTACTAAAAGGTAAACTTGCAAATATTAGCAGGGGTAAGGTAAACGTACATTATAGAATGAAGTTCCCTAAACGGAAGTAATGGGAAGATACTTCGCCATTTTCAGACCACTTAATATTCTGTTCATTGCACTAGCTCAATGGTTATGTGCTTATTACTTAGATTTTTCTGCATCCTTTGATTCCATTAATGAAGGAGGTATTTATTGGCTTATTCTTGGTACTTCAGCCTGTGCCGCATTTGGCTATTGGGTAAACGACTTTTTAGATCAGGATAGGGATAGCATAAATAAAGATAGACCTTCAGCCATACGTTTACTAGATGATAAGGTTGTCTACATTCATTTATTAGCTTTTGTATCTGTAGCAATGTTGGCTGGCAACATACTAGGTATCTGGTTTGTAGGACTATTTGTAATAACCCTACTAATATTGTTCCTATACAGTAAGTACTTTAAAAATGTGGCCATGTTAGGTAACTTTATGATAGCGGCATTGTGCTTTACAAGCCTGTTAGCCGTAGCAAAGTTATTTCTCAGTACAGATTATCTACTAGTACTTCATTTTGCTACATTAGCCTCATTTGTAACCTTTGCAAGAGAGATTGTAAAAGATGCAGAAGATCTAGAAGGAGATATGCAAACAGGAGCTAATACTGCCCCGGTTAGTTATGGATTACAGTCAGTCAATTCTTCAGTTCTTGTAATTTCTATATTCTCGGTGGCTTTTTCACTCATATCCATTTACTATCAAAAAAGTCATTTTCACGACACTTTACGGTATGTCTACTTCATATATGTTACGTTATTCTTAATTTTACCCTTATTCTATGTGGGTGTTAAGGTAATGGTAGCAAAGGCTAAAGAAGATTATAGACATTTGAGTGCTGTGTTAAAGTATATTCTGTATTGCGGAATACTATCCATCTTATTTTTCTAAAAATGAAGTTATTACTAGGGTCAAATTCACCTCGAAGAAATGAGCTCTTATCTCAAATGGGATATCAGTTTACCAAGGTTTCTATTGATTGTGATGAGCAGTTTGATGTGGGAATGCCTACTTCTGAGGTTGCGGCATATCTAGCAGAAAAGAAATCGATGACTTATGCGGAGTTAAAGGCTGATGAAGTGCTGATAACAGCAGACACGGTGGTTATTCTAAATGATAAGATCCTAAACAAACCTATAAATCGTGAGGAAGCATTTGAAATGCTGCAGTCAATGAGTAATTCAACGCACGAAGTAAAAACAGGAGTGTGTATTCGTGATGTACATTCTAAGGAAGTATTTACGAGTACCACGGAAGTAGAGGTCAAGGAGTTGTCCGAAGAAGAGATTAGTTTCTATGTAGATACATATAAGCCCTATGATAAAGCAGGGGCATATGGTATACAAGAGTGGTTCGGTTTAGTAGCTGTAAAAGGTATTAAAGGTTGTTTTTATAACGTGGTGGGTTTACCTACTTCAGAACTGTTTAAACGTTTAAATGATAATTATGACAGTTTCTAAGAGATTAGCATTTGGCTTGATATTGGTTGTTATTTCGACGTTCATATACGCTAACAATTTTGTGCCAATGAAGAAACCACAAAAGTCAAAATGGTCTTTGCAAATGGGTTTTGAAACAAATTACACAGGTAACAATGGCTTTCTTCATGCTGGATATTCCATAAAGAAGCACAAACTTGAGGCTGGTGTGAACTACAATTTTTCCGATGGTTTTGCGGCCAATCCTGTTTTAGGTATTGACTTAAGTTACAGTTATAAAGTGGTCGAATCTTATAGATGGAGTGCTTCTATTGGCTTAGACTATCGAAGACAAAAACCACTAAAGATTGTTAATATTCAGTTACTTAACTATACCACAGGTGTAACCTATAAGTGGATGCCTAAACTTTACCTTACCTCTAAGTTGGGTTATGGTTTAGCTGCTGAAAGAGCGGCATCAGCAGGCAGTTTTGCTCAATCCAATAATATTTCAGGGTCTTTTCAGTTCGGATGCGTTTACAGGTTTGTATCATATTAATACTTGCTCTCGGAGCATGTAAGGAACACAATCCTGATCTAAATAGGGTTCTTATTTATGGTCATGGAGGAACAGGGTTTGACGGAGTAAATGCACAATATGCAGCCAATTCCGTACCTAGCATTCGAGAAGCATTAGATGTGTATGGTTTAGATGGAGTAGAACTTGATGTCCGGTTTACCAGAGATGGGGACTTATTAGTGTATCACGACCAGTTCTTGGAAACATCCACACAGTGCAAAGGCGAGATTAGTGGCCTTAAACTCTCCGATATTGGAGATTGCTTATATCGAAAACAGTTCAGAAATGGCTACCAGCATCAAGTTATTACCATTGATAGTTTAATCTCATTGGTAAACACGAATTATCAGGATAGGTATATTAGTCTGAATGTTCATGATTTTGAGATTCCATTTATACTGGACTCCATAGCTGGGTTATTTCATTTAAAACTTCAAGGTTTTGCTTCACACGAGAAGTTAACTATAGAGTGTAGTGACGCAAATTTTCTGTTTTTTCTTAAAGCAAGAGACTTAAACCATAAGTGCTATTTAATTTCTGATATTGATACATCAGGAGTCAAAGATGTTATGCGTTTTAAGCTGGATGGAATTGTTGGAAAGTTCGAGAAGAGAGATAAGGTTCTAGAAAGACAACTTTCAGATAGTAATAAAGTGGTTATTCTTTATGGACAAAAGCTTCCCAAGAACTTTACGAAATATGATTATACCTACATTGATGCGGTTCAAGTAGATAATCCCATACTTGCCTTAAAATATTTTAGAAATTTATAGAATTAACTTGCGGTAAGGTTAAATAAACCCTCATACTCAGTTAGATAGGTCCTTAATTTTCTTCGTGCTACAAAAATTCTTGTTTTTACAGTACCTATAGGAATTCCAATTTTCTCTGCGATTTCATGATACTTATAGCCTAGGGTATTCATTTCAAAAGTGATTCGCAGGTCATCAGGAAGTTTATCAATAGCAGCTTCTAGGTCTCGTCTAATAAACTTAGACTCTCCATCATTGAATGTATTAAAACCCTTTGCAGAGTCTATTATGAATTGCTCCTCTTGCGTATCCATAAAAGTGCTTCTCTTTGTAATTCGCCTGTAGTTATTGATAAAAGTATTACGCATAATGGTAAACAACCAACCCTTTAGGTTTGTACCTTCCTTGAATTTAGAGGAGTAAGTCATCGCTTTTAGAAAAGTCTCCTGCACCAGATCGTTTGCATCATCCATACTTTGAGTGAGTTGTAGAGCATAGTTACGAAGTATACCCTCATGCGTTTGCATTTTTAGTTCAAACGGAAGACTAGATTCTGTTTTGTTTGACATTGTGGCTCAAATTTAAAACAACTAACTGTATGTACCAACATGTAAAAGGGGGCGTTCATAGTAAAATGCCAAACCCTTCCGTAATTATCTGATTGATAGCTTATTGCTTCCATATAACGTTTTCTTATAGGATTATTTGAAAACAACTGACCTGTCATATCTTAAATTCCATCAAAAAATATGGAAACTAAAAAGAAAAATAGATGTTTGTACCTTATATGAGAGCATCAGCAAGCAGAGTGGAGCGTTTTAATGCGGCTCATAGGCTACATAACCCAAATTGGAGCGACGAAAAGAATGCCAGTTTCTTTGGTTTATGCAATAATGAGAACTACCACGGTCATAACTATCGTCTTATTGTAAAGGTGACAGGAGAGGTAGACCCAGAATCGGGATATTTATTGGACTTAAAATTACTGAAGGATATTATTCGTTCCGAGGTTACTCAACGATTTGATCACAAGAATCTAAATTTAGATGTACCTGACTTTAAGGGATTGAATCCAACAGCAGAAAACATAGCGTATGTGGCTTGGCATAGAATAAGAAAACAATTGGATAATAAGTTAGTGCTACATATCACTTTATACGAAACTGAACGAAATTTTATAGAATACGATGGACAATAAGAATATACACCAATCAAAATGCTTCAATGCAACTTTAGATACACCGATGCGTTCAGACGCATTCGATCTTTCAGATAATGATAAGATCGATAAGATTGAAGAGCATTTTAAGGCCATTATGGAGACTTTAGGTCTTGATTTGACAGATGATAGCCTTAGTCGAACTCCTAGAAGAGTAGCCAAGATGTATGTCAAAGAAATTTTTAGTGGTTTAAATCCAAAGAATAAACCTGCAGTTACCCTCTTTGAAAATAAGTATGGGTACAATCAGATGTTGGTTGAGAAGAATATTTCGGTCTATTCCGTATGTGAGCACCATTTTGTACCCATTATTGGCAAGGCTCATGTTGCTTATATTGCTGATAGTAAGGTTATAGGGTTGAGCAAGATCCATCGGATGGTGAAGTACTATGCCAAACGTCCTCAGGTTCAAGAAAGATTAACTAAACAGATTTCAGAAGCTCTAAAATCGACACTAGGCATTGAAGATGTTGCAGTAGCAATAGATGCTCGTCATATGTGCGTTGAATGTAGAGGTGTAGAGGATGTTACATCCAGTACAATAACATCGGCACTTTCAGGTCAATTTCTAAAAGAGTCAACCCGTTCTGAGTTTCTAAGATTCATTGAGATGGGTTAGATTTATTTGGACTCCAGGAGCAAAATAAATCCAATCAAATTTTGTTTTTGGATATCAGTAAAACTAGAATCGGTATGATTCCAACCATCTATTCCGCCGTATTTCTTTTTTATTTCAACACTTCGTTTGTCACCTCTAATTAACATTAGATCTGAGTTTTCAAGGTACTCATCAAACCAGGTATAAGCCTGTTTGCCAAGTTCTTTTCTTAGTCCAGCGAGTGGAGGGCCGACTACAGTATAATAATAGTCATGGCAGCTACCACAATGTGCGGAAAATAACTTAACTCCCTCTTTAACGTTCACAACAAACCCTAGTGCCTTCTCAAGGTGGTGTTTTTTGGTGAAATTATTGGTGGCTTCATCTTCGATACTAACAGTTCCACAAAAATCTAAGGGTTTAGGTGTAGATGTGTTTTTAGTGAATCTTGGAATGAAAATAAAAGGAACTGAAACTAGTACGATGAATATTGAAACAACAAAAAGGTCATATATCAGCGTTTTCTGCACCAAGCAAAGATATATAAATCACAGCCTTTGGAATTATATTAATACAGAGCTAATACCTTTATTTGCAATGAACAATGATTGTAGGACGAAAACTAAGTAAAAGCTATGGAAGTCTAGAGGTTTTAAAATCCGTAGACATTACTATCAAAAAAGGCGAGATTGTATCTATAACAGGTCCAAGTGGAGCAGGTAAATCAACATTACTTCAGCTTCTGGGTACCTTGGATGCTCCTAAAAATGGTTTTGTAAAATACAATGATGAGGAAGTGTCTTCCTTAAGCCCAAAGAAACTGGCACAATTTAGAAATGAAAACATTGGCTTTATTTTCCAATTTCATCATTTATTGCCTGAGTTTACAGCTATCGAAAATGTATCTATGCCCGCTTTTATAAAGGGAGTAAACAAAAAAGATGCTTCGATGAGAGCACAAGAACTACTTGAGATGCTTGGGTTAGGCGATCGATTGGATCACAAACCCAATGAGTTATCAGGAGGGGAGCAACAGCGAGTAGCGGTTGCACGAGCTCTCATGAATAAGCCTGCTGTAATTTTTGCAGATGAACCCAGTGGTAATCTGGACACGGAGAATGCACGAGATCTTCATAATTTGTTTCTGAAACTAAGAGATGATTTTGGACAGACCTTTGTCATTGTAACTCATAATAATGATCTTGCTAATTTAGCAGATAGAGTCATAAAAATGAGGGATGGCGAAGTCATAAGCCAATAACAATAAATTATATCCAGTGTTTTTAATTTAATATTTATCTAGCTTTGCACCAATGAATCTAGTAGTTAAAAATCTTCCAACGAGCTACAATGCTCATTACTTAGAAATGCTTTTTGCGAAATATGGAGAAGTAGATTTTGCAAAAGTAATCTATGACAGAGTAACCAAAGAGCCAACTGGAACGGGTTTTGTTGAGTTTGTAAATGAAGCAGATGGAGAAAAAGCCATAACCGAAATGAATGGGTTAGAGTTTCACGGTAAAGAACTAGTGGTTGAAAAAGCAAGACCTAGAAGAGTGAATATTTGGAGTTAGTCACCCATCTATACTAAAGCATTAAAAAAGCCCAACTGAAAACTCAGTTGGGCTTTTTTTGTATCTCATTCTAGGATTAATAAAAACCAGAACCACCTGTTGCTAAAGAGCCCGTTGGTTTAGGGTTAATGCACATAACAGGAGTCTTTTGAGAGCTATTTACAACCTGTTCAGCATAAGATCCTACAAACAAATTAGATAGTTTAGCTGTCTCAGATTTAGTCATAATCATGATTAAATCAGCGTCTATCTCTTCAGCATATTGAATGGTATCTTTACCCAAATGGTCAGGATACTTTAGATCATCTAAAAGATGAGATTCAAATTTCACCCCATTCTTTTCGAATATGCCTTCTGCTTGAAGCAAGTTTGCTTTTATTTTACGCTCAATTAATTCGTCCTTGTCAAGTTCCATTATTATATGGACCGTAGAGTTATATTTCTTACCAAGCTTCACAGCCCAGTCAATCTTTTGACGACTTGTTTTGGTAAGGTCAATCGGTAAAACTATTTTATCAAATTTTGGACTTATTTGCTTTTCTTTAACTGCAATTACTGGAATTGTAGAACTTTTAATGACACGAGTAGTGGTACTACCTGTGAATTGTTCAATTCCATTGGCTCCGTTAGTACCCATTACAATTGTATCACAGTTATTTTCTTCCGCAACTTTATTAATGACCTTAAAAGGCTTTCCTTCTGCCACCATGGTATTGACACGGGTGTTTGGCCATTTTTCAAGTATTTCTTGTTTATACTCTTCTAGTTTGTTGCGTACATTATCTCTCAGTAAGGCAATTTCACTATCACTCGTAAAGATAGATTGTAAAGTACTAGTTGATAGTACATGAAGCAAAGTGATTTCATTGTCAAAGAGACCAGCCATTTCTACTGCATAGTAAACAGCACTAACTGAAGCATCAGAGAAATCCATTGGAACTAAAATGATGTGATCTTTGGGTGTTTTAATATCTGTCATAAAAATTGTTAAACTTTGCCGCAAAGATAAATAGCATTTTAGCGTGAAACAATTATCAAATAGTGAACTTATCGTTAATAGTAATGGTTCTGTATACCACTTAGGACTACTTCCCGAACATATTTCGGACACCGTAATAACTGTAGGGGATCCAGAAAGAGTTAAATCAATCACTCAGCACTTTGATGTGATAGACTTTGAAATTCAAAATAGGGAGTTTAAAACCGCAGGAGGAAGAATTGGGAATAAGCCCATAACCGTAATGTCTACGGGGATCGGAACCGATAATATTGATATTGTCTTCAATGAGCTAGCCTTCCTATTGAACTTTAACTTACAAACCTTAGAACAAAATGAAGTAACTAAATCTATTGATATCATTCGACTAGGGACTTCTGGTTCTATTTCCAAAAAGAACAGTATAGACAGCATCGTCTATAGTAAGAGAGCTATTTCCTTTGAAGACTTATTCCAATTCTATAACCATTCATTCGATACACTAACTTTTGATGAGAGGGAATACCCAGTGATCGATTGTAGTTCGCAGTTAGAACGAAGGTTTAATAGCTACAATCCAAGCCTTACACTCACTGCTAAGGGGTTTTACGGTCCACAGTTCCGAAATGCCCAGCTATCACCCAAGTACGATTTAAAAGACATTTGTGAAATAGACTATAAAGGTGAGAAAGTTGGAAACATGGAAATGGAAACAGCAGGAATCTATGGCTTGTCTAAATTACTTGGTTTCGAAGCAATATCTCTCAATGCCATACTTGCAGATAGACTAAACGGTCGTTTTAGTGCCAATCCCCAAGCAGTAATAGATCGAATGATTAAAGAAACATTGGACTTACTATGCAACTCAAACTCGTAGAAGTTATTTCCTCCAGTCAAATTCAGAATTTTCATCAATTTACCAGAGATCTGTACGCTGATGATCCCGATTATATCTCTCATTTGGACCAAGACATAGAAAGTGTCTTTGATTCCAAGAAGAATACTGAGTTTGAAAATGGTGACGCAAAACGGTGGTTGATTTACTCAGATGCAACTGTAGCAGGGAAAATCGCAGCGTTTTATAACAGGAATACAAATCAAGCAGGATTGGGCTTCTTTGATTGTATAGACAATCAAGAGGTTGCAAATGAATTATTCTCAAAGGGTACTGAATGGCTAAAAAGTGAAGGATTCGATAGGGTAGAGGCTCCTGTTAATTTTGGTGAAAGAGACAAGTATTGGGGTTTAATGGTTCATGGGTTTACAAACCCTTCGTATCAGGAGAACTACAATGCTCCATATTATCAATCGCTATTTGAGAATTATGGGTTTACCAAATCCATTGAACAAACTACTAGTGAGGCAAGGCCAGAAGATATTGATTTTGAGAAGTACCAACGTTTCACAGATAGACTTTTGAACAATGGGAGACTTACAGCTAGACATTTTAGGATGAATGAAATGTCAAAATTTGTTGCTGATTTTACCACGATTTACAATCAAGCTTGGAAGCAACACGAACATTTTGTTCCCATGACCGAGCAACGGGTAAGCAGACTATTTGAAGAAATGAAACCGATTATACGAGAAGATTTGTTGTGGTTTCTGTATGAAGAAGAAAAGCCTATTGCCTTTTATTTGAGTATTATAGATGTGAATCAAATTTTCAAATACCTCAATGGAAGTTTAAATCTGTGGGGTAAGATGAAATTTTTATGGTATAAGAAGAGGGTTGCTATCGACAAAATAAGAGGAATAATATTTGGGGTAGTTCCTGATTATCAGTCCAAAGGAGTGTATAGCATACTCGTTATGAAGATGTTTGAGGTAATGAAAAGCGACCCTTATTTAAAGAGTACCGAACTTGCCTGGATTGGTGATTTTAATCCTAAAATGCATGCTCTGTTTCAAAGTTTAAATGCTAAAAAAACCAAGGTTCATTTCACCTTTGAAAAACTTTTATAAAATACTTGTGTTAGATAAATATAATTTTAAATTTGCAGCCGTGAAAGCGGAAAAAGAAGGATGATTCCTTAGCTCAGCTGGTAGAGCATTACACTTTTAATGTAGTGGTCCTGGGTTCGAGTCCCAGAGGGATCACAAAACACCCAAATCAAAAGCCCTGTAAATAAGCTAAATAGCACATTTACAGGGCTTTATTGCTTTATAAGGTTGCTGAAGATTGTTAAAGATTGCAGAATAAAACGTAAATCCTTGCGGAATCCTTGCGGAAAATAAACATACTATGCATAAATTATCGTCAGCAGATATACGTATTCGCAAGTCTGAAACACTAAAGAATGGCAAAAACGCTATTTATATACGTTTTCATTGTGATACTAAGTACAATTACCACCCAACAGGCTTATTTATTGAGCTTAAATATTGGGATACTAAGACTAGCTTAGTAAAGAAGACTTGTAGGGAATATATCTCTATAAATAATCAAATAAGAATGTGGATAAGCAAGTCTCAAAATGTACTTCTAGAAAGTCCATTTATTGACTACGGCACTTTTTTAGAGCGTCTTTTAGAGACCGAGAAAAAAAAGCCCGAAACTTTCCTAGCTATATTCCAAGAATACATACAAGACGCAAAAGCTGACCCCGATATAACCAATGGTACGGTAATCAACTACCAAAAGGTGTACAATAAGTGTTTAAGTATATGGAATAGCAGTATGCTGATTATAGACATAGACCAATATGAGATACGACGCTATATAAGGCACTATAGGGAGTATGGTAATAAGATTAACTACCTAAACAGAAACGTTAAATGTATAAAGACGGTGCTAGGGTACGCTCTTTCACTAGATATTGAGGTACGTACATCTGCACTAAAGTACAAGCTGTCCAACACAAAAACCCAACGAACACACCTTTCTAGTGAAGAGGTAAACAGGCTCGAAGCATACTATGAGCATACATCTTCTGACAAGATCAAAAAAGTGTTGAAATTGTATCTGTTTGGATGCTACACAGGATTAAGGTACTCGGATATAGTGCAGCTACGCCCATCAGACATAGTTAATGGCATGATACTTAAAAAGGTGCAAAAATCCACAGAGGATAAGTATACCCGAATACCGCTAATACCTAAAGCAAAGGCTATGGTGCAAGACTTTCCGTACTTCGCTGCCATCAGTAACCAGAAGTGCAACAAGTACCTAAAAGACGTTGCATTGCTGCTGTCTATTGATAAGAGAATTACTTTCCATACGAGCCGTCACACATTTGCAACTTTGGCTCTTAACTATGGAATACCTATAGAGGTTGTGTCTGAGGTGCTTTCTCATACACGGATAGCTACTACACAGATATACGCCAAGATGTTAAATGACACCATCACTGACCAAATGGAGAAGTTTAAGTTGTAAAAACTAGGTAGAGGCTCAAAGAGCTCTAAGGAGCGTTATAATCGAGATAATAAAAGGTGTGAATGTTTCTTTATTTGAGTGAGAAAACATGTAGGTATTTAGCATTTTTGTTTATGCATGGAATTGGAAGAGCTTTGCATTTTACCAATATAATGCTGGTGTTCTACAGCCTTGTGATGGGAATCGGTGTTTAGCGTGGTGGTAGGTGCTGTAAAACCAGGATGTAGCTGAGATACACCAAAGTTGACCAGAGATACACCTCCCATGCATCTAAGTTTAACTGAGATCGATCTTAGATACAAAAAGTCGTGCATTTTGTTGAATACTCTATGTTTTAAAGGGTTTTTACCTTTTACTTTAATACCGATATACATGTAATTTGGCTTGTTTTTCGTGTGGGGCGTACTATATTCATAAACCAACCTTAGATAATAGAATAGTCAATGTCAATTTCTCTAGTTACAGCCACCTTCACAGGAATAGATCCCAGAATGGATTTAAAGCCAAATGATCTCTGCCATATTCGAGTATTTTCTGATGCACAGTTTCCGATAATAGTTGAATTAAAAGGTCAATCTAAACGCTATCCGTATAATTCAATAGCAACTTTTCTTTCTTCTTGGAAAAACATATCTAAAGTTGCTGAAATGGGAAGTTGAATGTCGTAAAATTATCAGCTTCTTACAGCATTGAATGATGGTAATACATTCCTCAAGTCTACGGAGTCTTGATGTTCATACGTGTGCTCAACTAACAATAATGTGTTTCTTTATCGCTGTCTGTGCATTATATTCGCACAGAACCCTTGGCTACTAACAAGAATGCAGTTTTACGATACAATGTCTTAGATAAGTGTCTGAGTAACTTTGGACGTACGTATATATTTCAAGAGCTGCTAGACGCAGTAAACGATGCGTTACTAGAGGATGATCCAGAGTCTACAGGGATAAAAACTAGGCAGCTTAGAGACGATTTAAGTTTTATGCGAAGTGAATCTGGTTATGGGGCACCTATAGAATCGTATTCTTCCACAAAGCCGCCTTACTATAGATATGACGATAAAAACTTCTCAATAAATAAGCAGCCACTAAACGCTACTGAGGCCCAACAACTAAAAAGTGCAATAGCTGTGTTGCAGCGTTTTGAAGGCTCGCCAGAGTTTGAATGGGTTCAGGAAATATCTCCTTTGCTTAATGATCAATTTGGACTGAAAGATGATACCCGAAAAGTAATAGCGTATGAAACCAACGTAGATTACGAAGGGTATAAACACATTAGTACTATTTTTAATGCTATTACTCAAAAAAGGGTGCTGAAAGTAAATTATAGACCTTTCGGTAAAGAACCTTTTGACCTTACATTTCATCCATACTACCTGAAGCAGTACAATAACCGTTGGTTTGCACTAGGGTACAATGAAGAAAAGGAAGTGAAGACTTGGAATATAGCCTTAGATAGAATTGTTGAACTTACAGAATGCTCAGATGCTTACAGAAGTACTACTGTAGATTGGGAAGACCATTTTTATGATATGGTCGGTGTTACACGAAAAGATGATTCAGTAGTAGAGAATGTTAAATTACTCTTTAGCTCACAACAGGCGGCCTACATTGCTACAAAGCCCATACACGCTAGTCAGAAAAGCAGTTTGAATGAGGACGGAACATTAACAGTAAGACTAAAACTTATAGTTAATTACGAGTTAGAAAGTCTTCTTCTTTCATTTGGTGATAGAGTAGAAGTGCTAGAGCCCATAGAGTTAAGGAATTCTCTTGAGAAAAGACTAAAATTAGCTAATGATAAATATAATAAATGACGTGTGCAGATAGAGTGCATAGCAGGCCTTTTGTTTTGCAAGTACAATAAGAACGAGAGATGAATAAAACATTAAAAATCAATATACTTAAGCAGTTTTACAGTGCGATATTACAAGAAGGGTTAAGTCGTGGTGGCGGAATTGAGCTGCTTATTTTAATTCTTAGCGATCTTGTTAATCAGTATCGTTTTGACGGTAGTCTTAGAGGAAACAAACTGCCTAATTCATTTCCCAAAGGAAGGAATGACAGAACTTTCAGTGCAATAGCATTTCAAAAAGAATTACTAGCGGAATTAGTAATATACCTTAACGAAATTCCAAAAAGCACTGAACATTTATACAAGGAATTTCTAATAAAAAACGAGTTCATTCTAGAAGGACAAGAAGTTTTGCTTTCAATATTTGATGGAAATTTTGAAGAATTGGTTGACGAGCTTATAACGGAATACTTATCTTCAAAAATGTTAATCTCAGGAGTTCCAAAACCTGAGACAACGGAGTTATTACTAAAGTTGGCCGAAATCAGTCAACCAGGTATTGATATCTATAATCCATTTGCTAATTTAGGAACATTTGGTGTTAATAAATCAATCACTTCTCATTATTATGCAGATGAGATAAACCCAGACAATTGGGCTCTTTCTACCTTAAGACTCTTGGCCTATAATCAAGCATCTAGTCATTTGATTCTGAATGATTCTATTAATAGATGGAATTCGTTTAAAAAGAAGTATGATTTGATAATTTCCAGACCTCCACTAGGCAGACGCCTTTCTGCAAACGTATTAAGAGGTCTGAAATATGGTAATTCAACGGAAAGCTTCGTTGTCGAAAAAAGCTTGAGTTCATTAAAAGAAGATGGACGAGCCGTCTTCCTTTTATCTAGTGGCTTTCTGAATGGGGCTGACGAAGCACACCTTGCTTTGAGGAAACACTTAGTTGATAATGATTTAGTTGAAATGATTGTCGAACTTCCTAAAAATGCATTGACTCATAGTAGTCTGTATACAGCAATTTTCGTATTGAATAATAATAAACCTGAATCAGCAAAAGGTAAAACAGTTCTCATAGATGCTAAAGATTTTAATTTAGGGGAAGGGCGTAACCAGACTATAAATTCTGAAGCTATACTAGAGATAATAAATGGTGGTCATTCACCTAATCGGTCTGAAGCTTCTATTGAAAAGCTTAGGGAGCTTGATTATAATTTAACTCTTGGGTATTATCAAAACTCATTTATATCTGGGGTTGTATTAAGTAATCTACTAGAACCTATCACTCTTCACAGATCAGGATTAATTCAGGGTGAGGAAACACTAGGTCATGGAATACGAATTAGACACTTAAGTCAGAATCCTTTCCAGGGAAAACTAAAGTTTGGTAATAAGTTTCTGAAAGTTGAAGGTCAGTTTAAAATACTAGACCGGGATGCATTGTTAGTCGCTCGTCTATTTGAAAATCTAAGACCAAGCTACATAATGAATGAACCAGAAGGAAGTAACTTTTATATTGATAGTAATGTTATGGCTTTTGAGCTTGACACTACGGTTGCAAGTTATGACTATCTTGTAGCAGAACTCAATAAGAGTTATGTAAAAGAGCAAGTTAAACGCTTATCGGACGGAGCTACGATAAAGCACCTTACTAAGAAAAATTTCCTTAGTATAAAAATTGACTTGGTCTCGTTGGATAAGCAATCGAGGGAGGTAGAAAAATTCAGGTTAGAGTATGAGGCCGAATTGATAAAATTCAAAGACTCAGATAAAAAAAGTGAAGAGTTGAAAACTGAGCTTCACGAGCAAAACACTCATTTAAGGCATACACTCACTGGCCCAACATCAAATATTTCAGGTGCAACCGAAAATATAATCAGCATTTTAAAGAACTTAGATAGTAAAGCGTATCCCAATCTTCTTGAACAAAAAGTGTCAAAAAAGCACAAGTATAATTTAGCGTACTACCTCAGCATTTTAGAACGCGACACCCAAAAAGTAAAGGATGTCGTTGCGAGGCAACTAAATGTTTCTAAGGATGACATCTCTGACAAACCTCGAGAAGATGTTGATCTGAGAGCATTCCTTGCGGAGTATATTAAAGTAAAGGAGGCTACTGTAGGTGATAGATTTAGAATAGTAAATCAGGACCAGGACAGTACTTTTATGCTTAGTGCAATTGCTGAAGGTGTTGATGGATCTTTTTTAGACCATTCAAAACAAGAAGCAGCGTCTATACTCATTGAAGGTAATAAGGATTTGCTGACTCAGATGATGGACAATCTTATTGAGAATGCTGAAATTCATGCTTTTGATGAAAATACTAACGGTCGAGTGGAGATATGGTTAGGTTACGATAAAGAATTTAATGAACTCACACTACTCGTTTCAAATAATGGGAAAACTATGCCTAAAGATTTTGATTTTTCAGACTTCATAAAACGAGGAGTAAGAAAAGGTAAAAATAATGGCGATGGTTACGGAGGTTATCTAATTAATGAAGTTGCAAAATTCCATAACGCCGAAATAGATATTATTGACGAACATGGTCCTGAAGGTTTAGGTATCTCAGATTTGGCGACCAGTTTTGAATTTATTTTTCAGGTAAAAGCAATAGAAACAGAATGAAGAGATATAAAGTACTTTGGCTAGATGATGAGTGTAGGACGTTAGAATTCTTAAATGAGTCTGCATTTCTTAAAGATATTGATCTGATAGGTTTCACCAATTCATACGAAGGTGTGAAAGAGCTAGAAAGTAACCTGTTGCAATATGATGCTGTATTACTAGACGGTATATTTTTTGAAAGCGAAAAAGAAAATGGAGACGTTACATCTGGAGATCAGGCTTTGGTCGAAGTTTTATACACAATTAAGAATTTAGTAAATACTAAGAAGATACCGTGGTTCATTCTATCTGGACAGTCGTCTTTTCAAAAAGGAGAGAATCCCTATCTGAAGAAATTTCAGGTTAACAAAGTTTATGATAAGAACAGCCCAACAGATCTTGAAGAACTATGGCAACGGATTAAAGACCAAGCTGACAAGCAAGTAGATACGCAGGTTAGGCATAAGTATAAAGAAGTGCTGGCGTGCTTCAGTCCAGAAATATTAGGTGATGCTAACTATGATGACTTTATAGAAATTTTAGTTAAAATGGAGTCTGGAGTTGAAGTAGGAAATTGCTTTAATGCCCTCAGAAGGGTCTTGGAGGACCTTCTTTTATCAATTATCAATTATGGATTATTAAGTAGTGACTTCATGGATAAAGCCAAAGGAACCCCAAACATAACCCTGAGTATAAGAGCGATAAAAGGCCTAGAGGTAGATAAATATGGGTTGGAGAAAAACCCTGACCCTATAGTAGATCCTAAAAAAAATGGGGGAATAGCTTCCTGTTTTGATGTGATAAGTGGGTTTACAAATACAGGTAGTCACACGAGCAGTAGTAAATTAGATCATTATGTGTTGCAAACCGTCACCAATGCATTTTGTTCACTTATTCTTTGGTATGAAAATTTGTTAAAAGAAAAGAATTACATTTAAAATTACTCTGCACTAACACTGCATACTTGAACTTAAATTTGAACTATAGAAAATATACAATATGAGTAAAGTTAAAATGACGGCAACAGCCGCCAGCAGAATCCAGCGTGCTACGGCAGTAAGAACTGGAACAGTAAGTAAAGGAAGTTTTGCTTCCAGAGCCCAAAGTGCAGCTTCCAAAACGAGTAGCACTAAGCGGTAACTAATCCAAATGGCAGAGCTGAAATGCTCTGCCATATAATATTTAATGACTATTATTAATCTTGAAAAAATCATAGAAATAGCACAAATAGTATTAATTTTCACCACGATATGAATGAAATTCTAGAAACTTATTTTTCCGAAACTTACATGAGAGTTATCTACGGTTTTATACTTGGATGGACTGTGTTCTCTATTATCTATATCCTACGTGTATGGAGATTTAAAGACACTTCTAAGGTCAACGAGTATTTATTCGACAGTATTCCAAGTGTATTCACCACGCTAGGTGTTCTCGGTACGTTTCTGGGTATTTTTTACGGGCTTATTGATTTTAAGGAAACAGATATAACTGGAAGTATTCCAAAACTTTTAGCAGGTATGAAGACTGCTTTTTTATCTTCTATCATTGGTATTAGTCTTTCTTTGGTTCTTGGCAAACTAGCCCAGATTGGCTGGAGTAAGGCGGAGGGGTCAAGTCCCCCAAAGCCAAATAGCGAAATCAGTATATTGCAAGACATATCAGAAACGCTTAACAACATAAATAACCAGTCGCTTCAGAATCATAAAGATGTACAAGCAATGCTATCTAGTAATAAAGACAGTATAAGAAACCAGGTGCAAGCTCTTGCATTAGGCTTTGCAGATGTATCTAACTCATCTACTCAACAGACTGAACTCCTTGGTAAGCTTGAAAAAGGATTATTAAGAGATGAAGATAGTGTCGTAGCACAACTCATAGCTATAAAAAATGACCAAGTAGCATCAGCCAATGATGCAAAGGCTGAAATAAAGAAAATAACCAAAACCTTAGGAGAGAATCATAAGCTTCTGACACAAAAATTTGATGATTTTTCTGAACTTCTTGCTAAAAACAATACTGAGGCTCTCGTAGATGTAATGAAGAGTGCTACGGAGCAGTTTAATGCCCAAATGTCTGAACTTTGTAGAGAGACTAGTGCAAGAGAATTTTGCTGAGCTTAATAATAGCGTTCAGCGTTTGAATACGTGGCAGACAGAAAACAAAGAGATGATTTCTAGTCTCACAGAACAATTCAAACAGGTGTCAACCGATTTCTCTGTAACCTCCGGAGCACTGGAAAAGGTTACTAAAAACACTTCAATACTTACAGATAAAAATAGCCATCTAGTAACTCTGATCACTGAACTACAGAAGGTGATGATAGAAGATACCAAGTATCAAGAAATAGTAGGGAAAATAACCAGTACTGTAGATACCCTAAAAACAAATACAGAAGCATTTGACAACACTACAAATAAGCTAAATACGTGGGTAAAAAATCAAATGACTTTCTCTGATAGTGTTTCTGCTTTATTGGTTAGACTAAGAGAAATAGATGAGATCAAGGATATTAACGCCGTTTTTTGGAACAATACCAAAACTCAACTGAATGAAGGTGTAAATATTATTAAAACTGCTAGTCAGACATTATCTAACGATTTAGATGAAATAAATGGTCAGTTTTACGAGAGACTAAACGATACCCTTCAAAATCTAGATAACCTTATAGTTAGTATAATTCAGAAAAACAAGAATTAACGATGTCTATAATTTCAAAAAAAGGAGATAGTAATCATTGGATTTCATTTTCGGATGTTATGACTGGATTGATGGTTATATTTATGTTTATTGCCATTTCCTATATGCTGGAAGCCCAGAAAAAACAAGACGAACGAGATGAAATATTCAAGGAGTTCAAGCAAACTAAGGAGGATTTATATAACGAGTTAAATGACGAGTTCAAGAATGACTTTCAAGAATGGAAAGTAGTATTAGATAAAGACTTGTCAATAAAGTTTATAAACCCAGACGTCCTGTTCAAAGCAGGGCAATCAACAATACCTTATAAGTTTTCAAATCTATTGGATGACTTTTTACCTCGATATTTCAATATCCTGCTCAAAGACACTTTTAGGGACAAAATTGCAGAAATAAGAATAGAAGGGCACACAGACATGACGCCTACTAACTCTTGGGAAATACCGTATATAGGTAACCTTAAACTCTCTCAAATGAGATCTGCATCAGTGATGAATCAATTTATTAGTTCGCCTTTTTATAGCTCACTACTAGCAAAAGATCGTTCATGGTTACAGTTTAATTTGACTGCAAATGGGATGTCATATGGTAAAACTCTGGACGCGGATAAAGGATTTACGTATGATACTAAAAACCCCGTCAATAAGACCTTCTCACGAAGAGTAGAGTTCAGGATAGTGACTACTAGTGACAAGGTAGTAGAGAAGGTATTGGAGGAAATTAACAACAAAAAATAATGCCAGAGCTAAATAAATTTGATAGAACAAAAGAACTCCTTATAGGACAGGGGTATCAGATTATTGATGGTGAAGGAGGTTATAAACTAATTAAAGGGGTAGATTTTACCATCGCCTTTAATGAAGGTAATATCTCATTCAGACGTGACGGAATCTACCTAGAATATAATGGTAAGACGTACAAAGGCTTCGTACATTTAAAGAAAGCTTGGATTAGTAGGTACAATTCGTTCCCTTCTGCCCACTTAGTAGAGTGTGAAAAGATAGATGAGTTTAAGGCAGCTCGTACTTTTGAGAATAGATATGAATTTGCTAATTCAAGTTTGGTAAATGTAAAAGACATGTCAACTCCAGAGGTGTATAATGACTTGAACTTAGTCTGTTGTAGTTATTGTACTAACATTCTTAGACAAGAAATACAAGACACAACAACCTTTCATGACCTGCTAGACAAGGATGACGTAGAAGAGGCAATAGAAGTTGACATAAGCGGGTATAAGAAAGGCCAAGAAAAGCTAAGTAGAGCCTACAGAAAAGCTAAGGACTATACATGTGAGAACTGTAGAGTAAAGTCTAAAAATCGAATGGATAACAGATATTGGCATATGCATCATGTAAATGGAGATAAAACATACAACGTAGAAGGGAATATCAAATGTCTATGTATTCTTTGTCACAGTACTGTGGACATGCGACACATTCAAAACTTCAGCAGTGCAAGTAACCAAAGAGAAATAAGGGACTTTAAGAATAAGTATAATTGAGGAGATAAAGAGTATTACATTGAGGATTATATTTAGCCCTCTGCACCTTCACTGCACCCTAAAAACATAAATTTGAACCATACCCAAAACACGATATGATAACTGGAACAATAAAATCACAAGTAGATAAAGTCTGGGAAGCCTTCTGGACAGGAGGAGTAGCCAACCCACTTACTGTGATAGAACAAATCACTTATCTACTATTTATACGTAGACTAGATGAGGTACAGCTGCTAAAAGAGCGTCAAGCCAATGTTGCTGGCCTCGAAATAAGGGACGCTATTTATGAAAAAGGACAGGAGTCCTTACGATGGTCACATTTCAAAAACAAAGATCCAGACGTAATGTACCAACTCTTCACCAAACAAGAGGGTGTATTTGAGTTTATGAAGAGTGTTGGTGCTAGTGGTTCTGTATTTGGCGAACATATGAAGGGAGCTACATTTATGATACCTACACCCAAACTTCTAGATCAGGTAGTGCAGATGATAGATGGTATCGACATGGTAGATAGAGATACCAAAGGAGACCTGTACGAGTATCTACTTTCTAAAATAGCCAGTGCAGGTAAGAACGGCCAGTTCCGAACACCTCGCCATATTATAAAACTAATGGTAGAGATGATGGAGCCCAAAGCAGATGACACTATTTGTGATCCTTCTTGCGGTACAGCAGGTTTCTTGGTAGCGGCAAGTGACTATTTTCATAAGCCTGAAAACAAAGGACTTTTCAATGATAAAACCTTCCGAAAGCATTATGACAAAGGGATGTTCAGTGGAATAGAGTTTGATGCCACGATGCTTCGAATAGGTGCTATGAATATGCAGCTACATGGTATGGAGCATCCTACGCTTATAGCCAAAGATGCACTGGGAGAGGGCAATGCCAATATAAAAGAGGAATATAGCCTCATACTAGCCAATCCGCCGTTCAAAGGCTCGCTAGACTACGATGGAGTAGATAGTACGCTGCTTACTATGGTCAAGACCAAGAAAACAGAGCTGCTATTTCTAGCTCTGATGCTTCGAATGATGAAAAAAGGTGGACGTGCAGCAGTGATAGTGCCAGACGGCGTACTCTTCGGTAGTAGTAAGGCTCACAAGCAAATCCGCACTGAGCTGGTAGATAACCAAAAACTAGATGCCATTATCTCTATGCCAAGTGGTGTATTCAAACCATACGCAGGGGTAAGCACAGCTATACTCATATTTACCAAAACAGATGGTGGCGGTACAGACGATGTATGGTTCTATGATATGCAGGCAGACGGCTATAGCTTAGACGATAAGAGAAACGAGGTAAAAGAAAACGACATACCCGATATACTCACTCGTTGGAAAGCCAGAGATACAGAAGCCAAACGAAAGCGTACTGATACTAGCTTCCTAGTGCCCAAAGCAGAGATCGTAGAACACGAATACGACCTCAGTATCAATAGATACAAGGAGATAGTTTACGAAGAGGTGGTATATGATGCACCAGAGGTGATTCTGTCCAATATCAAAAAACTGGACCAAGAACGAAATGATGCTTTAAGTCTATTAGAAAAACTACTGAAGTAATCAATGACTCCACAAGAATTTAAACAGAAACTAGACCACAAATACGGTGAAGCTAAAAAGTTATCAGCTGGTGATGACGGTTTCCGTATAAAAAGAGGTACAGCTCACGTCATAAGCGGATATGCAGAAGACCTATTTGCACTATATGCCGCACAGATTCGGAAAAACAGGGACTGCACCTACTTAGTAGACCACTCCATAAGCTATCGAGAGACTGATGGAGCGAGAGCCAAAACCTGTAAACCTGACTTAGCTATACTTGATAATGGTAAGCTCACGCACTACTACGACCTCAAAATGAACCTTGGCTTTAGTAGAGACCTAGGCCACTTCATGCAGGAGAAACAAGACCTGATAAACGGACTAAAAACAGCAGATACTTGGGCAAGTGTAACCGTGGGAGAAAAGAAAGAAAGATGGGGAATCACCATACCAAAGACACTGGTATACCACATAGTAGTGCTCTATGGGTGGAATATAAGCGAAGAGCAAATGAAAGCAAACGAAGCACTAGAAAACGAGCTTAGCAACGTAGAGCTCACCATCCTCTTCCCGCGAAAGGGTAAGGATGTGGAAATATCAGAAGAGGCATTTGCTATACTAGATAAAAGCCTAGAATCAATAAGCGAACTAAAAAGATAAGAATGGAAATGAAAGATTGTAAGAAAGTGAAATATCAGAGATTATGATTCCTAAAGAAGGCAAGAACATTTTTAAACTAGAAAAGCTTCCCACAGGTTGGAAGGCCTGCCTATTAAATCAAGCGGTTAAAATAAACGGTGGTAGCCAACCTCCTAAAACCTCATTTAAATCAGAGCCAGAAGATGGATATGTTCGACTTGTTCAGATTAGAGACTATAAATCTGATAGGTATAGAACCTACGTGCCAGAGAAATCGACTAAGAAATTCTGCACGGCTGAAGATATTATGATTGGAAGATATGGTCCTCCAGTGTTTCAAATATTGAGAGGTATAGCAGGGGCTTATAATGTAGCTCTAATGAAAACTGAACCCCTATTTAACTTGGATAGAGACTATTTGTTTTACTTACTATGTAGTCTTCCATTACAAAATTTTGTGATCGAAAATTCAAAGAGAACATCTGGTCAAACAGGAGTAAATCTAAAATTACTCAATAGTTGTATTGTCCCACTCCCGCCCCTCGCTACCCAAAAAAAGATAGCCGCCATACTAGATGCAGCAGATGAGCACCGCACCAAGACCGCTGCCCTCATAGACCAATACACCGCACTCTCACAGTCGCTCTTTTTGGAGATGTTTGGAGATCCAGTGAAGAATGAGAAGGGGTGGGAGGTGAAAGAGCTAGTAGACCTAACGTCTAAGATAGGAAGTGGTGCAACTCCTAGAGGCGGTAAAGAATCTTATAAGGAAGAAGGTATCTCTCTAATTCGAAGTTTGAATATTTATGATAATAGATTCAAATACAAAAAATTAGCCTTCATAGATGATGTACAAGCAAAAAAATTAAGTAACGTAGAAGTACAAGAAGGTGATGTTTTATTCAATATAACGGGAGCATCAATTTGTCGATGCACAATAGTTCCAAACGATGTATTGCCTGCAAGGGTTAATCAACACGTTTCTATACTAAGACCAAAAGTGGAGTTGCTTAATAGGCACTATCTAAACTATCTTCTTGTTTCAGGAAATACCAAGTTACATCTACTTGGTATAGGTTCGTCTGGTGGAGCTATAATGGAGGCGATAACAAAAGAAACCTTACAAAATTTCAAAACTCTTCTGCCACCCATAATCCTCCAAAACCAATTTGCGGAGCGGGTGCAAGCCATAGAAGTACAAAAAAAGCAAGCAGAAGATACCTTGGTAAAGGCGGAGGAGCTGTTTCAAAGTTTGTTGCAGCGGGCTTTTAAGGGGGAGTTGATGTAGTAGGAAGTATGGAGATATGAGATTAAGAGTATTGAGATATATGAAAACCGATAGAAATAAAGCAGAGGGTCTGGACTACATAATAACTGCAAGTCACGATAGAAGCAAGGGAATAGACATCACACGTTTCGCTGCTGATATAAATGAGTCTGTACATAAGCTTAATTACTATTCAGAGATCCTTGCAGATATGGATCTCGTGTCTATCAGAGAAGTAGCAAATAGCGGAGATGGTGTAAAGTATCTTATTAGCGGCACTTCAAAAGGATTTTGCTTTATAAATATTGATGGCGGATTTGAATCTCAAAGAAGAACGGAACGAAAAAAAGCTATCTGGCAACTCACTAAAACGGTAGCAAATATTGGAAACGCTATGATAGTTATTAGTGTAGCAGTAGCTGCTATATGGTTTCAATACAAGCAGCACCAAATGGACCATCAGAGAATTGATTCCGAACAGTTTTTTCAGAAGATAGAAATTCTAGAAAAAGTCATTAATCAGATAAATGAACCAAAGCAATAGCAATGAAGAATGATATGATATTACCAACCGAAAAACATCCTTTTGAGCCATTCTTACCAGAAGAGTGTCAGTTCCTTATTGTTGGCAGTTTTCCTCCTATAAAGCTTACCGATAAAATAGAAAATAATATAGCCAAACTTGGTGCTAAGGAAATGTATGATGCGTATTCCATTAGTAAAAGGAACGAACCCAGTAGTAAAGATATTAGCTTTTATTATGGGAGTAGTGAGAACCTGCTCTGGGATACTATTTCAAGCGTTTTCCAAGAGTCAATAGATTCAAAAAATTCAATAAAATTATTTTTAAATAAACATTCTATAGCTATTACAGATGTGTGTGAAAAGGTATCTAGAAAGTCTACAGACAAGGGGATGTCATCTTCTGATAGCGATCTAGTTGTACACGAATGGAGAGATCTTTATGATACTATTCAGAGTTGTAAGCCACGTCTGATATTTAGCACAAGCAAGTGGGTAACAGACAATATACAAACTCAGTTTTCCAAAATCAATGGTATAGATATTATAACCTTACCATCACCATCACCACAAGGTAGTAGAGCAATTGGACGACAAGGAGACTACAAAGAGCTACGTGAAAATAATGAAGTGACTGACACCAAAGATTATAGAATTATGAAATATAAAGAGTTGCTCAATCCGATACTGGAACATACTAAATAGAATGTAATGCATGAAAGAGGATAGCACATCTGAAAGAGACCAAAAAGAAATAATCTGCATACCTGAAAAGGATACAAAGAAGCGTTTTGTGCTTGGTCAAAAAGGGGAGAAGAACCTTTTAGTTATTGCTCTAAACCCAAGTAAGGCCAATGAAGAAAGACTAGACCCTACCTCTCGTAATGTAGCTAGTCTTGCAGAGCGGTATAGTTGTGATGGGTGGCTTATGGCAAATCTAAGTCCTATTCGTACATCAAAGCCTGAGAATCTACCCACCACGCAAGATCAATCCATTTTCGACGAAAGTCTGATAGAGATTATTGCTATAATAAAAGGGAAATACGGAGCAGTAGACAAGGTGCTGCTGAGCTGGGGTAACAATATTGTGATTCGTCCTTACCTAGCTCAGAATGCAAAACAAATTATGGATGCAGTGACATCTTCTGGAATTAGTATATACGCACTTAGACTAACGGCTGCAGGTCACCCGTATCACTGTGGCCCTAGAGCGGTAAATAGATTTTTGGGCGGAATAGAAAAAGCAAAAATGCATTTGTTGGGCAGTAAAGAGTTGAAAGGATGAAAAGGCTGATATACATAGCAAAAACACTAGAATCAGATAAGGATGCAAAAGGACACTTGTATGGCAAGAAGGTCTTTGACCAGTTGCACGACCATTTTGGAAGTCGACTAAAGCTAATAACCAATTCTCATAACAATATATGGTGTAGAGACTATATGCCTATACGGAATGGTAGAGGTGATCTTGTGCAGTTTTCTTATGCTCCGTCTTATCTGATGGGAAGTGTTAAGGGGCGAAAAACCATTCCAGAACCTCGTGAGATACATCAGGAGCTAGGTTTAAAGAACGTATCATTCTCAGAGATCATACTAGATGGAGGAAACGTAGAACTACGTGGTAAAAAGGCGATAGTGACCGATAGAGTTTTTAGGGATAACAATAAAATCAATTTAGTGAAGAAGAAGGAGCTGGTAGCTGAGCTTATAGAATGGCTGGCGGTTGACACACTAATTTTAATACCGCAGTACCCATATGATTTTACAGGACACGTAGATGGTCTTATACGATTTGTGGATGAGCGTACTGTACTAATAAATGACTTTACTCAAGAATTAATAGACACGGTTTTAGACCCAAATAGTTACCGCCAGAAAATAATGGATCAATGGCATCATAGCTTTATGAATGTGTTGCTCAGTTCTGGATTAAAAATAAAAACGTTGCCTTATACAGCCAGCCTCGAGAATGGAACGACCAGTGCTCAAGGGGTGTATCTCAATTTCTTGGAATTGGATGATCGTATTGTTATGCCAACTTTCGGTGATAAGGCCAATGATAAGGAGGCTGCAAGGAGACTAGAGGCATTGTATAGAAAGCCTGTGCAAAGGATAGAAGCAACGGAGCTTTCGCAAAAAGGAGGCGTGATAAATTGTGTGACTTGGGTGGGGTAAGGGAATTTATGATTAGAGAATGTAAATACCATGTTGACTTGGAATACAGAAATGTAGGTCAAGGGTTATTTTATACTGGTGTATTTAGAGATTTAGACAGAGAATCGGTATTTTCTATGGTGTATGATTGTGGGACATTAAGCAATGGAAATTACATTTGTAGTGCTATTGAAGATTTCATAGGGGATTTGGATGGGCACGGAATAAACCTATTGATTATTTCCCATTTTGATGCTGATCATATAAATTATATCGATAAATTAATCGCAGAGGTTGGAGCACCTAATCGAGTAATTCTTCCTTATCTAACTCCATCAGAAGTTCTTATTGCTTATTCCATAGCAGAGACAGCGGATGCCAGTGACAGTGTTTTGAGCTTAATTATTGATCCCACGGCTTTTTTTCTTGAGAAAGGAACTACGGAAGTAATATTTCTTCATCCAAACGGTGAAGACTCAGAAGAAGGTATAGAATCTCAAGGATTTGATTTCTATAATGGGTTGAGACCTTATGAAAAGAATATTAAAAAGAATGGTGTTGAACATTTTTATGATTCAGGTTTCATTTCTATTGGTATTATATGGAAGCTCAAATTCTTTCAAAAATCCGTCAAGAGTGAACGACTTAGTGCTTTCAAAGCTCTGTTGCACAAAAAGTTTAAATTGAGTGAAGGTGAGAAGATCGAACCTAAAGAATTGATTAAGAAAAAAGGCTCTCTTAATGCTTTAAGAGGTTTATATAAAGAAGCATTTGGCAAACAGGGAATGAACAACACTAGTGTTGTGGTTCATCATTTCAAGATTTGCAATAATTCGTCTCTTTCTGTCATAAAATCAAAGTATAGCTACCCTTTACTAAATAGACAGGTTCATTCTGAAACAAACAATTTGCTTACTGGCGATTTAAAAATAGGCCCTTTGTGTTACAAAAAAATAACTAATAAATGGAGAGGAATTGAAAACACAAAGTTCTTGAGTATTCAGATACCTCATCATGGAGCTAACAATTTTATGTGTAAAGAAGCATTTAGTGGGTTTCAAAATGTTAAGTACTGGGTCATAAATTTTGGGCTTGGAAATAGAGATAGACATCCAGCCAGTGAGACATTAAAGCTATTTGAAGACAATAAGAAATCTGGAAAATTAGCTTTGAACCATCAATATGCAAATTTTAGTACACGAATTTATATTTACGACTAAAAATCCGATATTTGACCTGAAACCTATATGAGCAACTTTACTTTTATAAAAACTGAATGGCCTAGTATATACGCTGAGGCAGCTAAGGCAGAGCAACATACGCTCAAAGAGCCTCGGTATGCGGCTATACTTTGTCGGTCAGCACTTGAAAGAGCCATCTACTGGATCTACGAGAATGATGCTGACTTAGAACTACCCTACAACCCAAATCTAAATGCATTGATGTTTCATCCAGAGTTTAAGGATGGACTTCGACCTAGCTTATTTACGAGTATAAATCTAGTACGAAAAGTTGGAAACAATGGAGCACACGGCACACGAGTAGACAGAAATGAGTCTACTGCTGCTCTCAAAGGACTCTTTATGTTTGTCTCCTATCTCAGTAAGCTGTATAGTCTTGGTAATCCAGAGATACATCCATTCAGCGAGTTGCTACTTCCTGTGGGTGAGGAAGGCCAAAGAAGTAAAACTAAAATAGCTAAACTAGCCGCACAACTTGAAGCAGCCAATGATAAGTTGGCCAAAAATCAAGAAGCAAATATTGAAAAAGCAGAGGAGAATGCTGCTCTAAAGAAACAACTAGATGAAGCCCGACAGAAGGTAACTGAGCGTAAGGAAAAGAGGGAAGAAGAATATACGGATGATGATATAGTGCCCAACCTACTCAGTGAAGCACAAACCCGCACCATATTCATAGATGTGTTACTGCGTGAAGCTGGCTGGGATCTGGAGAAACAAGACGTAAAAGAATTTCCTGTAGTAGGAATGCCTAAAAGTACCAACCCTTCTGGAAATGGATATGTAGACTATGTGCTTTGGGGAGATGATGGGCTACCACTTGCCGTGGTAGAAGCCAAGAAAACTATTCTGAGTGCCAAAAAAGGGAAACGACAAGCAGAGCAATATGCAGACTGCTTACAAGAGATGTATGGCCGTAGACCTATCATCTATTATTCCAATGGTTTTGAGCACTATATGTGGGATGAGTTATTCTATCCAGAGCGTATGGTTGCAGGCTTTTGCGAAAAAGATGAACTAGAGCTGCTCATCAATAGACGTGAAGAGCGACTAGATATCACCAAGCAGCCTATAGATAAATCCATAGCAGGCCGTCCATATCAGTACGAGGCTATCAAAAGGGTCACAGAACGGTTTATGAAAACCAATATAAAGGGTGAGATAAGAGGAGGGCAGAGACGTGCACTACTCGTGATGGCAACTGGAACAGGAAAGACAAGGACTGCTGCCGCTTTTGTTGACATGATGACCAAAGCGAATTGGGTGAAGCGTGTGCTGTTCCTTGCAGATAGAAACGCTCTAGTGACTCAAGCTAAAAATGCATTTAATGAACACGTATCTCGTCTTTCTGCGATTGATCTTACCAAAGAGAAAGAAGATGAAGGAACTAGGGTCGTATTCAGTACATATCCTACCATTATGAATAGAATAGATGGTGCTAAGACTGATGATCAACGGTTTTATGGAGTAGGTCACTTTGACCTTATTATAGTAGACGAAGCTCACCGATCGGTATATTCTAAGTATCGTGCTATTTTCGAATATTTCGACTCCTTAGTACTTGGCCTTACAGCTACTCCTGTGAGTTTTATGGATAGAAATACATATGAGTTATTTGACCTAGAAGATAATATTCCAACTTTTGCGTATGAGCTAGATAAGGCAGTGGAGCAGAAGTTTCTGAACCCACCGAAGGGAGTAGAAGTTCCATTGAAATTCCCTAGAGAAGGAGTAAAGTATAGTGAGCTTTCAGATATTGAAAAAGAAGAGTATGAAGAGAAATTTGGTGACCCTACCACAGGCGAAGCACCAGACGAAATAAGCAGCCAAGCATTGAATAAGTGGCTGTTTAATGGAAATACAATAGACCAAGTGCTCATATATCTGATGCAGAATGGGCACAAAGTAGGCGGTGAGAGCGTAGGTAAGTCCATCATCTTTGCAGCAAATCATAAGCACGCTGTATTCATTGAGGAACGATTCAATAAGCTCTACCCAGAATATGGAGGTAAGTTTCTACGGGTAATAGACAACTATGAACCGAGAGCACAAGATTTATTAGAGAAATTTTGTGATAAAAATAAAGATACCGAGCCCATCATAGCCGTATCTGTAGATATGATGGATACAGGTATAGATGCACCGCGTGCTGTCAATTTAGTGTTTTTTAAACGTGTATACTCAGCTACGAAGTATTGGCAAATGATAGGGCGGGGTACACGTCTTTGTCCAGATTTATTTGGACCAGGACAAGATAAGAAGGATTTTTACATCTTTGATTTTTGTGAGAATTTCAATTTCTTTGGTGAATACCCAGAAGGAATAAAACCGTCTCCGTCACTTAGTTTAAGCCATCAGATATTTATAGCTAAACTAGAGATTACAGAGCAACTGCTACACGAAGACTATCAGGCAGCAGAGCTGAAAGAGCTTCGAAAAAACTATTTGGATGAGCTTCATGGTATGGTAACCGCCTTGGATCGAGAGCGATTTGAAGTACGCAATGCCTTGCAGTATGTGGTAGAGTATGAGAAGCGAGGGCGATGGGAAAACCTCTCTCGGCTAAACTATACAGACATCATCACCCATCTAGGAGGTATAGCAGATGTCACTCAGGGCGGAGATGAGTTTGCTAAGCGTTTTGATTTGTTGGTTCTAAAGTTGATACTTTACGTTTTTCATGGCGACCCAAGGCAAAAAAATAGTATCGGTAGAATAATGGGTATAGGACAAGCTTTGTTAAAGAAGCTGAACATACCAGCAGTAAAGAAACAAGAAGCAATACTTCGAGACGTGACTGCGGCAGAGTTTTGGTCTGAAGTGCAGGCAGACAAACTGGAACAGGTGAGAGAGGCTTTGAGAGATCTCACTAAATACCTAGACAAAGAAGATACTACTATCGTATATACTAACTTTTTGGATGAATTGAATGCGAGTGAAGTACAAGAGCACGACTTAGTTGGATATTCTAAGGGTTTAAAAGGGTATAAGGCCCGTGTAGAGGCTTTTCTGAGAAAAAACGACACTCATATCACTATCCAGAAGTTAAAGACAAACAAGCCTGTTACAGAGGCTGAGATAGATAATTTGGAGAAGTTGCTATTTGATGGAGAAGAGCGAGGAACAAAAGAGGATTTCGCAAAGGAGTCCGAGCAAAAACTAGGCGTATTCATACGCAGTATATTTGGCTTAGATACTAAGGCAGTGCAAGCTGCATTTGCAGATTTTCTGCATCAAGGTGCACTAACACCAAATCAAATTACCTTCATAAACACCGTGATAAGTTATCTTACAGTTAATGGCACGATTGATAAACGATTGCTTTTCGAAGCACCACCTTTCAATGATATGCATGACCAAGGAGTATTTGGAATTTTTGAAGATGACCAAGTTCGTAATATGATGGGAGTGTTAGATATGATCAATAATAATGCTGAGGTAGGGTGATGATTAACGCCTATGCAGATTCACTGCACAGGCGTTAATTACTTTTGGACTATAAATAACAAAAAAACTATGAGCTTTTTTAATGCAGTACTGAGAGACAATGATTTAGAAAAACATGATGGAAGAGCGTTGTGGAAATATAAAATATCTAATCAAAATGTTGAAGACTTTCGAGGAGCATTATTAAATCAGACTATTGGCAGTATCCAATCAACAGATGCAGCATTATACTACGCTTATTGGTGGCAACACATTTATAATGGAGGTAAACCAAGTAAAACTCAAGTCTTAGAAGGGACTCACTTATCACTTTTTGGTGAAGAAAAAGCAGAGGTGTTTTATGAAAAAGCTAAAGAGGGAGCTGAAAGATTAGGAATCACTTGGATAAAAAGACAGAATACACTTTACTTTAAAACGCTTCTGCTGCAGGGAGGCATACCTGTTAAGCATCTGGGGAATAACAAAGGTGCTTACATGAATTTTTTAAGAGCCGTGTTAGATATTCAGCCTGAATCTATCGAAGATTTTTGCGATGATGAAAACATAACAAATCATTTACCACAGTCTAGTAGGAATGATATAATTTATCAAAGTTGTTTTGAAATTATAAGAGCTGTATTGGACGATCAGAATGACCTTGATGGCTTGTTTGAAGGTGCTGAGGACCTTAAAGATGTTTTGAGTGATTTAAGAATTAGAAGAAAAGGCCTCAAAAAAAGAATCGCACGTTTTAAACCCAATAATGCGTGGTCGTTAGATTTAGTAAATGGAAAAATTAGTCTACAAATAAACCTTAGGCCAACCTATACTAAAGAATCGCTAGCTGCTCTTTTAGAGCTGAATGAAGAGGCTGAAGAGCGTGAATATTCTCTATTCCTAGACAATAATTTGCTTTGTAAGTTCAGACGACTATTGAATGGGAATTATAAACTAGAAATGTATTCTAAGGCTTCTATACCTTGGAATGGGGAAGAAGAATACCCTGAGGTATATTTTCTAGCAAATGAAAAGAAGCAAATACTAAATACGTTCATAGATATAGTGCCCTCTTTGACAGAGCCCACACTTTGGACTAGAGTGTCAGAAAACAGTTGGAGATTAGTGAAAGGGAATAGTACTCTAAATCAGAATGTTGCTGTACTATCACCTCCGCAATATACTTTGCCAGGAGATTTTGAAGTATTGAAGGTAAGCGAAAGCGAAGTGCTTTGGAAGACATTTGAAGGTGAATTAAAACTAAGTTATCTCGATGAGGAGCATACCTTTTACGCAAACTTAGAATCTCTCAATTGGACCGTAGTACAGCATAAACCGGAGTGGATGCTCAAAAGCAACCTTGCCGTAATAAAGAATAACTTAGAAGTTTTTATTTATGACTCAGAAAATCAAAGAGTCACAAAAAAATCCAAGCTGTATTGGCGAAAGCATAGATCAAAAAATGATTGGACTAGGTTCTACCATAGAGGTGAAGTGCCTGTAGGTTGTTTAGATGTGAAGATAGATAGTGAAGGTCTAGTAGGTTATGATGTAGTTTTCAATATTGGTGATTTAAACTTATCTTACAAAGACCAAAAAATTGACTCAGGACGTATAGTTACAGAAAATACGCAAACGCTTAAATTGGCACTATACGAAACGGGGCCTCTAAAAATAGACCATTCAGAAAATGAGTATATATTGACCCTTAACCTCGAAGAAAAACTGATCCCTACGAGCATTAAGGCCTCTTATGGTTCCAAAGGTATTAGAAAACTGAAATTTGATATTCTTACTCCATTCAAAGGTTTGCAGGTAATTAATCAGAATGGAGAGAAAGTTGATCCAAACACTACTTTATTCTTAGATAGGTTACCAGGACTCAGAATATTGGGGAGTAGCAGTTTTCGGCTAAGATTTAAAAATACTGGAGATCTTAATCAAGAAATTAGAATTTCGAAAGAGGCAGGTACTCTGCAACCACTTAGTGTATTTGCTGAAGAGATAAAAAGACTTTATTACTTGGGAGATGTTATGAAGCACCAGAATAAGGTAGAAATGGAATTGAATGACGGTGCTAATAAAATATCGTATGAGTTCTCTTTATTCAGCCACACACTTGAGGTAAAGGATCAATTTAATGGTAAAGTAAGTATTTACGAGTCAGATGATGAACTTAGCCTTTTTGCCATACCTCTATATTGTAAACCGGAAAACATTTCTCCAATTGAGTTAGAGTTTTACGAGGGTCATTACCTCCTTCCGCAAAATGATATTAGTCAACAATTCGTGATTATTTCGTCTGCTGAGAATGGAAATAAGCTAATGCCGAGGTTTGTGAAAACCAGTGAAGACATTCATTCATTAGGTACGAATGAACGTATTTCTGCCTATCACGACAAACTACTTGCAGCTAGTTTTAAAAATGATATATGGCGAGAAGTTTTAGCCTATTTTAAAGTGTGTGTCAACTATGATTTGCCATTCTCCACGTTTGACCAACTGAGAGCTCTTTCTCGAAGCTCTGCATTAGCATCTATGGCATTCTTTTTCTTAGGTATGAATCAAGAGGATATAGACGAGTTTATTCAAAAATCAGTAAGAGAGCTAGAGCTAGATCTAGGGTTCTGCTTTCACTGGATAAGTATGGCTGATTGGGGTAAATCATTTATGCAAGCTAACAGCCTTTATGAAGAAGATTGCTTTTCCTCCATTACCCAAATTATGAGATTGTATTTTGAAGAACAGGAACTAGAGGCCGTATCGTTTCTAATAAGTAACAACCAAGATATAGAGGCCAAGGTAATAACAAATGAAGATATTAGGAGTCTCAGATCTGAGCTGGGTCATCGAGTCTTAGAAGAGTTACCCGATGGAAGTCCCAAGAATGTCGAAAATGATATCTTACCTGTAATGAATCATCAGCAGGTAAGACTTTTAATACAAAGTCCTATTGCAGTATCAGATTCAATCAAAGGAAAACAATGGGAAAAAATTTCCATTTGGTCTGGTGATGACTATCGAGAGAAAATTAGACGTAATATTCAATACGCACAATACCTAAATAAAGAGTTTTATAATAGAGTTTTACTTTACGCACTTACGAAATAATATGAATTTTTTAGACTTTTATACACGCACTAAGAATAGATTAACTGATGCTACTTTATCGCTTTGGGCTACAGGCGATAAAGAGATGCAAGATTATTTTAAGTTTTTGCTTTCAGAAGAACCTATATTGGCAGATGTAGTATTTCAAAGCACTTTTCCTTGGGAACCATCGTCCAAAAATTTTGGACAGACATCGGATATTTTCGGTGAAGATTTTGTTAAATCCTTGGATGCTATAAAAAGTGATGAGTTTAGGTTTCCTGAAGATAGAAGTCCGTATAAGCATCAATTGATAAGTTGGAACACTTTGTTGAAAGACAACAGATCAATAGCCGTAACTACAGGTACAGGTTCGGGTAAAACAGAATGTTTTATGCTTCCAGTGTTGCACGATATTTATCTCAATTCTAGAAATGAGGAAGGTGTGAACGCAATATTTCTGTATCCATTAAATGCCCTAATAGCTAGTCAAAAGAAACGTATGCACGAATGGTGTTCTGCACTAGGGGGAATTAATTATGGCTTGTTAACTGGAAGCACCGTTAATACTGCAAATCAGAGAGATCGTGAAAAGGCGTTACCTCAATTGGTATCTCGGAAACAGATCAGAGATACCCCGCCGCAAGTGTTGTTCACCAACCCTACAATGCTTGAATACATGCTAGTAAGGAGGGCAGATGTATCTATACTTCAAAAGTCTCAAGGTAAATTACGTTGGATTTTATTAGATGAGGCACACACGCTTACTGGGTCGACGGCTACTGAGATGGCATTATTAATCAGACGTGTTATTACTGCATTTGGGGTAGAAGCGAAGAATATGAGATTTGCTATCACTTCCGCTACAGTAGGTACTAAAGGTACTGAGTCAATAAAGCAATTTATGGCTGATTTATGTGGTATCGACCCTAACCAAATACTTGTAATAGGAGGGAAAAGAGTGAGTAATCAAATCCCTGATAACAGCATACCAAATGTTAACGATAAGCTTAATAGCTCAAAGGTTATTGAACTCAGAAAAAAGTTTCTGACATCTGATGCTATAAGTGCGACAGAATTAGCTCGTAACCTAGATTTAGCTTCTACAGAAGAAGCGATTTCAGCTCTTGACAACCTCGCAGATACAACTGTGAAAGTTGAGAACAAAGAGCACAACCTACTGCCTGTAAGGGGACATTTTTTCACTAGAGGCATCGGAGGTGTCTTTGTATGCACCAATACAAAATGTACTGAACACGAAAATCACAAACCAAAAGCAGCTCTTGGTACGATGTATACCGTAGCTGCAAAAGACTGTAAGTGTGGTCACCCTTTATTGGAGCTTGTTGCATGCAGGAGCTGTGGCAGTATGATGCTGGAAGGTGAACAGACAATAAAAGACAGTAAACAATATGTTAGCCAAAGCTCCAACTCTTCTATAGATAATTTTCAAACTGAAAACGATGACAGTGAGGAGGATCAAAATACGGAGCATATTAATTCGGGGAAAATTTCTTTTATAAGGAACCTGCCCAACCAGAGAAGGCGTGACGACCTCATACCCTGCACAATCTTGCCAAATAGTGAGATAGCAAGTGCTTCTTCAGATTTTTTAACTGCTGGTGTGGATGACGGCAGATGCCTTGTGTGCTCCGCACAAAATATGTATCCACTTCACTTTAGATTATCATCTAGTTTCACTAACACACTCCTATCTGACATTGTTCTTGAACAAACTCCGCCAAATACAAGTGAAACACAGCATATGCTGCACGGAGGCAGAAAGTACATATCCTTTACAGATAGTCGACAAGGTACAGCTAAGATTTCTGCCTATATAAACCGAAATAGTGAAACGGATTGGATTAGGTATCAGATTTATCATTTTTTGTCTAATAAACTAAGATTAGAAAAAAGTGAGTTGAATAAAGATGAACTTATTGAAGCCAAGGAGTATCTAAGGCGGTTAAAAGAGAATTTAGAAAGCGTTCCTCCTTTTATGAAAAAAGGCGAGGAGAATAAAATTTCAGATCTAGAGAAGCTCCTTAAAGGGAATGCTCAACCAGAGCTATCAGAAAGTCGCGGAAGTTGGGAAGAGATTATAGATCACATAATAGACCAAGATGCATTTATGACGCTTTACAAGAAAAGTGCTAATGGGGTGAATATTACTCTAGAAAACAGAACTTATGCCAAGTCTTTAATGTATGATCAATTAGCACGAAGGCTGCCAAGGGAAAGGTCTCTGGAGAATTTGGGTCTTATTAATATCGTTTACCCAACTATTGAGAGTATAACAAGACCTAAGGTGTGCGAAACCCTAAAGATTACTCAACAGGAATGGACCGACTTGCTCAAGATAGCTTTAGACTATGTAATACGTGGCAACTCTCATTTTACTATAGATGATGGAATACGGAATTTTACATCAAAGGAGTATTGGGCTAGCCATATATATGCTACAGATACAGAAATTGCCAGGGCAAGAACTTGGCCTATTTACAATAGAAATTCTATTACTCAACCGAGGTTTGTGTTGCTGATCTGTGCAGGACTGGATTGGCATTCCCAAGAGGATATAAATGAAGAAAATGAGGATATATTAAATGAATTACTTGATTCAATTTGGAAGGTTCTTAGAAACAAGGTCCTTTCAAGAGTTGAAGATCGAGGAGGATATAGATTGAACTTCTTTGATAGAACGGAATTAGAAATTGGAGGCAATCATAGTCTTTGCCCAGTTACTCGTAGGTTGATAGATAAAAATTTCAGAGACTACTCTCCTTTTATAAAAGGTAGATTGACGTCAGAAAACATGGCTAATTTTAAGATTAACACCAACCAAAACGTTAAATTACCAGTATTCAAATATCCTTATCATATTAATGATGATATGGAGAATGTTTCCAAAGAATTAGTGGATATTTGGCTGCAAGAAAATAGTAAAGAGGCAAGAGAAAAAGGTGTATGGAATGATCTTCACGAAAGGGTGTTTAATTCTAACGTGCTGTATTTGGCAGGAGAACACTCAGCACAACAAAAAAAGCGGAGGTTAGACCAAATAGAGGAACAGTTTGAGAAAGGCGAGCTTAACGTATTAAGCTGTTCCACTACTATGGAGATGGGAGTAGATATAGGAGGTATATCCGCAGTAGTGATGTCTAATGTGCCGCCTATGCCTGCTAATTACTTGCAACGAACTGGAAGGGCAGGCAGACGAAATGAAAATAAAAGTTTAGCACTTACTTTTTGTGCTCCAAATCCAATTGGATTGAGAACAATGGACAACCCGAAATGGGCACTTGAGCATGAGATTGCTTCTCCTCGATTAAAGTTCGATAGCAAGGTAATAGTAGAAAGAAATGTTAATTCTCTTTTGTTTGGTCTTTTTGTGAGAGAAGGAGCAGGTCTGAATGTAACAGAAGAACTTGAAAATTTCTTCTTTTCAGAAAACCCCATTGCTAAAACATTTATAGAATGGTTAGAAAAATTACCAATTGACACTTATTCAGCTGAAATAAAAAGCATCGTTAAGAATACATATTTTACTGATTCTAATCCAAGTCAACTAGTATCCAACGTGTTAAATAATTTTAATGTAATAGTTGATAATATAAAAAAAACAAAAGAAGATTTTGAGGAAAAACTAAAAGAGCTGGGTGAGACGGATGGTAATAATAGCCCAGCTTACAAGGCAGTTAACTTTCGTTTTAGACAATTCAATAAAAAATTCGTTTTAGGCTATATGGCTGAGGAGGGCTTTTTGCCTAATGCAGGTTTGCCAACTGGAATTGTTGATTTTGAAATTGCCAATATTTCGACGATAAAAAGTAATAACCTTGACAGAGATAAGCCAAGTTACCCGCTCACTAGAGCTTTAATGGAGTTTTCTCCAGGAAATAGCATTTTAATAGATGGGAAAAGCTATAAGTCTGCAGGTATAATAATGCAGAATGATTGGGGACAAGAAACAAAGCGTAATGTAGTAGTTCGCTGTCAATCTTGTGGATTTCAAGGCTTACATCAAATAGAAAATAGATTTAGAGGCCAATGCCCACATTGTGAAGGAGAAGGTAGCCTTAGAGGCATTAGTTTAAATAACCAAAACAATGCTCCAACAGAGCTAATAGAACCTGCCGGGTTTGCTGTTGATTTATATGAAGACTCAACCAGAGTTATTTCAGAAAAAGGGAGGTCAGAATACCTTGAGCCAATACTCTTGAATGTTGTGCCGTGGGAAGCTAATCAGTCGAGCTTGTTAGATTTTAGATCAAGTGAAACCGCAAAGGATACCGAAATTTTATTTTACAATACAGGTGGAGGTCAAGGTTATCATGTCTGTTTAGATTGCGGTCGAACAGAGACTAATCCAGATCGTTTAGATGGACATAGTAGACTAAGAGGGGGTAAGACTGAAGGTGACAGAACATGCACAGCAACTAATGTGAAAAACCATGTGATATTGGGTTCTAGATACAAAACGGATTTTGTAGAACTCCGTTTAAAAAACGAAGACGGGACATATATTACAGATAAAAAAGTAGCTTATACATTAGGTATTATTTTAGCTAAGTCCTTTGCAGAATATTTGGCTATTGAAGAGTCTGAGCTCAAGTTTGGAATAAAGCGTTATGACAACTATTATACGGTTTTCATATATGATCAAGCCAAAGGTGGAGCTGGTTATTCTACGCAGTTTGCATTTTACGCAAAAGAGGTATTGAACATATCTAAGAAAGTATTAAGCTCTTGCTCGTGCGATACGGGCTGCACCAAATGCTTAATAGATAGAAGTTCGCAGTGGCATATAGATGACGTGGTTAAACTTCCTGCATTAAACTGGATCAAAAGTGCACTTGAAAATCAAATTCCTAAGGATGTTCTACCAGTTTACCCTAAGGTAAGTTCCATTTTTGGTTCTTTACACCAAGAGATTAATAATTTGAGGTATCATAATAGAATAAAACATATACATTTATTCGTTAATGGTGATGTTTCAGAATGGGATATTGATGGGATCGAGTGGCTCGAGAGAGTACGCCTAGATGGAACTGAAGTGAATATTGTAGTGGTAGGAGACGAGAGTTATTCAACTATTCAGGATAAAATTTCAGTTCACTTATTAAGTAAAAGGTATAAACTTCAAAAAAGTGATAACTCTGAAAATAATGCCTATGTAACTCACTTGATAGCCGAGTTGTCATCAGGGATTGAACTTACCTACATATCCAAAGCGAGTGTGTCAAATTTAAATTTAAGTTGGGCCAAGGATTTAGACGAAAAGTTTTATAAGTCAGAAGGGAGTTCAGTTAAAGAGTTGTCATCGTTTCATTTACCAGATTTAGTGCAAAATAATTTGTATGAATCTCGTGTCAGCTATATTGAAAATGGAAAGATGTCAAGCAATCGTCTTGCAACAGTAATATCAAATAATATTGAAAATAAAGACTCGTTTATTGATCGAATTAATGGAGGAGACTATAAGGTTTCGTATTTCGATAAGTATAATCAGTCAGAGTTCTCTATGAGACTACTTTTACAGTTCGTGGAGTCGCTTCAATCCGAATGGGGAGTAGAAGTTTCTAAGTTAGAGGTTAACCTGTCGAGTAGAGACTTTAGAGCAACGCAGTATCCATATTATATCATTGATAACTATCAAAGTATAGAAGACTATAAAGACGATTTAAATATCCTAAGTGAGCATTTTTCATTCGAGTCCGAACTAATAGATGTTGCTGGCCGATTGCCGCATTATCGCTACTTACTCTTTGAGGGAGAGTCGGAGAAATTTACATTGCGTATAGATGGCGGTATTGCACACGGTCTGAAGCCTTGTGAGCATCTAAGGTCGGAAGAATTATCTTTGGATAACCGAAACTTTGAAATACGAAAGGATGCTGTTCATGATATAATCTATAATATTAGTTTTGAAATGAATTAAACTGTCCTCTTATTAGCAGTAGTACTATAGCACGATCAAGGAGTATTTGGCATTTTTGAAGATGACCAAGTACGTAAAATGATGGGAGTGGTAGATATGATCAACCTTAATGCGGAGGTAGGGTGATGGCGAATATGTGTGCAGCTGTACTGCACAGGTGTTATTTACTTTTGAAGTATGAATAATAAGAATACTATGAGCCTAGATATTAAATCATAAGAACTATGGAAGAAAAATACATTTATGCAATTATATCAGGGCTCATAGGAGCGGCACTTGTTTACTTATGGCTCAAGCAGAAGCTTTCTACCCAAGTGGCTACACTAGAGACACAGCTCAAAGGTACTACTGATACTATAGCAAAGGGTGAAAAGGCATTCGTTACTTCTCAGCAAGAAAACGAATCGCTCACAGGGCAGATTCAGGCTATTCATAAAATACAAGCCACACTAGAGGCAGAGATTTCTTCTCTAAATGTAAATATAGCTAGGTCTGAAAAGAGTAATGAGACAACTCAGCAAAAGCTAGATGAGAAGACGATTACGAATGAGACCTTGAATGTGAAAGTGGCGAGTCTATCTGCTGCTAAAGAAAGCCTAGAAGAAAAACTAGCGAATCAAAAGACTGAGATAGAAGCTATGGGTGTGAAATTTAATACAGAGTTTGAGAACATTGCCACCAAGATATTAGAAACTAATAGCACCAAATTTGCTACTCAAAACAAGGATCAACTAAAGTCTATTTTAGAGCCTTTAGGTAAAAACATTTCCGAATTTAAGACTAAGGTAGAAGAAGTCTATGACAAGGAGTCTAAGGAACGCTTTTCGTTAGGTGAAAAAGTAAAGGAATTAAGTAGTTTGAATCTGAAGATAAGTCAGGACGCTATTAACTTGACCAAGGCCCTGAAGGGAGAGGCTAAAACACAGGGTAGATGGGGCGAAATGATACTAGAAAGCATTTTAGAAAAATCTGGATTGCGAAAGAATGAAGAGTATTTCTTAGAGGAGTTTCTGAAGGACGAAGAAGGGAATTTCTTAAAGTCAGAGAGTGAAGGTAAAAAAATGAGGCCAGATGCCATCATTAAGTATCCCGACAATAGAAATGTAATCATAGATTCAAAAGTATCTCTTAATGCCTTTACGCGTTACCTAGCCAGTGATGATGTAGATGAACAAAAAGCGGAACTAGCTGCTCATGTGACGGCCATAAAATTCCATATAGATGATTTGAGCAAAAGAGGTTATGACGATTACAACAAGGCTTTAGACTTTGTACTGATGTTTGTGCCCTCTGAACCTGCGTATATAGCTGCGATGCAAGGAGATGGAGACTTGTGGAACTACGCATACGATAAGCGTGTACTACTGATGAACCCAACCAATCTGATAACGGCACTTAAACTTATAATGGATTTATGGAAACGAGAATATCAGAACCAAAATGCGATAGAGATAGCTAGTAGAGGCCAAAAATTGTATGACAAGTTTGTCGGATTTATTGAGAATCTAGAAGGTGTAGGCAATTACATAGAGAAGGCTCAAGGCAAGTATAATGATGCTTATAAGCAATTGAAATCTGGCAACGATAACCTTGTACTGCAAGCAGACAAATTGAAAAAATTAGGTTTGAAAACGAAGAAAGAATTAAATCCAACAATGGTGGAAGAAGCTCTCATTGATGGAAAGCAAGAAGACTAAAATGGTCCTATTAATTACATAATTGAACCCTAGTATGATGGGCAGAAGTAGTAACATAATAATAAGCTATGGAAATAATAGAATTGTTTTCAGAACTAAGAGGAAGTTATCTGAGAAGAGTTAAAGAGCCTATATATAGCTGGCTGGGCATTCCTATAGGAGATATAAGTAATTTATAAGCATATGCCCCAGAGGTGCACGCGGCACCATTAGAAGTCCCGTTCCAATGAGGATGTTCACTTGTTTCCTTATACATTTTCTCCCCCCAAAGATTGAATATGGTCATTGTCCCATTCAAAATATTTGAACCACTATAGCTAAAAAGGTCATTTACCTGATCGCTATTTGGTGTAAATGCCGTAGGGATATATATGCGGTAATTGCAATCCTTAACTAGAGCAAATACCGAATCTTCTCTTATGCATCCATATTTTTGGATTCTGAGTTTGTTCATTCCCGAAATTTCTGTAAAGTATGAATGTAATGAGTCTTTATTATTCCAAAGATAGGAGCAACCAACTATTTTTCTCATATGAATATGAACTGAATCGCAACCAGTAAGTGTGTCAGATAAAAAGTCAATAGGAAGAGATGTAATAATAACGGAATCTGACAAGATTTTATTCAGGGAGTTAGTTGACACCTTTACACGGATATAATATTTTCCTGGATATTGAAATTTATGTTTGATGCGATTAGTCTTATTGACAAACTTAGCATTGTCTCCAGTAAACCATTCTACACCATCTAGTCTTTGGACAGGAATGCTTATTAAAGTGGAGTCTAAATAGCAAGTTTGTTTTATGGTAATTTCACAGTCTACAAACCCAACATAAATAGTGTCTCGTTGTACACAATATCCATCAGAAATTTCAACAGAATATGTACCTGCCTCATCAATCACCAAGTTGCTAGAGGTGTCTACATTGTTCCATAAAGTTATTACATTATTCCCTGTCGATAGTTGAATAGTATTTCCTATACACAATAAAGTGTCAGATCCAAGGTTAGGTTTTTTTAGCTCTTTAACAGTAATGATCTGTGAAACAGAATCAATCTGATTTGGATAGAAAAGTATCGCTTTTACATTGTAGCTTCCTTTAGCATGAAAAGTATACTCAACCTCTTCTGAGGCACTAGTGGTAAGCGTTTCTGCATCTTCAAACTCGTACCTAATAGAATCTGTATGGTTATTACTTACGTTAAATTTGAATTTGCTACCTAAACATTGAATTCTTTTATTTACTAAAAGAGCAGTGCTTTCTTTATTTTTTTCAATTTTTGAAATGAACCCTAAATTATGTAACTTACCTGCAAAAACGTAATTCAAATTTTTGTCAGAGAATCCATACCAAGTCTGATCAAAATTAGAACTCCTTACAGTTGACTTTTCTAATATCTTCCCATATCTTGACACAACATATAAGCCGCAAGATGTCCCTGATGTGACATTACATATCAGATTCCCAAATTGGTCAGATTTCACACCAAGAACGTCCCCAGAAACATTAAGAGAATAAATGCGATTGCGAATTAATTTTTCGTTAAACTTAGACAAGCTGGCTTTATTATCCGAAGAGCTTCCTCCGACGAAATAGTTGTTGCCAGATTTAGATATAGAGCGAAATAATCCCCCATTTGAGTAAATTTTGCTTGAAGTAATTTTACCACTAGAGTTCATGTGAAAAATAAAGCTAGTGAATTGACTATGCGTCTCAAAACCACAAACGGTAAAACTTCCATTTTCATTAAGCACGGCATCTTCAGGGTACATGAACTTATACCCTAAGTTTGATCTAAAAACTTGATCTCCATTCTTATTTACTTTAATTACATACCCTTTAAGCCTATCAGTACCAAACACTACAAAACCTGAATCTCTAGTTGCTAGAATCTTACAACGAGCTGCATTTGGACTGGTATTGGGGATGGATATGGACCAAATAATGTTAGCATTACTATCAATTTTATATAACTTGAGATGTTCATTGCTACTGCTACTGTACGGATTCACTATTCCAGCGACAATGATTTGATTATCTAAAGTTATGCAACAACTGGAGGGGTAAAATGAAGATATAGAACTATCGTTGATGTATTTTTCCTTTTGGACTATACCGTCAAAGTCTGTCCTAATAAAGTAGTGCTGTCCTTTTTTTTCTCCAAAACCAACATAGCTGTTGTTGTATTCTGCGATGGTATGAATTATAGTACTCTTATTGTATTTTTTGGTCCAAGTGGATTGTGCATCTAAACCTAGAAAAGAACAAATCATTGCTAATAGCCAAATAGGTTTATATGTCCAATTAAACTTGTACTTATACAAATTACCTCTTCTATGTATTGTAACTATCTCCAATTGCTTTAAAGACTCTTGATTGCATTAAAAGGTTGCAAGAGTCTTTTACATCCTAATGTTCTTGATTAAATAGAATTAACATAATAGGTCTAATTCAAAGGGCGGACTGGAACAAAATATGGTGAATATTTGTTTATTTAAAATTCACTAAATTTATGCAAGAGCTATCAAAGGGTTCTGTCGCATTTATCCAAAACGAGTCATTTTTATATTAAATTTAGATGATCATGAAAAGTTAAAACACTGATTATCAAACAAACCTTATTGCCACATTTACCCTGTTTTGCAGTCAAAATAATTAATGCGACAGAATCCTTTGCTTCACGTAATTCTTCTAAAAGCACTCTAGATGCCATATACGTTAATTTTAAGTAACGTGTAGTCGATTATTTAAGCTAAGACGACACTTAGCTTAAGAGAGAAGTTAAAGTTCAATAGGCGGCTCTTAATTGCATTATTCAACTTCTCTACGTATGCCAAGTGTTCGGCAGTAGGTTCTTCCTCTTTTTTCGGGGTTGCACCTCCGTTTTTTTGTGTGCCATGCACACGGTTAAATCAGTCTATCACATTTTGGCTTATATCGTTTATATTTTCCATTGCTTTATTTTTTAGAATTTATGTACTTTCCCTTTTGAAGATTTCGGCTCGCCTATGTCGGCTGCTATCTGGTTACTTTTCGACTCTCCGATATATTTCAGAGTGTTTGCTATTTTCGACTTCCAATTTTTAATTTTATTGTCATGCCCATCGTGCCATTTATTTTGAACCCACGATTCGTATTTGAGCCGCAATTCCAAAACATCTGCTTTTGGTTTTAGAGAAATAGCATAAATCTTAAATTCATCAAAAGGAGGGATGTTACTTTCTTCTTTATCATTCTTTAATTCTTTATCATTCTTCTCCTTCTTTACATTCTTGTTAGTGGTTAGGCTCTGGTTAGGCTCTGGTTGGACTCTGGTTGATTCGTTGGTTAGGCTCTGGTTAGGCTCTGGTTGGACTCTGGTTGACTCGTTGGTTACTGCTTGGTAGGACTTGTAGTTAACTAGCTGAATAACAGAGCCAAATGTGCTTATTTCGCTAGTTATCTCGTTGGTTAGTAGCAGGTTTTTTAAAGCTGTTCTCACACCTTGTACGCTTAGTCCTGTCTCAATAGATAGCTTCTCTCTTCCTGTCATAACAGCACCTATTGGTATATCTACGCCTCTGTATTTTTTAGGCTTGTGGTTGGCTTTTAGAAGTAGATGGAAGAATAGTCTAAATGTATTCGCATCGTCGTACCACTCCCAATCTAAAAGCTGCCTGTATATCTTTATCCATCCTAATTTTTGCATATATTTTGGTTTAGAGTTAGAGTAGTGTAGTTAATGGATTTACAGGTGGACATAAAATCTCTATTTCTCTACGTAAATGAAGATTGTAAAATTTTATATACAAAGCGTTGTCCGAAAACTTACTAAAGTATTGATCCACCTCTCTAGATATAGAGGCTAAGTTTTTTTTGTTGGAATTTAAGGGCGTGCAGTCGCATTCGACTATTTTGTATGGTGTCCTTGTGTTAAAGTCTCTGAAGTTCTCACCTAATGCGAGTTTTGCTTGTATTGTCATTTATTTATTTTTTAGTTATTTTGTGTTGCTATGACCCACCATAGTGGCAACCGTATCTACAACGTATAAGCACAATGGGTGAATACTTAATTCAGCGTTTCTTTGATTGCTAATAAGCTGTTTTGTCTCACGCATTTCGTTGAATTATTGTAGTGAAATATCTTTATCGGAGATAAGTTACAGTAAATTTATCGTGTTAATTGCTGCTTTTACCTGTTTTTACTACTTTCTTAGTGCTTAGTCCACTCTAAGTTTTATCTTAGACCAGTATTAAGACATAAAAAAGTAATTATTCTGTTTTTAGCGGAATAATTACAAAGCAAATCAACGAAATAATTAGTTACCATGAAAAGAAACGAAGATTACAGTTATCCACAAAAGGAGTTATTGGGGGATGTAGCGGTTTTTGTAATTCATCTACGAGACCACATTGCAGGCTTAAAAAAAAGCGATGGAGTGCGACAGATAGACGTGGCAGAGAAAATGGGTTGGAGTTCGCAAAGGTTAAGTGTGCTATTGAAGAAAACGAGTATCGGCCTAAAAGACTACTTAAACGTGTGTATAGTGCTAGGAGTAGACCCTAGAGAGCTAATAACAAAGCATATACCGCAGTACCAAAACGACGAGGCGGCGGTAGAGGTTCAAGCAAAGCAGCCTACCAATTTCGGTGACGATATAATAGGAGCGTTAGCGGAGCAAGTGGCTAAAAGATTGAGAGAGAAATAAAATCCTTGCGGAATCCTTGCGGATTGAGATATTCTCCAACTCTAACATCGCTGAAATACAGTGCATTAGGTGTTAAAAACAAAAGTCCCAGAGGGATCACAATCAAAATTACAACACTCTGATAGTCTGTTTACAGATGGTCAGAGTGTTTCTTTTTTAAACCCATTTCATTTTATCATATTCTTACTTCGATGTGTTTTTAACGCTAAGAGAATGAGAAGCTACGTTCACAAAAGAATTTTTGTATTTTAAATTTAATAAAATAATATTTGGACTATATAGAATAGTCAATACTCACTCTGTCTTGACTCTACTTCCAATTAACCAACATAATTAATACATACAATGAACAAAAAATCAATTAAAACTGTATCCACCCTTAAATTCTTAAGTGTAGTGGCTCTAGCCTTCTCACTAAGTTTCTTTATTACTGGTTGTGGAACCGATGATGCTCCACCTAAAGATGGAGGATCTGGAACTACTGAAACAGCCGAATACCTGATAATCAATGGTACACGCTACGAGGCTGATGAAATTGTGTCTAAAAAATTCGTAGTTAGCAACTCCCATATAAAATTACGCATAAAATTGGGTTCTGGTGTATACCCTTGGTTTGACATCGATCATGAGGGAACTTCAACAGCTGAGTTGGTGGAAAGGGAGTATGATGTAGCTGCTGAAATTGGTTCTTATTTCCCAGATGGGGATCTATATGAGGTAGGTTTTTATTATGCGGAAGGTGCTCTTCCAACTTACTGTCGTTACTTGGGGATAACAGAGCCAGCGACACCACACGGAAAGTATGAGCTTAAAAAAGTAGATGGCAAGCTGGTGTCTGAATTTGTTAAAGCCCAGATGGAATGTGTGGATGGTAATACTGGTGATGCCAACTTAACCATAGAAGGCTACGTAATCTGGGAAGAGAAATAAATCCAAAATTATTTGATTGATTCTGAAAAATCGAAATTCTGATAATCAAGCATAACAAAACAAAAAGGCTCTGCAGTTGCAGAGCCTTTGTACACTCGAGAGGATTCGAACCCCCAACCCTCGGAGCCGAAATCCGATATTCTATCCAGTTGAACTACGAGTGTGTTTGTACGGCAAATATAAAATCAATTGAGGTTTGGACCTCTTATTTTGTCAAAAGTTCATTCCACTTGATTTTTTTCTTTTGTGTAATTGAACACCAAGAGAAATACCTGCATGAAATCCCTTGAAATCATAAATACCAATAGGCTTAAATGTTTCATTAATATCTGGTGAAGAATTTATGTCTCCTAAAGTGCTAGAGTAACCCAAATTCAAGGAAATTACAGGAGTGTAGAATGATATTCTAGTTTTAAATGCATGTTCAATAGAAAGACCCGTCTTAATTAAGTAGACGTATCGTTTTTGGTTGACTTGTATGAGATTAACAGGATTCTGTAATACGGCATCTTGATGAATAAAACCAATCGAACTTTTATATTTTGCAGTCCATCTGGATCTATTCGTATTTAAAAATTCATATCCGAAATTTGTTAGTACAGCATATTTAAACAGACTTCTATCTTTTGATTTTGAGTTGGATTTTGCTCCAAAAATATCTATTCCTACTTGTAGTCTATTGGGCATTTGATAGGATAAGGAACCTCCATAAGTGAAAAAATCTGAGCCTTCTATCATTTGATAATTAATGGGCACGGACAACTGGTAATAGTGAAATGGGTCTGGCCAAACAGGACAAGTATCTCGGTTAGCCCATGTTAACATACTGAGAAGGAGACTTACAAAAACTAGTAGTTTTCTCATATTGCAAGTTACTTTTTTTAAGGTATAATTTTATTAGGCTTCCAAGTTTCGGTCAATACTCCTATTTTTACCACCTATGTCAGAACAACATCCATGGTTTAAAAGCTATCCAGATAACGTACCGCACACGGTAGATAATAATAAGTACGAGTCATTGGCGAAAGTCTTTGATGATGTAGTCTCCAGATATGGAGATAAGATAGCCTTTCAGAACATGGATAAAACAATGACTTTTAATCAGTTAAAGTCAAACGTGGATGCATTTGCATGGTACTTGCAAAACAAAACCAACTTGAAACCAGGGGATAGGGTAGCTATTCAAATGCCCAATTTACTACAGTTTCCCGTAGCGATGTTTGCCGTGATCAAATGTGGATTTGTGGCAGTAAATACCAATCCTTTATATACATCAGAAGAGATGAAACACCAGTATAAGGATAGTGGTGCCAAGGCTCTGGTAATTCTTGAAAATTTTGCGAGTAACTACCAAAGTATTCAAGATGGTACAGATATAGAGACGGTAATAGTTACTCGTATTGGAGACATGTTAGGAGGCTTGAAGGGTGGAATTGTAAACTTTGTTGTTAAAAACGTAAAGAAGATGGTTCCTAGTTTTAGTCTTCCTCAAGCAATATCATTTAAGACAGTACTAAAAGAAGGAGAGGGGAAAAAACCTTCTTCTGTGACTTTGAGTCATAAAGACATGGCTTTTCTCCAGTACACCGGAGGAACTACAGGTGTGAGTAAAGGAGCAATTCTTACTCATGGAAATATCTGTTCGCAATTATCACAAATAGATGGGTGGTTAGTCGGATTGTTTAAGGACGGTGAAGCAGTAGTGGTTACCGCATTACCCCTTTATCACATTTTTGCATTAACAGCCAATTGTTTAGCCTTTTTTAATTATGGTTCGCGTAACGTATTGATAACCAATCCGCGTGATATGAAGGCGTTTATCAAGGATTTGAAGAAAAATCCGTTCTCACTGATTACTGGAGTAAATACGTTGTTTAATGGGCTTTTAAATCAACCTGATTTTAAAGATGTGGATTTTTCTAAGCTGAAAGTCTCTTTGGGTGGAGGTATGGCAGTACAAGATGCTGTCGCTAAAAAATGGCAAGAAGTAACTAATTCTCCTTTACTAGAGGCATATGGATTGTCCGAAACTTCTCCTGCGGCTACCATTAATCCAACGGATGGTTCTCACCGTATGGGTACCATTGGCTTACCTATTCCCAATACAGTACTAAAGATATTTGATGATGATCGTAAGGAAGTACCAACAGGAGAACGTGGTGAGATAGGAATTAAAGGACCTCAAGTTATGGCAGGATATTGGAACCGGCCCAATGATACCAAGGAGGTGATGCATGGAGATTATTTTCTCTCAGGTGATATTGGGATTATGGATGAAGATGGATACTTCCGAATAGTAGACCGTAAGAAGGAAATGGTCTGTGTATCTGGCTTCAATGTATATCCAAGTGAGGTAGAAGCTGTTATCTCTGGTCATCCCAAAGTACTGGAAGTAGGAGTGCGAAGCGAACCTGACCCAAAGACTACGGAATGCGTAATGGCCTTTGTAGTGAAAAGAGATGATAGTTTAACAGAGCAGGAAATCAGAGATTACTGTCGCGAGAAACTAACCAACTATAAAGTTCCGAAAATTGTGGTGTTTAGAGACGAGTTACCCAAGAGTAACGTCGGTAAGATATTAAGAAGAAAGTTGGTCTAGAACGCTATTTCAAAATTACCGTTTGAACAACTCTTATATTCTTTCTATAAACAGCTAGAGAATAAACCCCACTAGGCAAGTGTTCTAGGTTTAAGGCTAACTCAGCATCTTGTGTCTTAGTATGAAAAACTTCCTGCCCTAATAAGTTATACAAGGTAATCTGACCTATCGGAGTATCTCCCGAATTGACAACGGTTATATTTCCAAAAGATGGATTTGGGTAGATTTTGAGAGACGACAATGAATTGGTTTCCAATATCGATACAGTTTCTGAGACTATTGTAATGACCTTATAGATTTTGGATATATTTCCAGAACTATCTGTTACCTGAAATTCGGTACTATAAATTCCATTAGTCGTAAGATCTAAATCGTTAAAGACAATAACTAGATTTTTTATAAGACTGTCTGAATGGTCATAGTTGTCCGACAAATTGATGTAATCTGTTGGTTCATATATGCTATTTCTTGCAATTCTTACTACACCTCCGTTCTTACTTGTAATTATAGGATCTATGACATCTACTACTTGCACCACAATTCTTACCGTGTCAGAGTACCCTAAGCTATTGGTGACGGAATAGGTAACATCGTAGCTGCCAACTCTGGCAGTATCTACATTATGCGTAACCTTAAGTTGTTCCGTAAGGTTTCCGTCAACATCATCTGTAACAAAGGATATTGCAGATAATGGATTGTATTTGGTGTGAACCTTATGTGCCAAGAGGTTTAAGCGAATGGTAATAGTTGGAGTGGGTGCTTCCCTCACGAAAACCCATCGAGTGATATAAGCCGAATGTCCTTGATTGTCCTGTACATCGTACCGAATAGTATAAGACCCTAGAACTTGTGTATCAACAGATCCACTAGTTACAATTGCATTGGTAAGATCACCGTCTCTGTTATCCAGAGCAGTTGCTCCGGGATCATTCCAGGGAGTTCCTATCCAAATTATCGTATTATTTGCTCCATTTAGTGTTATAACTGGTGGAGTGCAATCATAGACTACAAAGATGTGTCGATAGACAGCATTGCTTGTATTTCCTGAAGAATCTGTAACCCAAAATTTCTCGTAGTATCTGCCAATCTTCGTCACATCCAAATTGGTTGACATCTTAATTTTAGAAGTTATTGCGTAATCGTAGTTATCTGTAGCTGTAGCACCTGAAGAAATGTAAGTAGGTATGTTCTGAACTTCGAGACATTCAATGATAGAAGGCCCAATCAAGGTTACCACAGGTTTGTCCAAGTCTCTTACTTTCAAAGTCCAAAGAATACTGTCCTTGTTTCCGTCATCATCCGTGATGCTAAACAATATTGGATAATCTCCAGTTATGTGTAACAACCAGTTGCCGGTAATGATTACAGCAGCTGATATATCTCCATCTTCCAAATCTATTGCCGTAGCTACGGGGAGTCTAAATGTAGAATACACTTCAATGGTTGTATCTGTGCCAGCATCTAAAGTAATTACAGGATTATCAGCATACAAACTGGAGAAAGAAAAGAGAAAAACAAAAGCTAAAGTAATTTTCATAATGTCATCTGTTAGGTTGTTTCTAATTTAGACATCAAAAAATCAAGAAGTTGCAATGAGAAGTTTGATATGACAATGTTCTGACGGTGATGTGACAAAGGTCACCCCAGTAACTGATCTACCGACTCTTTCACTTCATCAATTGTAATCGTAAAGATGGTACTGTTTTCCATGGTCTGTTGTTTGTGACCTCTAGCAAGAAAATAATGGTGCACGATGCTGTTATCACTTTTAGGATAGAAAACGCCGTGAACTCCGGGTCCAAATAATGCGATAGTAGGAATGTCTTGTGCTGCGGCTATGTGCAAAGGTCCGCTTTCATTCCCTAAAAATAGTGTTGCTTGATCGCACAAGGCAGCATATTCTAATAAATTAAATTCACCTACTATAGTGTAGTTATGCTTGCTTTTTACTAGTTCAAGGCACTGCTCATTAACTTCTTTATCATCTGGTCCGCCTGCAAGAAGACAGGGGAGGTTGTACGTTTTGTTAATGTAGTTTATTACCTCAGCAAATCGTTCGAATGGCCATCTCCTAGATTTGTCACGGGCTCCAAGATGGAATAGTACAAACGGTGAGCAATTATTTATCTTTAAAAATTCGTTTACAGTATCTCGTTCAGCATCCGATAGTATTATTTTATTTTTTTGGGATAGTGTTTTGGTTGCCAAAGGAGTAATTATTTCCAGATTGGTATCTATTTCATTTTTCTGACCTCCAGTAAACTTATTTTTCAAACGAATAGAACCACGATCTAGCCTAAGTTTTGGTTTGTGCTTTAAAGCATACCTACGTGTATCTTCATTTCCACGCAGATCAATGACTAAGTCATAATATTGATGCTCAACTTCAGAGAAGTCATTTATACAGTTCACATAGTCTACATGCTTAAAAAAGATGTTGTTGAACTTTTTACAAACTAAAGTTTGAATAGCATTTGGGTATAGGTTATGAAGATCATAAAATACAGGAAGAGCCGTGACAACATCACCAATCTCATCCATTTTTATAATAAGTATGGATTTAAAGTCATAAGACTTATTTCCCAAGAAGTTGATATACTTACTGGTAAGCCAGGATTTAAAATATAATACCTTCTCGTTCAAAACTACCCTGCAATAATAGGATATAACACTGGTCTACTAGGTGCAGCATCAGACACAAAGTTGCTGATGTTTAATTTTAGTAAATAGGAGCCATCTACGACATCATTTGGAATGAAAGCAAACTCCGTAATTGAAGCAGAAGTTCGGGGACTTATAGGGTAGTTCCAAAAGATGTGATGAGCAGCTAATTCTCCATTGTCCCATTCAGGATCTACAGAAGGAAGGTCTATAATTAAGTGTTCAATGCCAGCAGCTACAATTTTTTTCATATCACTAATGTCAATATATGGAGCATTTTCACCACTATAATCTTGGTTAATCTTGGAGCTTACATTGGGTAGACTTCTAATTATCAAGGCATCACACTGAGACAGTTCAGTGAAATCACAACTGGAGAAGTCGAGAGGGTGATGTTCTCCAGTATAAGAAGGAGATAAAGTCCATAGTTTAGACATACAATAGGTATCTTGAATACAGTCATTTACAAACTTGGGCTCTTTTGATATATGACCTAAACATTCAGTATGAGTACTATTGCCATGTGGAGTAAAGGTGATTGTTTCTAGGTTACATGGTCCTCCTAAGTTTATATTCCCTACAAAACTTCCGTCTCTATAATCTTGGTAGATGGCTCCTGCAATGCCAAAGCTTGCAACACTCTCACTTCGTTGAACAGCAATCCCTATTTCAATAGGTTTCGACAAATCAGCTTTAAATGTTACTCCGTAAAAATTATTTAATAAAATCACTCGGACAAAAGTACTTTTTTAGCTTAATTTTGGTTGTCTTAATTAAATTCGAGTTCAATTGAAATTAAATAATTATGAAATAAAACGAGTACTGAAGGTTGTACTCCTGATTTTCGCCTTTTTAATTGGCTTTTTCTCTCTATGGTATACCAATAATTTAGTTGAAAAACTGGAGAATCAAGAACGAGAAAAGATCGAAACATGGGCAAATGCAACTAGACTTCTTGTGACCACAGAAGGTGATGTTAGTTTTCTCTTTGATATTATATCTGCGAATACAACTATACCTGTAATTCTTACAAATATTGACGGTGAAGTAAAAGGGGATCGAAACTTAGATTCTTCAGGATATAGGGGTGAAAATTTTATGCTGTATAAAATTGCTGAAATGAAGGGTCAGAATGAACCTATAGTAATTGAGGTTGCAGAAGGGAAATACGATACCATATATTATGAGAACAGCACTCTGCTGAATCAACTTCGTATCTATCCGTACTTCCAACTAGGAGTAATCGCTCTTTTTTTAGCAATTAGTTATTTTGCCTTTAATTATAGCCGAACTAGTGAACAAAATAAGGTGTGGGCTGGTATGAGTAAGGAAACTGCCCATCAATTAGGAACACCAATTTCTTCGTTAATGGGATGGTTGGACTATATAAAGGAGAGTGAGTCTAATCTTCCACAAAAGGTAATTAAAGAGATGGAGCATGACATGGAACGCTTAGGTTTAATCACAGAGCGTTTTTCCAAGATAGGTTCTGAGCCGTCACTTACAGCATACAATTTGTATGAGGTTTTGGAGGAGAGTGTAACCTATATAAACTCCAGAACATCCGATAAAGTAAGCATCACAATTCGAGATATTGATGAATTTAAATCTGTTAACGTATCTGTGAATAAACCTCTCTTTGCCTGGGTTGTAGAAAATTTATGTAAGAATGCCGTAGATGCTATGGAAGGTGAAGGCTTAATTTGGTTTGAATTGTCTGGAGTCGGTGACGATCAAATTCAATTTGATGTGGTGGATACAGGTAAGGGTGTTCCTGCCAATAAATTTAAGACTATTTTTAAACCAGGTTTTACAACTAAAAAAAGAGGGTGGGGCCTTGGTCTTTCTCTTGTGAAACGGATTATAGAAAACTATCACAAAGGGAAAATATATGTTAGGTCCAGTGAAGTTGGAAAAGGAACCCGATTTAGAATAGAGCTCAAAATTTATAAGTAGAGCTTATACATATGTTGTTTATATCTCTATTGGGATTGCTTATAGACTAAGTAAGGGAATGACCCTATCTTCGTACTAAGAAATAAACACAAATATTATGGCATTAGAATTTTCAGATTCAAATTTTGAGCAAGAGGTATTAAACAGCGGTGACACTCCAGTCCTAGTTGATTTTTGGGCAGAGTGGTGTGGACCATGTAGAATGATTGGACCATTGGTAGAGGAGCTAGCAAAAGAGTATGATGGCAAGGCTAAAATTGGTAAGATGAACATAGATAATAACCCAGCAATTCCATTGAAGTATGGCGTAAGAAGTATTCCTACCTTATTGGTATTCAAGAATGGTGAAGTCGTTGATAAAGTTGTGGGTGCAGTGCCAAAGACAACATTAGCTTCTAAATTGGACAACCAATTAAGGTAAGTTCGATTACAATTTTGTAATATTGAACGGTGTAACTCGTTGGAGAGGTACACCGTTTTTTTATGAAAATAAGTAAAGAAGACATATTACATACGGGCAATCTAGAATTGCTTGCTAAGAAAACTGTAGAGGGCTTCATTACAGGTTTGCATAAAAGTCCATTTCATGGATTTTCGGTAGAATTCGCCGAGCATCGGCAATACAATCAAGGAGAAAGTACTAAAAATATAGACTGGAAGTTATTTGGTAGAACGGATAAATTGTACACCAAGCGTTTCGATGAAGAAACCAATCTCAGATGCCAATTTCTTGTAGATGTTTCATCCTCTATGCAAATAGAGCAGAAGGATTCACTTAGCAAGCTTCAGTATGCAGTCTGGTCAGTTGCAGTGTTTACACAGCTGCTTAAAAGGCAAAGAGATGCCACTGGAATATGCTTTTTTGACGATGAGATAAAAGGATATTCTAAAATTGCTTCATCTTCCAGACACTACAAAGAACTTATTTTTCAGCTTGAGCCCTATTTATCCTATAAGTCTAATCACAGTAAAACGGATATTAGTGATACATTACACACTATTGCCAGTCAAATTCATAGAAGAAGTCTAGTTGTACTATTTACTGATTTTTTAGAAAAGGATCGAGACTTAGACTATCTTTTTGACGCCATAAAGCATTTGAAGCATAACAAGCATGAAGTAATTGTGTTTCACACACTTCATCAGCCAAGCGAATTGGAATTTGATTATGGGAATGGGCCAGTGACGTTTGAAGATGTTGAAAGTGGGGAAGTCTTAAAACTACAACCTAATGAAGTCCGGGACTTATATAAATCGAACATGGCAGAGTATGTTTCACAAATTAAGTCTAAGCTTAGTCAGTACAAAATAGACTATGTAATAGCAGATACATCAAAAGCGGTAGAGGAGGCTATTATCCCATTTTTGATAAAAAGACGCAAGATGAACCCCTAAGAGAACGAGTATAATCTCATATTTGTATATTTTCCGAATATGGGAAACCGTAATTAATGGTCTGTTACACAGTAGATTAAGTCAACATATTTTGAGAATACTTCCACCCTTGTTAGTTCTTTGTGACCAAGTTCTTGTATATACACTTATTTAGAGTGTACTTTGTACTCTAACTACTACTGTATAAATTATGAGCAATAAAACTTATGTTTCTCATAACTCAGCATTAATTAATCTTCCTATTCTAGATATACTAGAACAGTCAGGCTTATGTTACACTATTAAAAATAGTAAACTAGAGTATTTAATTTCAAATGCGGGTTTCAAAACACTCTTCAATATTGAAGGAGATTTTAAAAATGATTTTGATATCTTTTTACCCGAAATCGCGTATGATATGGGGCATGAGGACAATTTATTATTTACATCTCAAGTAGCAGATGAAAACAGTAGAGTACTTATCTCTACCACAGGTGTGGAAGTGATAGTAAATGTGTCCAGGTCTATTGTACAAGTGGATAATGAATCCGTTCTCGTTACAATTCTAAAGGACATTACTAAAAAAAGTCAAGAAGAACAGTTTGACGCCTACAAGCAAGTTTTAACTGAGCCCGAAGTATTTGAGAAGATGTTAAATCGATTTTCAAATATCATTTTTAGCTCCAATAATAAACGTGAAATTTTTGAAGGTGTCGGCAATCTATGTTTAGACCTCTTGGATCTGGAGGATTTATCTATTTTCTTAATTGAACATCAGTATGAAGTCCTTAAACAAACGGTTATTGTCAAACGTGGACAAGAGATACAATTTGAGGATAAAAATAAAAGGTTCATCACAGTACCACTTTCTAGAGGAATAACTGGGAGGTGTGCAAGAACAAAAGAAACTATTCTTGTAGATGATGTATCTCTTGACCCAGATTACATTTTTGATAGTAAGCCCTGTAAGAGTGAATTAGCAGTGCCTATTGTTTATAAAGATAAGCTAATAGGTGTAATAGACTCTGAAAGTTCAATAAATGGGAGGTATACAGATAAGATCAAGCGAACATTAGAAGGAATAGCTTCATTGTTAGCAATAAAACTGAATGAACTCAAAAACTATGAGGAACTTTCTGCAAAGAATGTGGAACTTAAATCATTGATAAAAGATAATCCAGTGGCGATTGCCATGCTAGATAACGAAGGGAATTACATAGAGGTTTCTAAAAAATGGATTAGTCAATTTGTAAAAAATAACGAACATGAGATCATTGGGAAAAATCATTTTGAATTAAACCCCAATATTCCATTGAGATGGAAGAGGTTGATAAATCAAGCCTTTGCTGGAGAAGCAGTAGAGCTGGTTAATGAGTCTTATGAAAGAAAAAATGGAAATGTTGTTGTTTACACAGCTAAAGTAAATCCATGGTTTACAGCCAAAAACAGAATTGGTGGGGTTGTAATAATGGCTGATGATATAACCGAACAAGTGCAGACAAAAATGAAACTATTGGAGTCTACAGAAGAGTTGACTAAAGCCAGAAAGTATGGTAGATTGTTTAATTGGCAATTTGATTTGGAAACAGGATTACTCAAATGGGACAATAATAGTGCGTTATTTCCTGGGTTCGAAGCGGATACAGAATACAGTTTAGATTCTGTTTTTAAGTTTATTGACAAAGAGTATCATGCAGATTTTAATAGAGTTATTAGTGAGGCATTAGATAAGGGAGGTTCATATTCATTTATCCATCCATTTACTATAAATGATACAAAATATTGGCTACACAATAGAGGTGAGGCCAAACTGGTAAATGGTAAAGTTTCCAAAATAGTAGGTGATGTTCAGGATATTACTAATGAAATAGACACTGAAAAAGCTCTGAGATCTCAAAATATTGAGCTTAAGAAAATCAATAGGGAACTTGATCAATTTGTTTATAAAACTGCTCACGATTTACGAGCACCCTTAACCAACCTAATCGGACTCATTGGTATTATGAGAAACGAAGAGGATAAGCAAGTATTAAATTCCTATTATGATTTACAGGAAAAGAGTATTGAAAAATTGGATTCCTTTATTCAAAAGATAACCGCTTATACAAAGAATACGCGACTGCCTGCTAAAGCAACTCGTTTAAACTTTTCTAAAATAACGGATGAGGTTTTGAGAGCTCATTATTATTATGAAAACTCGGAAAAGATAGCCAAAGTATTAAACGTAGATAGAAGTGCAGTTTTCTATTCAGACGAGGAAAGGGTTAAAATTATATTGAACAACCTTATTTCAAATGCAATTAAGTTTAGTGATTTATCTAAAGATAATCCACAAATAGAAATTGCAGTTTCACAAGAAAAAGAGTTAATCCGTATAAAAGTGAGAGATAATGGTCTTGGGATAGCAAAAGAGTTGCAGCCAAAGGTGTACGATATGTTTTATAGAGCACACAAGTCTGCTGATGGAGCAGGTATTGGATTGTATATCGTGAAAGAGACTATAAATAGATTAAATGGGAGTATACATCTATCCTCTGAAGAAGGAGAGTATACCGAGGTCAATATATTTTTACCAAACCAAAATAAAGCAATCAAATGATATTTCTAGTAGATGACGACCCAATACAGAATATGTTAACGTCTCAGTTACTTGAGATGACGAACAAGGATATTGAATACAAAATATTCAATAATGGCAAGGAAGTTATAGAGGGGCTAGAAGCAGGGATTCTACCCAGTATTATTCTTTTGGACATTAACATGCCAATTATGGATGGATGGGAATTTTTAAATATATATAACGTATATAAAGATAAAGCATCCGTTTTCATGTTAAGCTCATCTAATGACCAGTTTGATTTGGATAAGTCTAAGGATTATGACTGTGTTCAAGGATATTACTCAAAGCCAATTAATACTAAAACAATCAATGAGATATTGGAACAAGTAGGATAATAACCCCTGGTAGATAAGTGAGCTACGTTTAATGATATCAAAAGAAAAGATTGATTCATTCTCTTTTTTCTTTAAGTAAACTTCAATTGTATCCAACAAAAAAACCAAGTGCAATGCACCTGGTTTCCTTTTTGCGGAGAAGGAGGGATTCGAACCCCCGGTACCTCTCAGTACGCTAGTTTTCAAGACTAGTGCATTCGACCACTCTGCCACTTCTCCTTAGAATTCACTCGATTGGATAACTATCGTTTCCCTCTAAGCGGGTGCAAAAATAATCCAATACTTATTTTATCAAATAAAATATTCATCGCAATTCAATAATTTTTAAGTGAGGGCACGAAATCTATGCTCGATACTAGAGTCTATTGGACTTTTTGGGTGTTGTTATTTTAAAAAAAGTATTTTAGAGCCCGTTAGTTTGCCTTATCAATACTTCTGTTCAGCTCAAAACCGATTAAAACAACGAAACAGTTGAAAAATATAAGTAGCATAAGGACAAGTAATGTACCTACAGAACCATAAAGCTTATTGTATGAGTTGAAATTTTCAACATATTTAGAAAAACCAAAGGTTGCGACTATGGATAATACAGTTGCTACGGTACTGCCTGCTGAAAAAAAACGCCATTCAGAACCTCTATTTGATCCAAAATAGTAAAGTGAGCTATAGATAAAGTAAATAAGAGATAGGTTAAGGATGTTTTCTACTATTTTCAATAAGAATGTAGTTATTGTATCATTTATCTCAACTTGATTTTCGATTAATCCCAGACCATAATTAAAGGTAATTGATAGTAAGATAGTAGTAAGTAGAATGGAAATAACCAGAAAAAGTAGTCCAACACTTTTTAACCGAATATCGAACCAATTCCGTTGAAGGTTGTGATCAACACCTGAGTCAAATGCCGATAGCATAGAGGCAAAACCATTACTTGAAAAATATAGGGCAGCAATGAAACCAAAGGAAAGTAACCCTGCATTTTGGTTTGTAAGTATGTCCTGAATGGTCTCGTTTAAGAATGCAGAGGCGTTGTCAGGTAAGAACTTATTTATATAGTTTGTGATGAGTTCTTGCAGATTATCTACAGGAATATAGGGTATGAGTGTGAATAGAAAGATAATAAGAGGAAATAATGCAATGAAAAAATTGAAAGCTAGAGAGGATGCTCTCAGATTCAAATCTTCTTTGAAGAGACCGTTTACAAAAAATTTACCCACTTGGTAAATAGATTTGCCCTTGAAACCCGGAAAACTAACATTAGCCAGTCGTTGGTCAAGGATATTATCCAACTTGACAAGCTTTGACACTATTTTTGTTTTAAGTTTCACGTTTTTGAGTGGTGCAAATAACAAGAAATAAATAGTTTTGCCACAATTAAATCCAATGAGTAAAGTACATAATTTTTCTGCAGGACCAGCCATCCTTCCAAAAGAGGTAATCGACAATTGCATCAGTGCACTTCAAAACTTTGAAAACACCAATCTATCCTTAATAGAAGTGTCACATAGAAGCAAAGAATTCGTGGCTGTAATGGACGAAGCTTGCAGTCTTGTAAAGAAAATTATGAATTTGGGAGATGATTATGATGTAATCTATATGCAAGGAGGTGCCAGTACTCAATTCCTTATGACTGCTTTTAATCTATTGGAGAATAAAGCAGCGTACACCAATACAGGTACTTGGGCTAAGAAGGCCATTAAGGAGGCTAAGCACACTGGTACGGTTGATATTCTTGGATCCTCTGAGGATAAGAACTTTAGTTACATTCCAAAGAATTTTGAAATTAGCTCAGACTACGATTATTTTCATTGTACCAGTAATAATACCATATCAGGGACTCAAATGCAGTCATTTCCGGAATGCAATGTCCCATTAGTTTGTGATATGAGTAGCGATATTTTTAGTCGTGAATTAGACTTTAGTCAGTTTGACTTGATATATGCTGGAGCTCAAAAGAATATGGGACCTGCAGGAACTACTTTAGTTGTAATCAAAAAAGGCTTGTTAGGTAAAGTTACACGATACATTCCTACCATGCTAGATTATAGAACTCATATTGATAAAGAATCAATGTTCAATACTCCTTCAGTATTTGCCGTGTATGGTTGTATGCAGACTCTTAGGTGGATTGATAAAATGGGTTTAGCAACTATAGAAAAGTTGAATACGGAAAAAGCTGAACTTCTGTATAATGAGATTGATGGTAATGAATTATTTCAAGGTACTACCGCAGTTGAGGATAGATCTAAAATGAATATCACATTTATACTTAAAGATGATAGTAGGAATGATGATTTTTTGAAGTCCTGTGCAGATGCAAATATTAGCGGGATTAAAGGGCATAGAAGTGTTGGTGGATTTAGAGCGAGTATGTATAATGCTCTTGGTTTGGATAGCGTGGAAGCGTTAGTAAGTGTAATGAAAACGTTTAAATAACAGATAAATGAAAATATTAATAAACGACGGACTTCACCCATCGGGTATAGAGCTACTTAAAAAAGCTGGTCACGATGTAGATACGAAAAATATAAGTCAAGATGATCTACAATCTAGACTCAATGACTATGATGCAATCCTAGTAAGAAGTGCAACCACAGTCAGAAAAGATTTGATAGAAGCCTCTCCTAACTTAAAACTAATTGGTAGAGGTGGCGTTGGGCTTGATAATATTGATTTAGATGCAGCCAAAGAGAAAAATATAGCGGTATTTAATACACCTGCTGCTTCTTCTCGTTCTGTTGCTGAATTAGCAATTGCCCATTTATTTGGTATTGTTCGTTCTTTACCATCGGTGAATAAAGCAATGAGCATTGATGGGGTTTCTAATTTCAAAGAACTTAAAAAATCAGCAAGTAAGGGTATTGAGTTGCAAGGAAAGAAATTAGGCCTTATTGGTTTTGGTCGAATTGGTAGAGCGACAGCATCTATTGCTTTGGGATGTGGAATGGAGATATTAGCATTTGATCCTTATTTTGAAGAAGGTGAAGTCAGTCTAAGTATTCATCCCACTTATAATCACGATTTTAAGGTAAACATCAAAACCATCTCTAAGGATGATTTGTTGGCTCAAGCTGATTTTATTAGTCTTCATATTCCAGGTGGACAAGGTTATGTGATAGACTCTGAGGAGTTTGCTAAAATGAAGGATGGTGTAGGTATTATAAATTGTGCTAGAGGTGGAACAATTAATGAAACGGCACTGATAGCAGCAATTAATTCGGGAAAAGTAAAATATGCTGCAACCGATGTTTTTGAAAAAGAACCACCCGTGAGTGAGGATATTCTTAGAATTAATTCTGTTGGATTGAGTCCACATATAGGTGCGTCTACCGGAGAAGCTCAGGAACGAGTAGGAGTAGAGCTAGCTGAAAAAATCATCGAATATTTCAACTCTTAAGCATTGCCAAAAGTATTTCCATTTAGAGCTCTAAGACCCCAACAGGATATGGTCGATAGGGTTACTGCTAAGTCGACTGATTTTCCATTAAAAGAGGATTTAATAGAGGAGATTAGAAATAATAGGTTTTCATTTCATCATGTAACAAAGAGTCATCTTAGCTATGCGGGAGCATACCAAGAACCTGAAAAGTTTCTTCCTTTTGCTGCACAATACATTAAAAAGATGAAGGATGAATCTATCTTGATTAAAGAGAAACAACCTACTTTTTATTTATATGAACAGGTAAGAAAGGATGGTAAAAAGTTTAAGGGAATTATAGCCTTATGTTCCATTCAAGATTACCATAACAATAGAATAAAAAAGCACGAAGAGATTAGGCCAAGTAGATTAAAGTTTCTTGTGGAGTTGTTTAAAACTACTAAAATAATGGGTGAACCAACACTTTTAGCTCATAATGGAAAGATTAACTTAAAAAATATTGTATCTGATGAGTTACTGGATTTTAAAACTCCAGATGGAAAGCGACATATTGTGCGTGGAGTATGTAACCCCGATGATATGGCCAGCATTCAGGAACAAATGTCTGCAATTGAAAATTTCTACATTGCAGACGGTCATCATCGTTCTGCAAGTGCAGCAGCTTTTAATCAACAAGTGAATAGATTGTCAAATGATTTATCAATGTGTTTTATTGTGGAAGAAGAACAGTTGGAAATACTTCCATTTCATAGGTTGATTAAACCTGTTATTGAAATGGAACTTGATGCTTTATTAGGGGAGTTAAGTACTTATTTTAAAGTAACTAAATCTGAACAGTCTGTGTATGAGGTTAAAGAACGTCATATATTCGGTCTGTACGTGGATAGACAATGGTATAGGTTAGAGGCTAAGGAAAGTTCAGATAAGGTAGATATTGAAATTCTTGAGGATATAGTGGTGCGAAAAATATTTGGCATCGCTGATAGCCGGACAGATTCTCAAATCACATTCCACTCACACAGTTCTGGAGAGAATCTTATGACACAGCTTGTAGATTCTAAGACCTACAACGTGGCATTTACATCAAAAGCGTGTAGTTTTAGTGAAGTAAGAATGGTATCTGATAGGAATCAAACGCTGCCTCCCAAATCCACATATATTGAACCTAAGCTCAGAGCAGGTATGATTATTCAGGAGTTTGAAATCCTTCCAACATCTTCCTAAAATTTCAAAATAAAAGAGAGTAGTTTAAGTCTTTAGGCTAAAGCAAGCTTTCTGTTTGTACTTAGGCTGTATACCAGATATATTCCTAAACTAAATACCACTTGACTTACCAGCGTACTTCTAAAGAAAGGAAGCCCTGCTTTGTAAGATAAAGCTAAACCATCCAATGTCTTTGGATACTCAGGCAACGTTGCCCATGCACCTGCATTGGTAATTAAGAAGAAAAGAACAGCGGCAAGGATGCTGCCTCCCAAAACCTTAGATAAGCTTGGTTTTCTATTTAAAAGAATACCAAGTGTGATAATTGCAGCAAAAGATCCATACACCATTAAAAAGCTTGGAGACAATATATACTCCATATACATAGGGGAGGAGAGGCCCATAAGTATGTCGCCTACAAATAATGCTCCTAGTGGAATTAAATAAGCCAATATTTTATTTCCGAACAATAAGCCACCCATAAGAGCAATGGCTCCGACTGGATTAAAATTTGGGATATTGAATATTACTCTAACCAACACTAATGCGATTAAAAGGACTGAAAGTATAATTATGTCTTGCTTTTTCATTGATTTTCCTAAATCTAAGCAAAGGTAAAAATCTTTTTATCACAGGAAAGCACGACATCATGGCAGACTGTTTAGATATGTTAATATTTAGAGCCTATGTCACTACTAATCAGTATGTTGTATTGTGTATTTAATTTTAAATTTAGGTTGATAACTCTGGTATTTAAATGGAATGTTTAACAAATGTTAATTTAACAAATGTTAATATTTTTACATTTGTAAATAATATATGGCCATCAATAATAGAGTTGTACAGCTCATATCAAAGACAACCAATAGTAAGACATCGTTTTCTCAAGCAACTGGAATAAGTACAGTTATCTTATCTCATATTAGTTCAGGCAGAAATAAAGTGAGTTTAACTGCTGTGGAGCAAATTCTAAAAGCTTTTCCAAAGGTTAGTGCAGAATGGCTCGTTTTGGGTAAGGGGCAAATGTTCAGAGATGGGATAGATAATGACTCCGCCAATGAGATATCTGAAAATTTAAATCTCGTAGAACTAGAAATGCATCGACATAGAAAGTCTATTGATAGTAAAATTCATATCCTTAAGGGTTTAATAGATGAACTAAACAGTTAATACTTACGGCCCATAATTTTGTGCCGGTGTATTTATTCTAAATCTAAAATTGAACGAGGTAGTGGTAGAGTAGGTCTAGGACCGAGAGTTTATTTCGTCTCGAATAATTGCTGCACGATCGTAATCTTCAATTTGGATTGCTTTGTCCAACTCTTTATTTAATTCATTAAGGGATAGAGAGTTAAGGCTAGTGTTTTTACTTGGCTTTTCTTCCTCTTGCTGAATGTGTTCAGGTTCGTCTATATCTCCTTCTTCGTTGTCATAAATTATGCCAGCATCATCCAGGATGTTTTTATACGTGTAGATAGAGCACTTGGCTCTGAGGGCCATAGCAATGGCATCTGAAGTCCTGGAATCAATTGCATGCTCGACACCATTCTGTTCAGTTATTAGTTTTGCATAGAACACACCTTCCTTCAACTGATCTATAATTACCTCTTTAATAGTAACCTCATACTTAGTAAAAGCATCAAACATAAGATCATGAGTTAATGGTCTTTGTGGTGTTAATCCTTCAATAATAAGAGCAATTGACTGAGCCTCATAGCTTCCAATTACAATTGGTAGCTTAAGTTCACCATTTTCTTCACCTAGAATAAGTGTATAGCTATTCCTTTGCGAATGCCCAGAGGTTAAACCTACGATATTTAGTTCTATCTTTTCTCCCATGAGGTGAGAATGCTATCCTCTAATTTCTTTTACCCTCTTTATTAACTTGGGCAATACTTCAAATGCATCACCTACGATACCATAATCGGCCGCTTTAAAGAATGGTGCCTCTGGGTCTGTATTAATAACGCAAATTACTTTACTGCTACCTACACCAGCAAGGTGTTGAATAGCCCCAGATATTCCAGCCGCAATGTATAAGTTTGGTTTTATTGTGATTCCTGTTTGCCCAACGTGTTCACTATGTGGTCTCCAATCCATGTCACTTACAGGCTTAGAGCAAGCTGTAGCTGCACCTAGTGCCTCTGCCAAATCTTCAATCATACCCCAGTTTTCTGGACCTTTAAGTCCTCGTCCTGCAGAAACTACAAGCTCAGCTTCAGTCAAAGGAATTTTACCAACAACCTTATCCGTAGATATTATGGTCGTGTTAACGTCGCTTTCTGAAACAGAAGTGTTTGCCGTTTCAGCACCTACTTCGGAACCATCTTTGTTTATTTTGTATGAATTAGGTATCAGCGTGATTACTTTTTTACTATGGTTAACACTAACATGACCAATAGCTTTACTTGAAAAACATGTCTTTTTTACAATGAAACCAGAAGTGGTGTCTACCATGTCTACAACTCCTGTCACTAGAGCAGCGTCTTGTTTTACAGCGACAAGAGGTGCAATTGATTTTCCGGAGTAGGTTTGAGATATTATAATTGTGTCACCATTATTTGCAGAAGCTACTTCGCTTAAAGCTTTTGCATAAGTTTGAGGATTAAAGCTGTTAAATAAACTCCCTGTAACATTAAGTACTTTGATAGCACCATAAACACCGAGATTATCTGAACCCGCATCTCCAATTGAAACTGCTATGCACTCAGTACCCAGTTTAGTAGCAAGGTCTTTACCATAAGTAATGGCTTCAAAACTTGATTTTTTATATATTCCGTTATCGCTTTCAGCGTATACTATAACTGCCATCTCTTAAAATAATTTTTCTGTATTATGTAATATATCAATCAACTCCTCAGCATTTTCAGCATCTATCATTTTTACTCCGCTCTTTGCAGGAGGAAGTTCATAACTTGCTATGCTAGTGTAATCATTTTTATCTGAAGCTACTACTACGTTTAACGGTTTACTTCGTGCCATCATAATACCTCTCATATTGGGTATACGAGGTTCGCAAAGGTCTTTTTGAGCACTGATCACAACTGGTAAATCAACACTGAGAGATTCACGTCCACCATCAATATCTCTTGTAGCTTTTATGGTGTTACCCTCGGCGTCCAGTTTCATAACCACGTTAATCAAAGGCCAGTTAAGCATTTCCGCAATTAAACCTTGAACTTGACCTCCGTTGTAGTCAATAGATTCTCTACCAGTAAGAATAAAGTCATACCCACCAATTTTTGCTTGTTCTGCTATTTGTGCAGCAACATACATTCCATCTTTTGGTTGAGCATCTATCCGAATAGCATCACCAGCACCCATGGCCAAAGCCTTTCTGATTACAGGCTCAGTATCTGCTTCTCCAACAGTAATAACGGTAACAGAACCTCCATTTGCCTCGGTTATTTCCAATGCTCTTGTAAGGGATAATTCGTCGTAAGGGTTTATTATGAACTGAACTCCAGTCTTATTAAACTGAGTATCGTTATCAGTAAAAGTAATTTTAGTTGTAGTGTCTGGTACGACACTAATACACACTAATATTTTCATTCAAAAATTTTTTCTTAAAATTGAGGTGCAAAAGTACAATATATTGACCAAATAAAAGGGGAGGATATGGACAGAATAGAACAGATTAAAACGTTTTTAAAAGACACGCCAAATGATGCATTTTTAAACTATGCATTGGCCACAGAATACGTTGCTTTAGGCGATGATAATCAAGCTCTTACAATTTTTTTGAAGCTTGTAAATGACCAGCCAAATTATTTTGCAACTTACTACCATATAGGCAAGTTATATGAGCGGGTAGGAGAAGAGGTAAAGGCAGAAAGTGCTTATAAAAAGGGACTTGAGGTAACCAAAAGGCTTGGCGAAAAACATGCTAATGGTGAGTTGAGAGGTGCTTTTGAGGAATTGACTTTTTAGTTATGATTATTTTATCAGTAGTTCCTTCTATGGGTCCTATCGTTTAACATGACATTAAGATTAGGCCATTGACAACTTTTAATTCTTACCTTGCGTCTAATGTATGTGACATCATGAAAAATCTAATCAAGTACATATGGGCTTGCAGTTTAATTTTAACTGTATTCATTGCAAATGCAACTCATATTGTAGGAGGAGATATCACATATGAGTACGTATCCGAAAACACCTATCGAATCAATTTATTTTTGTATGTGGATTGCATAAACGGTACTACAGGTGCAATTAATTCAGATAAAGAAGCAAACATTGCCTACTTCAATGCAGAGACTAATGAGTTTATAAGTAATGACGCTCTGGATGTAATTACTCAGCTAAATGTGGAGGAGGTTAATTATAAGTGCCTCAAGGTAGAACCCAATGCGTGTGTTCAGCAATTTAAATTTTCATATATCAAAATTATCAACCCACGTGATCATGGTATAATTATAGCTTTTCAGCGGTGCTGTAGAAACAGGACTATTTCAAATATTCAAAATCCAGAAAATACTGGAGCTACCTTTTTTGTGAAGTTACCACCAAAAAATATTGTAAAGGTTAACAGCAGTGCAGTATTTGAAAAACTACCACCCAATTTTTTATGTACCAATGCTCCTTTAGTTTTTGACCATAAAGCATTTGATAAAGATGGGGATTCACTGGTTTACTCCTTAATACTTCCTTACATAGGAGCTACCGCAGATGAACCAAGACCAATTCCTGCAAGTAAACCACCTTATGCAAACATATTGATGAAAGGACAATATGGAGTTCGCAATATGATGAATGGTACTGTGCTTTTACAAATAAATAGTTTAACTGGAGAGCTACGTGTAACACCATCTGAAGCAGGACAATTTGTCGTTGCCGTGAAAGTAGAAGAATACCGCAATGGGGTTAAAATTGCTGAAGGATTTAGAGACTATCAGTTAAATGTGATAGATTGTGATTTTGACGTAATAGCTAATTTTTCGGCTCCAGATAAAACATGTGACTGGTCTGTTTCCTTTGAAAATTTAAGTGTGGGTAGTGCATTACATTATAGGTGGGACTTTGGTGACTACAATTCAACTGATGATCAAGCTACAACTAAGAACGCCAAGTGGGAGTATAGCTCTGTTGGAAAATACAGGGTCAGATTAATTGTGTTTAATGATGGATGTAGAGATAGTTTTTTTAAAGATTTAAACATACTCCCTAGTAATTATATTTATGCCAAATTTGATGCTATGCAAAAGGAAGGGTGCGATACTCTTCGAGTTATACTAAATAATCAGAGCGATAGTGCATCCAACTTTAGATGGGATATGGGTGACGGAGTAGTTATTCCCATAAATGAGAACATTGAGGAATATTTGTACACTAAACCTGGTCGTTATACTATTTCCTTAAACCTTCACGATACTAACACATGCAATATCACAGATGATAGTTCTATTGTAGTAGAGGTGTTCCCATCCAAACATATTGACGCTGGTTTCAAAGTGAATTATAAAAAAGGATGTTCTTCCAATGGTATTGTCAATATTGAAGGTAGGAATACAGCATCTAGCTATACTTGGGATTTGGGAGATGGAACTGTTTGGAAGGACGAATTTAAGTCATTTTATAAATATAAGATTGCTGGAGAATACACAATTAGATTGGAGACGAGTGACACGGGAAAATGTATTTTTAATGATAGTTTTGAAATGAATTTATTCCTTGACAATGTTATAGCTGCAGAAAAAGGAATACAACTTTACAATGTATTTTCTCCAGATGGAGATGCCTTCAATTCTTGTTTCAGACTAGATGCAGAAAGAACCCAATGCCTAGATGTTGACTATAAAATTTTCAATAGGTGGGGCGAACTGGTTTTCGAGAGCCACAGTTTGTATGACTGTTGGGATGGCACAAATAATAGATCAGGTAATGCTTTACCTGCGGGAGAATATTTTGGAGTCTATTTATTTAAAGTAAAAGGAACAGCTAAGAAGATTAAATTAAGTAACGTCATAACCTTGATACGTTAATCAAATAATATATTTGCTCCTATCCAGAATGAGCAAATTTGAAGTACGAAATCCCGATTTTGAGAATGATATTAAAGAAAAACTAAAGGGGCAGCATTTTATGCACCTTATGGGTTTTGATCTTACTGAAATAACTCCAGGTAAAATTGTAGGAGAGATGTCACTTCAAAGAAAGCACTTACAGCAATTTGGCTTTGTTCATGGAGGAGTAACCGCTACAATCTTAGATATTACAATGGGTTTTTCAGCATACTCGCTTTGTCCCGTTGGTTATGGAACTGTTACCGCAAATATTAGTGTTGATTATTTCCATCCAGGATCCGGTGATAAGATAATTGCCATAGGTGAGGTTGAGAAATCTGGAAAGAAAATGATGTTCTGTACAGGTAAGGTGTTTACTATTGAAAATGGTAATCGAAAGTTAATAGCAACAGCACGTAGCGTAATGGCGGTGATAGAAGCTCCTAAGTAACCTTAAATAAGACTCCTCTATTACTTCTCTATCTTATTCTTTAGATCTCTTAGAATCTTTCTTACCCCAATGAGCAATGGAGCCTATAGTGATGAAACTAAATATATTAGATGGTTTAATTTTCTCGTTGATATAAATATACCTTTGCATCGCTTTTATGAAAATAATAATTGCAGGAGCAGGAGAAGTTGGTTACCACTTAGCAAGACTTCTAACAAAAGAATCACATTCAATTGTGCTGATTGATACACGTGCCAAGATTTTAGCACGAGCTGAGTCAGAAATGGATTTAATGACTCTTCATGGTAATGCTTATTCAATAAGCATTTTGGATAAAGCCAATATATCATCCATTGATTTACTAATAGCCGTTACATCGTCAGAAACTACGAATCTTACGATTGCAACATTGGGTAAACAACTAGGAGCTAAAAAAACGGTTGCAAGAGTTCATAACTCGGAGTTTTTAAAATTAAAAGACCGACTAGATTTGGGTAAAATAGGTATTGATGTGATAATTTCTCCAGAAGAACTTGCGTCAAAAGAAATTATTCGATTACTCAGAAGGTCTTCATTTACCAATGCATTTGACTTTGAGTTTGGAAAGCTCACTCTGCTAGGAGTCTACCTTACCAAGGAGTCCAAGCTATTAGGCAAGTCATTGGATAATTGCCAACAATACAATAATGAAAACTACTATAAAACCATAGCTATAGAAAGAGATGGTAATCCAATAATCCCATCTGGAGAATATGTGTATCAAGAGGGTGACCATGTGTTTTTTATGTGTTTGCCGCAGGGAATTGATATGATAAGAGAGGTGTGCGGAAAGGCGAAACTGGAGGTAAAGAATGTTATGATAATGGGAGGGGGAAATGTTGGATATAGTACTGCTAAGAAGTTAAGCCGAAAAAAGAATGTGAAGTTGATAGAATCGGATACGGAAAGGTGTCAGGAACTAGCGGATATTTTACCAGAGACACTTGTGATAAATGATGATGGTCATGATGTACATTTATTGGAAGATGAAAATATCTCGGAAATGGATGCTTTTATCGCTGTAACAGGGAACTCAGAAACAAATATTATGAGTTGTTTGGTTGCAAAAAATCATGGTGTAAAGAAGACGATAGCAATGGTCGAGAATATGGATTACATAAATCTGTCACAGACTATTGGAATCGATACACTAATTAACAAAAAACTTATAGCTGCAAACAATATTTTTAAGCATGTTAGGCAGGCAAATATTGTCAATATTGCAGGGATCCATGGTTTAGATGCCGAGGTTATAGAAGTAAATGTTCAAGAGAATAGTAAGGCAACTAAAGACATTATTATGAACTTAGACCTTCCTAAAGATGTAATGGTAGCTGGCATAATTAGAAAAAATATGGCTTGGATTGCACATGAAGAGTTTCAGATTGAAGCAAGGGATAAGGTAGTTGTATTCGCAATGCCAGATGCAATTAAAAAGACATTAGCCATCTTCGGCTAGCCTCTATGTTTAATTTCAAAGCTATAATACATATTTTGGGTATGCTCATGCTATTCAATGGTCTATTTATGGCACTTATTCTTCCTGTTAGCTATATAACGGATTCTGGCGATTTTACTGCACTGTTGACTTCTTCAGCTATAACTTGCAACCTAGGTATTCTGGCTTGGTGGCTTACAAGAAAGGTTAAAAAAGAACTTTCCAAAAGAGATGGTTATATCATCGTTTCTTTGGGTTGGATTATACTAGGACTCTCTGGAGCACTTCCATTTCTCATTAGTGGAGAAATTACATCCATTCCAAATGCAATTTTTGAAACATTTTCAGGATACACAACCACAGGTGCCTCTATTCTTAACGACATAGAAGCTTTGCCTAATGGTATAATGCTCTGGCGTAGTATGACCCAATGGATAGGAGGTATGGGCATTATAGTACTTACCGTCGCTATACTACCCCTGTTTGGAGTTGGAGGGATGGAACTATTTGCGGCAGAATCTCCAGGACCTTCTTCGGCAAAAATTCATCCTAAGATAACGGATACAGCCAAAAGGTTATGGATACTTTATGTTTTACTTACTGTTTTTGAAACTATTATGCTGAAACTAGCGGGTATGTCATGGTTAGATGCAGTAAATCATTCTTTCACAACAATGAGTACTGGAGGGTTTTCTACTAAAAATGCAAGTATTGCTGCTTTTGATTCCCCGTCCATTGAGTATATAGTTACAGCATTCATGTTAGTAGGTGGGGTTAACTTTAGTATGATTTATTTCATTTTGAAAGGAGCCTTTGCCAAGGTATATGGCAATGAAGAGTTTAAGACCTATCTTGGAATTGTAGCTACATTCACCGTAGTAATAACAGGAATATTATGGTGCAACTCGCCTGATTTAGGATTTGAATCAAACTTTAGACATAGTATGTTTCAAGTAGTCTCAATAGTTACAACTACTGGATTTTCTACTTCAAATTATGCAATATGGGCTTCATTTGCTTACATGCTTATTATTTTTCTGATGTTCACAGGAGGTAGTGCTGGGTCAACTGCAGGAGGAGTTAAAATAGTAAGACACCTGATTATTTTTAAAAATGGATATGCTGAGTTTAAAAGAATACTTCATCCTAGAGCTGTGATTCCAGTTCGCCTAAATGAAAGATCAGTAGATCAGAAGATAGTCAACAATGTGCTTGCATTTTTCTTTATATATACATTTATTTTTATTTTTGGAGCACTCATTATATCGGCTTATGGTACGGATATAGTAACTGCTGTTGGGGCAAGTATTGCTTGTTTAGGGAATATAGGACCGGGTATTGGAGGTGTCAATCCTGAACATAACTTTCATGGGTTTAGAGATGGAGCAAAACTGTTTATGTCATTTCTTATGTTGCTTGGGAGACTAGAACTATTTACAGTCCTAATTTTACTGACACCAGCGTTTTGGAGGAAGGTGTGAAAAAATGACATTTGTTAAAGTGTTGTTTGTCTAAATATATCCGTTATTTGAGGATTAACTTATTGTAGATATGACCAAGTTCTCTTTTAACAGGATTGTGAGATTAATCATTATACCTGTAATTACTGTTTTATTCATAAGTCCTACTAATTTACTGGCTCAAACAAAATCCAATAAGGGTACTGAGTTTTGGCTTGCTTTCATGAGTCATATTGAGGATACGGATGCGGGTATGTCACTATACATTACAAGCGATTCTAATACAAGTGGTACGGTATCTATACCGGGACAAAGTTGGTCTACTGCATTCACTGTTTCAGCAAATAACCTTACTGTAGTAAATATACCTGTTTCAAGTGCCTATATTAGTTGTTCAGATTGTATCCAGAGCAAGGGAGTAAAAGTAGTGTCAAATGATAATGTAGTGGTGTATGCTCATCATTATGAAGGTAATAAAAGTGATGCGACACTCGTATTGCCAAGTAGAACTTTGGGGAAGGGATACTACCTCATGAGTTATCAAGAAAGTTCAACTACTTTTGGAAATGTAGGTAAGAATGTGTTCGCTGTAGTTGCAGTTAAAGACAATACAAAGGTAAACATCACTCCATCTACAGCTATAAATAAAGCTGGTGGTGGAACATTGCCTGCTGGGACTACATACCAAGTAACGTTAGACGAAGGAGAAGTTTATCATTGTATAGCAAACTCTGGAACAGGGGATTTTACAGGTACGGGTATCCAAGTTATAGATACTGGTTCTAGTGCAAATTGTAGGACGATTGCAGTATTTTCAGGGAGTACGTATTCTAGAATTGGAGGATGTACCAGTGGTGGTGGAATTAATTCTGGTGACAATTTGCTCGAACAGATGTTTCCAACAACTTCTTGGGGTTCACGATTTGTGTTGGTTCCTGCTTTAGGTCGAGCTGGAGATAATTTCAGGTTTTTGGCTTCAGAGGATAATACCGAAATTGTAGTATCTAAAGCTGCAGGAGCTCCTGATTTTATATATTTAGACGCAGGTGAGTATGGAGATATAACAAACGAAGCAAATATTAGAAATCTGGTTTCCAACAAACCGATTATGGCCGCTCAGTTTCAACGAACTTCAAAATGCGATGGTGGAGGGAATAGGGTTGGAGATCCATCTATGACAATTCTAAACCCATTGGAACAAACATTAAAAGATATTACACTTTATTCCAGTCAGTATTTCGATATTGATAATCACTATATAAATATTGTAATTCCTACTTGGGCAAAGAACAGTTTTACGGTAGATGGCAGTACGGCAACTTTTACTGCTGTGCCAGCTAACGGAGCATACAGTTATGCTCGTTTAAGTGTTTCCGCAGGAAATCACAGATTGAAAGCCGACGAGGGTTTTATTGCTACGGCATATGGAGAAGGACGATACGAAAGTTATGGGTATGCTGCAGGAGCTAATGTAAAAGACCTTACTGCAGTAGCGAAGGTTTCTAATTCGGCTCAAAACACAGAAATATCAAATTGTATAGGAAGAATTACCGTTTTTAACGGATCTGCAGAATATACACCAACAAGCTGGTTTTGGGATTTTGGAGATGATAGTACTTCGACTGCTCAAAGTCCTAGTCATCTATTTCTTGATACAGGGACATATTTGGTCAAAATGTATGCATATAAACCAACTTTTGATGGATGTTCAAGTTATGATTCATCGCTAATAGAAGTTAAGATTTATGATAAACCCAACGCATCTATTAGTTATGATAATCTATGTGATAGTTCAACTATTATTTTTATAGACAATAGTTCAATTCCAAGTCCTGAGGAATTTTTAACAACACGATGGAGTTTTGATGGAGGCCCATTTATATACTCCACTACAGCAAGTCAGTATTTTGACACCACAGGTAAGTTTAATGTATTCATGGAGGTGACGACAAAACATTATTGTAGAGATACCTTTCAGGATTCGTTGACCATTAATCCTCTTCCTGAACCAAGTTTTACATTGGGGAATAGCTGTTTTTATGATTCGTCATTTATCAGTAGTACAACTACAATTAGCACTGGTTCGATTGATCAATACCTTTGGGACTTTAATGATGGGGATAGTGCAATGACAGAAAGTGGCACTCATTATTTTCAAGATTCAGGTTGGCACTATATTTCCTTGACAACCACTTCAGATAGTGGATGTTTCAAATCCATTTCGGATAGCCTGTATAAACACCCCAGATTTGAGGTATCGTTTTCATATAATGATACCTGCTTAGGTTTTGGAAACGCATTTATCAATACAACTTTAATTGATGGTGGAGTGCTAACAGACACAACTTGGTATACTTCTATTCCTGATACTTTTGGGACCTATAATTTAACTAGTCAATTCAATACTCCAGGTGTTTATACCATAGAATTACAAATGGAGCAAGATAGCTTTTGTAGAGACACGTTTATCCAAGACATTACAATACATTCATTGGTTATTCCTGATTTTGTGGAATCAGAGACATGCCTTGGGGATAGTACTTTATTTACAGATGCTTCAACAATCTCTTCTGGGTCGTATACATTGACATGGGATTGGGATGATGGATTTTCTGGAACTGGAGATCTTCAAAAGGTTAAGTATAATAGTGGTGGTGTAAAATCCATTACACTAAGTGCAACCAGTGATGAGGGATGCGTCACAGATACCACAAGAAACATTGTAATTACCTATCCTGAAATAGTAACGTTAAATCTAAGCGATGGATGTATGGGGAGTTTTCAGAGTATAAGTTCTACAAACATTATGGGATTTGATAGCTTCATAAGCTATGATTGGAGAATTGATGGTATTTCTGCGTCAACAGACTCCATGTTTGACTTCACATCAAGTACTTTTGGATTTATCACAGTTGAACTAATTGTTACGACTCAAAATGGTTGTACTGTTAGTTTACTAGATAGTTTTGAATCATTTGTAGCACCAGTAGCGGACTTTACCGTTTCATCAATATGCGATGAAGAAAATTTAGCTCCAATTGACATTTCTACAATTAGTGCACCTTATATAATTTCAGGGTACAAGTGGAGTTTGGACAACACACTGGTAAGTACTATTGCAAGTCCAATGATTCCAATTACAGCAGTTGGATTTACCACACTCGAGTTAATTGTAGAAAGTAGCACAGGGTGTAATGATACTACATCCAAGATTATTGCAGTAGATCCTTTACCAGTTGGTGGGTTTAATGTATCACAGAGGTGTTTAGGTGAATCAACTGTCTTGACTAGCACAGCAACAATTGTCACTGGCGGTATCTCAAGTACTCAATGGCAAATTGATGGAAATAGTTTTAGTGGTACATCGGTAAACTATACTTTCCCAGCAGTAGGAAGTTATACCGTAAAACAGATTTTAACAGGGAATACAATAAATAATTGTACAGATTCAGTTGAACAAATGGTGGTGATTAATCCCTTGCCGGAAATAACTATTGTATTGGATTCATTGGAAGGATGTGTTCCATTTAATATTGCAATTGAGAATAATTCAACAATTTCAAGTGGGAGTATTTCAAAATATACATGGGATTGGGGGAATGGTTCTACTAGCGAAGGAGACTTAACGGAATACACCTATAATTTACCTGGTTCTTATACCATTAAAGTGATTGGGGAATCAGACCAAGGCTGCGTTGATTCTTTAACTTTTGAAAGCTTAATTATCGTAAATGGGAGACCAATAGCTGATTTTACATTTTCACCTGAGGATCCTAGTAATATAACAGAGTTTGTGACCTTCTCAGACGCTTCTTCGGACGATGCCATTGATTGGAATTGGTCTACGAGTGATGGAGGATCTTATACAGGTAAGACTATTACTCATTCGTTTTTGGATTCAGGAAATTATGTTGTGACTTTAGATATTGTGAATGGCAATGGATGTGAAGATGTGATTTCTAAGGTTATATATGTGAATGCAGACCTCTTTGTTCATATTCCTTCAGCATTTAGTCCAAATGGAGACATGATAAATGATGATTATGGTTTAGGAGGATTGACTCAAGGTGTGGCACAAATGACCATGGATATCTTCAATAGATGGGGCGAAAAGGTATTTCACTCAGAAGATGTAAATAATCGATGGGACGGCACCTATAATGGGGAGCCTGCACAACAAGGGGTATATGTTTATATGGTAAGATTTACCAATCCAAAACAAACTCAATGGTACTACTTCAATGGTGAGATTCATCTGTTGAGATAGGTTCAGGGTTAATGTAGAATATATGAGACCGATATCCGGTTAAACTTGTCGAAGTTTTATATCTCATTCGTTTTACAAATCATAACATTGAACCAGAAAATGAAAAAAACATTTTTAGCTTTATTAACGATGACATTATTTGCATGCAACTCAAATGACGGAAAACAAATTCCCGACTTTAGTTTTAATACTTTGGATGGACAGACAATTACTTCTGAGAGTATAAAAGGAGAAGCAACAATTATATGTGTTTGGGCTACTTGGTGTGGCGATTGTATTCGGGAGATACCTGAACTCAACGCATTAGTAGACAAGTACAGTGATAATGATAAAGTCAATTTCATTGCATTGAGTGACGAGAATGAAGCTACAGTAAATAAATCTTTAGTAAGATTTCCATTTAAGTTTCAACACGTAGTGAATGCAAAGGAATACAGTGACCAACTATCAACAGGCATTACGAAACACTTCCCTCAGGTTCTTGTTGTAGGCAAAGATTTAAAAGTAATTTTTGACGTAACAGAAAACAAAGAGAAGATATTCAACGTTTTAGATAATCATATTCAAGATATCTTAAAATAGTCATTTGATTACTCATTGTAATACACAAAGATTAGAGGTAAAAAACTTGGAAACAGTTTTTTGCGACTCCATAAATGATGTAAACCAAAAAGATTGGGATACTATCGTTGATAACCGGAATACCTATTTGTCTATACCTTATCTCAAGGCTATAGAATCTGGCTTGGGCCAATATGATTTTAGGTATGTTATATTTTATGATACGTTGAGAAATCCAATTGGAGTCACCTATTGTCAGATAATAAGTATAACGTCCAATGAAATTAATACGAAGGCTTTAGTTCAGCGAATGGGTGGAATGCTTCCTAAAAGTCTAATCAATAGCATTGATATGCGAATATTGATTTGTGGTAATGCATTTGCTAGTGGAGAAAACGGATTCTTATTTAATCCAGATATTTTCTCTAAACAAGCCCTTGAGGTGGTTTCGTCGGCAATAGACGAAATCCATCAAATAGAAAAGAAAAGAGGTAAGAAAATAGCCGTTACACTTATTAAAGAGTTTTGGCCAGAGTCGTTTGACTCTATTTCATTTCTGAAAGAAAAGGGATGTTCTGAAATAGATATTGATGTGAATATGGTTCTGACATTGCATGATAGTTGGAATACGTTTGAGGACTATCTAAAAGCAATGAACTCAAAGTTTAGAACCAAAGCAAAACAGGTTCTAAAAAAATCAGAAGCTTTAGAAATAGTAGACTTTGATGTTCCCACAATAGAAGCTCGGCTAGAACAAATTGACGCTTTGTATAGCACAATTGTAGACCGAGCGAATTTTAGTTTTGGTAGGCTAAATGCTCAAACACTTTTAAATGTTAAAAGAGCGTTAGGTGAAGACTTCTTGTTCAAGGGCTATTATTTGAAGTCTGAACTAATTGGTTTTAGTACTGCAACAGCATTTGATGATGTTTTAGATGGGAACTTTATTGGTCTTGATTATGACTATAATCAGGAATATGCAGTATATCAACGTATGTTATATGATTTTGTAAAGCATGCTCTGTCAATTGGAGCCAAATACGTAAAAATTGGTCGTACTGCAGAGGAGATAAAGAGTGGGATAGGGGCGTTGCCTATAAATATGAAATTCTATGCCAAACATAGAAATAAAGTTACCAATGCTCTGCTTAAACCGTTTGTTTCAAAACTAAAGCCTAGCGATTTCAATCTTAGAAAACCTTTTAAGGTGGAATACTACTCTGAATAGATGGATTCACTAACCCAAATTGTACTGGGTGCAGCAGTAGGAGAAGTAGTTCTTGGCAAAAAGATTGGAAACAAGGCTATGCTATGGGGGGCTATTGCTGGAACCATACCAGATTTGGATGTTTATCAGTCCTTAATATTTGATTCCCTAAGAGCCAATGAGTTACATAGAGGATTTTTACACTCCATTTTATTTAGCGTCGTTTTTGCTCCTTTATTGGCTTGGTTAGTCCTGAAAACTGAAAAATGGACCCTTGCGTCATTAATCACTATTATTCTAGCATTTCCATTTATAACTATTTCTGATGCTACAACTCGAGTTGTATTAGCATCGGTGTTGTTGATTATTCTGTTCTTTGTTTTTAGAAATGACTATGGTAAAAGAACAGCATCCGTAATGGATTGGAGAAAATTGATGTTTTGGAGTTTAGTTACCCATCCATTGCTAGATTGCCACACTACTTGGGGTACTGAGTTGCTTTGGCCGCTACCCTATAAGCTGGCTTGGAATAACATATTTGTGATAGACCCACTTTATACGGTTCCTTTCTTATTATTTGTGATTCTCGCTATGTTCTTTAACAGGCAATCTAAAACCCGTATGTGGCTAAACTGGACTGGAATTATAGTAAGTAGTATGTACATGGTCTGGTCATTGGGAGTAAAATGGTATACCTATGACATCTTCGAAAAAAATCTTCAAGATAAAGGAATAGCATACAGTAGGCTCACAACTGTTCCTACACCTGCAAATACTTTTCTGTGGAGTGCAACTGCTGATTCTGATTCAGTTTACTATACAGGCTTATACTCTATTTTTGATTCGGATAAGAACGTTGAGTTCTTCAGAATAGATCATAATCACCGGGCTGTAGCTGATATCATGAATGATAATGTAATAAAGCGGCTAAATTTCCTATCCAAGGATTGGTATGTTATAAATGAAGACTCCGCAGGCATAAGAACATACAACGATGCTCGTTTTGGCCCAATGTACACCAAAGAAGGTGTGCCAGAATATGGTTTTGGATATCAACTCATAAATGAGGATGGTAATTGGGTGGCAGAAGAGGAAGAACCTCCTACGGAAGATATGGGAGAACTCTTGAAAACACTATGGAATAGGATTTGGGGTAAGTAGAATATAAACGGGTCTAACCCCATTGTACTGTTCAGAAGAACTGAGATATTCCTTGGTATACAAAGTATGCAGCTATTCCAAATAAGACAAATCCAAGAATTTTGAACACCATTTTTAACCAAGTTGATTTTAGATACGGAGCAAAAAATGCGGCACCCACGGCCTTTAATGCATCTGTTAAGAAAACACCGAGTAAAATCCCAAGGAGATAGAGTAATACATCTATTTTATCAGTGTACTGGGACTGAGCCAAGGTAATAAATGCAATCCAAAGTAAAAACACGGCAGGGTTTACAAAATTCACCAGAAAGCCCTGAATAAAAGAGGTGAAACCAGATTTTGAGTATGCCTTGTTCTTTTCGTTTAAATCATTAATTGGTTTCCGTATGAATGTGAACCCAAACGAAATAAGAATACCTGCGGCAACAAACTTAACTATAGGTAGGTCCACATACTCATTTAGAAAACTTCCAGCGAAAAAATAACAAATTGCAGCTACTGCTACATCACTTATTACAATACCAAATGCAGTTAGCAATCCAGCAGAAACTCCTTTCTGCAAAGAATTGCGTAAGAGGGTAAAGAAAACGGGGCCTAAAATGACTGCAGTAGCCATTCCTATCATAAGTCCTTTAAGTATAGACATTCGAGTCAAAAGTAATGCAAATAAACAAGCCCGCTAACTGGATGTTAACGGGCTTGTAAAAAGTGTTTTATGTACTATGATCTACTGACTTGGAACGTTGTAAAAGAACTCCTCTCTAACAATTTTACCATCTTGAACTTCATAGACACAGAGTTCATCCATTTGAACTCTATTACCATCTGTAAACGTCATATCATTCCACATGCGACAGCTAAAGTGGTTCCCTGCAACAATAGGGTCTCCAACCTCTGCACCATGCATTTCTGCAACCATGCTATTCCATTTTTCGCCTTTTTTTGCCATCTCTTCCATTCCATTTGCAGTTTCCCATTGGGCTCCTTTAGGTTCCTGACTTACGCAATCTGGACTGTATAGCTCAGCATAGCAGCTACTGAAATCACCTTGACGGCAATAAAAAACAAGTTTGTTTGCAATTTCTTGTGTGTTCATATTGATTAAAATTTTATCTATTATTCAGAGTATAATTTACTCTAAATTTTAAATTGACAGATTTTTTTACAAATACTTTTTGTCAATATAGAAAGTTCCAAAAGGAATGACAGAAGCTATTAGCACAATGAAGAATGTTTTAAAATCCCAATGTTTCATTTGTCTTACAACAACAGCTAGTATTATATATACTAAAAATAGCATACCGTGCGGCATTCCAACTGCTTTCACTAGTGCGTCATTCCCTGCAATATATTTTAGAGGAACACCAACACCAAGAAGCAATAGATAGGATATACCCTCTAGGTAACTTACTATTCTGAACGTTTTAATCATGACTGCGAAATTATGGTAAAAATTATGCTAAGCATTGCCTATTTTAGTTCTAATTTTTGATTAAAATTGGAGCATTAATAAAACGAGTAAACATTATGAAAAATGTACTTTTAATCGTAGGACTAATATCCGTACTAGCATTCACTAGTACAGAAGAGAAAAACCTCGCTAAAGTAAACCAGAAAAATGGTTTGTATGTGTTTGTAGATAGTAAACCAGTGGCTGAATACACCAATCTAGGAACAGTTAAGGCGTTGGTAGGAATTACAGGTCTGGGTTATGTTGACTTACGCGAAAAACTCTTAGATAGAGCTAAGAAAAACTACCCTTATGCAGATGCTGTTATTTTGAGATTAAGCACGACTGGAAGTCAGAATTATGCAGATGTGATTAAGTTTAAGTAAGTAGCTTGTGTTTGTAAGTGGATTTACCTTCATACGTAACGCTGTAAAGCTCGATTACCCCGTCAAAGAGGCTATTCTTTCAGTTCTTCCTTTGGTGGATGAAATGGTAGTGGCAGTAGGATTAAGTGAAGATACGACAAGGGATCTTATTCTCTCACTGGGGCCTAAAATTAGAATTATTGATACGGTGTGGGATGATAGCCTTAGAGAAGGAGGGAAGGTTCTTGCAAGTGAAACCAATAAAGCTTTTGACGCAGTTGATAAAGATGCCGATTGGTGCGTGTATATTCAAGGTGACGAATGCATTCATGAGAAACACCATGGCGAGATTTTAGCAGCCATGGATAAGTATGCAAATGACGACAGAGTAGATGGTCTTCTATTTAACTATTCTCATTTCTATGGTAGCTATGATTATTTGGGTGATTCTAGGACTTGGTACCGAAAGGAAATTAGAGTTATTAAGAATGATAAGGAGATAAGGAGCTACAGGGATGCTCAGGGATTTAGAAAGAATAACCGCAAATTAAACGTTAAAGCAACTGGTGCGGAGATGTATCACTATGGCTGGGTTCGTCATCCAAAGTACCAAATGGCAAAGCTTGTTGAGGCAAATAAACTGTGGCATGACGACGATTATATTGCAAAGAAATTTAATAGTGAAGAAGACTTTGACTATTCAGAAATAGACTCAATTAGACCATTTGAGGGTACTCATCCCAAAGTAATGCATTCACGTATTTCTGAAATAAACTGGAGTTTTGATAAAGATCCAAGTGTTAAGTCATTTGGCCCAAAGCTTAGATTCTTATATCTAGTGGAGAAGTTGACTGGATGGAGAATCGGGGAGTACAAAAATTACAAACTCATATAAAATTCTAGGTATCAATTTCAAACTACTTGGGGGTTTTACCTTCATGAAGAACGTACAGCCTTATAGGCTTGGGATTCTTTTGTTTGCCTTAATGGATAATAATTATCCCTAACATACCACACTGTATTATGTGTTTTTTATAGTGTATGTTTGTATTGTAAAAGAATTCCTATATGAAACTTAAATTTACTCTCTTAGTTTTAATTGCATTTTGTATGCATACGTCAAAAGCTCAAATTTCTTTTGATTATACATCACAAGTTAATAATAGTGTAGATTCTTCTGAATTTGACTACAATTGGACTGTAAACCTAGCAAATAATAGTACAGATAAGTCTGATTCTGTTTTTGTATGGACAGTGACGTCATTGGATAAAACCTCTTCTTGGGAGTTGACTGTTTGTAGTGGTGACGAGTGTATAGCAGATCCTGGCGTAGGTAATGACTATGGTTTTCATCTTAGAAATGGTGAAAATGAGATCTTTAAGATTGGTTTTTCCATTTTTGAAAGAGCCGGATATGGTCAAGTTACAGTGGCTGTAAGGTCTGTTAAAGATGGTGGAATAAAGGACAGTGCTACCTTGGAGATAGCAACATTAAGCTCAGTAGATTTTGCTAATGCCAGGACATTTAAAACGTACCCAAATCCTGCCAAGGACATTATTACGGTTGATTTTATAAATGGTAAGAGTCAAGTGATAAAAGTGTATGACATTCTTGGGAATATTCAAATAAGTAAAAACATCAATTCTGGAGATAAGCTAGACTTAAGTAAATTGACTAAAGGTGTTTACATTTTAAGAACCGAAGGCATATCAAATTACTCTAAGGTTATTCAAAAACAATAAAACCGTTTCTACCTTTTGGCGAGGTTTAGGAGGTGGGAGTATACTTTCTGCCATCCCTTCCAACGTTCAGTTTCGCTAAAACTCTCATTGTGCCATAGGCTTACAAATAAGCCTCCAACATCTTTTACCTTTTGCATTAGACTTTCCAATGACTGCATTGCTTCATCTGGGCTTTCGTTTCTATAGTGTAAAGGTGTTATATCCATTGCACAGAAAGGCACTAGTTCCATATCTGTCGCTTTATTGGCCTGTAGGTCAAACCAGTAAAAGGGTGCTGCAATACCTGCTCTAAATCCAAGGTGAGTACTATAGCCCATTGTATGTTCTTCTTTGATTCCTCTAGCTGCTAGTTTGGAATATGTTTGAGGCATTTTATGCATTAGGAAATGTTGCCTACTTGCAGTTACTTTAGTTTTAAGAATGATAGCTAGCCTATCAATTTCTTCCTCTAGGACATGAGTTTCAGTATTGCTTTGGTAAGAGGGATGTATTCCAACATTAGTATCCTTCAGTTTTGAAAGTTGTTTTATGAGTTTCTGGAAATACTTGTTGGTATGGGAGGTATTCTTATCCAAAGGCCCATAATTTCCCAATAGAATAAAGTACTGAACCTTGATGTTAAGCTTAGAATGGACTTCTTGTTGCCAATCAAAATTATAAAAGGGATCTGGCTTGAGCCCCAAAAGTATTGGCCAACGTGCTAAAAGATTCTCCCATTTACCTTTTACTAGATCACGAACTGTGCCACTCAAGCTTCTAAACAAACCTTTGTTCTTAAATTTCCAAGCTTGGTCAATATCGATTGTAGATTGGAATTCAAACGAGCGAGGAATGAATGCTAAGCTAGGATTGTTATGGAGCAGTTTGTCTCGGATGTACAGTGCCCATTGGTTAACCAATGGTTCTTCAAACAAATTTTTAGATGCCAAGCAAGAAAAATGAGCAGGAAAACGACTATGATCATCAGCGTCAAAGGGAAGGTATTCTTCGTATCTAGAAACTAAATAAAACGCACTGGCAAAAATATCAAATGGACAGTTTAAGGTATTGGAAGTTCTGAATGTAAACCATTGATATTCATCTTGTTCAAATACAACAGTTACATCTTTATTTATATCATCTTGGCCAAGTAGGACGTGCGGAATAATTTGTAACCCATTCCCTGAATCTACGGAATAGTTAAGGTCACAAGTAGTGAGGTCATCAGTATACAAATACGTAGACCCAAGTAATTGATTGAAAATTAAATCAAAGATGTAACGATGTCTTTCAGTAGGTGATGGGCAGTATATTTTAATTGGAATGGACAACAACTCGATCTAATACTGCTACAAGTTTACAGTCTTTTTCTTTTCAAGCTATTATCTTAGAATCTTTTGACTGACGGACTTTCCATTAATGGTGAAGTAAACAACGTACAGGCCTTTGGAAAAATCAGATGGTGACAGAGTCAATTTAGATGTTGGATTACCTGACTGAATGAGTTGACCAGCTGTATTGTAGATTTTATAACTCGCAGGAGTATTGATTTCAATGGTAAGGTTTCCGTCTCCTACTATAAATCCATTTTGATTTAGTACTTTGAATCCCTTCTGAATGGGGTTAGAAACACTTGCACCACGAGCGATAAAGCCAGCATCTACAAAACATTGTTTTAATTGAGAATGGTATCTATTTCCAAAATCGCCAGAATCAATGGTCAATATAATCTGAGCCATTTCTGCCATTGTGGAATTAGCCTTCTGGTAGTAGAAATGCTCAAGAAGTATACTATCCATGGCATTACGACCAATAAAGTCATGAGCACACATTAAAGCTGTAGCCCACATATCTCTGTCTCCGTCTTTACTTCCTTTCAAATCGATAGGGTAGTCTCTTTTTTGATTTATAACAAAACCATCCCAAAACTGATTATGACCATCCCAACTGAAAATTTTGTTGGGTGTATTATCATTTAAACTACGACTATATGCCTTCGCAAAATAGTCACAACTGCCTTCTTCCATAGCTGCTCGTTCGTTACCCACTGTGTTGTCCGGTGAGGCGACTTCGCTCAATGAGTGAGTGAACTCATGGATAACTACTTCTCCATCTTCTCCATCATCCACGCCGCCAATTCCAAATTGAAGCGTATGATCATCAGGAGAGTACGCACTATTATCAGCAGTACCAAAAGCGTGTACATCCACTTCCAGATGCTGCGTTAAGGCGTCGTAGCCCAAATCATTTGCATATTGTCCCATAACATTGATATGGTAGTATACATTCAGATATTCAAACCAATCGTTATCCCTATTGGCTTGTACACTATCATTGATGGAGAAAAAGTGTCCATCAACAGGAGCACTAATGTCTGTGAAAGACAAAAATTCAGACTCAAAGAAAAACGTGTCATTTTCAAACTGTACCGTGTTGGATACCCAGCGAAGTTGTGAGTCCAATGACGGATTGGTTTGATCCAAATTATCAGTATAGTTGCCGCCATAAGAAGTATTTGCAGTATTTATGGGATTTAACCAAAAGACTTGAGAATGAAGGGTCGTGTCTTTTTTAGCATGCTTGTAGTCATCAATCTCAAGTAGCATAGTGCCGTCTAAATCAATGAACTGAGTTGTAGGATAAACCAAGTCAGGATTGTTAGCCATTCTAACTTCTCTTAGCCCAGATTCTGTAGACAGTAGCATAGTAGACTCATCACTTACATTTTCTATGTTTTCTCGAATAAGGAAGTCTTGAATGGAGTAAGTGCCATTTTTTTTCCAATGAATTCGAACACCAGCAAAAAGCACTTCTTTATTATGTATGAATTGCTTGTAGGTGATGTGCATACCAAACGGACTTTCTATCTCATAACTCTTGCGAAGCTCGATATACTCTGGCACTGCTAAATCATGTGTTATTATGCTTATTTCACTCGGTTTCACAGAGTTGTGAGGAAGTGCATAGGAGCTAACAACAGTGAATACCAGTAGTATTGCGACTAAAATCTGTTTGCTATTGTTCATTTTCAATTACCAAAGTTCTTATTTTTTTTAATTCTTCCCGTAATCTTGGGGTCAAACTTTTTGCACACCTTAGAATAAATTTACCATTGGTATCCACTGCTTGGGCAACGTCTTTTCTTCGGGCCAAATAGTTATATAGTTCATAGGAAATAGCGGCATCTATAGTGCATACAGTTGTTTCCATTAAGGTAAGCTCAATGAAAGCAGCATCTTCAATACATAATTCGGCGGCTCCTCCGTAGGCTTCAATTAGCCCAGGGATTCCTAATTTTTTGCCACCATAGTACCGGACTACTGCACATCCCACAAATGAAATTTCTTTTGAAAGTAGTGCATATAGCATTGGTCTACCTGAGCTATTACTAGGTTCGCCATCATCACTAAATCGCTGATATTCTCTGTCTAAACCAATGACACACGCAGAGCAGACGTGAGTAGCATCACTATATTCAGTCTTATACGCTTTTATTTTTCGTTCATAATCTTCGGCACTATCAACTGGAAATACAAATCCATAAAACTTACTGCCACTAGCCCTATACTCGCTGGTATACGTCTGTGTAATGCCTAAATATGTATCAACTTGCATAAGCTATTATCCCAATTGATACTAAAGCCAATCCAAGGCCAAGTTTGTTGGCCTTGCTCAGTTTTTCTTTGAAAATGAGTACAGAAAGGATAGTGCTTACAAGTACTATCCCAATATTGTTAATTCCGAAAACCAAGGCACTTTGCTTACTAAACCCTGCAATAGCACTTAATAAAAAGAAAATGGAGAAGTAATTGGGTACTCCAAGAACAACTCCAGCTACTATGCTCTTTTTCTCTAACACCTTGAAGTTACGCTTGTTGCGAATAGTAAACAACAGGATGCCAGCAATGAATGCACCTAAGAAGATGGAATAAGAGATGGTATCCATTCCAACATCAGTTCCGTAGGTGCTTTCCAGTACTTTCAGAGATGTATCTATAATGCCGCCACCCATAAAAACGATAATGGGAAGTAAGAGGTGTTTCTTATCAAGCTGTAGTCCCTGTTTGATGCTTATGAAGTAAATACTACATAAAGAGAGCACCAGACCAATTATAAAAAGAGAGCTTAACTCCTCATTTGCATAAAAATAGGCAAATAGAATGGGGATTACCACTGACATTTTCCCGCTTACCGCGGTTACACTAATTCCCATTTTTTCAGTGGTCAGAGCCATAGAAAAGAAAATAGCAACAAAGAAGAAGCCTAAAGCTATGCAGTAAGGAAACCAATCAGTTGTGATGTGTTGTAAAATGGCATGGTTATTCGAGAAAGAAAAGCCAACAATGAAACATACCAAGTAATTTACAACGATAGCTTGAAACTTGTTTACATTGTAGTCTTTAAACCATCTGAAAATCAGATTGATAAAGGTGCTGAATACAATACTTAAAACGAGATATGTTATGGCCATTTAAGCTGGTTTGAAATATTTAATGGTGTCATTGAAACTATTCTGGTCCTTGTAGCTTGGAATGCCAAGCCAAGGAGCTTTTACTCCATCGCTCCAAGTTGTCTTGGATTTCAAGATGATGGCTTCATCCCAATTGGCTTCATCTATAAACAACTGTAATACTGTAGGTCCTCCTTCAACCAGTACGCTGTGTATGTTACGTTTATATAAGTCATGTAGTACAGTATCCATTGTAAACTTGGATAGCTGAACCAACTCATAGTTATCCGTATTTTCATTCTTTAATGTATTGTAAATTAGGGTTTTACCCGTTAACAGTAGTTTGCTATCCATATCCAATGATAGGTTGGGTGACAGTATGACTTTTATAGGATTATTACCCGACCATTCCCGCACATCTAGCGTTGGGTTGTCCCTGTTTGCAGTACCTGCACCTACCAAAATAGCTTGGTGATTGGCTCTTAACTGGTGTACAAACGCATTGTTTCTAGAATCGCTAATTTTAGCCGATTGACTATCATTCAAACCTCTGGCCATAATTGAATTCTCAGTCTCAGCCCATTTAAGAGTTACATAAGGTTTGTTTTGGGTGTGTGCTTTTATGAACTTCTTGTTGAGCTCACTGCATTCTTCTTCTAAAACACCAACTTTAACATCTATACTGGATTCCAGAAGCTTTTTAACGCCTTTTCCCGCTACTTTCTCATGTGGGTCAAGCATCCCAATAACCACACGTTTAGGTTTTTTAGCTACTATCAAGTCTGCACATGGTGGTGTTTTGCCAAAGTGTGAACAGGGTTCCAAGTTTACATATACCTCACACTTGGTAGGGTCGATGGTTGTAGGTAAGTTGGAAAAGGCGTTAACCTCTGCATGCGGTCCTCCATATTCTTGGTGATATCCTTCCGCAACAATTGTCCCATTGTAGACAATAGCACAACCTACCATTGGATTGGGTGCTGTAGAGAACTCGCCTAGTTTAGCTAGTTCTAAACAACGCTTTATGTAGTCTCGGTCTTGCAAGAGTGCGAACTTAGTTTCATTTGTCGAATTTAGAACCTATAAGTATTTGAATTGAGGATATATTTGATGTTGTAAAAGAAGTATGAAACTCTAAATAGAATTTAGTAAATGATTCCAAGCAATTACATTGATACATTAAAAGAACTTAAGAATAAGATAAGTGAATCTAGACTTAAAGTGGGTTTTGCTGTAAATGCAGAGTTGTTGCGACTTTATTGGGAAATTGGTAAAACCATATTGGAAGAACAAAATTTAAGTGGTTGGGGGGCAAAAGTGATTGAGAGTCTGTCATCGGATTTGAGAACGGAGTTCCCTGACTTTAAGGGCTTGTCTGTTCGAAATCTGAAATACATGAGGTCTTTTGCAAAGTCTTACCCTGAATTTTCAAAAGTGCAACAGGGTGCTGCACTTTTTAAAATACCTAGTAATCAGAGTTTTACATTTGTGCAGCAACTTGCTGCACAAATTCCATGGGGACACCATCAGGTAATAATGGACAAAGTAAAGACGTCGAAAGAAAGACTGTTTTACATAGAGAGATGCGTCGAAAATGGATGGAGTAGAAATATATTAAAAGAACAAATAGTAAGTCAACTATATCTTCGTCAAGGGAAAGCAATCACCAATTTTAAAGAGACACTTCCTAGTATGCAATCTGACTTAGCACAAGAAACCTTGAAAAATCCCTATGTATTTGATTTTTTAAGTTATGGTCAGGCTATAAAAGAAAGGGATTTGGAGAATGGACTAATACAGCATTTGAAGAGTTTTATGCTTGAATTGGGCAAGGGTTTTTCGTATGTGGGAAATCAAAAAAATCTACTGGTAGAAGGAGATGACTTTTTTTTGGACTTACTCTTTTACAATTATCAGCTTCATTGTTTTGTAGTGGTAGAGTTGAAAATCGGAGATTTTAAAGCAGAATATGCAGGGAAACTAAATTTCTATGTAAATACAGTCAATGAGCAATTGAAAACCCCGCTGGATAAACCAACCATTGGAGTTTTGCTCTGTAGAACTCCGAATGAAACAGTTGTTAAATATTCTTTACAAGGTATCGATTCTCCCATTGGAGTAGCAGACTATGAGCTAGCAAGTGCATTGCCGGATAAATTAAAAGCAGAAATTCCAACGGTTGAGGAGTTTGAGAAAGAAATAGAAAAAGAGTATGCGGAACTTAAAAGCTCAAAAGAGAAAAAGATTGATACAATAAGAGAGATGCTGGTTCAGATTAAAGAGCCTAAAATAAAAGAGGAATTTTCAACTAAAGTATCGCATAGAGTATTTGATGAGATACTAAGACCTTTAAGACATAAAATTGAAGGCAATACCAAGTATATTTCGGCAATGTTTAAAGAGTTTAAGCTCTATACAGGTATTAGTAATAAGCAATATAACAATGAACAGGACGCTATAACCGAACTTAAAGAATATCCCAATCAAAATCGATATGGTTTGATAGTAAGGGCGTCTGGATTTTTAGAGGCAGGGTTAAATTCATTTGGAGTGTATATGAGTCTGAATTTAATTTTAGACCAATATAAATACACGGTAAAGCATTCAAACGGGGATGTCATATACGAGAATTTATATCACCTTATGCCAAATGAAGATGAGTTAAACAAAATTTCAGATAGATTAGAGGAAATGATTCTTGACGACATCAAAACTTCTCTATCAAACATAATCACCAAATAATAAGTAATCAATGAAACTGAGCGTTTTAAAAGCACTTTATACAGATGTATTAATCCCACTGTATTCAAGATCGGAAGCGGAGAATATCTTTTATATTGTCCTGCAAAATCTAGAGAAAAAGTCGAAGACCGATGTAATAGTGGGAGCGGAGACCCTAATCTCAGAAACCTATCGAGATATTTTAGTAGAATTAAAAAAAGGAGTGCCTGTACAGTACCTTACTCAAGAAGCACCCTTTTATAACTTGGACTTGTTCGTAGATGAACGAGTTTTGATTCCAAGACCAGAAACAGAGCAATTGGTTCACTTGGTTTTGGAAGAGAACAAAGGGACAACTAAAAAAGTATTGGATATAGGGACAGGGAGTGGATGTATTGCCTTGGCTCTAAAAAATGCATGGCCAGAAGCACAGGTAAGTGGATGTGATGTAAGCGAAGAAGCTTTGGCTGTTGCTAACAAGAATAAAGAGACGCTAAGTCTGGATGTGGACTTTTTTAAGTGTAATATTTTGAATGACGAAATAGAGGATTTTGACATTATCATTTCTAACCCTCCGTACATAGCAATATCGGAAAAAGAAGAGATGCACAAAAATGTGGTAAATAATGAACCTCATCTCGCACTTTTTGTGGAAGATTCTGATCCTCTAATTTTCTACAAAAAAATAATACAACTAGCTAGTAAACAGAAAGCTACCTGCTATTTTGAAACGAGTGAATACTACAGAAATGTGTTAGATTCTTGGCTACAAGAGCAGGACTTATCCTTCGAATGGAAACTGGATTTTCAAGGTAAGGATAGGATTTTGAAAGTTGCTTGGTAAACCGAAAATGAACACTGCTCAATTTATCCCCAATTAAGTCGGTTAAATGTGGGTATTTTAGCGTTACAATGTCCAATGCATTGGGTGATTCCTAATAAATTGCACGCCTTAACTAACGTTGAAATAGATGAATTCGGAAAACGAGAAAATTATTCTAATAAACATTGAAGAAGAAATGAAAACAGCTTACATCGATTATTCGATGTCTGTTATTGTTTCTCGTGCTTTACCTGATGTAAGAGATGGTTTAAAGCCAGTGCATAGAAGGGTTCTATATGGGATGACCGAGCTTGGTCTTGCTAGCAATAGATCGTATAAAAAATCTGCAAGAATAGTAGGAGAGGTACTGGGTAAGTATCATCCACATGGTGATACTTCTGTATACGATGCCATGGTACGTATGGCTCAAAGTTGGAGTTTGCGATACCCTATGGTAGATGGACAAGGAAACTTCGGGTCTATTGATGGTGATCCTCCTGCTGCAATGAGATATACGGAGGCAAGAATGAGAAAAGTTGCTGAAGAAATGCTTTCTGATATCGAGAAGGATACAGTTGATTTCAGACCCAACTTTGACGATAGTTTATCTGAGCCTACAGTACTTCCTGCTCGGATACCTTGTTTATTGGTAAATGGTGCATCGGGTATAGCTGTTGGAATGGCTACTAATATGGCTCCTCACAATCTTACTGAGGTTATCAATGGAATCATGGCATACATTGACAACAGTGATATTGATATTGATGGACTTATGGAGCACATTAAAGCTCCTGATTTCCCAACTGGTGGTATTATATATGGTACCGAGGGTATAAAAAATGCTTTCGAAACAGGTCGTGGACGTATTGTTATGCGTGGAAAGGCTGAGTTTGATGTTACCAAAACAGGGAGAGAGCAAATCATTATTACAGAAGTTCCTTACCAAGTAAGTCCTTCTCAAATCATTATTAAAGCCGTTGATTTAGTCAATGATAAGGTGATTGATGGTATTAGTGAAATGCGTGATGAAAGTGGACGACAAGGACTAAGAATTGTCTTTGATTTGAAGCGAGATGCTATTCCTAATATTGTATTAAATAAATTATACAAATACACTCCGCTACAAACTAGTTTTAGTGTAAACAATATTGCCTTGGTAAAAGGTCGTCCTGAGATGTTAACTCTAAAGGATATGATTGTTCACTATGTAGATCACCGTCATGAGGTAGTTATTCGAAGAACAGAATTTTTGCTTAAAGAAGCTCAGAAACGTGCTCATATCTTAGAAGGTTTAATCATAGCCTTGGATAACCTGGATGCAATAATTAAACTTATTCGTGCTTCCAAGAATGGTGAAGAAGCTCGCAAGGGCTTAATAAAGGAGTTCAAGTTGTCTGAGATTCAAGCGAAAGCAATCTTGGATATGCGACTTCAGAAGCTTACTGGTCTAGAAATGGAGAAGGTAAGAGCTGAGTATGCAGAGTTAATGGCGACTATCTCAGATTTGAAGGATATTCTAGGGGATGAAGCTCGTAGAATGCGAATCATTAAAGATGAACTTACGGAAGTAAAAGATAAGTACGGAGATGAGAGAAGAACAGCTATTGAGTTTGATGCTGGAGAAATAAACATAGAAGACCTTATTGCAAACGAAGAAATGGTAGTAACCATTTCTAGTATGGGATATATCAAGCGTACACCGCTGAAAGAATACAAGTCTCAAAGTAGAGGAGGAGTAGGTAATAAAGGTGTGAAACACAGAGATAAAGACTATGTGGAGCATCTATTTGTAACCATGACACACAACTATATCCTGTTATTTACGGATCAAGGAAGATGTTTCTGGATGAAGGTTTACGAAATCCCTGAAGGTGGAAAAGTGTCTCAAGGTAGAGCAATTCAGAATCTGATTAATATTCCTGCGGATGATATAGTTAGAGCCTTTGTTGCAACTGGTAACCTGAAGGATGCTGATTATGTGAACAGTAATTATATCGTAATGTGTACTAAAAATGGTACAATTAAGAAAACTTCATTGGAACAGTACTCCAGACCTAGAACCAATGGTATAAACGCCATTACAGTTCGAGAGGGAGATCAGTTGCTAGAAGCTAAACTAACCGACGGAACCGCAGAGATACTACTGGCTAAGAAGAGTGGTAAAGCGATTAGGTTCAATGAATCTGCTGTACGTCAGATGGGTAGAACTGCATCTGGAGTAAGAGGCGTAAGGCTTGAAAATGATAAGGATGAGGTAATTGGAATGGTTTGTGTAAACTCTGATATGGAAGATGCTACTATTATGGTGGTTTCTGAAAAAGGATACGGTAAACGAACCAACATCGAGGATTATAGAATAACAGGTAGGGGAGGAAAAGGAGTAAAAACCTTGAGTGTAACAGATAAAACAGGAACATTGATTTCCATTAAAGATGTTACCGACGAAAATGACCTGATGATTATAACCAAGATGGGAATTACCATTCGGATGAAGATGGAAGATGTGCGGGTGATGGGAAGAGCTACCCAAGGAGTAAGGCTGATAAAAGTAAGAGACAAAGATGATATTGCCTCTGTAGCCAAAGTACCTAAGGTAGACGAAGAAGAGGAAGATGAAAATTCGGAAAATGTAGACGGTGAAGGTGAAGGAGAAAACACCGAAACTACGGATACAACAGATGAAACCGATACAAGTACAAACAATGAATCGAATGAAACAAATAATGAAGAAAATGAAGATTAGCCATTTTGCACTAATTTTAGTCCTATTAATGGGCTTTAGTGCAAATGCTCAAAAATTCACTTTGGAGTCCATGAAAATGGAACTTGAAGATGGAACTATAGGCGATGCCGATAGAAACTACGAGGATTTGCTAAAATGGGCCAGTGAAGTAAAAGTACACCCGAAAACAAGCAATGATCCTAAAATGTGGTACTACAGAGGCTTATTGTTCTTGAAAGTAGCTGGACTAAACAATAAGTTTAGTGAAGAAAATCCAGATGCAATCAGAATCTCTTTGGTAGCTTTTAATAAGGCTATAGAAACCGATGCAAAGAATAGGGTGACTGAAGAATCCAAAACGAATCTTCTAAATGTCGCAATTGGGCTATACAATACAGGATACACTGCATATCAAGCAGAAGATTTTGGTACGGCTTATACTGATTTTGAATCGGCACTTCCGTTAATGGAGTATGATGTAGATGACCTGTTGAGACAAAATAACCTGACAGCTGAGGTATTGGAGCAAATGATGGCATTCTCAGCAATGAACAATGGCGAGGATAAGAAAGCAATTAGTGCTTTAGAGGGTTTGGTTGCCAAGAAAACGTTGGAAGCGACTATATATACCAATCTTGCCAAACTTCATTTGAAGGGTGAAGACACTACCAAGGCTTTGGAAGTTATTACCGCAGGCAAGGAAGTGAATGAGACCGATAAGGGCTTGATCAATATGGAATTGGATATTTATCTAAAACAAGGTAGGAGCAAGGAGCTTATTGCCAAACTAGATGCAGCTATAGAAGAAGATCCAGGAAATACAATCTATTATTTTGCAAGAGCTATTAGTTATGAGGGTATGAAGGAAAATGATAAGGCGGCAGCAGACTATGATAAGATTTTGGAAATAGATCCAGAGTACTATGATGCAGCTTACAATAAAGGGGTAATGTACCTCAACGAAATATCTGACATCGTGGATGCTCTAAATGGAGAGTACAAGCCAAGCATCATCGAAAAGAAGGAAGCAGAAATACACGAATTATATAAACTAGCGATTGTTCAATTTGAAAATGTATTTGAAAATAATGCAGACATTGCAATGGAAGATAAAGTGGAACTTGCAGGTACAATGAAGAAAATGTACGCTAGGCTAGAGAAAATGGATAAGTACAACGAAATGAAATCATTTATTGAAAGTAATAAGGAATAGTATATTTTCGCACCATTAAAACATTAAAGACTGTTATTAACCATAACATCGGAATCGGGAGTCCTCAAAGAGCTCCCTTTTCTTTTGCCTTTTTTTTCAGGTGAGAACCAGGATAGGCTATTTTTCGGATAGAAGACTTGTTTAAAGTTTAGTACCTTCCAGTTTTCTGTACCCAACAAGTATTCCGTTATAAAATACTTTTCCATGGAAGCTAAAACCCAATTGGTCATTTATGTAGGTGCCGTGCTGTTTATCTGGAGAGGTCGAAGAAATTTGGTGTCCTTTGATAACTAAAACACTATCTGGGTTTGTTCTGTCGGTAAAGTCAACGATGTCGAAAGTGACGTCACTAAAGAAACTCGAAAGATTAGCAGTCTTAATTGTACTTTTAGCTAGATTTACTACCAAAATATCATTCACTGAACTGTCATAGTCTCTAGATACTTCAAATGTTATAGAATCTCTCTCTTCATTTTCTATAGAATCCAGATCGAAGTAAATCCATTCACCTTCATAACTACCCAGAGCTATATCCATGAAGCTTGGGGGAATGATAATTGTTGGGAGTGATGTATCGTCATCAGAACAAGAAGTAGTGATGCACAGAAATAAAACGAGGATTAGGATTAAGGGGTTTTTCATATTTTTAAATGTGTTTTTCAAAAGTTAAAAAGGCTTTATTCCTTGTAAATCACAGTGGTGTCACCGGTGTTTTTCTAGCTTTTCAACAGTACTTTTTATTAGTTCACCAAATTCCTTCACATCGCTTGGGCTATTAATTAAGTCATATTCCATTCGGTAAACAATCGGTTGTGAATTGAGCTCCTCCAATTTAAACTCGAAATATAATCCACAGCCATCGGCACAGTCAGGACAACCATATACATTGTTTGTACTATCCGTTTTTAGCATTGATTTTGGGATATTGCTTACAACATCAAAGCCTATTTTTTCTGATTCTCGGTTCATTTTGGTTTCAAACCTCAGTCCCTTATCAGAGAAATAAGAATCAGATTTGTCAGTCCAAAATGTCGTGGAATTCCCCGTTAAATAATGTTTGTATAGCTTGGTACACTCATTGTCACATTCGCCACAGTAATATCCGTAAATCACGTACATTATTCGAGGTTCAATTTCTTTATTAACTACAATGGAATCAACGGATATTCTTGTCAGGGTTTGTTCTGTAGTATGGTCATTTTTTGGTACGCAGCTAGAGCCAAACATCAGCAAAGGGAGAATCAATAGTTGTAGAATCATTTTCATTTTAGGTCCGGGTTTTCGGTTTTCATAATTATATAATTCGACCAAATAATGTTCTTTCTAAGGTTTTGTTCTTCATGGTCATAGTCAAATCTATTCTGAGATTCCGATACTTTCATCAAGTTCAAGCCGATTTTAAATTTGATCTCAGATGTATCTATAGTTGGACTGAGTAACAACAAGTCCAGTTGGATTGTTTTGCTTTCTTTTGGTGGTATCTCAACAATTATAGGGGCATTTTTCCCGCACTCTGATAGTTGAATTATAAGTTTTTCTGAGCTTACAGAATAAAACTCTTGCCACGAACAAGACATACTGTAATACTTCAGAGTGTCTTTAGAATTGTTAGTCAAAACTACAGGAACAATCCAAAAAGTATTTTCATTTCGTATTTCTATTTGGACCTTTTTAAGTTCCAATACGTAGTCCTCCGAGTTCACCGTTTGGCCAAAAGCTTCATTTCCAATTAAAATTGAAAAAGTAACCCATAAAACTGTCTTAAATGTCTGTATCATGTATCAGTTTGTAAGTACTATTGGAGGTATAGCATAACAACGTTATGGTATCCTAAATTAGTATTATTTTACAAGTTACATACTATATAATTCAAATCCTTCTTAAAAGGGGTAGGAGTGATGCACCAGTATGATAACCAATGATTTAGATTGAGGCAAATCTTTGCAGACATTTACCTCGTTGGTTAGCACAAAATATTAATCTGGAGCATCTCATAAAACAAAGGACCCGTTATTAACAGATATTTATAACTGCTCCTTTGTACTGACCGTATGACGTTTTTAACCCCTTTATGTTGCGATATTAAGAATTCAAGAACCAATATTAATTTGGACGGCAGTTTTATCCTATCTTTGTAGAATAGCAGTTAGTTTGATAATATAAGCGTTTCACACGTTGCCTTTTGGTTCAGTTCAAGTAGGCAGATTAAATGTCCATATACTGACTGCTTTTTAAGTGTTTTTGTAGTATATACTCTTAAAAATAACTTTTCGTTTAACTTTTGCTGAAGCATTCACTTTGTTCATCCAGTCGTTTTGATATTCGATAAATTCTAGAAGTTTCATGTAAATTCTTGTTCCAAAGTATTCTTTATTTGTTTTATCATAACACCTCACATTATCATATACTAGCAAATACTCATTTTCTCTATAATTGAAATCTCCGTTTTCCTTTTGGCATGACTTAAGAATATAATGATTAGTTGGTGTTTCTGAAATTATCAGACCCAATATCTTAAATATTTCAAAGGATGCAACTTTGTATTCATTTAGGCGAGATTCTCTAGTAATATGTCTCCAAGCTAGTCGAGTAAATTTAATTTCTCCCAAAAGAGGGTTATCAATCCTTTCTAACTTAAGTTTTTTGTATATAACCTTTGCGGTTTTTCTCAATTGCTTGAAAGAATCTTTGTCATAAGCTGAACTACGGCAAGAAAAAGCTAGTCCCTTACCTCCATTTTTCAGAGTCGAAGATGCTAGAATTCTTGTGATATCAAATCTCATTGCTGGTGAAATTCTGTGATGTTTGGGATACTCCGTCTTAAAGTATCGAGAATTAGCTTTTATTATAAACCAATAAGGAATATCATCGTCGCTTGTCCAACAGATTAGTGTATGATGATTTCTGTTTATGAAATCTCTAAATTTTAATTTCTTAACTTTTAAAGTTTCATTTACAATTTCACAATATGAATTTCCTGATTTAATCTGCGTAAAAATTACTTGAACAGTATTATTGATCCATGGATGAGTAAGAATTGAAACTAAATCAACTTTTGAATCATCTTCAGTTCTTGAAGCCCAGAATATTCTCGCTTCTAAAGACACTGTTAGAGTAGCAGCAAAAAATCTTTCTGCACTTTTTCCGTTTATTTTGTTTTGTTCTAAAACCGAAGTTGTATTCCCTTCTGTAAAAAAGTTTTTCAATATTTTTTCTGAATTACGGCCAAAGTTAAACATCTGAAATTAAGCCTTTTTCTATTTCACAAGAGGAAAGTACAAATATATTAACCTCAAGATTTAGCACCATTATTCTACATTTATAAGGTCCTTTTACAATTCTTTAACGTCGTTTTATATTTGAGAATTGTCTTATTTACCAAAAGTACGGTCAATTAATGTCTGGACTAGGAAGCTTTTTGATTTTCGATTCTAAACTAATCCATTTAGTAGGGTCTGGAAATAGATTTGAAACGTTTTCGGGAGCAATAAGAGCGGGGTGAATTTCAGCACCTTGATTTATTAAATCTGCAAAAGTCTTAATTGAACTCTTAATTCGCTCAATATTTTCAGGACTTTTTTCTTTAAAGTGCTCCGAATCTATATACTCTGCTTCGGCAGAAATCATGAGTTTTGTTTCTTCTTTCTGTGCTTTTAGAATATCCTGAAGACTATCATTCTTAACGTTTAGACTTCGCACCTGTTGTTCAAGTAATTTTCCTTCTTGTCTTTTCTTATTTATCACTGCCGCAGACCATGCTAAACTAGATATAGCTGTAACAGCTGTTGAGGTGCCAACTAAGACATTTAACCATATAGAGCCATTCTCAACGCTTTCGATTTTTGTTTGTCCATTGATTTCGTCATTTACTATTACTTGAGTAAGCGCAAGATGAATTTCTCTTGAAACTTTGGCTAGTTCATCAAAATCATTTACCTCTGGGAGTTTTATGTTAATTGAGTTTATATTTTCTTCTGGGATATTTGAAGCCAAAACTATAGTAAAATTTTCGCATAAAGTTTCGATACTATCAAGGTCCTCATCGATTTCAATGGATTCTTTTCTTTGAATTATTATAGAATCATCTGCTGTCGTGAAAATTGCCGATTTTTTTACCTTAGAAGCTAATTCTTCAAACAAATTCAAGGATATTAAATTATTTATAGCAGTTCGGATGGATTTAAGGTTATTTATTTCGAATAGCTGTCTTTTTTCGTCAATGGGATTTGTATCCCAACTCAAATTATCTAAAATATTGTCGAGTTCTTGCTTTATTACTTTTAGTGATTTATACATGTTATATTATTCCTAGTTTATAGGTTTAGAGCTTTTTGGTGTATCAGTCATCAATCTTCATTTCGCTACAAGTAAAGCCAATTATACTTAACCAAACAATCCCCAAAAGGGTATTTTATGAAAAAAACGAAGGTAAGTTCTTAAGGCAAGATTTATTGTCTTCCCTTATAAGCTCCTTTTTGAAGTTCTTTAACATTGTTCTCTAATCGTACAAGCCGTTTCTCGGCATTTTCGTCCCAACCTCTGGAGTATTCCATTTTATTGGATAGAGCGTTTAGTTTAGTTGTATTCTTGGAAATATCAGAACTAATATTCTGTAATAGACACATAATAGTCATTGATAGTATTAACAACATAGGTTTAAATACTTTGTCGCTAAGTTGTGAGAACTGATTGGTTGCTTGATTATTTTTTAGCATTATGTTTCGATAAACGTTTGATTGTGATGGGAGGTAAGAGCTTTGACAATATTGTACATTCCCGTTGGACTAATACGGTGTTCTAGTTTGATTTTTAAGCATATTTTAAGAACTCTTTTCTGTATTTCAGAGCAATACCACGTCATTTAATTATATCTCAAATCATGATATATAGTCTAGTTCCATCTTCGTATACATTAAGAGATATACCTATTTCACTCGTATCAAATTCCTAATATCTTGGTCCAATCCAATTATGCTTATTTTTGATATCTGCGATTAGGTAAACAGGGGAATTCCATATATCTAATAGTTGTACAGAATTACTTTACGAAGCTTTTTTCAGAAAACATAATAGCAATAAGAACTTTTATAAAACATTAATATGAGACCTAAAGAATTCAATAGAAATAGTGTTTTGGAAAAGTGTATCACTCTCTTTTGGGAAGAAGGGTATAATGGGACAGGCATCCAAAAAGTGGTTACCACAACTGGTGTAAACAGATATTCGCTCTATGAAGAATTTGGAAATAAAGAAGGTATTTTACTTGCTTCACTGGAGCTTTATAAAGAGAGATACGTCCCTTTAATAAAATTGACAAAATCTTCAACAATACAAGAAGCATTTTATCAATTTTATTCCAGTTTTTTTTATCCCTCCAAACTTAACGGTCACCCATTGGGATGTTACATTTCCACTATGGCAATGGAGCTAAGAGAAACCACTGAAATTCAATTATTCTTCAATACATACTTAGTCTTCTTAGAACAAAAATTTTCTCAGTTACTAGAAGAAAATTCAAATCTAAGTACGGGTGATTTAGTTACCATATTGAAGCAATTAATCATGTATTACTGTACAAGTATGGGTATGTACATTATTTTCCCAATAAAGGAAACAGAAAAATACCTTCAAGATAACATAAAACTAATAACCAAATGTCTAAAAGAATAGATCAAACTCAAGTAATTAAAAAAGCGGTCTCTATTTTCTGGGAAAATGGTTACAGAGCTGTTTCCTATCAAGATTTAGCAGAAGGAATGGGCATTAGCAAATCTTTTCTGTATAATCAATGGGGAAAAGAACAACTTCTATTGGATAGCATTGATAGTTATTTATCTAATAACATAGATCCTGTATTTTCCTTTATAGAAAATGATAAAAGAGGAGTTGAAGCAATAAGAGAGGTTTATCATGAGGTAGCAAATTCAAATTATAATGAGGATCCATGTACATGTATGCTTATGAATGTTGCCTTGGAACTCAGGAATGAAATGGATAGCTTACGTCCTGTATATGACCAATTTCTCAAAAACATGAGAAGGTCGTATACTGCTGCACTACACTGCACCCACAAAGCAGGAGGTATCAAAGACGTAAGAAAAATACCTGAATATGTAGAAATGTTAGTCGGTTTAATGTTTGGACTAAACTTACTTCTTCATTACAAACCTAGTAAAGAACTTATCGTCTATATCGATTCATGTTTTGCACTGATTGAGTAATAAAGGAAAAACCTAAATTCTTAATAAGTTGAATTAGTACAGTATTAAAAAAGCAAGTGATAAACATCGCTTGCTTTTTTTTATCTTAGTTGTGTCTTCTTTACTCCATCCAACCTAATTCACGTAAAGTCCATGAAGCATTCCAAATTTTTGTCATGCTAATTACTTTACCATCTTCATTCATTTTAAGAGCATAAACATACTCCGCATTAGTGGTTTTATTAGTTGGGGGAACGGGGCCACCTTCTCCAGTATGCGTTGCTGTGAATGTTGCAAAAAAGAGAGCTGTACTAGTTTCTGGATCAAAACTTGATGCATGTAATTTATAACTACATCCAGGTGCTATTGTTCCAAAACCAACCATCCAACCTACATAATCTTCCACTGTCTTTAGTTCTGCCAGTGGTTCACATTGTCCTGTAAATGTTGCGTTTTCAGCTACCAAATTTTTGCATTTTTCCCATCCTCCAAGCGATTCGCAGTTGTGAAAGAACTCCTGTGCGTTTTTAAATAATATCATATTAAATTGTTTTTAAATGTTTGTAGACACAATAGTACTTAAAACTAATTCTATCGTAAATACATTCGTTCAGGAACAACTTGTGACGTTGGTTTTTCGATTGTAATAGGAGGTAAGGGTTTTGATTATATTATACATGCCCGTTGGACTTGTACGGTGTTCTAGTTTGATATTTAAGCCTATTTCCAGAACTCTTTTTGTATTTCAAGGCGGTACAAAGCCTTTTTCTTATCGACTAACCAGAACAACCCAAAGGAGGAAAGGAATCGCACGAAAATGTGATTACTCGAGGGACAGGACAATCAGTTAATTGGAGAATCAGAGGATTAGTATATTTGTTCCTATGAAATATTTTTTACCCTTCGTTGCTTTAGTGGTGCTGTTGTCTTTTTCAACAGTGGAACAAGATAAAGGTTTGGCTAAAGTGAATCAATACAGTTCTATGTACATATATGTGGATTCTAAGCCAATTGATGATTATGATATTGTAGGTGTAGTGAAAGCTCGTGTAGGTATTACGGGTGTAAGTTATAAGGATTTAAGAGACAAATTACTCATTAAGGCCAAAAAAATGTATCCGCACGCAGATGGTATAATATTGCGAATGGGTTCAAGTGGTTCTGTAAGTTATGGAGATGCAATTAAGTTTAAGGATTAGATTGTTTAGTTTTTAAATTCTTAAGAGAGTCTGAATGGCTGGTTTATAACAATATTAGTGAATGGTAGGTTCTCGGTGGCTTGCAATCCTTTCAGCCCATAATTTATAGTATGAAACTAGTCTCTGTAACTAACTGAAGGACTTTCAATTCTTGTCCCATTTTATATATAGTCGACAAATACATCTTAAATATTATGTGATATCCTTTCGCTCTAAAATAACGGGTTCTCTTAACAATATTTTAGTGAATGAAGTTTCTACCGCAAGTTTGAGAATGAGAACTATAACAAGAAATAAAATTATACTCCAAAATTTGAGTGTTATATGAGTCGGGTGAATACTAAGCATGTGGGTGTCATTCGGTGAAAACAGCACTATTTGATTTGCTTTTCCATCACCATTTTGTCTTATATAAACTTGATTATATGGAATTACTCCGTCCAAAGTTTCACTGGCCATAATATCCATGTCTTGATTGTATATTATTAGTTTATTTGAGCCGGACTCTAATTGTATTAATTCATCAACTTTATCATTGTTAACATCTAAAATATAGAACTTTGATGGATCGCTTTGTAGCGGTTTTGTCATCACCAATTTATGCTCTGAATTAAAAAGCATTGTAATGTTCTTATTGCTTGATTTAATCAGAATTCGGTTATTTAATATTCCAAGAATAGTACAATTTGAATCAGCTGAAAATTTCAATGTATCTATAATGTTACCATCAAAGTTTCTGCAAATAACCATTGAATCACTTTCGCCAGCACTATACAGGTATTCATTCCATTTCATGACCTGAATTGACCTATTTGCAATGGCCAACGTATCTATTGCATTCAAAGTGCTGTCAAAAAGAATATAATATCCTCTGGAATCTATTGTATCATTTCCAGGCGTTGAGGAGCTGGCAGTAATACGCACTTGATTTTTAGAATTTTTAAATATTATCGGGTCTCCAGCAAAGATAATTGAACCTGTATTTGTACTTATAAAAGAATTTTTTACGACATTGAAAATTATTATTTCTCTTGGGGATTTACTGTAGCCCCCTGATAGTGTTATTACCACTTCAAGAATATCATTGTCATCAAAGTCAAAGTATGAAATTCCTGAAATTTTTGTCCCAAAAACTTCTTCATTTGAAGCAGCTGTCAGATTAGAAGTTGCAATAACAATATAATTCCACATTGAAATTTTGTGCAGTGTTAACTTCTTACATATTATTATGAATTCTCTAACATTTCCCTTTGTGAGAACTGCTGTAAAGAATAAATCAATAAAGGAGTTATTATCTATATCCTTAAAATACACTCCGTTTTTAGAAGGGTAGTATACTTTAATGTCGGTTTTACTGTGGTAGCTACGGAATTTATTCGATAAAGAATGGCTTAAACTAATTGCACTATCTTTAAATTCATATAAACTAAAGATATTTTCTTCCTCTGGATTATCTTGTTTAAGTCTGAATTCGATAAACTCACTAATACTATCACTATTAATATCCTCAATATATTTTTTTGAAATAGTATTCCTATACCTATGTCCGTCTGATTTAATTAAGTAATCATATTTTGGCAACATAAACACCGCAATTAGAGCAACGGGATAGGAAAGATCAAAAATCAAAGAAATAAATGGTTTGACTTTTTTAAATAAGAATGACTCTGGGTTTCTTGGAAAAGAAATTGCTAATATTTTAACAGTAGCACTTATCCCAAAGATTATAATTGCAACCAAAATCTCCTGTCCAAATTCTGAGATAAATTCTGAGATAATCGAGAAAAATTTAGTGAAACAAGAAAAAAACCCCATGCTATCGCAATCTATTGATAGAGACAAGCTAAATACAATACCCAAAAGGATACATTCACAATCCCTAAAAGGTTACATTAACAATCTCCTATGCATTTATGTCCCTAGTAAAGCTAATTGTATACGGCCTTAGGCATGGCGGTACATAGTATAGTTACTCATTGGAATTATAACTTTTATGAGAACTCCTAAAATGCAATACAATTGTTGCTACTATTAGTGGATCCTATCCTGGAAACGATACTAAGCAACGAGATTAGTAGTATGCAGCGTTAATCAAAGCAACCACATCAGCCAAAGGCTCAATTGCCGTAATAAATGGATACTTTCCTGACTTTAAGTATACGGTAGTTTCATCTGAGTCTTTTATTGTAGATTTTTTGACTAGATATATTTCAGTTGGACTTATATAGATGTTTTCTGTATCAGTACTATTTCTTATTGTTAATTTCACAAGCATCATAAGTACGAATGTAAGAAAGTTCTAGGGGTGATTTGGTGGCGATGAGATTTACTATTTTCTTTGGAATAGTGTGGTGTCTGAATCGGTTTTCTATAATATTTTTCTGATTAAGATAAGCGTTATAATTTTTAATTGATATTCTTACAATGGGTCGATTATCAAATAGTTGATTTTTATATTTTCGGCCCATAATGTACTGTATTATGTTACAGTGCTTCGGAAAAGCAGTGTTTCTTACTAATTAGTTGGTTAGAAAAAAATCAAACGAAAACATCCTTTAGGTATGATTTATTTTCCTGCCTATCCACAATATAAGAGTTTCTATTGCGAGCACCTAAGCATTAACATACAAATAGGGTGTGCTGTATACTTAAAGAGCAAATACCGTAACATATAGAACGTGAAACGAAACAAATAATACATAAACTAGTATTTACGGAACGGAATACAATATATTTGCACATAATCAAAAACTATTAATGTACACAGAAATAATTAGAATTATAGAGTCTGGACTTAAAAATGACCCAAAGAAAGTAGCTCAATATGCTGAATTGTTAATTAAAAAATTAACTAAAGATGGAGAAACTCGTTTTGCGGACAGATTAAAAAGAACACTTTCTCTAAATCCTTTAGAATATGAAGGTATGGTAACGCTTGATGAGATTACTAATCAAGCTCCAATTGATACTGAATCAAGAATGAGTATGGTAGAGGTAAAGGCTCCAAAAATTGCCTCTACGACAATTATAGATGAATCAATAGATGAGGCATTAAATACATTTATAAAAAAGATTAAAAATAAAGAGAAGCTTATTAATGCTGGAATAACTGCAAACCTTTCATTAATGCTCTATGGACCTCCAGGATGTGGTAAAACTACTTTGGCTAATTACATTGCGGAAGAATCAGGTCTTCCTTTAGTGACTGCTCGTTTAGATACTTTAGTTTCTTCATTATTAGGAAGCACTTCCAAAAACATTAGAAAAGTTTTTGATTTTGCTAACAACAAACCTTGTATTCTATTCATTGATGAATTTGATGCTATTGCAAAAGCTAGGGATGATGAACACGAACACGGTGAATTAAAGAGAGTTATTAATAGCTTACTACAAAGTATTGATCAGTTTGATAACGTATTAATTACGGCAACCAATCACAGTGAGATATTGGATAGTGCAGTCTGGAGAAGATTTGATACGGTAATTGAAGTCAAAAAGCCTACATCCCCTGATTTTACAGAAAAACTTATTGATTCATTTACTCTAAATTTTGATTTAGATTTCAAAAATGACAAAAAGAAGAGAGGTAGGTTAATATATCTATTGGGTAATAATTCTCCTTCTGAAATTAAGACAATTTGTAACAATGCTATTACTAACTCTATTATCAATAAAGAACCTTCAATAAGCTATATAGAGTTTTTAAAAGAAGCTTTTAAACACAAAAATCATGGAAAAATATTAATTGAAAAAATGATATCATTCCTAAATGAAAACCTAATTACCCAAAATGAAATTGTAGAATACACAGGATTGTCTTTGCGTAAAGTAAAAGATAGTATATCAAAATTTAAAGATTTAGAATAATGGCACAGAAAAAATATTTACCAATAAAAATAGTAGAAAAAAGAAAAGGAACTGATGACTCTTTAACTGAGGCTGGTGGAGGAGGTGACATTCCAGCTTGGATGCTTAATGTCCCATTGGAAGAAAGAGTTGAAATGTTAACAGCAACTTTTGATAAGGTTGATGAAGAGCTTGAAAGAAGAATAAAAAAGGACAATTACATTCCAGCTGCTATTGAACTTAAATTAGACTCCCGAACCTTATCAAAAACTCATCGTTCTGTTATCAGAAAAATGTTTGATGTCAATAATAAGAATAACCTTATAGGGTATTTCAATTCTTCTTCATTACTTGTTAAAATAGAAAATACTGATGATTTAAAAAGGATAAAAAAAAACATTGAAGACTATAAAAAGAATATACGAGGCTTATCTTCAATAGTTGAGACTAACCTTTTTCACCCAAATATAAATGTTGAAAATAATGATTTTCTAAAAGTGAAATTAATTGATTTCCAAGAGTATGAATTAAATAAAACAGTCCATAGAGCTTTTCAAAGAAAGTGTGAAGAATTAAATTTAGAAATTGAAAGTACATATTATTCTTCTGATGTTATAGTGTATAAAATTTCATATTCTGAAGAATCTATGCCTGTTCTGCAAAGTTTTGAAGGCTTAAGTTCTATAGTTGATATGCCAACTTACAGTGTTTCTTTAGATTCCGAAGTAGAAGTAGGAACCGAATTTACAGAACTAAAATCACCTGAGAAAGATAAAATTTATCCGACTGTTGGTGTACTTGACTCTGGAATTACAGCAAATAAAAGTCTAGCACCTTGGGTATTGACTGATAAGCATACCAACTATATAGATGAAGATATTGATACAGCACACGGAACTGCTGTAGCAAGTGTAATTTTATATGGTGACACAATGGAAGGTAAAAAACATACTGATTCAGGTGGATGTTATTTATTTGATGCTACTATAGTACCAAAAAGAGGCATTTTAAGTAGAGTAACAGAATATGATTTAATTGAAAATATTAAAGATGCTATTAGTAATAATCCAGAAATAAAAATTTGGAATTTATGTGTTGGTTGGAGTGCTGAAGCTAATTCCCACAGCATTTCAGATTTTGGAGTTGCATTAGATTATTTACAAGATGAACTTAATATTGTAATATGTACATCTGTTGGAAACTGTGGAAATTTCAAAATTAATAAGCCTAAAGGAAAGATTCAAAAGTCAGCAGATTCTGTTAGATCATTAGCCGTTGGTTCTATTGCACACATTAAAAATATTAATGATATAGTTGAAGAAAATGAACCTTCCCCTTTTAGTAGAACTGGTTCTGGACCATTCAATTTAGTTAAACCTGAACTAACTCATTATGGAGGAAATGCAGGAGTAGATAAATATGGAACGGTTACATATTCGGGGGTAAATACACTAAATAAAGACAATAAGATAAGTGCAAAATCAGGAACTAGTTTTTCCACACCTAGAATAACATCTATCCTAGCAGGTTTGGAAAATGAATTAGCAGAAGAATTTGATCCCTTATTATTAAAGGCTTTAATAATTCATTCTGCTAAATATCCAAATGTTGCACTTAATAATGAAGAAAGACTTAAGCAAATGGGATTTGGAGTTCCAACAGGTATTAATGAAATTTTATATAATTCAGAAAACGAAATAACACTAGTAATAAGAGACACTTTAGAGAAAGGTAATTTTATTGAGATTTTAGATTTTCCATTTCCAGATGATATGGTAGAAGAAAACTTTTATTATGGTGAAGTTACAGCTACTCTAATTAGTTCACCAGATCTAGCAGCGACACAAGGAGAAGAATACTGCCAATCAAATATAGATTTGTTTTTTGGGACATATAATGAAAAAATTGATAGAGAAGGAAGAACAATTAGAAACCCAATTGGTAAAGATTCGGGGGCAAAAAATCTTTTAAACCCAAGCGTATATAGTAAAACAGAAATAAAAAAGAACAGTGGGTTTAGTGGAGAACGAATTTTAAAAAATTTCCACCAAAAATTTCAACCTGTTAAAAAATGGGCAATAAATCTTGATGATTTATCAGAAACTAATAAATTGAGGTACACAGAATACCCTAAAAGGTGGTTTTTGAAAATTGAAGGCCTTTATAGAGATCATTTGGAAAAAGTACAAGAGAATTTAAGCACAGATTTTTGTTTAATAATTACCATTAGGGATAATAAAAATAACACAAAAGTCTATGACAATATTTCAGCAGAACTTCAAGCTAATAATTTTATTCAAAACAATATAAAAATCAAAACAGATATTCAACTTAAAAATTAAATTATGTCAAAGAAGAATCAACACGTAGTTCCATCAGGAAAGAATTGGGCTGTAAAAGGAGCAGGGAATTCAAAAGCAACAAAAATTGTACAAACACAAAAAGAAGCTGCGACAATAGCACGCGAAATCGCAAAGAATCAAGGTTCAGAAATGCTAATTCACGGTAGAAATGGGCAAATAAGAGAGAGAAATACCTATGGAAAGGATCCTTTTCCCCCTAAAGGATAAAAGTGGGATTTCGGTTAAAATAATAGGAGAGAGGAGCTTCAATATTTTAGGAGTTTAAACTATATGGGTCTTGACTTTTTTCACCTTAAACATTAATGTTTATTGCTGCTTTTAGATTTATCGAAATTTGATTGTAGAAAGAAACCTTCTCCATTATTTTATGAGTTGTTTAGATAGATGCTTAAAGTCTCCCAAATCTAGTAAATTTATCAGAGTCTCAATATTCTTTAAATTATCTAGAACGGATGCATGATCAAGTGAGTCCATATTCTTATTAGCTGCCGTAATCCGGTGTCCTAGTCTATTTATAGTATTTGCTGAATCAAATTCGTGTTCATAAATGTTTGCCATGAGTTTATGATATTGAGCATCCACTTTATTTATAAGCATTTTCACTACGGTATTGATTCCTTCTAATTTGGCATCCACCATTTCATTTACCTTATTTTCAATATTATTTGCAAACTGCTTATTTAGATTGACAAGTGTATCCTTCATAAGTTTCTTATTTTGACTTAGATTTAGACCATTCCAATATAATCGGACCTACAAACACAACTACTGCAGTCACAATACCAATAGTGTATATAAATCTTGGCCATTTGATTAATGAACTTTGTGGCGTCAAGAGAATTGGTATCTAAAATTTTAGTTATTTCTTGTAGGGAGTCTTTCATGTATCTTGTGGAAATTGGTGGCACAAACATACTAATGAGTCTATAGGGAGGAACAATTTGAATTGACTTCATGAGGTTATCAACACCACTCGGCCCATAATTTATAATATGTACCTATTTCACGTAGTACATGTATGCTCAGAGGATTAGTGTTTTTAACACTAATCAAACTTGACAAAAGAACAATTACTTACACAAGAATATTTAGAGAAATACACACTTCGCAAAATCACAATTGATAGCTGTAAGATTAGAATCCCCTTTGAGGAGGTTAAACTAATCAAGACAGACCTAGATGATAAGTGGTATTATATGTCTTCCGAATCTGGGGAGATAGACGAATCAGAATTTAAGAATAGAGCTTACTGGTACAACGTAGATGGTATTAGCACCAAATATGCAGTAGAACATCAAACAATAGAAGGGGGCCTTCAAAAGAAGTATCTGGTAGTACTAATATCCTCCAAGATGCTAAAGGAACTTTACTTCTATGGTATCACTTATAACACTATACAGTATTTACTGGAAGGTATCAATGCTCAGCTAATAGTAGAGCTAGAGCTCTACCAACTATTGACTGCTGAATGTGTGGACATCGACTTTAAGATAGACCACATAATGGAGATGCACGAATTCGAGGGACTAATCGAGTTATCCAAATATCTAGCCATTCCAAAGGCACAATTAAAAGCAGGTTATCAAATTTTCATGGGTAAAGGAAACAAAGGAATCTCCTTTGGTACTCGAAAAACTCAGACACCAAAAACAAATCCTTTTTTCAAGCACTATCACAAAGGACTGGAACTAAAGGAACGTTCATGGCTTTTCGCAGATAAGTATTTGGATAATCAGGTGTATGACAAACGGTGTAGAACCGAGTTTACCATCAAAGACCGTGAACATCTTAAAAGCCTATTTGGAAGCCCTCAGAGTGATTTAAGATATTTGGTAAGTATTGAGCAATCAAAGCTATTTAAAGCACTTAGTGATTGCCTAGCAGCTCATTTATACATTCCTGCAAGGGACTTCCTGCCGAGTGAAAAGATATTTAAGAATCCTGCCGACCAAATCATAGCTAATCTAATTGAAGTAGCAATTACTTCTAAATTCTCAGAGCAGCATATCATCGAAATATGTATCCATAAAATGGATGGTAAGGATAGGAAACATCAACAACGATTAAGGATTCGGGGGATAATAAGAGAGCTAGTTTATAGTAGCAAAGGCACTCAAAACAAGCTGAATAAGAACAAAGCAGCTTACGAGCTATACAAGTGGTTAGCCTACGATGAAAAGGATGACTACACGCAAATAAACAACCTAAGACAATCACTAATATTTTATAACACAATAACCATATGAAAAAAAGCAAATTAACAATTTACAAGGGTATGAGATTTCAGTATTTCAGTACTGGCCAATCACTAAGAGTAACCTTCCTACACAAAAAGGATAATTGGGTGGAAGCTATCCATGAAGGGACTAAGGCACTCACACAAATGACTGTATTTCAGTTACAACAATTAATCTATAGAGAATCAGTACAAGTATTATGAGAAAGTATATACGAGTAATTAAAATAGCGTATCAGGTTGGAGCTGCTTTAGCAAGACAGCAGGATATTGAGATTGTACACTATAAGAAGTGTATCAATGTCTATAGACATTCTAGGGATTTTGAACTAACAAAAGTGTATAACAATGAAGGAGTTTAAGCAACTATTAAAGGATGCTTTACTAGCGTTAATAATCGCTTTTACTGGGTTCTTTTTGATAGCTTTAATCTATGGATTAATAACGAGGGAATAAATTATGAAAGAATCAACACAATACGCTGTAAGAGAATTAAACAAAAGATTTGAACTTCATTATGATGAAGAACGAGTTACGTCCGAGAAGGTTCTCCATGACATCGGAGAATCTGATTTCATGTCGTTGGTATTAGATTTATGGTACGATGCTCCTCTTGAATTAGTGTACAGATATAACAGAATTAACATATGGGTAGTACCGAAGTGAAAAATGGGTTTTGGGGCATTATATGATAATGCCCCAGAGTCGCACTACACCGCGATACGTAGTATTAGGTTAGTAGGCTCTGGGAAAACAATAAAAAACTATATAACTACAGCGTAACATGCTGTTACAAAGCGTATTAATAGAGAAACGTACACCTTCAGGAGCTAAAACGCTTTAAGCATACTCTAGGGTATCATATTCGAGGTATAGAAAAATAAGAAATACCAAGAAAAATGGAATTAGTAAATGTAAATGGAGTATCGACAGTTAGAGCCAAGGTTGCTACATCGATACTAAAATTAGGTATCATTATCGACCAGCCACTGTTAGCTAAAGCGGACATTGAAGCGATTAAATTTAAACTCGTTGAAGCAGGAAATGGTAGTGAGGTAGCAATTCATAGTGTGTCTTTATGGACATGTTTAGAAGAAAGTGCAGAACGAGGCGGAACATTCATGTTAGAGCCTACAGTACTCAAAGGAACGATTGACTTAACAGTAGATGAAATGCCATACAACGCTATGGATACCAATTTCCTACAAGTTGAATTGGCTGGTGTAAATGTTGCCATGAATGTAAGACTTTATGCGATTGACGGATGGGGTAATGATGGAGCTTTAAGAAAATTAGAGTTAAAGAGTATCATCGGTTCGGCTGTATCTGACGTGAATCTTTTAGGTGCCAGTAGAGCAATCATACCAGTAGGTAAGATAGATAGTATTACGATTGAGTATCCAGAGTTTGAGTCTTTAAAAGCAAAGAGTATAACCTACGGCGAAGAAGAATTGGAGTTGATTCAATTGGAGTTGGATGGAATTGTCTACCTGAAAGGTAAAACAGCAATACCAAGGTATCTATTTGAAAACAACTGGATTATCAAATGTAATAGTGCTATTCGGATGAAAGTACAGCCGAAAGATGGTGCAGGAGATTTCAACATCTTGTTGGACAAATAATGAAGCGTGTGTTATTGAAAGGATTGAAAATAATCCATAAAACCAAGGCACAGAGCAGAGTAATTTTAAAGAACATTAATTTATCAAAGAGTTTGAAAAATGGGTAGAAGAAGAAGAGGAAGATTCAAGAAATGGTTTAGAGAAAAGGGAGCTAAGAAAATTTTAGGAGGTCTGGAAAGATTTGGAAGCATGATACCCGGAGTAGGTGGTATTATTTCCAAGGGAGCAGGTCTTTTAAAAGAGAGATTAGGCAACCGTGCAGCCATGAAGGATATGGGAGTACAGTATGTGGGTCACGTAGCTGAAGCTGTAGATACAGCAACCAATAGGATTGAGCGAGACAACAGAAAAAACGTGTTCTCGGACGATGCAGGCAAAGTTGCAAAAATGGCACGTCTAAAGAAGATTGGTGGTTATGTAGCAATGGGCATCGCAGGTGTCTTGTTGTTGATAGTTCTTCCAATAGTATTAATCAAAAATTCAAGTAAAAATAGAAAAAGAAGATAATGGGAAACAAGTATCCAAAATTTGCTGAGGGCGATAATTTCGAAGCAGTACACTTAAAAAGAAAGACAAAGCAGGTCTTTAAAGGAGATAAAAAAGGTGAGGATTATGAGATGTATGAAGGCAGCTTTGACATAGGCGGAGGTAAAATGATAACGTTATCATTTTATGTAGACCAAGCTCCTTATGAAGATAAAAGTGGTGAGGAACGCTTTGTAGTTAATGCGAAACGTTGGAAATCTGATAAGAAAGCCAAAGGCAGAAAAACAGGTAAAGCGTGGTAAAATGGTTAAAAACGGGATTCGGTTGGCTTAAGACAGCCAACCAATTCTATTCAAAAGTAAAAGGCTCAGCCAAAATAATATTTTGGTTAGGAGATGTTCTTGCGTTTGCTGAAAAGTCATACGGAGAAACTTTTGAAGGTGAGATTGAAAAGGGAGTTGAATCTAATAAAGATGATTAATGAACAATGGTATCCAAGAAAAAGAAAATGTCCAAAAAGGCAAAGATTATCTTAATCTCTGTAGTTTCACTTGTAGTGGCTGTGGTAGCGTTTATTATCTACAAAAAGAAGAAAAAAAAAGGCTAGACAATAGCGAATTTGATAGGCTAGAAGTAGCTGCAAAACTTATTCTTAAATGGGAAGGAGGGTATGTAAATGACCCTGTGGACCGTGGAGGAGCAACCAACAAAGGTGTTACTTGGGAAACGTACAAGAATCTTGCTAACAAGGTCTTGGGTACAAAGCCAACTAAAGCACACTTTGAGAGTTTAACAGATGCAGATGTGATAAGGATTATCAAATACTATTTTGATAGGGTAGAGGGCTCAAGGATGAAAAATGGAGCTGTCTCTGTTGCGATAACAGATTATTATTGGGGTTCGGGTTTCTATGCAATCAAACGACTGCAAAGGGGCTTAAATCAAGGTTATAGTCAGGAATATTTAGCAGCTGATGGGATAATGGGAGCAAAGACGCTCAGGGCAATTAACAACCTAAAACCAGACGTTTTATTGGGCTTAATTCATGCAGTACGGAAACAACACTATCAAGATATAGTCAACGCAAATTCAAGTCAAATGAGATTTTTTAACGGTTGGAACAACCGAAATGATGAAGTTTATAGCAAATTAATGAAGTACGTGTAATGGAGAATATAGTGGAAGGTGATACTCCCGATTTAGGGGATGACATCGAAGTAGTAGAAGGTAGTAAATTGGATTTCATGAAACAATTGAATCCAATATATCTGTTTAATAAGTATGTCAGGCCTGCTTTAAGAAAAGTGAGTTTCTATGCTGTTAGACAGGTGATAAATGGGATTATCTACAAAGTGTATCCAGCTCCTGAAATAGGGGTGAATGACGAAAAATTAGGTGTTAGAATGCGGCTAGGATTTATTCTGAGCATCGTTTTAGGCTTAATTGCATTCATAACAACTTGGAAGTTTAAAATGATACCATTCTTACCGTTAATTTTAGGAGTTTACATCTTATTCGTAGCTCAGTCAGCTTTATTTTATTATAAGATATGGAAAACGGTCTAATTAATTTTAAGCCAATGTTTGTAGGGATATTCTCTTTTATAGGTATGTTCTTAGCTGAGTTAACAAGTTCGGATATTCAAGAAATTGAAGGTTTGCTTATGACTGTTGTAAAATGGATAATAGCGGGACTAACGATTTATAGTCAAGTTAAATTTTTAAGGAAAAGACAAAATGAATAAATTTCAAATAGCAAATATTGTTACGTTAGTGATTGGAGTAATCAGCTTACTAGCGACAATCAAAATCTTAAGGAGTAAGAAACTGTAATGTGTAATAGTAGTACAAATTTAGAGTACAGTTTTGTTAAGTATAAAGCCGGTGAGGAATTCTTTGTAGACGAAAAGCATCTAATTATTGGATGTATAACTGATGCAGGTACTTACTTACCTTTTAACTGGTACGGTGGGATAGATGAAACTGGAAAACCTAATGTGGATTATGGATTGACGAATGTAGAAAGGTTGATAGCCGCACAACGTTGTGGACATGGTAATACGCAACATTATTTAGTGCATACAATTCCAAGTGAGTTTATAAGTTCTATACCGATAGATCAATGGAGTCCACGGGGTCCAAGAATGTTAGAGGTAGCGGTTGGTTTCAGTACAGTATCAGAGTTAATACTAATGAATTGTAGAAAATCCTAAAGAAATACAATAAGAGCCGTTATACCATGTATAGCGGCTCTTTTAAGTTCTGTCAAGTAATTCTTAAAATACGGAAAGGGAAATAATAGCGGATAGGCTGCGAAGCAAGCCCTAGCAACCCCACGATAGTATTTCCACTACTTTTTGTAATTTAAGAATTTAATGAGGGTAGATTTTCTTGACTTTCTTACCATTTTCAAAGACTAATTCTTTAATATCTTCAACGAGTTTAAAGGAGCGAGTAATTTCAGATTCGAGCTTACGGACTTTGTCCTGCTCGTTTTGATAGTCTCTAAAAACTTGAATATGATTTTCTCTAGCTTTATACCAATCAATGAATAACTTTTCAATCAGCACGTCCATACGATTGACATCAACATTAAAATATTTATAGTCTTTATAGGCTTTTTTAGCCTTCGGACTAAAGTGATGTATCATGATATAATTAGAGCAGTCTTCACATTTCATATCATGAAAAAACACTTTAAAAATCGGAGTCATGTGGACAACATGATATACATGATAGAATAATCGTTCAATATATTTGAAGTCTACAAAAATCAATTTAGTAAATTATGGTATTAATCTTAAACAAGCGTGAAGAACGCTTTTTCAAATCTTTAATGATACGTTACAAAATTCGTACACGTATCGACCAATTCAATTTTAAGGTGTTTGGTTCTTTAATGAATCAGATAGAACCAGTATGCAAAGAAGATTGCATCAAAAAAGGCAGCCTGTCAGCTGCCTAATTTTTTAAAGAAGAACTTCTGTTTAAAAAACCTACAAAAATCAATCAAACATGATATCCTCTGAGCCGCGAAATTAAGGAGTCTGTGTGAGAAACTACAATTATTAGATAATAACATTATCATTGAAGATAAAAAAATGGAAAAAATATGGTGAAAATGACCGTCCAATTTTCGATAATAATGTTATCATCTAGTAGTTATCAACATGGCCTGCCCATAATTTATATTATGTTAACTAGAAGAGAAGGAAACACGCATATCCACTCTCTATCACAATATTCAACCCTTACAGAAAACAGCGTAACCCTATAACCCTATAACCCCCAACCCCCACAGTTCACCATCCATATAATATTCTTATGTTTGGCGGCCATTAGCTTTGTATGAAATTTAGAATAAAGACTACAGCACTTGTATTAACCTGTACTGTACTTTTAGTTGGTCTGTTCTCTTGTCAAAAGGAATCTGTTTCCATAGAGACGCCTGCAATTGTAATTCCCGATACCATTACTACACTTATTCTTATTCGTCACGCAGAAACCTTTGGATCTGCTAGCAATCCAAATCTCAGTACCGCTGGTGAAACCAGAGCCAATGAATTGGTGACTGAGTTAGAAAACATCACTCTAGACGTTGTTTTCTCTACTATTTTTAAGAGAACTAATCAAACGGCATCACCGATTGCAAAAGATCGCTCTTTGACAATTGAAAACTACGATCATACTGAATTAGAAGCATTTGTTGATAGTACAATGGCCATATACAGAGGTGAAACTGTACTTGTGGTTGGTCATTCTGGTACTACTCCTGATATACTGAACATCTTACTTGATTCGACCGTGTATTCGGATATCCCTGAAACAGAATACGATAATATGTATACTTTTTCTGTTGACCAATACGGAAAAACAGATGTAGTACATCAGAAATACGGTAAGTAAGAGCTTCTTTTTCCTGAGGTTTAACCAGCTCTGGAGTGTAGATTTTTCCAATCGCCTCCCTCCCATTTGAGGATAGTTTTTTTGCTCAGATATGTCTATTCCTATATCTATAAGCAATTAATCATCAACACCTTACGGATGCCGCATACTCCCTTGGCGTTAGGTCAGTTAAGGACTTAAAGAACCGGATAAATGCACTGCTTTTTGAAAATCCCAACAGATAACTTATCTCTTCAATGGACTTTTGTTTCTCTTCCAGGTATGTTTTTGATTGTTTCAACTGAAGCTCGTACTCAACTTCTTTAAAATTCGTAATCAAGCATTTCAATCTCCTTTGTAAGGTTACTCTATTACCAATGGTAAATCACCAATTATTTGCCAATTATCGTTCTCGCCTTGCACTAAGAACAAGTATTTGTGCATATCTGACGCATCCGAACAAGTCAACATAAGGTCTACTGATGCGGTATGATTGGTTTGGTTTATCCGTAGCAAACTGATTTCATAAACCGTTCCACCAATTTTAGATGTTTCCATCATATCTAAATAGGCGTCTCTTGAAATTATTACGGTTTCCAACGATCCCTTGAATCTATTTGCACTAACTCGATAATCTCGATGTAGAAGTTTGCTTAATGCCTGTATGTCTTGAGTGGCTGTTGCCTTATTAAAGTCAGTGACTACCTTTTCGATTTGTTGATTTATATCTTTCATTTTTGTGTTTTTTGAGATTTAGTCTAGTTCAATAATCCTACACGTTGGTAGTGATTATTGGACGCAACAAAAAAGTAACTAAATCCGAAAACTTAAATTGACTATCGTCACAAAATGAGATTCAGGTAACTCTTTTCCTTATTCTGCTGAGCGTTTCCCTTGCCACTCCCAAGTAGGACGCCAAGAACTGTAGAGGTACTCGTTGAATCAAGTTGGGGTGATTTTCTAGAACATGTTCATAGCGTTCTTTAGGAAGAAATATCGTGAAAAGAGATGAGTATTGTTGTTCTAGAATAACCACCTGTTCTAGAATTTTCCTACCTAGTGTTTGGAAGGAAGTAGACTCTTCATAGAGTGCAAGTAGTTTGATTTTTGGTATGAAAATAACATTGGTGTTTTCCATAACTTGAATAGACTTCTTGGATGGAAGATCATTTGTTAAACTTTCGAAGTCACTAATGAATGATTCTTCAAAGTAAAAAGAGGTATTTACTTCCCTCCCATCTATAGATAGGTATGCTCTAGCAGACCCTAGAATTACAAAATAGACTCCTTTACAAATTTGTCCTTCTCTCAGTAAAAAGTCGCCTTTTTTAATCGTTGATGTGGTTAAAATGGATTGAAAAAACTCCCAATCATCATCTGGAATTTTCTCAAACTCATTAAGTGTATTTCTTAGAGCAGCATTCATTTATGGAGGACTGTTGAGTTTGTCGTAGTTTTATTCTTCAGCCAATTTCTTTATTTGCTCAAGCATTGTTTTCAAACCTTGCTCTGTATGCACTTGACCATCTTTACTTGCAAACCCTTTCTGTGTCCATGTAAATTTGACTTTGCTTGCAGAAATATTCTCTATGGTATAGGTAACCAATGAGTAGTTCTCCGACTTATCTTCAAGACCAGAAAAACCGCTCCAATAATTATAGGACAGAATGCTATTTTCAACATGTTCGATCACATTTCCTTTGTCCTTGTATGGATGCCCATTGTACTCACCTTGGAATAGTATTGGGCTACCCATTTTCCAGTCCGTTATGGTTTCCGTACCGAATAAATAAATCTTGATTTTTTCGGGATTAGTTAATGTCTTCCAAACATCGTTAGGTGTACTGTTTATTTCTATGCTCTGTGTAGCAACTAAGTTCTTATCCATTATCAATGCTTATTTTCTAACTGTTCTATTTAATGTGATTCAAGATGATTTTTAATATCTACTAAATCTTTGAATACGGCTTTCCTCATCGAGCCTTTTACCATAAAACCCAAACATACCGAGAATATTTTGGCTATTAATGTTTGTGCTTCTGTTGTAAAAGACATGGTCAATTTTGTATTTTCTCCTACACCTTCTACAGATAATCTGGATATGTATATCGAACCATGACTCTCAGCCCTAGTTTGATAATACTCATTTTCAACATAGTCTGTAATCCACATGGTTTCAGAGGATTCCTTACCAAACATCACCCTAGTTTCTTTCCATTTAAAACCAAGTAATGTGTCGATTGGCTGATCAATAATTTCAAGCTTAATAATACTTTCAATATAGTTGGAACAATTTTCGAAATCTATAATAGCATTCCAAACCTCCTCAATAGGCTTTTCTATTTCTACAAATACGGATAACTTCATATCTAATTCTTGTTATTTAACCATAGACGCAATGCTCTCCATGATTGATTCCGTAAATTTAGCAAAAATGTAACTACTGGTGCTTTTTAAGCTAACCTTACTCCGACAAATTCTCAATGCATTGTTCTCGAATGGTCCAAATTTCATCAAAACTAAAATCTAGTTTTTGTTGCTCTATCCACGTACGCATAAACGTTTTATGATATTCTACTTTGAAACTATCCACTTGTTCAGGTTCAATTTCCTTTTCCAGAATGATATCTTTCTCTATTCTAGCGAATTCAGAATCTGATGTAGTTACGTCGGTTCGTTTATCCTCAACTATTAAATAACAATGAGCTTCTGGGATATAGTTAAGCGAGTTTCTCTCCAACGTATCTCCTATTCCTGGTGTATTGGTATTATTCATTCGATAAAGCCCTAGAACTAGCTTTACATTTGGAATGTTATTTAAATCAGCAATTCGCTTTAGAAAAGCGTGTTTAGAGCTGCAAGAACCTTTGTTTTCAGAGAGAACTAATCCTACGTCAGTTCTGTTCTTATTCCTTCCATACGGCAAACGCTTGATAAATTCAGTAAGCTCATTCCACGAGTGTATTCCAAGACTCTTTACCTCTTGGGTAAGTTTGTCTTCAGATGTTAAATCATATTCGATCTTCATCGTTCCATGATCAAAGAATTTTCAACTATCCATTTTTCATCTTTTCTGACGAACATATAGTTGATTATAATTCCTTCAACGGTGTATGAAAGCTGAAGTCTTAATGTATTTCCAACATATGTCCAATCACCAATTTGTAAGTAGTTTTTTAAATGTTTTCCTCTTATTTCAGATTCATTTAGGATTATGATTTCATTTCCAAACTTGTTAATTCCTTTCATGTTTTTAGAATTAATAAGCCCATATTCAGCAATAATCAATGGGATTCTTGAAGAGTCTGTTTTAATGTGGTAATACTCTTGTAGCTCAGGTAAATCAATTGCTAATTGTATAATTTCTCTAACTTCCTCTACGGGCATTCGTTCTCTCTCTTGTCCCAATACGGTGTTTGTACACGTCCAAAATCCCATTGCTAGGATGCACATTTTTAGTTTCATTTCTTCAATTCTAAACAGTTGTATTCATTGCTAGTATTATTCACGCAAATTCTACCATCCTGAAATATCCATTTTTCAAATTTCTGAGTTTTATGCTTTTTGCATTTCGTTCTTATTCCAGATCGTCCAATACCTTTTGTTTCCCGAAAGTAATGGTGATTCAGCGTCAAGGTATCATTACCTAAAGTCCAGTTACCGTAGTAAACAGCTCCACTTCCACTTTCCCCATTTACATACTTATATTTATAAGTTCCATCTTCTTTTAAAGTGAGGTCCGCTCCCATTAATCCAAATTCGCCTGTATACTTTCCTTTTATAACATCCTGTCCAAGGACTGAAGTTGATACTAAGACAAAGGTTAGTGTGGCAATTAGTAGGAAGAGGATGTGACTTAACTTTTTCATGGATCTAATTCTATTTACTAACCTGTTTACTGGATGTATTTCATTTTTTCATTCATTTGTTTACGGAAGTAGAAATACATAAAGATGTAAAAAGACATTCCTAAAAACATATAGACATAGATAGCATCTTCTGCCTGATTACCACGGTTTATTGTTTTATGAAACTTGCTTTGATTCAGAAAAGACCTAATTAAGAATATAGAATAAGAAACAACAAGAATCCCGTTGACTATTGTATTTGCAAAACTGAATGTTTCAGAATTAGGAACAAGAAAAGGGACGACAAACATTGAAAGTAATAGTAGTGTGTAAAGAATGAACGCTATCTTCGAATTTGAACCGAAGGAATCATAGAGCTCCTGAGCTTCGTTATAGGTCTTATTCTCAAAGTCACCTTTCATTTGGAGTTTTTCTTGTGATATCCCTCTTTCATCTAAGATGGCAATTGCTTCTCCTCTTATTTCATCACTGTAACCGTATTGACGATAATTCTTAACAACGTCAATAAGTTTGTCATCTTCAAAATTTTGTAGTCTTTTTCGATATTCTGTTAAGTTCATTTTAGAGGTATCTATAAGTCTATTCTGTTTTAAAATGGTCTCTAAATTGTACGAGTTTCCCTTACAAATAAAGGCAAAAATTATAACGAAAAGTGTGGACCAGTACACTTTTGTAAATCATAATACCTAAATTCAATCGTCCCTTTATCGTCATTACTAGATAGAAACAGTGATACCCACATTTTTGTATGTTACTTTGAAAATCCAAACGAAATGAGGTTATCCATTGTATCTTTAATCTTCCTGTTTCTTAGTGTCTCGTCTATGGCTCAAGTAGATCATACTCGAAAACATTGGGTTTTTGGGAAGAATGCGGTTCTCAGTTTTGATAATTCTGGCGTCTCTAATGTCTCATCTGGGCCATTGAATGCCTATACCGGATCAGCATGCTATTCAAATTTGGATGGCGATTTGATTCTCAGTACTAATGGTAATGCGGTATACGGAAAAAATAATGAACTCATCTCGGTACTGTTTGATAAACCACCCACCATAGGACATTACGACGCATTAATCATTCCCAAGAATGAAGCTGAAACGCAATTCTATCTTTTTATAATAGAAATAGGTGTGGGTTTGCGAACTGTAGATGTAGATATCGAAAACAAGACGGCTGTTTTGAGACCGGGTAGTTTTAACGAGACCGGCCATGCATCAAATATGACTGCCGTAAAACATTGTTTCAGCGATGCATATTGGTTGATATTCCCAGACAATGCAAGTAGATTTTACTCGTTTTTGGTAAAACCCAATTCAATTTCTGAACCTGTGGTATCCATTGTCCCAAGTAATAGAGGGAATGTTGGCGATTTTGTTTCCAGTCACGATGGTACATTGCTCGCCTTGTCTAGTTATTTGGGTGACTGGGCAGAGATGTATGATTTTGACAAAAAGTGTGGCACGATTTCTAATCCCAGAATTTTGCGTAAAGCTGAGGATAAAAACAACAAACCACATGGCATTTCATTTGCCCCAGACGACAAGTCTGTTTACGTAGCATGGAGTCACGCACAAAGTAATCTACTCCAATATGACATTGAAAACTGGGGTTCCATAGCCAATGCGGTTAATTCCTCAGAAAACATTAACGATATCCTACTGGGTATAGACGGTGATTTATACTTAAACGTACATGAAAACGGCATTCCATCACGACGCATCCACGTAGTTAGAAACCCCAATGGCTTTGGAGGTGGAGGAACCCGAGCTGTGGAAGATATTGCAACTCTCCCACCATTGACGGATGGGGCTTTTGAGTTTCCGACCTTTATTAGCAATACTACCGGAGGAGGATGTGGAGAAACCGGAGATTTTTCGAAAACGGTATTTATAGACAATAAAAATCGCTGTACCAATAAGGATGTGAAATTCATTGCAGAGTACATAGACAATACATACGACAGCATCCGTTGGGATTTTGATGATCCGGGAAGTGATTTCAATTCTTCGACCGAGTCTAACATTAATAAACGTTTTGATAAAGATAGAATCTACAATGTAGAATGTTATGCTTTTTACTGCTCGTTTATAGACACTTTTGATTTTGTTTTGGATATGAAACATCCTCCCAGTTTTAGCCTGGGCAACGATACCTCTTTGTGCTCTGGAGCCTCTGTTGTTCTAGAGATTCCTCTACCTTACGATTCATTCATTTGGGCGGACGGTTATTTAAACGCAAGCAGAACGGAAGAGTTAGGTGTATTTGAAGCACGCATCAGCTACAATACCTGCATTGTGAGTGACACTATAGAAGTAAGGCAGTTTCCTGATATTTGGATCGAACTTGGAGAAGAATATTACATCTGTGATTTGGAAACGGAGACTACTATTTTAGATGCTGGTAAGGGTTTTAAAAAATATAAATGGACGCCTACAGGTGATACTACTCAGTGGATTATCGTTTCTGATGTAGGTGAGTACATTGTAGTTGTGGATGCATTCAACGGATGCCAAGGAGAAGGCAGAACCGTTGTGAAAAGGAGATGTGATTTGGAATATCATATCCCCAATGCCTTTACACCGAATGCAGATAGCCGCAATGACCTATTTCGGGTAAATGGAGAAAACATAGAATCAGCAACTCTTCATATCTATAATAGATGGGGTGAGAAAATCTTTGAAGGAACTGAATGGGATGGGAATAATGCTCAAAGCGGAGTCTACTTTTATACGGTGTCTATCAACGGATATACAAAAAAAATCCCGGTTACGTACACTGAAAAAGGAACAATTCATCTTTTGAGGTAAAAGGGTAAAAGACCTCTACCCTATTTATATTACAACCTTTTTATGCCGTGATACATCGTCCCTTTTTTGTCATTACTCTTTGGCTAAGAGCCATCGCCATTTTTTAATTGTTACTTTGAACCCACAAACAAAATGAAGTCTCCGATCATCTTTTTAATACTCGTGTTTATGGGTATATCATCCCAAGCTCAAGTGGATTTGGATCGTAGATATTGGGTTTTCGGTAGAAATAGCTTATTGGGTTTTGACAAAGGGGGTGTAACGACCATCGGTACACAACCCATGGATGCTACAAACGGAAGTGCATGCTATAGCAATAAAAACGGAGCTTTGGTATTCTCTGTGGGAGCCTATGGGTTGTACAATCATATAACCGAGCAACAGATAACCGTGCCCATAAAAGCTCTAGATGCTATTATCATCCCTAAAAACAGCGAAGAAACGTTGTTTTACATTATTGCGATTAATCGGAATGGTGAAGTACGAGTAGCAGAGTACAATACTGAAACCAATGCGTATGTTCTTGACTCTAGAGTTTTACTAATGAACTCGGCTCAGCATCTTACCGCAGTTAAGCATTGTTTTCTGGATGCCTACTGGCTTATCACCTCTGATGTAGAAGACAAGTTCCATACCTTCCTTGTAAAACCAGATGAGATCTCTGAAGGAGTGGTTTCTCAGACCGGTGGTTTTAGAACAATAACTGGTGATATGCGATCCAGTTTTGATGGTACGATGTTGGCCGTGTCTAACTATACAGAAAGTTGGGTTGAACTCTATGGTGTAGATAAGAGTTGTGGAAATATTTCATTTATCCGACGCTTGGGCAAACTGGACCCAGATGACGATCGTCCTTTGAGTGTGTGCTTTGCTCCCAATGATAAATCACTATATGTGGCATGGGGCTATCAACAAAGCCGTGTGACTCAGTATCCGATAGACGCTCCAGGCACGATTTATCATGCTTTTTCCTATCCTCAGAACATAAACAGTTTAGAGATAGCCTATGATGATAAGATGTATATTGGAGTACATGAAAATGGGAATCTTTCCCGCCGCATTCACGCTATAGCTAATCCAAACTCTATTTCAGGAGGAAATCGTGTGACTTTGGACGCTATACAGGCAGCTAATTTCACAAACATAGGTTGGGAGTTTCCTAATTTTATACAGAATCACACAGGTGGCTATTGTAATGGACAAACTGCCTTATGGACTGCACTTGGAGAAGAATATTACATCTGTGATTTGGAAAAAGAAACGACGGTATTGGATGCTGGTAAAGGGTTTAAAAAATACAAATGGACGCCTACCGGTGATACCACTCAGTGGATTATCGTTTCTGATTTAGGTGAGTATATAGTGATTGTGGACGCATTCAACGGATGCCAAGGAGAGGATAGAACTGTCGTAAAACGTAGATGCGATTTGGAGTATCATATCCCCAATGCCTTTACACCTAATGCAGATGGCCGCAATGACCTATTTCGGGTAAATGGAGAAAACATAGAATCTGCAACTCTTCATATTTACAACCGTTGGGGCGAGAAGTTTTTTGAAGGATCGGAATGGGATGGAAATAATGCTCAAAACGGAGTCTATTTTTATACGGTAACGATTAAAGGATTTGTAAAAAAGGTAGCTGCCACCTACAACGAAACGGGAACAATTCATCTTTTACGATAAAAAAAGATTCACACATCTCTCCCCTACTCTTAGTTAAATCTTAAATTCGCCGCAATGAATGTAAGAGACCTAGAACCAAAAGCAGTTTGGAATCATTTTTCGGATCTAAATGAAGTGCCAAGACCGAGTAAGCAAGAAGAACGCGTAATTAAATTTATGCAAGATTTTGGTGCTAAACTAGGGCTGGATACCTACACAGATGCTGTTGGAAATGTGATTATTAAGAAACCTGCTACAAGTGGTATGGAGGATAGACAAACAGTGATTATGCAGAGTCATTTGGATATGGTACACCAAAAGAATGCAGACACCAATTTTGACTTCAATACACAAGGCATTGAGATGTATATAGACGGAGATTGGGTACGAGCAAAGGGTACTACTCTAGGAGCTGATAATGGTATGGGAGTTGCTGCCATCATGGCAATTCTTACATCTACTAACGTTTCTCACCCTGCTATAGAGGCCCTTTTTACCATAGATGAAGAAACAGGAATGACTGGTGCTATGGAACTGGAAAAAGGTAAATTAGATGGAACAATCCTTTTAAATCTGGATACGGAAGATGATGACGAATTTAGTATTGGATGTGCCGGCGGTATAGACACCAATACATCATATGACTATACAGAAGTAGGGATAGCTTCAGGCTCTAAAACCTATAAAATTGTGGTAAACGGTTTAAACGGGGGACATTCAGGAGTGCAAATCAATGAAGAATTGGGGAATGCCAATAAAATCATGAATCGTATGATGTACAATTGCGAGAAGTTCAACCTTCAAATTGTAAGCATAAACGGAGGCAGTTTACGCAATGCCATACCTCGAGAGAGTTTCGCAACTGTGTCAGCTAGCCCAGAGTATATAACGGAGTTCAATAAAAGAGCTGCGGACATCAAAGCAGAGTACACTATACAAGATAGTAGTTTAAACATTGAAATAGAAGCTATTGATGACACTTCTAAAGCAATGTCTTTGGAAGATACAAAGAAGGTAACTACAGCTATATATGCTTGCTACAATGGCGTGTTTAGATACAGTAGAGCCATTGAAGGATTGGTAGAGACCTCAACGTCATTTGCAAGAGTAATCGTAAAAGATGGTGAGTTTGTTACTCAGAGTCTTCAAAGAAGCTCAGTAGAAAGTGGTAAATATGATGTCGCCTATACGGTAGCTGCACCCTTTCACCTAATGGGTGCTAAAGTGATTCATGGAGGTTCATATCCAGGTTGGTCTCCCAACCCCACCTCTCCTATTTTAGATGTTTTGGTTGCTAAGTACAAGGAATTATTTAACAACGAAGAGCCAAAAGTAATGGCAATTCATGCTGGATTGGAATGCGGCCTTTTAGGAGAACGATATCCCGGTCTAGATATGATTAGTTTTGGTCCTACCATTAAAGGAGCACATAGCCCAGATGAAAGATGTGGGATTAAGTCTACTGCCAAATTTTGGAAGTTTTTATTGGCTGTTTTAGAATCTACTCCGAAGAAATAATCAAGCTATTAAACGTTTAAAATGATATCAGAAATTTTTACACTAGCCAATCTATCCACTTTAGTAATGCTTGTATTGTTGCAAGCTGTACTGGGTTTTGACAATCTACTTTACATATCCTTAGAGAGTAAGAGAGCTCCAAAAGAAAGTCAGAGTTATGTACGAAAAATGGGTATTGGTGTTGCTATCATTTTGCGTATTGTACTACTCTTCCTATTGGTGAATCTAATTGCCTATGTCCAAAATGATTTGTTTTCATTTGATTGGGGTTTTGCAAGTGGACATTTTAACTTACACACCTTAATTGTTTTACTAGGAGGAGCTTTTATACTGTACACCGCTGTCAAGGAAATTTGGCACATGATGTCGCCCATCCATGATATTAATGAAGGAGAAAAAGAATCTTCAACAGTACGTTCTGTAATTACCATGATCGTTGTGATGAACTTGGTATTCTCTTTTGACTCAATCCTGAGTGCTATGGCACTTGTAGGAGGAGAAGAAGACACGCATGGAGTGTTCTCTACAGTCGATATCATAATTATGTCAACCGCCATCATTATAGGAGGTATGTTAATGATTTGGTTAGCGGACAAGGTTTCTGAGTTTTTACAGAAGAATAGATTGTACGAAGTACTTGGCCTTTTTGTCCTGTTCATTGTAGGAATTATGCTTATTACCGAAGGTGGTGAATTGGCGGACCTGCATATTGCTGGTAGCCCAATAGAGAAAATGAGTAAAACGACGTTCTATTTTGTAATTGGCGTACTTATTGTAATAGATTTGGTACAAAGCAAATATCAGAAGAAACTAATTGCCGAAGAGCAACAAGCCATACAAGCACGTGAACGTAATAAATAAATATCTCATAGGTGCACTCTTACTCGCAACAGTGGGATGTAAGACTGTAACTACAGCTACAGGAGAAAAAGTTGATCTTTTTAAAGGAACAATTATATATGACGTAGAAGTAGTTCAAAATGTTGATACTGCTTTTGAAAAGAACAAGAAAGCTCTTTTTGGTAATGAGATGTACTTAACCATTTTTAAAAATGGTGATATCCAACGTAAGTATAATGGTGCTTCTACAAAAGGGTATGACTTATACTACATTGATATCAAAAACAATGAAGTAATCGAGAAGTACAATAATTCTGATTCCCTTTTTGTACGCAATGCAAGTACACAAAATATGGTCAAACTAAATGACCTTAGAGGAAGTCAAGAAAAGTTGGTTATTCTGGGCTACGAGTTGAAGGATCTTGCCATTGGTGCTCAAGCCATAGATGCTAAAGATAACAGCCGAAAATACCTTACGCTAAAATATTGGTATGCAGAAGATCTTAGAATAGATAAGTCCAAGTACAAAGATGTGAATGATGAACTATGGAACTACTTCATTAATAAAAGTGATGGCTCCGTATTTTTAAAGTTTGAAATTGACTATTTCAGCTACAAAGTGATTTACACAGCTAGGGAAATACGACCCAATAAGTTTGAGAAGCTAAAAGAAAAGATGAGCGAAGAGGCTCCACGGGTCAAACGATAAAGTTACTCAAGTGTATCATAATCTGTTCCATCGCTAATGGTACAGCCATTTTGAATCATTTCGAAAATTTCCACTTCCCTTGTCTTAGCGTATTTCTTCGAAACCTGTTGTCTTTCCATACCGTGTTCTGAAGTAAGAATACGTTTGAGATGTATTTCATCAGATTCGCATTTAAAATAGTAAGCCACATCTGATTCCACTTTGTTCAAAAAAGAAGTGCCTCTTAAAATGCTCTCCCAGACCACATCACTAAACTGATTTATGACTTCATTCGCATGAACAGGCTCATTTTCCTTAATGGAAACCCAATCATCTGCAGTGATACCATTTACGACCAAAAAATTAATAAACTCTGATTCTAATTCCTTTAATTCGTCTTCAGGAATACGTGTATATTTCATTGGCTGCGAATGTATACTATTGGGAAACTTTTGACTAAATAAAACAATAGGTGTACATAGTTTAATATTTAGGTGTAAGAACTACCTTTGCACCAATGAAAATAGTAAAAAACGCTGTTGTAGGCGTAAATTATGCTTTGGATGTGGAAGGGCAGCAACTAGATGCTTCAGGTGATACTCCATTAACATATCTTCACGGACATGGTATGATGATACCAGGTTTTGAGCGACAGTTAGAAGGATTGTCGGAAGGAGATAGTTATGATTTTAAGGTATCAGCCGCTGAAGGATATGGTGAACTGAACCCAGAAGCTATTTCGGATTTGGACAAGGAAATCTTTATGGTTGACGGTTCAATGAGTACAGAAGTATTTGAAGGAGCACAACTTCAATTAACGAATCAAGAAGGTCATCCAATGGTAGGTGTAGTACAGACTATCACAGATGACAAAGTAAAAATTGACTTCAACCACCAGTTAGCTGGAAAGGAGTTGCGTTTCACAGGAAGCATTGCTAGCCTGAGAGAAGCTACAGAAGAAGAAATTGCTCACGGTCATGTTCACGGACCAGAGGGGCATCAACATTAATTTTAGAAGCAATTCTCAAACCGTCTAGAAATAGGCGGTTTTTTTTTGTCTTATCCCCACTCCTATCCTATTTTAGCAAATACATGGACCGCTGTTAATGACATGTTCTTTGGGTTGAAATAAGATGCAATTCCACTTAGCTGAAATTCTTTATTCAAAATATTGGTATTGTGAAACTCACTTTGTATCCAAGCATTGAGCATATAATCAGCAGCTTCATCATACGTCTTAGCAACGGAGGATTTTGTTGAACCATTTCTCAAATAGTTCAAAGTTGGTTTTAGAACAAAAGTTCGGGCAATGTTCTCCGCAACTGAGTAACGTGATACTTTTAAATGATAAGCTAACCTATCTTGTACAGTATGCTTCCCGCTAACAGGCTGAGTATGGGTAATTTCCTTTTTAGTTTTCAGGTAAATATTTTGATCATTTGCAACTTTGTAAATGATAGAATTATGAATTAAAGGACGTAAACCATTTTGTTTACGATATGCATTAATTTTAGAATGCAATGTTTTCTCAAATAGCTTATGATTAAAACTCTGTGGGTCTATTAAATCCGAAGGACTTTGGGAATAGACAGAAACTGAACTTATAAGTATAAATAGTATTGTTATGAAACGTGCCATATTGTATGAGTGAACGAACAAAATATATGCCTTATTTGATTTCAATTAGTTTTAACTTTTCGCTATTCAGTTGAATTTTAAGTAAAGCCTCTAATTTACTTGCTTGACGATCCTTTTCTAGCTTTGAAATGCCATCTTTCCAATCTACAATAGCAGTAGGTATGGTGTCCTTTATTTTATTATTACTATATATTAAAACATCCACAGCCAGTTGATCAATGTCAAATTGACTATGGGCCAATTGAATTATTTGCCTAGAAGCCAATTGACCTCCGCTAAGCTTATGAATCTCATTTTCAAGAAAAGTAATTTCATCATCTTTCGTCTTTAAGTTTTGGGCTGATGTCTGATAAAGTTCCTTAATAATATCTGTTTTTAGAGATGCTAGTCTTTGTTCCTTGAATCCAATAGGCCGTGGTTGAATGATATTTAACGTTGCTTCTTCCAAAAGTACTCTTGTTTTAGTTCATGAATCCTCTGTATGGCAAAATTCTATATTCTCTCTAAGTTTCATAAATCCAGCACGTTTGACTGCTGATTTTTTAAATACATCCCTAAAAACATCTTCTGTCAGTTCTTGCCATTCCGATTTATGAAGTCCAGCTAAACCTGTATGTTCTTTAAGCTCAGGAATGGAATGTGAACTCGAAAACCGATTCCAAGGGCATACATCTTGGCAGATATCACAACCAAACGCCCAACCTTCCATTTGGTTCTTAAAAGATGCAGGTATATTCTCTTTCAATTCAATTGTAAGGTAGGATATACATTTGGTACCATCTATTACTTTATCTGCTACGATAGCCTCAGTAGGACAGGCATCTATGCAAGCAGTGCATGAGCCACAATGATCTGTTGTAGGTGAATCGACTGCAAGTTCAATATCCAATATAAGCTCAGCAATAAAATAAAAGCTACCTTTCTGTTTGGTTATAAGAAGACTATTCTTCCCAATCCAGCCGAGACCACTTTTCTCAGCCCAAGTTCTATCCAAAACAGGTGCAGAGTCAACAAAAACTCTACCATGCACCTCACCTATTTGTGTGTTTATTTCTTCTAAAAATACCTTAAGTTTATCCTTTATTATATGGTGGTAATCAGCTCCGTAAGCATATTTAGAAATTTTGATTTTGGCATCATCATAGTTCTTGTCAGGGTAGTAGTTAAAGAGTAGGGAAACCACAGACTTACTACCTTCTACTAATTTTGTAGGGTCCACCCTTTTTTCAAAGTGATTTTCCATCCACTTCATTTTTCCGTGATATCCACGGTTCAACCATTCTTCAAGGTGAACAGCCTGTTCATCCAATCTTTCAGACTTACTTATTCCACAAAAATCAAATTCAAGTTTGGCTGCGATTTGCTTTACTTTTAGTGCATTTGAAAACGCAGACGTATTCATTTTTAGAATAGTTGCGGATCATTTCCCTTGATCATTGATCGCCCTAAATGCGTATATGCAAGCTCGGTAGCTTCTCTCCCCCTTGCAGTACGTTGTAAGAAACCTTCTTTTATAAGAAAAGGCTCATAGACCTCCTCTATAGTTCCTGCCTCCTCACTAACTGCAGTTGCGATGGTGCTAATACCTACTGGACCTCCTTTAAACTTGTCGATGATTGCAGCAAGAATCCGATTATCCATTTCATCTAACCCCCGTGCATCTACATTGAGTGCATCTAAAGCAATTTTAGCAATTTTAAGATCGATTGCACCATCACCCTTTATTTGAGCAAAATCTCTAGTTCTTCGGAGCAGAGCGTTTGCAACCCTAGGAGTACCCCTACTTCTTCCAGCAATTTCTGTCGCTGCTTTATGATCAATAGCCATATTTAATATGGAAGAAGATCTTTGTACAATTTCTGCTAGAAGAGATGCGTCGTAATACTCGAGTCTAGAGGTTATACCAAATCGAGCTCTTAGAGGAGCAGTAAGAAGTCCGCTCCGAGTTGTTGCTCCAATTAACGTAAAAGGACTAATCCCAATCTGCACAGATCGAGCATTAGGCCCAGTATCCAATACAATATCTATTTTATAGTCTTCCATAGCAGAATACAGATATTCCTCTATTACAGGGCTTAGACGGTGAATTTCATCAATAAACAAAACGTCACCCTCCTCAAGATTGGTCAGTAAACCTGCAAGGTCTCCAGGTTTTTCCAGCACAGGGCCACTAGTTATCTTGATGCTGCTATTCAATTCATTTGCTATAATATTAGCCAATGTAGTCTTACCTAGCCCTGGAGGTCCATGAAGTAAAACATGGTCCAAGGCTTCATTACGTTGATTCGCCGCTTCAACAAATATTTTCAAGTTATCAAGAATTTGGTCTTGACCTGCAAAATCATCAAAGGAGATAGGTCTTAATACTTTTTCTATTTCCTTTTCTTGGTCAGAAAACCCGTCACCAGTACCATCTAATATCTCATTGCTCACCGAGCGAAAGTAAATATTGTATTTGAAACGTGGGCAACGTTTTTTATACACATTTCATCTATCCTATAATTATTATAACTACGAAGAGCGTTTCTTCGAATAAACATATGTATAAGCACTTACTTTTTGCATTCTATTTTGTAGCACATTTGGCTACTTCTTATGGTCAAGTATCTATCAAGGATATTGAATTTAAGAAAAAATCAATTGATTTGGGATCCATATATGTTGAAGGTGGTATCGTTACCACCAAGTATGAATTTACCAATAATGGTAGTAAGGTCTTTAAGATTTTAAACATGGATGCCGCCTGTGGTTGTACAAAACCAAGAGCAAGCTCAAAGGTCTTCGCTCCTGGGGAAACAGGTTTCATTACCGTTGAATTTAATCCTAAAGGAATAAGAGGTAAAGTGGATAAATGGATTTATGTTCGGGGTAATTTTAGTGATGCTTATGAAATAAAACTAAATTTTTCTGCAGAAATATCTTCCCAACAAAATAGAGTAGCAGGCCAATACTATAAAGGTGAATTTGGGTATTTACTAACCAGTAAAGCTAAGTTAGATTGGGGAAATAAGTACAAGCAGGATTTGTTTCAAGATTCCATATCCATGACCAATGACGGTTACAATGACATTGTTATTAAGGAATTTGTATCTCCAACACCTATCATCATAGGTACTAACCTACCTATTATTCTTAAACCTGGAGAAACAAAAAAAATTAGGTTAACCATTGATGTCGGACAAGTTGATACTATAGGCTACTACAGTGGCATACTTAAGTTAAAAACCACAGATAAGTTCTACTCCACAAAGGAGATAGCATTTGGTGTCACCTATTATCATGATTACAGAAAACTAAAACGAAAGCACCTCAAGAAGTCTCCCAAGTTGATTCTAGACAAAACGGAAATAAATATGGGCTCAATGGGAAGCGGTGAAAAAAAAACCAAGTCAATTAATATCTCAAATGCCGGAAAATCTAATCTTGAAATACTAAGGATTGACACTGATTGTAGTTGTGCCCTTCTTTCTCCTGAAAAGAATACCATAGCACCTGGTGAGACAATTACTGTTGCTGTCAAATTTGATTCATTGTATAAAAAAGGAAGTCAGAATAAAAGAATAATGATTTACACCAATGATCCTGTAAATCCAACAAAATCAGTATTCGTAAGGGCTGAAGTACGTTAAAAAAGTAAAGTGAAATTCAGTTTACTTTTGCAAATATCTTAGTGATGAAGAAAGGTCAATTAATCTTAATTTTTAGCGTATCCATTTTTGCTTCAATCATAGGAGCGTATAGTTATAAAACTTTTTTTGCGGATAAAAATCCTCCCGTCACTGTAGTCAACCAAACATTACCTGTACGAGTGATTAGCAATAACAGTGTGACTGGACTTGAAAATGGTTTTATTACAGCGTCCAAGAATAGCACAGCAAGTGTTGTCTTTATAAAAACGGAGTCAGAATATCAGCGTCAATCTTTTTGGGGTTTTGGCTTTGACCCTTTTGGGAGAATAGGAAAAGTGGCAAGTACGGGTTCTGGCGTTATTGTAAGTGAAGATGGATATATCATTACGAATCACCATGTGATTAAAAATGCGGATAAAATTGAAGTTGTTCTGAGTGACTCAAAAAAAACGTTTAAAGCGAAATTAGTAGGTGCAGACCCTAGTAGTGACTTAGCCTTGTTGAAAATTGAGACCAATGGACTTTCTCCAATTAAATTCACTAATTCAGACCAAGTAGAAATTGGCCAATGGGTTTTGGCGGTTGGGAATCCCTTTAATTTAACGAGTACAGTTACTGCAGGAATTGTCTCCGCCAAAGGAAGAAATATTAACATCGTAAATAATCAGTTTCCCATTGAATCCTTCATTCAGACCGATGCTGCCATTAATCCAGGGAATAGCGGTGGAGCTTTAGTTGACTTAGAGGGTAATTTAGTAGGTGTTAATACTGCTATAGCTTCAAAAACAGGCAGTTATGTTGGATATGGATTTGCTATTCCTAGCAACATTGTTGCAAAAACCATTGAAGATTTAAAAAAATATGGTCAAGTTCAGCGTGGTTTCTTAGGGGTTGAGGTGATGGATATAGATGGTGACATGTCTGAAAAATTAGGAGCTGAACATGGAGTATTGGTCAGACGAATTACAGGAACCAATGATAAAGCATCTGGGATCTTAGAAGCAGGTGATGTTATCATAAAAGTGGATGGAACGGATATAGATACCAAATCTACATTTGATGAACGTTTGGCCTACTTAAGACCTGGTGATATAGCAAGACTTACGATATATCGTGATAATCTAAAGAAGGAAGTTAACATAGAGCTTGTAAACTCTGAAGGAACGACTGAACTTATTACAAGAGTTAGTGAATCCAGTGAAATATTGGGAGCAGATTTTGAACTAGCATCCAAACTAGAACGAGAAGCTTATGGTATTCTTCAAGGAATAAAAGTTAGTAATATTACCAATGGTAAAATCAGAAAAATGAATATCTCAGATGGATTTATTTTTGTGAAGGTCAATGGCAAGCAGTTTAATACAGTAACTGAACTTATTGGTTATCTAGAAGGTCAAAAGGGACAAATTCGAATTGAAGGGATTTCTGCAAATGGCTCAAAACAATATTTGAGTTTTAATTTCTATTAATTCCTTAAATAAAGAAGGAGTACAGGTTTCCCTGCACTCCTATAGTTATTCTAAGACCACAACGCATGTGGTTAAACGATGTAAAAGTAAACGGACTTCTTTTGTCACATAAATGTAATTAGCAAAACTGCTAATTCAATTTATTTACGTGAGTCATACTTCCACTTATCAATTCAAAGCTTTCATTTGTTGCAATTACGTACCCCGTAATGATTTGGATTTTACTAAATTAAATCTTCTAACTTTGTATTTACTAATGCGAATTACTACTATACTACTTTGTGTTTCCTTGGCAATCTCCGTAGTGGGCCAAGAACTAACATCTAAAATTGAAGATGTTTTACTATTGGGAACTCGAAAAATAGAAAATCAAATATTCTTACTTACACGTTCGGAACGAAATAAAGTCAAACTATTAGCACTATCTGAAGAAGGGAAACAAAATTGGGAGACCATTTTTACTGTTGCGAGTTTAGGTGGCTACAATTTCAATCAAATACAACTTTTGGGAGATAGTCAGTATTTATACATCATTCAACAGTTAACTACCAAAACGCTAATAAAACAATTGAATATTTCTTCAGGAGAAATACAAAAAGAATATTCTGTTCAACTTGCTACAGGTGAAAATCCCAAAGTATGGGGAATTGAGAACGAAACCATCAGTATGATTGGTACTCAAGATGGAAGTCTTTTGAAGCATAAACTTAATGAAGACGGAAGTCTTGATGTAACAAAAATACTTGACTTGCCTCCCAACTATATGGCCACCAGCTATAAAGTTGGCTATACAAAAAACAGTAATGTGTATTCGTATGCTCGAAAGTTAGAACCCAATCACGGCCTAATGCATTTGTATTTATCCAAGTATAATCTGAATACAGGGGATACATTACAGAAGGTCATAGATCTTGAGTTAGCATATACGAGCTTTACCTATTCAAGTAGTGTAGATAGAGGTGTATTTGGAATGTTTCAATCATCTACAGGTTTCTATTTGGTGGGCAAACTGGATATGGCCTTTAAAAATAAATATCCTACAGCAAAGGTTGGTGATAATTTTATTGGTTTTTGGGTAGCTAAATTCAATGAAGACCTATCTCTTGAGTATTTCAGCGAAATACCGTTTCAATACTTAGATCATATCGTTCCTGTTGATGTAATAAAAAAACCAACGGTCATTGAACTAAAAGAGGATGAAAATGGCGGTATTATTATCAATTTAAACGAGCTCCAGGGTGTTATTTATGGACATAAGTACTTCGTTTACCTTACTCCAAATGGAGACATTGGAATGGCCAAAGGAGGAAACGATGAGTTTCATTTTATGGAATATGACCGAACGGGTTTAAGGGATGCTGGCAGAAAAAACCACATTAGAGTAATGGGTGATCAATGGTCATCAGTTGCTACGGACCCCTTTCTATATTTATCTCCTAAACAGGATGTCTTTAGTGAAATGACTAATACCTTATTGAAACTTGCAGCTAATGAGACCAGACTTCAACGAATGGATAAAAGCTACAACTTCTTTCAAATGGATAACACAACCTTGTACTTAGAACATTTCTCCAAAAAGAAAGGAATTCTAAATGTCTACGTAGACTAAAGTCACTATTTCATTAGTTTTACGCCCAAATACCCATCCAATTCCAGGTATTTTTCGGTCATTTGGCTTAAAGCAAAAGCCCCGATTGAAGCGGTAAACACAGAAAAATCAAGTGCCCCTTTAATTCCAGTCGAAAAAGTCATTGCTAAAGCAAAAATCAATAACAGAAAGCCGCTTAATTTGGCAAATATTTCTGTCTTAAATCCAACTATTAAGCACAAGGCAAAAACAATTTCAGCCGAAGTTGCGATGACTCCAACTATTGAAATCATGGAATTTGGAAACCAAGGATTTATGACTTGAGTATATCCCAGAAAATTACTCCAGTTTCCCCAAACAGAAATATCTGGACTCCATAATCCAAACCTGTCCGCTACAGCGGATAAAAAACCAATTGAAATAGCCAGCCGAAGAAAGAGTTTGATTACTTTTTGTTTCATAATCCTCCGGATATCGGTTTATGGGTACTTACTGCGATTCTGTTCCATGCATTTATGGTAGTTATAGCCATTATTATCTGTGAAAAAGTATTTTCACCTAATATCTCTATTGCCTTTTGATATGTTTCTGAGGCTAGTCCAGCAATATGAATTAGCGTAACTTCTTCGGTAATTTGAAGGATTATTTTTTCTTCTTCCGTAAATAAACCAGTTTCACGCCAAGCGTTGAGCATAAAAATCCTTTGTATATCCTCTCCATTTTTCAGTGCGTTTTTTGTATGCATATCTATGCAATAAGCACATCTGTTGAGTTGTGAAGCTCTAATTTTAACTAGGTCTAAGTGTGACTTGTTTAGATGACTTTCATGTAAATACTTTTCCAACGCCATCATGCCATTGTATGCTGCAGGCTCAGCCACCTCTATTTGAACTCGTTTTTCCATTTTTTTGGTTCTTTTAATTTTGTTTGATGCAAAACTATCAGAGGTAATAATGAAAAAACTTAAACTGGTTTAAGAACGTTCTTTTTTCTTATTTCGCTTACATATTCAGGTGTAAGTCCTAAAAACGAGGCAATTAGATATTGAGGTACTCTTTGTGCAAACTCAGGGAATTGCTCGGTAAAATGGAAGTAGATTTCCTCTTTTGACAAGTCATACAAGTACTTTATTTTCATTAAAGAAGCTCCATATGAAATTTGATATATAGTCCTAAAATACTTTTCAATTTTCGGGAATTGGTTTAATAGCTGTTCCTGCTTCTCATGCGTAATGGAAAGAATTTGAGTATTTTCAATAGCTCGAATGTAAAAATCTGTTTCACCTCGATTGTGATACGCCAAGAAATCAGTCATCCACCAATTTTCAATTGCAATTTGAATTGTTCGCTCTGTCCCCTTGTCATCAATAAAAAACATATGAATACATCCTTGTACTACAAAGTGATTTAAATCACATTTGCTTCCAGCTTCGACTATAATTTCTTTTTTACTAAAACTGCGTGAATCAAAGAATGACAAGATTTTTTTAAAGTCTATTTCACTGACTTCTACATACTTGTTTAGATGTTTGAACAGTTCTTGTGACATTATTTTGTATTGTTTATAGGCCCTTTGTTACAGGAGATTGTCACTCATCCTAACGATTACTATTCCTTTGCAGCAATAGCTTTATTAATGTTTGCCAAAAGCTCTTCTGTAGCCTTTACATCCTCTTCGTTGGTCTTTCCTGTTGCAATGGCTTTTTCTGCATACTCTTTAGCTATGTCATATTTGTCCAGTTTATAAGCAATAGCTGCATACGTATCCTCATAAGCGTAGTTAGATTCCTTTTCCACTACCTTCTTCATCCATACAAGTGCAGAAGATAAACACTTATTATTATCACAGTGCTCGTACATGTTCCAAGCATAGGTATTAATACTTCCTTCATTGGGAGGCACACCTCTAACGTACATATCATTTATTTCCTTAGTTAGCTTCTTAAAGTCTTTTGTTGAGTTATAAAAGGATAGTTTTAAGTTATTACCCATCTCCTTTACCTCTAATGGATCATCTATATAATTAGGAAGTTCTGCTAAAAGCTGATCAAAAGCCTTACGATCTTTACTTTTAACCGTTTTATAAAATCTAGAACTTATTAAACGGTTCATTACGGCACTTACTTCTTGCTTCCCAAACATCTCTGTATATCTGGCTCTATTCGACATAAATTCACTTTTAATTTTATCAGAAGACTGCCAGTAAAACTTAAAGAAGATAGAAAAATATACTTCTGTATCCCATTTGGGGTTTTCACTGTACCATTTTTCTAACTCATCTGCCTTAGGAGAAGTACGCTCCCCGTTTGGAGAAAAAGAGTTGTAATAAAACTCAGGAAATCCAGGTTCAAGCTCATCCCCTATTGCAGGAAACCGATCACTACCCAAAACATTGTACTTGGCCATGGAGTCAATCATATCTGGAAATTTATCAGCCGTTATATAGCCCGAAATCTTCCCCATTAGTTTGCCCTCACTGGTAAAGTACCCTATGGTAGGATAAGATGAAACCCGATATTTAGCTGCAACCATTTTGCCAATACCTCTTTCTGCATCCAGTCTAACTGCAATATAATCGGCAGCTATTTTTTCTGAAATAGACGGTACTGAAAAGGTCTTTTTATCCATAACCTTACACCATCCACACCATTCAGTATAGAAATCTACCAGAATAGGTTTACCGCTTTCCTTGGCTAACTCCAATGCCTTGTTCCAATCCTCTTGAATAAAAACAGAGTGATCTTCTTCTTGTGCATAGGAAACAGTAAAAAGTAGAAATGATAAGGTCGTTAAAACAAAGTTCTTAAACATGACCCAAAAATAATCAAATTTTATGAGCTCATTATGTCTGATTTTTATGACTCACTATCTAACTTAAATTCACTAGTCTCGTGAAATTCTATGTCGGGATTATTAGATTTAGCCATCTGTAAGACATAGGCTGTTTGAGCAAGAAAAACAAGGTTATCGTCTTTATCTCTTACAATATCTTGTGGTTTATACTTAATGAATTCTGCAATCTTTATCTCGTCACCAGTCATCCAACATGCCTTATGGTAGTTTACCGGATCGAATCTTGCTTTTGCATTGTATTCGTGTTCTAAGCGATATTGAATCACCTCAAACTGAAGCTCACCCACTACACCAATAATCTTTCTATTACCAGGTTGTTGTGTGAACAATTGAGCAACTCCCTCATCTGTAAGTTGATTTATACCTTTCTCCAGTTGCTTGCTTTTCATTGGGTCCATATTGACAACTTCTCTGAAAAGCTCTGGACTAAAGCTTGGAATACCTTTAAAATTCAGTTTTTCCCCTTCTGTCAAGCCATCTCCTATTTTAAAGTTCCCTGTATCATATAAACCTACAACATCACCTGGGTAGGCGTACTGTGTTACTTCCTTACTATCTGCGAGGAAAGTATATGGATTACTGAATCGCATCTTTTTATCTGTTCTAGGGTGAATATAGAACTTGTTTCGCTCAAAGGTTCCAGAACAAACTCTTAAGAAGGCTATTCTATCTCTATGTTTTGGATCTAGGTTAGCATGTATTTTAAAAATGAAACCAGTCATCTTTTTCTCCCCTGGATCTACTGCTCTAATATCGGTTTCTCTGGGTTTAGGACTTGGTGCAATTTCAACAAAGGTGTCTAGCATTTCTTGAATACCAAAGTTATTTAAAGCAGAACCAAAGAACACGGGTGCCAATAAACCTTCCTCATATAGCTCTTTATCAAAGGGCTCAAAAACTCCATTAATCAATTCTACATCATCTCGGAGCTGTTTGGCATCATCCTTGCCAATTATTTCTTCAAGACGCCTGTCTTCAAGGTTTTCAATGTTCACATAATCCGAAGCTTTCTTTGTTTTATCCGCTTCGAATAGATTCAGTGAATTGTCGTGTAGTAGATATACCCCTTTGAATCTACGCCCCATATTTATGGGCCAGCTTAATGGTCTAGTACTTATTTGAAGTTCATTTTCCAATTCCTCCAAAATATCAAAGGGATCTTGCCCTTCTCTATCCATTTTATTGACAAAAATCATAACAGGAGTGTTCCGCATACGACAGACCTCCATAAGTCTACGTGTTTGAGCCTCTACCCCCTTTGCTGCATCAACTACTAGTATTACACTATCTACAGCAGTAAGTGTTCGGTAAGTGTCTTCAGCAAAGTCCTTGTGACCGGGAGTATCAAGAATATTAATTTTTTTACCCTTGTACTCAAAACTCATAACTGATGTAGCAACCGAGATTCCACGTTGCTTCTCAATTTCCATAAAGTCAGAAGTTGCGGTCTTCTTGATTTTGTTACTCTTTACTGCACCAGCAGTTTGAATTGCACCACCAAAAAGAAGTAATTTTTCAGTAAGTGTTGTTTTTCCTGCATCTGGGTGAGAAATGATACCAAAGGTTTTTCGTTTTTCTATTTCGGTTTCTAAACTCATAACGAGACTGCAACTTTACTAAAATGTAAAGGATTATCACTTATTAAAAGCAATTATAACTTTAAGGGGTAACACACATAAACGGTAAGAAAAACACTGTAGTTTTTAGTTCTATGATACTTAGTTATGAATACTTTAAGTACAAATTCACAATAGACCTTATTTTTTGTCAATAAAACTCCATCAATAGTAACATCATTGTATTTATGATTTTTAAATTTGCCCCAATGAAAATAACAAAGTTAATATTGGTGTTGCTCGTGTTTTCTTCTTGCAGCATTTTTAAAGGAAAACAACCTAAAACAACAACCATTTGGGTAAACAGCGAAAAAGTAGACTGCATTGGTGTAGCTCCAATGAAATGTTTACAGATACAGGATGGTGAAGAATTGGGAACAGAATGGACCAATCAATTTGAACCTATCAATGGATTTACTCACAAACAAGGTTTCCTCTACAAGCTAGAGATAACAAAAACAAAGTTAAAAGATGTTCCTGCTGACGGTTCCTCTATTCGATATGATTTGGTTAAGATACTGGATAAAAAACCAGTTATTAAGGAAGATGGAATCTTCGCATACATACAAACTTCAATGGGAGATATTATAGGCAAACTTGAGTATGAAAAAGCACCTTTAACTGTGGCCAATTTTGTAGGATTAGCAGAAGGAACTTTGGAAAACAAAGCACGACCTCAAGGAACTCCATTTTATGATAGTCTAGTTTTCCATAGAGTAATTCCTAATTTTATGATTCAAGGAGGTGATCCTGACGGTCGTGGTACTGGCGGGCCTGGATACAAATTCAAGAATGAGATTCATCCTGACCTAAAACACAACAGACCGGGAATATTTAGTATGGCAAATTCAGGAGCCAATACCAATGGAAGTCAGTTTTTTATTACACATAAGGCTGTACCATGGTTAGATGGTAGTTACAATGTATTTGGTCATGTTATTCTAGGTCAAGATGTAGTAAAAGCTATTGGTGATGCTCCAAAGAGCAGAGGTGATGCACCTAAAGAAAAGATATATATGACCATTAAAATCATTCGAGTGGGTGTAGCAGCAAATAAATTTGATGCCAATGCAACCTTCAAATCGATGCAATAGTGAAAAATACAGTTAACAATAAGAGCTTTAAGTTTAAGGGGTCCAGTGGTAAGCTTATTACAGCTGACCTTTCCTACATTCAAAGTACAGAGTCTATGCCTATCGTGATATTTGCTCATGGATTTAAGGGCTTCAAAGATTGGGGAGCATGGCCTCTTGCTGCAGAAATATTTGCTGTGAAAAAATTACCTTTTTTTAAATTTAATTTTTCACACAATGGAACTAGTCCCGAAAAGCTAACTGAGTTTACCGACTTAGAGGCTTTTGGAAACAATAATTTTAAGATTGAATATGATGATTTAGGACTTGTCATTGACTTCATTGAAAAAAAGGCAGAAACATTTGAGTTCAACTGGAATGGTGACATACATCTAATTGGACATAGCCGAGGAGGAGGTATTGCATTACTTAGATCTAGCAATGACAAACGAATCACAAAATGCTCAACATGGGCCAGTGTATCCGATTTGGAAAGATATTTGGAGATGAAGGAAGTAAATGCATGGAAAGAGGATGGTGTTCATTATATCAAAAATGGTCGAACAAATCAAGAGATGCCGATCTATTTTCAGTTTGTAAATGCTTACGCTCAAAATGCTAAACTCCTTAATATAAGTGGTAGTCTAGAAAATTTAGAGTGTCCACTTTTGATTATCCACGGAAATGATGACGCTGTCGTGCCTATTGGTGATTCTCATATTATTTACGATGAAGTACATCACAGTATTTTAGTTGAAATAGAAAATTCAGATCATACCTTCAATACGAAACATCCATTGACAGAACGAAAGATTCCAAAAGTTTTTGCGGAAGTAATAACGGAGACCATTGAGTTTTTTCAAATGTAGGCATGGGTTATAAAGTAGCTATTATAGGTGGAGGAGCCGCTGGATTCTTCACCGCTATAAACATAGCAGAACGAACGGAGAATGTAGAAATCACAATATACGAGGCAAGTAATAAACTTCTGGTTAAGGTATTGGTTTCTGGTGGTGGAAGATGCAATCTTACCAATACTATATCTGAACCCACGGAGCTGATTAAAAATTATCCAAGAGGTAATGATTTTCTGAGACCTGTTTTTGAAAAATTCTCAAGTAACGATACCCAAGACTGGTTTACATCTCGTGGAGTAGCCTTGAAGACTGAAGAAGATGGACGAGTATTCCCGGCAAGTAATAGCTCTCAATCTATCTATGACTGTTTAGTAATGGCCGCGAAGGAAAATGGAGTAAAAGTCACTAAAAATACTCGGTTGTTGGATTTTTCTAAATCTGGAAGTAAATGGAAGTTGACTTTTAAAGAAACACAGGAAGAAGCCGATTTTTTAGTGCTTGCCACAGGTAGTAGTCCAAGTATCTATAAACTGCTCGTAGCTCAAAAAATTGACATCATCCCTCCTATCCCATCATTATTTACATTCAATGCAAAGCAGCATCACCAGGTTTCATTGGCAGGTGTTAGCGTTCCCAACGCCACTACTAGGATACGCCAAATAAATACAAGTAAGGATTTTGGCCCATTACTTATAACTCATTGGGGGTACAGTGCTCCGTCAATTCTTAAATTGAGTGCTTGGTATGCACGAGATTTATCCCGTATGGACTATACGTTTAATTTGCTGATAAATTGGAACAGCTATGAAATTGCTGAACTAAGGAAAACCTTCGCTTCATTTGTTACGGAAAGACCAAAGGATAAAGTATATTCTTGGAGAGATCATGGACTACCAAAAAGACTATGGCAAAGTCTCTTTTCTGAAGCTAATTTTAGGGAGTTTACAAACTGGTCAGAAATTGGAAAAAAAGGGATAGAAAGACTATTGACAGTATTATGTGCATATGATGCACCAATAAAAGGAAAGAGTACATTCAAAGAAGAATTTGTTACTGCTGGAGGAATTTCCTTAGATAAAATAAGTGTGGAGACATTCGAGTTGGATGGTTTTACTAATTTGTATGCTGCGGGAGAAGTATTAAACATAGATGCTATTACTGGTGGATTTAATTTTCAGGCAGCTTGGAGTGCAGGATATAGCATTTCAATGGCTATTGCAAGCCGAATTAATGAGTAGGATGTAGTTTTTTTTGCGAGATTTGCAGCCTACATGAAAAAACACTTTTTGCTCCTCTTGAGTCTTGTGTCACTGACTACTATTTCATTTGCACAAATACCTGAGCTAAATGTTAGGAATACGAACATTTCTATGCGGGCCTCTGGCATCGCAAAAGCAAGAAATTACTATAATAATGGTGATTACATTCGAGCTGAAGCAATGCTGTATTCCGAATTGGAAAAGGGCAATTTTAGGCCAAATGATTTTTTACTTTTTGCAAATACTTTAAATGCAGATAATAAGGCTTCTCTTGCTCTTGAATTTTTCAAGGAATATGTAAGAGTTTCAGATAACAAAAATGCTACTTTACAAATAGAGAGTATTTTTTCAGAAACTAAAACATCCTATGTATCAAGACTTTTAGAAACGGACTTCCCTATTAGTAATCCAACCATGTATGATGAAAGAGTGTATTCCTCTACAGGAGGTAGACTTTTATCTTATGGAACTGATTGTGATGGCAATCTTAGCAATAGAAAAGAAGTTTTGCAGGATGTGGTTGACAGACCAATTGGTTCAGTTGCCTTTTTTGATTACCAAACCAAAGCTGTAATCAGTCTCATAGATAATAACCAAAGTTCACTTTATCTTATTTATCAAAAAAAAGGGAAATGGAAAAAACCAATAAAGCTATTTACAGACAAACCAGGCAATTATGCATTTCCTTTTATAGATGAGGTGAACAATACACTTTACTTCTCTTCTGACAGATCCAATGGATTTGGAGGCTACGATATTTATATCAGTTCAATTATGGATAAGTCATTTAGCCCACCAATTAATATGGGCAATGAAATTAATTCTAGTGGCAATGAGATTAACCCTACAGTTACAAATGATTGGCTATACCTTAGTTCAAATGGGCACATCTCAAAAGGAGGATACGATCTTTTTAAATATAAAAACCTTGGAGACTTCAATGTAATCTTTGCCAATTGTACAGATCTTAACACACGAGATAATGATTTAGGGTTAGTACCTAATGGAAAAAATCAGTTTTTAGTAACAAGAGGAAACAATGACGTTATTAGTCTATACAGCTTATCAAAGCCCGCAGTTGCAAGTACTTTTAGCGGCAATGTCATTGATGACAATGGGAATCCATTACAAAACGCGTTTGTTCTGATTAATTCGAAAAATAACATTGGCAACTACAGCACCACAAGTTCTACAGGCAAGTTTATACACAAATCAGGACAAGTTACATCCAACATTAGTGGGATTGTGATGGCCGATGGATATGAAACATCAAGCTTTGATGCGACATCTGATCAGTCCGTGACTATTCGTTTAATAAAAATAAAGCCAATTGAAATAATCAAGGAAGTTGAAATAATAGTGTATTCAAATGATACATCTGCCACTGAAGTTACAGAAACCATTATTCCTGACACTTTATTTGAAAGAGAATCAAGTTCTACTCAGCCTGATAGAGGATTGTATTACATTATAATTGGTTCAACTTACAACTATGCTCAGGCTTACGACTACTGGAACGAATGGATTAGTTCATTTTCAGGTGCAGAAATACTTGAATATGATAATGGTTTGTACAGGATTGGATTTTATGGTGGTAAAGACGAGGATCAAGTTTTGTCTTTATTTAATGAGGCTAGAAAACTAAAAAATGACGTCTGGATACTGCGTCCTGAGAACTAGTATTTGAGCATCTTCCTTGGAATCTTCATTTTCCAAAGCCCATTGCCATATGTTCCCGCATAAATTGTTCGTTCATCCAAGTCTAGTTCAAAATCACGTATGACAATTGGAGGTATCTTACCTCCTAGTTTTTGCCAAGATGACATTTCTGGGTTTCTATAGAATAGCCCTTGTATGCTTGAAACAATTGTACCCGAAGTACCCGGTATATGTTTTATGCCAAAAGTCTCATAAGGTGGTATTCCTGTCGAGTAGTTTTCCCATGTGTGACCTCCATCCAAACTTTTATAAACCTTGTTTAACTGATCACTATCCATCTTTCCTAAGCTTACATATACCTCATCAGGATTCTGTGAGTTGGTTGTAATGCCAGTAATATGATGCCACGCTAGAATGGGTAGCTTGGATGTATAATCACTCCAAGTAGTTCCTCCATCATCCGATTTATAAAACTTACCCTTAAGTTTTTTTGAGCTCCATGTTGGTGAATTAAAGGACATAAAAAGTTGTTTTGGATTGGATATATTAATATCAAACCCACTAACCAGTTCCTTTTTACCATCCAGACTTTGGGTTAAATTGATCCACTTTTTTGAGTCGAAAAACCAGCAGTCATTGCCTATATAATAGAACGAATCTTTAGAATTTGGGTAGTAATGAAACTTGGCTACGAATGGATTTGATCGAGTTCTTCTTGGATGACTTCCTTTGGAGCCTAATCCCTTATCTAAGTCTATGAGCTTCATTCTTCCACCCAAAAGTATATGTGTACCTGTAGAAGTTTCAATGGCATCTCCACCATCTCCATAATAATTGCCTAAATGAGTCCATTTTCTTTTTTTATACGTAAAGTAACTCATGTCTTGACACCCTATTAATATAGTCTGATCTGTTTGTACCGATAGTCCATAGATTTGAGTGGCTGTCAAGCCTTTTCCACTTACATTTTGCCAGGATCTAGCCGTATCTTTTGAAACAAAAACACCTCCATCTGTGGCTAGGTAAATTTCCTTGGTTGACTTGAAATCAACTTCCCTTATATCATCATGAACAAATCTCTCTTTCAAGTATGAAGGAAAGCTTACCACTTCAAACCGTTTACCTCCATCACTACTCAGATAAGCTCTGTAGGTTCCTAGAAGAACATAGTCTGAATTGTCCGGTGCTATACTAATTTCGGTATGATGAGCATCTGCCCTTGATACATTACTGTTTTTACTAAGCCGAAGCCATGTTTCACCACCGTCCAAGCTTTCATCAACGTAACCTCTATTTTTGAACCCATAAAAGACAAGATATCGAGAAGCGTTATTGGGATCTTGACAGATTGCTATTCTTGGTAATGCACTCTGAATATTATCTACTAATCGAATACTAAGCTTCGGAGTATAATCCTCCCAGTCTTGACCGTTATTTTTGCTTACTAGAAGTTTATTACCTACTGCCCAAAGTGTATTCTTTATCGAATAATCAAAGAGAACAGTTTTAAACTCTTCCTTTTTCCCTGAGTATACATTTTCCCAAGTTTCAGAATTATCATGACTTACAAATACTTCATTGGGAGTACAAGCAGCCATTGTTTTGTCCACTTTTGAAATAGTTACATCCCACAAAGGGCGTTTCTCATGTTTGTTGAACTTTAAGCCTGTCTCAATCCAACTCTTACCACCATCATCAGATTTCAATAAACCAACACCAAACTTATCATTGTAATGAGTGAGTCCTGTGCCTCGGTAAATAGTCTTGTCTACTTTGAGTAGGCACAAAGTTCCCATCTGAAGCGTGTCAGTATCTACTTTCTTCCATTTACGTCCTTGACTATTACTTTTATATAGACCTCCAGTAATACTGCCAGCATACCATCCGTCATCTGATATAATAAAGTCTTCAATCCACCCCTGCCCTACTGCAGTCCATCTTCCCTTATCTGTATTGCTTTTGGATGTCACAAAGGGACCCAAATTTTTCCATCTATACTTCTTTGCAGGCACCTGACCAAAGGTGAGTCTCAACATTCCAACTAAAAGTACAGGTATAAGAATAGTTCTAAATGACATTCTTGATGATTACAAATATCCCCATTATTATAAAAATACCTCCGACTATTTTAGAGAGCTTGTCACCAATCAACTTCAGTAATTGATTTTTATATATGCTACTGAGCTTGATGTAAATACAAAGAATGATAAATGCACCAACAGCCGCACCAATTGCAAAAGAAATCTTTGGAGAAATAAAGGAAGTCGCTTCAAAGTCGATTAGCAGGTGCTGATCTTTACGAATATTAAAAGAGCCTGTCTGAAGTAATATCAGAATTGTCGACCAAAAAAAGATTAACTGAGGATTGGCTAATGCCAAAAGAAATCCTTTAGCAAAGTGATTAAATGCTCCTGTCTCGTTAATTTTATTGGATTTAGATTCGCGAGACTCCATTTTCTTATAGATATAAGAAACTCCCAATATTAAAAAGACAATTCCAACCGCAATACCTATTATTTGTTGATACTCAGATAGAAAATCGACATAACTTGTTCCGAAAATTGCAATTAGAGTGTATGGTATTTCTGGTAATACTCCACCAAAGGCAAGCCATAAAGCAGATTTAGAAGTTTTGTTAATAGCTGTATCTATTGTAGCGACATTCACCAAACCAAGTAATACAGAGCCAATAAAACTAATAATAGCTGCAACGATAAATGCAATTATTGCGTCCAAGGCTCCAAAAATTGTTTAAAAAAAGTTGCTATCCTAATGCACTTTCATTTGCTATTAGGTAGTACTCTTGCACAACCATTATGGACAATTTAATAATCGAAGGAAAACTACTACAAGTACTAGACCCACAGGAAGGTGTGAGCACTAGAGGAGCTTGGAAAAAACAAGATTTCGTTTTAGAAACGGCAGATCAGTACCCAAAGAAAATTTGCATTAGTTGCTGGAACGAAAAGGCAGATGAATTGAAAAATTATCAGCCCAATGATGCCATTAAGGTTTCAATTAACATAGAAAGTAGAGAATACAATTCCAAATGGTATACAGACATTAAAGCTTGGAAATTGGAAAAGGTAGGTGCTAGTACCGAAAATACACCTGCTACATCACAAGATTCAGAGGATGTTACAGGCATGAGTTTTAGTGACGATGCAGGCGATGATCTGCCTTTCTAATACCTAGACTTACCGAAGTATGACTCTCAATGAACAACTCCACTTTTGCGTCAATTGCAAAAATAAACGTGTTGATTATCATGGAGGCTTAGTTTATGACCTAACAGGGTTTCCTTCATCGTTTCAAAATGAATGCCCGAGTTATTTTACCCATAAAAAGTGATGAGGACAGACCTCTTTTCTCAAATGGAAGAATCTGTAGCTTATCAGCTTAAAACCAATGATATGCCAGATAATATTGATGATATAAAAGGTCTATGATTATTACATCTACTTCATTAACATAACGCATCATTACTAGAATATTACTCATATCGGATACTCACGGTCATATTGGTAATGAAGTGCTAAAACACATTCAAGATGTTGATGAAGTGTGGCATGGTGGTGATTGGGGTGACATATCCGTAAGTGACCAAATTCAAAAAGATAAAGTCATTCGTGGAGTATATGGGAATATTGATGGTCAAGATATAAGAAATGTGTACCCAAAAGAGTTAGTATTTACGGTTGACCAAGTAAAAGTATATATGATACATATAGGTGGTTATCCTGGAAGGTATAACAAAGAAGTAAAAGAAAGATTAACTCATGAGAAACCAAACTTATACATATGTGGACATTCCCATATTTGTAAGGTGATGAAGGACAAATCACTTAATTTGCTCCATTTTAATCCTGGAGCAATTGGATTATCAGGTTTTCACAATAAAAGAACGATGATGAAGTTTACTGTAGATAGTGGTAAAATATTTGATGTAAATGTATTGGAATATGAAAGAAATTAAAGGTAATATAGCTGTACTACTTCTAAGTCTTGTGCTATTTGCTGCATGCGGAGGGACACGACAAGCGAGTGGTCAGAATGCAGTATCTAAGAAAGCACAGACGCTTTTTAACAAAGGATTGCAGCAACAAGGATACGGTGAATATAACGAGGCTATTTCATTGTTTAAACAGGCGATAAAGAAGGCTCCAGGCTTTTTGGATGCGTATGATGCTCTAGCAAGTACATATCAAAAGAAGAATGAGCTAAACAGTGCTGTTCATACATATCGAAAATTATTGAATATGAAACCGGATCATTACTATGCTCTTTATGAGTTGGGAAAAATATACTTCTCTATGGAAGAATTGGATTCCTCGGAATATTTCTATAAGTCTTTCTTACGTGTAAATAGAACCCAAGACGAAAATAGTATAGAAGCTCAATCGAAATTAGTAAACATATCTTTTACAAGAGAGGCCATGGCCAATCCTGTGGATATTACACCCGTCAATGTAGGGTCTAGTATAAACTCCAAGGAACAGGAATATTCTCCAGCTTTCGCAATTGATGAACAAACAATGTACATCACGAAAAGGTTGGGTGACTTGTCAGACAGAAGACCAAATGAAGATATTTTTTACGCAACAAAGAATGGAGATAATTGGAATAATATAAAGAATCTGGGTCCACCAATAAACACAGTGGAAAACGAAGGAGCTTTTAGCATTTCTGCTGATGGGCATTACATTTTTTTTACTTCTTGTAGTCGATCTGGAGGGCAAGGACAGTGCGACATTTGGCTAACAATAGATAAAAATGGCAGGTGGTCTGAACCAATGAACCTGCAGAAACCAGTCAATACTAAATATTGGGAATCTCAGCCTTCAATAGCTTCAAACGGTAAGGTTCTTTATTTTACAAGTGACAGACCCGGTGGTTTTGGAGGTACGGATATTTGGATGGCTAAATTTGGGGAAAGCGGATGGGAAGAACCTGAGAATTTAGGTGCTGATATAAACACCAGTAAGGATGAGCAATTCCCTTTTATACACAGTGACAATACAACCATGTACTTTAGCTCAGAAGGTCATCCAGGTATGGGGAAAAGTGATTTATTTATTACACACTTAAGACCTGATGGCACTTGGGAAACCCCTAAAAATTTGGGATACCCAATTAATACTACGGGTTATGATTGGAATATGGTGGTGACCCGAGACGGTAGTACTGCTTACTACAGTAGTGATAATATGCCTGATGGTAAAGGAGGTCTGGATATTTACACCTTCCAATTGCCTGAGGACTTACAGGCACAAAGAGTAAGTTATGTAAGTGGAATAGTACGTGATGCACAAACAAAAAAGCCTCTAAATTCGAACATCCTCTTAACTCCAATCCTAGGAGGAGAAACCATGAGTACCTATTCTGATAGGTCAGATGGAAAGTTTTTGGTACCTCTTAAAGCCGATATCCAATATGCTTTAACAATCGATAAGAAAGGTTATTTATATCATTCTGAGTTTTTTGATATGCCCAATGTTCCAAGTGACCAACCTTTTCAACTTGAAATCTTTTTACAAAAAGTTGAAGTTGGAAAAACAGTTATTTTAAACAACCTCTTCTTTGATACGGACATGTACGATCTAAAAAAGGAAAGCACTGCAGAACTAAATAAACTAGAGACCTTTCTAAAAGATAACCCTGAAATTAGAATTGAAATTGGTGGCCATACCGATAATGTAGGCAGCTCTCCGCACAATCAGACATTATCTGAAAGCCGTGCTAAAGCAGTATTGGACTACTTAGTTTCAAATGGTATTGACATTACAAGACTCGTTCACAAAGGATATGGGGATGCAAATCCAATAGCTACCAACGCAACAGACAAAGGCAGAGCTAAAAACAGAAGAACGGAGTTTAAAGTACTTTAAACTTTACTTCGGATCCAACTTTCTATGGTTGGCGAGAAGTTCGTATGTTCTAATTGTTGAATTTTCAACTTAATACTATCGAGTGTTTCATTGGTGGGATTCAATGAAACTGAATATTGGCCTAATATTTTACCCTTATCAAACTCTTCATTCACTTCATGAATTGTTATTCCCGTCTTATTTTCTTGATTTGATAAAACTGCGTTGTGTACACGTTCACCGTACATATCCTTACCTCCATAACTTGGCAATAAACTTGGATGGATATTCACTATGTGTCCCAAAAACCTTTTTGTCACCTCTTCCGGAACAAGTTTTAGAAAGCCTGCAAGAACTATAAAGTGAACTTTACGTTTTTTTAATTCTGCCAAGATTAAATCTGAACTCCAGTTGGACTTGCCCCAGTATGTTGAAGGTATATTATGCTTGCGAGCTACATTAAATGCTCCAGCCTCTCTCCTATTACACCCTACATTTACAATTTGAATATCGTCAATGGTGTTGAAGTATTCAATAATTGCATTAGCATTGGTACCTCCTCCAGAAGCCCAAATTTCTATGTTGGTCATTTGATGGACAGTGTATTTACAAGTACTTCTAGCTCACGCAAATGAACAGCTTTCTCTTCATTGGGAAAGAACAAAAAGCCTTCTGCAAAGACGATTCTTCCATTTGCTTCATCCACCACAGCTTTGATGTACGATGGTCCTCCCATAAAGTCTCCCTCTACATCCCACCAACCTCTTATTTCCACACCGTATTTTCCTTTAAAATTTTCGTCGGTTCTAACAGGTGGCATCATTGTAGAATATTTCATATACGATCCCTTTAATTCTCCTGGGATGTATTTTTTAACCAATCTATTTCTAAACTTGATTAAACTATCCGTACTTAAATCTTCTTTAGTTCTATAAGGAGCTTCATACAATAAAAGACCTTGTTCAAGTTCTTGCGTTGTAGATGATTTTCTTAACCAGACAAACTCATCATTATCAATTGCTACTTTATACGCTTTAGGTTTTCTAACTCCAAACCCTCTTGTTTTTATACTCTTTTGATAAAACCTGTCTCGTTTTACTGAAATATCTCCTATCAGCTTAAACTTAGCACTGTGTGTTTCATGTTTGTAGGCTAACTGCAATAGTTCTTCATCGTAATCCAAGAGTTTCTGTTGCATAGCCTCTTTGTTGGAAGCCAACACCCAAAATATGGACTGGTTTTGAGCATACACATCTTCCTGTTTTACTCCAAATGTTTGGGGTTCCGTCTTTAACCGGTTGACCATTCGGTCTACAGTAACTTCTCCAATTATTTCTTTGAGTCGATTAGCCCTATTTTCATGAAGTAGAATGAATATGTTGTGGTGGTTCTTGAAATATCCTTTGAAAAAAGACTCATCTGTAAATAGAACCTTAAACATGGGCTCACCTGGAGGTGGGTGCCCTTTAATTCTTTTATGAAAAACTCTTTTAATATCTTCCTTAAAGCTACTATCTAGGCTCTTGGAATCCGTCACAACAATGACCTCAGCTAGCCTGCCACTAGAATATGGTAATAATGCTTTTTTTTCTTCAGGCGTCATACTGCAAGCACTTAGCAAGCAGATTAGTAATAAGGTTTTAGTTATGTGTTTCAAGGCTAATTATGATCTATGTATCTTTAACTTCTGTTTTGGATATATCAAGCTACCAGATATACCATTCCACTTTCTCAGTTGAGTAACGGTACATCCATGCCTTCTTGCAATTACTTTTAAAGATTCACCTCTTCTAACATAGTGATAGATAACTTTGGGTCTATTTGCTTCAGCAATCTTTCTTTCTTCTGCTAAAACCTCAGAAATGGCTAGAATATCTTGTTCAGACTCATAAAATAAATGCACCCTATCATCTGGAACATTCAAATCGTATCCGTCACCTTGATACGGTATTGATGGAACCTTCATTTCCGGATTAAACTTCATTAAATCTTTGTAAGGCATCTCCAATTTTTCGGCAATTATTTTAAAGTCCAAACCTTCTTGACAATAAACTTTTTGAAACTGATACTGTTCTACGTCATATGGAGCCGGAGTAATACCAAATTCAGCATAAAAGTTCATCATATAAGTCATTGCAATAAACTTAGGAACGTAATTCTGAGTCTCACGAGGTAAATACTTATACATTCCCCAGAAATCTGTTCTTCCTGAGTGTCTCATTGCTTTTCTTACATTTCCAGGTCCACAATTATAAGATGCTAATGCTACGAGCCAATCTCCATATTGATTATGCATTTTATTCAAGTAAATACATGCCGCTCTGGTACTTTTTTCTAGAGATCTCCGTTCATCAACTTTACTATTTATCTTCAAATCAAAGATACGGCCTGTAGCTGGCATAAATTGCCATGCACCAACAGCTCCAGATCTAGATCTAGCGTAAGGGTTTAAGCCAGATTCAATTATAGAAAGGTACTTTATTTCCAAAGGCATATTGTATTCATTCAGAATCTCTTCATAAAGGGGAAAAAAGTACTCAGATTTAGTTACCATTTCCTTAAGTCTTGCTTGCCATCTTGTACCAAAATAATTAATCTGAGTTTTTACCAGAAAATTGTAGTCCATAGCTACCTGAAATTCTTTGGTGCTCACATGGTAATTGAATAAATCTTCATCTACAGGGACTTCATTCAAATCAAAAGATACGATGTCATAGGATAGAAATTTAACTTCTTCCACAATTATATCTGTAGAATCCACCTTCGCCACTTCTACTTTCAACTCATTAGAGTCGATAACAGTTTGAGTATTGCTTACTGTAGCAATTACAGCTAAGCTATCTGGTTCAATTCCAAATGAAAGAATCGGAACAATCGATAGTAAAGAGATTACAAGTTGTTTCTTCATGATGTACAAATTTAGAATCCGTAGTTGAGTAGATTTATATGCTTTACTAACATAACGTTAAAGTGTTCAATATTATATAAAATAAGCAGTATATTGCATTTAAAATATATTCAATGGGAACGGTGTCTAATCCATCATTTGGTGATCTTGCAAGAGAGGCAAGTTTACAACCACAAGAAAAGCTACTTGCCTTAAAAAAGGACAACAATAGTTTAAGCATTGGAGTTCCTAAGGAGAGTACATTTCAGGAACATAGAGTGCCTCTTTCTCCAATGGCTGTTCAGTTATTATCCCAACAAGGACATTCTGTTAAAATAGAGACTGGATGTGGGGAAAAAGCTAACTTTACTGATTTGGAATATAGCTCCATCGGAGGAGAAGTCGTTCAAGATCGAAAAAGTGTATACGAAAGTGATATCATCTTAAAACTGGCACCTCCCACCGAAGAGGAAATAGATTTGATGAAGCCTCATCAGATATTGATTAGTGCCTTACAATTAGTAAGGACTAAAGACAGTATCATAAAGAAACTAATGGCAAAAAACATAACTGCTATTGGTTACGAGTTTCTAAGAAACGATGAAGGATCTCTCCCTATTATAAGAAGTATGAGTGAAATAGCAGGTAGAGCATCTATACTCATCGCTGCTGAATATTTAAGCAATTACAATTCTGGAAAAGGTGAACTATTTGGAGGAATTCCGGGTATTCAACCCACTCAAATTGTCGTAATTGGAGCTGGTGCTGTGGGTGAATATGCAGTTAGAGCTGCATTCGGACTTGGAGCGTCTGTCAAAGTGTTTGACAATAGTATTGAGAAGTTAAGAAGACTCGAAAAAAGTCTAGGACAAAGAGTGCATTCCTCTACCCTCATTCCTAAGATTTTGGCAAAAGCACTCTCGGAGTGTGATGTAGCCATTGGAGCACTAAGAAGTCCGCTCGGATTAAGTCCTTGTGTTGTAACTGAAGAAATGGTGACAAATATGCGGGCAAAATCAATTATTGTAGACGTGAGTATAGATCAAGGTGGTTGCTTTGAAACTTCCGAGGCGACTAATCACAAAATGCCCGTATTTGAGAAACATGGAGTTCTTCATTACTGTGTCCCTAACATTCCTTCACGCTTTTCAAGAACTGCCAGTTATGCTCTGAGTAACATCTTCACTCCTCTTCTACAACAGATAGCGAATGATGGAGGAATTATAGAATGTCTCCGTAATCACGAAGGGTTGAGACATGGAACCTATATATACAAAGGGAAATTGACAAATAGAGTTCTAGCAGAAAAATTCAATATACCAAGAAGGGATATTGAATTTTTACTAGCAGGATTATAGTTTGCTATCTAATAATAAGCAAACATACACCACCTCGGGCACTTAAATAATCAAGAAAGTCCGTAATACTTTCTGGTCAAAATTGAACCTCAATGCTATTTAGTGCAATATTCACTAATAGCGGTAAAAGCTCTATCGTATTCAAATTGTTTGGCTTTTTCAAAATCTGAACATGCTGCTTTTTGAGCGTACATATTCTCTTTAATCAATATCAAGTTTTGTTTTTTCTTGTTTTCGCTTCTGATAAGGTTCATATCGTTAATAGTAGCAAGAGCCCTATAATAATACCCCTCGCCATCCATTGGGCTTAAGCTCACTGCTAAGGTGAAATCTTTCTTGGCATCACCACTTTCATTCATTTGAACATGGCATATCCCCCTATTTATAAGAGCTTTATAATATTTAGGATTAATATCCAGTGCCTTGTCAAAATCTAACTTAGCCTGTTTGTATTCTTTCAATCTAACGTAAGACGTTCCTCTGTTGTAAAGAGCTTTAGAATCTCTTGGTCGAAGTTCAAGAACCTTAGTATAGTCATCAATTGCACCTTTATCATCTCCTAGTGATGCTTTTACCATTCCTCTATTCTGATAGTACTTCTTATCTGTAGTTTTTATTTCTATAGCTTTATCAAAAGCTATCAGTGCTTTGTCATTTCTCTCCAAAGATTTTAGAACGTTTCCTTTATTGTAAAACGCATTGGCGAAAGAGTCATCTAATTTTATAGCACTGTTATAATCTGATAAAGCATCCGAGAAACGTTCGATTCGGTAGTAGCAAACGCCTCTATTACTATAAAGTACCGCTGATTTATCATTGAGGTCTATGGCTCTCGTATATTCTAATGCAGCACCAGAGTAATCTCCAGATTTGAATTTAACAACTGCTCTTTTGTAGAAATCTCCAGCATTTTGAGCAAAGCCAATAAATGAAACAGAAATGAGTACTATAAATAGTATTGATTTTTTCATAAGTGTAATAGTAGTAAGTAGGGTTCAAATATAGACATATTTCTCCCAAAACAAGAGAAATGACAATAAAATTGATGAGACCTACTACTTACAGTACATTTCAATCACCTCAAATGATCTTCCGTAACCAAGGGCTTTCGACTTATCAAAATCTGAACAGGCAAGTTCTATTAGGTTCTGATTCTTCCGAATCATCCTCAAGGTCTTCATTTTCCTGTCGCTAGCCTTAACTGTAGTTGTCATATCTAGGTACGTCAAACCTCTATAGTAATAGCTCTCTCCTCCATCCATATTGAGATGCATACTTAACGTAAAATCATCTATAGCTTTCAGATGATCTTTTAGCTGAATATGGCACTGTCCCCTATTGATATATGCCTGATAGAAGTTAGTCTTAAGTTGAATTGCCACGGTGTAATCCGACAATGCTTTGTTGAACTCTGCTAGCTTAAATAAAGCATTGCCTCTCTCTAGATGCAATCCTTCTTTATTGGTTGCTACATTTTCATCCAATACTTTAGTAAGATCGGTAACCGTTGATCTATAATCTTCTAGCAGATAATAGACCTTAGCCCTATTAATATATGCCTTGACATACAAACTATCCAAATAGATTGCTCTATCATAGGATATCAAAGCATCTTCAAGCTCATTAATATCTAGATAGCTGTTCCCTTTATTGAAATACGCATTCACAAAGTTAGAATCGCTAGAAATGGCCATATTGTAATCCTCAATAGCCTCTGAGTAATGTTCCATTTTGTACTTGCAGACTCCCCTATTGTTATAGAGTACCGGAGAATTACCACCAAGTTCTATGGCCCTTGTATATTCAACTATGGCACCTCCATAGTCCTTCATTTTATACTTAACAACTGCCTTTTTATAATAGTCTTCTGCGATTTGAGCGTTAGCTACAAGCGACGTTAGACATATTACTACAGTTGCTATTACTTTCATTTTTTCTTCTTGCCCTTTGGTGTAGGCTTTTTAGCCTTCATGGTTTTAGGATCGATACCCCTTTTCTTTGCCATGTCCTCCAATCGTTTTTGAAATCCCGATTTTTTCACCTTGACTTTCTTTTTCTTACTGGCAGCTATTTGAAGACGAAGTTTATCTTCATCAATCACAAACTTGCGAATAACAAAGTTCTGTATTATAGTAATACACGTTGATAGGAAGTAATAAAAACTCAATGCAGCAGCGTAGTTATTGAAGAAGCCTAAAAACATAATAGGCATAATATACATTACCGTCTTCATGGGACCTACCATCTGTCCACTACTCTGACTATTCATGTAGGTATACAAAATAGTAACCGCAGTCATCATTAACGTAAACAAACTTATGTGATCACCGTAAAATGGTATATCAAACCCATTTGGAAAATCATAGATACTATCATAAGAACTTAAGTCCTCAGCCCACCATAGCTTTTCTTGACGCAACTCTATACTGGCGGGAAAAAATCTAAACATAGCGAACAGAATAGGCATTTGCACTAACTGCGGCAAACAACCACCCAACGGACTAACACCTGCCTGTTTATACAGTTTCATTTGCTCCTGTTGAGCCTTCTGTGCATCGTCACCTGTTCGAGCCTTAATTTCATCCAATTCAGGCTTCAGTAATTTCATCTTTGCAGTTGATTTATAAACCTTGAACATAGGGAAGAACAAAGCCATCTTAATGATAAGGGTGAGTAGTAGAATTATTAAACCATAATTTACAAAATAGTTGTCCAACCAATTGAAAATTGGGATAACAATACCTTTATTCACCCATCCGAAAATCCCCCAACCCAATGGAATCATTTTCTGTAGGTCTATACCTTCATTTTCTAATGTTTGGTAATGATTCGGTCCATAATACAAATCCAAATCTTCCAATACAGAGTTTCGCTCTAGAGGAATATAAATTTTAGCTGTAAGGTCTTTTACATACTCTTCATCTTCAGGAGTTACAGTCTCTATGGTTATACCATCTTCGGTAAACTGAGTATTGCTTATTAATGTTTGATTAAAGAATCTTTGCTTGAATGAAATCCATTGTACGTTAGACTCCAATTTGTCATCATCATCACTTGTTTCACTCAAGTAATCAACGTCACCTTCAGACTTGTACTTATAGTATATAGTTGTTGCTTCTCGTTCTGCTTTTATAGTCTTTTCTTGACCTTGTACTCTAGCTGCCCATTCCAACTCTGCATATCGATTATTTGGAGCAATAATATCTTTTAAACCCTCGAACTGAACTTTATAATCCACCAAGTATGAGTTTGGTGATAGAGTATACGTTTGAATTATCTTAGCATTATTGGTAAGTGACGCCGTAAGAATAACAGAACTATCTCCTACTTTCTGTGCAACGAAATTGAGGTCTTGCGTGTTGACTACTGTACCACTAGCCATTGGAAGACTATAGTTCATCGTCATTTGGTTGTCCTCAAAGAGGATTAAGTCACTCGAGTCATATCTATGATAGTCTTTCAAGTTGACCTTAACTGGGACACCACCTTTATTGGTAAAGTCAATAGCCAACACCTCATTTTCCAAACTTATAAAACTTTCCGTAACTGATCCTGAAGAATCATCTACCGATTCAATTGTGGATTCAACAACACTTGAATCTCCCTGAATAATAGAAGAATGAGTCTCCGTTTTGTCTGCAATTTCCTGTTTCTCCTCTATTGCATCTTGCTTTTCCAACTCATCTGTGGTATCCTTATTCAGGAAATAGAAACCTATGAATAGAAAAAATATTAATATGTACCCGGTGATAGAACTTCTTTCCATGTAATTTTTAAAGGCTGCAAATGTAAAAGTATTCGCTTAACAGCGAAAGATTACAGCGAGAAGTAAGATGTAACTGAAGATAATTGTGATAAACTTTTACTTCCTTTGGCAATAGAGCTCTTGGAACGCACCTTTAAGCCTGAAAAATCAATACAATCCAATAAGAAATTGGCTCCCATTTCGTTTCCAAAATGTTCTTCTAGGTACTGCTTTCTAGATTCAAAATGAGATTTCGAATACTCCAACAAGAGATGCTCCTTTACTTTTATAAGTATTGTCTCCATGCTTTTCCCAATGGAGCATAGTGGTTCCAGTCCAGAACCTTCAACCATCAAAGGATTAACTATGGCAAACTTACCTCTAAACAGGGCATTCAATAGTTTTAGCTTTATCCCTGTATTTTGGTCTGTGTGAAGTACATTGATGTGTGCTTTTCCAATTAATGTAGTGATTTCAGAAGTAGATAAATTAGTCTTAAGTTCAATATTATCATACTTGTCACATAGCAATGCAAGCTCCTTTGGTGGATTATTGCCTGCTATTACACATTTAACTTTTAGTTTTGAGAAAACCCTTTTGGCCAATTCCATTGCAGCGGTATAATTCTCCGGAACCGATAGATTACCGTGGTATAGCAAAAATTGACCCTTTGCACCAGGATACTTCATCTCATAATTGCTATGAAACGCAGGAAGATAGATGGCTTTACCATACTTTTTTCCAAAATACTTGGTATCATTAGGGCTGATAGCGGCAATTAGGTTTGCATGTTTCAATATCGACTCATACTTACGTAGCTTTTCTGCCTCTATTCTAAAGAAATACTTTTTGAAATAACTTATTTCAGATTTCTCGAGGTGTTTGTAGTAATCATGTTCAATATTATGGGTACGAACTACCTTAAATCTATTTTTAAGTCGTGGACTAGCTAAGTGATATGTACAATGCAATCCCTCAAAGAGTATGGGTGCATTATCCCGTGCTAAGTTCTCCAATAAAGCATCTCCATTCCTAGAATTTATAATGTAGGGTGTACTTCCTATAAATGGATTTTTAAATGTCCTACGCTTATAGTAATGAAGTTCTTTGGTATACTTCTTAAGCTTCGCTTTATTGTCTTTTCGACCATACTGATACATATGAAGTATCACCTCAACACCTTCTTTGTGAAGAGCCTGAACCTTGTGATAAATATCTATCACCCCACCATAATCAGCAGGATAAGGCACATCAAATGCAACAATATGTAATCTTTTAAGCGATTTCCGCATAGGTCTTTAATAGTTCTTTTTCTTCATTTTCCCAGGTTAATGCTTCCCTTGCAAGTAAACAGTTTTTTCTAAGTCGCTCATACAACTCACTATCATCTAACAGTAAATTCACAGCTTTTACGATGTCTTCTGACTTAGCTGTGGCAAAAACGCTGCAATGGTACTTATCATTAAGCAATTGATACTCTGGAAATTTATTGGTTATTGCAGGAAGACCAGCATGGATGTAATCAAAAAACTTATTGTTTAAAGAATAGTAATAGCTGAGTCCTAGGTTTTCTGACACATTAATACCTGCAAACGCATTCATGGTATATGGTGGCAATTCTGAAGGTTTAAGCAATCCTATAAAATCTACCTTGTCAGTAACATTATAATGCAGAGCCAATCGCTTCAATTCATCGTCTAAATCTCCGCTCCCAATTATTATCAGCTTTATGGAAATATGCTGCATTGCTTCGATAAGAGCTTCCAAACCTCTCCCTTTGTTCAATGCTCCTTGATAAAGCAGATATTTTTCTGTTTCAGTTTTCTCTTGCAGTTCAGACTTCAATGGGCAATTCCGAACAACTGCAAATTCTACCTTGTACTTTTCTTGATATGCATCGGCAATCATCTGGCCAACAGTCATTGCATTCTTCACCTTAGGTAAGATAGCCTGTTCTATTTTCAACCATAACTTACGCTTACTCGGTCTATTGATTAGTTCCGGTACCTCCGTAAAATATTCATGAGAATCATAAACGAGTTTCTTACCCTTCAACTTACTTGCCCAATAACCTGCAGGTAAGGTATCCAAATCTACAGCGTGAATGATATCGAAGTGAGTAAAGAGCAAATGAATAAATGTTTTAAGGTTATACAACAAATAGAACATCGGACCCTTACTTACGAGAAAAGAAAAACGTTTTTGTTTGAAAGGTCGAGCTACAATTTGCTCGTTAGATTTTTTTCTTCCCCAAAGTGCAACATCATAATCTCTTGATAATGAGGTGCAAATGCGAATCATACGTTGATCGTAGATTACATCATTAATTACGGTTGCTATTACGCTTGGTTTCTTGTCCAAGTATAGGTATGATTTAATTTGGTTAAGTATTCGTTATCCAATAGCCATTTTATTACTTCGACTACTTGATGCTCTTCGAAGGTGCCAAAAGTAGATACTATCGTGGTCAAATCAACATTTTTATTCAAAGTCAACTTTTCAATTTTATTCACTAGAACGGTAAATTGATCTGAGTCCATTTTAGATTTCTTGAGTAACCTACATATATCGCACTTCCCACAGGTCTCCGTCCTATCTTCTCCAAAGTACTTGAGTAGATAGTTCTCTCTACACCCTTCGCTTAACATCTCATAACCAGCGATATACTCTTTTCGGTATTCTTCCCTTTCTCGAAGCAGCAAATAAGCTTTCTTGTCAAAAGAAACTTTAGTAGGTCTAGCTTCCAAATAGGTTAGTGTATTGCCCTCTTCTCCCGCTATAAAATCAAGAATACCATCGGTATGTAGTACTTTAAGTTGCTTCACGATATCTCCAATACTACATTTTTGACGTGCTGCCAGATCTCCAAAACGCACAGCAGCATAATGATCAAACATACCTCCATAGGAACGCAGTAAAAGCTTAATAAACATATCTTGAATGGGATGCTTTACTTGATAGGCATACAATTCACTCTGCTCTACGATAAACTTCACCCGTGGTAACTGAAACAGTTGTTCATTTAGTTTTACAAAGCCCAAGCTATGTAAAACACCTAAACTACTCATCACTTGCCAAATACTGATACTGAAATTCTTTGTAAAAGCTAATAAATCCATGGGATATGTAACTCCTTTACCTGCTGTAAATGCTACTTGATGGTAGTTGTATAGGCACTGTAAGGTATGCTCCAATTGCTGTACAGTTGGAAAATTATTCCAAAGTTCTTTCGGCGAATCATTGTCCGCCAATAGAATACAGTAGGCAGCTAGACCGTCTCTACCTGCTCGACCTGCCTCTTGATAATAAGCTTCAGGACTTTCAGGTTTTTCAAAATGAATAACCACACGTACATCGGGTTTATCTATTCCCATTCCAAAGGCATTGGTGCATACCACCACACGCTTACGATTGTCCATCCAAGACTGCTGAATTTGAGATCGCTTATCATTCTCCAAACCTCCGTGGTAAAAGGCACAGGAAATACCTTCTTTTTGCAAAGCGATTGCTATTTCTTCACACTTCCGTCGTGTGTTTGCATATACGATTCCAGTTCCTTTTGTTTTGTTGAATATTGTTAAAATTCGCTTAATTTTATTGCTATCTCGGATTACTAGATAGCTCAAATTATCCCGTGTGAAGGATTTTTTAAAGACAGAATACCCGCTTTTAAACGTTAAGTAGGAAATAATATCCTTAGCAACACTTTCTGTAGCCGTAGCCGTTACTGCAATAAAGCTAGCTTCTGGAACAATCTCCCTCAACTCACCTATTTTCAAAAATTCAGGTCTAAACTGATGTCCCCATTGAGATATACAATGAGCTTCATCTACTACTAAAAAGCTGACTGGAATATTAGCCAAATAGCTTCTGAACAGTTTGGTAGCTGCACGCTCAGGACTGAGGTACACCAACTTATACTTACCATTCAGCGTATTCTGCATCTCGGTCTCTATCTCTCGACTGTTTAAACCGCTATGTAGTGCCACTGCAGATATTCCATGTTTCATTAGATTATCTACCTGATCTTTCATCAAGGCTATGAGGGGACTAAAAACAAAGCAAACTCCCTCTTTGGCAATAGCAGGAAGCTGATAACAGATGCTCTTCCCTCCACCAGTGGGCAATAGTGCCAAGGTATCGTCTCCTTGCATTACAGAGAGTATGATCTCACGCTGTAATGGACGAAAGGAATCATATCCCCAGTGTTTTTTGAGTAGGCCTTCGAGCATTAATTTATTTGCTTAACTATATCTATTGCTTTGGTGCTTTCTTTGAATTTAGATAAGAGGAGGCAAAGAAACAACTAAGACTCGAAGCATCCAAAAAACTCGTGGAACTGAAAAGGTTATCCCTAGAACTAGGGTACTTAGAATTAATGCAACGGCACCTCACTTTTAGTAGGACATCCTGGAACGCCTTGACTAGAGAGTCTCGGTAAACGACACACCATATCTCTGGGCAATGGAGTCTATTTCAGATTTGGTCAACTTCTTATTTTCGGAAGCATTTGAAATCTCTTCAAAAAAGTGCTCAAATCCTCCCGGGGTGATTGTATTCATGGTTATGCCCGTAGTAGAATCAATATTTACAAAATTATGGGGAATTCCTTTGGGTAAACGTAACATATCACCTTGATTTAGTTCAATTTTTTCGTCCCCACAAGTGAACATAAAGTTTCCTTTTAGTACATAAAACAATTCATCTTCGTTTTCATGGACATGCATAGGTGGACCCGAATTGGCAGGAGTCTCCGTTATTATTACGGAATATTCGCCGTTGGTTTGATCACTTAATACCTTTCCAGTAATCTTGACTCCTAGAACATTCCATTGTTCTCCTTGTTCAGAAGAAACATAAACCGCATTCTTAGTACTGGAATCAGGGTCAATCGCAGATTCTTTTTGAGGCTCACTACAGCCATAAATTAAGACAGTCAATACGAATAGTCCTAGATAATTTTTAATACACGTGTGCATGGTTAGATTTTAATCAGCGATGGGATACAAATTTAGGCATGAATGATTTAAACCAAGTTAAGTATAATAATTTATTAGGAGTCTCCCTCGTCTTGTATCAGGTTGTAGCTGGTTCTACAAGTACATTCTCATCATCAACGTCACTTGCAGGAGACATTGGTAGTGTACAATAATTCTAAAATTTGTACATTTGATTACTGAGTAGAAAGTGGTAAATCCAGAAGGGATGTAATAAACAATCCTACCAACAACAGGCCAACTGAAGGTAACTTTCACATATTGATATTCACAACCGAATCCATTGATGAAAATCTAAAAACTTACCGGTAGATTACCGCTGCGGCTAAGAGTTAAGTGGAGATCTTGGGAAGGTGAGGTAGACAGTCATCAATTGTCCTGTGAGTGATATTTAGATAAAAGAACAATATGACAAATTTGATATACCAAACGGAAAACGGTCTTCGTTGAAATATTATGAAAAGACTAACTATTACCTCCGCTTTTTTTTTATTCATTCTTTTCACGTATGCTCAATCGTTTGTAAGAGACTCTAGTTTCTATTTCCAGTCTGATAGCACCAATAGAACAATAATGAATGACGGTAAAATTTACACCTACTCATCAACTTTTACTGCGAATCAACGGGGTAAATTGTACAGATTCACACAGGACGGAAAACCCGATTTGACTTTTGGTAACAAAACCAATTATGTAGCTTTGGCCGACATACTTCCAGGAAGCATCAATGTAGTAAACAGTATACGTTTTCAAAATGATACCATAGTTATAACTACTTACAATGAGGGAAACTTAGCCATCACATTTTATTTAACAAACGGCACACTAATAACACAAACCAGTATCCGAGATCCTTTTTTAAACATAGATGATCGTGAACGAATATACAGCATGGTACAATGGCTTAACCCACTTGGAGAAATAACAGGAATTTATAATTCAATCGGCTCTTCTACTAACAGGTATATTAAATTTACGTTGACCAATGGCGAGATTCAGCTTCGAAACTTGTCAGGTTTCTTACCATCTTTGGTTGATAACGATACACTTGTAGGTAAACCTTTGAATCTAATAATTTTAGGCGATAAATTGTACGGAAAATGTGTAAGACGAACAATGAATCTTGACAGCAGTATCCAAATAACGGGTTACACATATCGTTTAAATATGGACCTAGAATTGGATTTAGCATTTGCACAAAATGGATTTTTCCAAATGAAAGATTCCTTCTATGGCACTGGGCTATATGTTGCAACAAGTAATGGTATAAGGCTATATGATAAGAATACTTGGATACATCTTACCCTTTCGGGAGAGATTGATTCTACACAAGGGATAAATGGTTACCAAACCTATTATCACCCAAAGGGAACATTCAAACTGGGTGACAATACCTATATTTTATTTGAAAACATATACCATACTGAGGACAAAGTGTCTCAATGGTTTGCAACTCTTAGGGAGAAAGATGGTAGTTTAATCACGTCATTTGAGCAAAATGGATATTGGCCGGATGAAGGAATTTACAATGGTAGTCCTGGTTATTTGAACACGTCTTTTTTATTAGAAAACAATGTTCTTCTGGTTTATATAGTTTCGAATAACTGGAAATCATTTTTTTACAAATATTATGTGACCGGTTACGTATTAGGAGCAGATGAATTAAAACCAAATAAGGACTTATCACTCTATCCTAATCCTGCACACGATTTACTACATTTAAAAGGACAAAGTACAGATATACTTAATTATACGATACTAAATGTACGTGGACAGGTTATGAAAGAAGACATACTCAATTCTAGAACCATTGAAATTTCCGATTTAGAATCTGGTTTTTATTTTTTAAGGCTAGATCATAAAAGCAACAAATCGATAATACACAAATTTATAAAGCAATAACCCCACAGCAACTTCTACGCATATGTTGGTAGTGTGTCAAACAAGCTGATTTTCTAAATACTTACCGTGCCCCATTTAAAGGCATATAATTATCAATAAAAAAATGAGTCTTCAGGATTAATGCGACAGAAGTAGTTAGCACTAATTCCAAAATTACTCAACTAATACTTTCTTAATAATAATCTGTCCTGAAACTTCAATCTTTAGAAAGTAACTGCCAGAAGATAGATTTTTTAAATCTACAAAACTTAGTGGTTTTAGTATCTCTCCTGTTTGTACGACTTGACCTACTAGGTTGGATATCTCATAAAATGCTCCTGATTCAGTTTGTATTTGGATATAATCAGAAGCAGGGTTAGGATAAATAAGTATGCCTTGATTGTCTAAATTACCGACAGATAGAGTATTCCTTGATACAATTTTAAATATCACTGAATCCTTGATATCAGGATATAATACTGATGTTACCTTAAAATGAAGTTCCCCAGTTCCAGAGGTTTCATAGATGGCAAAGTCCATCCTAAATTCTATTGTTGAATCTATTCCTAAGGAAAATGGCATGGCTCCTTTAGGATCAGCATACGCCATATACGAAGTCACAACACTATAGTTCCAGTCTTCTTCCTTCTCCATATATGTGATTTCCCAATTAAAATTAGTGTCTGCTGGATCAATTCCATTATTAATCACTTCAAAAGGTAATCTATAATCATATCGACTAGAATCTACATTTAAGTTTTCGTGATAATGAGTATCAAACAAAATTTGTCCACTTGAAAGACCATAGAGTAGCATAGTTATCACAGGAATTAAGCATCGTTTATTTATAAAGAATTTCATACTATATTTTTCTAGTAACAAATATATGCGGAGCTTATAGAACCTAAAGGGTGCAGGGAATCCGGGGATGAGTGCAAGATAAGTCTGATCATTAGACGTTGCTCTACCTTCAATTGCCGTTCCATGTTTAACGGTTAGGAAAACTTGATGGGAAGAAATTAATATCATTAAAACTGTTTTAATAGCTAGTCTTCTATATTGTCTAATACCACCAACCGTACACGTAATTTTTCAACAAGATTATTTTTTGATTTACGATGCTGGAGCTGTTTGGCACTTAGTCTCATTATTATTAGGCCCTATGGGAATAATCAGATATATATGCTAATAGCAAAAAGAACAAATGATTACGACCGTTTATTAGTAGGTAATCTAGTTTTTATAACATCAATTATTGCCTCATTTATTCTAGTAGCTCACCTGCATTAACTCCGCTAGGGCCAACTACAATCCTCCGCTAGTCCCAAGTTGTAGCTTGTTCTACAAATACATTCTCACCATCAACGTCCCTTACAGGAGACATTGAGTAAAAACAACAACTTGGATTCAACTACGCAACCAGGCAACCAAAAAAAACCTACAACATACTTCGGTACGTCTTAATCAATAATGCACCCAGATTTTTATGTGGAGGGATATAGTCTTTGAAACGGCTACTTGCAGTAGAACCTTTTGCAAACTTCTTGTCCAAATGAGCCCATAAATCATCCCAAATAATGTCATTTCCCTTTCGTATTACTTCATTGAGTTCAAGACACAGTCTGTCATTCACCATCATGGTGCCTATCTGCTTACTACTTATGATTTGGGCATCTGGTGAGTATTTGAGTACCTGTGCTATGTTATTATATCCTCCACAAGAGCCTAGAAACACAATCTCAGCACTTGGAGTAAGTGATTCTATGGCAGCACTTGCAAAATACGAATGTCCTCGATGTACTACTACATCTGGCCAACGACCAGTCTCTTGAAAGTGTGCTTTTATCGCATCTTGCCCTGCATACTCAGATGTAGGTTTGTTTGCATAAATCTCAACAGCCATACCGCTCCTAGAAACAATAACGATGTACGTCCCTTTATCCAAAACCTTCCAGTTTCCGTTTCTAAACATTCCCAAGAAATGTGCGTAAGACGCTTTACCATCTGGATCATCAAAAAAGAAATGCTGTTGTACATTTTTTCCTTCTTTATAGATTCTGCTGATTGGAAGTATTTTCAAGCTTATCTCTTGATCGTTGAGTGCCATGTTAGAAGAAACCTGACCTCCGAGGTCAAATACACTTAAGATAAGTCCATATAACTTCTCAGCCTCTCTATCCGTATATTGTATTTGAGAGTAATACGCCAAAATAGCCTGCTCAAACATTAATTTATTGCTGTGCGAACGAATGCTACCATACGTATCTGCTATGGCCACCGCACTTTCCAAATTGTCGTTGGCATGCTCTATACCTTCTACCAATTTTGCAAATAGCTTTTGCTTTTCGTACTCTCCCATTTTTCCAAGGAAAGAGTTCAATGTATTATATCCAGCCGCCATCTTGATAAAGGTTCTGAACTTATTGAAGTTTAGATGGTGTAAGAACTCATAGGTGCTCGCTGCATCCACCTTTGCCATCATTCGTTTGTTCATACCCAAAAATGTAGATGTATATATTTCGTCTTCACTATATACCATTAGCGTATAAATCTCTGAAGCATTAAACTTATTCAAGCTTTGGAAACGTACTGCATCTGATTTTTCATGTAAATCATTAATTATCCGCACATGTTTAAGGCATTGAGTCGCAAGTGCATCATCTATGGAATGTCTTCCATTCAGGGATTCATCTGCCTGCATGCTGATGAGATATTCAAATAAACTATGGTCAAAGCGAGCAATCTCGTGGGCTTCATCTATGCTAAGTTTACCATTGTAAATGTCATTCAATAAAATGAATGCTCGAGTGGCTGCACCTTTCTTTTGATAAATAGCATATACTTCATTGGTGATTCGGTTTTCACTTCCCTTAATACGCTGATGTACAGCATTCCAACTGTGCAAATACGTTTTAATCTTCATGGGTGCTACACGAGCAATCTCATCCAATATTTTTACGCTAAAAGGCTTGTAATCTATTTCCTTGTAATGTTTTAATAACTCCGAAGGTTCTGATCGTGCGGCTGCCATAAAAAACGGCTCTGCCACAGGTTTGTCCACATAGAATGCCATCAGATTAAGAGAGGCTCGTACATTGCTTTTAAGTATGGAGTTGAGTCTATTTACATCCTTTACCTGTTGCACTTTCGTAATCAAATCTATGATAGGTTTGAACTGCGTATAAAAATGTACGTTCTTTTGGTCTACGTCTCTTAGAATATTTAAAACCCTTGTGAGCTGATCAATTTTCATTGCATCGGACAAGAGTCCATCTGCTAAAATGACATCAACAATTTCCTTGGTATCAGTAAGGTAAGTTGCTGTGGCTTGATCACCTTGTAAGTCACTTTTAAGTCTTACAAACTGGTCTTCATTTCCATCCAATAGGTCAATTCTTGTTTGCTCACGACCTATTCTATCGACAAATTTATCGACAATATCATTGGCAAGAACAGGCAAGCTAGAAACTATTCCTATTACAGTTAAAGCAAGTATGGCTATGGTTTTACGCATTTATTTTATTAAATATTTCCCAGAGAGTAATTCCGGTTGATACACTTACATTAAATGAATGTTTGGTACCAAACTGAGGTATCTCTATTACTTGGTTGCAATAATCAAGCAAATTTTCGTCTACTCCATCAACCTCATTACCCACAATTAACACTATAGTCTTGTCAAGTGGCAATTTTACTTCACGCAACGGAACACTTCCTTCTACTTGCTCAAGAGCACATACGTGACAATCTTTAAGTTGGTCAATGGCTTCCTGAGTCGTTTTGGTATACTCCCATGCTACACTTTCCTCTGCTCCGAGTGCAGTCTTTCTAATGTCCCGATGCGGTGGTGTGGCAGTAATTCCACAGAGGTATATTTTAGCAACTCTAAAGGCATCCGAGGTTCGAAAAATAGCACCTACATTGTGCATACTTCGGATGTTGTCCAGTACAACTATTATGGGGGTTTTAGAAACTTTCCTATATTTTTCAACAGTCAGCCTATTGAGGTCTTGGTTTTTTAACTTGCGAGTCAATTTTCAACTTGATTTGAGCACAAAGGTAAAACAGCAAAAGGAAACTCCACTCATGCAGCAATACGGTCAGATAAAGACCGAATATCCCGGTACATTATTGCTTTTTAGGGTTGGTGATTTCTATGAATTGTTTGGTGAAGATGCAGTAGTTGCTTCCAAAATTCTAAATATAGTACTGACACATAGGAACAACGGCGGAAGTAAAATAGAATTAGCTGGATTTCCCTATCACTCTTTGGATACATATCTACCCAAATTAGTGCGAGCAGGACAACGTGTTGCGGTATGCGAGCAATTGGAAGATCCCAAGAAGACGAAGACAATTGTAAAACGTGGGGTTACAGAACTCATTACACCTGGCGTCTCTGCAAATGATAAAACCTTTGATAGTAGAAGTAATAACTTTCTAGCAGCCATTTACCAGCACAGTAAGAGTGTAGGTGTTTCATTTGCTGATCTGAGTACGGGTGAATTTATGGTTGCTCAGGGTAACCAAGATTACATCGAGAGACTCATCAAAACCTTTCAACCTTCCGAAATAATACTTAGTAAGAGCTACCGAGAACAATTTGATAGAGTCTATGGTGAAGAGTATTATTCCTATGCCATTGATAAATGGTTTTTTGAAGAGGATTATTGTAAAGAGCAGTTAAATAAGCACTTTGACATAGAATCACTTCGCGGTTTTGGAATTGACCATATGGAAGAGGCTACTATAGCTGCTGGTGCGGTTATTCACTACCTCAATCAATCCAAACATACCGACTTAGAACATATCAATAGTATAAAGCGAATTGATGAACAAAGCCATGTTTGGATTGACTCTTTTACCATTCGTAACCTAGAGATTATTCACAGTAACCATCCTACGGGCATCAGTCTCTTAGATGTTGTAGATAAGACTATCTCTCCTATGGGAAGTAGATTGATGCGAAACTGGTTGATTCTCCCGCTTCTTGATTTAACAGAGATCCACCAACGTCAAGATACTGTTGAGTATCTTATGACGGATACAAAGTTGCATGATGGCTTAGAAGAAGACATTAGTCAAATTGGAGATTTGGAAAGATTAATCAGTAAGGTTGCTCTAAGAAGAATCAACCCTAAGGAATTACTCCAACTATCAGCTGCGATGAAGTCTGTGGCTACCGTTAAGGATAGATGTTCTTCAGTGGAATCTAGACCAATAGAAAAATATGCAGACCAATTATTCCTTTGCGAGGACTTGGTTGAGCTTATCGATTCACATATAGCAGAAGATGCCCCTGTGATACCAAGTAAGGGCGGAGTCTTTAAAATGGGCGTAGATGCTGAGTTGGATGAGTATATCTCCATTTCCAAAAACAGTAAGGACTACTTACTTGGCTTAAAAAATAGAGAAGCTGAAAAAAGTGGAATATCCAGTCTTAAACTAGCATTTAATAACGTTTTCGGGTATTACCTTGAAGTTACACATACACATAGAGATAAGGTTCCTGAGGAATGGATTAGAAAGCAGACCTTGGTAAATGCAGAGCGATATATCACACCTGAGTTAAAGGAGTTTGAAGAAAAAATACTCGCAGCAGATAGTAAAATTAGCGAGTTAGAAGCTACTCTGTACATTGAGCTTGTTAGCAAATTAAACGTTTACATAACGAATGTGCAGCGTAACTCACGAGTGATCGCTAAACTAGATTGTCTATGCAGCTTTGCTAAAATATCAAATGACTATAACTACACAAAACCAGAAGTAGCAGATGATATGAGTTTGGCTATAAAGGATGGACGACATCCTGTAATCGAGCAACAACTTAGTACTGGTGAGAACTATATCCCCAATGATATTTATCTCAATAAGGACGAACAACAAATCATCATCCTAACAGGCCCCAATATGTCGGGTAAGTCTGCAATCTTGAGACAAACCGCATTAACAGTCTTGTTGGCACAAGTTGGCTGCTTCGTTCCTGCACAGCATGCTCATATTGGTTTAGTTGATAAGATCTATACCCGTGTAGGTGCTTCTGATAATATATCACAAGGTGAGTCCACTTTTATGGTAGAAATGGTGGAAACTGCTTCTATCCTAAACAATTTAAGCGAACGTAGTCTCGTAATTTTGGATGAAATAGGTAGAGGTACCAGCACCTTTGACGGTGTTAGTTTGGCATGGAGTATTGCTGAATTTCTAAATCAAGATGAAACAAGACCCAAGACCATATTTGCTACGCATTATCATGAATTAAACGAATTGGAAGCAAGATGTGAGGGAATAGTTAACTACTATGTAAGCACAGAAGAAAAGCGTAAAAAGGTAATCTTCTTACGTAAAATGAAAAAAGGTGGTAGTGAACATAGTTTTGGTATCCATGTGGCCCGTATGGCAGGAATACCCAAGAAAGTGCTCAAACGTGCCGATACTATTTTAAGACAATTGGAGAATGATCGAGAGAGCATCAGTACCAAGGATTCTATTAAAAAGGTTAAAGATGATTTCCAGTTGAATTTATTTCAAATAAATGACCCGAAAACTGCGGAAATACTTCAAAGTATAGATACCTTGAACATCGAAAGCCTCACTCCTATTGAGGCATTAATGAAATTGAATGAAATTAAACAACTACTGGAGGACTAGCCTCTTTTTTCTTGGATTTATTGCGGTTAACATGACTCAAGCACAAAGTGTTTGGGTGTACTTTACTGACAAATGTGATACCAACCAAGATTACTTTAAGAGTGAAGTGTGTCCTGATTATATAGAAGACCTACAAAAACGAAATGTCTCTATACAAGGAACAAGCAAATGGCTCAATGCTGCTTGTATAGACTCCAAATACGTTGATATTGCTAAAGACCTTCCCTATGTGGCTAGAATCGAGCAACTGGGTTCTTACAGGGTAAAAGAAGAGCAAATTGCTGAAGACTTTGAGTATGGTAATAGCGATTGGCAAATAGAAATGATGCAGATTCATACCTATCATCAAATGGGTTTTACTGGCAAAGGAGTTCGTTTAGCAATATTTGATGCTGGTTTTTTTAAAGTGGACTCATTGCCTGTGTTTGATTCTCTTTGGGCCAATAACCAAATTAAAGAAACGCGTGATTTTGTAACCAATGATACATTGACTTACAGAGAAAGTTCTCATGGTATGCAAGTCTTGGCCCTGGCCGGCATAAATTATCCCGATAGTATGGTAGGAACTGCTCCAGGTGCGGACTTTATATTAGTAAGAACGGAACAAGCAGGAACCGAAAAGCACATTGAGGAATTGAACTGGCTACGAGCTATGGAATGGGCAGATTCTATAGGCGTAGATATCATTCACTCCAGTTTGGGGTATTCGTTGTTCGATTCGTTGGAAGGTGATTACACCTACCAAGATATGGATGGTCAAAGTACTTTAATTACCCTCGCAGCTCAAAAAGCCGCAAGTCTTGGCATTTTCATTACTAATAGTGCAGGAAATTCAGGAGATGATCCTTGGTTTTATATTACTGCTCCTTGTGACGGTAAAGATGTGCTGTGTATTGGAGCAGTGGACAGCTTTGAAGTGGTTACCGATTTTTCGAGTAGAGGTCCAAGTTCAGATGGGCGAATTAAGCCAGATGTAACTGCAATGGGACGCCGAAATACTATTCCAGATGTAGATGGAATTTTGAGAACTGGAAGTGGAACTTCATTCTCAGGTCCATTGGTAGCAGGCCTTGTTGCTTGTTTAAAAGGTGCTCACACCGATAAAACCAACGCTCAAATTTTTGAAGCAATCCTACGAAGTGCTGATAGATATAACACTCCAGATAATGAATACGGCCACGGAATCCCAAATGCGATTAAAGCGGACAGTATCTTAAAGGATATGCCAATACTTGGTGTTTCTAACATTAAAGAATTGGAAGTGAGTATCTACCCAAATCCAGCAAATGATTACCTAAAAGTACAGTGTGACCCTGGAGCTTCGTATCGTTTAACCAATATTCAAGGTCAGTTGATACAATCTGGAAGACTAAATAACTGGATTAACTTTGTTAAAGTTGACAACGTAGAAAGCGGAAGTTACTTTATTCAAGTACTTTTTGAAGGGAAGACTGCAACGAATAAAATACTTGTTCAGTAGTTTTCGATTACTACTCTACCCCAATTGTTAGTTGCACTTTAGACCTAATAAAACCTTGACAATCTAACTTAAGAGGTTTCCAAGTTTGTTGAGTTAAGACCTGCACGAGTTGTTTAGAAATAGATTCGCTTTTGGGTGCGGTGGAAGTCACAATAACATCTTTAGTCTCTCCGTCTGCTCCTATATCAATAAGAACAGTATAGATCCCACTTTTTGATCTTGTCAGTTTTAGTTTGTCAATCTCGGCACGAATTAATTGAACCAAAGCCGCTTCTCCTCCATACGGTTCTGGGTACTCATACGGGCAAAATTTTTCGAATACCTCCGTAGTTTCCTCCAAAGTTTCATCTTCGAACAAGGAGTCAGTCTCACTGACACTTTCAAAATCACTATAGTAGGTTGTAATTTGGACTGTTCTATGGTTTGGAATTCGTCTTTTCCCTACTTGCTTCTCCGGCTGGCCTTGTTTGTTATAATGTATCATGAGAGAATAGAATCCAGCAGTATCGTAAAACTCTTGTGTCATTAATTTCATATCTTCCCAATAGCGAATGGAATTTCTGTCGTTTTGATAAGTCATTTGACCTAGAGAATCCCATGTTCTAAACACGCTGTTCTTCCAATCATTTTTACTTTTCAAAACTCCACTTGGATAATAGTTAATTTCATAGTCTTCGGAGTAATTATAAAGCTTGATTCTCTTAGGTATCATTGACCCTTCATAGTACTCAGAATGATTAGTTTTATAACCATACTTCAAGTCTTGTGATACTTTTAAGTTTCCATAAGGTCCCCACCACTTTCCATTTTCTCTCAATTGTCCATTCCTTAGATAATATCTAAACTTTATGTTTCCGTCTGGATAGAACAGAATTTTTTGACCTGAATAGAGGTTTTTCAGTATTCCATTATACTGTATTAAAGGCATATTGGGTTGATACAAATCTTCGTAGAGTGCACGTTTAATTTCCCTACTGGTATCATTGATATATACAAAATCCTCTCGCTTAAAGATGGCAGTATCAAATGTGCCTTGGGAAATATATGAAACACAAATATCTGAATTGGGTAGTTGTTCTATAAAAGCATCTTTATCTTGATAGCCGACTAACACAGGATTGCTTACCCTAATTTGGGACATACAAGAAAAGGCCATAATCAAAAGAATCGACAAAATAGAGAGTCTTACTTGCATAGTTCCAAATATATAATGGCAGAACTTTTAAAACGAAGAAAGGCGACCAGTGGCCGCCTTAAGCTTATAATCGTTTGGAATTACATTGGGTGGCAATGGAAATGTATCACTTTAGTTCCTTTTGTACCATCATGGTCTGTAAGTGCATCAATGGTTAAAGTCATATCTGTGTGATGGGTTAAATCATTTACCCAATGACTATGAACATGAATGGTTTTTCCATCCTCATGATTATGCACTGTGTGTACCGTACTATCAAAGTGTTCGCTGTGTATATTGAGCTCATATCCATGCAACTCGTTGTCAAAAGTTATCACACCGTTGATATGTACTGTGTCTCCGAATCCATAAGCTTTTTCACTTATAGGATCTGCAAACAAAAAGTTTACGGCTGGTGGTTCTGGAGTTGATTCATCATCTTTACAGGCTGATAATGAGATTATTAATGTTGCTATCAACAGTGTTTTAAGTGTATTTTTCATGTTATTATTTTTTGTTTATGATGTATAATATTTGAGCTTGGCAATTCACCTTTGGGATAACATATCCTTCAGATAAATTGGCTCTTAGAGGAATTTTGTAGTTTAAACGTAGTACTAGATTTCCTCTATAGATATCTAGACCCAACGGTAGTGAGAGTAATGATGCTCCGCTATATTTCTCTAATAAATTCTGATCCACATCAATCACATCTTTGGCGGTTTGGGCATAGTTCAAAGAAATCTGGGGTACAAACATTTGTTTTCCCTTTTTATACTTGTAAAAGGTTGTAAACGTAGCGTCCAATTGATTTCCATACTTATAATCAAACTTGTTAGCTGAAGTCAAGGAATAGTTTGTCTCCATATTTAAACCAAAGTTATTTTTCAAGCACGTAAAATTGCTAGTGAATAGTACATCATAACTACCTGTACCTGACTGTAGGTTTGGTATTAACTGCTCATTTACTTTCTTACTATACTCTCCTGTAGGAAATTTCACTCCACTGCCGAGCAACCATCTTAGGTTACTTTTTTTGACTAAGACATAGTTAGCCATAAGACTTGCATCCCCCACCCCACTGATGCGGTATGTTTTTTCGGTATCGGTAATATTTTTGCTATGCACGGGTAAAAATGCCAACAGTTGTATTCTATCTGTTGCTGCATATCGACCAAAGAGCTCTGCTGTTTGAAAGGTGTTATTTCCTGTTACAGTGGCTTCCGAAGCAAATAGTTTAGGATGTTCAGTGGTGTAAGTTCTGGTTCTATAGGTAAGCCCTATAAAGTGAAAATCACTATTGGGCAAAAAGCCAATACCAGACATGCTCCCAACACCTCCACATACATCACAAGCAAAAACATTTACCATACCAACAATGCACAGCATTGCCGTTAGTATTTGTTTCATGTTTTTTAAATTTAATGGTTGTGTATTATAAACTTGAATGTAGATACATTAGCAAGCCGGCGGACGAAACACCTTAGAGACAAAGGGAATTTCATCACCTATCGTAAGGGTAATTCTATAGTCACCACTGATAGTTAAGAGATATTCATTTGAGACTTCTTCCGAAGGCAATACAAAGTTTAAAACTTCAATCTGCACATTCACTTTGGAAGGATTTTCTTCATTTGACTGATCCGTCAATTGTAATTTTTGTGAGAGCTGACAGTTACCTAAACACTTGTTATCTAGAACTTCTTTTTGCTCGCATAGTTCCGATGCAATGTAGGTTTGGTTCACCTCGTACCAGATTACGGCACTTATTTTTAGCATCAAGCTAAGTGTAAGTACTAGGCAAAGCAATATGGAAGTTAAACTCCTCAATTGGGTAAGCAAAAATACCTTAGCTGTTTAAAATACCGCTACAATATTTATATGATTTTCGTCATTATTTACCGATTCGCCACTTGGTATAAATACTTGCTGTTATCGTAATCTTCTTAAAGTCTAAGTCTACTTCTGCAGCACCTCCTGACTCAAATCGACCATACGCATACAATTCGCGGGCATTTCGTCTATAGTTATTTCCCATAACGTTAACACTATTTTCTCTCACTATTAACGCTCCTCCTAAATCCTCACCTACCGCTTCCAATAGATAGTTCGCTTTTACTTTGGCAGCTTTTATCGCTTTAATTTTAGCTTGTCTCTTGTAATCTTCCATCTCACTATGATCTACTCTCACAATATTGGCATTCTTAATATTGAGTTTATCCAGTTGTTCAAAGGCTTTCTTTGCTTGTGGTGCATCCTTCACTTCAAGTTCATACTGCCTACTACTTATAACTTCTCTACCAATAAGCCCTGTCTTGCCATAATAAGAATTGGCATCCTTAACCACCAACTTAGATGGACTAATTCCACTGGACTGCAACGCCTTTATAAGGTCTTGCTCTCGCTCATCAATGCTCTTTTTGCTTCTATCTATGTTCTCTTTAATGTTGATATGGATAAAAATCTGATTAGGACTTATCTTAATCTCTGAGGTACCCGTAATTTCTATGAATGGTTTTTCCTCTTGGATTTGTGCGTTGGAGGTAAAAGCGAGTGCAGCAAGGACGGTTAGAATTAGTATGTTTCTCATAATGTCATATTTTTTGTAACTCAAAGATAATTAATTTGGTAGTTTAGATCTATTAATCGTAATATTGCAATGAACAAATAATATGGGAGTCACCAAAACAGACAATTTCACTGCATCTCAGAATCAAATAGCTATAGTTGCTAAGGTTCTAGGACACCCTGCACGTATTGCTATACTTCAACAAATAGCAACTACCAAAGGATGTATATGTGGTGATTTGGTAACCAAAATCGGACTTGCTCAAGCAACCATTTCTCAACACCTAAGAGAGCTTAAAAGCATTGGTATCATTAAAGGAAACATTGAAGGAACTAGTATATGCTACTGTATCAATCAAGAAAAATGGAACGAGATAAGGCAAGACCTAGAGGCTTTCTTCAATTTTGAGATATGCTCTAGTAACGACTGCTGTTAACTTTAATTAACACTCACTATTTAACAACATAAAGAATGAAATTATCACACCTTCAAAAAGCACTTACTTCTATGGACGAAGTAAACTTTATAACTCCAAACGGCGAATTCATACCTCGTCACTATCATCTAACTGAAATTGGATTAAGTACCAAAACATTTATTGACTGTGGAGGTAAAAGGCATCAAGACCAAAAGGTTGTTCTACAACTTTGGACGAGTGTAGACTACCATCATAGATTAAAAGCCAATAAGTTCTTGAATATTATCAATACCTCTCTCCCCCTTTTTGAGGGTCAAGATTTAGATATTGAGGTTGAATATCAAGCTGAAACTGTAGGAAAATTTGCTCTTGAATTTGATGGGAACAACTTTAAACTACTTTCGACTAAAACCGATTGTCTAGCAAGCGAACTGTGCGGTATTGACGCAATACAAACCAAGGTCAAAAAGAGCTTAAGTGATTTGGGAAAAGCGGTCGAAGGATGTTGCACACCTGGTGGAGGGTGTTGTTAACGCGAAAACGAAGCTATACATGTCGTTCTCAAAATTGAATCAGCCCATAGAGTTATTTATTGACTCGCTCAATTTGGAATTGATAACCAAGGATAGAAAAATAGTCCTTCAAACTCTAATCGACTACATTACAAAGAATAGGATTAACGACGGTATCGTAAAACTAAACTTTATCTGTACCCATAATAGTCGCAGAAGTCATATGTGTCAGGTATGGGCCAAGACCCTTGCTAACTATTATAACATTGAAAACATTAAGTGTTACTCTGGCGGAACAGAAGCCACTGCTGTATATTCTTCAGTTTTGCAAACCTTAAAAAACGCTGGCTTCAGAGTAAATAAGATTTCAGAAACTACAAATCCAACGTATAAGTTGAATTTCAATCAGGAAGACTGTCCAATGACCCTGTTTTCTAAAACATACAACGATGCTTACAACCCACGTGAAGATTTTGCCGCTGTGATGACCTGTACAGATGCTGACATCAATTGCCCCATAATTCCAATGGCCACTAGGATTTCATTACCCTACAAAGATCCAAGGGAATATGACCATACGTCACAAGAACAAGAAGCTTATGCTGACCGTAGCAAACAAATTGCCACTGAAATGAAATTTGTCTTTCTAAAGATTAAGAATGAAACTGATTAAAGAACTAGTTGGAGAATTGGTGGGAACGCTAATTCTAGTTTTTATTGGCTGTGGGTCTGTTGCCATTGCCGTGGTATACTATCCATTGGAGTTATGGCAAGTTGCTCTCATTTGGGGAGTTGGTGTTGCTATGGCCATTTATGCAGTAAAACAAGTGTGTCCAGCCCATTTAAATCCTGCGGTAAGTTTTGCAATGATGTTATCCGGTAAGCTTGATAAGAACAAATTCATACCCTACGTCATCTTTCAGTTGCTTGGAGCTGTTATAGCGGGTTTTTTGTTGCTTTCTGTGATAGACTCAGACTTGAAGATTTATGAAACTGTGAATAGCATTCTAAGAGGTGCAACTAATTCATACCACTCTGCTGTAATGTTTGGAGAATTCTTTCCAAATCCAGGATATGAACAAAGCTTGTATGTGAGTCACTTTCAAGCCTGTATAGCCGAATGCATCGGTACGTTCGCACTTATTATTACAATATTTATTCTAACCAATAAGCCTCGAAAAATTGAACCTATAATCCCTGCATTAATTGGACTCACTGTTACTCTTATTATTTTGGTGGTTGCTCCATATACTCAGGCAGGTCTAAACCCAGCTCGTGATTTTGGACCTCGAATAGTAGCTTACTTCGGAGGTTGGAATGACGCAGCCTTCCCTCACATCTCATATAGCTTTCTGACCGTGTATATCTTATCACCTCTTGCAGGTGGAACTCTTGCATGGTTAGTGAACAAGCGGCTACATAGAATATTTAATTAATTGAATCTCCTCGTAATACAATCATCGTCTTTTACCATAGTAAGACTAATTCACAATTGGTGGTGATGTACTTAAGACGTGGTCAAATCAGATCAGGAATAACTTACTTATTATACTTAAGAATGCTTTGCCCTTTGTGAGCTCCTCATACAAAGGTTCTAGAATTGGCCCAGCTCTCAGCCAAAAATAATCAGTAATCATGGAGAAAAGACTAGATATATTAGTGATGAGACTAATCAAACAACCTTCAGAATTCTGATAGCTGTACTCGAGTAGTCCATATTTCAATCGCGGTTTTTCTAAACATACATATACCCCAAATCCTGATTTGTTTAAGTACATATTTAAATTTCTAGAAGTTCGCTACATTCAATTATAAATGGTATACTTGAATTCATTTAAAGACTAATAGTGTCTACCAAAGAGAGATATCAATCATTTAACACTCAGCACCATTGCGTTGCTGGAGGTTATTGTGTCTCTTCTATTTTATTAACGTTTAGGATACGCCACTAGGCGTTTATCTTTTTTGCGTAGCTACGTGCTTCGTGGATTGTACTATCCGAAATCCATTCATAACACTTTATTAAATTAACTAAACACTTTCCTGTGTTGGGTTAAAAATAGCTAGACCAAATAAACTAGGAATACCTATTTCTTTCGATGTACAGGATTTCACATTGACCATAACAATTAACCATGAATATAGAGAAGCTAAAGATAGATACCTTAAGAATACTTGAATCTAATATTAAAAAAAACAATGAACTAAAGCCTTACTTAAACTCCATACTAGAAGTCCTTGACCAGTATAAAAAGCTACTGCACACACATTCTGCACTTGAGTTCCAAGTCAGGCAGAGCATAACTAGGCGTGAATTCTAACAAGAATTAAACAATTGAAAGAAGTATTATTTTGGTATATCAATGGTAAATGGGGCATATTTATTCAACTGTTACCTCATTGAATCTCATACATCGAATAGTCAATTTATTTCGTAATTCAAGCTTCATATTACTACTTGAATAGGGTTACGATAAATATCATAACTCACCTATTCATCAAATCCCTTTTATTTGCCGAACAATGACCAAAGAAAGAGAACAATTACTCAAACAACTAGAGGAGAAATTTAGTGCTTCTGGACAGGACTTGGATACACATCTTCAAGGTTTGTTGCATGCAAACTACATTACCTACTGGGATTATATAAAAACGGATGCCTTACTGAGTTTACAACAACAACGAACGCAATATCCAGATGAGATGGTTTTTATAATGTACCATCAAGTAAATGAATTGCTTTTTAAAATGATGCTATGGGAATTGGAACAAGTTTCTAAAAAAGAAGATTTAACTGTGGACTTCTTTTCTGAAAAGCTTTATAGAGTTAGCAGATACGTTGACGTGTTAGCTTCATCTTTTAGTGTAATGGGGGACGGAATGAGTTTAGAGCAATATCAAAAATTTAGACATACATTGACTCCTGCAAGCGGCTTTCAAAGTGCACAGTATCGAAAAATTGAGTTTGCAAGTACTGAACTAATTAACTTAATAGACAACCGTTTCAGAGCTACCATAGACCGAGACACGCCATTTAGCCACGCCTTTGAGCATTTGTATTGGCAAGCCGCAGGTAAAGACCATAAAACAGGCAAAAAAAATGCTCTATTGAGTAATTTTGAAAACAAATACCGTAAAGACTTTATTCGTTTTATGAAAAAGTATAATGAAACGAATATGTGGACACGATTCAAATCATTACCAGAATCAGAACGTACTAATAAAAAATTATTGAATGCAATGCGTCATTATGATCATACGATGAACGTTCGTTGGGTTATGGCTCATTACCATGCTGCAGGTAAATATCTAGCAAAACCTGACGGTACAGTTGAAGAAGCAACGGGTGGAAGTGATTGGCGTAAATATATGCTTCCAAAATACCAGAAAAGAATTTTCTTCCCTGAGCTATGGAGTAAAGACGAATTGGATAATTGGGGTATTGACAATTTGGAGACGTGTAAAATACTTTAGCCTTTATTATATCAAGGTTTAGATCTGAGAATAAAACAACACTTTAATGAGTGTTGTTTGCTAGTTTGTGTTAATCCACTTATACGTTTTTTGTGAACCATTCTGATTTATTTGTATTAGGTAGATGCCCAAACCGAAATTTGATTTGAATAGTTTCAGTGATGTTATAAATTCACCTTGTCTCAAGACGGTTCCAGATATTGAAGTTAAAACATACTCTGAAATAAATTCACTAGTTGAATGAAATTCTAGCGTAATCTCACCATTGAGAACCCGTATGTTTTCATTTGAAAAACCTGCAACCTTCATAACATTGGAGAACATATAGTTCCCATCAAAATCTATTTGCTTAAGTCTATAGTGAGCCTTGGGTATCCAGAAATCTGAATAGTTATATGACGTTATTTGGTTTGAGTTTCCTGCCGCATCTCTATATCCAATGGTCAGAAAACCTCCTCTGTCCGTAGATCTCTGAATTTCAAATGCTAGGCTATTCTTCTCTACCACCGTTGACCATGACAAGTTAACAACCTGACCACTTCTATAGGCTCTAAAATATAACAACTCTACAGGAAGATAACTAGGTCCTAAATCAGTTGGTGTCAGTACACAATCATTGGTGTCGACACCTACTAGAAGTGTAACACAGCCAGCAGTTGGGCTAGCATATATCTCAATACACGTATCACTTCCATTGCAAAGAACAATGTCATCTCCTCCATTATTCCAAATTGCAGATCCTGAGTTAACGTCTCTAAAGTACGAAGGCATAGTTCCAGCTCCTGACCAATCAGTAATTACAGTAAGACATTCTCCAGCTCTAATTGTGTCTGGAGATGAAAATGTATAGCGTAATGATACCGCATCCGAAAGTGTCCATCCAGAAATAGCCACATCTCCTGAACTATCATTACATATTTGGACGAATTCGTCATCATTTGAAGATGGTGTTCCATCTCCGTCTGTATCGAAATTATGAGTACTACTATTAGGGTCGGCAAGCACAGCATTGATGAATACTCTTTGTACACTGCATTGTGCATACATCTTATGGATACTAGTGTTTATTATAATTAAAAGTAGCACTAACTTTAGTCTATTGAGCATATAATACTAGATGTTATTTACGTTTTGAATTACGTAAAAATATCCCGTGATATAGTCCAAACCCAGAATTCAGTAAAAAGGGCTATAAACCGCCTTAAAAAGAGGTTTATAACCCTTAGTTCTTTATAGTGTAAATCTACTAGTTCAGGTTAATTCCGCTTGCAGCTTCGGACACATTTATAATATGATCACCTACTCTTTCTATACTAGCAAAAATATTACTATAGATCAATCCACTTTGAGCATTATATTCTTTCTTTTCCATGCTCTTAAGATGCTTCTTACGAATTTTGTCCCTTAATTCATTTATAGCAATTTCCATCATGCGAGCCTTATCCATTTCAATATCCGAGTACTTACCATTCAAATTCTCTAACATTTGATTGAAGGCTATTTCGACCTCTTTCATAAGATCATTTAAATTATCTCTTTGCTTCTGATCAAACCATAATTTAGAGTCACTTTTCTTTTCTATGGACTTCGCTATTTCAAAATAAATATCCCCTATTCGTTCTAAATCATTCGTAATACTAAGCATAGAACGCAACTCAGAAGAAGACTCTTCAGACAACTTACTTGCGGATACATTACCTAAGTAGTTGGCAATTTCTGTCTCCAATCTATCTGTGATATCCTCATACTTCGTAAGCTTCTTTATTAGTTTATTACGCTTTTTACTATCTGACTCATTTATTAAATCAAAAGCCTTATTGTGCATTTTAAACGTAAGTTCACCAAACTTCGCCACTTCCTTTTTCGCTTCTAATAATGAGAGTTCTGGTGTTGATGTTATTCCTCCAGCTATGTACTCTAACTTAAATACTTCATCATCTTCCCCTTTAGACTTAACTGTACGCTCAGCTATTTTCACAAGCAAGGGTACAAAACCAATGAGAAGTAAAACATTCATAAGATTAAATGCAGTATGGAATGCGGATAACCCAATGGTTGCTCCTGCTCCATTTATAGTTTTTCCTGCCTCATCCAAGAATGGCTCCATTCCAAACCAAGAAGTTGTTACCCAAATTACAAAATCCAAGAAAAACGGCATTAAGAATATCATCCAAACAACTCCAACGACATTGAACATAGAGTGAATACGTGCAGATCTCTTTGCGTGAACATTTCCAACTAGAGATGCAAGCTCTGCTGTGATAGTCGTACCTATATTTTCTCCAAGAATCATCGCCGCACCTACTTCAAATGGGATAATCCCTTTGAGAACAAGTGTCAATGTAAGTGCCATAGCAGCACTAGATGATTGTACAACCACTGTAACAAGTGTCCCTAATAGCACAAACGCTATCCTACCCAAAAACGGAGAATCACTAAACTGTGTAAAGAAATGAACAATAGACGAATCTGCATCCAAATCTGGAACTGCATCTTTCAGAAAGCCTAATCCCATAAATAGTATTGCAAAGCCAATAATGGCATTTGCCCATCCCTTTAAGTTCTTTTTTGCCATAAACATTAAAGGTGCTCCCAAAGCAATAAATATTAAGGCATAACTTGAAAGACTAATTTTAAATCCAAATAAAGAAACCAGCCATCCAGTAATAGTTGTACCGATATTGGCACCCATCATAACACCTGCAGATTCTAATAATGTGAGTAGCCCCGCATTTACAAAACTTACCGTCATAACTGTTGTTGCTGACGATGATTGAACAATAGCCGTAATAAGGAAACCACTGAGTACACCTAGATATCTATTCCTAGTCATCGTACTTAGTATTTTTCTCAATCCACCACCTGCAGTTTGCTGGAGGCCTTCAGACATTAGTTTCATTCCGAAAATGAAAAACCCTAATGAACCTAGTAAAACCAAAATTTTGTACAATCCCCATGGACGTTCTGTCTTGTAACTTCCTTTGGATGACCAAACTAACTTATCAGTTTCAGGAACTCCATTTTTCAATATAGAAGAGATACTACTCCCATCTTCCATACATCCTAATTTCCAAATATACTTATCTGCTCCTCTCATTCCCTCCAAGGTAAAAGAGGTTTCCTGAGCATCAATTACTGGTGAATACTTCCACTCTTTACCCTTTTCAATCTTTCGTTGGTACTTAATAATTACGTTTTTGACCTGACCTATTTTTTTATAATCTATGGCCCAAGAAAAATTCGCTCCGGACTCTATACCTTTTGCATTAATGTTCTTAAAAATTTCCCCTGACAATTCTGTTACTTCAGGACTAGAAGTAGAATCTTGCTCTGCCATTATTGGGTTTACCCAAAGACACATAAATGCGAAGAGAATTAAGATTTTTGGTTTTAGTTGCATTTTATAATTTGGTTATTAAGGCTGCAAAAAAGCAAGCCATATGTAATGTTAGTATTATTAAGCTATTAATTAAATTCCCAGTTCTATTTGAAATCTGATTCTGTAATCAGCAACTGCTGCAGATTCTGAATCAATATACGCTACATCTGATTGTACTTTGAGTTTATGTCCAACAATATACTTAGATACACCAAGTGTATACTCTGTAGTATTTGATGTTTTGGCTAATCCTTTGGCCAAATTGACAGATGTATATCTACCCGCTAGTTCCATATTATTTCCAAATAAATAACCAACCTGCCCTACAAATCCAGTTCCAGAAGAAAATCCTCTAATGTCCTTCTTTAAGTCTCTGTTGACATATTCACCCATAATACTTAAACCATTGTACTTAAAAATAGCATCAACAAATAGAGTTGACATATCATTGAATAACATAGAAGTATTTCCTAGTGAATCCTGCATTGTTACAAAACTACCTAATTGACCGCTACTTCGGGTTGTGTTTTGATTGAAAGAAAATGACGACCCAATCGCCAATTTACCTTTCTCCTCTCGAACCAAATCGGCACTGAAATAGTCACCTTTTCGTGTGAATTCACCTAATGGGTAGAACTCCACCCTACCTGTATAAGCCATACCGGCCTTGCTATTGGAGGCTGTTATATTTCTTCCTTCCCCTGTCGTTACTACTGCAGCTAATGTCAAAGGCATATTCCCTATGTTTTGCCTCAATCTATACTGTATTCCAAAATCTCGATCTAGATTAAACTTACTATTTACATTACTTCTATCCACGAATTGAAGTGCCATAGAAGATATTACTCGTTCTCTATTTCCTGGAAGTTTTGTCTGTCCAAACCACAGTTGTTGATTTTTACTCACGTGATATTTTAAAACTGCATCCAATACTATTTTGGAGCCGTTACTCACCTGACTTGCATCTTTAGAATTCCCTTGATCTCTATTACTCAATGCTAGTTCCAACTTATACTCAAACTTAGGACTATAAATATATCCTTTGGACTTAAGTCTCATTCTTCTAACCATAGCATTCATACTCTCATTATTGCCATCCAAGTCATTTTGGTAACTTGCCAAGCTTTGAACTCTAAAAGAAAACGTCATTTTAACCTTTTCATCTTGAGATTTAAACGACATTCCTTTCTCCACAGAAGGGTAATTTATCTGTGCATTTAAACTAAACGTTAATAACACTAAAGCACCAAATAGTATATTTTGCTTGTTCATTTGTGCAAATGATGATTCCCAATGTTACGTTAATGTTATTAATATATTAATGTTAATAAAACTTTGATAATCTCAATTTCACCTAAATTCGCCCAATGTCTTCAAAATCATATGTACGTAACGCTACAAAGGCTGATGTACCTCACATTTTAGCTCTAATCAAAGAGTTAGCCTTGTATGAAAAGGCCCCAAATGAGGTTGATAATACGGAGGAACAAATGATTGAAGATGGTTTCGGCATCAATAAGCTTTACGATGCCTTTGTAGTCGAGTTAGATGATAAAATAATTGGCGTTGCAATTACCTATAACAGATATAGTACTTGGAAAGGTAAATGTTTATACCTCGAGGATCTTATCGTCACTGAGGCACATCGTGGTATAGGTGCTGGGCAACAATTGTTTAATTATTGTATTGATTTTGGAAAAGAAAGCAACTGCAGTAAATTGATTTGGCAAGTTTTAGATTGGAATCAACCAGCAATTAATTTCTATGAGCGATATGGAGCACATTTAGACGGTGAATGGATTAATGGATCGCTAGACTTATGACAAGAAACGGTATACTATGGATATGTATTATCATCTTAGACCTTATCCTTGTTTTTCTAAATGAAAGCACATTCGACGGTGGTGATAGCATTCTACACTACGTAGAATCTCATCAAGCCTGGCAAACCCCACACTACTTTATGGACATGTGGTCTAAACCAATTTTCATTCTACTATCTTCTCCGTTTGCAGCATTGGGTTGGTGGGGTATAAAACTATTTAATACTACTTGTATTTTAATTTCTGTCTACCTCACAAAGAGAATTTTTGAGTTTTATAGTCTTAATGGGTGGTGGGGAGTTTTCCTGTGCTTCTTTGCATACTCTTTCTTTTTAATTCAGTCTTCTGGATTGACAGAACCTTTATTCGCTCTTTCGCTGATAGCTATTGTATACTTTGAGTTAAAGGACAAAACGGCACTCGCATCGGGACTGCTTTCCTTCTTGCCATTTATACGATCGGAAGGCTATATCATTGCTATAATCTTCCTAGTTTACCTGCTGTTTGCAAAAAGATATAAGTATATTATTTATCTTTTATTGGGTCACGTAATTTACGGCATTATTGGATTATTTGTGTTTCAGGACTTCTTGTGGATGTTCAATCAAAATCCATACTCCGGTGTCGAAATTAAGTATGGTAGCGGTGAAATCACTCATTTCATTGAGCAAATGCCATATGTAATAGGCTTGCCTATTTATATATTATTTTGTCTAGGTATAATTAGAGGTGGCATTCGGTTTTTTAAAGGACAAATGTTACTCAAAGAATTCATCCTTTTATACGGAATAACAATTGGTTATATAGCTGCACACACTATTTTTTGGAGGTATGGTTTGTTCCACAGTTTCGGACTTACTAGAGTCCTTATTGTAATTATACCTTTCATCGCATTCATAGCATATAGAGGACTCGAGTGGCTACATTGCAGCTTACACTTTATTAATCAAAAGTACATTAACGGTTTACTTATTGCTGTCATTATTGTCTTTCCATTTATACATAATAAAATGGCAATGGATTTGCCAAGTGACATACAAAATGAACCTTTACAGGAACTATTATCTGAATGTGCAAATTGGATAACAAACAACGATGATCTAAATTCAGAAGCAGTATATACCTCTGCATACTATTATGCAATTGCGGCAGATAAGATAATTGATAACCAAAATCAAATTATCCAAATCAAACGGCTTAAAGATAAGAATCACACTCCACGAAGAGGGAGTCTTATTATATGGGACTCGTATTTTGCTCCTACGGATGCTGAGATATCAAGAGACTTCATTGAAAAAAAGTTTAAGGTTAAAGAACTACACGCCCTAAAAAAAGGTAATAACAGTGAACTGATTATTTACCAGATACTTTAGATCTCTCCCATACACCATATCCATTTCCTTCGAAAACTTTTTCTAGATCTGGGTATCTAGTCTTCATTTCTTCAAACTTTTGAACCTTGGCTGAAACAGAAACAGGGATATTGGTCTCTTTAATTATGTAATCACGTATTTTTCTGTCAAACTCTTTCTTCTCCTCTTGATTCAAGCTGAAGATACTCTCTGTCATGCTTTCTTCAGCTAGAAGCCTTTTTTTAATCTTCTGAACTGATTTAAGATTTTCATGATGAGTATAGTATATGTGAGCATAGCTTTTGAAGCCAACTGTAAAGTGGGCCATTTTAATGCCTTGATATGACTCCAATTGCTGGATCCACTTACCTTGTACAGTGTGTTCTATTTGAGGCACAAAGCTCACCATAAGCAATGTTATTACCAACGTATTTGTAATAAGAAATGAGGCTATTGATTTTTTAGTTGGACCAATAAGTAGTTTGATACACCCTACCAATAAAAGGAATGCCAATGCCATAGGAATAAAACTCCAAGTCACATCTGAATCCAATTGAGCAACTACAAAAGCATCTTTAATGTAGGGTTTCAGGATTGCTGGCAAGTCTATAAAAGCAAATAAGCCACAAAGGAATAAAACCAAAACCCAGACACTGCTAATAATGCCAAATGTGATTCTAGTTGGAGTGCTCATTATTGTAAATCTGGATAACCAAACACCCCCTACTACTGCTAAAGGTATATAGCACATGCTACTGTAATGGACAATCTTGGTTGTAACTAAAGAGAAAATAATCAGTACAACCCAAAATAAAACTTTCATCCATCGATATGCTGTTGAATCTCCTTCTACCGATTTTTTAGACATCATACTCTCAAAAGCAAGTATGAAAAGGGGGAAACAACCAATAAGTAAAACCACGAAGTGATAGTAAAACGGTTGCCCATGAGACGCCACTGGATTTTGAAATAAATCGACTTGATAAATCAAGAACTCAGTTACAAACCACCAACCATTTTGCATAACCTGTACTCCAAAATAAAGAACAGGAGCAATCAAAAAGCCTAGCAGCAATACAAGCAAAGACTTAAGTGTATAAAAATTAACCTTATAGATTATTTGATAACATAAGCCTGCAACTCCAACAAGTAAAAGAGCAACAGGTCCCTTTGTAATCACAGCCAAACCCAAAAACAAGCCAGAAAATAGAAAATTAACTATTCTTTTAGTTTCAATACACTTTACAAGATATACGATACTTAAAAATATGAATAAGTTGAACAATGGGTCAATAATCCCCGATTTGAAATAGAAGTGAGGAGTATACGATCCTATATATAGAAGCAAGGTAAAAACAGCCGCCTGCTTTCCGTATCTTTTGAACACAAAGAAATAGAGAATAAATAGTGTTACTAAACCTATTATTACATTTGGAAATCGAGCTGCGAATTCATGTACTCCAAATAATTTCATAGAAAGTGCCTGCATCCAAATGAACAATGGAGGTTTCTCCCAAAATGGATCAAAATTTATCTGCACATTCAGCCAATCCCCTGTAACAAGCATTTCTCTAGCCGCTTCTGCAAAATTTATCTCGTCCCAATCAAATAAATGAACTTCTCCTAAGAATGGAAGGAATAATATCAGATAAAAAAAGAGAATTGATATAAAACCTATATGTGATTTAATCCACTGCATCACTCTACTTTAATCGGAACAAACCTGTTCAAGAGTATTATGGTTATTGACGTAATAAACAATCCCAAAATTGCACCAACCACAACATCGTTGAGATAATGCTGACCAAGGTAAACTCTCGAGATACCAACTAAACTAGCTAGTAATGGAGCTACAAACTGAATTGATTTTTTCTTAAAACTTACAGCCAAGACCGTAAAGAAAGTAAAAGCCGCAGTGGTATGTCCACTTGGGAAAGAATTATTTTTATGACGAGTAACACCGTCAATAGGTTCTAAATTTTCATAAACAGAAGAAGGCCTTCCCTCATTCTTGAATACCACATGTTTTAATAGTTGAGAGACTGCTAGTGATAATAAAACTGCAGCAACTAATACTACAATATTCCGTTTATTTTTAAGAACAAGAAGCGAAAGAACTACAACTACTCCGCCTAAGATTTCTCCTCCCTTGGTTATCCAAATGAATACTTTATCCAGCAGGGGCGTATGTTCATAATTAAGATTTAGAACAAGTTCACCCTTATCCAAAAAAAGCAAACTCATAAGTCCAATTAGAATGCATCCCAAAGCGGTGACATAATAGTATTTGTATGTTCTAAATAGTACTAACACAGGGTTCAAAAATAGAAGTCTTGGATAGTTTATAAGGTAAAAAATCGTTTATTTGAAAATTCTTAAGAAAAGACAAAAGTGGAAAGAGTTAAAATAGAATTAGAATTCGTAATAAAATCATCTCCAACAATATTATTTCAGTACTTATCTACGCCATCTGGTTTAGTAGAGTGGTTTTGTGATGATGTCAACATAAAGGGAAGTAAGCAGTATAGTTTTTTCTGGGATGGTGAAGAGAATAAAGCCGAACTAGTAAAGAAAGTAAACGGAAAGCTTATCAAATTCAAGTTATTGGATAATCCTTCTGACGAATATTTCCAATTCGAAGTCACAAAGGATGAACTTACTGGCGATATTGGTCTACTTATTACCGACTATGTTGATGATGACGAGGTTGAAGAAATGAATATGCTTTGGGAAAGTCAAGTTACTGAGCTAAAACACGCATTAGGTTTAGCCTAATATTTATTGTCAATATCTTCTTTATTCTCATTAAAGGTGTGTACTTCTTTACGTACTTTTTCTCCTAAATCTTTGATTTTTTCTCCAGCTAGGTCTAAGTATCTATTCTCAATAGGAATAAAATCTTGAAGAAACACCTTATATTTCTTAGATTCCCCTTTTAAAGTCAGACATGCAAGTGCCTGTTCCTTGGTAGCTGCCAGACTTTTTTGAAGAACATATACAGCCTTAATTTTTTCATTTGAGAGATTATCAATCTCCTTAGAACTAAAACGAGATGCAATATCCTGTTTAGCTGGTTTGAGAATACAATCACATATATCTCGATCACCGTCTGAACCACAATACTTTTCTTCCAAATGAGAAATATCCGCAACATTGTTCTTGAAAGGACCAATGGATTTGTAGTACATAAAACCAAGTATCCCTGCGGTTATTCCCACAACTCCAATTATTTTTGAGACTAGCTTTCTAGCATACTTTAGCAAAATAAATGCACCAACTATAACTAGAATGACGGATAAAGATAACTCCATTTGAATAAGCGAATATACGTTTTACTCGCGAGTGGTAAGAACTTCGTACATTTCCTTGGGAGTGATTTCATCATCCATCAATTTACACCGTTTTCCCAAGTAATAGCCCCTACTTACATCTTCTAAAAAATACTTTGTTGCTATATCTGTGTTACTGTACCCCATTGGAAACTGAATTTTATCATAATAAAATGTAATTCTGACCTGCTTTGGTTCATCTCCATGATTGAGTGTAATAATTTTCACTTTAGGATACTCCTTATTGATTTTATTCAAGTACGTTGTGTCCTCATCGACCAGTGACTCCTTATCCCAAAAATATAAGTATATCTCTTGCTTTTTATACTCCTTCAACTGATGCTTCTTATTAAGAACATTAAAGTATGTAAAATTTGGAGCCTTTTTACCTATTTCCAACTTGTTTGTCAGAATCGCATTTTGATCCTCCTGTATTTCAATATAGTTACCAGTTGATTCAATGCTCACTAGTCTATATTTCCTTCCATTCCATTCAAAGGCATTTTTAGATATGGTTGGAGTCATGTCAAATAACTGATCCGATTTGATTTGTTCTTTATACTGACCTACAAATAGCTTATCTGTACAACTCTCATTATAAATTCCATTGACATTCATGTCCTTTATACCTATGCTAAAAGAATCCGTTTCACTCTTGTAATGGGCAAGAATTGAGTTATACCGTTGTTCTCTAAAGCAGTAGTTAATATCCGTAAATATTTTTTTACCACTATGAGTTTGGTAATGCTGCGTCAATAGATTCTTGTATCTCACATTTACCCCGTACTTAAATCGAGTTAACTTAATCCCATATGTGGCCCCTTTAACATTTGAGTTCTCTAAATCAATTTCGAACGAATGCTGCATTACCGTAACACTATCGGGTTCACCATCATTGGTAAAATCAAAATCATTGTTTCTATCAATATAAAAGTAAACCGTTCTTCTTGATCTAGCATAATTGCCAATCATAGTGAGTAAATAGCCTTGACTTTCTGCATTGTCTGATCCTGCAAAATAGATGTAGGTATATCCTGTATCCCGACAATTCTGCATAACAGGCATTTTCTTAACTACATACCAAGGTTTACTCTCATCAATCTTCAAACCAAACTTAGAATACGGTTGAATACTATCGCTTGTATATTTATAAACTGGGAGTATACTTTGAGATTTCTCAAAAGCATCATCTATAACTCTTTTATCTGCATCAAGACGAATAGTCTGAGCGGAAACAAAAATCCCAATCATGACGATTGGGATTACAGTTAGAAGTCTTTTTATCATTAATATTTAAAAGTCTTATTAATCTCTACCCATAGCTATAGAGACGTAGTATAGAAGAGTAGCTAGCGAACTAACTGCTGCAACAATATATGTCATAGCTGCCCATTTCAAAGCATCTTTACTATCTCCTAACTCCTCACGTGTTACTATATTTTTCTCTTCTATCCATAGTAACGCACGTTTACTGGCGTCAAATTCGACCGGTAATGTTACAAAACTGAACAATGTCGTAAGAGCAAATAGTCCGATTCCTACATAAAGAAGTGATGTCCCAAATGTTCCAATAAGAAGGATACCGGCCAATAAAACCCAGTGTAACCATCTAGAACTTACAGAGACCATAGGAACTAGTTTGCTTCTCATAGTAAGCCAAAAATACGAGCGTGCATGTTGTACAGCATGTCCGCACTCATGTGCGGCTATTGCAGCCGCTGCTGCATTTCTTTGATTATACACACCCTCACTTAGGTTGACAGTCTTTTTAATTGGATTGTAGTGATCCGTTAATTGACCATTTACAGAAATTACCTTGACATCATAAATACCATTATCATGTAACATCTTTTCTGCAATCTCATGTCCTGTAAGGTTTGATGATATAGGAGTTTGAGAATATTTTTTAAACTTGGATTTGAGACGATTTTGAACAAACCAGCTTAAACCCATTATCACAAATATTAAAAGATACATTAAATTCATTTCTTCTTGTTTAATTGTAAAATGGCAAAAACTATTCCAATATACTAACGTGTCAGTTTAAATACCAGAAACACCATTGCTATTAAAAAAATCAAAATGGATATTTTATTAATTCCGTGCATCTGCTTTAAGAAAATTCCTTCTCCTGAGTCCTTTTTAAACGTTAAATAACCTATTATTTTCTTTATTACCTCCATTATACGTATTTCTCTAAATCCTTCCCAATATCTGCTCTATAGTGTTTCTTGTCAAAGTTAACACCTTTTATACTAGCATAGCTTGCATCAAGTGCACTACGCATTGAGTCTCCAAAACAAGTTGCTGCAAGAACTCTTCCGCCATTTGTAACAAGGCTCGTATCCATTCTTTTTGTCCCAGCATGAAAAAGTGTTTCACTATCTATTCCAATGCTAATTTCTTTACCCTTTTCGTAGGCTTCAGGATATCCTCCAGAAACTGCAAATACCGTCGTTGCATATCCAGACTTTGCTTTTGCCGTTTTACTTAATAAAGTACCATTCTTGGCATCTTCTATCAGTTGAGACAAGGACTCATCTAAACGGGGAATAACTACTTCTGTCTCAGGATCTCCCATTCGAACATTATACTCTATTACAAATGGATCATTGTTAACCACTATTAGCCCAAAGAAGACAATGCCCCTAAACTTAAGACCTTGCTTACCTAGTCCTTTTATGGTAGGCTCAACAATCTGACTAATCGTTTTTCTTTTTAACTCCTCGGTATAGAAAGGCACAGGAGATACTGCTCCCATTCCTCCCGTATTTAAGCCTACGTCACCCTCTCCTATTCTTTTGTAATCCTTTGCCTCTGGGAGCAAAACGTACTTTTCTCCGTCAGTCAGAGCAAATACACTGAATTCTATTCCATCTAAAAATTCCTCAATTACCACCTGTTTAGAAGCATTTCCAAACTTCTCATCCACAAGCATACTCTTCAATTCAGTTTTTGCCTCTTCCAAATCATTAAGAATTAAAACTCCTTTACCAGCTGCTAACCCGTCTGCTTTAAGAACGTATGGAGACTCTAAACTTTCCAAAAAAGCATATCCTTCGTCAACGGACTCTTTAGTAAATGCCTGATAAGCTGCTGTAGGAATATTTTCCTTTTGCATGAACTCTTTAGCGAATGCTTTACTACTTTCTAACTGTCCTGCATGCTTATCTGGTGAAAAAACATAAATATGTTTTCCATCTGTACTATTCTCAAAAAAATCTCGAACACCTGCTGCTATGGCCTCTTCTGAACCAGGTAAGACTGTATCAATATCGTTCGCCAAGCAGTAGTTCTTTAAATCATCAAATTGCATATAACCAATATCCACATTAGTACCGCATAATTCTGTCCCTCCATTTCCTGGTGCTATAAAGACATTATCCCTACCTATTTCTGCACTTATTTTCCAAGCTATTGCGTGCTCTCTAGCACCTGACCCAAGTATTAATATTCGCATTGTTTGTTATATGGTTCAAAGATAAATATGGTTACATTTGAACCTCGTTTTTTAAGCAAAATATATAAACATATTGAGCGTTTTCTTGACAATAACTTAAAGGTATTTTCAGGCATGTAATTTAATCAATTGTAAAAGCCCTTAAAACGAGACATAGATAGATAACAATAATTATTGGCATAATTTTAGACCATAGATAGAAAAAGAATCAAATGATTAATTCATTAGTAAGCGGAATTTCAAAGCTTTTCGGTAGTAAAGCAGATAAAGATATAAAGGGCGTTTCACCTTATGTAGCCAAGATAAATGGTGAGTATGACAAACTTCAGGGTTTGACAAATGATCAACTCAGAGCAAAAACGATAGAGTTTAAAACAAGGGTAAATGACTATCTGTCAGAGACTGATACGCAAATAGCTGACTTAAAGTCTGAGATTGAAAAAGCAAATGTCACTGAAATTGATAAAAAAGAAGAAGCATATGAGAGGATTGATATCCTTGAAAAGGAACGTGATGAAAAACTGGAAACAATATTAGAAGAATTACTTCCGGAAGCCTTTGCTGTTATAAAAGAAACTGCACGTAGATTTACCGAAAATGATTCACTTACGGCTACTGCTTCCGATTTTGATAGGGATTTAGCTGCGACTAGAGAGCATATCAGTATTACAGGAAACGACGTAGTATATCAAACCACATGGGATGCTGCCGGACAAGAGATGAATTGGAACATGATTCATTATGATGTGCAGTTAATTGGTGGTGTTGTGTTGCACCAAGGCAAGATTGCAGAGATGCAGACTGGTGAAGGTAAGACCTTGGTTTCTACTCTTCCCGCCTATTTGAATGCCCTAGGTCAAAGAGGTGTACACATTGTTACTGTAAATGATTATTTAGCAAGGAGAGACTGTGAATGGAATGCTCCTATTTTTCAGTTTCATGGCCTTAAAGTAGATTGTCTTGATTATTATAGGCCACATTCTCCAGAACGTAAAGCGGCTTATTTAGCTGATATCACCTATGGAACTAACAATGAATTTGGTTTTGATTACCTAAGAGATAATATGGCACATAGCCCCGATGAGCAAGTGCAAGAAAAACATCATTATGCAATGATTGATGAAGTAGATTCTGTTTTAATAGATGATGCTCGAACTCCATTGATTATTAGTGGGCCTACCCCAAGAGGTGATATTCATGAATTCAATGAGTTAAAACCCAAAATACAAAAGGTAGTTGATGCTCAGAAGCGATATCTCAATACTGCACTTACGGAAGCTAAAAAGATGATCAAAGAAGGTAAAACATCTGAAAAAGATGCTGGACTGTTACTTTTTAGATGCCAAAGAGGATTACCTAAAAGTAAACCTGTGATTAAGTTTTTAGGTGAGCAAGGGATGAAAGCCTTAATGACCAAAGCTGAAAATTACTATCTGCAAGACCAACAAAAGGAAATGCATATAGTAGATTCTGAACTCTATTTTACCATCGATGAAAAAAACAATCAGATTGAGCTTACCGATAAAGGAATAGACTTAATAACAGATAATAGTGATGACGCTAACTTCTTTGTACTTCCTGATGTAGGTTCGGCTATTGCTGAGTTGGAAAAGCAAGAGATACCTGCTGATGACAAACAGAAGCAAAAAGATGAGCTAATGCGTGAATTTTCTGTAAAATCTGAGCGTATTCATAGCATCAATCAACTTCTTAAAGCCTATGCTATGTTTGAAAAAGATGTAGAATACATTATTCAGGATAGTAAAGTCAAAATTGTAGATGAGCAAACAGGCCGTGTAATGGATGGAAGAAGATATTCCGACGGATTACATCAGGCAATCGAAGCAAAAGAAAATGTAAAAGTGGAAGCAGCGACGCAGACTTTCGCAACAATTACACTACAAAACTTTTTTAGAATGTACCACAAACTAAGTGGTATGACCGGAACTGCAGAAACAGAAGAAGGTGAATTATGGGAAATCTATAAGTTGGATGTCATTGTAATACCAACTAATAGACCAATTGTAAGAGATGATAGAGAAGATTTAGTATATAAAACGATTAGAGAGAAATTCAATGCTGTAGCTGAAGAAGTTATTCGTTTGCAAAATGAAGGAAGACCAGTATTGGTAGGTACTACTTCTGTAGAGGTTTCAGAGCTGCTAAGTCGTATGTTAAACATGCGTAAAATTAAACACAGTGTACTGAATGCGAAGCAACATCAACGAGAAGCGGATATTGTAGCAGCAGCTGGGCAATCTGGTAGCATTACTATAGCCACTAACATGGCAGGCCGTGGTACAGACATAAAACTTGGTAAAGGTGTTAAAGAATCTGGTGGACTTGCAATTGTCGGTACAGAGCGTCACGATAGTAGACGTGTAGATAGACAGTTGAGAGGTAGAGCTGGTAGACAAGGGGATCCTGGTAGTTCTCAGTTTTTTGTTTCACTTGAAGACAATTTAATGAGACTATTTGGCTCTGATAGAGTATCTAAGGTAATGGATCGCTTTGGTTATGAAGAAGGTGAAGTAATCCAGCACTCTATGATTTCCAAAACCATTGAGCGATCACAAAAGAAAGTAGAACAAAATAATTTTGGTGTCCGTAAGCGTCTTCTTGAGTATGATGACGTAATGAATAAACAACGTGTGGTTATATACTCACGTAGAAAAAATGCATTGTATGGAGATAGATTATCAGTAGATATAAATAATGCTTTATATGACTGGGTTGAAGAGGCTGTATCTGCATTTAAAGATACTGATGATTACGAAGGTTTCAGAATGGAGACTTTAAGGCATTTAGCCTTTGAGCCTACCATTACAGAACAAAACTTCTATGACCAAAAACCAGATAGTATAATACAAGAGGTTTTCGAACAGGGCTTAATAGCTTACGAACGAAAAAATAAGGATATCAGAGAACGGGCTTTATCTGTTTTCCATAGTATAAATGAAGAAAGAGGTGCCGAGGTTAAAAACATTCTGGTACCTTTCTCCGACGGTAAAAAATCTCTTAATGTCTCCGTCAACCTAGAGAAGGCTATAGCAACAGAAGGTGCTGAAATAACCAATGCATTCGAACGATTTGTTGTTCTTGCAAGTATTGATGATCATTGGAAAGAACATTTACGGGAACTGGATGATTTAAAACAGACAGCAAACAATGCCTCTTATGAGCAAAAAGACCCATTACTTATCTATAAGCTTGAGTCCTTTAATCTCTTTCAAACTATGATTAGCACATTAAATAGTGAAATTGTTTCATTACTATTTAAAGGAAATATTCCAATACAAGCTTCTGATGACATGAAAGAAGCTAAGGATCGTAAACGTGCTGACATGAGCAAGATGAGAACGAGTAGAGCGGCTGAAGCTCTTGTTTCTCAAGAGAATCCAAATCAACAGGAAGATAAACCAAAAGAGGTAGCTGTTCCTGTACGATCAGAGCAAAAGGTAGGAAGAAATGATGCTTGCCCTTGTGGAAGTGGTAAAAAATATAAAAAATGTCATGGCAAAGAATCTTAAGATTATTTTAACAACACTATTATTACTTGGTGGGTTTAATTCATTCAGTCAAGTGTCTATTGACATTGACGAGAGGATAAACGAGCAAGTACGAATGAAAAATGGCAAAATTGATACCACCAACTTCTCTGGATATAGAATTCAAATTGGTTTCAGTAGCAATCGAGATGACGTACAAGCAGCCGAGGCAAAATTTAAGGCAAGATTTCCAGAGTTTTTTGATAGAACTTACTTCTTATATCAACAACCATACTGGAAAGTGAGAATTGGAGACTACTATAGAGAAATTGACGCTCAAGAAATGCTAAAACAGATTAGAATTTACTTTCCAGATGCTTTTATTGTTGGAGATAAAATAAGGCGGCCGTTAATCAAACTACTAAAAAACTAGTGACTGAAAAAATATGAGTAGCATCAAAATAGTTAATTCCAGATCGGAAATTGGGGCAGGAACTAGAGGAGCAAGTCTTGGAATCGAGGCTCTTAAGATTGCATCGTTACGGGCTCATAGTAATTATTTTATTGACAAGTATTCAGAAGAAGTCTTAAATCATAACCACCTTATCTTCGAGACTAGTAAGTTTGAGGACGAGAATGCCCATAATATTGTTGGCTTGATTGAGCTTTGTGAGGACTTCTGTAGTGTATTGAAAAAAGTATACTCAGAAGGTAAATTCCCTATTGTACTTGCCGGAGATCACTCTTCTGCTGCTGGGACTATTGCTGGGATCAAACATTCATACCCAGACAAAAGGTTAGGTGTAATATGGGTTGATGCCCATGCAGATCTTCATTCTCCCTACACATCTCCTACTGGTAACGTTCACGGAATGCCATTGGCTGTAAGTTTAGGTGAGGATAATCTAGATAAAGTTAAAAACACTATTTCTAGTCATTCAAAAGAAAAATGGGATTTATTAAAAAATGTGGGTGGTATAATCCCGAAAATTTATCCTCAAGATTTAGTCTTTATTGGTGTACGAGATACAGAGGAAGAAGAGGAATACTTAATTGATAAATACAATATAAAAAACATTGAGGTTGATGAACTTCAGAAAAAAGGTCCAAGCATAGTTGCATCTGAAACCCTAGATTATCTTGAGGAATGTGATATTATCTACATCACTTTTGATGTTGATAGCATGGATCCGGATCTTGTTTCTCATGGAACAGGAACTCCTGTACCTAATGGCTTTAGCGAATTAGAGGTAACTGAGTTACTTGTAGAACTTAATAAAAGCTCAAAAATTTGCTGCTTTGAGATAACAGAAATCAATCCTACTTTGGACGAAAAAGTAAATACTATGGCTGACACAGCTTTCAGAGTTTTAGAAACAGTATCTAAAACTATTGAATCTAAATTTGCTACTTCCAGTTCATGAAGATAGAAACAATACTATCTCCTCTCCTATTTAAACAGGTAGAAAACCTTGAAAGTAAAGTTGTTGTTGTAATTGATATACTAAGAGCAACTTCCACCATAACTACCATACTTAATAATGGAGCCTTGTCTGTAATTCCTGTTAAAGAGGAAGGTATTGCAAGGGAATACAAATCAAAAGGTTATCTAGTAGGGGGCGAACGCAATGGAGAAACTATCGAAGGTTTTGATTTTGGCAACTCACCCTTTCATTACACTGAAGACATTATCTCCCAAAAAGACATTGTACTTACGACTACCAATGGTACCAAATGCATAGAGATGGCAAGTCAGGCATATCAAGTGGTTATTGGCTCATTTCTAAACTTGGACGCAGTGGTTTCTCATATTAATAAATTGAATAAGGATATTGTTCTTTTTTGTGCTGGTTGGAAGGATAAAGTAAACTTAGAGGATAGTCTGTTCGCAGGTGCAGTAGCAAGTTCATTTACAGATGAAGAATTGGATGATTCTAGTCTCTTAACTATTGATGCCTACAACGCAGCTAAAGGAGATTTATTCAAAGCATTGCAAAATTCCAACCACTTTCAACGTCTTGCAAGTAAAGGTGTTACTAAGGATATTGAATACTGTTGTCAGATTAATACAATTAACCTAGTTCCAGTTCTTAAAGAAGGGATGCTAGTAACTTAGCACGGTATTTTATCCACCCTTCGTTGATGTCTTCCTCCCTCATAATCTTCATCTAGGTACGTCTGAAACACTTCCAAAGCCTCATCTTCTGTTAGAAAGCGAGCTGGCAGACCAATAATATTAGCATTATTGTGCTGCTTAATCAAAGCTGCTACCTCCTTATTCCAGGCCAAACCCGCACGAATCCCTTGATGCTTATTGGCAGTCATACATACTCCATTTGCACTTCCACAAATAATCACCCCAAATGTCGAATGGCCTGACTCAACATCCTTGGCAACAGGATGTACAAAGTCTGCATAATCAACAGATTCTGAACTGTCCGTACCGTGATTTATAAATTCAAATTGGTTGGAATACTCCTTAATAATTCGATTCTTGAGATCTGTCCCTGCGTGATCGTTACCTATGGATACTTTTATTTTAGTCATTATTCAGTTGTGTCTAATTCTTCGATAGATTTGGGAGCCACTCTCTTTGCTATTATAATTCCTACTTCATAAAGTAGTAGGATAGGCATGCTTAGTATTATTTGACTTGTCACATCTGGAGGAGTCACTAAAGCTGATATAATTAGAATTACAACTAAAGAAACCTTCCTGTATTTCCTCATAGTATCTGCGGTTAGAATACCAATCTTAGCTAAAAAATAAACAACTATGGGTAACTCAAATATAATTCCAGCTCCTAAAGTCAACAAAGTTATGAAGCTAACTACAGAAGCAACTGTAAATTCTTTTTCTATGGACTCACTTAGCGTATAATTACCCAAAAAGTTAACAGATATAGGTGTGAGTATGAAGTATCCAAAAGCTATTCCAGTGAAAAACAATAGGGACGCAAAACCAATCACAAAACCACTATATTTTTTTTCAGTTCTACGCAACGCGGGTTTTATAAACCGATATACTTCAACAAGAATATAGGGCATCGCAATAATGACTCCGCCAATTGCTGCAATCATAAAATGCTGATAAAACTGCTCTTGGATATTTACTGTTTTAACCACAAAATCCATTTCACCCACACATAACTTATCACTATCATATAAATACTGGCCAAGTTCACAGAGCTTTCTAAAACTCCAAAAACTTGATCTAGTTGGCCCAAGTAAAATAGTATCAAAAATGTAACTTCCATAGATAAAGGCGATAATGCCACCAACCACGGTTGCGGCCAATGACCTAACCAAATGCCATCTCAAAGCTTCCAAATGTTCCAAAAAGGACATTTGAGCATCATATTCATCTACATCTATCTGGTCTAGTGCCATTTGCTTACATCAACATACCACCACAAACACTAAGAACTTGACCGCTAATGTAGGTAGACATATCACTCCCCAGAAATACACATGCATTAGCAACATCCTCAGTCGATCCTCCACGTTTTAAGGGTATTCCATCTGTCCATTTTTTCAATGCTTCCTCCCCTATTTCTGCAGTCATTTCTGTTTCTATAAAACCAGGTGTTATCACATTACATCTAACTCCTCTGCTTCCTAATTCTTTGGCCATCGACTTAGAAAATCCGATGATACCTGCTTTAGATGCGGCATAATTACTTTGACCTGCATTACCCATCACGCCAACAACACTGCTCATATTTATAATACTTCCACTTCTCTGTTTAAGAAAAGTCCTAAGACACGCTTTGGTTAAATTAAATACAGACTTCAGATTGACATTCATTACCTCATCCCACTGCTCCTCACTCATTCTCATTAATAAATTATCTCGTGTAATACCAGCATTATTGATCAAAACATCTATCTGTCCAAACTCTTCTACTACCTCTTCTATAAATGCCTGTGAAGATTCAAAATCTGCAGCATTACTCTGAAAACCTTTAACTTTAACACCGTACTTAGATGATAGCTCTTCTTCCAATGCTTTGGCTTTGTCTACTGAACTAGCAAAACTAAATGCAATGTTACATCCCTCAGAAGCATACTTCTCAGCGATCCCTTTACCTATTCCCCTACTTGCTCCTGTTATAACGGCTGTTTTATTTTCTAGTAACTTCATTGTGTTTGTTGGTTATGCCACAAATGTATTCCTTGTTACTATAATTTGAACTAAGAATTAATCCCGATTTCATTCACATTTACCTAAAACTATTATTCTGAAACAATGTATAACCATTTGGAATATTGGGTAATGTTGTATAAGCCCTTTTTCTTAAAAAAATAAGCTAGGTTTATTGTTCTTTTAGCTCAAAATGAAAGGGTAAAAACTGGCCTACATTATCAGCAACGTAAACCTTTTCTGCTCCATCCCACATCCAAATTTTGATTGGAGATTTTTGCCTATTCTGCAAATCAGAAATCACCTGAAGGCAACCTGCACAGGGCACTAACATTTGTGGAACTTCATATTTAGTTGATCTTGCGTAAACTGCTATTTCACGCACTGCATTGGTATCTAAACTCTTGGCACTTTCAAATAATGCAACCCTTTCAGCACATAAACCACTTGGGAAGGAAGCATTTTCTTGATTACTTCCAAGACCGACCTCATTGTCCTCGTGAAGTACGGAACAACCTACATAAAATTCAGAATACGGAGCATATGAACTGTCACTTGCAGTCTTTGCTTTTTCTAGAAATTGTTGCTTTTCTTTATGTAATGAATCGAAGGAATACTCTTCTATTTTAACAATCTTTTCCAAGACACTTAATATTTTGGTGCAATATCAACATATTTTAATTATTCGATCCCATAACTCTAAATTTAATGTAGGTTTGGCATCTATTACAAATGAAAAAAGTAATCATTTTTGGAGCAGGATTATCTGCGACCTATCTCATAAAGTATCTGGAAGAGAATGCAGTTAGTCATAATTGGGATATATGTGTCGCCGATAGGGATTTAGAATTGGTTAAATCAAAGTGTAAATTAGATAGCACAACAAAAATAAAAATCGACATCACCAATAATACAGATGTAGAACAATTAATAGACGGTGCATCTTTGATAGTGAGCATGTTGCCTGCATCTCTTCACATGTGTATAGCTCAGATATGTTTGGCCAAAGGAATAAACCTTGCAACTGCTTCTTATTTGTCTGAAGAACTAAAACAACTTTCAAGTGAGGTGGCTGATAAGGACCTCGTTTTTCTCAACGAATGTGGTTTAGATCCTGGGATTGATCATTTATCTGCAATGAAACTACTCGATGGTATAAGAGCTAAAGGCAATCAGATTACTGAATTTGAAAGTTTTACAGGAGGTCTTATAGCACCTGATTGTGAAGACAACCCATGGAAATATAAATTTACATGGAACCCAAGAAATGTGGTACTTGCTAGCAGTGGCGGAGCCGTAAAATTCATTCACAGTGGACAGTATAAGTTTATACCTTATCACCGCGTATTTAGACGTACGGAACTGGTTGAAATAGATACTTATGGAAAGTTTGAAGGATATGCAAACAGAGACAGTCTGAAATACCGAGAAACTTATGGATTGAGTGAGGTCAATACGATGTATAGAGGTACATTCAGACGACCTGGATTCTCTAAGGCATGGAATTGCTTTGTTCAACTAGGGTGTACAGATGATAGCTATGTGCTACCCTATTCTTCAGAAATGACCCACAGAGACTTTATCAACACCTTTCTTTCCTATCACCCTACAGATAGTGTCGAGCTTAAACTCAAATCTTATTTGGGTATTCGGCAAGATGATATATACTTATGGGAGAAGTTAGAGAGTACAGGTATCTTTAACGATGAAAAAATCGGTTTAGCAAAAGACTCAACTCCTGCTCAGATCCTTCAGAAAATTTTAGAAAAAAAATGGACTCTAAAGGAGTCGGACCGAGATATGGTTGTGATGTGGCACAAGGTAACTTTCAAAAAAGATGGTCTAACCTCAACCATTGAAAGCAGTTTGGTATGTGAGGGTATTGATAGGGAACATACTGCTATGGCCAAGACTGTAGGTTTACCATTAGCTATGGCATGTAAACTTATTCTTGAAGGTAAAATTACAGCTAGAGGGTGCATACTACCGACTACCAAAGAAATCTATACTCCTATTCTTGCGGAGCTGGAAGACCATAACATCCTTTTCAAGGAAAAAACCATTTAAGGAATCTTAACCTTTCTTGTAGTATTACTATAGAAACAGAATACTCCGAGGCCCTGATCTATATTTCCATTTTCTCGACTCGTACTTGCTAGCGGACCTCCATAAACGTGTGTATTCTCCAAAAGATTTAAGTAATAAACATACATTGTTTCAGACACGTTACTCAATTTAAGAATAATTTCACTCGCTACAAATCCCTTTCTATAAAGATCTGAATTATCTATTTTTAAACTCATCTTCCTTGTATTTCCATTGATTAATTCATCATCAAATAATGAAAAACTATTGTCTCTTGAAATAGTTAGAAGGTTTGAAATAAAAATCTTATCATCTGCGATATAGTTCAGTGCTTTTGTCACCTCCAATGAATCTGTGCCGTTCCACTGTTTCCCTTTTGCAAACAACTGTAAATAATAATTATTCCTTTGTACCGGATCATTGAGTTCGAAGATTAATTTATGACCATTTAATTGAGAAATTAGCGTATCTATTTCAAATACGGGATCCAATAATGGTACACTATCCTTTGCTCTAATACTTGGATAGCCTTCAAACGCAACCTGAAGTTCGTAAACACTCTGCCGTAGACATTTGAATGGAATAGTAAAGTTACCTTTATCAACCTTTATAAAATCATTAAATAATATGAGTCCATCTTTGAGCACAAGAACCTTTGCATCCCCACTTAACTTAGAGCTAGATGGAATACCCAAAATGTTAACAGACTCACTAATATTGACGCTGAGAAATGAATCCGCACGATTAAATGAGTTTATCACCAACTTCTTTTTAAAAACTTCATTTCCCAAAGGAATATCCTTTTCACAGGATACCAATATTAAGAAAAAGGATATGTAAATAAGATATTTCAAATTTGAATTGAATACTTCAACATAGGCATAATAGGTAAATACGATCTTAATTTCAATGTAGGTTCTGCTTCCTTATTTATCCCAATAAATACCATAAAAGGGTTTAGTCTATTGTAGACATTGTAAACCCCGACTATAAATTTTGAATTAAACCTTTTGTGTGACCTCTCTCTAAGGTAAGAGATATCCAAATGATGAGTAGACGGCAGTCTAAAGTTATTTATTTTCTCAAACTCTTCAACTACAACCTCTTCTCCATTAACAATTGTAATGTATCGAGCTGTCGGAATAGTAATAGGATTTCCACTTGCATAACTAAATGATAGTAGAAGTTTATCCTCAGATGTCCAAGCGTACTCAATAATGGTACTTACACTGTGGGGTCTATCATACTTAGAGAGGTACTCCAGTCCTTCATTTATATTTTCTATTGTCCTTTTACTTCTACTCAATGTATATGAACTGTACATTGACAACTTAGCTAAGGTATACTTAGCTCCTACTTCCAATCCATATGATCTGCCCGAGCCACTCAATAAATTTTCTTCCCAATTATCATCAGTCAATAATTGACTTCCAGTTTCATGTTCCAAGATATTGGTATAAAATTTTGAAAATATTCCTATCTCCAATTGAATCTTTTGTAGTCTGTGAGTGTACTTACTACTAAGCTGTGTTGCACTCATTGGTTTTAATGTCTTTGTAACTGGTAACCAAATATCAACGGGAAGACCTAAGTTATTATTGGGTACAAGATGTACAAACTGATTTGCAACTGAAAGTCCAAACCTCAATTGACTAATCTTTGAAATATTCTGAATTAATAAAAGCTTCGGCTGAAATCTAACATACTTCTTTTTGGTTGTATTAAACTGAGCAACTCTGACACCATAGACTATATTCCCTCCTTGGAAATACGATTTATTCTCGACATATATATAATATTCCTGTGAGGATATTTGATGAGATATTAGTGTAGTATCAATAAAATTAAGATTACTTGAACTAAAATAACGCCTTTCAAAGGGTGAAAAAATATAATTAACAGACCCAATTCCAGTTTTAAGCAAATTTTTCTTATTCCATGCAATATCTAAATCTGCTGCCAACCTTAGCTCCTGTAAACCATTAATATAACTAGAAGAATTATCCGAGAAGTTGTTCTTTTGAGTAAGACTGTATTCATCGCTAAACTTTAGGTTATAACCACTAGTAGAAGCACCAAGTGTCAAAAAGACTCTACTACTCAATGTACTATTCCAATTGATTCCTAGTATCAAGTTCCTCCATCCTATCGCCCCTCTGGATCTCTCCACTGTAGACTTATCATCATTCAATTCCAATTGCGTATTAAAATTCAATTGATCACCTCCGTTATAAGCGGTAAGACTAACTTGATTATTCTTATTGGGCTGAAAATGAAGTTTTGCAAATAGGTCATAAGACCACAATGCAGTAGTACTTGTATTGGGTTCATTTTTATCAACCAAACGTTGCAGAGGAGTAGTTAGTACATCTGCATAGGTTCGACGAGCAGATATGGAATAGCTTAGTTTTTTCTTAATAATAGGTCCATTCAAAGCAATACCGCTTGATAGAATACCAATATCTGCAATTAGTTCTGTCTTTTTCTTATTCCCATTTTTCAGACTTACATCTACTACGCTACTTAGACGACTATTGTACTTACTTGGAAACGCATCCTTATGAAGTTTAATACTATTCACTATAGATGCATTGAAAATAGAATATAGCCCAAGCAAATGAAAGGTATTGTATACTGGAATTCCATCCATAAGGGTATAGTTTTGATCAGGGCCACCACCTCTTACGACAAGACCCTGTTCTCCAAATGTCACATTATTTACACCTGGTAAAAGCTTTACATTATTCAAAGCATCTGTTTCTCCGCCCAGAGTGGGAAGGTCTGTATTGGAGGGATTTACTTGGTCAAATGATTTGAGAGAGATCTCAGAAGAATAGTTATTGAAGACTTCGACTGCATTTAGTCGCGTCACAGGATCAAGTTTAATTAAAAGATGTCGCTTACCTTCAACCAAGAACTTACTTCTACCCAACTGATAATTTGGATGATAAATAATTAAATCAACTGAATCGTTTGTCACATAGAGTCTAAATAGTCCATTTTTATCGGTCACAACACTTCTGGACTTTCCAGAAATTTGGATTGTAGCATCTGCAATCCTATCACTGGAACCTGCATCTAATAATGTTCCATAAATAAAAATTCCTTTTTGTTCAAATACAGAAACTAAATTTTTGTTTACAAACGTGTAATCTACTTCGCACTGATTTCTAATTTCATCCAATACTTCTAGTAATGTAGTATTGGATTTCTTAATACGAAGTTTTACATTATTAACCAGATCATTCTTATAATTGAATTTAACTGAAGTCTTTTGTGAGATTCCATCCAGACACTCGTGTAGTGTGGATTTACAGTCTAAAGAATTAATTTTAATATCAGTGGTACTCTGGGCAGATACCACAAAACCTAAAATTAGGAATAATATGCAATAGGCTAAACGCAATCATTGCAAATTACGTTATTAGATTATTTCAAAACGATAGTGTTGTCGATTAATACAAAGCTTTTACCAGAAACATCATTTAATATTTTGATACAAGCACTCAAATCGTCTTTTGGAAGTGATAAAGTATAATGCTCTTTCAGCATTCTATTAGAAACTTTAAACGCAACACCATATGTTAAATTCAATTGACCAAGAATATAAGATAGTGGCACATTATCACATGCGATGTTCTCAGACCATTCTGACTTAGAAACAAACTTACTAATACTCACCTCTCCAGTCTCGTCCACGATTAAACGTTGCCCTGGAACCAAAACAACATCTTCTCCTTTTCCCTTATAGGAAATGGAACCTTCATATAGTTCCACTAATGTAAATCCAGTATGTTCATTTGCAAAAACGCTAAATTCTGTTCCATGAACAATAACATCACCAGAAATGGAATGAACAATAAACTTCTTGTCACTTTTAGAGACGTTAAAATAAGCCTGACCAGAAAGTGAAACTTCGCGAGTTTCGTTTCCAAAACTCTTATCATAGGTTAAAACAGAATTACTATTTAGTTCAATCTTTGTTTCATCAGCTAAAGTCAGTTTAGCAATGTTGGAATCTGTACTAAAGGTTACGTCTGTAGAACCAAAAAACCACATTCCAAGAGAAAAGGCCACAAGAATTGTAAAACTTGCAGCCACTTTGAGCCAATCAAAGCCAAGTATTCTAAACGGTGCTTTTACCTCTTGCTGGAAATTATGCCAAGATGCATCAACTGCATCTTGGTCATAACTTAATTGGTTAGTTAGCGACCAGACATTACGAAATGAATCCAATTCAGAAGACAATACATCAGATTTCGCTACTTCCTCAAGAAATAGCGTCCTCTCCTCTTCAGACATATTGCCTGAGAGGTACTTAACAATGGTATCTTCTGTGTTCAGATTCATTAAAACTGGCCATTTACCGTCATCCTAAGATGTGATAAAGTCTTTCTATTATAGTCGCTTTCTAAAAGCCACTCATTTACTTCTTTAGATTCTTGCTTGGTGCATTTACCTACAAGATACTTTAGTAAGATATTTGATTCCCAAATCATATTCGTATCGTTTCTTAATAGGTAATACAACAATTTCATCCTCTACCCTTACTTCTTAATTAATTTTTCTCTAAAAATTTTCAAAGCCTTGGACATCTGTGCTTCAATAGTCTTTACGGAAAGTTCTAATAACTCTGCTATCTCCTTGTAAGTCAGCTCATCCATCCTGCTCATTACAAAAATCTGTTTGCATTTAGGAGGAAGAATATTTAAAATATTATGGAGTCGCTCAAGCTGTTCTTTTTCTTCTACTCCCTTATCTGCAGTAAAAGAACTGACACCATCATTGGGTAGCTCTGACACAATTTGGAGTTTCTTTTTCTTTAAAAAATTAGTACATCTGTTCTTTACAGATGAAAACAAGTAACTTTTTAAGGAATCATCTAGATTCAGTGTGCTTCTTTTATTCCAAACATTGACAAAAACGTCATTGACTATTTCTAGAGCATCTGAACGACTATGCGTAAGGTATATAGCAAAATGCACCAGTGAGGGCTGGTGTTTTTTATACAACTGTTCAAAATGCTTTGGGTATGCCAATTTTTAAAACTTACGCCAAAAGTAACAGAAAGCTAAAAACTACATTGAAACGGATCAAATATTTGTTAGGAATAGAAGATAGATACTTTAGATTTGCACCACTTTAAAATGGTCGGATGGCCGAGCGGCTAGGCTCAGCTCTGCAAAAGCTGCTACACCGGTTCGAATCCGGTTCCGACCTCAATTAAAGCCCTAATCTTAGATTGGGGCTTTTTTTATGCAAAAACCTCAATAATCCCATTTCTACGTTAGTCATTAAAGGAAAATGGAAAAGCATTACACCAGTTTAACCTAACCTTACACTCCGATGATATTAAAATGTCCTCACACAACCCCAATCTAAATATTAAACACCTGATTTGTAAATACTTATAGTTTAAAAATTGATACTATTCTTTTTTTTACTACTTTAGTAACCCTACAAGTTTCTTATCTGTTATGAAAAAAATATTACTAACTTCCCTATTGGCTTTTTTAGGTTTTAGTGCTACTGCCCAACTATCATCAGTTCCTAATACTATTGTTGATGATTTGCCAAAGTATGTGCCACACAATCCAAACCTCAAATTAAAAGGCCCATTGGCACCCAAGGCTTGTACAGAAGACACTCTGGAGTATGGTAGATATAAAGCAACAGCTTTTCAAGCCATTGGCATATCTGACGGTTTTGCTCTGGGGCAATATTATGACGCACCTGATACGGTAACTGTCTCTGGAACTACTTTCTACGGATGGACTATTTCAACAAATAATGATAGTGTGACTGTGACAGTTAGTCTATACAATGTGGGGCTCGACACTCTTCCTACTGGTCCTCCCATACGAACAAAAAACATCAAATTGGATACATTGTTTAACGGTGGCCAACTTTCTACGCTTAGAAAGTCAATCACTTTTGATACACCTTACACTACAGATAAACCTTATATAATTACAATATCATCACTTGATACTGTACGGGTTGGTGTGGTATGCAATAGTTATGATAATGGAGATGGGGCAAATGAAAATATTGCCTGCGGAACCGTTAGTAATTTTTGGTACAGATGTCTTAACTTAAATATTGCAGGTACTACTCTTAATTGTGATGTTCTTTTAGAACCCCATACTAAATACAATACGTTTGCAGACTTCACATTTGCCGATTGCTATAAATGGCAGGATAGCCTTGCTCCTACCAACTTAAGCTCTCCTATTCTGAGTCACAGAATGTACAATAGATACATATCCTATGGTTTGGGACAGTATTCTTACTACTGGTATGGAGGAGCTGGTAGTTCTACAGTTTATGGTGAAAATCCTAAGATCAAATATGCCTTTCCAACAAATCGAAACGTTCGGCTTGTTACCACTATGTATGGTTACAGAAATGGTATCGGTTGCAGAGATACTGCCTACCAAATGATATCTTACCAACCTGATGAAATTACACTAAGTACTGACACTCCTGTTTGTTCTGGAGACATTGCAATAATTTCTGCCCTCAGCAACGGCAAAGTTTATTGGTATTCTTCACCAACAGCTTCAACTCCCATTGACTCCGGAGGAATATTCACTTCTCCTCCCCTTTTCAACAACAAATCATACTATACAAGATCTATAAACTCCGCTTGTACTACAAGCACAAGACAAGCTATAATAAGTGTTGCAGAGAAACCTAGCATACCCACTGTTTTAAATGATAGTATTTGCCTTAATGCAAAAGCAAATCTGACTGCAACGACCGATTTTGGTAATATTATTTGGTGGTCAGACTCCATCGGAGGAATACCGCTTGATACAGGGATGATTTACACTTCTAAACTCCTGAGTTCATCTGCTAAATTCTATGCAGAGGCTAATAATAGAGGCTGTATAAGCTCTAAACGTACGGAGGCCATCGCAAATGTTAATTCAAATAATGCTCCTACTGCCCCACTCACTAACTTAGATAGCCTTATCTGCATACATGATGGTCAAGTTACCTTAACTGCAACTTCAGCTTCAGGTGATAGTATTCGATGGTTTGATGTACCTTCATTTGGGAATCAGCTTCATACCGGAAACTCATTTACCTTTTCACCAAACCAACTCGGAACACAACAATTCTTTATTGATGCATACGATGGCCAGTGTGCGAGCTCACGGATAGAAAAGAAATTACTGGTATGGTCTTTCCCAAACATAGGAATCAAAGATAAAGACACTATTTGTCTGGGTGACACCTTGACTATTGATTACTCCGAGTATATAGGTTCTATTCGATGGTATGACGCCAATTCTGGGGGTACTATTGTTTACGATAGTTCAATAGTTCAATTATTTGATTTTACTGGTAATATTACCTATTACCTAGAACCATACAGTGAAGCCTGTTTGGATACCACAAGACATAGTGTTACTGTAAGCGGCCTAAATCCAGGTACATTATCCAATATAATGAGTGACAATATTTGTGAAAATAAACAAGCGACAATAAGTGCAGAAACAGATGCTGGTGAAGTAATTTGGTCCTTAGACTCTTCCTTTTCTGAGGTACTAAAAACGGGTGTATCATATACTACTCCCCCTTTAACCGCCAATCAGACCTACTTCGTTGCAAGCAGAAATATTCAATGTTTCAGCCCACATTCTAGGGTTGAAGTAGATGTAAGAAAAGCTCCAAATGCAGGCTATAACTATCAAGTTAATGATATTGCCGACTTCACCTTTACTGCGGACCAAGCAGGTCTAAACTACAGTTGGGATTTAGGAGACGGAACATCCAGTACTAGCAAAACAGTTAATCATGTTTATACCAAAAATGGCAATTTTACAGTAGTCTTAACAGTAGCTGACAGTAAGAGTTGTAATAAGAAGTCTTCCAGGGTTATCAAAGTTGCAGGTCTAATAACAGGTATTGCTGAGTCATCTGTAGTTGATATAAAAATCTATCCCAATCCTGCAAGCTCTCAGTTATATATTGAAACTAATCAAAGTGAATCATTGGTAACAATCTATAATCATATTGGGGCAAACGTATCTCAAACACAGTTAATTAATGGGATGGTTACCATGGACATATCTCATTTATCCAATGGAATTTACCATCTAGAAGTAAAAAACGGTAAATCTACAGCGACTAAAAAACTGGTAATTAATAGATATTAGGCAAAAAAAAGTCCCTTTATCAATAAAGGGACTTTTTAAATATTCTAACAAGTATTATCCTTCATTAGGACTTCTTGTAACTTCAAATTTTCCTTTGGGAACATCTATTGAGTTGGTACCTCTTTTTACTTTTCCAGAAAAGGTTCCTTTTATTTTTTCTCCTACAGCTCCATACTCAGTTACTTTAATCGTAAACTCAGAATTATCTGCACTGTACTCTTGTCTTTTTATGTCACCTTCAGTCCCTGTGCCACACTCAAATACACCTCCACCTGCATTATGGGTTGTAAAAGTTCCAGTATCAGTACCTGGAATTTCAATATTGAAATCGGCATCACCTTCATCTGCATCATTTCCAAATACGCTAATATATGTTAGGTTAGAAGCGGTATTATAAACTCCAAATGTCTTGTCATCTACAGTGGTTAAATCATACTGCACAAAGCCAACTTTAAGGCTATTTGCGAAAACAGGATCTTCATTACCACCAGTTGTTGTTGTATCTGTAATAATTACAGGATCATTGTCAGGTCCGCAACCCGTAAAGGTTGTTCCAAAAGATATCGCAGTCAATGCGAATAATATTAAGCTAAAATTTTTCATTGTATAGTTATATAAAGTGCAATTATACACGTATTTCTGTGAATGCAAATTCTCATTGGTGCATTCAAAAGTCATTTTTTAGCCAATAAGCGACTGTCCGTCAGTTATAATCTCTTCTATCTTGGAACCTAAAATTTTCCCTGTCTTATTCCCCGAAAATGTAATCAGATCATCTTCCACGACTAAATAGGTAGCCTCCGGTAGGCATACTATTCGTTCTTCTTTGTTGGCTGCAATGTACTCCTGTAATCGCTGTAACCTTGATTCTCCACCATGGTTTGGCAAAGTTTCTTCCGTATAATGAGGGTTGATTTGAAACTTAACTAAGTCCAAGGCTTTAAAGGACTTTGGCTCAACAATAGGCATATCATTGGTTGTACAAATCGTTGGACTTGCTATGTTTGAGCCGGCACTCCAACCTACATAAGGGATGCCTGAATTAACTTTTTTCCGAATTAATTCTACTAGATTCTCATCTTCTAATGTTTTCAGAAGATGGAATGTATTTCCACCGCCTACGAATATTGCACTAGCCTCTTCAATAGCTTTATGTCTATTTTCAAAACTGGCAATGTTTTTAACCTCAATACCTTCAGATACAAGAGTCTCATTAACCTTATTAGTATACAATTCATACGTAAAACCCACCGCAGCATAGGGTATGAAAACTATATTCTGCTTATGCTCTAAAACAAAAGATGCAATGATACTATTGCACCATTGCATATATTCTTCACCTTTGTTAGTTGAGTTACTTAAAAGTAAAAGGTTCAACATTCAGCTCGATTTACTCTTTCGTAAAATCCAATAATTCTACTTCAAAAATCAAAGCAGCATTAGCAGGAATACGCCCACTACCTCTTTCACCATATGCTAAATCTGACGGAATAACCAATTCCCACTTAGACCCAACCGGCATCATAGTTAGTGCTTCTGTCCATCCCTTAATAACTTGGTTATTTTTAATATCCATAGGTTCACCCCTTTCAACAGAACTATCAAAAACTTTACCGTCCATGAATTTTCCGGTATAGTGTACTTTAACAGTATCTCCTACCTCTGGAATAGCACCATGACCCTCGGTGATTACTCTATATTGTAAACCGCTTTGAGTCACCTTCACTCCTTCAATTGCTCGATTAGCCGCTAAAAACGAATCGTTTTTAGCTAAATCCAATGCCACTTTCGCTTTTTGAAGTTTAGCAAAATAAGCTCGCATGAACGTATTTGCATCTTCATCGCTAATTTCATTTTCTTTGCCATCAAACACACGTTGTATTCCAGTCAAAAACGATTTGTTATCTAGTTTTTTTAGGCCAGAGTTTTTATTAATGTCTGTACCAAAGTTTATTCCCAAAAGATAACTTACAGAGTCCAATTCTGTAGCCAATTCTGTAGCATTTGAAGTGTCTATCTGTTTCGATTCCGATTCGCTACATGAGCTTATCATAAATGCTGCAATAGCTACTAGTATTATTTTTTTCATGTTTAATATTTCCCTTGTTAATTTAAATAGATTCAGCATTTAGTCCTGTATACAAAGACTCTCTTCTGTCATTCAAGTTTTTATCTTCTCTATATGAATCATAATCTGAAGGCTTATCTACCATTCCATTAGGCCCAACCTCAATAATTCTATCTGCTATACTTTGAATAAAATGATGATCATGAGAAGTAAACAATATGGTTCCTTTATAATCTTTTAAACTATTGTTAAACGCTGTAATTGATTCCAAATCTAAGTGATTTAGTGGTTCATCCAACATAAGCATATTGGGATTAGAAAGCATTAATCGAGATATCATACATCTTACCTTCTCACCCCCACTTAGAACGTTACATTGTTTTAATGCCTCATCACCACTAAAGAGCATCTTTCCTAAAAATCCCCTTATAAATGTTTCATCCTTCTCTTCGGAATACTGTCTTAACCAATCAACCAAACTTAAATCCGAAGTAAAGTATTCATCATTATGATTAGGTAAATATGCTTGATTTATGGTAATACCCCATTCTATCGAACCACTATCTGGTTCAATTTCACCATTCAATACCTGGTAAAACTTGGAAGTAATAATGCTGTGTTTTGAGAAAATAAAAACTTTATCACCCTTATTTATACTGAAAGAAACATCTCTAAAATAAGGCTCCAATGTCAAATTGGATATATTTAAAATTTGATCTCCGGCCTCACGCTCTTGCACAAAAATAATGGCTGGATATTTTCTACTAGAAGGCTTTATTTCGGCCATGTTCAAGTTTTCCAACATCTTTTTACGAGAAGTCGCCTGTTTTGATTTTTTAACGTTAGCACTAAATCTTGCAATGAACTCTTGGAGCTCCTTCTTACGTTCTTCAGACTTCTTATTTTGATTCTGCTGTTGTCTAAGTGCTAATTGAGAACTCTCATACCAGAAAGTATAGTTACCACCAAATTGACTAATTTTTTTGAAATCAATATCTACAACCTGAGTACATACAGCATCCAAGAAATGTCTATCGTGAGATACTACAATAACCAAGTTTGGAAAGTTTAATATGAAATTTTCCAACCACGCAACTGTTTCAATATCTAAATCGTTGGTCGGCTCATCCATTACCAGAATATCAGGATTTCCAAACAATGTTTGGGCAATAAGAACACGTACCTTTTCATTATTACTCAAATCCTTCATAAGCACATGGTGCTTATCTGTAAGAATTCCTAAACCACTAAGTAGTTCTCCAGCCTCGCTCTCAGCCATCCAACCATTCATTTCAGCAAATTTCTCTTCCAGTTCAGATGCCTTTATACCATCTTCCTCATTGAAATCTACCTTAGCGTATAGCTCATCTTTTTCAAGCATAATAGCATGCATCTCTTTATGTCCCTGTAGAACCGTACTTAATACCGGAACTTCATCAAACGCAAAGTGATCTTGACTAAGAACAGCCATCCGTTTACCTTTCTCTATTGAAACATGTCCAGATGTAGACTCCATCTCCCCTGTAAGAACCTTAAGAAAGGTTGATTTACCTGCTCCATTTGCCCCTATTATACCATAGCAATTATTTGTTGTAAACTTTAAGTTTACTTCATCAAATAATACTCGCTTACCAAAGCGTATGGATAAATCGTTTACTGTAATCATTACTTGCTAAAAGGCTGCAATATTAGCGGTTTATATTGGTAAAAGTAAATAGTTAATGTATAATTGGCGTACCAAAACTAACTTCGGATTGCATTCAACCTAAAAATCAAACTACAATGGATAAAACATCAACTTTAATCCTTGGCCTAGCACTTATTTTTACCATGTGGGGAATGGGGCTATCACTGGTAATGGCAGATTTTAAACGTGTACTTCAAAAACCTAAAGCCATAGCCATTGGCTTACTCAATCAACTAATACTTTTACCCCTGATTGGATATGGACTCCTCTGTTTGATTCCAACAAGCCCAGAAGTGGCTATTGGTATTATGGTTTTAGCAGCTTGCCCAGGCGGTCCCACTTCCAACCTTCTAAGTCTACTGGCTAAAGCTGACACAGCACTTTCAGTAACATTAACTGCTATTACAAGTATCATTACCATTTTCACAATTCCATTTATTATAAACTTTGCACTCGAACAATTTGCTGGAGAAGGACAAAGTATTCAACTTAATGTGATAAAAACAATTGGCCAAATGTTTCTTGTCATTATTGTGCCAATGGCTCTTGGGATGCTTATAAAACATTTAAATTCCAACTTCGCAGACAAAATGGCCAAGCCTATTCGAATAATTTCAGTTATTTTACTGGCACTTATTATTGTAGGTATTATAATTTCAAAACGTGATGTAATCCTATCCTACTTTGTTCAGGCTGGGGTTCTGGCCGTATTACTCAACGTTTCAACAATGTTGGTAGGTTTTATCACTGCACGGTTATTCTCATTATCTGCTAAACAGTCCACTACTATCTCTTTAGAATCTGGAATTCAAAATGGAACGTTAGCTTTGGCTATCGCAGCTACCCTATTAAACAACACCGATTATGGGATTGCACCTGCAGTATATAGCCTAATAATGTATATTTCTGGCGGTATTTTGGTTAGTTTGGTCTTAAAAAAGAAGATTTAATAGTCAGACTAGTCTTTTATATTACCTTTGTGACTCATTTGAGGTACAAAATGACTTTTTCGGTTAATTCAAAATGCTCCTGTCATAGCAGTTGCCTCTAATACACATATATTTTTTTATAATACACAATGAACATTTTTGTAGCAAGTTTGCCATTTAGTGCAGACGACCAAGATTTAAGAGACATCTTTGAGCCATTTGGCGAAGTAACATCTTCTAAAGTAATTTTTGACAGAGACAGAAACAGATCCAAAGGATTTGGTTTTGTTGAAATGGCTGATGATGCCGCTGGTCAGAACGCAATTTCTGAACTTAATGAGTCTACTTATGAAGGTAGAAGCATAATAGTAAAGGTTGCTGAAGACAGACCTCAAAGAAGCGAAAGAAGATACTAAGATATTTAGATCAATTTCCAAAAGGCTCTCAGTTTAACTGGGGGCCTTTTTACTTTCTATTCTCTAGTCAAGCGGTCCAATTCTTTGAGAATACTTGGAAAACGAAAGTCTCCATGCATTTCTTTAACCCAGAGAGCGGCTTCTTCCAAATCAGTACCAATAGCTGAAACATATAATGGGCTTTCACTCTCTCCCCTTCTAACCTCTTGCACATAATCTCTATTGTTAAAATAACTTTTCTTAGCTATTCCTATCACAGGATATTGCTTTTCTACTGCTTCGTACACATATTCTCCTAGACCTTTTTCCCCTTCACCAAGTTGAACATGACCATCTACTATGATACAATCAATTTTGTATTGTTTTACTTGATAAACTACAGCCATTACACAAGGCAGCTCTCGTTTGTAAAACTGACCAGAAACATATTCAGCTACGTCTTTTAGATAGGCCTTAATCACTTTTCGAGGTTCTTTATCATCCCACTCAAATAATACACCTATACAGGTCGCTTGATTTTCCTTGTAGTATATGTCTATGGCTAGGTTCAAAGGACTTTAGAATATTCCATTCTCGAATGTAATATATAATTCTTCAAAAACTTCAAATCCATCACTTGTTTGATATTTAGTCTCCAGTTAGGTCTGATAAAAGACCAAGAACTCTACAACATTCAACCAATCTTCAATCCATATTTACCCGTTACCCATAATTATCCACTTCCTTGTTTATAAAAAAATAGAACGTGTCATTACTCATAAACCCCGATGTATACTACATTTGGGCGTTACACCATAGACAATACAATTACCCAAGCATAAATGGCTGAAAATCAATACAACGAAGACAGTATAAGGTCGTTAGACTGGAAAGAACATATACGCCTCCGCCCAGGCATGTATATAGGTAAGCTCGGAAATGGCTCATCTGCTGAAGACGGAATCTATATTATGATGAAGGAAGTAGCAGACAACTCTATTGATGAGTTTATGATGGGTAATGGTAAGAGAATCGAAATTAAACTGGCAGATAATCAAGTTTCCGTTCGCGATTTTGGTCGTGGTATTCCATTGGGTAAGGTAGTTGATGTAGTCAGTAAAATTAATACAGGTGCCAAGTACGATAGCAATGTCTTCCAAAAGTCAGTAGGTTTAAATGGTGTAGGTACCAAGGCTGTAAATGCTCTATCCTCCTATTTCATGGTTCAAAGTTTTAGAGAGGGCAAGTATAAAACAGCCATATTTGAAAGAGGGGAACTAATAAGTGAAGATGAAGGAAGTACCGAGGAAAAGAACGGTACTTACGTTGAATATACCGCCGATATTGATATCTTTAAAACGCATAAATACATCAATGAATACATCGATAATCAGATGTGGAACTATGTATATCTGAATGCCGGTTTGACCATTAACTTTAATGGCAACAAGTATTTCAGTAAAAACGGATTATTAGATTTATTGAGTAGAAAAACCAACGAAGAAGAAAACAGATATCCCATTATTCACCTAAAAGAAGGTGATATAGAAATGGCTATAACGCATGACAACCACTACGGAGAAGACTATTACTCATTTGTTAATGGACAAAATACAACTCAAGGGGGTACGCACGTTGCAGCATTCAAAGAAGCTTTGGTACGTACCATAAGAGATTTTTATGGTAAGAGCTTCGAACCTACAGATATTAGAGCATCATTGGTTTCGGCTATTTCCGTTAGAATACAAGAACCTGTTTTTGAATCACAAACAAAAACAAAACTAGGGAGTACAGAGATTGCTCCAGATGGAGCTTCTTTAAAAGCTGAAATTAATCAGTTTGTCAAATCGCAATTGGATAATTTTTTGCATAAAAATCCTAAAGTTGCTGATGCCTTGTTGCGGAAAATACAACAAAGTGAACGAGAACGTAAGGATATGGCTGGGGTGCGTAAAATTGCTCGTGAGAGAGCTAAAAAAGCCAGTGTTCACAACAAAAAATTAAGAGATTGCAGGGTGCATTTCACTGATGAAAAGAAAGAAAATCACTTGGATACCATGTTATTCATTACCGAGGGAGACTCTGCATCCGGAAGTATAACTAAGGCGAGGGATGTGCAAACTCAGGCGGTATTCAGTTTACGGGGAAAGCCACTTAACTGTTTTGGGTTAAAGAAAAAAATTGTATATGAAAATGAAGAGTTCAATCTTCTTCAACATGCATTAAAAATTGAAGAAAGTTTAGACGATTTAAGATATAATAAAGTAGTAATAGCAACCGATGCAGATGTTGATGGTATGCACATTAGACTACTTATCTTAACCTTCTTCCTTCAATTTTTTCCTGACCTAGTACGCAAGGGCCATGTTTACATTTTAGAAACACCTTTGTTCAGAGTCAGAAATAAGAAGGAAACCTTATACTGTTATACAGATCGAGAACGTTTTGATGCAATTCGAAAGCTAGGTAAGTCAGCAGAAATTACACGATTCAAAGGTTTGGGTGAAATATCACCAGACGAGTTTGGAGCATTTATTGGAGATGATATTCGTTTGGAACCTGTACTACTTAGCGAGGATTCTAACATTAATAAGATTCTCGAATACTATATGGGAAAAAACACCCAAGAAAGACAGCAGTTTATCATTAACAACCTGCGTGTTGAAATAGACGAAACAAGTGATGAAGAAGGGTCCGAAGCATCGGGAACATCGAAAGCAAAAGAGAACGAAACAACTGAAGCTGCCTAAGAAATGGACGAAAACGAAGAGTTAGAAAATAATTTAGAGCCAAATCCTGAAGAAAAGGTCACTAAGATAGACTTGAAGGATGGTCAACGTGCCGTAAAGGGTATGTATGAAGATTGGTTTTTGGACTACGCTAGTTATGTGATTTTAGAACGTGCTGTACCCCATATTAATGACGGATTAAAACCCGTGCAGCGTAGATTCCTTCATGCAATGAAGGAGCTGGACGATGGACGATATAACAAAGTTGCCAACGTGATTGGCAGTACTATGCAGTACCACCCACATGGTGATGCAGCGATTGGTGGGGCCATCATCAACCTGGGGCAAAAGGAACTACTAATTGACTGTCAAGGCAATTGGGGTGATATCCGAACAGGAGACGGTGCGGCGGCTCCTAGATATATAGAAGCTCGCCTAAATAAATTTGCACTAGAGATTGCATTTAATAAACAAACTACAGAGTGGCAAAAGAGTTATGATGGTCGAAAAAATGAACCCATTACACTTCCAGTAAAGTTTCCTCTCCTCCTAGCTCAAGGTGTTGAAGGTATTGCAGTTGGTTTAAGTACCAAGATTATGCCTCATAATTTCATTGAGTTGGTAAAAGGTAGTATCAAACTATTGGAGGGTAAAACACCTACTATCTATCCAGATTTTCAAACTGGAGGACAAGTAGATGTATCTGATTACCAAGATGGAAGACGGGGTGGCAAGGTAAAGGTACGAGCTACTATTGTAGAAAAAGATAAGAATACTTTGCTCATTACTGATGTACCCTACGGGACTACTACAGGTTCCTTAATAGACAGTATTCTAAAGGCAAACGATAAAGGCAAAATCAAAATTAAGAAGGTAGTTGACAATACTGCTAGGTATGTAGAAGTAGAAATACAACTACCCAACGGGATCTCTACTGACAAGACAATTGATGCTCTCTATGCATTTACCAATTGTGAGAATTCTATATCTCCAAATGCCTGTGTAATTGTAGACAAAAAACCAATGTTCTTGGGAATATCTGATATACTAAAAATCAATACAGATAATACCGTTGATCTTCTAAAGGCAGAACTTGAGATAAAACGAAAAGAACTTGAGGAAAAATGGCATTTTAGCTCACTTGAGAAAATATTTATAGAAGAACGTATCTATAGAGATATTGAAGAAGCAGAAACCTGGGAGGCTGTTATTCTGGCCATTGACAAAGGCTTAAAACCACACGTTAATCACCTAAAACGTAAGGTTACGGAAGAAGATATTATTCGTCTTACTGAGATAAAAATCAAGCGTATCTCCAAATTTGATACTTTTAAAGCTGATGAATTACTCAAGAGTATTGAGGATGCCCTTAGTGAGGTTAATCATCATTTAAACAATCTTATAGAATTTTCAATAGCATACTACCAAAACTTACTTGATAAATTTGGTAAAGGCAAAGAGCGTAAAACAGAGATCAAAAATTTTGAAGAGATCAACACTAAAGTGGTTGCTGTCGCAAACGAAAAGCTCTATGCTAATCTGGATGAAGGTTTTGTTGGAACAGGCATTAAGAAAGAAGAATACATCTGCGATTGTTCAGATATTGATGACGTTATCGTCTTCCGTAAGGATGGGACATACTCAGTAAGTCGCGTTTCTGCTAAGGCATTCTTTGGTAAAAATATAATACATGTAGCTGTTTTCCGAAAGAATGATGAGAGAAAGACATACAATGCAATCTATTCAGATGGCAAGAGTAAAAAGACCTATGCAAAGCGTTTTAATGTTACAAGCATTACACGTGATAAGCAATATGATGTAACCAAAGGTGCTGAAGGAAGTAAGCTACAGTATTTTACCATAAATCCAAATGGTGAAGCCGAAGTAGTTAATGTATACCTACATTCTGCTGCCAAGGCTAGAAATAAACTGTTTGACTATGACTTTGCCGATTTGGCAATAAAAGGACGAACAAGTCAAGGGAATATGGTCAGTAAACACCCCGTTCGTAAAGTAGACTTGAAGGAAAAAGGAGTTTCTACCATTGGAGGAAGAGATATTTGGTACGAAAAGGGAATTGGCCGTCTAAACGTTCATGAACGTGGGGATTATTTAGGTAGTTTTCAAACAGATGACTTAATCTTAGTAATCTATGAAACAGGGGAATACGAACTAACAAGTCATGAATTGACTAACCACTATGCCAATAAAGAAATTAAACTCATAGAAAAATTTAGTTCTGACAGTATTCTAACCGTTTTACATTATGATGGAAATGGTAAGAACTATTGTGTGAAGCGTTTCAATATTGAAACAGCTTCTACTGACAAACGATTTAGCTTTATTACGGAAGGATGGGGAAGTAAAATGATATTGGTAACTACTCAAATCAGCCCTATTATTGAGCTTACCATTAAAACAAAGACTGGCGAAAAGAAAACAGATGAGGTTAATCTTGTAGACTTCATAGACATTAAAGGTTGGAAGAGTATTGGAAATAAACTATGTGGTAAAGAATTTGCAAAGGCAAAATTACTCCCACCCCCAGCTCCTCCTCCAGATGATACTGACAATGAAGATGAAAATCCACCTTCGAATAATGGGGATATTGATGAAACCCCTAAATCGATAGAATCATCTGATGAAGTAATTGAGAATATCAAAGAAGAAGTACAAGTTGCTCCAAAACTACCTATTACAAAAAAGATAATAGCTAAGAAAGTTAAGGAACAAGACATACCTGAACCTAAAGAAACTCCTGATAACGACGTTTCAAAGCTTAAATCAGATGAGGATAAAGGAGAATCATTTACAAGTGGAGATCAAATTAGCTTATTATGACCAATAGACATCCGTACCAAATATTAAAGAATCTAAGTCTAATTCATATTTTACTTACGTTAGGTTCAGTCCTAATTGTTGGAGTAATTTATACTTTAAAAGTGCGTGCCAATGAAGTTATTAGCTCCGAAAAGGGGATGGATATTTTCGAATTCTTAGTCCCGATATTGGCATTTGCCTCATTAGCTGGGGCACATTACTATGGCAAGAGCCGCATTAAAAAAATGGATAAAGGAACATTAGTTGATAAGCTAAATGTGTATAGAGTCAATAAAATTATTTTGTGGGCAGCCTTAGAAGGTTCCATTTATCTTGCAATCATGGCATTTTATCTAACTGGCAGAAATAATCTGATGTTATATGCATTCATGTTAGTCATCTTACTAGTCTATTTTAGACCTTTAAAAACCAGAGTCATCGAAGACCTTAACCTAAGCGGCGAAGAATCTGACCAATTGGACAAAGAATATGAATAATTCTTTGTTTAGGAAACAGGCTTTGGGACCATTCTTCTGGCTATTTTTACTTAAAAAACTTCCATTAGCCTTCATTGCCGGAGTAAAGCTTAAACAACTGGATGATACAGGTAGCATAACTCAATTAAAATTCAAATGGATCAATCAGAATCCATTTAGGTCTATATATTTTGCAGCTATGCAAATGGCAGCGGAACTTGCCACAGGACTTCTCCTCTTTCAATTTAGGGATAGCTCACCATTTTCAATGCTTTTAGTAAGCACTCAAGCAGACTATCACAAAAAGGCAATTGGGATTATTTACTTTTCTTGTAATGAAGGTCAAAAAGTAAGTCAATACATCAAAGATATGTTGCTTAACCCCTCAGGAGAAACCATAAAATTACCAGTTGAAGCAAAGAATTCAGCAGGTGAACTAGTCGCAAACTTTTTATTTACTTGGTCCTGTAAAGGTAATAAGGCCCAGAAATAAATCTAGGCCTATTACTAAGGTTAGGTTAATTAATCCCAAGTTATCTTTAGTAACTCGGAAAGGTTTACGTTGGTAAATATACGGATTAAAGTTGAAACCAATATCTTAACCGTTACATAAACGTCATAAAGCGGCTTGCTTATTCTTATTTTGATTATCAAATATTCAATACTTTAGCGGACTATTGCACAAAAGTAAAAATTAATTGAAAATCCATCCGTATATCACTCTTGCAATACTTGCTATTATTTGGGGGAGCTCATTTATACTAATGAAGGAAGGACTTAAATTCTTTTCCAGTTATCAGGTGGCCGCTATGAGGATAGCATTTGCGGGCATTATTCTACTTCCTTTTGTAAATTGGAAGAATCTAAAAATTAATAAAGGTGATTTTAAGTACTTTGTTATAAGTGGCATACTGGGAAGTGCATTACCTGCATTCTTATTTACCGCAGCACAAACCCGAATACCCAGTTCTTTGGCTGGTGCTCTTAACGGATTAACTCCACTTTTTGCTCTCCTAGCCGGAGTTATTTTCTTGGGAGTAAAATTCAATAAAGTAAAACTATATGGCGTTCTTTTTGGGCTTGGAGGAGCATTTTTCTTGGTATATAACAAGAATATGGACTACGACATTGGCTATACTCTTTTGGTCATTCTCGCTGCATTGTTATATGGTATCAATGTTAACATTATCAAGCATAAACTTAGTAACTATCCAGCTCTTGTAGTTGCCGCATTACCATTGGCAATTATTTCAATAATAGGTATTGCGGTTCTTTTCAAAACAGGATTAGATCTTAGTATGTCAAGTGAACAAGAAGTGAGGTCATTTATCGCAATTTTACTACTGGCCGTTTTAGGAACATCCCTAAGTCTTGTACTGTTTAACAACCTTATTCAGCAGACAAATGCCATTTTTGCAACCTCAGTAACGTATCTCATACCCATCGTAGCCTTATTCTGGGGCTTCTTGGACCATGAAACCATATTGTACAATCAACTGATTGGACTAGGGTTTATCTTGGTAGCCATTTGGCTTATCCGCAACGATAAATAGTAAGTTATCATACTACCAGTCGTTAATGAGGTTATGAAATTACAGTACGATTTAAGTAAACGAAAACAGTACTCTTACACAGCATACAGATCAATGATCGATAAGCTTCATAGGGAGGGTAAAACAACTGGGAATAATCATTCAGAAACTATGTTGGGATATTCAACAATGAATGTAACGAGAATGAAACGTCTTGATAAAACTTCTAAAATTAATGCGGAACTGGCTAGTAAAATTAAAGCACTTCCAGCTCAAAAATGGCTAATTATATCTGAAGCCTGGTGTGGTGATGCAGCACAAAACTTGCCATTAATTAATAAATTGGCTGAACTAAATCCAGATGTTGAATTATCCATAATCTTGAGAGATGAAAATTTAGATATAATGGATGAACATTTAACTGGCGGAGGGAGGAGTATTCCAAAGGTAATAAGCTTGAACTCTAAGCAAGAAACTTTATTTGAGTGGGGACCTCGACCCAATTTAATGCAAGACACTTATTCCCGACTAAAAAAAGACGGATTAGCTTATGATAACATATCTAAAACAATCCATACCATGTATGCTAAGGATAAGGGACAAGCCATTCAAAGTGAGTTTTTTGAATTGCTGAAGTAGTCTGGTTATCAAGTCATTAACATTTTGGGCAAAAAACAACTCGATTGTATTGATAAGTTTTAGATACTAAATTTATCAAAAGTGAGACTTTTAGATTTTATTTGACATCTTGTAAAAAATCAGACAACAGAAATGAAATTTATAGTAAACACCAACCAGCTACTCAATAAACTTCAAGGAGTGAGTGGAACAATCGTTTCAAAGCCTGTAATACCTATTTTAGATCACTTCCTATTTGACATTAAAGATGGGAAACTAACTATAACAGGAACAGACTTGGAAACATCTATGAGTACTTCTCTTGATGTGCAGTCAGACGAGGATGTGCGTATTGCCATTCCTTCTAAGATGTGTCTTGATACTCTTAAAGCACTCCCTAACCAGCCTGTTACATTTACAGTCCAGGTTGATAAGAATACAATTGAATTAAAATCTGAATTTGGTAGGTATAAACTAATAGGTCAGAATGCTGATGATTTTCCAAAAATACCAGAGCCTACTGCTGAAAATAGTTTCAACATGAGTTCAGGCGTCTTATCAAGCAGTATAGCACAAACAATGTTTGCTTCGGGTAATGATGAATTAAGACTAAGCTTAACTGGAGTTTATGTACAGTTGTTTCAGGATAATGCTGTCTTTGTAGCAACCGATGCAAATAGATTAGTAAAGGTAGAACGGAGTGATGTAAAACCTGGTGTTGAGAGTAACTTTATATTGCCAAAAAAAGCACTGAACCTATTAAAGTCTAATCTACCTCAAGATGATACAGAATGTAAAGTTGATTTTAACGACAGTAATGCATTCTTTACATTTGGTGATGTAAGTCTAATCTGCAGATTAATTGATGAGCGTTATCCAGATTATAAAGCAGTTATACCTACTGAAAACCCAAATAAACTTAGTCTTAACAGACAGGATTTTTTAAATTCTGTAAAAAGAATTAGCATTTTTGGTAACAAGACTACAAATCAAATAAATATAAAAATCACAGGAAGTGAGCTAACTATCTCTGCTGAAGATATTGATTTAAGCAATGAGGCCGTAGAGCGTTTGGGTTGTGATTATGCAGGTGAAGACATGGAAATAGGGTTTAACTCTAAACTTCTAATTGAAATGCTTCAAAATATTAGCACTCCGGATATTGTGATAGAATTGTCAACGCCAAACAGAGCTGGTATTATACTACCAAGTAAAAATATAGACGATGAACAATTGTTAATGCTCATCATGCCAATGATGATTGCTAGTGCTTCATAGCCCTATTGTAATCTAAACGTCATTTGACTGTCAGATTGAATTACGAGCCACATTTAGTTGACAAACGGCTGTATATTTGAGATGACTTAATAGTCAGAAAGCCAATCTAAAGCCTCAGTACAAGGTGCTGGGGCTTTTACTTTTATAAAGATTTCGATTTGCTTAATTCATATGACCGTATTGCCCCTATTTACTCGCTTCTCGGTAGATTAGTGTATGGAAAATCTCTTTTAGAAATTCAGTTCGAACTTATAAGTAAGATTCCCAAACAAGGTAGTTTACTTATTCTAGGTGGAGGAGACGGAAAGATTTTACCCCTCATATTTAAGACATCGCCTCAGCTTCAACTCATTTATGTAGAAGCAAGTTCGGTAATGATTAAATTGGCAATAAAAAATTCTCCCAGAGAACAGAATATTCTGTTTGTGCATTCGGATAACTTTGACTATCCCACAGAGCATATTGATTACGTCTATGCAGGATTTATTTTTGATGTGTTTAACGAACAAAAGATTTCCTATATCATAAATAAGATTGAATCATCTCATACCAACAACCTTACATGGTATGTCGTTGATTTTGATTTATCTCAGAATACAAATCTCCTTGGTATCCGCAGAATACAGATAAAACTGTCCATTTTATTCTTCAAAATCACAACAGAACATAGTATCAAAACACTACCTAAGGTATTTCAAATATTCCGACAAAATGGATATAACACTCTAAAATACAATACATTAAAGAGAGGATTCCTTCGTTCAGAAGTTTTTAAACTCTAATTACACTATTTGGAACGCCTATTGAGTTATAACATGACAAGAAAGGAGGAACCAAATTATGAAATTAACAAAAGCACTTTTAATTATTGCATTATGTAGCACTGTTATTAATATTAACGCTGGTTCTTCTTATAATAACGTTGTAGACTTCTATGGTCACCGTCTTAATATATCGTATGATCAACAACTAGCAGCTCTGCGTTTTTACAAACTTGATCAAAAGGAAATCACACATAAACTAGACTATTATAGAAACAATAATCTAGTTACTAGTTCTGCTATCCTTGCAAAGCATATAGATCATTACAATCTTGATGGTGCTGCGACGACCATACTAATAGATAAGTATGCAAGTCGAATTACACGAAGTAAATCTAGTAATCAGAAGATTTTTGTTAAGTACTTAATGTTAAAGGAACTTGGATATGACGTAATCTTAACCAAAACAGGTAGTAGACTTAATTGTATGGGGAACTTAGCCTTCACACCAGGAAGGTACATTTTCATAAAGTACGCAGGTAAAAATTATAAAGACCTTAATTTTAAAAACAGAAAGAATCATGGTCAGCACTTAATTTTTCGAGACAAGAAAGTTACTCGTAGAAACATTAGACGAAACATAAGAAGTGTGCCAAAAATCAATGCTCATCAAAAAAGCAGAGAAGTGAGCTTTAACTTTGGGGTTGAAAAACACAATTTTACCGCAGCTTCAAATGCATCTGTTACGGAGTTTCTAGCAGATTTACCATTATTTGAAGTTGGACGTGAGTTTACTGATTTACAGGTATCTCGTGAAATGGATGAGAGTGTTGTAGACTATCTACGAGGTCAAGTTGAAGACAGGGATATTGTAGACCAAGTAAGATTTATACTAGCATTTGTTCAGCAAGTTGTACCTTATGGTAGTGATTATGATAAATATGGGGAAGAACGATTCTACTACCCCGAAGAAACAATTATGGCAGCTACTGCTGATTGTGAAGATAAAGCAATGTTAATGGCTTATTTAACGAAAGAAATTTTGAAACTCAATACAGTGGCCTTATACTTTAAAAAAGACGAACACTTAAGCCTAGGTATCGAGATTCCAGACTATAAGCCTACAGGTTCTTTTGGATACATGGGTAAAACATATGTCAGTTGTGAACCGACAGCAAAATATCCTAGACTTACGCAAACACAATTTGATCTGCGAAGAATAGACGAAGTAATTGAACTTTAATAACCAAACAATTGCTCCAGACTTAATTCTTTAACATTACCATAGGTCGATAAGTAATCTTGATCTATCTTTTCTCTATCACCTAAGACAATATAGGTAAAGTTACCCTTTACCTTAGTTTCATGAAACTTTTTAACATCATCTAATGTTATAGACTCTAGTCTTTTACCTGTTGCTTTTCGGATATCTTCTTTTAAACCTAGCTTCTGAGCATTATCATAATTAAACAGTATAGACGTTTTTAAGATTCTACTTGTTTCTAAGTTTTGCTTCAGAGCCTGTTTGGCATTATCAAAGTTTTTCTGTTCAAGTGGCAAATCATTTAAAAGTATATTCATTGCTTCAATACCGTCTTTCATCTTATCCGATTGCGTACCTACATATGCTAGTACCGTATTATTCTTACCTAGCTTACCCGCGGAAGAATAAAAACTATAAGTTGAATAAGCCAATGCTTTTGCTTCTCGTATTTCTTGAAAAACAATACTACTCATTCCTCCACCAAAGTATTCATTAAACATTTGGATATCAGCACCTTCTTCGACGGCATACTTATTAGATTTTTTTAACCACATAACTTCTGCCTGTACCATATCATAGTGTGCAAAAAACACACTGTTACCATCTGTATCCTCCATGTCAAACTCTTTTAATGAAGGAGTAGTCAAAAACTCCTCAGGAGCTTTATGATTCACGTCAAGCACTTTTATAAGTCCTTCCATTGACAATGGGCCACTATACCATACTTTGTGTTTATAAGAGGTAAGATTATGGATATAGTCAACTAAATCAATACCTTTAATGGAATTCAATTCTGTAGTTGATAATATATACCGTGAAGGATTATCCTCTCCATACAGAGCATAGTTTCTTAGTCTCCGCATTATCGCTCTCTTATTTAATTTAGCATCATCTCTCCCCTTCAATTTTTGACCTATCAGTTGCTTCAATTTAGTATCATCTGATTCAGCATTTGCAAGTAAATGTTCAAATAATTCTAATGCCTCTTCAAAACTACTGGACAATCCATTGAGAAATACATAACTCTGTTCTGAACCTGTAGATACACCAAAGTTGCAAGCGAGTTTATAGAATTCAGTACTTATCTCATCTGCAGAATATTTATCGGTTCCTAAGAACTCTAAATATTCAACAGCCAGAGCCAATTTCCGATCATTTCTAGACCCCATATCTAAAACATAATACAATGTAAACAGTTGGTCATCACCATTTTTCACTTTCCATATTGGAATATTTCCAGATACTTCTCCAAACTCAATTTCTTCATTATAATCCAATATTTGAGGAGTAATAGATTCCGTCTCCCGTCCTATAATATCAGTTACAAATGGAGATGTTTTACCTCTATTTACTTCAACTTTAGTTATTTCAGGTTTCTCTACTTTTAAAGTATTACTCTTCTCACCTTTACGTTTGTACACTACAACATGACCGTCAGTATAATATTTCTTCGCAAAATTAATAACGTCTTCCTTAGTATACTTAAGCATCTTATCTAGCTTGGCTAACTCAGCATCCCACCTATTATTCATTACAAATGCATCCATTAATGAATATGCAGTTGACCGATAAGACTCATATTGTCTGATTTTACTCACTTTTTTATTTAAAACAATACTCTTAACCAATCCCATATCGAAGTCTCCACTTTTCAATTTGTTGATTTGAACATAAAACAAATTCTCCAATTCTTCTAGACTTTGTTCTTCTAAAGGAGTTCCTGAAAAGAAATGTAAACCTCTCTCCTTCAGAAGTGAAGATGCTGAATAAGCTTGAATACATTTTTGTGCTTTAACCATGTTTAGATCAATTAAACCCGCACTTGAATTAGCTAAAATTAAGTCTACTAACTTGACCAAATCAGCAGATTCAGCAAGTGCATTTGGCACCCTATACCCCATCATTAAAGACTCTTTACTAGGTCCTACTACCTCAATTTTTTTTGTAGATGTTAGTGCTATCTCATCATCAAAACTCATGGAAGGAACTTCCTTACGTTGCATATAAGAGAAATTTTCCTTCACTAACTCAAACGTTTTATCTACATCAATGTCACCAACCATAATGATGGCCATATTATTGGGGACATAGTATGTATTATAGTAGTTTCTAATCTTTATTAAACTTGGATTCTTTAGATGTTCTATTGTTCCTATAGTTGTTTGTCTGCCATAGTTGTGATTTGGGAATATAGCTTCGAACATCTTTTCATATACTTGTCTTCCATCGTTATCTAGTCCTCTATTCTTCTCTTCATATACAGCTTCTAGTTCGGTATGAAATAATCTGAGAATAGGATTTCTAAAACGTTCTGCTTCAATATTTAACCAAGTACTCACTTGATTACTTGGAACATCATTTACATAAACGGTCCGTTCGAAACTAGTAAATGCGTTGGTGCCTTGAGCACCAATACTTTGAAGCATCTTGTCGTACTCATTGGCTATCGCATACTTTGCAGCTTCACCACTAACACGATCTATCTCAGCATATATGTTTTTACGTTCTTCTCCATCCTTTGTACTGTTATATTTCTCGTACAATTCGTCTATTTGAGCAAGGAGCACTTTTTCTTTTGGATAGTCTAGACTACCAAATTTATCTGTCCCTTTAAAAAGCATATGTTCAAGATAGTGAGCAAGCCCGGTATTATCAGCTGGATCACTACTACTACCTGCTTTTGTGGCGATAAGTGTTTGTACTCTGGGCTTTACACTATTCTGTGCTAAGACCACAGTTAGTCCATTATCAAGAATATACCATCTAGAGTTTGTAGGGTCGTTGGTATACTCAATGTAACTATTTCCATTTACGTCCTTTTTGGCAACTTTTTCTTGAGCCAAAAGTGAGAAAGAAATAAAAGTCAGTAAGGCAATGATTGAAAATCTTCTAAGGTTCATAATTAAAGTGTTCGCAATTTATAGTTGCATTGTCATTTTTCAATAAACTTAGACTCTATAAACAGGCATTTAATCGAAGTTTTGATTGTTATTACTTTGTACAATAATATAGTATTTTCCAAAGTCTAAAATCTTACTTTTGCACCAACGAAAAGTTATGTCTGAATACAAACTTATAATGCCCAAAATGGGTGAGAGTATAGCGGAAGCAACGATTATTTCTTGGTTGAAGAACGAAGGAGATTCTATTGAGGTGGATGAGGCTGTACTTGAAATAGCAACAGATAAAGTTGATAGTGAGGTTCCTAGTATGGAAGCTGGTATACTTACAAAAAAGCTATTCAATGAAGGTGATGTGGTAAAAGTAGGTGAACCAATAGCTCTAATAACTGCAGTAGGGAGTGCTCCAAGTGTTGCTCCTGTAGAAGCAACTCCTAAGGAAATTCCAACTGCTATCATTGAGAATACAATAAGTGTTGCAAAGCAAGCAGTGACAAGTCCTAGCCTTTCAAATGGTGAAACAAATAGATTTTACTCTCCACTTGTTATGAATATAGCTCGTACTGAGGGGATATCAATGCAGCAATTGGAAAATATACCCGGAACAGGTAAAGAAGGTCGTGTTACTAAACGTGATATTCTATCATACGTTAAAAATGGAGGAGCATCAAGTACTACTTCTACAACAGTACCGGCTCCTAATCCACAAGTTTCTGTTCCAGTATCAGCACCAAAAGAAGCACCAGCCATAAATCTAAATCCTGGTGATGAAATTATAGAAATGGACCGTATGCGTAAGCTTATAGCTGACCACATGGTAATGAGTAAATCTACATCACCCCACGTTACCTCTTTTGTGGAAGCAGATGTTACTAATCTTGTAAACTGGAGAAACAAGATTAAAGGCGGTTTTAAAGAAAGAGAAGGTGAAAACTTCACGTTTACTCCTATTTTCATAGAAGCAATTGTCAAGGCAATAAAGGATTTTCCTATGATTAACATTTCTGTTAGTGGAGATAATATCATTAAACATAAAAATATAAATATTGGCATGGCTGCTGCATTACCCAGTGGAAATTTAATTGTACCCGTTATTAAAAATGCAGATTTCATGAACCTCACAGGTCTAGCCAAGACGGTTAATGATCTTGCAAGAAGAGCGAGATCAAACAAATTAAAACCAGATGAAATCCAAGGCGGCACCTATACAGTTACCAACGTAGGTACTTTTGGTAACTTACTAGGAACACCTATTATTAATCAACCTCAGGTAGCAATAATGGCAATGGGTGCAATAGTTAAGAAGCCCGCAGTTATTGAAACTGAACATGGTGACCTAATTGGTATTCGGCACAAAATGTTCTTATCACATTCCTATGATCATAGGGTCGTTGATGGAGCATTGGGAGGAATGTTTGTTCGCAGAGTTGCTGACTACCTTGAACAATGGGACGATACTCAAGAAGTATAACTTATGAAATCTGTAATTCTAATTCCTTGTAGACTAGAGTCTACCCGTTTTCCAAATAAACCTTTGGCACCTATTTTAAATAAGCCAATGATTCAATGGGTTTACGAAGCGGCAGAAAAAAGTGACGCAACTGATGTCTTTGTAATAACCGATAGTGAGGATATCGTGAAGGCTGTAGAAGCTTTTGATGGACAAACTATTTTAACTTCTGATGAACCCAAAAACGGGACAGAAAGATGTGAAGAAGCAATGGAAATTCTTACTTCGGACGGTACAGACTATGACGTTATTATAAATGTACAAGGTGACGAACCTCTAATAAATCCAGCAGACCTTAATCGATTACTTAACTTATTTGAGGAGGAAGATGTAGACGTTTTAACGTTTATTCAACCCATAACTAATGAAAAGGATTACCTAAACAAGAACATTGTAAAGGCTGTTCCTACTTCATTTGACGAAGGGTTCTGTGATATTTGTTACTTCAGTCGCTCCCCCATTCCGTACATGGAACCATTTGAAGAGAACATCGCTTTCAAACATATTGGGGTATATGGATTTACTGCTACAGCCTTTGAAGAAATTAAAAATTTGGATGCCTCAATCCTTGAAGAAGCCGAAAAGCTAGAGCAACTTAGATGGATTCAGAATCACATTGTTGTTTCGGCTATGGTAACTGAAAATAAGTTGATAGGTGTGGATACTCCTGAAGATTTAGTTGCTGTTGAAGATGTTTTAAAAAATAAGTAAGCAACTTTACCGTTTAAAATTCAATGCTCTTACTCATTGCCTTTTTCTTATTACAACCCAACTCTAGTATAGATTCTTCTACGAACAACAATCTATCTTGTATAAAACCATCCTACTTTAACCAAAATAAATGGGTAAATGATACTATTGGCAAAACAGGTTATAAATCTTCTGTTATGCAAGAGATAGCTTCTGACTCGGCATTAATTGGAAGATCAAAACTCTACATTCAGTGCGTTTTTAGGGGGCCATATTCAATCGATAGAGGTAATAATGGTTATACCTTTTTATCCTATCAGTGGTTTTCTAGAGGTTATGACTGTTCTGTTATTTTCAAATTAAAGAGAAACAAAGTGGTGAAAATTCACCATTTCAAAGGCTGTGGCTAGTCAAAATGTATTGTGTTGAAAACATATTGACATCCAAAAATCAAGGATTCATCATTTGCAGTACGCTTTGGCTTACTTTTGTTACCCGTACGGATACGGGGAGTCTTTCGTCTTTTAGACGTTCTTTTTTCCTTATTGAACAAATCAAATAATATTAAAAATTTATGGACACAAAATACGTATTCGTCACTGGCGGAGTTACATCTTCTTTGGGAAAAGGAATAATATCTGCATCGCTTGCTAAGCTTTTGCAGAAGCGAGGTTACCGAGTAACTATCCAAAAATTCGACCCTTACCTAAATGTAGATCCAGGGACAATGAATCCGTATGAACATGGAGAATGTTACGTAACTGATGATGGAGCAGAAACGGACTTAGATTTAGGTCATTATGAGCGTTTCCTTAATGTACCAACATCTCAAGCCAATAATGTTACTACTGGACGAGTTTATCAAACCGTAATAAACAACGAACGTGAGGGTAAATATTTGGGTAAAACGGTTCAAATCATTCCACATGTAACAGACGAAATCCAACGTAGAATGAAAATTCTAGGAGATAGTGGAGATTACGACATTGTAATCACTGAGCTAGGTGGTACTGTTGGTGATATTGAGTCTCTCCCCTATGTGGAGTCTGTACGTCAATTGAAACGTAAGCTTGGGAGTGATGATTCTGTTGTAATTCATCTTACACTAGTTCCTTATCTAGCAGCGGCAGGTGAGCTAAAGACCAAACCTACACAACACTCCGTTCAAAAACTTCTAGAAGCTGGTGTTCAACCAGATATACTGGTATGTAGGACCGAGCATAAATTGAGTAAAGAGGTTAGAAACAAGATTTCCTTATTCTGTAATGTAAACCAGAATGCCGTTATTGAAAGTATCGACGCTTCCACCATATATGAGGTTCCTCTACTTATGGAAAAGGAAAAATTGGATAAAGTAGTACTTGCTAAGTTAAGATTACCCTCTAACAGTGAAGCAGATTTAGATACCTGGAAAGATTTCTTATTCAAACTTAAACATCCAAAAGATGAAATAAGTATTGGTCTAGTAGGCAAGTATGTTGAACTACCAGACGCTTATAAATCCATTATTGAAGCATTTATTCATGCAGGTGCAATAAATGAATGTAAGGTGCATCTAAAACTTATTGCGTCAGAGAACATTAACGAAGATAATGTCATTGAAAAACTAAAAGGGTTTGACGGAATACTTGTTGCTCCTGGATTTGGGGATAGAGGTATTGAAGGAAAAATTAGTACTATTAAATACTTGAGAGAAAACAAGATTCCTTTCTTTGGAATCTGCTTAGGCATGCAATGCGCTGTTATTGAATATGCACGGAATGTATTGGGTATTGAAGATGCACACAGTGCTGAAATGAAGGATACCAAGAATCCAGTCATTGATTTAATGGAGAATCAAAAAGATATTAGTCAAAAAGGAGGTACCATGCGTCTGGGTGCATATAAATGTAAACTCGAAAAGGGCTCAAAATCATATACTGCCTATGGTAAACAAATAATTTCCGAACGGCACAGGCATAGGTACGAATTCAATAGTAAATATCTCAAGAAATTTGAGAAAAAAGGGATGAAAGCAGTAGGTATTAATCCTGACAATGACCTGGTAGAAGTAATTGAAATCCCAGATCATCCTTGGTTTGTAGGTGTTCAATATCACCCTGAACTTAAAAGTACGGTGGACGCTCCTCACCCACTATTTGTACGGTTTGTGAAGGCTGTTTTGGAGAACAAGTGAAACTTTAAGTAAGACTTATTCACGCTTTCCTTTTTCTATTAAATGAATGTATGTACACTCATTTAACTATATTGTGATTCATTTAAACCAAAAAATTAAAATTATGAATCAAAAAGTTACAATGGTAATCCGCATTCTTTTGGGTCTATTTATCTCATTTTCGGACTAAACAAATTCATGCATTTCATGCCACCACCTGATATCTCAGAAACAATGGGAACAGTTATGGGAGCAATGATGTCATCTAATTTTATGACCATAATTGCAGTACTCGAAATTGCTTGTGGAGTACTTCTATTGGTAGGTAAATACATGCCATTGGCATTAACCTTTGCTGTTGCTATCATGCTAAATGCTGCTCTTTTCCATATTTTAATGGATACAGCGGCAAACGCTGGAGGAGCAATTATGGGTCTTGTACTTGCATTAGTACTTGTATATGCAAACAAAGACCGTTTTAGAGATTTGTTAAGTGCATAAGCTTCAATAAAAAATACTTAAAAGCACCCATCAAAAATGGGTGCTTTTTTTATACATCAAATGTTCTACAGATTATTCGGCTTCTGCAAACATTTCCTCCAAAATCTCCAAACCTTCAAGTCCATCATAGGCTGTCATGTGAAACAGATGTTCCTTTCCATCTATTTCATTAAAATCCTCGGAATTTGCAATGGCTATCCTCTCTCCTGGCAATAACGCCCACATGATGTTGGTTTGTTCTTTAGAATAAGCAACCTCTCCGAGTTTTCCTCTATTCAATACTAAGTTTCTATCCCCTACTATATTACTTAGACTCATCGGCCTTAATACCTTTCTGTCAAGTCTTAACTTCGCTGTTACTTTCTCACTGAAATCTCCAAGATATGAATAACTAATACTAATGGGTGGCATTGGATGATCTGCATTGAAACCTCCAAGCCGAGTAACAGAGAATCTTCTTCTAAACCTTTTGTTTGAAACCAACTTCTCTTTGGTCTGACCTTCTGTTTTTCGTAAAGCCTTGTTAAACCTTGATTCTTCTATGATTCTTTGTTCTTGTATTACCTTCTGTGAATTTGTATAGACTAGATAATCTGCATGGTACTTTTTAACTGATGCGTCATACTCTGCTTTTAGTTTAGCATATACATCTACTGGTAAAGCAGAAAAACACTCCACTTCTAGTTGTGTGCTCCCTTTATTGAGATGAGCCGTATATCTATTGTCATTGGTACTTCTCTCTAACTCAACAGATTCCCAGTTAACATCATAATACATCGCTGAAAAATCTGATATGGTCTCATCTACCTGAAATACTACATCTGAAGATAATTCAGGAAATTTTGTTCTGTCAAAGTCAACTGTGAAGGCATATTTATTTTGCAGTACTTTAGGAAAACCAATGGGCTCTGGTTTTACGGGTTCATGGAGCAAATCAATATTATATAATTCATCCATGACAATCTCTTCATGGCTAGACACTGAATCCATCAATTTAACTACTTGACTTTTTTCTAAATATTCCCACTCTCCTTTATCGGTATCAAAATAATAATTATTAAACTCATCACTACCATTGCCACTTGCTAAGTCTACTTTAATTGGATTGTCTAAAACAGAGCTTAGAGCTACGCCATTTTGCTCTGCAACCATCTGGAACATACCTGCAGATTCAAAAGTATATTGAATTCCTGCAGAATCATAGCTCATTGGGATTCCTGATCTAAACACACTTATGGGGTCATGAAATTCGCGAATTTTCACTACCATCTCTCCTCTCACCACTTCTCCCTCTTGTGTTCTGAATGAGTTTCTCTTTATCTCATACGTAGATTCATTGGATGTGGTTATTATAATATCTTCTTGAGCATTGATTTCAAAGCTTTCATATGCTACATCTGCACCTTTAATTGGTGGCCTAATACTATATTTCACTTCTTGAGTAATCGTGGTGACACTACTCTCTTTGTTTTCTATATTGCCATCTGTCAACTTATTAAAGCCAAACCAAGCCGCTGTTACAGCACTTGCCGCTATTAAAAAGTTCTTACCCAGTTTTAACAAATTGCTCAAGTCAAAGTTCTGATTTCCCTCTGGATTAATAGGTCCATTATTGACCTTATCCAAAACACTATCAAAGTCTTTGAATTTATTGATCTCCGAATCTGAAATTGGAGTCTTATCTATGTTATAATTTCTTTGTTTCATTTCCTTATTATTTCACTATTAATCCTCTAAGCTTCTTTATTACTCTATGCGTTTTCACCTTGGCATTCACTTCTGTAATTCCAAGTATTTGTCCCATTTCTCTGTACGATATTTTTTCAAAATACTTCATTTCCACAAGGCTTAAGTCTTCATCTGAAAGTTGATTTAATCCCCGTTTGAGTACATCAAGATCTAAAAAACTTCTAGATTCTCCATCGTCTGCCAATGTTTCTAAATCTTCTGTATCTAAGCTTACTGTTCTTATCTTACTCTCGCTTCTATACAGACTCATTATTTGATTATATGCAATCTTATACAGCCAAGACTTTATTGAATACCCCTTATAACTATAAGTGCTTAATTTGGTAAGTGCAGAGTAGAACACATCACTTACTACATCAGCAACAGCATTAATATCAGAAACCCTGCTATGAACAAACCTAAAAATGGCGGTATAATGTAAATCATACAGAATTCTAAATTCAGCAGGATTTTTCAATGCTGCAAGGACTATCTCGTACTCCTCCTCTGGTGTTATTACTTTTTGTTTTATCATAGGTTTATTTACTAGTATAATGCAGTTTCCTAAAAAGGTTACAGCATTAATTCAGGAATTGTACCAAGGTTCTAAAATTCACTAAACCAGGAGGCATAACTTCCGCTGAAATCGTTGCATCCAAGGTCCTCCGTCCATCTTCCACTATTGCAAAACTTCCATTGTCGAAAAGCACTAGTATAGTGACATCCTCTAAGTTAGTATGCGGTACATAGAAATATTGCTCTAGAATTAACTTGCTACTTTTATATGGGTTCCTAAATTCATTGTACGAAGAGTAATCATCATCCTTCCATCTATAATTAGCCTTAAACTTGGTACATGTTTTCAAATTCCTATCAAACACAATTATCTCGTTTGGTTGAGACCAAAGAGAATCTGTTTGTGAATAGTCAAAAGCTTTATAAATCAGATCTATACCCTTGTATTGCTTTCTCCAAGAATACAGTGATAGTTCTTGTATTCCTTCAAGTTCAAGTACCCGAGGTAGTAATGACACACTTACATTTGTATTCAGTAAAGTAGCAAGTTCATTGTCCATTACTTCATTGTAATAAGACTTCCACTCCTTCTCTGACATTTTATATTCTTGGGATTTCTTATGAAAAAGTGTTTTACTGAAATATCTAAAATTTGGAGCAACCCTACCCATATAGCTCCTTTTCCATCTAATGCTTTTTGCATCAGAACGTCGATTTATCTTACCAGCGAGACGTTCGTATCGATCAAATACGCGATCCCACTTCAGATTTAAACTATCTCCATTTTTTTGCCATAAGGTAATATCGTAGTCTTGAATTTCTGTGATAGTCTTTACATGCAAGGTAAAAGTCTCATATATTGAATCAACCGAAAACCAAGCATCCAATATACTTTTAGAAGCAATTCTTTTTTGCTCCTCAGGAGATAGGTTATTAAACGAGAAAGACTTGTTACTAAAGAAACTTAAGTTGTTGAAATTTTCATTTCTTCTAAACTTAAAGACTCCTTGCTCTATTAATTTTTCTCTCTTCAAACTTTTAATCTTGAATATCTCTTTATCCTTTACCTTTCGGATTGGCTCTATAGTAAGGTAAGCTTGATAGTCCTTAACATATCGTTTCATTTTCCGGTTGGAGTAATATTTTGGTGAATTTTCTAAATCCCATTGGTACGGAATCAGATCACCATTGGCATAGTTTAAATTGCCTCTCCTATTGCTGTAAGATGTGGTATCCCAATGATTAAAACGCCTGCCTTTCATAAACTCAGGGTACTCCAAATATGCAGGAGATAAAACTTTAAGCTTGGTACTATCATCGCCAGTCTTTAAACTTCCAAAATACGTCGCTTTTGTCAGTGTATCATTAGTCTTTATGGTATCTATTTCTAGATGATTCGGAATTTTATAATACCATGAATAAGCATGTTCATAATATTCGTTCACAAGTGGGTAATCAAAATAACTATTGGTGGGGTACATGTAATCTGTTTCAAAAAGACCATAATTTTGATACTTGGAATCACGAAGTTGTTTCTCAGTCCGTCCAGATTTATTTAATTCATCAGGGCTTACCACCTTGAGTGTACCTAACCTAAGATTCTTTGGATATTGCCGATTGAGTATATTTGGATTGGGATTTACTTCTAGGTAAGAGAGAGTGTCCAAAGCTAGATCCCTGCACCACGCTAAATTTACACCTATGTCTATAGCTATAAATGTATCCAAATTCCTAAGACCGTTTACCTCGTCTAAAAAATACTTTTCCCCTAATGCGAACCCCCTAAGTTCTAAGTATGTCAAGGCAGGTAAGTTGTCCAGTCCGCTTTTCTTTTTTGCCCTTTTATTTGCGACCCGAGCTACCTTTCTTTTATACTTAACGCTTCTCTTTTTGTATTTATAACTATCCCAGATGTTTCTATCTTTGATGACTATGGAAAGATGTCTTAGATTGGATATAGATTCCAAATATTTCACCTGTTTTTTCAAATCAAATCCTTTGGGATTAATTAAGTCAATAGCCTCTAAGCTAATAAGATACTGTAGGTTCTCAAGAGAAAATGAGTTTTTTAAATTGACCAGTTTGAGACTTTCTAAATTTTTAAAGTGATGAACATTATATAGGAAGGCTCTGCAGTTCTCATACTCACAGTCTAGACTCAATGAGGTTACTTCTTTATCCAGTAAAAAAGTCAACTTTCGTTCGTCCTTTTTCCTTTGCCCAAATGAAAATAGGCAGATAGCAAGTAAAACACCAAATAATAGAAGCCTCATATATCTGTAATGCAAAAAACCAAAAAGGTTACAATAAACCTAATTTTATTCCAATTAGGATATACAGAACCTATCTTAAAGTATAGATATAGATGTCTTTGAAGGCAAATGAAACTGTAATTTAGACTATCACTGACAAGGTCTCTATTAAGAACTAACTTCGATTAGATACTTCTCTAGTTTTTCTGCTATTCGATCCCAACTAAATCGACTTCGGGCAATTACTAGCCCCTTCTCTCCTACTTCTTTACGCTTTACAGGATCAGACAACAAGATATTCACCTCCTTGATGAACTTTTCTTTTTCCTTGGCCATAATTACACCATCCCCACTTGCAATCTGGAGTCCTTCGAATCCAATATGTGTACAAACAGTTGGAACACCCATAGCCATAGCCTCAAGGACTTTATTTTGAGTTCCTGCTCCAAACCTCAAAGGAGCTATCACAACACTCGCTTCTGCATACATATCCCTTAGATCTGGAATAAAACCAGTAACAGTAATTCTATCATTGGCTAATTTCTTAACAGCCTCTACAGGTCGTTGTCCAGCAATAATGAACTGCGTATCTGGATTTGCTTTGGAAATCTCTGGCCACATTTCCTTTACAAAGTACTGCACGCCATCTACATTGGGTGCATAATCCATATTTCCGGTAAATAGAAGTACCTTATGATGTGTATAGATATGTCCATCTCCAACATCAAAAGTCTCTAAATCCACACCATTCAATAACAAATCTATGTTATCTGTTTTGTGAAGCTTTTCAAGATACTTCTGGTCTTCTACGGAGCATACCAATGTCTTGTTATACTTGGTTATAACGCCCTCGGCCTTAGCCAACCTTCCAATTTCGATATTGTCAATTAAACGATTAATAAAGGGTCTTTCGGTTTGGTTTCTTCTCTTGAAATACAATGAAAACGCATCAGGTAAATCCAATATTTTAGGTAGATCTACATCTTTCGTGTATTGACTCATACGCAAATGCTGGGTGTGAATCACATCAATATTATACTGTTCAATTGCAAATTGAACCATTCTTTTCATCTTGGAACTCTTGAAGTAAGCCATTTGCAAAGGCATAGAACTGAACAATGCTGGAATTCCATTTAGGACCGATTTCCATTTAGGTAAATACACCAGTTCTATTTCCTTAAAAAAAGGTTTAATCTCCTTGAGGTAGTCTAACTCATTCCTATCCTCATAAAATGTAACTAAATACAAATCATGTTTTTTTGCTAAACGTCGAGTAAGGTTATAAATTTTCAGCTTATCCCCACGAAAAGGAGGATACGGGAATCGATTTGCTAAAAATAGGATGTTCAAGGATGCAAAGAAAAGAATCCTGAGTTATTAAAACATAACTCAATTGGCATCCTGCACCTAAAACTTTGATTTATTAAAAAATCTTTTCTTTTGGCTTACTCCTTTGGCCAAAGGATAAATGTAAAATATTTCAATGTGATTAGAATGTCCTTATCCGTGAAGAACACAAGATATGACCATAAATAAAAACGAGGGTGCAATAGTTATTATCTATGTCCAAAATATAGTAGAACATAAGAGAAATAGTACCTTTGTACCACTGTTATGAGCGAATTTAAACTGAACACCATTGAAGAGGCCATTGAAGAAATTAAAAATGGTAAAATGGTTATTGTAGTAGATGATGAAGATCGTGAGAATGAAGGAGACTTTCTTACTGCTGCTAGAAACGTAACTACTGAAATGGTTAATTTCATGGCAACTGAAGGACGTGGACTTATTTGTGTACCATTAACGGAAGAACGTTGTGAAGAATTGGACCTAGAACTGATGGTAGGTAAGAATACTGCACAGTACGAAACTCCATTTACCGTATCCGTAGATTTAATCGGTAAGGGTACAAGTACAGGTATTTCAGCATATGATAGAGCAATGACCATTCAAGCCCTTGTTGATCCTAAAACTGACCCTAAAGAACTGGGTAAGCCAGGACATATTTTTCCGCTAAGAGCAAGAACCGCGGGAGTATTACGGAGAGCAGGACATACAGAAGCCGCAATTGATCTTGCAAGACTAGCAGGTTTTGAGCCCGCAGGTTGTATTGTTGAAATTATGAATGAAGATGGAACCATGGCTCGTCTTCCAAATTTGGTAAAAGTGGCTGCGAAACACAACATGAAAATTGTTTCTATCGCAGACCTCATAGAATATAGATTGAAACATGAAAGCCTAATTGAACGTCAAATTGATGTTCATCTGCCAACAGACTTTGGTGATTTTGATTTATACGCTTATAAGCAAGTAAGTAATGGTATGGATCACCTTGCTTTAGTAAAAGGAACTTGGGATAAGGATGAACCTATTCTTGTAAGAGTACACTCCAGTTGTCTCACTGGGGACATTTTTGGGAGCTGTAGATGTGATTGTGGTGAGCAATTGCATAGAGCGATGCAAGCAATTGAGAAAGAAGGTAAAGGGGTTATTGTCTATATGAATCAAGAAGGTCGAGGAATAGGCCTTCTGAACAAGCTCAAAGCTTATAAGCTTCAAGAAAATGGACTAGATACTGTAGAAGCTAATTTAGAGTTGGGTTTCCAAATGGATGAGCGTGATTATGGTGTAGGTGCACAAATTCTTAGAGACTTGGGAGTAACCAAAATGAAACTAATGAGTAACAATCCTAAGAAGCGTAAAGGTTTAATAGGTTATGGACTTGAAATTGTAGAGAACATAGCCCTTCAAGTGGAAGCTAATCCTCACAACAAAAAATACCTAGCAACCAAGAAAGAAAAGATGGGGCACGAGTTGTAGGCACAATCCATAACTATTATTTCTAATATACATAGGAGATTTACTCTTTTTTGAATCTCTTCACTCTCTGTAAAAATTGTGTCATGAAGCCATTTTTGCGTAACTTTTATGGAAAGTTAGTGTCTAAATTTACTAGATAAGAAAAGGAAGTACATCGGTATCTATTCCAAGTTCCTACCCTATCCCAATTTAAACAATATGAAAAATCTACTAACACTAATCTTTCTCCTAATTTCTACAACTTTATTAGCTCAAATGAGTGGGACTTATACCATTGATAAAACCACAACAGCATCGAACACTAACTTCACTAGCTTTGGTGCTGCTACAGACTCTTTACTCTCCTTAGGTTTATCAGGAAATGTTACAATCAACCTAGTAGTAGGCTCTGGTCCTTATACAGAACAACTCACCATACCCAATATTAGTGGTTCAAGCATCTATAGCCTCATCATAGATGGTCAAAATGAAGAGATTAACTTGAGTGACAGTACTATTAAGGGTGATTATGTAGTGGCTCTAGACAATGCTAAAAATACGACCCTAAAGAATTTAGTAGTTCGTGGAATGTCATTCACCAAAACACCTACTGGAATTGAAATAAAAAACGAATGCGATAACATTACAATAGAAGGTTGTAAAATCTATTGTCCAAAGAACTCAAATTACAATTACTACCATACTGAAGGGATTATGATAGCTGACCACGTTAATATGCACAATTCCAAGGGTGATCCTAACTATAAAAATGAAGCTCACCGTACCACCCTTACTGAAGGAAATTCAACCAATATCCTTATTAAAGACAATGAAATCTATGATGCTATGTTGGGAATTATAGCCAAATACACCATCACCCACACAGGAGTAAATATTATAGAAAATAATACAGTTGTAGACTTTGCATATATTGGAATATTTTGTAGTGGCGGGAATGATATCATACGAAACAATGATATTTCTAGACCTAATTTTGCAGGAATTAATTTTCATGATGAAAGTATTATTGGAATTAGCGGTTCAGGCAGCAATTCAAGCGGTACCATGATTATATCTCACAATCACATTCATACTATTCTTGGAGAGACTGTCTCTCCAAGAACCTGGAGAAGGCGTGGAATTATTTCTACCGGTGAAGGTCACACACCTTTCTATTTTTGTCATGGCCCTACAAAATACGACATAGAAGTAACGAAGAATATTATTGATTTTAACGATTTAGGTTTTGGTTTTTCGATATTCACCGGTAACGATGGTGAGACAACTATTAACCAAAACGTTATTAGCTTTAAGTCGAGTACAGATCTTCGCGATAGAGTTATGGGAATACATTCAATATCTAAAGGTAAGAATCTCTGGATAGATAGAAACAGGATTATTTTTAACCTTTCGGGTCGAACATACTCGAATTGGAGTAAAATAACAGGAATACATGCTATTGGTCAAAAAGAATTTATAAGCATTACCAATAATATTGTTTCTATGGATATAACAGGAACTAAGATTCCTTTTCCAGATGACACCACTCCAATATTTAAAAAGAGACTTAATGGATTAGAAGGAATTAATTCCAGAGGAAATACCAGTACAATTTCAGAAATAATTTACAATACAGTCAACGTCAACCATAATACGGACTCTACTTTGAATAGCGTTGCAATACAATTGGGCGAAGGACATCATACCGTGACCAATAATATTGCCTCCTTTTTTGATTTGGAAGCTATGGGAACATTTATAGAAACAGATGAAATCACAACTTGGACGGCAACTCGTAATTCGCTTTATTTTGACGATAGTTTAATTTTCAACCAAGCTAATGAATCCAGAAGTACGACGTATACTTTGACGGACTTCAATAACGTTAGTTCTGGTTATAATATCGTCGAGAATCCGAATTATATTGACAGATTTAAAGGTGATTTTAGACCCCAAAATCTTGCCGTTTTAAACCATGGTATTCCCTTAGTTTACATCCCTACCGACTACTTTGGGAGCACAAGAAGTATCACGCCAGACATTGGGGCAATTGAATTAAAAGGTGACAATCCTCTAGGAATAAGACCAATAGATAACAAGGACCAGATGATAATTTATCCCAACCCAAGTACAGGGTTATTTACATTTGGAGACTTCAAAGAAGGTAGCTCTGCCTCAGTATTTAATACAAATGGTCAATTAATTCACGAATCAAAAAGTGAAACATTTAATCTGACAGGATTTATCCCAGGAGTATACTTTATAAAAATATATACGGATAACAGTATTCTTTACAAAAAAGTAATTCTAGAATAGTCCGATTTTATTTCGATGTACTAGGAATACACTCGATGGGTGGAAAAGAACTAAAAAGGAAAAGGTAGGGCACGAGTTACAACTTTTTCAACTAAGTATCTGGTGTATTCTTACTACATTTGTAGAGTGAAAATTCTATATACAACAATCCTATTATTATTCTGCTCCACTTTATTTGCTCAGGTCGAAAATGGTCTCGTAGCTTATTTTAAACTCGACAGCGTAGATTTTACTGACGAAACAGGTACTCAAAACGGAACCGTCAGCTCTCGAGGAAATGGATCTTTTTCAAGTGCCTCTGATAAAACTTCCTCTTCGGACAAGGCCATTGTAATGTTTGGAGGTGTTGCTGAGGCAGGCACATCTACTAGATCAATCACAAATGCATTAACCGTTAGTGCATGGATAAAAACAACTCAAGATATTTCTGCGAATTCAGCAATATGCAGCCAATACAATTGCACCTTATCAGGAGGGTTCCTTTTGTATATTTCAAACGGTCAAATATCATTTGACATTAGAGACAATTCAAGTCAGGGTTATATGACATCTGGGAAATCATCTAAAATTAGTGATAATTCATGGCATCATGTAGTGGGAAGGGTATCCTCAACCGGAATGGTTGCTATTTGGATAGATGGAAACTTGGCAAACAGTTACCAATATTCAAATATAAATTCGTTGTCTTCAGGTTGTGGTTTGGCTATAGGCGGTTTATCTTCTCTTAACACAGCCAACGCTACGGGGCAATACATGGGGGATTTAGATGAAGTCAGAATTTACAACAGGGCCCTCGATTCTTTAGAAATTGACACGTTATATCAGTATCCGTATAATGCAGTGGTTTTGGGTGTTAACCCAGTAAAAGTGATAGTCTACCCTAATCCCGTTAACAATTTATTGTCTATAAATGGATTAACTGAAAAAACAGATTACGTTGTAATAAATGCTCTTGGACAAGAAGCACTTAAAGGGATTAGCTATTCAACTATTAATGTATCAACCCTAGGTAAGGGGATTTATACACTCATTCTCCTAGATAAGAAAAAACAACATACCCGTTACGCTAAGTTCATAAAGTAAGATGGCTGGAGGTGGTGGTGGAAGTATCCAAAGCTTTATATCTATTCTAAAAGAGAATAAACGTATAGGAAGATGGTCTACTTCTAGGTATAAAAAACTTAAAGAACAGTATATAGGAACAGGAAATATAAGTACCACCAAGTACTTTTCTAATCTAACACCTGAACAACAGAAGCAAGGGAGAAAAAGGGCTATTGCCTATGCAAAAAAAAGAAATATTCGAATTTATACTCAAATAATCGTCCTCTCGATTATAGTAGTTTGTCTAATGGCTTGGGCTCTTTGGTATCTACTTGGATATGGCCTAGCGTCTGATTTGGAAAATTCTATATTTCAATAGTTTATTTTTATCTTCTTATTGATTGGTTATTTTGGTAACTGGTCTATTGCACTCCTATGTCACTTTTGTGATAAGAAAAGGAAATAGTAGATTCTATAAAACTCCGAACCAAGAGTATTTTTGTAATATGAAAAAACTTCTTACCCTAAGTTTTATAGTCATAACTTTAATGTGTAACGCTCAAATGAGTGGTACATATACAGTAAATAGAAGATCAAATACCAGTACTACAAACTTTATAAGTATTAATGCAGCGATACTATCACTGAAATCTCAAGGGATAAATGGCAATGTCACTTTAAACATCGTATCAGGAACAGGACCCTACGAGGAACAAGTTACAATTCCAAATATCTCTGGGTCAGAAACTTACTCGTTGGAAATAAATGGACACAATCAAGAACTGAAATTTGGTTCGTCAACCAGCAAGAGCGGCTATGTACTGGCCTTTAGAAACGCCCAAAACATTCAACTTAAAAACTTAATTGTACGTAGTAAATCCTATACCAACACTCCCATCTGTATTGCAATACAAGATAGTTGTAAGAATATACTTCTTGAGAATAACACAATTATTAGTCCGAAAGATGACATAAATGAATATCGCTTTCTTTACACTATTGGAATAAGCATCGTAGATAGCCTTTACATTCCTGAAAATAGAAGAATGGAGCCTGCATACTTAACACCTATACCTGGAATATGTGAAAATATAATTGTGAGACACAACAAGATTGAAAATTCTATGTTTGGAATTGTAGCTGTCTACGATACTTCAGTTGTTAGACGTCGAAACTACTTCGAAGCGAATGAAATAAAAGACTTCGTTTACATAGGTATACTAGTTAATGGAGGAAATGACATCATAAAAGGAAATATCCTAACACGTCCCTCATTTGCAGGAACAGTTTTAACCTGGCCAATAACAGGCATTGCTCCCTACGGTGATTATCGAAATCAACAAATTCAGGTATTAGAAAATAAAATATTTGACTTAACAGGCGACACAGGAAACGCTGGTATATGGAGTAAATCAGCGATTAGATGCAATTCTAATTTCCCGATTTTCTATTTAGCTCAAACTTCCTATGTAGGAAATATTCTAATTAAAGGAAACAAAATTGAAATTAAAGATTTAGACTATTATGGAGGAATTGAGGTTTCCAGTTCTGAGAATATTGAGATAATCGAAAATGAAGTGATTCTTAAGAATATGAGGCATGTGTACGAAACTCAAACGGGAATTATCTCACATTCAACTGGCGGAGACCAAAAAATAGCAAGAAACAAAGTAATTATTAATTATACAGGCATGTATCCTGGAGTTAATCCGAAAATAGGGATACAAGTAACTTCAAACAACTACCACTCCGAAATCTCAAATAACATTATTTCTATTAAGATGCCCAATGTTACTAAGAGAGGTCCATATCGCTCAAGTCTGGACAATGTCTCTGCATGGGCTGTAAGGTGTGTAGGTGACAATTCTACATTTGATATTTTACACAATACAATAAGTTATTCGAATTGCAGTTTCGACAGTCTTTACCCTATTGCATTTAGTTTAGGAAAGGGTTCACATGCTATTATGAATAATATTGTATCTTTTAAGAACCTCGCAGGCCAGGGTAGACTTATACAATCTCAGGGGTCCAATACATGGACTGCTTCGTATAATGCTATCCATTATGAAAATAGTATCATCTTCCATAGTGATACAACAGCAAATACAATTACTTCATTGAACGCATTTAATCAGGTAAGCCAAGGAAAGAACATGGTAGAAAATCCTTATTTCGCTAACGAAGGTTTAAACGACTTCAGACCTGGAAACAATAGAATAATGGATATTGCGAAGCCATTGACATCCGTAACTATCGATTTTTTTGGACAAACAAGAAGTGGCTTAATCCCAGACATCGGAGCTATAGAAACAAGAGGCGGCAATCATATCAATATTGAGAGTATCTCGGTTTATCCAAATCCAAGCAGTCAATTTTTTACAATAGGAAACTATCAACCAGGTGTTGTGCTAAGACTTTACAATTCAAAAGGAAGACTTATTGGCGAATTCAATGAACCTAGCATTGACCTCAGTGGTCATCCCAAGGGACTATATTTTTTACGAATAAGTTATGACGGTAAAGACCACTATAAAAAGCTAATCTTGGAATAAAGGTAGACTTTTCCCAAAGTCATGGAATGAATTCAGGAATCACCCTTTTTCTAACCCAACTTCAACGTCTATATAAACGGAAACTCGTCAAAACATCATCACATATTTAAGAAAGAAACGTAGAAACTAAACCAAGGATATTTTCATCTTTCTTAACGATTGTTATTCCCTTTCTAACATTCTTTTATCGCATATTAAGTTAACCTGCTAGTTAACATTAAATTTGCACCTTTTAAAGTTAAAATACATTGCTTCATATTCAAAACGTATCCTTCGAGTTTGGTGGTAACTACCTATTTAGAGACATAGACTGGTTTATAAAACCTCGTGAGAGAATAGGACTTATCGGTAAAAATGGTGCGGGTAAATCTACTCTGCTCAAGCTTATCATGGGTAAGTTTGATGTGAGAGAGGGTTCCATCAACAAAGCAGGCGGCGTAAACTTGGGCTACTTATCTCAGGATATGATAAGTGAGGATGGTAATCAGACCATCCTTGATCACGCAAAACAAGCATTTGCTCGTGCAATTTTTGTCCAAGAAGAATTGGATAAACTCTATGCTGTAATGGAAACAGATCCTAGTGAGGGAAACATCCAAAAGATGGCTGATTACCAAGAGGAGTTTGACGCTCTTGATGGCTACAACATGGACAATAAGACCGCTGAAATCTTAGAGGGACTTGGTTTTAAGACTGCCGACTTAAGTCGCCCAATGAAGGAATTCTCTGGTGGATGGCGTATGCGTGTTGTTCTGGCAAAAATGCTTTTGGAGCAACCAGACATTATGCTTATGGATGAACCTACCAACCACTTGGACTTGCCTAGTATAGAGTGGCTTGAGAGTTACCTTAGTGGATATCCAGGAAGTGTAATTATCGTATCTCACGATAGAGAATTTCTAAATAAGATGATTACCAAAACGGCAGAGTTGAGTAACAACAAGCTCTACCTATGGGATGGTAATTATGATTTCTTCCTCAAAGCCAAGGTAGAACGCGATGACCTGATAAGCAGGCAAGCGGCAAATCAGGAGCAATACATCAAAGAACAAGAAAAATTCATCAATAGATTCAAGGCCAAGGCCAGTAAGGCAAAGGCTGTACAGTCTAGGGTGAAAATGGTAGAGAAGATTGAAAAAATTGAGGTTATTGCTGAAGATAAGTCTAACCTAAAAATAGACTTTAAGGTTGGCAAGCAAAGTGGTAAGGTCGTTATGGAATTAAACGGAATTACGCAAGGCTTTGGAGATACTTTGCTGTTCGACAAAGTGAATAGAGAAATTGTCCGAGGCGATAAGATAGCTCTTATTGGAGCCAACGGAACAGGTAAATCAACCTTTCTTAGCATCATTGCTAATGAGTTAGATTTCTCTGGAGAACGAAAGCAAGGTCACAATGTTGATCCTTCATTCTACGCACAGCACCAATTGGAAAGCTTGCATATGGACTATGAGATTCTTGAAGAACTACAGTATGATGCTCCTCATAAAACAGACATGGAACTTCGTAGTATGTTGGGATGTTTCCTTTTTGCTGGGGACGATGTATTCAAGAAAATTAAGGTGCTGAGTGGTGGTGAGAAAGCACGTGTTGCTCTTGCTAAAACACTAGTATCAGAAGCAAACTTCCTACTTCTGGATGAGCCAACTAACCATTTGGATATTGACAGTATTGAAGTAATTATAGAAGCTCTCAAGCGATATGAAGGTACCGTAATCTTTGTATCTCACAATAGATACTTTATCGAGAAATTGGCCAATAAAGTTTGGTGGATAGAAGATGAGGATGTAAAAGAATATCCTGGGGATTACAAGGAATATCTTTATAAACAGGAGCAGCTAGCAATTGATCCAAAGCAAAAAGTAAAAAAGAAAACAACCACTCCTACTCCACCAGCAGATAGTAAAAACTCGTGGAAACAAAAAGACGAAACAAAAGAACGTCTTAAAAAGCTGCAAAAGAAATTGGACCAAAAGGAAGAACAACTTACCAATGCTAAGGCTCACTCTTTAGATTTAGAAGCAAAACTAGGAGACGCCGGAAACTTGAGTCCAGAGGACCTTACTCAATTGAGCAAAGAGTATGCTGCAGCTAACGATAGCATGAAGACTATTTCTACAGATTGTGACTTACTATTAGAAGAACTAATAGAACTGGAAGATTAGAAATTAACTCCAATTCTCACAGTTCCATAAAGACCACTTAATGATGTCCATGGTGAATCATTCAAATGTTCTCTATTGCTCTTCCATCGCTTATTGGAGACATCCAAGTTATAACCTCCATGATAACCAAAGGTTAACCATTTGAGATTAATATCGATGATAGCTCCAATGTCAAATACAAAGGCATCATTCACATATTTGGTATTTTTCACCTCCCCTAGAAAACCATTATTTAGATCTTGGCTATTGGAGTTAGTTTCAGTCGTATTAAGTGACAAATTACTATACCCAAAACCCAAACCAGGAGAAAAGTCAATCCAAGCATTATCTGTGAAAAATGGATAATAAAATATATCCTTTACATAATACCCAGTTAATTCATACGAGTTTGGACCTAGAACAACAGACTCCTTTATTAGCTTACCAAATGAAGTTGAAGTAGAGAACTTATCTTTATGACCAATCAACATTATCTCCCAATATGCCTTTGACGTACTAAACGTAGATATGCTTCCTTGATTTAAAAACTGACTGTTTAGACGATCTAGGTTGAAATCTTGATTTCCGTAGCCAAAGGTTAATTTAAATCTCTCATCCTCTTCCTCCTCATCGAATAGATAATTGTATGAAGAACCAAATTGATTGTATGTGCTCAAAATTAAATAATCAAAATCCGTTCCATAGGCAGCATTGATAGCAGAATCACCACTAAGACTTAGTAAACTCAAACTATTCTGAGTCATATCTTCAAAATACTTGTCAAATAATTCGCTTGTTGATACTTTATCTGGTCCAAAATTTCTGTCATTGTCATAGACTATAGCCATTGTCATTACGGCATCTTTAAACATATCTCCATCTGTATTCTTGATACGCTCAGCCAAACTACTAAACTTAAACCATTCACAAGAATTGTTATTCTGCTTGGTTTTAGTAGTATGGCACCTTCCAAACTGACCAAACCAATTACCCGGATGCTCATCGTATTCTTTCAAAAACTGCTTGTGCATATAATCTTCCCTGAAGATATACTCTTGAATAGCATTACTTGATTCATATTCAACCCACTTCTCTCTGCTCTCGTATTTGTTTATGATAATATCTTCAAAGAGTGTGTAATTATCCTTTAAATACTGCTTATAGTATTCTTTGTGCTCTTTAAAATTATCATAAACCAATTTCAAAGTAGCACCCGTTCTAAAGTTAAAGCCACTCGTATATCCACTACTTGTCACCCCATTATCTGCCTCATCGAGCTTAAAATCATTGTACTCTGCTAATGATTTCAAACTTAAAACATGAAGACTAATAGAATCTGGGATACTAACAGAATCATCGGGCAGTATAAAATCTAGCATCTTGGCTACGGGATAAATTCCTCTTTCTATATCAATAGCTGCGAAATATAGTTTTTGGTCACTCGGTAAACTATCGTTAAAGTTCTTTAACTCCTCTATTACGCTACTGTATTCATCATAAGCAAATTGATCTAAGCTATTGAATAGACTCGTATCTCCTGTTTGAAGATATTCATTGACCAAATACCCAAAAGAGTATCCATATTCAAACATGATGTTTCTAACTCCAGCATTTGCATGAAGGTATTTTATCATCTTAAGCCACAATCTAGCATTGCTTTCTGTGTACGTATGGTTCTCTCCATTAATAAATACTTTATAACCCTCAACTTGATCGTCAAGCATATGCAAGCCGTCAAAACTATTATCGTACAAATGAATAGTATCATCATCATTTATATAGATACTGTCTTTAGCAAACGAACTTCCTAAAGTTCGAACACTTTTGGTTGTGGTAATTTCTGAATTCAAAGAATCTATTATAATTTCTTCTTCCGGAGCGTTGTCAACTACTAGCCTTAAGGTATCCGCTTTAACAGATTCAATACTATCACTTCTTTCCACTACCACTTGAGCCTTGGCAATAAAACCATAGCCCACAATTGCCATCACAACGAACGGCTTCCACATTTTAATCATTAAGTTCTTATAAATTATCAAAGAAGTAATTACTAACCTTCTCATATAAATGAACGCGATCCTTACCTCTTACATTATGTTCATGCTTAGGATAAACAAAGTAATCAAGCTGCACACCTTTACTTACTGCCGTCTCTAGATACTGTAGACTATGTTGCCAGAGCACCACATTATCCAATCCTCCATGTATCATTAATAGTTTACCTTCTAAATTCTCTACATGATTTTTAAGATTTGCAGTAGCATAACCCTCAGGATTCTCTTGTGGTGTATCCATATATCTTTCGGTATACATGATTTCATATAAAGTCCAGTCAATTACTGGTCCTCCTGCTACTCCTGCTTTGAAAACTCCGGGGTTCCGCGTCATCATACTGGTAGTCATGAAACCTCCATAACTCCAGCCATGTATTCCAAGTCTATTAGCATCCACCCATTTCTGTTTCTTCAGCCATTCTACTCCTGTGAGTTGGTCTTCCATCTCTTTTGTACCACAGTTTCTGTGGATGGTACTCTCAAATTCGAAACCTCGATCTGCACTCCCTCTTCCATCAATACTGAAAACAACAAATCCCTTTTGTGCCATGTATTGATACCATAAGTTGGCTCCACCTAACCACCTGTTGGTTACCAACTGAAGGTGAGGACCATTATAGAGATAAACAACCACAGGATATTTCTTATTGGGGTCAAAATCAATAGGTTTAAACACCCGGTAATATAGATCATCCCCACCCTTTCCTTTCAACTTACCAATCTCCATTTCACCTAACTTATAATCCTTTAAAGGATTTGAAGCTGTGATTAAAATCTCCTTTAAATTACCATCACCATCTATCATTCTAACCTCTTTAGGTACAGTTGGAGAAGAGTAATCATCTAAGAATAGGGAACAATCTTCATTTGCCTTAAGATTATGATAACCAGGTGTTCTCGTCAAGTTCTTAGTTTTCCCATTTTCAAAATCGACACAATATAAATGCCTGTCCAATGGAGAATCTTTCGTCCCAGTAACATATAGTTTTGAGCCATCTTTTGACATTCCATGATACTGAGTCACAATCCATTTACCTTTTGTAAGTTGTCTTATTAACGTGCCTTCAGTATCATACAAATAGAGATGATTATAGCCATCACGCTCACTCCACCATATAAATCGGGAAGAATCATTTTTCAAGAATATGGCATGGTGTTCGGGTTCCACATATCTATCATTTGTTTCTTCAAAAAGCGTTTTTACGAATTCACCTGTTTTTGCATCATACTTATTGAGCCACATATGATTTTGACCTCTATTTACAATTGCAATTAATATGTATTTTTCATCAGGCGTCCAACTTACATTAGTTAAATACTGCTCCTTATCTCCTGTGGTCTTTATGGTAATAGCTTCTTCAGATCCTTTAAGATTTTTTACTTTAACCACTACATGGTGACTCTTCCCCCCTGCCGTAGGATATCTCAACATATTCATGGTCGCAGGAGTATCAGCTAGTTTATACAATGGATATTCTGTAACCATACTCTCATCCATTTCATAATAGGCCAGTTTACTGTTACTAGGGCTTGGATACAAACCATGTGTAATCCCAAACTCTGAGCGATGTACAGTCTTTCCAATTACAATTCCTGGTTCATCCGACGATATTTCTTTACCTGTACCATTGTATTCATATGCCAATCCATTTGGAGTCTCACCCACATAACCAGTTCCATCTGAAAATAATTGAGGAGTTACCCTTTCATTTACTTTGGAAGTAATGAGCCTACTTTTTTTATCCTCAATGTGATAAGCAAATATTTTGCTTCCAACAACAAACTGAAATTCTCGTTGAGAGATCCAGCTAGCATGTGGAAGCCTACTTAACGTATCTTCTGATAATGCAGCATTTATGTCTTCTAAACTTATGCTAATGGTTCGTCCAGAATGAATTGCAATTTCTTGCACTTCAATTGTTCGCTTTCCATCAGTAATTTGTAATTGCGAGAACCATTGACCTCCAGGTAGCCACTGTGCATCATACAGGCCTTTAGGATATAAATGATACCCTGTAATTGCATCTTTGATTGTGAGCAGTTTATCTTGTGAAAAGCTTATTAATGAAGTTACTAATAATAAGCCAAATAGCATTTTTCTCATGGACACAAATATGTGCCTTTTCGTAATTTATATAGCACTTTGAAGATAAAATGATAATTAATATCTATCACTTATCCTAGTTTATTTCAAATTACGAATTGCACTCTCTACACTACTATACTTAAACTCAAAACCCAGATTCAATAATCTCTTAGGAATAACCCATCTACTTTTAAGCAAGAGTTCAGGTTCGGTTCTCAATACAAACGCTCCAATAATGAGCATCCATTTGAAAATAGGAATACCAAAACTCATCTTAAAAACAGAGCGGAATGCTTGCATGAACTTATAATTTGTTATTGGATTAGGGGCAGTTACATTAATAGGTCCTGCAATACTTTCTTCCTTTATTATAAATTGAATTATTCCATAGACATCCTCTTCATGAACCCAGCTAACCATTTGATTTCCACTCCCTTGAAAACCTCCAAGACCTACCTTGGTTAATCCCTTAAAATACGCATAGGCACCTCCTTCCTTGCCCAATACAATTGCCGTACGTAATGCTACCTTTCTAATTCCCTCTCCAAATGATGTAAAAAATGTGCGTTCCCATTTACGTGCTACATCTACAGAAAAACCTGCACCTATTTTTCCTGTGTAATCATCCATTGGACAATCTTCAGAGTGGCCATAAATTGTTGCAGTACTACTGTTTAGCCAAATTTTAGGAGGATTTGTACAATTACTCAAAGCGAGTCCCAGTATTGCAGTTGACTTTAACCGAGAATCATAAATCACTTTTTTGTTCTTCTCATTGTATCTGCAATCAACGGATCGTCCAGATAAATTAATTAGTACATCAGCACCATCCAAGTCAGATAACCAGGCTCCCAAAGTTTCTCCATCCCAATATACATCATCCTCTTGCTTTGGATTTCGGGTAAGAACACAGGTAACATGACCATCCTCAAGAAACCTTTTTTGTATATACCTGCCTATAAATCCAGATCCCCCTGCTAGTATTATCTTCATAAGTCAAAAACGCTATGTTGTTGTGGAATAATGGCGTTAACTCTAAATGTTACTACCGATAAAAAGTACAGAATATATTTATTGAATGTCTTCATCTTTATAAATTTTAAATGGGCTTAGAATCGTAAAAGTTAGTTTGTAGAAATAAATTAGTGAAACCAAACTTGGACTTAGCAATAATAGAAGATAAGCTATTGTTGAATCCACGTCTCCCAAAAAAGTATCATTGATAATCTCTTCAGTTATCAAAAAAAGCACTGTCGCATAGAACAGGGCATACAGAAAGGAAAATATGAGATGCTTAAAAAAAAGGGACTTCTTTCTATAAAACAGAACACTGACTAAGGAGAATATCAGTTGATAGAACCACGAATAAATCAAGACTACAAAACCAACAATAACTCCAATATCATCCGGGTGATAATCTTCCAAAAAACCTTCGAATACTGTTGCCATCAGAAAACCTGCAACTAGTCCGATAATTGATATCCATTGAACAATGTAGTTAATATATCTAATCAGTTTCATATTGTAATTTACTTCAGTTAAACTGAGACGGCCAAGGCCGTCTCAGTGGATTATTAATTTAGAGATTTCAAATTACTTTAAGGCAGCTCTTTCTCTTTGAGCCTTGATCTCTGCTGTCTTCTTTTTCCCTCTAAAAAGCATGTATAAATTGAAGAAGACCATTAAACCAAGGAATACAGCGACTACACCAATTTTATAACTCAATGTTTCAAACATATCTTGTTTGGTATATTCCAGGACTAAACCTCCAAACTCGTCTCTAACCTTAAAAGCACCCTTGTGCACTTTCATATAAAAGAGAGCAAATCCCAAACTGAGTAGATAAAAACCTGTTTCAAAAAGCTTGTTTGTACTCATTGCAATTTCTTGTCGTCCACTAAAGATATCCAACATGAAAATTTTACTGTTTTTGAAAAAAACTTTAGCTACCACAAAGGTTAACAGAATGGCTACAGGCAAATAAGCGATGTAAGTTGTTACGATTAAATCTTTCATAATATGTTTATTTTTAATTGTTGAATAGTTGAATTATTTTTTGCTTTCTCTTGCTTAGCAAGTTCAGAACGATAATGTTGTTAAAGTGAAGGGCTCCAAGAATTAAAAAAATGGACCCAATATGAGTGGAAAGTTCTGTTAAGAGCAATTCCATATTTGTAATCTGCTGGAAGGAAGGAATTGTTATTGCAGCATAGCCCAAATTTATTAGATAATATCCAGTCAGTAAAATGCTATTTATAGTCTTGGTAAAGCTCTCATTGTCGAATAAATTAAGTATCAAATAGTACCCATTCTTATGCAGGTCCTTCCCCACAAGTACTGTGGTAACTGATGCTATGAATAGGTAAATTATGTAGGCTGTTATGTTATTCATATTTCTATATTTTCAGTATTTATTGAAACTTCAAATCAAAAAAATAGTTAAACCAGTTTTAGCAGTACTTTATAGAACCAGTTCTCATCTGATTTCACAAATTTCTCTAACATACTATCTACCTTAATACTAAAATCCTCAATATCATTTACTCGCTCTAATAACTCTTTATGTTGTTCATCATTAGGAGTTTCTTTCTTTAACTCCTTCAGTGCATTTATAACAGGCTCGAGTTCTCTCTTTCTTCTCTGTTGTGCTATCTGTCTTGCAATCACCCAAATATCTTTTTTAGCACTATAAAAATCCTTTCGATCCCCACTTATCATTTCTTTACTCGCTAACCCCCACTCCACCAAGGCTCGTACGTTCATATTGGTATTGCCCCGACTAATCTGCAATACCTCCATCATCCCTTCTGTGCTCAGTGGCTTCTCTGAAATCAACAACAATGCATGAATCTGTGCCATAGTTTTATTTATACCCCAATTGGTACCCAATGTACCCCAGGTATGTATAAATTTCTGTTGTTGATCCGTTAGATTCATTGTTTAATCTGGGTCAAAAGTAGGCATTTTTACTAAACTTTCAATAATTACTGAAAATAAAATATACAATTTATAGGTCACAACTCACGCTTTACTGCAAAACATAGCACTTTATACACTATTTTTGTGGCCGAACATCAACAATACAAGTACAATTAATGTCTAAATCACAAGAAACTTATTCCAAAAAAGAAAAGGAAAAAAAACGTCAGAAGAAAAAGAAAGAGAAAGACGAAAAACGCCAAGAACGTAAAGCCAACTCCAAAGGTGGAAAGCTTGACAATATGATGGCGTATATCGATGAACATGGCAACATTTCTGACACTCCTCCAGATCCAGAAAAGAAGATTGAGTTTGAACTAGAGGACATTGTAACAAGTGTTCCTAAACAAGAAGAATTTGACATGGATGCTACTCGTGAAGGTAAAATTGATTTCTTTAATACAGACAAAGGTTTCGGATTTATAAAAGAGATAGGAACAAACGAGAGTTACTTTGTACACTACAAAGGGCTTATAGATGACGTAACTGAAGGAGATAAAGTCTCTTTTGAATTGGAAAAAGGCATGAAAGGCCTGAATGCCATAAACGTAAAAAAGATTTAATCTTCAGATTTCCAAATGATATTAAAAGCCCCACCGAATTATCGGTGGGGCTTTTTTTTGATTAATCTTAGTTAAGCCTGTTTCTAAACTAATTACTGGTTAAAAAATAGAAAATCCTTTAAATAAAAAAACGCCATCCTCTCGGAAGACGTTTATAATATTTTAACCGTGAAGAATATCTACTTACTTAAAGCTATCACTCACTACTAATTCCTTAGTACCATGTGTCCAAGAATAGAATCCTTCTCCTGACTTAATCCCTTTCTTACCTGCATTCACCATATTAACCAATAATGGACATGGTGCGTACTTTGGATTACCGAATCCATCGTGTAGTACATTTAGGATAGCAAGACACACATCCAATCCGATAAAATCCGCTAATTGTAGTGGCCCCATAGGGTGAGCCATGCCCAACTTCATTACCGTATCTATGTTGGTAACCTCTCCTACCCCTTCATGAAGAGTCCAAATTGCCTCATTAATCATTGGCATCAGAATTCTATTGGCTATAAAACCAGGATAGTCATTAGCCATTGCAGGAACCTTCCCTATCTTCTTACTTAATTCATCAATAGTATCGGTAACCTCTTTTGAGGTATTGTACCCATTGATAACTTCAATAAGTTTCATTACAGGTACTGGATTCATAAAATGCATTCCGATTACCTTATCAGGTCTGGAAGTCTGTGCAGCAAGCTCAGTAATGCTAATGGATGAAGTATTGGATGCTAGGATGCAACCTTCAGGTGCATTGGCGTCCATATCTCTAAAAATCTTGAATTTGAGATCTTTATTTTCTGTGGCGGCCTCTACTACAAGTTCTGCAGATTTTACGCCTTCTGCTAACTCTGTATATGTTGTAATATTTGCAAGAGTTAAAGTCTTATCTGCTTCTGTAATACGTTCTTTAGCAACCATTCTATCCAAGTTCTTGGCTATGGTAGCCAAGGCCTTATCTAGTGCTGGTTGGTTAATGTCTATTAGTGACACATGGTATCCATTTTGTGCAAATACATGGGCTATTCCGTTTCCCATAGTTCCTGATCCGATTACTGAAATATGTTGCATTGTATTCTATAATTTAATGATGCGAAAGTAAGAAATAGGTTTGTTTCTAAAACCTAAGTGTAAGAGTTAATCCATTGTATCGTCCCAACCCGTAGTTTGTTGAATAAATTTCTGGTGTAACTTTCATACTAAGGTCCTTATTTACCTTAAACTCTTTAAGATGTGCATCCACATTTGCGTCTATTATCTGAAGTGCATACAGGCCTACGAAACCAACTATCGATAAGTCTCTGTATCTTCTATGAAAATCTCTATCACTCTTTATAGACGGTTCTGATCTATTAGGTGCCAGATCTACAGTATTACTATCTCCATCAATTTTACTGGTTAAAATAGCCTGATACTTTACTAAACTATCAGTATTATACTTATACATATATATAAGCCCGCCAATACCCGCATATACAATGCCGGCTTTCCAATACTTCTTGTTATACATTTGTCCAGCTCCTGGCAAAACCATAGCCAGAATGGTTGCCTTCTTAGGGTCATCCCATTTTGTACTATCTTTAAATATTCCTTGACGATTGAATGCAGTTTCAGAATTAGAGTTGAGGTACGCATGAGAATAAGGTATTTGACCTTGTGCATAGCAACAAGCCAATATCAAACATATACCTCCAATAAAAAATCTCACTTTGAGTGCAAATCTAAACTAAGACATCTTTTCTAAGATATCTTCCAACTGTTCTTTAGACGAAAAGCTTATGATTATAGTTCCATTGTCATTTGAACGTGATTTGAAACGTATATCCGTATTGAATTTCTTTTCAATAACCGTTTTATCTTTGATATAATCTGTAAAATCAAAGTACTTGGCAGCGGCTTTACTATGAGTTCCTTCATCAGCATCTTTTTCATTCCTTACCATTTCTTCTACTTGACGAACAGATAGACTGCCATTTACCGCCGATTTAAAGATCGCAAGTTGCCTCTCTGTATTTTCAACATTAACCAGAGCACGAGCATGTCCCATCATAATATTACCTTCTTTAATAGCTAGTTGTATTTCGTCTGGTAATCTCAACAACCTAAGATAGTTGTTTACGGTACTTCTTTTCTTGCCGACTCTTTCTCCTAACTCTTCCTGTTTTAACCCGCATTCGTCAAGTAAGCGTTTATATGACAGTGCTATCTCGATTGAATTAAGGTTTTCACGCTGAATATTTTCAATCAGAGCCATTTCAAGCATCTGCTGATCATCAGCTAATCTAATATAAGCTGGGATGTGACTTAACTCTGCAAGTATGGAAGCTCTCGTTCTTCTTTCACCACTAATTAACTCATACTTCTCATAACCTACCTTACGTACAGTGATGGGTTGAATTATTCCATGAATTTTAATAGACTCAGAAAGCTCATCCAAAGCTTTGACATCAAACTCAGTACGAGGCTGAAAAGGATTGGCAATAATTTGGCTAATCTTAATTTCAGCAATACTATGTAAAGCCTTTGGTTCTAAACTAGTAATATCAGTTTCTGCATTTTCTAGCAATGCACTTAAACCTCTTCCTAATACTCTCTTTGCCATTAAATTCTATTGTATAATTCTCTCTTTTTCGCTGATTTTTGTCATACCATTCTTTTGTAACAATTCTCTTGCTAAATTTAGGTAACCAACACTTCCTACTGCAGTAGCATCATGCTCCAATACTGGAACACCAAAGCTAGGAGCCTCGCTCAAAGTTGTATTTCGTTTTATAATAGTATCAAAAACCAGTTCCTGGAAATGTAATTTAACTTCTTCCACTACCTGATTTGACAATCGAAGTCTTGCATCATACATGGTCAACAATAACCCTTCTATCTCAAGTTTCGTATTGATACTTCTTTGTACAATTTTTATGGTATTAAGCAATTTACCTAAACCTTCTAATGCAAAATACTCGCATTGGATTGGAATTAATACCGAATCCGCTGCTCCTAGAGCATTGGTAGTGATAAGTCCTAGAGAAGGTGAGCAATCGATAATTATAAAATCAAAACGATCTCTAATCTTATCAAACATCTTACCCATTATCTTTTCTCTATTCGGCAAATCAATCATCTCTATCTCCGCTCCTACCAAATCAATATTTGCTGGTAAGATTTGAAGATACTCATACTTCGTATCTAAAATAGCATCAGCCGGATTTAGGTCTTGAACCATTAATTCATAAAGTCCTAGCCTTATGTTCTTTGGATCTAACCCCAAATGAGATGTGGAATTTGCTTGAGGGTCGGCATCCACTAACAATACTCTGTTTTCTAATACAGCAAGACTATATGCCAAATTAGTAGCTGTGGTTGTTTTTCCTACTCCTCCTTTTTGATTTGCTATACAAATGATTTTAGACATATTTTTTATTCCGTTTATAGTTGTATGGTTTGATTAATAATAGGTAGTATCAAGCTAAGTCCTTCCTTTTCAAAAGACTCCAACGCTCTCTTATGATCTATCTCTATGGGTGGGAATGTATCAAAATGCATTCCTACTACTTTTTTGCAATTGATCAGCTTTGTAGCCTTAACAGCATCATCAATTCCCATGGTAAAGTTATCACCAATAGGAAGAAATGCAAAATCAAGTTTAAACTCCAAGGGTATAAGCTGCATATCAAGTGTCAATGAGGTATCTCCAGCATAGTAAAAACAACACTCTGAATTATTTACAACGAACCCTATTGCATTTCCTGCATAAGACCCATCGGGAAATGAGCTTGAGTGCTCAGCTTTCACCATTTTTACATAACAAAAACCAAGATTAATTGAACCTCCAGTATTCATAGGAAGACAATTTTTCACCCCTTTCTGAGATAGCCATTCTGTTACCTCATAGGCTGCAATTACTTGAGCATTACTTTGCTTAGCAATTGCTTCAACATCGGCTATGTGGTCACCATGACCATGTGTTATTAAGATTACATCAGGCTTAATTGTGGAAACATCGACCATACTTGCCTTTGGATTAGGAGTAATGAATGGATCAAACAATATATTTTTACCGCCTAATTGTATCGAAAAACACGAATGTCCGTAATATGTAATCTGTGGTCTCACCGTTATCAATCTTTGAAATTCAAATTTAATCCCAAATACAAGGGTATAATAAACAGATTTTTCATAGTTATTCACATCTCTTTTATGTTGATTTCTTGTAATTCTCACGAAGAAAAGAATACAAAGTCCATTTTGCGGTTCAATAGTCCAACTGGCATTACCTCATTAGATCCTGCTTTTGCACGTACGCAAGAGAATATAAGAACTGTAAATCAGCTATTTAACGGCCTCCTTCAATTGGATAAAGACCTCAACATTGTTCCTAGTATTGCTAAAAGCTACTCCATCTCAGAAGATGCTAAAACGTACACTTTTCTACTCAGAAAAGGAGTACTTTTCCACAATCACCCACTTTTAAAAGATCAAAAAAGAGAAGTTAATGCTAGTGATTTTGTGTATTCCTTCAGCCGAATTATTAATCCTGCTACAGCTTCAGACGGTGCTTGGATCTTTAACGGGATTATAAATAAAGAAAAACCATTTGTTTCTCTCAATGACTCTACGTTTCAAATAAATTTAAACAAACCATTTACTCCTCTCCTAAGTATGCTAACTATGGCATACTGTTATGTTGTACCTCAAGAAGTTGTAGAGCACTACGGTGCAAATTTTGGCAAACATCCCATAGGAACAGGACCTTTTCAATTTGCCAATTGGGCAGATGGTATAAAACTTAATTTGATAAAAAATGACGCGTATTTTGAATCGACAAAAGACAATTCAATACCTAAACTTGACGCACTATCTATTTCATTTATTCAAAGTAAACAAACAGAGTTATTAGAGTTCACCCAAGGTAAACTGGATCTGTTTACAGGTTTGGAAAGTTCATTCAAAGATGAAATTCTAACCGGTACAGGAGATTTAAAAGAAAAATACACGACTCAATTTGTTCTTCAAAAGAGTCCATTTCTAAATACTGAATATTTGGCCTTCAATCTGGAAAATAAATCATCTCCGGTAAGTAACTTAAACTTTAGGAAGGCTATTCATCATTGCATTGATAGAGAAGCAATGATTACTTACTTAAGGAATGGAGTTGGGATACCAGCAGAAGGAGGTTTTTCACCTAAAGGACTCCCATCTTATAATAAGGCTCAGAATAAACCTTATGATCAACAGCTAGCTAGATATTATTTAAAAAAAACAGCTATAGAACAAAGCACCCCACTTATATTAACAACTACTAGAGACTATTTAGACCTTTGCATTTTAGTACAGAAGAACTGTGCTGAAATTGGTATCGACATAAAAATTGATGTTATCCCATCTAGTCTTCTTAAACAACAGAAGTCTTCGGGAGACTTAGCATTTTTTAGAAGTAGTTGGATTGCGGACTATCCTGATGGAGAAAACTATATGGCCTGCTTTTATGGTCTCAATAAAGCTCCAAATGGCCCCAACTATACTCGTTTTCTGAATGAAGATTTCGATCAACTTTATATGCAATTACTCTCAGAAACGGACCATAAAAAACGTACAGAACTGTTCACTAGAATGGAACGTATACTAGGAGAAAATCAGCCTTACGCACTATTATTTTACGACGAAAGTATTTGGATTAGAAACAAAAAAGTAAGCTTTATTCAAGTCAATGCACTAAACCATTTAGACTTGAGAGAAACTGAATTCTTAAAATAATTACTTTAAGAATAAAGGAGAGTTAAGTTCCCTATCCTGCTTTCAGATTACCTGATTTTTTAATTCCACCCTTGGCTTTGCTTTGAACTTTTGGTGCTGACTTGGGATTTGGCTTTTTTGCAGCCTTAGACCCAGCCTTTTTTGCAGCCTTTTTCTCCTCTACCTCTTCCGACTCCGATAAGTTATCAAAATCCACAAAATCCTTAAGGATTTTATACCAACTTACTAATTTCAAAATGTCAGAGTTATAAACTTGATCTTCATCATAGTTCTCCACTAGTTTTCTGAAGAAAGTCTGAACTTCCTCACCATTGCTCTTTTTGGAAATTAAGGTTAATCCTCCTAACGCTTCCTTGTTAAGCTTTACTAGAATTTCTTCTAACTTTTCATCTCCGTCATAAGTGTACATGGATATGTCACTTAGAAAGGATACTTTTTGTGTAATGCTGGTTGGAAATCTTTTTTTAGATGCGTCCAAAGACTCAACAATAAGTCCATTTGATCTTTGACCAACTAATTTGTGTAAACCTGGTTTCCCAGAAACAGATACGATGTCTGAAAGGTATAATGCCATGTGTTTGTCAGTATTTCTTTATTAAGTGCGAAAATATTTATTATAATCACATTCAATGTAAGGTTTTCTTCACTTTTCGTATATGAAACTATATAATATGAACAAAATCATCATTTCATTGGGATTAACTGTGTTTGCATTTACGAGTTGTAAAGATAATACAAAACTAACGGTACAGAAAGAGCAAAAAATAGAAGTTGAAGTTAATGACGCTCCAGCTATTACCCTTGCAGAAATTAACAAACCTGTTTTCTTTGATTTCACAAGTACCGGATGTCCAGGATGTGGCAGTTGGGGAGCTCCAACATTTGAGAACATGTCTAGAAATCTAAAAAATGACATTGTTCCTGTAGCCGTACATATTAAATACGGTGACCCCATGATTACTGGTGCAAGTAAGGCTATTGCCAACAATAGAACAGGACAATATTTCACTCCACAACTGTGGATTAACAATACCAATGGGGTAGTATTATCTGGAAATAGTATCAATGGTTCAGCTAGTATTTTAAAAATAAACTCAGAAATTGAAACTTTTCAAAGCATTGAAACAAGTATGGCTGTTGGAGTATCACAAGCCATTAATGGAGATAAATTGACAATTAGGTACAAGACTAAAGCTCTTAAAAATTTAGCGGGTGAATACTGGATTGGTTTGTATGTAATGGAAAATGACATTTTATACAAACAAAACAGTGGTGCTCAAAATCCTTTTGAACATAATCATGTTATACGTGTTAGTAATAGTGGAGGGTTTGGTGATTTAATTGAGGATGAGGCTTTGCTAAGTGGCTCAGAAACAGAAAAAACAAAAGATTTCACACTTAATAAGACATGGGTTAAAGATAACTTATATGTCACTGTAATCGTCTGGAAAAAAGAAGGTGAAAACTTTCTTGTAGTTAATGCTAATAATAATTTAGTTTATTAACGATAAAATATTTACCAAATGATCATCGTTATGATGGTGGGTAAATTTGATTTAATTGGTTAGTTAGTTGAGAGGAGGATTAGGAAACTAGTCTTCCTCTCTCTTTTTTACTTCAAACTATCCTCTTAAAGACTCTCTCTTACTCTCAAAAGCTTTACAAGTAACTCCTCAATTTTATGTAACGGTAGCATGTTAGCTCCATCACTCAGAGCAGTCGAAGGGTCAGGATGTGTTTCTATAAATAAACCATCAACCCCAACAGCTACTGCTGCTTTAGCCATCGGTTCAATTAACTGAGGCAATCCTCCAGTCGTTCCTGTGCCATTATTTGGTTGTTGCAATGAATGTGTGCAATCCATTACCACTTTGTAGCCCATTTCCTTCATCCAAACCAAGTTTCTATAATCTACCACCATATCACCGTACCCAAACATATTACCACGTTCAGTGAGAAGGATTCTATCATTTCCTGTTTCCTTTACCTTATTGGCAGCAAATGGCATGGCTTCTGCAGCTGCAAACTGACCCTTTTTAATATTTACAACTTTACCGGTTTTTCCTGCAGCTTGAAGCAGTTCTGTTTGCCTAAATAAAAATGCAGGTATTTGTAACATGTCCACATACTCCGCTGCCATCTCCGCTTCCTTACTTTCATGTATATCAGTAACTGTTGGTACTCCAAACTCAGATCTAACCTTTCCTAATAGTTTTAGGGCCTTTTCATCTCCAATACCTGTAAACGATGACGACTTTGTCCTATTTGCTTTACGGTATGATGACTTAAAAACGTAAGGTATCCCAAGCTTATCCGTTAATTTTGTCAAGAACTCTGCTGTTTGCAAGGTGATTGTTTCGTTTTCTATAGCACAAGGTCCAGCTAATAGAAACAACTTATCAGACTTAAGCACCTGGTCTAAAGTAGATTCAATGTTATTCAAAGTAATAAATATATAATAATTGAAGGGCAAAAATAGTCATATAATGAGAGTAATATTTAGGTTCGTTTTTTTACTTATTTTTTTAGCTATTGGGCTTAATTCCTTTGCCCAGGGTTCTAATGATTTTGTTAAGAATTTTGACGCTGAGGCAATTGATGGTAAGCTCTATATTACTTGGACAACAAGGGCTGGATTCACTTGTCAAGATATTCACGTAGAAGTGTCAAATGATTCAACCGACGGATTTGAGAGAAGAGGAACCTACTTTGGTATTTGTGGCGATGCATCAGAAAAAGACTACTCATACGTTCTCAATGATCCCATCAGAAATAGTATTAATTTTTTGAAGCTTGAATTAGGAAACTATGGATATTCAAATGTGATATCCATACAAGTGGTTAGTGCAATAAATGAGGTTCTTATTATACCTAATCCTGTAACTTCAACTTCCAAAATACACTTTGAAAACCGGTCAAACGAACAAGTTCAAATTGAGTTCTATACTACCAATGGTGTATTAATTCATACAATGAACACAATGGATAATAGTATAAGCTTACAAAATGTTCCATTACCTAAAGGGCTCATATATTATTATCTAAAAGGAGATGATATAATTACCTTTAGAGGTAAGTTTATCGTAGCATCTCAACTATAGAAATTCGAACAGTTTCTCATAGATATTTGCAGTATTTGTATTGTCACTCCACAGCGTTTTAGTACCATGATTTCCTGAACCATCTTGTTTTAGTGTGATTAAATTGTTTTTATTCAACGCATCAACAATTGGTTTGACAATAATATCATATTCACCCTTACTACCGGTTATAAATATAGGTTTTGATAAATTTCCAATACTAGAACGTACCTGCTCCTGATTACTCAAAAACTCCCCAGGACTAAAAGCAACTACTTTCTGAATTCTATCATCTTCATTTGCTATAATCAAAGCCAATGAAGCCGAGTATGAACTACCCCATAAGTAAATATTCTTGGTCGAGTTACTAGCGACATAATTTATCGCAGCTTCTATATCTTGTTTAGCGTCAATGTACGTACTTGCTTTACCATTTTCTCTCGCTCTATTGGCCGTTTCATTTAAAATTTCTTGTGCCATATTTCCACTTCGAAGGTCAAGTGCAAGACATGCAAAACCAGAATCAACTAACCGTGGAGCTATGTCCTTATACGCACCTCTACTAAACCCACCTTGATGACAAAGAATAATTAGACTTTCAGCAGCTTCATTGGGATAATAATCTGCAGTCACTTCTAGGCTATCAAATGCCAAGAATTTAAAAGTGCCTGCCTGACCCAACTCAACATTATTGGATACCTCAGCTAATTTGCCTTTGTCTGTACTTGTGTTACATGAGCATAACACGACTGCTATGATTGTAAAATAAAAAAGCTTGTTCATTTCTCTGTCAAAAATGTTTTATTTTTCTAACATTGCAAAGCCGAAAGAAATATTTATGTCAAACAATTTATTAAAAGGAAAAAAAGGGATCATATCTGGAGCACTTGACAGTAGCTCAATCGCTTGGAAAGTTGCTGAGAAATGCGTAGAGCAGGGAGCTGAAATAGTATTGACCAATGCACCTATTGCAATGCGGATGGGAGCCATTAATGAACTTTCAGAAAAACTAAATGCTCCTATTATTCCTTGTGATGTCACTGACAATGACCAAGTGTTGGAATTAGTTGATAAATCAATGGAACACTTTGGTGGTCAATTCGATTTTATGTTACACTCCATAGGTATGAGTCTTAACGTAAGAAAAGGAAGACCTTATACTAATTTAAAGTACGATTGGACACACAAAACATATGACATCTCCGCATTATCGTTTCATAAAATGATACAAGCTTGTTACCAAAAAGATGCAATAAGCGACTGGGGTTCAATACTAGGACTCACGTATATAGCAGCTCAACGTGTATTTCCTGATTACAGTGAAATGTCTGAGAGCAAGGCTATACTCGAGAGTATAGCTCGTAATTTCGGTTATCATTATGGTAAAAAAAGTAAGGTTAGAGTAAATACCATATCCCAATCACCTACAGTAACTACAGCTGGGAGTGGAGTGAAAGGATTTGATGATTTCATAAGCTATGCTGAAAAAATGTCTCCATTGGGAAATGCTGACGCTGCAGCTTGTGCCGACTATTGTATCTCTCTATTCTCTGATTACACAAAAATGGTAACAATGCAGAATTTATTTCACGACGGTGGATTTAGCTTCACAGGAGTGAGCAGCGAAGTTCTTCGTTAGGCTCCTTAGGCTATTTTCTTGTACTGAACACAGCCACTCTTTCTTGTACCCAATCAACAAACTATTTGCGGATGGTATTGTCACAGTACTGGCTCTAAAATGCTTATAAATGAGCATTAGCTGCTTTGGGATCTGGATTGCATTGCTTCACAAATCATAACTTTCTTAGTTTTTGTATACCACTATCATCATTTACATAGCTAAAATTCTGATGGTATATTTTACAATTTGGGGACTTTCATAAGCTAACATCATGAACCTTGTTTGTTCCAAATTTTCCAAAAACAAACATAATTTATGCAAAAGTACTTTTACGATCGACAGTAGGTTTGGGCTCTGTACATAATTATATACAGCTAAAAACTACTCAAATTCACTTTAGTATGGAGAAATGCTATTCTGCTACCACTCTCTTTCCTTGAGCCTACAAAAAGACGCCCATCTCTTCAAGAACCTCATCAGCTTCACCGAAGTACTTCATTACATACAATACGTACCTGATATCTACCCCAATTGAGCGACTATAGCTTTCATTCCATGCATAATCATTAATAGTAGCGGTATAGGATCGATCAAAGTTTACACCAACTAACCTGCCTTTGCTATCCATAATCGGGCTTCCACTATTTCCGCCAGTAGTATCCATATTATACAATAACCCTACAACTACAGCATCATTTTTAGGGTGTCTTAATACATCTGCAGGTTCTATTTTCTTCATTTTTTCGATAAACTCTGGTTGTAAGTAATAATCGGGATTATCACTTCCTTCCGCCTTTTCCAAAATTCCTTTTATGGTTGTAAATGGACTGGAAACCACAGCATCCTCTGGTTCATAACCTTTAATATAACCATATGTAAACCTAAGAGTTCCATTTGCATCGGGTATAAAGTCTGCACCTGTAAATTCCATTTCCAAATCATTAAACCTTGGAATTATTGCATCAATCTCCGCATTCACTTCTTCCATTTCTCTTTGCATTGCACCAAAAACCCTGTTTACATCTCTTCCTAAATTCACTAAATCACCTTTGATTGCAAAAAATTTAGATGGTTTATTCTCTAGCAGAGCCTTACTCTTATAAACATCATGTAACTTGGATTTATTCCATATATTCAAGGCATATGCTTCAATATCAGACTTCTCACGTCCGATAGTTTTCAAAGTAAATATTTCTCTCATCTCAGGTAGAGTACTTTGAGAAAGTCTGTAAAACAACTCAATAAAAAGAGTTCTTTCTAGTAATTCCTTATGTTCTGTTCCTTTATAACTTTTGAATTGTCTTGCAATTGCTTCTCCATTCTCTTCTAAATATAACGACTTGTCAGACTTTGACATCTCCTTCATTTTATCTTTGTGAAGTGCTACATATGCTCCGCCAGCAAAAATTCCGTTGCCATAAAACTGATTTAGATACAGGTAGTCTCTGCTCAGTTTAAACTTCCGTGCATAAAGCTTTTTGTTCTTATCAAACAACGGTATATAGTCATTAAATTCAGGATTATTTTTAGCAAAATCGAGTAATTTGTTTTGATCCAAATACGTTTGTCCTATAACATCTGTACGCCTAAGACCTTGCATTTTACCTTTGAAGTTCTTGGTTACATTACTCAAACTTGCCAATCTTCCACTATATGACAACTGTAGGTCTACATCATCTCCAATAAAACTGTGTATTGCATCAATTCTATAATCAAACCAATCTGAGATCACAGGTAATACATAATTATTCTGATAGTCCAAAAATTGTGCAGTTTGATTTCTATATGTTCTTCCAGGATAACCTAGAATGAATGTAAAGTCACCTTCCTTGGTGCCAGACGGATTGACCTCCAAATGAGATTCTGGCTTATAAGGTTTTCCATCTTCATACGCTCTTACAACAGAGAAGTCACCGTTGTGCCTTGGCCACTCCCAATTATCTGTTTCTCCTCCAAATTTTCCAATATTTTTAGGTGGAACATAAACCAATCTAACATCATTAAGTGTCTTGTATCTAAACAAAGTATACGATTTGCCTACTAGCATTTCGGAAATTTCAACAACCAATTTAGGATAGAGTTTTTGCTCTTTTTCCGTTAGTTCGTCTATACTTTGCTTAATGAGCTTTTTCTTCTCAATAGCACCAACTCCTTCATCAATGGCACTAAGTATTTCGGATGATACATCACGATAGGACTGCGTTATTTTACAAGGTAAAGATGTCTTAATTTCCTTTTCTTCTGTATCTGCATAAAAACCATTTTCTAAATAATTATTTTCAGATGAACTTGCCGATGCTACAGAACTAAATACACAGTGATGATTGGTAATGATTAACCCTTGATCTGAAATAAAAGAACCTGTACATCCTCCTAATCGAATAAGTGCATTTACCAAGGCTGGCTTCTTCTCATTATAAATTTCGTCAATCTCCAATTCTAGACCCGCTTTTTTGAGATCTAACTTACTAAGATGACTCATTGGAAAAATACCTTCTTCATCCTTTGTTGCTTTAAAGGCTAAAAGAAATGTTACCAAAAAGATTAATGCAATTGTTTTTTTCATTTTTAAGATGTTATGCTAAATACTATTCGAACTAATCAAACTGTGAAGCTTGAATAAATCGTTTTAAAGTCTCATTGTCTGAGTGTTTAATATCTTTTACTTTACCCGTCCATCCATTGTACCCTTGGTAGATAAAAATTACGTCATCACCAATATCAAATACGGTTTTCATATCATGAGTATTGATAATAGTCGTTATGTTAAACTCTTCAGTGATGCTTTGAAGAAGTTCATCAATAAGTCGTGAAGTAACGGGGTCCAAACCTGAGTTAGGCTCATCACAAAGTAAATACTTAATATCTAGAGCTATTGCCCTCGCAATACCCACTCGTTTTTGCATTCCACCACTAATTTCAGAAGGATACTTATCATTTATACCAGGCATATCTACTTGTTCAAGACAAAAATCTACTCGATCTCTTCTCTCAGCTTTTGACATTTTAGTAAACATTTTGAGAGTGAATTCCACGTTTTCTTCAATTGTTAGTGAGTCAAACAAAGCCGTTCCCTGAAAGAGCATCCCAATCTCCTTTCTTACCTCACGTACTTTGGAATATTCTAAGTTGGTAAAATCCCGATCATCATAGAAAACATTTCCAGACGTAGGTGTAAGCAAGCCGACCATACACTTCATCATGACACTTTTTCCATGACCACTACTGCCAATCACCAAATTAACTTTACCTGTTTCAAATTTTGTGGAGATTCCTTTTAAAACCTCTTCCCCATTAAATGACTTTCTGACATCCTTCAATTCTATCATAACATTAATTGGGCTAAAAGGTAATCTGAAAATAAAATTGCAACAGCACTGTATACAACTGCCTTAGTACTACTTGCACCTACTTCTAGTGCTCCTCCATTGGTTGTATAACCCTGAAAACTAGAAACCGTGGTAATTATAAATGCATATGTAACAGCTTTCACAAGTGCAAAAAACAAGTTGTAAGGTAAAAATGACTCTCGAGCACCTTGAAGATACTCTTGCGATGTAAGTATACCAGAAGCTTCTCCAGCAATTATTCCTCCAACATTACTTAAAAATATCGAAATAATAACCAAAGCTGGAATCATAATAAGCCCCGCTATTATTTTGGGTAAAGCCAAATACCCACTGGAATTAATACCCATTACCTCCAATGCATCAATCTGCTCACTCACTCTCATTGTTCCAATCTCAGAGGCAATATGCGACCCTACTTTACCTGCTAAGACAAGACAAGTAATGGTAGGTGCCAATTCTAACATCGAAGAATCACTAACAATAGAACCTATAACAGGTTTTGAAATCAATGGAGATATTAGCTGATAGGCTATTTGAAGTGTGGTAACTGCTCCTTGAAATATGGCAATAATCACCACAATAGACAGTGAACCTACACCTATATTATTCATCTCTGTGATGGTTCTATCTATATATACAGATAGTTTCTCAGGTTTTGAGAACATCCCTTTGATGAATAGTAAATAACTACCAAAGTGTGTAAAAAAGGTCATTTCGGCGGTAAAGATACATACATCTATTTTGCTTGCCCAAGTTAAATAGTCCACACGTTATCTAATTGGTAATGTATGCATTAGCTATCATCACAAAAGTTTTATCTTTGTTTCATAAAGTATAAATGAGAATAGCAGTAGTTAGTGGTGGTACGAAGGGGATAGGAAGAGCAATATGTGAACTTTTATTGTCAGAGGGGTTTAAAGTTTATACGTCATCCCGAAACACAGATACTAAGTTTAAGCATGATAATCTTTTTCAGTTTGAAGCAGACCTATCTCTCAAGGAAGAGGTACTTTCCTTTGCCCAATATTTTTTAAGTAAAGAAGATTGTTTGGACTTATTGGTAAATAATGTAGGTGTCTTCATACCCGGAAAAATAATGGAGGAAGACGATGGAAATTTCGAATTGCAATTGAACACCAACCTAGCTTCTACCTATCATCTTTCTAGAGCACTCATTGGAGGATTAAGGAAATCTACAAAACCCTATATTTTTAATATATGTTCAACTGCCAGTATTACACCATATCTTAATGGTGGTTCTTACTGTATTTCAAAATATGCACAATACGGTCTAACTAAGGTCTTAAGAGAAGAACTTAAAGAGGACCGAATAAAGGTGAGTGCGGTAATGCCAGGTGCAACGCTAACTAATTCATGGGCAGGAACAGATTTACCCGTTGAACGATTTTCAGATCCAAAATCCGTTGCTAAACTGATATTGACCGCTTACCAATTACCTGATAATACTGTAATGGAAGAAATCCTAGTAAGACCAATGGATGGCGACATTACGTAGGTTTTTCTTGCTTACTTCTGACAATAACTCAATTTAATAGGCCGTAAATTTGAAGAATAATTTATTTTTGGCAAAATTTTAAGACAATAAACAACAAATGAAAAAACAATTACACAGATTATCGATTGTTATGCTTCTTATCGGAGGGGTAATGGGACAATCTTTCGCTCAAGTAGAATTGAAGGCGGAAGGTGCTAAAGGAATAGAAATCGTTATGGATGATGCTCCTGTACAAAACTTTAAGTCTAAAGCAGATTACAATAATTGGAAGTTTCCAGTTGATGCAATTGAACAATTGACTACTCTTACGAGATTTGTTAACTTTCTTTTTCCTGATTCTATCGTTAAGTATGTTCCTGAAACGGGGGATCCTTATTTCACACAATGGCACTCAGTTGGAGCAGTATTTACTCCAAACGATCCAAACCTAGAGCTTATTGATGACAATACTATTTTATCAAGATATAATGAGTATACTGTGGATTCAATTTATTTCCCAAATTTATACGTAAGATATGTTGACTCTATCGTAGTTGGTAGTGACACTATTCCAGTAGTTGATACACTAATTGTTCAATTCTTTAAGTATGACCAATTGGAGCAAAGCTCATTTACTCCTACTGGTGAATTACCAGAAATCTATATGAAGCCTGCTAACTGGACTCAAAGCATGCTTGGTTCAAACAATGTTGCATATGAAATAAAAATTCCATTAACAGCTGACGATTCTACGACAAGACCAAATGGAGATGGTTGGGTATCTAGAAATAGAGTTATTGCCTTACCTGAAAACTTTAATATTGCTTCTGATGCACTTACTAAAGAGTTGGAATTCAAGAATTCTTTTGGTTTTAGTATTGCTTTTAAAACAATGGTTCCATATAATTTTGGTGATACCATGGAGACTAGAAATGGCTCTGAGATTACCAACAAAATGAATTATTTTGGTCACTCTTTCTTTAGTAATAGTAACATCCAAGTTGCTCAAAACGAATACATCAATAACTCTTGGTGGGTTAACAGTGAAATTCTTTATGGACAAACACAAAACGGATGGTCAAACAGTGTTCCTGGAAATGCATATTTCGATGACAGATACCTTAACTATGCTGTTCATTTCAAAACAAGTAGCTTAAGTACTGAGAAATTAAATGATAATATCACTTTTGGAGTATATCCAAATCCTATTTCTAACAGTGAAACTTTAATGGCTGATTTCAACCTTGTAAATGCTTCTAACGTTACTATCGCTATATATGATTTACTTGGTAATAAAGTAAAAGACGTAGTTGACGGATATTATACAGGTGGTGAGCACACTATCGATGTGAGTATCTCCGATATAAGTGCAGGAATGTATATTTACTCTGTGAAAGCAGGTAACGCTATTTCTAGCAAAAAAATAACTGTTGTAGAATAATCGTAAGATATTCTCAACTAAAAACCTCCAACTTAAATGAGTTGGAGGTTTTTTTATTGCTTCTTTTTAGGACTTAGTTCTTCAAACAACCTTATAACTTGGCAAACGGTGCTTTAACCAACCTCATTTCCCTCTAACTTTGACTTGTCCATGAAAAATAGATTATTGACTCTCCTTCTTGTGGCTTTATGCCTCTCAGGTTCCATAGCAGCACAGTCTGAAATAACAACATCCACTATTAGCGGTAAGAGAGTTTACAATGAACATTCCTCCAATAGGTTTAAGAAAAAGGGATTCTATTCCAGTTGGAAATTTCCAATTGTCGCAATTCAGCAACTAACTACTCTTGACGAGGGTATCAACTTCTTGTTCCAAGATACCTCTGTCAAATTCATTGATACATCGGGAAAATCAACCTTCAATAGTTTAATGTCAGTAGGTGCTGCATTTACTGGTAATGACCCCAATTTAGAACTCATTGATGACAATACACTTATAACTAGATACAAAGAGTATAATGTGGACTCCGTTCATTTCCCATACTTGTATGTCAGATATGTTGACTCCATTGAGATTGATGAAAATAATATTGAGGTCATAGATACCCTAATCGTTCAATTTTTTAAATTTGATCAAATGGAACAAAATCGGTTTACTCCAGATGGCGAGTCACCTGAAATCTATATGAAACCTTCTAACTGGACACAAAGTCTATTAGGTGCAAATAAGGTAGCTTACGAAATAAAAATCCCCTTGAATGCCAAGGATTCCACCCATAGACCAAGTAATCAAGAGTGGTCTTTAAGAGATCGATTTGTACGGCTACCATTAAACTTTAAAATGGATAGTGATTATTCCACAACCCAATTGGAATTTAAGAATGTATTTGGCTTTTCTATCTCATTTAAAACCATGGTTCCCTATGAATTTGGAGATACTATGGAAGCTCAAAATGGAGCAGATATTACAAACAAGATGAATTACTTTGGTTACTCATCCTTTACAAATAACAGTATTCATGTCCCTCAAAATGACTACATCAATAATTCATGGTGGGTACCCGGCAACATCGGTTATGGAGATACCATTAACGGTTGGTTTAACTCAATTCCAGGTAATGCTTACGATGGAGACCGATACTTTAACTATGGTCTCTTGGTTAGGTATTTAATCGGAATAGAAGAACTTAATAAGTCTGTTACAGTTGATTTATATCCAAACCCTATATCAAATGTCCAAACATTAATAGCCGATTTCCATCTTTCAAATGCATCATATGTAACTATGGAAATCTATGACTTGCTAGGGAATAAAGTAAAAAACGTGGTAGACGGATACTATACTGGAGGTGAACACTCTATTAACCTTAATATTTCAGACTTACAATCGGGGATATATCTCTACTCTATTAAAGCAGGGAATACTACTTCAGTTCAAAGGCTTTCGGTTTATAGATAACTTTAGTCTATGGCTAAATCAAACCTGGAGTAGGAGAAAAAATCAAATCTTCCAGAGACGGAGTTCCATCCAACATCTTGTCTCGTAAATCATCAAAGGCTTCCTTCGTCTCCTTGGAAAGAACACCTTGAAGCTTTTTCATAAATTCATCAGAAACTACCATCGGACTATGTTCGTATACCAGTTTATTACCTTCTATTACCCCGCTTACAGAAAACTCATCACATAGCCTTATTTCCTTTCCTGTTAAGGAACACCGTTCTATCCAACTTTCTATATTATACTTCTCTGTGGAATGTAAATATTCTAACTTCATCAACAGATTATCATTATGTTCAGAAAACAATTGAGTTATCGCTTTTCTACTGTCATCTGATATATCAGCCCCCATTTCCGTGGCACAACCCCAACAAATGGCATATTCGTACACTATTTCTGATTTGTTCAATACTTTATTCTGCTTAAATACCTTTTCTACAGCATACTTATCAAACCTATCCAAAGAATCATTACAGAACGAACAATTCTCAAAAGGAGCTTCAGTATCAAACTCGTAAAAAAACTTAGGTACGTTATCACTTAAAAATTTCTTAGGCTTATCCATTATACGTCGGTAAAAATATTACTTTTGCAAAAATTTTTAGCTATGGGTGTTACAAGATTAGAAAGAAAAGGAAGAAAAAATAAAACAGTTGCTAAGGTAAGAGTAGCTACTATTAAAAGATTAAAAAGCAAAATTACTATAGAGTCCCCTAACAAAGAGGAGTCTGGTGTAGTTATAGGTGATGTATTGGACGTACTTTCGAGTATGAATAGCAAACCTGCTAAAGCTAAGAAAGAAGTTGCTCCTAAAGCTGAGGAGAAGAAAGCAGTGGCAGTTGCTTCTGGAGAAGAAGAATAAACCACTTATTTATAACAATATTTAGAGCCTTCCGTCTTTTGTCGGAGGGCTTTTTGTATTTTCGGACAATTGTAAATTTCACTATTGGCATCCGTAGATAGAATACATAAAAGTCTTACCAAGCTTAATTCTACTGGCTATCAGCTTGATTTGAACTTAGGTACCGATAGATGGATTGTATTTAGTGATCATCACAGGGGTATAGGTGACGGAGCTGATGATTTTGCTCCATGTAAGCAAAACTACCTAACTGCACTATCCCACTACTTGGAGCATGATTATGGTTTAATTATTCTAGGAGATGCAGAGGAATTTTGGGAAAACACTCTTAAAAGTGTAATCTCTAAATACAAGGACGTCTTAGAAGTTGAAAACAAATTTCATCAAAGGAATAAACTAATAAAAGTCTGGGGAAACCATGATGATGCTTGGAATCACCTCAATAAAGTCAGCCAATACTTATCTCCCTTCTTTAAAAACATTGCTACTCATGAAGCTATTAGGTTCAATGTTAAGGATGATAACAAGGATTTAATTGGAAATATCCTTTTAGTTCATGGGCATCAAGGAAGTAGTACAAGTGAACAATTTGCGGGAATTAGCAAATGGTTTGTAAGAGTTATATGGAGAAATATACAACGATGGTTTAAAATACCTTTATCTACACCTTCCAAAAGTAAAATGCTTAAGGATAAACACGACATAGCAATGCATACTTGGGCCAAACGAATAAATAAACAAATTGTTATTTGCGGGCATACACACCAGCCCGTCTTTCTTAGCAAGAACCATCTTGACGTACTTGTAAGACAATTGAAAGACCTTGATCACAATGATGTTTCTAATGTCAGGGAAATTAAAAGGATTAAGGAAAAAATAGCTCATCTCAGAACGAAGACAACTGCAATAGGTACTCTTGTTACGGATGATAAACCCTGTTACTTTAACTCAGGATGTTGTTCATTTTCAGATGGTGACATTACTGGCCTAGAACTTGCCGAAAGTGAAATTCGACTAATTAAGTGGAGCGATGAAAAACGTTCTTTAATAGACTCGGAAAAAATCAATGATATTTATGCTGTGCTATAGTCTACAAATGAATGGTAGTCCTACCTAATTGTAGAGTGGACACTAAGAACCTATAATGGATTATATAGACCAAACAGGACATAAGATTACGTTAACGGTAACTCCTACGCGAATAATATCACTGGTCCCATCGCAAACAGAACTGCTATATTATCTGGACATATTACCCATTGGACAAACTATATTTTGTGTTCATCCTTCTGATAAATATGCAAAATCTACTAAAATTGGTGGAACTAAAAAATTACAACTTGATAAAATTAAACGCTTAAACCCTGATTTAATAATCGGAAATAAAGAAGAAAATCAAAAAGAACAAATTGAAGAATTAAGAAAGACTTGTAACGTTTGGCTTAGTGATATTCATACAATCTCAGACTCTAATAACATGATATCTTCTATTGGAGATTTGGTCAACAGACAAGATACCGCTCAGAAACTTATCAATCAAATTTCTATTGGTTTCAAAAATGTATTACAATCAAACACTACTATTTCTGTACTCTACCTAATATGGAGGAAACCATATATGGCAGCTGGTAGGGATACCTTTATCCAAGACGTCTTGCACCATTGTGGATACTTGAATTCCATTGAACAAGAAGACTCGCGATATCCAGAATTAACAAACGAACAGATAGCAACCCTAAATCCAATGGAAGTTCTATTATCATCAGAACCCTATCCATTTAAGGATGAACATATGCAAGAGTTACAAAAAACACTTCCAGAGGCTAAAATCAGCTTGGTAGACGGAGAATTATTCTCTTGGTATGGCCCAAGACTTCTAAAGACAATTCGTTACCTGAACGCTAAGAAATCATCTCTTTAATATCCGATTTAATCTTATTGGCAAGACTATCAGCCACCCGCATAGTACTTGCTTCGGCATAAATTCTGATAATCGGTTCTGTATTTGACTTACGTAAATGGACCCACTCCTCATCAAATTCAATTTTAACTCCATCAATGGTATTAATAGGTTGCTTCTTGTATTTTTCCTTAAGCTGATCTAAGATACTATCCACGTCAATCTCTGGAGTAAGTTCAATCTTATTTTTACTGATAATAAATGTAGGGTAACTAGCTTTTAGGTGACTCATTGGTTTACCACATTTAGCAAGGTGACTTAGAAATAAGGCTATTCCAACCAATGCATCGCGGCCATAATGAAGCTCTGGCAGTATTATTCCGCCATTACCTTCGCCACCGATTATAGCTTTGGTCTCCTTCATCATTTTCACTACATTCACCTCTCCTACTGCACTCGAAGCATATGATGCTCCGTGCTTCTCCGTTACCACTTTCAATGCTCGTGTACTACTTAAATTGGAGACTGTATTTCCTTTTTTATTGCTTAAAACATAATCAGAAACTGCTACCAGAGTGTATTCTTCACCAAACATATCACCATTTTCACTGACAAATGCCAATCTATCTACATCAGGATCAACGGTAATTCCTAAATCAGCCTTCTCCTTAAGAACCATTTCTGACAAATCTTTTAAGTTCTCAGGAAGAGGTTCAGGATTGTGCGGAAATAATCCAGTAGGTTCACAGTATAATTCAATCGTCTTTAGAACTCCTAATTTTTTAAGTAGCATTGGCACCGCAATACCTCCAGTTGAATTTACCGCATCTACAACTATTGTGAAATTCTTCTTCTTAATGGCATCTATATCTACCATATCCAATTTCAATATCTCATCAATATGCCATTCCATATAACCATCTTTAAGCTGATAGCTACCAATATTGTCTATCTCATTATACTCGAAATTTGAAGATTGTACTCTATCAATTATATCAGCACCTTGTTCAGCAGATATAAATTCTCCGTCAGAATTAAGGAGTTTCAAAGCATTCCATTGCTTTGGATTATGACTCGCTGTCAAAATTATTCCTCCAGCAGCTTGCTCATTAACAACGGCCATTTCAACTGTTGGTGTTGTAGACAAATCAAGATCAATAACCTCTATACCTTTACTTACTAAGGTTCCACAAACCAACTGGTTAATCATGGCACCAGAAAGACGAGCATCTCGACCCACCACTACTTTCTTATTTTCACTAGTAATTATTACATCTGCAAATGCAGTTATATACTTTACTACATCAATAGGTGTAAGTGATTCATCCTCTCTACCACCTATCGTTCCCCTAATACCTGAAATTGATTTAATTAGTGTCATTTTAAAACTATCCTGCAAAAAACGGTTGTTCATACGTCATTATTTCTGATAACACAAAAAACATATTCCCACTTTATATGTGGAATACTTTAATTGGTATACACTTTCTGAATTAAGATACCTTTGAACGTCATGAAAAAATTGGTATTATTTGGACTTTTCCTATTTCTTTTCGCTTGTAATAAGCAAGAGCAATATGGTATAACCGTTGCTTTTTACAATGTAGAGAACCTCTTTGACACCTTAAATAATCCTAAAAATTACGATGAAGAATTCACCCCAACGAGCGACCGCAAATGGGATAGCCAAAAATATGAAACCAAATTAAGCAATTTAGCCAAAGTCATTAGTGAATTAGCCAATGACAACGCTCCTACTTTTTTAGGAGTATGTGAAGTGGAAAACAGAACTGTTCTTGAAGACCTTGTACATAATTCACAAATAGTAGATGAGAATTATGGCATTGCTCATATTGAATCACCTGACGAAAGAGGAATAGACGTCGCATTCTTGTATAACCAATCAATCTTTTCAGTATCCGAGGTAAAAGCCTATCAACCTAACTTATCTGACTACAAGGATAAAACAAGAGATATACTATATGTAATTGGAAATACTACATCAGGAGAAACTCTTCACTTTTTAATAAATCATTGGCCTAGTAGAGGGGAAGGGAGAAAAAAATCTGAACCTAAACGAATCATAGCTGCAAATACATTAACGAAAATCATCCAAGAAATACAACATAAAAACACTAGTGCAAAAATCATTGTAATGGGAGATTTCAATGATGAGCCCAGTAACAAAAGTATATCAGAAACATTAGCGGTAAGTTGCAATCAAAATACGGTTAAGAAAGACCAATTATTCAATGCCTTTTGTGAACTGGAGGATCAAGATTATGGAAGTTATAGATATCGCAGTTATTGGGATATGCTTGACCAAATAATGATTTCAAAATCTCTTATTACAGATACCTCTGGCCTTCACTTTATTACAAATTCTGCAGCAATAAAGGCAGAGGATTGGATGATTCAAACTGGTAAATATGAAGGTTTCCCATTAAGAACATATGGAGGCAATAAATATCTAGGAGGCTACAGTGACCACTTCCCCGTATTCATTGAGTTAAACCATAACTAAAGTAGTAACAATACGTGTTCATATCACGTGAATAAACCGCATTGGTCAAAAGCGTTTAAAATACTATACATTTGTATCGCAAAATGGCTTATCGCTGTTCGCTTAGGCGGAGGGAGGAAAGTCCGGGCAACATAGGGCAGTGTACCTCTAGAAACAGAGGGTGCTTAGGTAGGAATACCAAGGTAACAGAAAGGGTAACAGAAAATAACCACTCTCATTTTTTTGAGAGCCAGGGTGAAAAAGTGAGGTAAGAGCTCACACGCTCGGATGGTAACATTCGTTTGGTACAAACCTTGCACGTTGTAAAACCAAGTAAACTATAGGTTGAGGGCAGCTCGTCCAATTCTAGTCTCGGCTAGAAACTATAGAGGGTAGGTTGCATAGATAAATGATAAGCTCATTCACCTTGGTGAAGAGACAGAACCCGGCTTATAGTTTTGCATTTTTAATATAACTAACGAGAAGAAAATTTAACTAGACCACAGTATGGCAAGAATACTAATAGTAGATGACGAAAAAAGTATCAGAGAGACCCTTAGAGAAATCTTAGATTATGAAGGATATGAAATAGAAGAAGCTGAAGATGGTGAGAAAGCTTTATCCCTCATAAAAAAGTTCAACTACGATGCTGTATTGGCTGATATCAAAATGCCAAAACTAGATGGTCTAGAGTTGCTAGAAAAGGCAAAAGAAATAGCTCCTGAACTTCCTTTCATTATGATTTCTGGTCACGGCACAATGGAAACTGCAGTGGAAGCCACTAAAAAAGGAGCGTTTGATTTTATTAGTAAACCACCTGATTTAAATAAACTTCTTATCACGGTTAGAAATGCTGTCGATAAGAATAATTTAGTTATTCAAACCAAGGTTTTAAAAAGAAAAATCACAAAAACGCGTGAGATGGTTGGCGATTCTCCAAGCATCAAGAAGATAAAAAAGACTATTGAAAAGGTCGCTCCCACAGATGCTAGAGTTATGATAACCGGCGAGAATGGAACCGGTAAAGAATTAGTAGCTAGATGGATACACGAAAAGAGTAATAGAGCTGACAAGCCTCTAATTGAAGTAAATTGTGCAGCAATTCCGGGAGAACTGATTGAAAGTGAGCTTTTTGGTCACGAGAAAGGATCATTTACATCTGCGGTAAAACAAAAGCTCGGAAAATTTGAAAAAGCCAGTAGTGGTACTTTATTCTTAGATGAAATAGGTGATATGAGTCTATCTGCTCAAGCTAAAGTACTTAGAGCTCTTCAAGAAAATAAAATAACTCGTGTTGGTGGGGAAAAAGACATTCCTGTTGATGTTAGAATTATTGCTGCTACTAATAAAGACTTGATGCAAGAGATTGCTGATGGAAACTTCAGAGAGGATCTTTACCACCGTATCTCTGTCATCGTTATACATGTCCCTACGCTTAATGAGCGTGTATCTGATATCCCAACACTTGCCGAGAAATTTATGGAGGAAATCTGTGAGGATAATGGCATTAATAAAAAGCAGTTTACTGCAGGTGCAATGGATGCTCTTAAAAACATTTATTGGAGTGGTAATATCCGTGAGCTCCGAAATATAGTAGAACGTCTTATTATACTATGTGATCAGAAAATCACAGAAGAGGAAGTTCAACTTTATGCAAATAATGGCAAGAAAAAACCTGGAACTATTGATGCTATCAATGAGTTTTCTCGTTTCCAAGAGTTTAAAGACTATGCAGAGAAAATGTTTATTGATGCTAAGCTAAAAAAGAACAATTGGAATGTAGCTAAGACCGCAGCGGAAATAGATATTCAAAGAAGTCACCTATACAATAAAATTGATAAATTTGGCCTGAAAAGGGACAAAAAGTGATAGGTACGGATATAACCAAAGCCTCAACTTTATTGAATAGTGGTCAATTGGTTGCAATACCTACGGAGACCGTTTATGGACTAGCTGGCAATGCATTAGACCCAGAAGCAATATCTAATATATATAAGGTAAAAAACAGGCCTCATTTTAACCCTTTGATTCTGCATCTACCCAATATAGAAAGTGCTCGAAAATACGTCCTCCAATTCCCAAAAGAAGCAGAGAAGCTAGCAAAGTCATTTTGGCCGGGACCTCTCAGTATTTTGCTTCCAAAAAGTAAATTAGTGCCTGACCTAATAACAGCAGGATCTACACATGTAGTCCTTCGCGTACCCAATCATACTTTAACACTTGATTTATTAAATACCTTAGACTTCCCTTTGGCTGCACCAAGTGCAAATATTTCTAACACTGTAAGCCCTACAACTGCGGAGCATGTAGAACAAGGACTAGGAAGTGAAATTCCATATATATTGGATGGAGGAACCTGTCAAATTGGTCTAGAAAGCACTATTGTAGCAATTGAGAATGGCTTAGTTGTTATTCTCAGAGAAGGTGGAATAAGTCAAGAACAAATTACCAAAGAAACTGATTTATCCGTACAATTAGCTTCTTCCAATGAGCTTCAATCTCCAGGACAACTAAGTAAGCACTACAGTACCACTAAACCACTTCATCTGGTATCCAGTATTAAAACCTTTTTAGAAAAGTATCCCCACAAAAAATGCTGTGCACTTCTTTTTGAGAACAAGCGTGTAAATTGTAAAAGCTACTTATTATCAAACGAGTACAATTTGTCAGAGATTGCAAATAATTTATTCTCCCTTATGCGAATTGCGGATCAAGACGATTCCGATTGCATCATTGTAGAGCATATAAAACAAGAAGGAATAGGTAGGGCTATAGCTGATAGACTAAACAGATCTGCTAGTACTTTTTAGTTAAGAAACTGATTAGTTTCTCACTCTTTTCTCGAATGTTTTTTTTATGCTTTTCAACTAAAGAAGCCCGTCTTGAGTTTTTAGCAATTTCGGAAGGTAGAACCCTATCATAGGAAGATTTTCTTCTTTTATAGAATCGAAGTTCAACTATTTCAGAAGTTAATGCTATAGACTTATTCTCCAATTTAATTGTCTCGTTGTAGACAATTTCGAGACTTCCTATTTCATTTCCTGTTACAATCTTTTGTTGAATTTTAGAGACCTCTCCCATCCTTAGTTTAACATGTTTGCATGAGTGATTATAAAACTGATTATAGGCTTTTAAAGTCTCATCAAAGAGAATCTTGTCACACGTTTTTTGGACATCTACTGTTTTGGTATATATCTCAGGATCTATTGTAAGTGAAGGTTCTTCAAATGAAAAACTTGTACAAAATAATGCAGTAATTAAATAGAGGGCCATACTAATTTTCATTGTGCAAATATTCCGATAAAAATCAACTCTTTAGTAACATGAATCACGTCTTTCTCAAAAGAGTTCAACATTTTATACAATAACAAAAAAATCAATTAATTAATTTTAAAAAATTCTGTTTTTAATTCCACTTTAACTAAATAAAATTAACGTCATAAGTCCTTAAAATATTTTTTGTATTTGGAGACAAAAATCATCGATTACCAAGCAACTTTATCTGGTATTTTCCTGATTAATATCTCAGATTCACTGTAGAAATCAGATACAGAATGTTTACAAAAACATCTATTTACGAAATATTTACAAGAAATTACCTCCTTTTTATTTTTAACTTGCTCGCAATCATAATATACTAAATATCAATATATTAGATACTATTATTTCTCTATAGTATCAGAATAATTAGACCCTATATGTAATCCCTAAGTTAGATTTTTTTTTCACCCAGTGCAACATCAAACTATCTTTAGGTATCTATTGGGTAGAATAAATTACTAGACTTTATAAACCATGAATGATCCATTAACCACACCTAAAATTATAGGTGAAACACAAAAAAAACTGAGCTTCATAGCACCCAAAAGGAATAATACAAGAAGTAAATATCATAGTATGTTTGAATTGTTTAAAAAGAGCCTTTTAGCTCTTATGTTTATTGTTCCTTTTATGTTTAGTTCTCAAAAAGTTGAGGCCACACACGTAATGGGTGCTGATATCACATACAAGTGTATCGATTCACTTAAATTTGAATTTACCATCACCTACTACCGTTGGTGTGCTGGGGTTTCGTTTTCAACACCAACTACTTGGATTGAATGTTCTTCAGGTGGAAGTAGTAGATCCGTAACGCCTACACTATCTAGTATTAAAGAGATTACTCCCGTATGTGCATCCGCTGGAGGTGAATGCGTGCCTCAAAACACTCGTGTTAATGGAGCGGAAGGTATCGAACAACATGTTTACAAAGTAATCATTGATTTCAAGGTCATACCCTATTCTAATATGGTAAGTTGTGGTAAGGTAAGACTTAGAACAGGACAATGCTGTAGAAATAGTAATATCAATACTGGAGCTGCTAATCAACGATTTTTCACCTATGCTGAAATTGACTTATCAAAGTCTCATTGTAATAGCTCTCCTGCTCTTACCTCTGAACCGATTGCTATT